>NZ_JBCMJM010000001.1:0-517441 GCF_050457485.1 Gottfriedia acidiceleris
TACTTGACAGGGATAAGACCAAATTAAGGGCTCTTAAAATTAAAGTTCATTATGTATGTGATTCTTTATTAATTCAACAACATCTAAAAGATAATTACTTTCGTGGGATACAAACTGATTTTTATCTACTGATTTTTGAATTGGAATTTTTTCATCTGTTTCAGTAATTTGAAAACCATCAACTTCTACTGTATCTCTTAATCCATATGCGAATTGATAAAATTGATTAAAATCAGCTTTCACTATTCCTGAAACTTCTTCTTTTTGTAAGTTGAAATCAGTAAAAGGTTTATTGCTTTTAAGTAGAAAAACATGACTCAATTCATGATCATTAATCGTTTCTAAAATAATCGAATTTTTAATGATGCCTAGAGGGATGACATCTTTCATTTTTACTTCTATTCCAAGTTCTTCTTTTACTTCTCTTAATCCATCTTGAACTGTTTCAGTAGATAGTAAATGACCAGCAGCAGTAATATCAAATAAATTCGGATAATCTTTTTTTAGATGACTACGGATTTGAAAATAGATTGAAGCTTTTTCTTCTTCTATACTGAGTAACCAGCAATGAAATGTTTCGTGCCATAATCCCTTATTATGTACTTCACTTCGGGAGGCTTCTCCTATATGATTACCAGATTCATCAAAAATTTTAAGTAATTCTTCTTTCATTTAACTAACCACCTTGTTTTTGAGCTATGAACCATGTACTTCATTATAAAATAAATTTTGTCGGATTGAAGTATATTTTTGATTGGTCAAGATATTTTTACAATTCCACATCATTAGAAATAGTAAAAAGGCGGTACCCCTAAGACCGCCGTATTCTAAAAAGTACACTCTTTATCTATTTATAAGTCTACCCTTATTCAATACTGTTGCTGCTACTGATATAAGGATTATACCCATAAAAGCGGGTGTGGCATGACCAAGTGATACATAGATTTGACCTCCTATAATCGGCCCAATTATTCTTGCTAAAGCCTGAATAGATTGGCTACCTCCTTGAATTCTGCCTTGTTCACTAGGGTCAACAGTCTTGGAAACCATTCCATTAAATGAAGGCCCGAAGATTGAATCGCCAAATCCAAATATAAACATGCCAATAATAAGTAGAGGATAATATGAGAACAAAGCCGATAAAGCAATAAGACTGTAGCCTATAATTTCTGAAACCATACCAAGAGTTGCTATTTGTGAATCACTAAATTTACTTAACAGCTTTGGCATGATGAAACCTTGTGAAATGATGTCCTGGACGCCCATAATTGAGAACATTAGCCCAATAAGTGCAGGCTCCCATTTGAACGTATCGATTGTAAATTGTGAAAAAACTGCCTGTAATGATCCATTTGGTATCCAAAGTAGGAACGCTGAGATGAGTAGCCATTTTAAGTTTTTTATGGAAAGTATGTTTACTAGCTGGGTGAATGGATTCAGTCTTACAAAGGTAATCTTTTTCAGTCTGGTATTCATATCAAGGCTCTCTGGCATATATAAGATTCCAAATACAAAATTTAGTAAAGTTATGATTGCTCCAAAATACATGGGTACTGAATATCCAAACTTGGCAAGTAAACCACCTAGAGTAGGTCCAATGGCGGCGCCTACACCTGCAGCGGCACTTACCCATCCGAAGTATTTGGTTCGTTGGTCAATAGGAGTGATGTCTGCAAAATATGCGAAGATTGTGCTTATGCTCCCACCAGTTATCCCTTCTATTATACGTCCAGCAAAAAGGAACCATAGAGCTCCTCCTATGCCAAAAACTAAGTAGCCGATAGCCGAACCTAAAAGGGATACTAAAAGTATTGGACGGCGGCCATATCTGTCGCTTAATGCTCCAAGTCCGGGAGCTGCAATAAACACGCATATTGCATAAACAGAAGTCAACAACGTAACAACTATGGCTTGATCTTTGGGATTGCTTATATAAGGCTGTACTAAGTATGGTACGACCGGTGTGATGATACTAAAGCCTATTCCGCAAAGAAAGACAGCCATAAGACCGAAGAGTAATGCCTTTTTATCTATGGTTTGTTCCAGTTTCTGTTCTTTTTGTGCTCTAAATTTGAACAATAAAATTCTCCTCTCTAAAACGATGATTTTGTTTCCTTGGAAACATATTTATCGTACGAGGGTTTTGTTTCCTTGTCAACAATAATATCGAAATAAAAAAGCAGCCGCTCCTTTAATAGAGTTGGGCTGCAAGTGAATCTTACTATTCAAATTTATTCAGGTTTACTATCTATATCGACACCTTGTTTCTTTATTTCTGCATCTAAATGATTACAATAATTGTTCACGAAGTTAAGCATATTGTCGAATTGTTCTTCGGTTATTTGATCAAATACTGCTTGATCTCGTTCTCGGAACTTTTTATGTAGTTCTTCATGGATATTATCTACTACTTTTCCTTGCTCAGTAAGCCTAAAATAAACTTCTTTCTTATTATCTGGTTTCTGATAGCTTTCAATTAGTCCTTTATTTATAAGCTTCTTCGTTATTTTAGTAATGGCACCTCTTGTCATATATAAAGAATCAGCGAGTTTGGTCACGTTGGAATCTGCATTTTTTCCAATGTACTCGATACAATGTACTTCAGAAGATTGATATCCTTTAAGAGCCTTTTCCATCTTAAACTTATTAAGCCAAACCAATTTGTTAAATACGTCCCTGAAGCCCATTATAAGCTGTTCTTCTTTGTTCATGGTCAATCCTCCCACCCGTTGGTTCATTAACAATATTATATAAAATATTGTTTCTAATTCAACAATATTAAAATCATTTTTTAGGAATAGGTGAGGACTACAGGCCACAAAGTGAATTAAATTGTTCTATAAGTAGGAATTATGAAATGAGAAGCTTTTCATTATTATAAATAATCGACCGCAGAGTTAACTATTTTCTGAAAAGTTTACATTCATCCATAATTAGGTTAATTTAGTATTATATATTTGTAAAAGTTTGTCTCTGTTGAGTAATGTTATAATTTGTAGACACTTTCACAAATGACTTCATTAAATTAAAATTATTAGGTGAATTGAAATGAGAATAGCTTTTTTTGACTCAGGAATTGGTGGGTTAACTGTCTTAAATGAGGCACTGAAAAAATTACCAAATGAAGATTTTTTATATTTTGCTGATACTCTTCACGTTCCTTATGGTACAAAGTCGAAGGAAGAAGTAAGTGCATTTGTAAAAAAGTCTGTTGAAATGATTATTAAAGAAGATGTAAAAGCACTTGTAATTGCATGTAATACGGCGACTAGTATTGCAGTAAATGAATTGAGAGAAATGTATGATTTTCCGATTATCGGTATGGAACCGGCTGTAAAACCAGCTGTTGAAATGAACAGAACAACTGGTAAGAGAGTATTAGTTTTTGCGACTCCACTTACGTTAAAGCAAACAAAGTATAATGAGCTTATTTCTAGAGTGGACGATCTAAGTATTGTCGATTCATTGCCTTTACCAGAGCTTGTACATTATTGTGAGGAATTAAATTTTGATGAAAATTTTATGATTGATTATTTTAAAAGTAAACTTTCATTATTTAATATTGAACAATATGGAACAATTGTTTTAGGTTGTACTCATTATCCATTTTATAAAAACATCTTACAAAAGATTTTACCTGAAGATGTTCAAATTGTTGATGGAAGTAATGGTACTGTAAAAAGATTAATCCAGCTTCTTGGAGAAAATGGCCAATTAAATGAAACTGGTCAAACAAATGTCAAATTTATGTGTTCGAATAATGACATAGAATATATTGAAAAGACAAAGCAGGCATTAAACTACTTACAAAATAAAAGATAAGAGATAAGCTAGATTTAAGCTTATCTTTTTTATTATGTTTAATATAGGACTAATATTGTTTATTCTCGAATAGTTGTTAAAGGCAATCTTTTTGAAAACTTTTTCAATTAATAGGGGAGGTTGTGTTTAATTGGTAAAAATAAGAGATGTACTAAAGTATTTCGGCGTCATAACGATGCTATTTTTTGCAGCTTATTTAATCATTAAATATATAAGAGAAGATGAGATTTTCACGAATTTAATTTTTGGTTTTTGCATAGGACTTGTATTATTTTTAGGATCATTACTAAGTAGTAAAAATGAAAAAGTAAAATAGTTTATCTCATTAGGTTGAGAAAAAAAGTAGAGTAAAAGAACTATATTAAAAGCTTAATAGAACACAAACGTGACGAGGAGGCTAAAGAATCTCGNNTCCTGTAGTGGAAATCAACGTCACTCTACTCCTCTTACGAAAATTTGGTAATTTAATTGACAAGGTAGTTTTTCAACAACGTGAAAAAATGGTGCCCTTTATAGGCACCATTTTTTTATTTCTTCAATTTTAAAACAAGTTCTTCATCAGGCGTTACATAAACTGTATTGTTTTGTTCGTATATAACAAAACCTGGTTTGGAACCATTTGGTTTTTTAACATGGCGAATTTCCGTGTAATCAACAGGGACCGAGCTTGATTGACGTGCTTTACTAAAATATGCAGCGATAATAGCTGCTTCTTTTATTGCTGTTTCACTAGGGTCCTTAGCACGAATGACAACATGGGAGCCAGGGATATCTTTTGTATGAAACCAAAGCTCGTCTCTACTCGCAAGTTTATTTGTTAAATAATCATTTTGTTTATTATTTTTACCGACTAATAATAGTTCACCAGTAGTAGAGATATATTCATCTAATGTAACTTTTTGTTTGTTAGACTTTTGAGCTTTTTTCGATTTTTTCTTTCTTATATAACCCGTCTCCACAAGCTCTTCTCTAATTTCTTCTAAATCACGTGGTGAAGCAGACTCGATTTGTTGAATGACTGTCTCTAAATAATCATTTTCTTCTTTCGTTAATTTAATTTGTTCTTCAATATGTGCGACTGAATTTTTAAGCTTAGTATATTTGGTGAAATAAGCTTGTGCATTTTCAGAAGGTGTTTTTAATGGCGATAAAGGAATGACCACTGTGGCACCATTTTCGTCATAGTAATTAATTACTTCAATTTCTTTCATACCTTTTTGTAGTGCAAACATATTTGCTGTAAGCAATTCGCCTTGTAACTGAATTTTATCTGCTTTATCAGTATCTTCAAGACTTTTGTGTAACTTTTTAATTTTTTTCTTATTTTTTGTCAGTTCATTTTGTAACAGTTTTTCTAAATCTCCGCTTTGTTGTTTTACACGGTCACGTTCAGCTTTACCAAAGTAAAAAACATCTAACAGCTCACTTAAGCTGTCGAAAACAGTTTGTTGGGCTTGTAAGTGAGATAAATTTATGAAATAAAACATTTCTCTCGATTCTAAGCGAAAAAGTGAAGGAGTATACTTTTTTAATTGTATTTCGTTCATGATTGTTTTAAATGAACTATACACATCTTCTTTTCCATTAAAGACAATTTCATTTGCGAGTAATGGAGAGATTCCGGAGAAATGTTGAACAATTGCTTCGGATGGTGATTGATCACTTTGAGTAATAAATTGATTAAACTCCTCTTCGGAAATGACTTGAAATGGATCAAGTTTTTCTTGATTAGGAGGAGAAATGTAAGTAGCACCGGGTTGTACTATTCGATGACGATTAACAGCCATCGGTACATGCTTTATACTATCTATTATTACTTGTCTTTCTTCATCAATTAAAAGGATATTACTATGTCTACCCATTAGTTCAATAATCAATGTTCGGTATTGTTCATCACCAATTTCATTTCTACTACGAACTTTAATGTTAACGATTCGCTCGTGTTCTAATTGTGTAATGCTTTCAATGAACCCACCATTTAAATGTTTTCTTAAAAGCATTGTAAACATTGATGGTTCTGATGGGGTATCGTAGTTTTGATTTGTAAAATGGAATCTTGCGTAACTAGGGTGAGCACTTAATAATAGTTTGTAATTGGCACCATTTGCTCTCACTGTAAGTAGTACTTCGTAGTTACTTGGTTGTACAATTTTTGATATTCTTCCAGTTGTTAGTTTAGAAGCTACTTCGTTTGTCATTGCTCCTGTAAAAAGTCCGTCAAAAGACATATGTATCACGTCCTACTCTTTAAAACACTATTTTATTTTTAAAATTTATATTAAATTATGACTTAATATCTATTAAAGAAGAACGTTGATTTCCACTACAGGTGCTCGCTTTCCATGGGGTGGAAGTCTTAAGCCTTCTCGTCGCGTACGCTCATGTGGGGTCTTAGCTTTCCCGCATTTCCTATAGGAGTCGAGCACCTTTCGTTCCAATCAACTTCTCTAATTACTATTTAAAATTGTAAATTAGTTTATGTATGTTTTCCCTCTAATTTCTATTCTAAAGTTCCAATTAACTTCTAATAACATTCAATATATTTCTCAAATCAACATAATTCTAAAACTGGCTCATATCCATTAAATAAACAATCAAGAAATTTCTCATGGAATTCAATCATACAATATCTTGATTGGTCTTGTCACAGTTCTAGTTAGTAAAAGCTAGATTTATTTTCATCATTATATCATTTATTTGGACGAGTCTGAATATGCTTTTATGAGAGGTAAGGGGGACAACTTACCTAATGTTTAATTAGGGGTGAACGCGGGTATGAATTTTTATCGGATGAGAGCGGAAGAAGTCGTGCAAGTAACGAATACAAATGTTTCCTCCGGTTTAACTGATGAGGAGGTAAAGCAAAGGCGAGCAACTTTTGGGGCAAATGAATTAAAGGAATCAGAGAAAACTTCCAAACTCGTTTTATTTTTAAATCAGTTTAATGATTTTATGGTATTTGTTCTATTAGGCGCAACGATTATATCAATCTTTTTAAAGGAAGTAGTAGATGCAGTTGCGATTATGGCAATTGTATTAATTAACGGGATTTTAGGATATTTTCAAGAAGCTAAGGCAGAGAAATCATTAGAAGCTTTGAAAGAATTGGCTGCTCCACAAGTAAATGTTTTGCGTGATGGGCAGTTTGTTAAGCTCCCTTCAAGAGATTTAGTTGTTGGGGATATTATTAAGTTTTCAAGTGGCGATCGGATTGGTGCTGATATTCGCATAATCGAAGCATCAAGTTTATACATAGAAGAATCAGCGCTAACAGGTGAATCTCTTCCAGTTCAAAAAAGATTTGAATCAATTCAGGCCGATGATATTGGTATTGGTGATCAAGATAATATGGGCTTTATGGGAACACTCGTTACGCGTGGAAATGGTAAAGGTGTTGTTGTTTCCACAGGAATGAAAACAGCAATGGGGCAAATTGCGAATTTACTTCAAAATACAGAAACCATTGTTACACCTTTACAAAGACGATTAGAACAATTAGGTAAAATATTAATAGTTCTCGCATTATTTTTAACAGCTTTAGTTGTATTTATCGGTGTTTATCAAGGAAATGAATTATATCATATGTTTTTAGCGGGTGTGTCACTTGCAGTTGCTGCGATTCCTGAAGGCTTGCCAGCAATTGTAACGGTTGCTTTATCACTTGGTGTACAACGTATGATTAAAAAGAAAGCAATCGTTCGAAAGCTCCAAGCGGTTGAAACATTAGGTTGTGCTTCAGTCATTTGTTCAGATAAAACTGGGACTATGACAGAAAATAAAATGACTGTTACAAATATCTGGTCGGGCGGGTCTAGTTTTGAAGTATCTGGAAATGGATATGCAGTCGATGGAGAATTTACGAATAAAGAGAGAACGATTAATCCAACATTAAATAAACAATTATTTCAAACGCTTGTATTCGGATCTATATGTAGTGATGCACAATTAATTCAAAAGAAAAAAGAAATCGTACTAGATGGTGACCCTACTGAAGGTGCGATTGTTGTTGCAGGTTATAAAGCTGGGATCAACCGAGAATACGTAAATTCGAATTTTACTAGAATTCATGAGCTTCCTTTTGATAGTACACGGAAAATGATGTCGGTTGTAGTAAAAAATCGTTCAGGTGAACAATTTGTGATTACAAAGGGTGCACCAGACGTATTACTTTCAAAATGTAATTCAATTTTATGGCATGAAAGAGAAGAACAATTAAACACGTTTAGACAAAATGCAGTAGAAAGTACAATCGAAACTTATGCAAATAATGCACTTCGTACAATTGCGATTGCTTTTAAACCATTAAATCCAAATTCTTTCTTAGATGAAAGGGATCTCGAAAGCAATTTAACTTTTATTGGTTTACAAGGGATGATTGACCCACCAAGAGCAGAAGTTGCACAAGCTGTTCAAGAATGTAAAGAAGCTGGTATTAGGACGATTATGATTACTGGGGATCATAAGTTAACTGCTTCTAGTATTGCTAGAAAACTAGGAATCTTAAGAGATAACGGTAGAGTAGTAGAAGGAAAAGAATTAGATGCACTTTCTGTAGAGCAGATTCAGGAATTTGTTGAAGATGCTGCTGTATTTGCCCGAGTTTCACCTGAACATAAATTAAAAATTGTTAAAGCACTTCAAGCGAATGGACATATTGTAGCAATGACTGGTGATGGCGTAAATGATGCACCAGCAATTAAAGCATCGGATATTGGAATTTCAATGGGGATTACGGGTACAGATGTAGCAAAGGAAGCTTCATCATTAGTTTTACTGGATGATAATTTTGCTACGATCAAATCAGCAATTAAAGAAGGACGCAATATTTATAGTAATATTCGTAAATTTATCCGTTATTTATTAGCTTCAAATGTAGGTGAAATTTTAGTTATGTTGTTTGCGATGTTATTAGCTCTACCTTTACCACTTGTTCCAGTACAAATTCTATGGGTAAATCTAGTGACTGATGGCTTACCTGCAATGGCATTAGGTGTTGATTCAGCTGAAGATGATGTAATGAAAAGAAGTCCTCGTTCATTATCAGAAGGGATTTTTGCAAGAGGTTTAGGATGGAAAATTATTTCAAGAGGATTTTTAATTGGATTTGTCACACTATTAGCATTCATTATTTCCTATAATCAACATCCGAATCAACTTGAATACGCACAAACGGTAGCATTCTCCACATTAGTTTTAGCTCAATTAATTCATGTATTTGATTGTAGAAGTGAACGATCCATTTTCCATCGAAATGTATTTGGAAATTTATATTTAATTGGTGCTGTTATCGTTTCAATGTTATTAATGCTAGTTGTTATTTACTACCCACCATTACAACCTATTTTCAAAACGATTCCGATCGTACCTAGAGATTGGTTCTTAATTGGAGGTCTTTCATCAATTCCAACATTTATGCTTGCAGGAGCATTATTTACAAAGAAAAAATAATTTGCGAACAAAATGGATAACGAATTTAAAATATGTTATAATTCCTTAAGGTAGTAGAGGTATGCTCTATTACCTTTTCTCTTTTACATATTGAATGAAATTTGGGAAATAAATTAGAGAGAAAATTAGTGTATTGGAAGTGGAACAATGGTCGTAAGTATGACAGGGTATGGTAAAGCCATTTTGTCAAATGAACAGTACAAAATACATATTGAAATGAAAGCAGTGAATCATCGATACTTAGAGACAATCGTTCGAATGCCGAGGCAATTATTAGCATATGAAGATGCAATTAAGAAAATTGTAGCTGAGTATACTAGTCGAGGTCGAGTTGAGGTTTTTGTTACAATTGAGGGCTTATTACAACGTACATTACAAATAGATGAAGGCTTAATTCAACAATATAAAAAAGCGATTGAAAATCTATCAGGTGAAGAGCAAAATAAATCTTCTTATAATCCAATCGATTTATTAAAGCTACCTGAAGTTACTACAGTAAGTGAAGTAGAACAAATCAATGATAATTTTGATGAATTATTATTAACGACTACTGAAAATGCATGTCAGCAATTTTTTGATGTTAAGTGCAAAGAAGGTGGACAACTTAAAAAAGATTTAATAGAAAGATTAACAGCAATTGAAGAATGTAAAAAACAGATTACAGAGCATTCTCCTCTTGTTTTGAAATCATATCGTGAAAAGCTTCAATCTAAATTAGCTGAAGTTGAATTAACAGCGGTTGATGAGCAAAGATTATTAACAGAAATTATGCTCTTTGCAGATCGATGTGACATATCTGAAGAATTAGTTCGACTAACTAGTCATTTAGAATTGTTTAATGAAACTTTACAAATAAAGGAATCAATTGGGCGAAAACTAGATTTCATCGTACAAGAAATGAATCGAGAAGTGAATACGATTGGTTCTAAAGCAAACTCATTAGATATTTCTAAACAAGTTGTTGAAATTAAAAATAATCTTGAAAAAATTAGAGAGCAAGTTCAAAATATTGAATAATGTAAAAGATTTGTTTATAGTTGCAAAGGTCCGGTAACAATGTGAAGTAGAAGACTAATTAATTTTTTATTAATTGACTCTGACGCACAAGAAGTAACAATAGATTGACCTTTAATAAATTAAACTGTCTAGAATTAGAAGGGTAGGGTCATAAATGAGGCATGAAAGAGGCTTATTAATCGTACTTTCTGGTCCATCAGGAGTAGGTAAGGGTACGGTGCGTAAAGCTATTTTTGATAATAAGGATTTAGATCTGCAATATAGTATTTCGATGACGACAAGAAATCCTCGTGAAGGTGAAGTGCATGGAGTAGATTATTTCTTTACATCAAAAGAAGATTTCAAACAGAAAATAAATGAAGATAAGTTTCTTGAGTGGGCAGAGTTTGTAGGTAATTACTATGGAACGCCAATTGATTATGTTGAAAAAACATTAAGCGAAGGAAAAGACATTTTCCTAGAAATTGAAGTTCAAGGTGCCTTACAAGTAAAAAAAGCTTTTCCTGAAGGAATTTTTATTTTCTTAGCCCCTCCAAGTATGAGAGAATTACAAAATAGAATCGTAACAAGAGGTACAGAAACTGAAGATGTGATTATGAATCGTATGAATGCAGCAAAAGAAGAGATTGAAATGATGGATGCATACGATTATGTCGTTGAAAATGATCAAGTTGAATTAGCTTGTGACCGTATTAAAGCAATTATTTTAAGTGAACATTTAAAACGTGAACGAGTTGCAAATTATTATAAAAGAATGATGGAGGCCGAATAAACTATGTTATATCCTTCGATTGACCGTTTATTAACAAAATTAGATTCAAAATATACGCTAGTAACAGTTGCTTCAAAGCGTGCTCGCGAAATGCAAGTAAGTAAAGATACTCGTGTTGAAAAACCAGTGTCTGATAAATTTGTCGGAAAAGCATTAGAAGAAATTAATGCTGGCTTATTATCTTATAGAAAACTTGAAGAAGTTAAAGAAGATTAATATTTAACTGTGTGATGAGGCTGTCCCAAAACATTTGCTAATTATCCATATGACTAAAAAGGACAACGTGGTGTTTAACACCTCTCCTAAAAGTTTCGTGGGGATTAGAAATGGGGGCAGTCTTATTTTTGTGATAAAATGGCAGCTAGAAGTTTAATCGACGAAAAGCGCTGATTTTAGAAAAAAAGGATAAGTGCAACTAGGCTTCTGACATAGACGATTTGGCTCATTGGCGAGTTTTCTTGAGAAAAGCCTATAACATTTATTTCTAACATATTTGTGGTATCTTAGACATAGAACATCCAAAAGACCTATTTTTTGACATATTACATAGAAAGAATAAAATTTGAAAGGGTGAAGGTGAGTGGAACAAAAAAAGATTCTCCTATGTGTTACAGGTGGAATTGCAGTCTACAAAGCAGCAGCACTTACAAGTAAACTAGTACAAGCAGGATATGACGTTAAAGTAATGATGAGCCTTTCCGCAACTAAATTTGTGACACCTTTAACGTTTCAAGCTTTATCAAGAAATGATGTTTATATAGATACTTTTGATGAAAAAGATAGTTCAAAAATTGCACATATCGATTTAGGTGATTGGCCTGATTTAATCATTGTTGCTCCAGCAACTGCTAATACAATTGGAAAATTAGCAAATGGTCTTGGAGATGAAATGATTCAGGCAACATTACTGGCTGCAACAAAACCAGTTTGGATCGCACCAGCTATGAATGTTAATATGTATAACCATCCAATTGTTCAAAAGAATATGAACATATTGAAAGAGATTGGTCACCGATTTATTGAGCCAAATGAAGGATATTTAGCATGTGGCTATGTTGGAAAAGGTAGATTAGCAGAGCCGGAAGAAATCGTTCAATTCGTGAATGAACATTTCCAAAAAGAAGTTGGTTTATTAAAAGGTAAAAAAATTATTATTTCTGCTGGCCCAACAGTTGAAAAAATTGATCCGGTTCGCTTTGTTTCAAATCATTCAACGGGCAAGATGGGTTATAGTATCGCAGAAGTTGCAGTTTCTTTAGGAGCAGAAGTAATTCTCGTTTCTGGACCAACTAATTTAACTCCACCTGAAGGGTGTAAATTTATCCAAACCGAGTCTGCTGAGGAAATGTTTGAAGCGATTTGGTCTTATTATAATGAAGCGGATGTTGTAATAAAAACAGCAGCTGTTGCTGATTACACACCTTCAATTATTTATGATCAAAAAGTGAAAAAAGCTGATGGTGATCTTTCAATTGCATTTAAACGTACGAAAGATATTCTACTAACATTAGGTCAACATAAAACACATCAAATTTTAGTAGGGTTTGCTGCAGAAACTGATCAAGTAGATGAGTATGCAAAAAGTAAACTTTTAAAGAAAAATGCGGATATGATTGTTGCTAATGATGTAACAAAAGCAGGGGCTGGTTTTGGATCTGATACGAATATTGTAACCATTTTTAAGCGTAATGGTGAAGTTAAGCCACTTCCTAAAATGAGTAAAAAAGAAGTAGCAGAAGAAATACTACTTGAAGTTCATCACTTATTAAATGAGGTAGAAAGATGACATACGCATCAGTTTTAGTTGATGTATCAGTCAGACAAACAGACCGTCCTTTTGATTATAAAGTACCAACTAGATGGCAGGATGCAATACAACCTGGAATGCGAGTAATTGTTCCATTTGGGCCAAGGAAAGTTCAAGGATTCGTATTGTCTATAAAAGAAACAACTAATTTAGAGAAGGTTAAAGAAATTGAAGAAGTTCTTGATGTCATGCCAGTGTTAACAGAAGAACTTCTTCTTTTAGGTTCATATCTATCTCAAAAAACACTTTGTTTTTTCATTTCTGCATATCAAGCAATGCTTCCGACTGCTATTAAAGCTGTATATAAAAAACATGTTCAAGTAACATCTGAAGAAGCTTTAGAACAATTAGTTCCTGAATTAGCAAATCTATTTTCGATCGTAAAAAGAAGAGAATGGACTGAAATAGAAAGTCTAGTTAGTAAGATTTCATTAGTTCAACGAGCAATTAAAGAAGGATTGCTTGAAATTGAATATGAAGTGAAAAATAAAGCAAATAAAAAAACAGAACGTGTAGTTTCTCTATTAAAGGTTTTAGACGAAGAATTACCGATCATCAAATCTCCACAACAAAAAGACATTATTGAATACTTACGTATGAATGGTAAAACAAGTGTGAAGGAGTTAAAAGAATGTCTTGGAATCACTGATTCACCTATAAAGACATTGGAGAAAAACGAGGTAATTTCAATTAATACAGTTGAAGTTTATCGTGATCCTTATGAAGGTAAGGAAATTGAACGTTCCAAGCCTTTACCATTAATAGAAGAACAACAGATTGCATTTGAGCAAATCGTTTCTTCATTTCATGAAAGAAAGAATAAGATCCATCTTTTGCATGGAGTAACAGGTAGTGGAAAGACAGAAGTTTATTTGCAAACCATTCAAGAGGTTCTGTCTGTTGGGAAAGAAGCAATCGTATTAGTACCAGAAATTTCACTTACCCCACAGATAGTAGGTCGTTTTAAAAGTAGATTTGGAAATGATGTTGCAGTTCTACATAGCGGTCTATCTATTGGTGAGAAATATGATGAATGGAGAAAGATTCAGAGAAAAGAAGTTAAGGTAGTAGTGGGTGCCCGCTCAGCAATATTTGCACCATTTGAAAATATTGGCATGATCATCATTGATGAAGAACATGAGACTACTTATAAACAAGATGAACATCCAAGATATCATGCAAGAGATATTGCAATTTGGAGAGGAGAATATCATCATTGTCCGATCGTTTTAGGAAGTGCGACTCCTACTTTAGAATCATTTGCTAGAGCTGGTAAAGGTGTTTATGAACTAAATACAATGTCTAAAAGGGTTAATCAAGGCCCATTACCTGAAGTGGAAATAGTCGATATGAGAGAGCAGTTAAGAATCGGAAATCGTACGATGTTTTCTACAGCTTTACATGAAAAAATATTGGATCGATTAGAGAAGAAGGAACAAATCATCTTATTTTTAAACCGTCGAGGCTATTCTTCTTTTGTAATGTGTAGGGATTGTGGTTACACAATTCAGTGCCCCCATTGCGAGGTTTCCTTAACTTATCATAAACATAACCATCATCTAAAATGTCATTATTGCGGATATGAAACCTATATGCCAAAACAATGCCCTTCTTGCCAAAGTGAACATATTCGATTTTTTGGAACTGGGACGCAAAAGGTAGAGGAAGCTATTACAAAAACGTACCCAGAAGCACGAGTTATTAGAATGGATAATGATACGACTAGTCGTAAAGGTGCCCACGAAAAAATGCTTAAGCAATTTGGTAACGGTGAGGCTGATATATTACTAGGTACACAGATGATTGCAAAAGGACTTGATTTTCCAAATGTTACATTGGTTGGTGTTTTAGCAGCAGATAGTTCACTTCATTTACCTGATTTCAGAGCAAGTGAGCGAACATTTAGCTTATTGACACAAGTAAGTGGAAGAGCTGGGCGTCATGAAAAACCAGGTGAAGTAGTTATACAAACATATTCACCAGAGCATTATAGTATTGAATTAGCTAAATCACAGGACTATGTTGCGTTTTATGAAGAAGAAATGAAAATAAGACGTTCATTTCGATACCCACCTTTTTATTATTTAGTTTTAATTTCAATAGCACATAATGATTTGATAAAAACAGTAAAAGTAAGTGAACAAATTGCAGGCTATTTAAGAGAATACTTATCAGAAGGATCAATTGTACTCGGACCAGTGGCATCACCAATCGCAAAAATAAAAGACCATTTTCGTTATCAATGTGTGATAAAATACAAATCTGAACCTGCACTCTATGACGTACTAAACCGAATCCAACAATACTACCAAGACGAAACGGACAAAGGCAAACTACAATTAACAATCGACTTTCAACCTACTATGTTTATGTAACGAAAAGTGGAGGCGACTGGTCAGCCCCGACACCTCGAGGGGCTAGGAGCCGGAACTAGACAATTCGAAAAGCGGAAGGCGTTTGCTCAGCCCCGACACCTCGAGGGGCTAGGAGCCGGCCCCCGACAAACATAAGAAGAAGGTCGTTTTTAGAAATTAAATTTAACGTACAATCAAGATAGGAGTTGTGAAATTGGCTTTATTAAAAATAGTAGAATATCCAAATGAAGTACTTGAAACACCTTGTGAAAAAGTGACGACATTTGATAAAAATTTAGTAAAACTTTTAAATAATATGTATGAGACAATGCTGGCAGCAGATGGTGTTGGTTTAGCAGCTCCACAAGTTGGAATTCTGCAACAAGTAGCTGTTGTTGATGTTGAAGATGAGAATGGAAGAATTGATTTAATTAATCCAATCGTAATGGAAACAAAAGGCGAACAAACTGATGTTGAAGGTTGTTTAAGTTTCCCTAACCTATATGGTGATGTAACAAGACCTAGCTATGCAAAAATCAAAGCACAAAATAAACGTGGAAAATACTTTATTATAGAAGCTCGTGGATTTTTAGCTCGTGCACTTTTACATGAAATTGATCATTTAAATGGAGTTTTATTCACTTCTAAAGTCTCGAAATACTATGAAGAAAGTGAATTAGAAGGGTAGGCAAAAAAATGACAAAGATTGTTTTTATGGGGACGCCAGATTTTTCTGTTCCTGTTTTAAGAAGATTAATCGATGAAGGATATGATGTAGTAGGTGTAGTAACTCAGCCAGATCGCCCTGTTGGTCGAAAAAGAGTGCTAACTCCACCTCCAGTAAAAGTAGAAGCTTTAAAACATAATATCCCAGTTTTACAACCTGAAAAAATTAGACTTCCAGAAGAAACAGAAAAAGTATTGGCATTGAAGCCAGATTTAATCGTAACTGCAGCTTTTGGACAAATTCTTCCTACAGATATTCTTGAAGCTCCTAAATTTGGTTGTATAAATGTACATGCTTCATTGTTACCAGAATTACGAGGTGGGGCTCCAATTCACTATTCGATCATTCAAGGCAAGAGTGAAACTGGTGTAACAATTATGTATATGGTTGAAAAGTTAGATGCAGGTGATATGTTAGCCAAAGTCGTTGTTCCGATTGAAGAAAAAGATCACGTTGGAACGCTTCACGATAAACTAAGTATTGCTGGTGCGAATTTACTTTCAGAAACAATTCCACCATTATTAAAAGGTGAAATTACTGCTGTGAAGCAAGATGAAAGTAAAGTTAGCTTTGCAAAAAATATTAAGCGTGAGGAAGAACAAATAAATTGGTCAAAAACTGGTGAAGAGATTTATAATCACGTAAGAGGTTTACACCCTTGGCCAGTAGCTTATACTACATTAAACGGAGAAGTTTTAAAAGTTTGGTGGGGTGAAAAAGTAAATACGAATCAAAATTCTACACCAGGTGAAATAATTGATGTTTTAAACGATGGCATATTAGTAGCAACAGGTAATCATACTGCTATCAAAATTACTGATTTACAGCCTGCTGGTAAAAAGCGTATGGAAGCAAAGCAATATATTAATGGTGCAGGTTCTTTTATTGAACGTGGAATGAAGTTAGGAGAATAACATGGGTAAAAATGTACGAGAGATTGCCTTAGAGGCTCTTCTTTCAGTTTATAAAAATCAATCGTATAGTAATTTGTTAGTAAATAACTATATTCAAAAGAATGATTTATCTTCGGCTGATTCGGGACTATTAACAGAAATAATCTATGGAACGATTCAAAGAGATCAATTATTAGATTTTTATTTAGAACCATTCATTAAAAATCAGAAGAAATTAGAAGAATGGGTTTATATATTAATAAAACTTTCATTATATCAATTGCATTTTTTAGATCGAATACCACCTCACGCAGTTTTAAATGAGGCTGTTAATATTGCTAAAAAGCGCGGACATAAAGGAATTGCTTCTTTAGTAAATGGGGTCTTAAGAAATATTCAAAGAAATGGTTTACGATCAATCGATGAAATAAAGGACCCAATCGAAAAGCTTTCAATTGAAACAAATCATCCAAAATGGTTAATTGAACAATGGGTAAAAGAATTCGGAGAAGAAGAAACTAGAAAAATTTGTGAAGAGAACATAATTCCACCGTTTCAAACTGCAAGAGTCAATACAATGAAAGCAACAAGAGAAGAAGTGCTAAAAATGCTTGAAGATGAAGGGGTACAGGTTAAGGAAGGAAAACTGTCTCCATTTGCAATAGAAATCCAAAAAGGAAATGTTGCTCATACGAATGCATTTAAAGAAGGTTTCCTTTCAATTCAAGATGAAAGCTCGATGTTAGTTGCACAAGCACTTGGCGTTGAAAAAGGTAATGATATATTAGACACATGTGCAGCACCTGGAGGGAAATCAACACATATTGCTGAGTTGTTAGGCGGTACTGGATCAGTCACTTCATTAGATTTACACAAGCATAAAGTAAAGTTAATAAAAGAACAAGCTAATCGTTTAGGGTTAGATAATATAGAAACGAAAGCTCTAGATGCAAGAAAAGCACCTGAAGAGTTTGAAGGAAGATTATTTGATAAAGTATTAGTAGATGCTCCATGTTCTGGTTTAGGGGTAATTCGTCGTAAACCAGATATTTTATTAAAAAAGAATGCTACTGATGTAACAAATTTACAAAGAGTTCAGAAGTCTATTTTAGACGAAGCTTCAAAGTTAGTTAAGCCAGGTGGAACTCTAGTATATAGCACTTGTACTGTTGGACATGAAGAAAATATTGATGTAGTCGAAGCTTTTTTAGATGAGCATCATGATTATGAATTAGATCATTCATTAATTGATCATGTTCCGGAAAAATTAAATGAAAATAAATCGGTCCAAAAAGGGTATGTACAGCTACTACCACATTATTTTGGAACGGATGGATTTTTTATTGCAAGATTAAGGAAGAAGGTGTAACGTTGAAATTAGAAAATACTACAAATTCAGTCAAAATAGAAAAAACTCATAAACCCTCAATTTACTCGTTAAAAGTGAGTGACATAGAGGATTGGTTAAAGGCGCAAAAGCAGCAGGTTTTCCGTGCAAAGCAAATTTATAATTGGCTATACGTTCAACGAGTTGAAAGCTTTGAAGAAATGCAAAATATTCCAAAAGAGCTACGTATGTTACTTGAAGAGAATTTTACAATAACGACATTAAAAACATTAGTTAAACAAACCTCTTCAGACGGTACTATGAAATTTTTATTTGAATTACATGATGGATATTCGATTGAAACTGTTTTAATGAGACATAATTATGGCAATTCTGTATGTGTAACGACACAAGTAGGTTGTCGAATTGGATGTACTTTTTGTGCATCGACTCTTGGCGGTTTAAAACGAAATCTTGAAGCAGGTGAAATCGTTGCACAAGTACTAGAAGTACAACGTGCTATTGATGAAGTTGAAGAAAGAGTTAGCTCAATCGTAGTTATGGGGATAGGCGAACCATTTGATAACTATAATGGTTTAATGGATTTCTTAAGAATTGTTAATTCTGATAAAGGTCTTAACATTGGTGCAAGACATATTACAGTATCAACAAGTGGAATCATTCCAAAAATCTATAACTTTGCTGATGAAGGACTTCAAATTAATTTCGCGATTTCATTACATGCTCCTAACAGTGAGTTACGTTCTAAATTAATGCCAATTAATCGTGCATACAAATTACCGGATTTAATGGACGCTGTTCGTTACTATGTTGAAAAAACAGGTAGACGTGTAACGTTTGAATATGGTTTATTCGGTGGTGAAAATGACCAAGTTGAGCATGCAGAAGAACTTTCTAAGTTACTTAAAGGAGTTAAATGTCATGTTAATTTAATTCCAGTTAACTATGTACCTGAAAGAGATTACGTAAGAACACCTAAGGAACAAATTTTTGCATTTGAAAAAGTACTTAAAAATAATGGAGTTAATGTTACAATTCGTCGTGAACAAGGTCATGATATAGATGCAGCTTGTGGACAGTTGCGTGCAAAGGAGCGTAAAGAGGAGACGAGGTGAAACAATGCAAACTTTTTTTCAAACTGATACGGGGAAAGTTCGAGAGCATAATGAAGATAGCGTAGGTATATTTACGAACGATTCAGGAATCGTATTAGCTGTAGTTGCTGACGGTATGGGTGGCCATTTAGCGGGTGAGGTTGCAAGTATGATGGCGATCAATTTCCTTGAAGCAGAGTGGAAAAATACTAGTAATTTTGAAACAGCATTAGAAGCCGAATCATGGCTAAAAAATATAGTAGCGCAATTAAATACAAACTTATTAGTTCATTCAGAGCAAAATGAAGAGTGCAAGGGTATGGGGACAACCCTTGAAGCGATTATTTGTACTCCTTTATTTTTTACGATTGCACATATAGGTGACAGTAGAAGTTATTTGAGAAATGATGAAGGGTTTAAGCAAATAACAGAAGATCATACTTTTGTCGCTGAACTCGTTAAATTTGGGCAAATTTCTATGGAGGATGCAGAAATTCATCCTCGTAAAAATGTTATAACGCGAGCACTTGGTACTGAGGAAACAGTTGATGTTGATATTAAAACTTTAACTTGGGAAGAAGATGATTTAATCATTTTATGTTCAGATGGTTTATCGAATAAAATATCAAATGAACTTTTTAATGAAAAATTAAATGAAAATCTACCAATCGATATTCTCGGTAACCAGTTGATTTCAATCGCAAATGATCTTGGTGGAGAAGATAACATCACGCTTGCCATTATTAAGTTTGAGCCTAGAAATATAGAGAAAGGGTGATGATGAGCGTGATGATTGGTAGACGCCTAAACGACCGATATAAGATCTTAAAATTAATTGGTGTTGGCGGTATGGCAAACGTTTATTTAGCCCGTGATATGATATTAGATCGAGATGTAGCTGTAAAAATGTTAAAAGCTGATTTTTCAAACGACCCTGACTTCTTAAGAAGATTTCAACGTGAAGCATATTCAGTTACTTCGCTATCTCATCCAAATATCGTAAGCTCATATGACGTTGGGGAAGAAGATGGATTACAGTATATCGTCATGGAATACGTTGAAGGTGAGACTTTAAAGGAGTATATTCAGCATCATACACCTATAAAGCCAAAAGAAGTATTGAGGATTATGGAACAATTAGCCTCAGCATTAGCTCATGCGCATCATTTTCAAATCGTTCATAGAGATGTAAAACCGCAAAATATTTTAATCAATAAAGAAGGAAATGTGAAAATAACTGATTTTGGAATTGCAACAGCTTCGACAGCTGCAACAATTACACAAACAAATTCAGTACTTGGTTCTGTTCACTACCTTTCACCTGAACAAGCAAGAGGTGGAGTTGCGAATAAAAAGTCAGATATTTATTCTTTAGGAATTGTAATGTTTGAGCTTTTAACTGGAAAACTTCCATTTTCGGGTGAGAGTGCAGTTGCGATCGCATTAAAACATTTACAAAGTGAAGTTCCACCACCAACAAAATTTAATCCAGAAATACCACAAAGCGTTGAAAATATCGTTTTAAAAGCTACTGCCAAAGATATCTTTTATCGATATGATACTGCAGATGAGATGAAGCTAGATTTACAAACTGCTTTAGATAGTGATCGTTTGAATGAAAAACCTTTTGTGATTCCTACAAATGATGATGAAACGAAGGTAATTCCGATCATAAAGGATATTCCTGTATTAACGAATGATGATACTGTTGTCGTACCATCAAAGAAAAAATCAAATAAAGAAAAAGAACCAATCAAAAAAGAGCCGAACAAAAAAGAAGCTGTTAAAAAAGACCCTGATAAATTAAAACGGAAGAAGAAAAATTCTTTTGCAAAGTTTATTATAGGTACTTTTATTGCACTTTTAATTGGTGGTTTATTAGCGATAACTTTGATTCCTGCATTATTTTTGCCTGAAGACGTAGAAATTCCAGATGTTAAGGATATGACATACGAAAGTGCGGTTACGTTGCTTGCATCAAAAGGGTTAAAGATAAGCGATCCTAAAGAAATTTTTGATGATGAAGTTGATGAAGGGAAAGTAGTTAAAACTTCTCCTAATATTGGGGAAACTGTTAAAGAAAATTCATCGATAACGATTTATAAATCAAAAGGTAAAAAAAGTAACGAGATGGAAGACCTAAAAGGGTTCCAATATAACACGATAAAATCTCGATTACAAGACGATTATCGCTCTGTTACAACGCATTTTATCGAAAGTGATGAATCAGAAGGTGAAATAATCGACCAATCTCCGAACGTTGGGGCTGAAGTCGTTCCATCGGAAACGGATTTAAATGTATGGATCAGTAAAGGGACATCTACGATCACTCTTCGTGACCTAAAAGGATGGTCTAGAAAAGATGTTGAAACCTATGCAGGTGACAATAACCTAAAGCTTAACGTAACGAAAGAAGATTCTGGAACAGTTGCTGAAAATCATGTTATTTCTCAATCTCCATCTGCTAACGTTGCATTAAAAGAAGGGGATACATTAAATATCGTTATTTCTTCTGGAAAACAAAAAGAAAAGACGAAAAAAGTAACAATCAATGTACAAGTACCATATACCCCAACCAATCCTAGTTCACCTCAGCTAATTGAGGTATATATTAGAGATAAAAATAATAATGGTGAAAAACCTGCAATTTCAAAATCGATCACCGAAACAACTACTATACCAGTAGAAGTGACAATTGATCCTGGACAAACTGCTTCCTATAAAATTGTTAAAGATGGTCAAGTTATTGCAGAAAGAGATGTACCTTATCCATCGAATTAAAGAGCTGTAGGAGTGAGTATATGCCAGAAGGCAAAATCATAAAAGCATTGAGTGGATTCTATTATGTCGAAACAGATGAGACAGTAGTTGCTTGTCGTGGTAGAGGGAATTTTCGTAATAAGAAAATAACACCTTTAGTTGGAGATGAGGTAGAATATCATATCGAAAAAAGTGGAGAGGGTTATCTACTTGAAATTAAAGAGAGAAAGAATGAACTTGTTCGACCTCCAATTGCAAATGTTGATCAAGCTATTTTAGTTTTTTCAGCAGTAGAGCCTGATTTTTCTCCAATATTATTAGATCGATTTCTTGTATTAATTGAGTTTAATGAAATTAAACCTTTAATTGTCATTACAAAGATTGATTTGTGTTCAGAAGCACAATTAAAACTAGTGTACGAATACGTTTCTTATTATCGCCAAATTGGATATGAAGTATGTTTAACTTCTTCAAAAACTGAGGAAGGATTAGAAAAAGTACTTCCGCATATGTCAAATAAAATATCTGTATTTGCAGGACAATCTGGCGTTGGTAAGTCAACTTTACTAAATGCGATTAATCCAGAGCTAGATTTAAAAACAGGAATTATTTCCTCTCATTTAGGACGAGGAAAACATACAACTAGACATGTTGAATTAATAAAAATTGGACAGGGTCTAGTTGCAGATACTCCTGGTTTTAGTTCATTAGAATTTATGGGAATCGAATCCGAAGATTTATCGTATTGTTTCGTGGAAATGCGAGAAAAAAGTCAAGAATGTAAATTTAGAGGTTGTACCCACTTAAAAGAACCAAAATGTGCTGTAAAAGCTGCGGTTGAAGGTGGGGAAATTTCTCCTAAACGATATGATCATTATGTATCATTCATAGAAGAAATAAGAGATAGAAAGCCGAGGTATTAATCATGGTTAAAATTGCACCATCAATCCTTTCAGCAAATTTTGCTAAACTTGGAGAAGAAATTTTAGATGTAGAACGTGGAGGGGCAGATTATATTCACGTCGACGTAATGGATGGTCATTTTGTACCAAATATTACAATTGGACCACTAATTGTAGAAGCAATTAGACCTGTGACGAAGCTTCCACTTGATGTACATTTAATGATTGAAAAGCCAGATCAATACATAGAGCAATTTGTAAAAGCTGGAGCGGACATAATTACGGTTCATGTTGAAGCTTGTACACATTTGCACCGAACGATCCAAACAATTAAATCATTTGGTATTAAAGCAGGTGTAGTTCTTAATCCAGCGACTCCAGTTTCAACAATTGAACAGATTATTGATGATGTCGACATGGTCCTTTTAATGACAGTAAATCCAGGCTTTGGAGGACAAAAATTTATTCAATCAGTTGTTCCTAAAATTAAACAAGTTGCTAATTTGATTAAAGAACGCAATTTATCAGTTGAAATCGAAATAGACGGTGGCGTTGACGAGGATACGGCTAAAATTTGTATAGAAGCAGGTGCTACCGTATTAGTAGCCGGTTCAGCAGTTTATAATAAGGAAGACAGAAAAGAAGCTATAGCGAAAATTAGAGGATAATGTAATCATCTAAAATTGCATGGAAAATCTAATTATGAAACAAAAAATGCAATCGACATTCGATTGCATTTTTTTTAAAGGTGGAAGAAAAGTTGATTATACATATTGTAGGTGCAGGACCGAAATCGAATACAATTACTGAAATTACTCAGAAAGACGAAAACCAGGTACTGATTGGCGTAGATAATGGAGCTCATTACTTAATTGAAGAAGGATTAATTCCAGAGGCAATATTCGGTGATTTTGATTCTTTAAGCGATGAGAATTTAGAAAAGATAAAAAGGCTTGTTCCAAATGTTTTTATTTATCCTCCTGAAAAAGATGAAACAGATTTAGAACTTGCTATTCAATGGGCAATTAAACAAAAACCAGAAAAGATTTTTATCCATTGTGTTACCGGAAAACGTT
The DNA here is from genome assembly GCF_050457485.1 of Gottfriedia acidiceleris. Taxonomy (GTDB): domain Bacteria; phylum Bacillota; class Bacilli; order Bacillales; family Bacillaceae_G; genus Gottfriedia; species Gottfriedia acidiceleris_D. The sequence goes on from NZ_JBCMJM010000001.1 coordinate 24,021, forward strand.
TAGATCATGAGTTTGGAAGTATTACATTATTAATAAAATTTATGAATTCTGGTGTCCCAATAAAAATCGTTGATGAATATAACGAAATATATGTCATTCAGGAAGGTACCCATTTCATTAGGAAACTGCAGCATTTTAAATATGTATCCTTTTTTTCATTAGGTGCAAAAGTAGAAAATTTAACTTTAAAGGGCTTTAAATATCCACTAACTAATCATTTATTGGAGATTGGATCATCACTATGTGTAAGCAATGAACTACTAGAGAGTGAAGGGTCTATTTCATTTAGCGAAGGCATAACATTAGTAGTAAGGAGCAAAGATTAACAATTTCATGTCATAGTTTTCGCTCATCGCAAGTAGAATGTAATAGGATTAATCTTTTCCTTAAAAATGCTAGAAAGCTTGTAGGAGGGAAAGTATGAGATTTTATACGATTAAATTACCTAAATTTCTTGGTGGACTTGTTCGCGCCATGCTGAGTACATTTAAAAAAGACGCTTAGCTTTAGTTGGAGTAGAGTATTTTGGTTAGAGGCAACAGGTATCATAAAAAAGTAAAAAAGCATAGCGGATCGCTATGCTTTTTAGTACGTTAATAAATTAAACGCGCTCAATTTTACCTGATTTTAATGCTCTCGCTGAAACGTAAACACGCTTTGGTTTACCGTTTACTAAAATACGAACTTTTTGAAGGTTAGCACCCCAAGTACGTTTTGAAGCATTCATAGCGTGAGAGCGACTGTTACCAGAACGAGACTTTCTTCCTGTGATTACACAAACACGAGCCATCTATTTCCCTCCTAACAAAAAACGGAATAACATTTCAATGATTATTTTCATTCAAACACTACTATAATTTATCATACCGATTCGCTTAATGCAACAGTTATTGGTAAGTTGTTCAAGAAAAAAACCTTGACATCGAAATGTATGATATACTAAATATTAATGAGGGACCTTAGACTTACCTTAAAAGAAATTCATTAAAAATTGTATTTTCTATAATTAACCATGAATATTATTGAAATGCTAATAATAGTAGTGAGTCAATAGAATTATTTTGGAAAAAGGTATACAATAATAAGTAAGAAGTATAACTAACTATACTTGGATTATCCAATAAGGGGGACCAAATTATGTCATTAGAAATGAAAACTCAATATGGAACAATCGAGATTGGTACAGATGTGATCGCTACAATTGCTGGTGGAGCTGCCATTGATTGTTATGGTATTGTTGGAATGGCTTCTAAGAAACAAATTAAGGATGGTCTTACAGAAATCCTAAAAAAAGATAACTTTACAAAAGGTGTTATTGTTCGCCAAGTAGGTGAGGACGTTAATATCGATATGTACATAATTGTAAGCTATGGTACGAAGATTTCTGAAGTTGCTAATAACGTACAAAATAAAGTGAAGTATACTCTTGATCAAACATTAGGCTTGTCAGTTGACTCTGTTAATATTTTTGTTCAAGGTGTGAAAGTAGCTAACCTGTAAAGACGCATTAAGGAGGAGAATTTGTGTCGATAAAACGTATTGACGGTAAATTATTTGCAGATATGGTGATTCAAGGTGCAAATAACTTAACGAAAAATGTAAAATTTGTAGATTCATTAAATGTATTCCCGGTACCAGATGGTGATACTGGAACAAATATGAATCTTTCTATTACTTCTGGATCAAAGGAAGTAAAAGAAAAACCAAATAGTCATGTAGGGAAAGTTGGTCAAAGCTTTGCAAAGGGCTTATTGATGGGGGCGCGTGGAAATTCTGGTGTAATCCTTTCTCAATTATTTAGAGGTTTTTCTAAATCAATTGAATCAAAGGATACAATTTCAACAACTGATTTTGCTTTAGCATTAGAAGCAGGGGTAGAAACTGCTTATAAAGCTGTTATGAAGCCTATTGAAGGAACAATCTTAACAGTTGCAAGAGAAACAGCAAAAAAAGCAGTTGTCTTAGCAAAAACACATGAAGAATTTATTCCTTTCCTTGAGGAAACAATTATTGAAGCAAATGCATCATTAAACCGTACCCCAGACTTACTACCTGTGTTAAAACAAGTAGGTGTAGTCGATAGTGGAGGTCAAGGTTTAGTACTTGTCTATGAAGGATTCTTAGCATCATTAAAAGGTGAAGAAATTTCCCTAGAAGGTGCTGAGGCTACTCTTTCACTTGAGGAACTTGTTGAAGCAGAACATCGAAATGTACAAAGTATGTTAAATACTGAAGACATTGTTTACGGATACTGTACTGAATTTATGGTGCGATTTGAAAAAGATAAATTAAATAAACATCCTTTCGATATAGACACTTTCCGCAAAGAGCTAAGTGCATGGGGTGATTCTTTATTAGTAGTTGCTGATGATGAAATTGTAAAAGTTCATATTCACGCTGAGTACCCTGGGGAAGTATTTAATTTAGGTCAACGTTTTGGAAGCTTTTTAAAACTAAAAGCTGAAAATATGCGCGAACAACATACTAACTTACTACATGAAGAGGTTTCAAATGAATCTCCTTCTAAAAATGAGTCTACACAATCTACTGAAAAACAAGAATTTGGTATCGTTACGGTAGCTATGGGATCAGGGATTAAAGCATTATTTGAAAGTATTGGGGCAACTGTTGTAATTGAAGGCGGTCAAACAATGAATCCTAGTACAGAAGACATTGTAAAAGCGATTGAACAATGCAACGCAGAAAATGTTATTGTACTTCCTAACAACGGAAATATTGTGATGGCTGCTGAGCAAGCTGCATCTGTTGCAGAATGTAATGTAGCAGTTGTTACTTCTAAAACAGTACCTCAAGGTATGTCAGCTTTATTATCATTTAATCCTACGGCATCATTAGCTGAAAATAGAACAGGAATGCAAGATGCATTAAAGACAGTAAAAACAGGTCAAATAACTTATGCGGTTCGAGATACTGAAATTGATGGTGTAGAAATAACAAAAGATCATTTCATGGGAATCCTTGAAAGTAAAATTGTTACAACAGATGCAAATCAATTAGAGGCTGCAAAAAAATTATTACAAGATATGATTGATGAAGATTCTGAAATATTAACAATCTTATATGGTCAAGATGTTTCAGATGAAGAAATTTCAAAATTAGTTGAATTTGCCGAAGAGAGCTTTGATCACTTAGAAGTTGAAGTTCATAACGGAAATCAGCCTTTATATTCATATATTTTTTCGATTGAATAAAATAAAATATAGCAAGATAAAAGAGGAAGTGTGATCCACTTCTTCTTTTTTTTTGTAATTTATTTAAAGAGTAATGTAAAATAACGTAGAACTCTGTAGAATTTCGTATTACACTATAAGGTGGACATTGTTTTGTCCATAATACCAACTTTTTATATAAATGATTTGATCTAACAAAACAAAAACTATATATAATACGCTTTTACAATAACGTATTGGGGGAAACGTGATGAAATATAAAAGTGTTTTTGACATTATCGGTCCAATTATGATTGGTCCTTCTAGTTCACATACAGCGGGAGCGGCTAAAATTGGTCGTGTAGCAAGAAATCTTTATGGAAAAGAACCAAAAAAGATTTTGATTTCATTATATGGTTCATTTGCTAAAACATATCGTGGACATGGTACAGATGTTGCGCTTATTGGTGGATTATTAGATTTTGATACATTTGATGAGCGTATTCCAGAATCATTAAATATTGCACAAGAAAAAGGGATGTCCATTGATTTCGTTGAAGAAGATGCAGTAACTGAGCATCCAAATACAGTGAAAATTTCGATTCTAGATGATGACCAACCATTTGAATTAGTAGGAATTTCAATCGGTGGTGGAAAAATTGAAATTATTGAATTGAATGGATTTGAACTTAAACTTTCGGGTAATTACCCTGCAATCCTTGTTGTTCATAATGACCGTTTTGGTTCGATTGCTGGTGTAACAAATGTCCTAATGAAATATGCTGTAAATATTGGCCATATGGAAGTTTCACGAAAAGAAGTCGGACAAATTGCATTGATGGCAATTGAGGTCGACCAAGATCTTGATAATAAAATTATAAAAGAGATTGAATCTTTACCACATATCATTCGCGTTACGAAAATGGTTGATTAAGGAGAGGGGGAACTTAAATGTTTAAAAATGTTGCTGAATTAGTTGAATTAGCTGATTCAAAAAATGTTAAAATTTCAGAAATAATGATCCAACAAGAGATGCTTTTTACAGGAAGAAGCCGTGAAGAGATTATTGGTAAAATGGAGCAAAATCTTGTTGTAATGGAAAAGGCAGTAGAAAGAGGACTTGCAGGTGTTCACTCGCCAACAGGTTTAACAGGAGGAGACGCTGTATTACTTCAAAATTACATTGCAAAAGGTAACTCGCTTTCAGGCCATTTACTTTTAGATGCTGTTAGTAAAGCAGTTGCGACAAATGAAGTAAATGCTGCAATGGGTACGATTTGTGCAACTCCTACAGCCGGTTCTGCTGGGGTAGTTCCTGGAACCCTTTTTGCTGTAAAAGAGAAATTAAATCCTACACGAATGCAAATGATTGAATTCTTATTTGCATCTGGTGCTTTCGGTTTTGTTGTAGCTAATAATGCGTCAATTTCAGGTGCTGCAGGTGGTTGTCAAGCGGAAGTAGGCTCTGCAAGTGGTATGGCAGCAGCTGCGATCGTTGAAATGGCTGGTGGTACTCCAAGTCAAAGTGCTGAAGCATTTGCCATTACATTAAAAAATATGCTTGGTTTAGTATGTGACCCGGTTGCAGGTTTAGTAGAAGTACCATGTGTTAAGCGAAATGCAATGGGTGCTGCTAACGCGATGGTAGCAGCAGATATGGCGTTAGCCGGTATTACAAGTCGAATTCCATGTGACGAAGTAATTGATGCGATGTATCGAATTGGACAAACAATGCCATCTGCACTAAGAGAAACTGCAGAAGGAGGACTAGCGGCAACGCCAACAGGACGTGAATTGGAAGCAAAAATATTTGGTGTTTCGCTAAAAAAATAGTGAGTATTGAACTTGAACAAAAAGTATCTGTATTAAGTGGTGTCGGCGAGGAAACTGAAACACAATTAAATGATATGGGTATTTTTACAATAAATGACTTAATCGAATATTTACCGTATCGATATGAGGATTTTCGAAATAAGGATTTATCAGAAGTGAAGCATGAAGAGCGCGTGACTGTCGAGGGGATTGTTCATAGCGCTCCTCTTCTTCAATTTTTTGGCAAAAATAAATCACGATTAACATTTCGACTTTTAGTTGATCGATACTTAATTACTGTTATTTGTTTTAATCGACCGTATTTTAAAACAAAGTTAAACTTAAATGAGCATGTAACTGTTTCTGGCAAGTGGGATCAACATAAACAAACCATTACATTATCAGACCTTGTATTTGGTTCTCGTACGAATAGTCATGAAATTGAGCCTGTCTATTCAATTAAGGGGAAAATGTCTGTAAAAACAATGCGTAAGTTTGTTGAGCAGTCTTTTAAAAAATATGGACATTTAATAAATGACTTAGTGCCAAACGAACTAAGTCAAAAATATAAACTTTTAAATCGTTCAGAAACATTGAGATTACTTCACCACCCAATTGATGCGAATAGTTTAAAACAAGCCAGAAGAAGCTTTGTTTATGAAGAGTTTTTTCTTTTTCAACTAAAAATGCAAGCACTTCGAAAAATTCAGCGTAATCAATCAAAAGGTATCCCAAAAACATTAAACATTGAAAAAATTCAACAACTAATCCAATCCTTACCATTTCCTCTGACATCAGCTCAAAAAAGAGTTGTACAAGAAATATTCTCAGATTTAGAAAGTCCTTATCGAATGAATCGCTTATTACAAGGTGATGTTGGATCGGGAAAAACCGTTGTCGCTACTATTGCATTATATGCATGTACACTTAATGGTTATCAAGGTGCATTAATGGTTCCTACAGAAATTTTAGCTGAGCAACATTTTGAATCTTTAGCAAAAATGCTACAACATACAGAAGTAAATGTTGAGCTTCTTACAAGTTCAGTAAAAGGTAAAAAGCGTCGTGAAATCCTAGAACGACTAAAAAACGGTGAGGTACATATTTTAGTCGGTACACATGCTTTAATTCAAGATGAGGTTCAATTTAATAAATTAGGCATTGTAATAACAGATGAACAACATCGATTTGGTGTTGGTCAACGAAGAGTTTTAAGAGAAAAAGGCTATTTTCCTGATGTTTTATTTATGACAGCAACTCCAATTCCAAGAACTTTAGCAATAACAGCTTTTGGTGAAATGGATGTATCGATTATTGATGAATATCCGGCTGGTCGTAAAAAAATAGAAACGTATTGGGTTAAACAAGAAATGTTTGATCGTGTTTTAGATTTTATCGGTAAAGAAATTAAAAATGGACGACAAGCATATCTAATTTGTCCACTTATCGAAGAATCAGAGAAATTAGACCTTCAAAATGCATTAGATTTACATAGTGTTCTAACTTTTCATTATCAAAATATGGCGAAGGTCGGATTGATGCATGGAAAGCTTTCATCAACAGAGAAAGATGACGTTATGAAGGCATTTGCAGCTAATGATGTTCAAATATTAGTATCAACAACAGTTGTAGAAGTAGGTGTAAATGTACCGAATGCAACTGTGATGGTTATTTATGATGCAGATCGCTTTGGACTTTCACAATTACATCAGCTAAGAGGACGAGTTGGACGAGGTTCCGAACAATCGTATTGTATTTTAGTTGGCGATCCAAAAAGTGAAGTAGGAAAAGAAAGATTAACAATCATGACAGAAACAAACGATGGTTTTGAGTTAAGTGAAAAAGATTTAGAACTTAGAGGACCAGGGGATTTCTTTGGAAAACAACAAAGTGGTGTGCCTGAATTTAAAATGGCTGATATGGTACATGACTATCGTGCATTAGAAGTTGCGCGAAATGATGCAACATTACTTGTTAATTCAGATGTATTTTGGAAAGCTAATGAATATCAAGGATTAAGAATGTACTTAGACAGAACGGGAATATTTAATTCAGAAAAATTAGATTAGTACTAGGTATTAAAAGTTTGTCAAAAAACTATTGTAATACGTGGATTTTTAATATAAACTGTATTTAATACCTGGTCACAAATTAGTAGTTGAGGTATGTAATATGAGAAGAAATAAAAAAGATCGTCATGAATTGTTAAAAAAAATTATAAAAGAAAATCCGTTTATTACAGATGAAGATTTAGCTAATCAATTATCTGTGAGCATACAAACTATTCGTCTTGATCGTCTTGAATTATCAATTCCTGAGTTAAGGGAGCGCATCAAAAATGTTGCCACTCAGCAATTAGAAGATGTAAAATCACTACCAGTAGATGAAATAATCGGTGAAGTTATTGATATTCATTTAAACGAAAGTGCCATTTCTATATTTGACGTTAAGGAAGAGCATACTTTTAGTAGAAATGGAATTGCCCGAGGTCATCACTTATTTGCCCAGGCTAATTCTTTAGCAGTTGCAGTTATTCATGATGATTTAGCTCTTACAGCTAAATCCAATTTTGTTTTTATTAAACCAGTGAAAACAAATGATCGAGTAATTGCCAAGGCAAAGGTTTTACCGCAAAAAGGAGATCCGAGGCGTACTACAGTTGATATCAATGGCTATGTCGAAAAAGAACATGTATTCCATGGCTTATTCGAAATGTACCACCGAAGTATTGAAGAATAGGAAGTGAACAAGATGAAAATAGCTATCGATGCAATGGGTGGAGATCATGCCCCAAAAGCCATCGTTGAAGGTGCGATGCTTGCAGTTGAAAAATTGAATGATATACAGATTACTTTAATTGGTGATGAATCAAAAATTAAACCATTCTTAACGAATGATAAAAATATAACGATTATCCATACAGATGAAGTAATTGAAGGAACTGAAGAGCCAGTTAGAGCGGTTAGAAGAAAGAAGAATGCTTCTATGGTCTTAATGGCAAATCAAGTAAAAGAAGGTAATGCTGATGCATGTATTTCTGCTGGAAATACTGGAGCGTTAATGACAGCGGGACTATTAGTTGTTGGTCGAATGGAAGGTGTAGAACGACCTGCACTTTCACCTACGATGCCTACTTTAGATGGAAAAGGCTTTGTTTTCCTAGATGTTGGTGCTAATGTTGATGCAAAGGCAAATCATTTACTTCAATATGCGATAATGGGATCTGTATATGCCCAAAAAGTAAGAGGTATACATAATCCGACTATAGGATTACTAAATGTCGGTACGGAAGATAAAAAAGGTAATGAACTTGCTAAACAAACTTTCCAGTTACTAAAAGAAAGTAATTTGAATTTTATAGGAAATGTTGAAGCTAGAGACTTAATGAATTCAGTAGCAGATGTAGTTGTTACAGACGGGTATACTGGAAATGTAGCTTTAAAAGCGATTGAAGGTACTGCACTTGCAATGTTTTCATTAATTAAAGATGCGATGCTTACTAATTTCACATCAAAGCTTGCAGCAGCTGTATTAAAACCAAACTTAAAGGGTGTTAAAAAGAAAATGGATTACTCTGAGTATGGTGGAGCAGCGTTATTTGGCTTAAAATCACCTGTTATTAAGGCTCATGGAAGTTCTGATGCTATGGGGATTTTTAGTGCAATTAAGCAAACGCAAACGATGGTTGAACATAATGTTGTAAAACTAGTAAGTGATCACATGGAGAAAATCGAATCAAATGCATAAGGGGGTCACTCCAATGGGTAAAGTGGCGTTTATTTTTCCTGGACAAGGATCACAAAAAGTTGGAATGGGTAAAGATGTAGCTGAGAGCTATAATGAATGTGGATCTATTTTTGAAACTGCTAACGAACATATTGGTTTTAGTCTTTCTGAAATTATTTTCAATGGAACTGATGAAGAGTTAACTGCTACATATCATGCACAGCCAGCAATCTTAACAACTTCAATTGCTATGCTTGAGAAGATTAAATCTGCTGGAATTAAACCAGACTTTGTCGCTGGTCATAGTTTAGGTGAGTTTACAGCTCTTGTAGCAGCAAATAGCATTTCATTTGAAGACGGTGTTAAATTAGTACATAAACGTGGTCAATTAATGGAGCAAGCTGTACCAGTAGGACAAGGTGCTATGGCAGCTGTATTATTTTTAGCTCCAGAAAAAATTGAAGAAGTTATTTCTGAAGTGAATAAAAATGGTCATTCTGTAGGTATTGCAAATTATAATTCTCCTACACAAGTAGTTATTACTGGAGATGCAGAAGGTGTACAAATTGCTTCTGGTTTACTAAAAGAAGCTGGAGCTAAGCGTGTATTACCTTTAAAAGTAAGTGGTCCATTCCACTCATCTTTAATGAAACCTGCAAGCGAAGAATTCCAAAACGAGCTTGGTAAAATAAATGTAAATGATTGTGTAACACCACTAATTTCAAATGTTACGGCTAAAGTTGTGACAGATGCAAATGAAATTAAGGGATTATTAGTTAATCAATTATATTCTCCAGTAAAATGGAATCAATCTATTCAAGAATTAGTTGACCTTGGTGTCGATACATTCGTTGAAATTGGTCCTGGAAAAGTTTTAACTGGATTAGTTAAAGCAATCTCTCCATCATCAAAATTAGTAAATGTTTATGATGTTGAAACATTAAACCAATTTTTAAATGAATGGGAGGAAATAAAATCATGCTAAATGGTAAAGTTGCATTAGTTACAGGTGGATCTCGTGGAATCGGACGAGCAATCGCATTAACTTTAGCAAAAAATGGTGCGAATGTAGTTGTTAATTATTCTGGGAATGAAGCGGCTGCTCTTAAAGTTGTAGAAGAAATTACAGCTCTTGGAGTTAAAGCTATTGCATATAAAGCAAATGTATCAAATGGTGAAGAAGTTGCTGCATTAGTAAAAAATACTGTTGATGAATTTGGTAGTATTGATATACTAGTAAACAACGCAGGTATTACAAGAGACGGTCTTTTATTACGTATGAAAGATGCTGATTGGGATGATGTAATTGATACAAACTTAAAAGGCGTATTCAATTGTATCAAAGCAGCAGCGAAGTATATGACTCGTCAACGTAATGGCCGCATCATTAATATTAGTTCAGTTGTTGGACAAATTGGTAATCCAGGACAAATGAACTATGTAGCTGCAAAAGCTGGCGTATTAGGTTTAACAAAAACAGCAGCAAAGGAATTAGCTTCTAGAAATATTACAGTTAATGCAATTGCACCTGGTTTTATTGAAACTGATATGACAAATGAATTAAATGAGCAAATCAGAACACAAATGTTATCGAATATTCCATTGCAATCTTTTGGTCAACCAGAAGATATTTCAAATGCAGTAGTATTCTTAGCAATGGATGCAAGTAGATACATTACTGGACAAACAATCAATGTTGATGGTGGACTTGTAATGAATTAGTTTGGCGTTTGCCACATTTTTATGTATAATGCATAAGTAGACAACTTTGGGGGGAGGTGAATAATAATGCAAGATGTATTAGAGCGCGTATCAAAGATTATTGTTGACCGTTTAGGTGTAGAAGAATCTGAGATCCAAATTACAAGCCGTTTCAAAGAAGATTTAGACGCAGACTCATTAGACGTAGTTGAATTAGTAATGCAATTAGAAGATGAGTTTGAATTAGAAATTTCTGACGAAGATGCTGAAAAAATCGTCACAGTTGGTGATGTTGTGAACTACATAGAGAGCAACATGTAATGAGAAAAGTCCCGTATTTTATACGGGACTTCTCATCATTTTCTTGACTAGTAGGTTTAGCAGCATATCAAACTGCTTTTTAGTTGGAGGTAAATATGCCGCATTCAAGAAGAGTAAGAGAATATAAACTTTCTGATGTTGAAAAAGAAAACTTTGTTAAAATACAAAAACAAATAAATATTATGTTTAATAATGAGAGCTTGCTAATTCAAGCGTTTACACATTCATCCTATGTGAATGAGCATCGTAAAAAACCATATGAAGATAATGAGAGATTAGAATATTTAGGGGATGCTGTTTTAGAGCTTACCGTTTCACAATATTTATTTCAAAAATATATTACTATGAGTGAAGGCGAGTTAACAAAATTACGTGCCGCAATCGTTTGTGAACCATCACTTGTGAAATTTGCGAATGAATTAGATTTTGGACGATATATATTACTTGGTCGCGGAGAAGAAATGACAGGTGGTCGAACACGCCCAGCATTACTTGCAGATGTTTTTGAAGCATTCATTGGATCATTATATTTGGACCAAGGATTACAAACAGTTATTAACTTCTTATCTCTTCATATATTCCCAAAAATAAACGATGGTGCTTTTTCGCATGTGATGGATTTTAAAAGTCAATTACAAGAGTTTGTACAAAGAGACTCCACAGGTTCAATTGAGTATAAAATACTTCAAGAAAAAGGACCAGCTCATAACCGAGAATTTGTTTCAAAAGTATTATTAAATGGTGAAACATTAGGAATCGGTAGTGGTAGATCTAAAAAAGAAGCAGAACAACAAGCAGCTAAAGAAGCATTATTAAAATTAAAAGAGTCAAGTAAATAGATTAACTAAATAATCTAGTAGAAACTTGTCAACTAAACGATTAAACTTGATTTTTAGACTGATTGCAAGCGCTTGACTCTCAAGGGTTGAAGCCTGGTGAGGAGCTTAAGTGCCCATAGACGGTATAGAGCACCGTTAGACAGGTGAAGCAACGAAGAAAGCGAGCGTTTGGCGGGCAGTCTGCTCCCCCTTTTATGGGGGAGTTTTTGTGTATATAATTAAATCAAAAAGGGGGAATTCAGTTGTTCCTCAAACGACTAGATATAATTGGATTTAAATCATTCGCTCAGCGAGTTACGATAGATTTTGTAAAAGGTGTTACAGCAGTTGTAGGACCAAATGGAAGTGGTAAAAGTAATATTACAGATGCCATTAGATGGGTACTAGGTGAACAGTCAGTTAAATCATTACGAGGAGCGAAGATGGAGGATATCATTTTTGCTGGTAGTGATGGAAGAAAACCTTTAAATTATGCAGAAGTTACGTTGACTTTAGATAATGAGGATCAACAATTACCTCTTGAATATAGTGAGGTAAGTGTAACAAGACGTGTTTACCGTTCTGGAGATAGTGATTTTTATATTAATAAACAATCTTGTCGATTAAAAGATATTGTTGATTTATTTATGGATTCTGGACTTGGAAGAGAGGCATTCTCTATTATTTCTCAAGGGAAGGTTGAAGAAATATTAAGCAGTAAGCCAGAAGAACGAAGAGGGATTTTTGAAGAAGCAGCTGGAGTATTAAAGTATAAAAACCGAAAGAAAAAGGCTGAAGCAAAATTATTCGAAACGCAAGAAAACCTAAATCGAGTTGATGATATTTTATTTGAATTAAGTTCCCAAATTGAACCATTAAGAATGCAAGCTTCAATTGCAAAGGAATACATAGAACATAGAGATGAGCTAGAAAAGGTTGAGGCAGCTCTCTTAGTATACGAAATTGAATCTCTTCACCAGAAATGGGAAGAGCTTAAACTAGAAATTGCCCAAAACTCTGATTTAGAAATTGCGTTATCGACAGAGATTTCGACTGAAGAATCAAAACAACACGAATTACAAGAGAAATTAAATGCATTAGATGAATCAATCGATCAATTGCAGCAAGTTTTATTAAGCGTTACGAAGAACTTGGAAAAATATGAGGGCCAGAAAGAGTTAATGAAGGAGCGAAAAAGAAATACTTCAACTCAATCTGAGCAATTAAGAAAACAAGTTGATGAAGTTACTGAACAAATAAACGAGACGACTAAATTAATTGAAGCAGAAAAAGAACAAGAAAAACTTTCTCGTCAAAATGTAAACAAAACGAAAACAAATATTGTTGAGATCCAAAATGAGATAACATCCTATGAGGGTGATATTGAAGAACAAATCGAATTAATTAAATCTGACTATATTGAGCTTTTAAATAATCAAGCATCGATTAAAAATGAAAAAACGATGCTTGAAAAGCAAAGCCAACAATACTCAGTAAAATCGAGTCGATTAGATTTAGAAAATGAAAAATACATTCGTCAAAGAGAGCAATTACAGAATAGAAAAACTGAATTGCTTACTGAAAAAGAACATTTTGATTTGACATTTAAAGAGCTAAATGAAAAATTTGAAACCCTGAATAAGCAACATGATGAAACTTCAATCGTTTTAAAGGAAAAAGAAGAATTACTAAATAAAGCTTATCAGTTTATTCAACAAACAAAATCAAGAAAAGAAACACTTGAAGAACTTCAAGAAGATTTTGCTGGTTTTAATCAAGGTGTTAAAGAAATATTGAAAGCAAGGGGCACAAGACTAGAAGGTATTAAAGGTGCAATCGCTGAATTAATTACAACAAACAAACAATACGAAATTGCGATTGAAATTGCACTAGGTGCAGCTACACAACAGATTGTTGTTGAAAATGATGAGCATGCTAGAAGAGCAATTCAATTTTTAAAGCAACAACGATTAGGCCGAGCTACATTTTTACCAATGAATATTGTTAAAGCTCGTTTTGTACCAGTTAATGTTATAGAAGGATTAAAAAGAAATCCTTCCTTTATTGGAGTTGCATCATCACTTGTTAGTTATTCAAGCGAGTATGAGCAAGTGATCCAAAACTTACTTGGAACAGTTTTAATTGCACAAGATTTAAAAGGTGCAAATGAACTGGCTAAACTCGTTGGACATCGCTATCGCTTTGTCACGCTTGAGGGTGATGTAGTTAATCCTGGTGGAGCGATGACTGGTGGAGCCGTTCGAACAACGAATTCTTCACTTATAGGAAGACAGCGAGAGTTAGAAGAAATCACCGTAAAGCTAAAGGATATGCAAGAAAAGACGAACTCGCTTGAGAGTGAGGTTCAAATCCTTAAAGCGACAAATCTAGAAAGTTCTTCTAAAGCTCAAACATTAAATGATGAAATTCAAAAGGTTAAGCAACTAATTGTTTCAATTATGGAACAACTAAAAAGTATCGAATTTGAAGAAAAAAATATAAACGATGCTTTAGCAATCTATGATTTAGAAATGGGAAGTTCAGCAAGTGATTTATTAAAGGTTAAAGACCGTCTAGAGGAATTATCAACATTAGATGCTAATGTGAAAAATGAGATTATTTCAAAAGAACAGAAGATCAATGAATTAACTGAACGGAAACTAAATCAAAAGGAAATCAAAGATGAACTACAATCGAAGTTAACTAGTTTGAAAATTTCTCTAGCACAAGAAGAGCAAAAGTTAAGTTATAGTAACGAAAGAATTCGCCAGTTTGAAGAAAATTCGATAAAACAAAAGCAAATTCTTGAAGAAACGAAGGAAAAAATAATCTTCTTATCAAGTGAACTTATGACGAATGAAAATGGTAAGGAAGAGCTCGAGAAAATAATTTCGGATACTCGAATTGAATTTTCAAAAACAACAGAAATTATTTCGAAACGTCGAGAGCAACGAATTGCTTATCAAACAGAGCTAGAAGATTATGTTCAATCATTACGTGAAAAGCAACGTCAATATAAGTCACTTTCTGATTTACTAAAACAGCAAGAAGTAAATAGTAATCGACTTGATGTAGAGCTTGAAAATCGTCTTGAACAACTGAATGTAAAGTATATGACTACTTACGAAGCGGCAAAAATGAAATATACACTGGAAATGACAGTTGATGATGCAAGGAAACGAGTTAAACTATTAAAGCGTTCAATTGAGGACTTAGGAACTGTTAATATTGGTGCTATTGATGAGTATGAACGTGTATCAGAACGTCATGATTTTCTTCAAGAACAAAGAACTGATTTAAATGAAGCAAAAATCACACTTTACAATGTAATTAGTGAGATGGATGAAGAAATGACAAAGCGTTTCGAAACAAGTTTTAGTGCAATTCGTGAAAAATTCCAAGTCGTCTTTACTCAGTTGTTTGGTGGAGGAAGAGCTGATTTAGTTCTAACAGATGAGGAAAACTTATTGTTAACAGGTGTGGATATTGTTGCTCAGCCACCAGGTAAAAAGCTTCAAAATTTAGGCTTATTATCAGGAGGCGAACGAGCGCTTACGGCAATCGCTTTACTTTTTGCAATTTTACAAGTACGTCCAGTACCTTTCTGTGTACTTGATGAGGTTGAAGCTGCACTTGATGAAGCAAATGTAGCTCGATTTGCAAAATTCTTAAAATATTTTAGTGAACAAACTCAATTTATTGTTATTACACACCGTAAAGGTACGATGGAAGAATGTGATGTATTATACGGTGTTACAATGCAAGAATATGGAGTTTCTACGCTAGTATCAGTTCGTTTGGATGAAGGCGAAGCATTATTATCGAATGGTAATTAGAAAGGATTGAAATTATGAGCTTTTTTAAGAAATTAAAAGAAACAATCTCGAAGCAAACGGAGTCAGTGACTCAAAAATTTAAATCTGGATTAGAGAAATCTAGAAATAACCTGACGGAAGGGTTAAACGACTTATTTGCTAGATACCGTAAAGTAGATGAAGATTTTTTTGAAGAACTTGAAGAAATTCTAATTATGGCTGATGTTGGTGTAAATACAGTAATGGAACTAGTAGAGGACTTGAAATTTGAAGTTAAACGAAAAAATATTCAAGATCCAAAAGGTGTACAAGAAGTTATTTCTGAAAAATTAGTTGATTTGTATAAAGGTGATGATTTAACTGATGATTCATTTGAGTTAAATTTAAATCCTGATGGTTTAACAGTTGTTTTATTCGTTGGAGTTAACGGAGTAGGAAAAACAACTTCAATTGGTAAAATAGCTCATAAACTAAAAACTGAAGGCAAAAAAGTACTACTTGCTGCTGGTGATACATTTAGAGCCGGAGCTATTGAACAATTAGAAGTTTGGGGAGATCGTGTCGGTGTTGAAACAATTAAACAAGGTGAAGGATCAGACCCAGCTGCAGTAATGTATGATGCGGTTCAAGCTGCAAAAGCTCGTAAAGTCGATGTTTTACTTTGTGACACAGCAGGCCGTCTACAAAATAAAGTAAACTTAATGAAAGAACTTGAAAAAGTACGTAATGTCATTGCTAGAGAAGTACCTGGTGCACCACACGAAGTATTACTAGTAATTGATGCAACAACTGGCCAAAATGGTCTTGTTCAAGCGAAAACATTCTCCGAAGCAACAAATGTCTCTGGCATCGTCTTAACGAAACTAGATGGAACGGCTAAAGGTGGTATTGTTTTAGCAATCCGAAACGAACTAAAAGTACCAGTTAAATTCGTCGGCCTAGGAGAACAAATGGACGACCTGCAACCATTCCAAGCAGAACAATTTGTATATGGCCTATTTGGAGATTTAATGAATAAAGAAGCATAAATTTAAAAATTAAGAAATGACGTGGATATGTTTTAAATTGAAAGACATATCCACTTTTTTTAATTGTGTCCAATAGCGAGACTAGTAAGACTATGAAGGAATGAACGCAGGGAGGGCCCATAAAAATCAAGCACTCCACTGTGGAAATTAACTAACAAATTACGTGAGTTTCAACTTTGCTAAAGTTAAGACAAATAGGATAAAAGTTCAATTTAATTTTGTTGTTTTGATTTTTGTTAATCGTCAAGTAAAAAACTTGACAGATATTTGTGTATTAGGTAAACTAGCATATGTAAAGGCAATTCACTTAACAAAGGAGTGATAGTTTTGGCAGATCATACAATGTTAGATAAGACGATGAGAATCAATTATCTATATGATTTTTATCATTCTCTTTTAACTCCTAAACAACAAAGCTATATGTCATTATATTACTTGGATGACTATTCTTTAGGTGAGATTGCGGAAGAGTTTAACATTAGTAGACAGGCGGTTTATGATAATATAAAACGTACTGAAGCGATGTTAGAAGAATATGAAGAGAAATTATTACTTCTAAAAAAATTTCAACAACGAAATGAACTTTTAAATCATTTGAAAACTTATGCTAAAAAAGGTAAAGTTGTAGATGACGAGTTTCTTCGAGTGATCGATGCGTTAGAGAAATTAGAATAATAAGGAGGACGGTTTTATGGCATTTGAAGGATTAGCCGACCGACTTCAAAAGACATTACAAAAGGTTCGAGGCAAAGGTAAAGTATCTGAATCTGATGTCAAGGAAATGATGAGAGAAGTTCGTCTTGCTTTACTAGAGGCGGATGTTAACTTTAAAGTTGTTAAAGATTTTGTGAAACGTGTTTCTGAACGAGCTGTAGGACAAGAAGTATTGCAAAGCTTAACGCCTGGTCAACATGTTGTAAAGGTAGTTCAAGAAGAACTAACGGCATTAATGGGTGGAGAACAAAGTAAAATTGCTGTTTCTAATCGCCCACCGACTGTTATTATGATGGTTGGTTTACAAGGTGCTGGTAAAACGACAACGACAGGTAAATTAGCGAATTTACTTCGAAAAAAGTACAATCGTAAGCCGCTTTTAGTTGCAGCAGATATATACCGTCCTGCCGCGATTAAACAGCTTCAAACATTAGGTAAACAATTAGATTTGCCAGTATTTGCATTAGGAGATCAAGTAAGTCCGGTTGAAATCGCGAAACAAGCGATTCAACATGCTAAGGATGAACATCATGACTATGTTCTAATTGATACTGCAGGTCGTTTACATATTGACGAAGGTTTAATGGAAGAACTTGCACAAATTAAAGAACTTTCAAAACCTGAAGAAATCTTCCTAGTTGTTGATGCAATGACAGGACAAGATGCAGTCAATGTGGCACAAAGCTTTAATGATCAATTAGGTTTAACTGGAGTTGTTTTGACGAAGCTTGATGGCGATACTCGTGGTGGTGCAGCATTATCAATTCGTGCAGTTACAAATACTCCAATTAAATTTGTTGGACTTGGTGAAAAACTAGATGCAATTGAGCCGTTCCATCCAGAACGAATGGCATCACGTATTCTAGGTATGGGTGATGTGCTTACTTTAATTGAAAAAGCACAAGAAAACGTAGACCAAGAAAAAGCAAAAGAAATGGAACAAAAATTAAGAAATGCATCTTTTACTTTAGATGATTTCTTAGACCAACTTTCTCAAGTTAAAAAAATGGGACCACTTGGTGATATTTTAAAAATGATGCCAGGTGCAAACAAAATTAAAGGATTGAATGATCTGCAAATTGACGATAAACAAATCGCTCATGTAGAGGCAATTATTCAATCGATGACAAAGCAGGAGAAGCTTACACCAGATATTATTAACTCAAGTCGCAGAAAGCGAATAGCTAGAGGTTCTGGTCGCCCTGTACAAGAAATAAACCGTTTATTAAAACAGTTTGAAGAAATGAAAAAAATGATGAAAATGATGGGCGGTATGCAAAAAGGGAAGAAGAAAGGTTTTAAATTTCCGGGCTTATTCTAACCTATTTGTATAATTTTCCAGCATTTAAACATCATTTAATAAAAAATTATGCTGTTAAGAAATTTTACTTTACAAACAGTATTGGTTTTTGATAATATATAAATCGTTGTAAATATTTTCGGAGGTGCTTTAAAAATGGCAGTTAAAATTCGTTTAAAACGTATGGGAGCTAAAAAATCTCCTTTTTACCGTGTAGTAGTAGCAGACGCTCGTTCTCCTCGTGATGGACGTTTCATCGAGGAAATTGGAACTTACAATCCAGTTGCTCAACCAGCTGAAATCAAAATTAACGAAGAAGCAGCATTAAAATGGTTAGGAACAGGTGCTAAACCATCTGATACAGTTCGTAACTTATTCTCTAAAGCTGGTATCTTAGAGAAATTCCACAACGCTCGCAACGGCAAGTAATTATGGAAAAAAAGATGAATACACTCATAAATGCAATTGTTTCAAGTCTTGTAGATCATCCAGAGGATATTTCACTTCAAGTTAAAGAAGATGAGAACAATCTATTCTTTCATTTACAGGTAAACCCTGAAGATGCTGGTAGAGTGATTGGCAAACATGGTAAAATTGCTAAAGCGATTCGTACGGTTGTATATGCAGCAAGTAATGAACACGCAAAACGTATTCACTTAGATATTCAGTAATGTAAAACGGTCCTTGGCTATAGCTAAGGACCGTTTTCAACATTACAGAGATTTACGGGAAAGCCCGATATAATGTGGTGAGGTATTACCTATTTATGAATAGATGTAAGTCGTTTGGGCAAGAGATAGCTTTTGATGCCTTAATGACTTTAAGATATGCTATACTTGGTATTTAGGTAAGCTGTTTTAACCGACTAAGGTCTTAGGTAGACATATATACAATCTAAATGGTCAAACTAATAATGAACATAGAAATTTTAATATAGAGGTAAAAGAATGAAAAAATATTTAAATGTCGGAAAAGTTGTAAATACACATGGAGTTCGAGGAGAGGTTCGTGTTATTTCAAGAACTGATTTTCCAGAAAAACGTTACGTAAAAGGTAATACATTATATTTCTTTAAAGAAAACGAATCGACACCAACTGAATTAATCGTAACAAGTCACCGTGTACATAAAAATTTTGATTTACTTACTTTTGAAGGGTATGAGTCTTTAAACTCTGTAGAACCACTTAAAAATGGGATTTTAAAGATTACTGAAGATCAATTACACGAGCTAGATAAAGATGAGTATTATTACCATGAAATTATTGGCTGTGTTGTTGAGACAATTGATGGAGAAGAAATCGGAAAAATAAAAGAAATATTATCTCCAGGTGCAAACGATGTTTGGGTTATTCAAAGAAAAGGTCAAAAAGATGCGCTTATTCCTTATATCGAGCAAATTGTGAAAGAAATAGATGTAGTGAATAAACTAGTTAAAATCGAATTAATGGAAGGCCTATTATGATGAAATTAGACTTTTTAACCCTTTTCCCAGAAATGTTTGAAGGAGTTTTAAATTCATCTATTTTAAAAAAAGCACAAGAAAAAGAGGCTGTTAAGTTTCGCTGTGTAAATTTTAGAGATTACTCTACGAATAAACATTCAAATGTTGATGACTATCCATATGGTGGTGGCGCTGGTATGGTACTAGCTCCACAGCCGATTTTTGATGCTGTTGATGAATTAGTATCAAAAAGTGAAAATAAGCCGAGAGTAGTCCTTCTATGCCCTCAAGGAGAGCGATTTAATCAACGAAAAGCTGAAGAGCTTGCAAAAGAGGAACACTTAATCTTTATTTGTGGACATTATGAAGGCTATGATGAACGAATTCGTGAACATGTAGTGACGGATGAAATCTCAATTGGAGATTATGTATTAACAGGTGGAGAACTTGGTGCTATGGTCATTGCTGATAGCGTTGTTCGTTTATTACCTGGGGTACTTGGTAATACTACTTCAAAAATTGAAGATTCATTTAGTACAGGATTATTAGAGCATCCTCATTACACGAGACCTGCCGAATTTAGAGGCCATAAAGTACCAGATGTTTTATTATCAGGAAATCATGCGAAAATTGAAGAATGGCGAACAAAACAATCTTTTAAACGTACGATAACGCGCCGTCCAGATTTACTCGAAAACTACTCTCTATCTAAAAAAGAAGCTATGTGGATGGATCAAGTAAAAGAAGAATTAAAACAAGAAAACTAGTTGCGTGTGCTAATAGAATATGTTAATATAACTTGTGGCTTGAGTAAATACTTAAGCCTTTATTCTCGGTGTTCCGCTGCGAGTCACTAAAATCTTGTAAGAGCATCGGTTGGAAAAGGAGAGCATAAATTATGCAAAATTTAATCAACGAAATTACAAAAGAACAACTAAGAACTGACTTACCAGCATTCCGTCCTGGTGATACTGTACGAGTTCACGTTAAAGTTGTTGAGGGTACTCGTGAGCGTATCCAATTATTCGAAGGTGTAGTTATTAAACGTCGTGGTGGCGGAATTAGCGAAACTTTCACAGTTCGTAAAATTTCTTACGGAGTTGGTGTTGAACGTACGTTCCCAATTCACACTCCAAAAATTGCTAAATTAGACGTTGTTCGTCGCGGTAAAGTACGTCGTGCTAAACTTTACTACTTACGTGCACTTACTGGTAAAAAAGCAAGAATTAAAGAACTTCGATAGTCTTTTGAAAGGAGCTTGTATTAAACAAGCTCCTTTTTTTCCAATATTTGTAGATTATGGATATAATAAAAAGTAAAATAGAATACATAAATTAAGTTATTAACTTAACTGGTTAAAACTGCAAAACGTATGGTTATAAAATGGAGGGATTAGGTTGAAAGAAAGCAATAGTGGTGGAATTTGGGAATTAGTTAAAACAATTTTTATTGCGCTTGTACTTGCACTTGGTATTCGAACATTCCTTTTTACACCGGTTTTAGTTGACGGTATCTCGATGATGCCAACACTACAGGATCAAAGTAGAATGATTGTAAATAAAATCGTATACAAACTACATGAACCTAGACGTTTTGATATTGTAGTCTTCCATGCTACAAAGGAAAAAGATTATATTAAACGAGTTATTGGCTTACCTGGTGACACAGTAGAATATAAAAATGATGTACTATATGTTAACGGTAAACCGTATAAAGAACCATATTTGAACGAATATAAAAAAGAAACGACAGATGGTCCTCTAACTGAAGACTTTAAGTTAGAAGAGATTACTGGTAGAAAAACTGTACCTAAAGGACAAGTATTTGTTTTAGGTGATAATCGTCGATTAAGTAAAGATAGTCGTATTATCGGAACAGTTAGTCAAAAAGAAATTTTAGGCCGAGCAAGTTTTGTTTTTTGGCCGTTATCTGAGGTTGAAATGGCGAAATAAAAGCCAAATTAATCTTGATTATTCAATGTATAAGAAGGTGGCAACATGACGATTCAATGGTTTCCTGGCCATATGGCAAAAGCTAGAAGACAAGTTACTGAAAAACTATCATTAATTGATGTTGTAATTGAATTAGCGGATGCAAGGGTACCTGCTGCTTCTAGAAATCCAATGATCGATGAAATAATTTCAAATAAACCAAGATTGCTTTTATTAAATAAAGCAGATTTAGCAGATCCAAGAATTACTCAGCAATGGTTAGCGCATTATGAAAAACAAGGCGTAATGGCAATTGCTATTGATGCAGCATCTGGACAAGGGTTAAAAGCGATTATTTCTTCCTGTGAAATACTTGTAAAAGAGAAATTTGATAAAATGAGATCAAAAGGGATTAAACCTCGCGCAATTCGAGCGTTAATTGTAGGAATCCCGAATGTTGGAAAATCGACTTTAATCAATAAGCTCGCACGAAAAAATATTGCTAAAACTGGTGACCGTCCAGGCGTAACTCAAGCACAGCAGTGGATAAAAGTAGGGAAAGAAATTGAACTGCTTGATACACCGGGTATATTGTGGCCTAAATTTGAAGATCAACTTGTAGGACTTCGTTTAGCAACTACAGGAGCAATAAAAGATAGTATCATTAACCTACAAGAAGTAATGATTTATGCGATTAAATATTTAAGAGAGTTTTATCCAAATGTATTAAAAGAAAGATATGACATGAATGAAGAAGTTTTATTTTCTGAAGAAGTCGTTGATATTTTTGATCATATTGGAAAGAAACGTGGATTACTTATGTCAGGCGGAATTATAGATTATGATAAAACATCTGATTTATTTTTACGTGAGCTAAGAGCTGGAAAATTAGGAAGATTAACCTTCGAAAATCCATCAATGCTTGAAGTAACTGATGAAATATTAGAAGAAAGTGCGCAAGAATAAGCGTACTTTCTTCTTTTTTAATGAAATTTTATGGTTAAAAGGAGTTCTAAATTATGTCTCTGAAAATAGATGAAATAAAAAATATACTAAGTGAATTAACTGACCCAACGAATGAACTCTTAAAAGAATTTGAAAGTGATCAACGAATTGGTGTGCAAAAGCTAGTAGCTAAATGGTATAAAGAACAAGAAAAAAGAAATTTAGCTAGGGAGAAATTCCTTAAAATGATGGAATATGAACAGAATCTTTATAGCCAAAATATAAAGTTAATTGCAGGAGTAGATGAAGTTGGTAGAGGTCCATTAGCTGGTCCTGTTGTAGCAGCGGCAGTAATTTTAGCGGAAAATACTGAGCTAATTGGATTAGATGATTCCAAAAAATTATCTAAAGAAAAACGACAGTATTTCGTAAAGCGGATTAAGGAAGAAGCAATTTCTTATGGGGTTGGTATGGCCAGTTCCACTGAAATAGATGAAATCAATATTTATGAAGCGACTAAATTAGCGATGAGACGTGCGATCGAACAACTTACTCATTCGCCTGAACATTTATTAATTGATGCAATGAAACTTCCGCTGGATATTTCTCAAACCTCAATCATTAAGGGCGATGCAACGTGCATCAGTATAGCAGCTGCATCTGTACTTGCAAAAGAAACAAGAGATTCTTTAATGTGCGAACTTAGTTTAAAGCATCCAAACTATGGATTTGAAAAGCATATGGGATATGGAACTAAGGAACATTTAAAAGCGATTGATGAGCATGGAATTATTAATGAACATAGAAGATCCTTTGCACCAATCAAAGAAAAAGTTTGATTGTAAAAATAATTGGTAGTTAGACTACATCAATTTACTGAAGTGGTCTAAAATATAAAAGATTAACGACGTTTAAAAGTACAAAACATTTTAAGTTTGTATAAAGTAGATAAATGATTCGAAATGATGTAAACCTAAAATCAAAAATAATACTAACTGTCGTTAATCTATTTTTTAAAGGATTAGGATAAATTATTGGAAAAATAATATTGTAATATGATAAACTACATTAACTATTGTATTATGAAAGGGTTTTCTATATAAAAACATAGAATATTTAATTCTTTTCTACTAAAGTATTTACAGTATATTCTGTAAGAGATACAATAGGGATGTGTTTTAATTTGTCTTGTTCTAAAAGGGGAGGATGGATCATGAATATCCATGAGTATCAAGGGAAAGAAATCCTACGAAGCTATGGCGTAAAAGTACCAAATGGTAAAGTTGCATTCACAGTTGAAGAAGCAGTAGAAGCAGCTAAAGAATTAGGTACAGCTGTATGCGTAGTAAAAGCTCAAATTCACGCTGGTGGCCGCGGTAAAGCGGGTGGCGTAAAAGTAGCGAAAAATTTAGATGAAGTAAATACATATGCTAGTGAAATTCTAGGTAAAGTATTAGTTACTCATCAAACTGGACCAGAAGGTAAGGAAGTAAAGCGCTTACTTATCGAAGAAGGCTGCGATATTAAAAAAGAATATTATGTTGGTTTAGTTTTAGACCGCGCTACTTCACAAGTTGTATTAATGGCTTCTGAAGAAGGTGGAACTGAAATTGAAGAAGTAGCTGAAAAAACACCTGAAAAAATCTTTAAAGAGTATATTGATCCAGCAGTAGGTCTACAAGGCTTCCAAGCTCGTCGTATTGCGTTCAATATCAACATTCCAAGCAACTTAGTAAACAAAGCTGTTAAGTTCATGATGGGCTTATATACTGCGTTTATCGAAAAAGATTGCTCTATCGCTGAAATTAACCCATTAGTAGTTACAGGTGATGGAGAAGTAATGGCATTAGATGCAAAGTTAAACTTTGACTCAAATGCTTTATATCGTCATGCAGACATTTTAGCTTACCGTGATTTAGAAGAAGAAGATCCAAAAGAAATCGAAGCTTCTAAGTATGACTTAAACTATATTTCTTTATACGGAAATATCGGATGTATGGTTAATGGTGCTGGTCTAGCAATGGCTACAATGGATATCATTAAACACTACGGTGGAGACCCGGCTAACTTCCTAGATGTAGGGGGCGGTGCTACAGCTGAGAAAGTTACAGAAGCGTTTAAAATCATCCTTTCTGACCAAAATGTTAAAGGGATTTTCGTTAATATCTTCGGTGGCATCATGAAGTGTGATGTTATTGCTGAAGGTGTAATCGAAGCAACTAAACAAGTTGGTTTACACTTACCATTAGTAGTTCGTTTAGAAGGAACGAATGTTGAATTAGGTAAGAAGATTCTTAATGAGTCAGGCTTAAACATTGTTGCAGCAGATTCAATGGCTGATGGCGCTGAAAAAATCGTTGCACTTGTAGGCTAAGAAAGGGAGGATAAAAATGAGCGTATTCATTAATAAAGATACAAAAGTCATTGTACAAGGTATTACTGGTTCACAAGGCTTATTCCATACAACTCAAATGTTAGAGTATGGTACTAAAATCGTTGGTGGTGTAACTCCTGGTAAAGGTGGAACTGACATTGCTGGCGTACCTGTATTCAATACAGTTAAAGATGCAGTTGAAGCTACTGGTGCTAATGCATCTGTAATTTACGTACCACCAGCATTTGCTGCTGATGCAATCATGGAAGCAGTTGATGCAGAATTAGATATCGCGATTTGTATTACAGAAGGTATTCCAGTACTTGATATGGTAAACGTTAAAAAGTACATGGAAGGTAAAAAGACTAGATTAGTTGGTCCTAACTGCCCTGGTGTAATCACTCCAGATGAGTGTAAAATTGGTATCATGCCTGGTTACATTCATAAAAAAGGTCATGTAGGTATCGTATCACGTTCTGGTACATTAACTTATGAGGCTGTACATCAATTAACTCAAGCTGGTATTGGTCAATCTACAGCTGTAGGTATTGGTGGAGACCCTGTAAATGGAACAAACTTCATCGATGTATTAAAAGCATTCAATGAAGATCCAGAAACTTATGCAGTTATTATGATTGGTGAAATCGGTGGAACTGCAGAAGAAGAAGCTGCTGAGTGGGTACAAGCTAATATGGCGAAACCAGTAGTAGGATTCATTGGCGGTCAAACAGCTCCAGAAGGTAAACGTATGGGACATGCTGGTGCAATCATCGCAGGCGGTAAAGGTACTGCTAAAGAGAAAATGGCTACAATGGAAAGCTGTGGCATTAAAGTTGCACTTACTCCAGCAGTAATGGGCGAAACTTTAATTGGTGTATTAAAAGAGCGTGGCTTATATGAACAATGTAAGACACATGAAGCTTTAGTATAAGAATGAAAATAAGTAGCCTCCGCTAGGAGGCTACTTTCTTATAAGAAAGGAGAATGTATGAAAAAGAAAATTAGACTTATTCATTTGCATCATTTTTTATTTGAAAATTATCAAGCAATCAAGAAGATTCTACTCTATGATCCACATTTAGAAAACCTCTATCAATATTCACCTTCTACATTTAAAACTACATTTCAAATGACTTCGAAAGCCGCTGAAAAATTATATGATCAACTTCATTCAACTTCCATTTTTGATATTTTAAAAGAAAGCTATAAAAAAAATATTAATATTATCACAATTTATGATGATGTATATCCGGATTTGTTAAGGGAAATATGTGACCCACCTTTTGTTTTGTATTTAAAAGGTAATCAAAATATCCTTAATAAACAATTTATGTTGAGTATAATTGGAGCAAGAAAACCAACTTCATTTGCGAAAATTATTTGTGATTCATTAATATTAGGACTGATAAGAGAAAATTGTGTTATTGTAAGTGGAATGGCATCAGGATGCGATTCAATTGCACATAATTCAGCTATTTTCCACAACGGAACAACGATTGCAATTGTCGGATGTGGGTTAGACTATATTTATCCGAAAGAAAACCGTAACTTATTTAATGAAATATCTTTAAATCATTTAGTTATAAGCGAATATCCATATTATATTAGACCAGAAAAAAGATATTTTCCTAGAAGAAATAGAATTATAGCTGGGTTATCAAAAGGATTAATCGTTTTAGAGGCTAAAGAGAAGAGCGGGACGATGATTACTGCAAATTTTGCAATTCAATATAATAGAGAGGTATTTGCAGTGCCAGGTCCGATTATAATGGAAGAATATAAAGGAAATCATCGATTAATTCAGGATGGAGCGAAATTAATAACATGTACAAATGATATTTTAGAGGAATTTTAGGAATATACTAAAAAATAAAAAAATATGTTTATATTACAAAATATTGACAATACTAATGCGACTTGTGTTATTTTATATCTAAATAAAATTTGACTAATGTATAGAATAAACTATACAATTTGAAATTGTATGAAGGAAAATCAAAAATATAAATTGAACTCTTCTTATTATGAATCTATTTGAGAATACATAAGAGTAAAAGAAAGAAATAAGGAATACAGAGAGTAATGAATAAGAAACTCTCGGGAGGCTTAAAAGATGGCAGAAAATTTAGTTATAGTGGAGTCCCCTTCAAAGGCTAAAACAATAGAAAAGTACTTAGGTAAAAAATTCAAGGTAATCGCATCAATGGGACATGTTCGAGATCTACCTAAAAGCCAGATGGGGATTGAAATAGAAAACGATTACAACCCAAAATACATAACAATCCGTGGAAAAGGTCCAGTTTTAAAGGATCTAAGATCTGCTGCGAAAAAAGCAAAAAAAATCTATCTAGCAGCCGATCCAGATCGCGAAGGTGAAGCAATAGCATGGCATATTGCGAATACACTCAATATCGATACATCATCGGATTGTCGTGTAGTGTTCAATGAAATTACAAAAGATGCTATTAAAGAGTCTTTTAAAAAACCTAGACCAATTAATATGAATTTAGTAGACGCACAGCAAGCAAGACGTGTACTAGATCGTTTAGTAGGGTATAACATAAGCCCATTACTATGGAAGAAAGTGAAAAAGGGCTTAAGTGCTGGTAGAGTTCAATCTGTCGCTCTTAGACTAATTATCGAACGAGAAAAAGAGATTGAAATCTTCCAACCTGAAGAATATTGGACAATTAAAAGTAAAGGTTTAACAAAGAAAGAAACATTTGATACTTCTTTTTACGGAGTTAATGGTAAAAAATTGGAATTGAATTCTGAAACTGATGTAAAAAATGTTTTATCACAAATTAAAGGTGATCACTTTGAAGTTCAAAGTGTTACAAGAAAAGAACGTAAACGTAATCCAGCAACTGCTTTTACTACTTCCTTGCTACAGCAGGAAGCAGCTAGAAAATTAAATATGCGTGCAAAGAAAACGATGATGATTGCACAGCAATTATATGAAGGTATTTCCCTAGGTAGTGGAGGACAGGTCGGATTAATCACATATATGAGAACTGATTCAACGAGAATATCCGATGTTGCGGCTGAGGAAGCAAAATCTTATATAATTGATACTTATGGTGCAGATTTTATTGCTACAAATAAAAAAAGTGAAAAAAAATCAGATAAAGTACAAGATGCACACGAAGCAATTAGACCAACGTCAACTTTACGTTCGCCTGATACAATCAAAGCACATGTTAGTCGTGATCAATATCGTCTTTATAAATTAATATGGGAACGATTTGTTGCTAGTCAGATGGCATCAGCAGTACTAGATACGGTTAAAGTTGACTTAATTAATAATGATGTAATATTTAGAGCTAATGGGTCAGTAGTTAAATTCCCTGGTTTTATGAAGGTGTATATAGAGAGTAATGATGATGGCACAGAAGAAAAAGACCGTATCCTTCCACCGTTAGCTGAAGGTGAAAAAGTTAAATTAGAAGATATATTACCTGAACAACATTTTACTCAACCACCTCCACGTTACACGGAAGCTAGATTAGTAAAAACGCTTGAAGAGTTAGGGATAGGTCGACCATCAACATATGTACCAACTTTAGAAACGATTCAGAAACGTGGATATGTTTCATTAGATAATAAACGATTTGTACCTACTGAACTAGGTCAAATAGTATTTGATTTAGTCGTTGAGTTTTTCCCAGAAGTAATTAATATTGAGTTTACGGTTCAAATGGAAGGTGACCTTGATAAAATTGAAGATGGTAATGTGAACTGGATTCAAATCATCGATCAATTTTATAGAGGTTTTGAGAAACACTTAGAAATAGCTGAGAAAGAAATGCAAAAAGTTGAAATTAGAGATGAACCTGCTGGTGAAGACTGTGAAGTATGTGGAAACCCGATGGTATTTAAAATGGGAAGATACGGTAAGTTCATGGCATGCTCAAACTTCCCAGATTGCAGAAATACAAAAGCGATTGTAAAAGATATTGGTGTTAAATGTCCTACATGTAAAGATGGGAATATAATTGAACGTAAATCGAAAAAGAATCGAATATTCTATGGATGCACGAATTATCCTGAATGTGAATTCCTATCATGGGATAAGCCAATTGCAAGACCATGTCCGAAATGTGAAAACTTATTAGTTGAAAAGAAAATGAAAAAAGGTATTCAAGTTCAATGTGTATCTTGTGACTACAAAGAGGATCAACAAGTGTGAGCTATTAATTTACTCACCTTTAGACTGCCAGCAAAAATCAGTCTGAAATTCATAATTCCTGAGACTTTGTCCAAATAAAAGTGTGAGCAATTAATTTGCTCACTTTTACTTTTCATATCAACTTTTTATTAAGAAATCTTTAAGAAAAAAATTATAAAATATTAATACGTAATTTTGATTGAATCAGCGTAGAAGGAGTTAACAATGAAAGAACAATTTATTAATGTAATTGGAGCAGGTTTAGCAGGAAGCGAGGCTGCGTATCAAATCGCAAAAAGAGGAATTAAAGTACATTTATACGAGATGAGACCAGTTAGACAAACACCTGCTCATCATACTGATAAGTTTGCTGAATTAGTTTGTAGTAATTCACTAAGAGCGAATACATTAACGAACGCTGTAGGTGTATTAAAAGAGGAAATGAGAAGATTAGATTCAGTTATTATTCGATCTGCTGATGAGTGTGCTGTACCAGCAGGTGGTGCGTTAGCTGTAGACCGACATGAGTTTGCTAGCCGTGTAACTGAGTATGTTAAAAATCATCCAAATGTAACTGTGCATAACGAAGAAATGACTAAAATTCCTGAAGGACCAACAGTTATCGCAACAGGACCTTTAACATCACCTGAATTATCACAGCAATTAAAAGAATTAACGGGTGAAGATTATTTCTATTTTTATGATGCAGCTGCTCCAATAGTAGAAAAAGAAAGTATTGATTTAAATAAAGTATATTTAAAATCAAGATATGATAAAGGTGAAGCAGCTTACTTAAACTGCCCAATGACAGAAGAAGAATTCGATCGTTTTTATGAAGCATTAACTACAGCAGAAACAGTTCCTTTAAAAGAATTTGAAAAAGAGATTTTCTTTGAAGGCTGTATGCCAGTAGAAGTAATGGCTAAACGCGGAAAGCAAACATTATTATTTGGACCAATGAAACCAGTAGGCTTAGAGGATCCAAAGACTGGTAAGACGCCGTATGCAGTTGTACAACTACGTCAGGATGACAGTGCTGGAACTTTATATAATATAGTAGGATTCCAAACGCATTTAAAATGGGGGCCACAAAAAGAAGTTTTACAATTAATACCTGGCCTAGAGAATGCTGAAATTGTACGATATGGTGTAATGCATCGAAATACGTTTATAAATTCACCGAATCTATTAGAGGCAACATATCGTTTTAAAGGTCGTGAAGATTTATTCTTTGCAGGTCAAATGACTGGAGTGGAAGGTTATGTAGAATCTGCAGCATCTGGTTTAGTAGCGGGAATAAATGCAGCTAGATTCGTAATGGAGAAAGAGTTAGTCGTATTCCCAGCAGAAACTGCAATTGGAAGTATGGCTAATTATATAACGACAACAAGTGCAAAACACTTCCAACCTATGAATGCTAATTTCGGTCTGTTCCCTAGACTTGATGTCAAAATTAAAAGAAAACAAGAACGATATGAAGCATATGCAAACCGTGCATTAGAATCAATTATGAATTTTGTAGAATGTTAAGAAAATAAATTGCAAATAGCTACTTTATATGTTAGTATGTAGTGGCTTGTGAGGAGAAATTACCTTGAATATTAAAATATTGTGTCAATTATTCATTCAGTATTTACAATTAGAGAAAAACTCTTCACAATACACATTAAATAGTTATAAAAAAATTGTTGAACAATTTCTAGTTTTTATGGAGCAACAATCCATTATTTCATTTTCTTCAGTTACTTATTCTGATGTTCGTCTCTATTTAACAACTTTGCATGACAAACAGCTATCAAGACGTACAGTCTCAAAGCATATTTCTTGTTTAAGAAGTTTCTATCGTTTTCTTATGAGAGAAAATGAAGCAAAAGAGAATCCTTTTGTATTAGCGTCACTTCCTAAAAAAGAAACTATGATACCAAGATTTTTGTACAAGGAAGAACTTGAAAAACTATTTAAGATTAGCGATCTAGATACGGAACTTGGACAAAGAAATCAAGCTCTTTTAGAATTGCTATATGCTACCGGAATCCGAGTAAGCGAATGCTGTAATTTGAAATTAAAAGACATAGATTTTCAAATTGGGACTATTTTAGTAACGGGCAAAGGGAATAAACAGCGGTATATTCCCTTTGGCAGTTATGCAGAAAAAGCTCTTCATACATATATAGAAGATGGCCGAAATAGACTGATAGTAGCTAACAAGCAAATGAATGACGATCTTTTTTTGAATCACCGTGGTACAAAACTAACGGCAAGAGGTGTCCGTGGTATATTAGAAAAAATGATCAAAGATACTTCGTTGACTAATAAAATCTATCCACATATGTTAAGGCATACCTTTGCTACGCATATGCTTGATAACGGTGCTGATATTCGTAGTGTTCAAGAATTACTTGGACATGAGAATTTATCATCTACTCAAATCTATACACATGTAACGAAGGAAAGATTACAAAAAGTATACAATTTACATCATCCTAGAGCATAAACACGCTCAATTTTAGAAATTAATCAACGTTTCTAAGGAGGATTCACATGTCCAATTTTCATGCTACAACGATTTTCGCAATCAGACACGATGGTAAAAGTGCCATGGCTGGTGATGGCCAAGTAACTTTTGGAAATGCAGTAGTAATGAAGCATACTGCAAGAAAAGTTAGAAAGCTTTTTAATGGAAAAGTTTTAGCTGGTTTTGCAGGATCTGTTGCGGATGCATTTACTTTATTCGAACTTTTTGAGGGCAAGTTAGTTGAATATAATGGTAATATTCAACGAGCTGCTGTTGAATTAGCAAAAAAATGGAGAACAGATCGAGTATTACATAAACTTGAAGCTTTGCTAATCGTAATGGATCATAATTCATTATTATTAATTTCTGGTACTGGTGAAGTAATTGAGCCTGACGATGGAATTCTTGCAATCGGTTCTGGAGGGAATTACGCTCTAGCAGCAGGCCGTGCATTAAAGGAAAACGCAGGTGAGAATCTTTCAGCAAAACAAATTGCATATGCTAGTTTAAAAACTGCAAGTGATATTTGTGTGTATACGAACGGAAATATAATTTTAGAAGAATTAGAATAGGAGAGTGTATTATGAGTACTTCTTTCACGCCTCGTCAAATTGTTGAAAAACTTGATCAATATATTGTTGGACAGCAACAAGCGAAAAAAGCAGTAGCAATTGCACTCAGAAATCGATATCGTAGAAGTTTACTTGAAGAGTCATTCCGTGATGAAATTTCACCAAAAAATATTTTAATGATTGGACCAACAGGTGTTGGTAAAACTGAAATTGCTAGAAGGATGGCAAAACTAGTTGGAGCGCCATTCATTAAAGTTGAAGCTACTAAATTTACAGAAGTTGGTTACGTTGGTAGAGACGTCGAATCAATGGTTCGCGATTTAGTCCAAACTTCTATTCGAATTGTAAAAGAAGAGCGTATGAATAAGGTGAAAGATCAAGCTGAAAAAAATGCGAATCAAAGATTAGTAAAACTTCTAGCACCAAGTATGAAAAAACAAGCTTCATTCAAAAACCCACTTGAGATGCTTTTTAATCAAGATTCACAAAACTCGAATGCTGAGCAAGAAGAGAATGATACAGAATTAACATCTAAAAGAAGAAATATAGAATTTCAACTATTATCTGGAAAACTAGAAGATGAACTTGTATCTATTGAAGTAGAGCAACAACAAGCTCCGATGCTAGATTTTATGCAAGGAACTGGAATGGAACAAATGGGAATGAACTTCCAAGAGTCATTAGGTAGTCTATTTCCAAAGAAAACTAAAAAAAGAAAGCTTCCAGTTAAAGAAGCTCGTAAGATTTTAACGAATGAAGAAGCTCAGAAATTAATCGATATGGATGAAGTAACACAAGAAGCAGTTTATAGAGCTGAACAACTAGGGATTATTTTCATTGATGAAATTGATAAGATTGCAAGTAAGCAAAACTCTACTCAAGATGTTTCGAGAGAGGGCGTTCAAAGAGATATCTTACCAATCGTTGAGGGAAGTACGGTTGTGACAAAATATGGACCGGTTAAAACGGATCATATTCTATTTATTGCAGCTGGTGCATTCCATATTTCCAAACCATCAGATTTAATACCTGAATTACAAGGTCGCTTCCCAATTCGTGTAGAATTAGGGAAATTATCTGTTGAAGATTTTGTTGGTATTTTAGTTGAGCCTGATTTTTCAATTATTAAACAATATAAAGCTTTATTGTCTACAGAAGGTATACAAATCGAATTTTCTGACGATGCTATACGTAGAATAGCAGAAATAGCATTTGAAGTTAATCAGACAACAGACAACATAGGCGCAAGAAGATTGCATACTATTATGGAAAAACTTCTTGAAGACCTATCGTTTGAAGCTTCTGAAATTCAAATGGGAACAATTATGATTACACCACAATATGTAAATGAAAAGCTCGCAAATATTGCAAAAGATAAAGATATAAGTCAATTCATTTTATGATTTAACTAAAGAACATTTTTGAATTCAGCCATGAGATTGCTAAGAAGTTCAAAGGAAACGTACAATTAAATAGGAGGCATTTAGAAAGATGCAATTATTAGAAAAAACAAGAAAGATTAATAAGTTATTACAACAATCTGCAGGGAAGCCAGTAAACTTTAAAGAAATGGCAGATACATTAGAAGAGGTTATTGAATCAAATGTATTTATTTTAAGTCGTAAAGGGAAATTATTAGGTTACGGTCTTCACCAAAAAATCGAAAATGAGCGTATGCAAAAAATGTTCAGCGATCGCCAATTCCCTGAAGAATATACACAAAACCTATTTAATATTAATGAAACATCATCTAATATAGACATCAACAGTGAGCACACTGCATTCCCAGTTGAAAATAAAGATTTATTTTCTGGCGGTTTAACAACTATTGTTCCAATTATTGGTGGTGGTGAGCGCTTAGGTACTCTTGTTCTAGCTCGAATTAATCATGATTTTGAAAATGATGATTTAATCTTAGCTGAATATGGCGCTACAGTAGTAGGTATGGAAATTCTACGTGAAAAAGCAGAAGAAATTGAAGAAGAAGCTAGAAGTAAAGCAGTTGTACAAATGGCTATTTCATCTCTTTCTTATAGCGAATTAGAAGCAATCGAACATATTTTTGAAGAATTAAATGGCTATGAAGGTTTATTAGTAGCAAGTAAAATTGCTGACCGTGTTGGAATTACAAGATCTGTTATCGTAAATGCACTACGTAAATTAGAAAGTGCTGGTGTTATCGAGTCAAGATCACTAGGAATGAAAGGTACTTATATTAAAGTACTAAATGACAAATTCTTATTAGAGTTAGAGAAATTAAAATCTAACTAATTAATAAGGTCACTTCTTAAAGAAGGCAAAAGATATTATTAAGTTTAAACCTTTTCTCAATTATTAATTGGGAAAAGGTTTTTTTGTCTATATTAAATTAAAAGTGATTAGAATTTTACAAATTTTTATATTAAAATAAAAAGATTTGTTAAATGGAGACTATTTTCCTTTTTTTGTATAAATGAAATATATAGACGAATTGGAAATTATGGTATGATTAAAAAATATTTACTTGATTATAGTGATAAAATATAAAAATTATTTTTGAGAGGGAATTAGATATTATAATTGTAATGGTGTTTTTTACTTTTATACTGTTGGCTGCTTTCAAATATATTATTGTTTTTTAGTATATGTCAGTTATTTCCACTCCAGATACATACTTTCCTAAAGACAAATAAAAAATATTGTATTCTTTAAATTTGTTCTTTATTAAGTATAACTAAAATCAGGACATCCTAAAGATTAATCTATTAGATTAAAAATAGAATTCTGGAATATAGGTACAATTATTTTAAAAAAATGAAAAAAATAATGTTTTTTATTGTACTAAAAAAATTCACATTATTTTAAAGAATAAGTGGATACATTAAAGAATTTTAATAATATAATTTTTAAAAGGATCGAAAAGTGAACAACTGAGTTTTTATCGAAACTTACTATTGTAAAAGTATTTTGAGACTTAGTAAATAAAATTATACTATACGTGGTGCTTATGTATGTGAAATGGATTGATTCGTACCGAATATTGAATAAAATTAATAGATTCATATTTATTACTATTTAGCCGTTTAATTATAGGGGAATTGAAAGGCTAAATAGTAATAAAAGAAGAATTTCGTGATGGGTAGTTCACTTGGGAACTGCATATTCAATAGCACGAATAAAATTTGAGTAAAGTTTTAATTTCTTTTATTTAAATGTGGCCTAAAAATTTAACAAAAATCACTATTAAGAAATAAATTTCAATCAAGTATTAAATATAATATGGTAATTCGCTGAGGTGAAAGACGTGTTGCAAGTTCAAAAAAATGTTTCACAAAGTTATTGGAAAATGTGGATTGAAGATCGTGATTTAGATGCCGGAGATGCGTTAATGCGGATATATATGCCACTAGTTCACTTTCAAGTAAATCGTATAGCTCAAAGATTACCTTCAAGTGTCAGCAGAGATGATTTACACAGTTTAGCGATGATGGGTTTATATGACGCACTAGAGAAATTTGAACCGAAAAGAGATTTGAAATTTGAAACATATGCTTCAATTAGAATAAGTGGTAATATATTGGATGGTCTTCGTAAAGAAGACTGGTTACCTAGATCAATTAGAGATAAAGCAAAAAAAATAGAATGTGCAATTGAAAAGTTAGAACCGGCTCTTGAACGAAAAGCTACACCTGAAGAAATAGCACTGTATACTGGTTATACTTCGATGGAAGTTGTTAATGTCATAAATGATGTGTTTTTCTCTAATATGTTGTCTGTAGATGAACAAATCAAAGATGCTGGAGATGGACAAGTTAATTTTATTCATACTATAAAGGATCATGAAACATTAACACCTGAAGAAATGCTACTGAAAGATGAACGAATAAGACTGCTTGCCAAGACGATTGTAACGGAATTAAATGAGAAAGAGCAGTTAGTAATAAGTTTGTATTATCATGAAGAATTAACATTTACTGAAATTGGAACAATTATTAATTTATCGACTTCTAGGGTTTCGCAGATCCATGCTAAATCTATTTTTAAATTAAGGGATCTTTTAAGTAAAAATAATATATAGGAGCTTTGTAAACTATACATTGAATTCATTTGGAATTTTAAATAATTAGTATAATGTTTTTTAAGATTATTTATATTTGTGTAGTGGAAATCAGCCTCATATTACTTACTTTATTGACAATTTCTTTTTTAACAATTTAAAGAAATATGAAGAAGAATACGATAAAGTTGAATAAATTAACAAAAATTCCCAATACTGATAAAGATTCAGTTGTTGGGACAGGTGAATTCTCAATTCTAAATCACTTAATTTATTGCCTTCATGTGTTGATTATTTAGTATGGAAGAATAACCCAAATTCGAATAATAGCAGTTCGATGATCTAAAAATAGTCTTACTATGGATGAAAATGGAAAAAGGATTTATATAGTGAAAAGGAAAAACAATCATTGTTGAAACTTCGACAATAATTTCTCGTTTTCTCTTGATAATTAATGATGTATATGCTATAGTAGTCCATGGTGTTAATACACACGCTTGCCGATTTTCTTATTGGTGCTACCCAGTTTGGGAGTGATAGGAGAAGAAGACGTGAGCGGAGGAAAAAGAACCATTAGGAGGAAATAAAATGTCAGTAATTTCTATGAAGCAATTATTAGAAGCTGGTGTTCACTTCGGTCACCAAACACGCCGTTGGAACCCAAAAATGAAACGTTACATCTTCACTGAGCGTAACGGTATCTACATCATCGACCTACAAAAAACAGTTAAAAAGGTTGAAGAGTGTTACAACGTAATGAAAGGTATCGCTGCTGAAGGTGGAAACATCCTTTTCGTTGGTACTAAAAAACAAGCTCAAGAAGCTATTAAAGATGAAGCAATCCGTTCTGGTATGTACTTCATTAACCAACGTTGGTTAGGTGGAACGTTAACAAACTTCCAAACAATCCAAAAACGTGTTAAACGTTTAAAAGATATCGAAAGAATGCAAGAAGATGGCACTTTTGAAGTGTTACCTAAGAAAGAAGTTATTCAACTTAAAAAAGAATTAGAACGTCTTGAAAAATTCTTAGGCGGAATCAAAGACATGAAGCAACTTCCTGATGCATTATTCGTAGTTGATCCTCGTAAAGAGCGTATCGCTGTTGCTGAAGCTCGTAAGTTAAACATTCCTATCATCGGTATTGTTGACACTAACTGTGATCCAGATGAAATCGATCACGTTATCCCAGCAAACGACGATGCTATTAGAGCTGTAAAACTTCTTACATCAAAAATGGCAGATGCGATTCTTGAAGCGAAACAAGGCGAAGAAACAACTGCTTAATGAGAAAGTGAAAGGTGATAAGAGGTTTTAGCCTTTTATCACCTTTTTTTAAGGTTAAAATAATCGAAAATTGTTTACCTTATAAAACGATTGAATAAAATAAGCTTACATATAGGAGATGAAATATTATGGCAATTACTGCACAAATGGTAAAAGAATTACGTGAAAAAACTGGCGCTGGTATGATGGATTGTAAAAAAGCATTAACTGAAACTGAAGGTAACATGGACAAAGCAATTGACTACCTTCGTGAAAAAGGGATCGCTAAAGCTGCTAAAAAAGGTGACCGTATCGCTGCTGAAGGTTTAACTTTCGTTGAAGTTTCTGGAAACGATGCAGTATTAATCGAAGTAAACTCTGAAACTGATTTCGTTGCTAAAAACGAAGGTTTCAAAGAATTAGGTGCTGTTCTTGCTAAACATATCGTTGCTAACAAACCTGCAACTGTTGAAGAAGCTTTAACACAAACAATGGAAAATGGTGAAACTGTTGAAACATACATTAACCATGCAATTGCTAAAATCGGAGAAAAAATCTCTTTACGTCGTTTTGAATTAGTTTCTAAAACTGATGCTGATGCATTTGGTGCTTACTTACACAGTGGCGGTCGTATCGGTGTTCTTTCAGTAGTAGAAGGAACAAC
Source organism: Gottfriedia acidiceleris (assembly GCF_050457485.1). Classification (GTDB taxonomy): domain Bacteria; phylum Bacillota; class Bacilli; order Bacillales; family Bacillaceae_G; genus Gottfriedia; species Gottfriedia acidiceleris_D. The sequence goes on from NZ_JBCMJM010000001.1 coordinate 62,339, forward strand.
TAAAGAAGATGTTGCTAAAGACGTATCTATGCACATCGCTGCAATCAACCCTAAATATATCTCTCGTGATGCTGTTTCTCAAGAAGAAGTTGAGCATGAGCGTGGAATTTTAACTCAACAAGCATTAAACGAAGGTAAACCTGAAAACATCGTTGCTAAAATGGTAGAAGGACGTATTGGTAAATACTTCGAAGAAATCTGCTTATTAGATCAATCTTTCGTTAAAAACCCAGACGTTAAAGTAGGTCAATTCGTAAAAGCTGCTAACGGAACTGTTAAATCTTTCGTTCGTTATGAAGTTGGAGAAGGCTTAGAAAAACGTGAAGATAACTTTGCTGAAGAAGTAATGAATCAAGTAAAAGGTAACTAATTTAGTTACTTTGAATGAAAATAGGGGACACTATGTGTTCCCTATTTTTTAAAGAAACGTAAATACATAGATGTACGTAAATGGAGGGTATTATGAGTAAAGCAAAGTATAATCGCGTAGTATTAAAACTTAGTGGTGAGGCACTAGCTGGCGGGCAAGGATTTGGAATTAATCCATCAGTTATTAAATCAATTGCTGAACAAGTTAAAGAAATTGCAGAACTAGATGTTGAAGTTGCAGTAGTAGTAGGTGCTGGTAACATTTGGCGTGGTAAGACAGGTAGCGAAATGGGTATGGACCGAGCTACAGCTGACTATATGGGCATGTTAGGTACTGTAATGAACTCATTAGCACTTCAAGATAGTCTTGAAACACTTGGTGTACAATCTCGTGTACAATCATCAATTGAAATGCGTCAAGTTGCAGAACCATATATCCGTCGTAAAGCAATTCGTCATTTGGAGAAAAAACGTGTTGTAATTTTTGCTGCTGGTACAGGAAATCCTTATTTCTCAACTGATACTACTGCTGCATTACGTGCTGCTGAAATTGAAGCAGATGTTATTTTAATGGCAAAAAATAATGTAGACGGAGTATATTCAGCTGACCCATCAATCGATAAAACTGCTGTAAAATACGAAACTCTTACATATTTAGACGTATTAAAAGAAGGTTTAGGTGTAATGGATTCAACTGCATCTTCTTTATGTATGGACAATGATATTCCATTAATTGTATTCTCAATTATGGAAGAAGGTAATATTAAACGTGCCGTACTTGGCGAAAATATTGGAACAATAGTAAGGGGGAAATAAAGATGTCTAATCAAATCATTTCTTTAGCAAAAGAAAAAATGACAAAAGCTGTTTCTGCTTTCTCTAGAGAATTAGCAACAGTACGTGCTGGTCGTGCAAACCCAGCTATTTTAGATAAAGTTTCAGTTGAATATTATGGTGCTCCAACACCAATCAACCAAATGGCAAATATTTCAGTACCAGAAGCAAGATTATTATTAATTACTCCTTACGATAAAACAGTTATTAATGATATGGATAAAGCGATTCAAAAAGCTGACTTAGGCTTAAATCCTTCAAATGATGGAACTGTAATCAGAATTAGCTTCCCACCATTAACAGAAGAACGTCGTCGCGACTTAGTAAAAGTAGTTAAAAAATCTGCTGAAGATGCTAAAGTTGCAGTACGTAACATCCGCCGTGATGCAAATGATGATCTTAAAAAAGCAGAAAAAAATGGTGAAATTACTGAAGATGAATTACGTGGTCTTGTAGAAGACATTCAAAAACAAACAGATTCACATATCGAAAAAATCGATGGAATCACAAAAGAAAAAGAAAAAGAGATAATGGAAGTTTAATACTGCATTGCAAGGTATATCTTACTAGCGCTTAGAAAAATAATGAATTTTTCACATTATGCTATTACATAATTTCATTATTGCATTATAATTAAATAAACTAAGCGCTTTGAGTAAAAAGACCCTCTGTTTAAGGGGGTTTTTTTACTCAATGCTTTAATTAGATATACTTAAACGGAGGATTAATGATGTTTAAATTAATTTCTTTTTTTAAAAGAAATAAAGAAGAGAAAAATGTACCTCCAAGTTCGCAATTAAATGGGGTCGACGGAGTAATTCCTGAGCATGTTGCAATAATAATGGATGGTAATGGTAGATGGGCACAAAAGAGGAATCTACCAAGGGTTAAGGGACACTATGAGGGAATGAAAGTAGTTCGAAAAATTGCAAGAACTGCTAGTAAATTAGGTATTAAGACTTTAACTTTATATGCTTTTTCAACTGAGAATTGGAAAAGACCTAAAACTGAAGTAGAATTCTTAATGAAGTTACCCCAAGAATTTCTAGGGACATTTTTACCTGAATTAATCGAAGAAAATGTGCAGGTAAGATTAACTGGAAATAAAGAGCAATTACCAAGCTATACTACAGAAGCAATATTAAGAGCAGTAGAGGAAACTAAAAACAATACAGGTATGGTATTAAATTTTGCCCTAAATTATGGTTCTAGAGACGAAATTATTTCTGCAGTTAAAAAGATTTCTTCAGATGTATTGGATAATAAAATAAATAAAGAAGAAATTAATGAAGAATTGTTCAATCGTTATTTAATGACTAGTGATTTTAAAGATCCAGATTTGTTAATTAGAACAAGTGGTGAATTAAGGATTAGTAATTTTATGCTTTGGCAAATTGCTTATTCTGAACTATATTTTACAGATGTATTATGGCCCGATTTTACCGAAGAATGTTTAATTGATGCGGTTAAAGAGTATCAAAATCGAGCAAGAAGATATGGTGGTATTTAAGAAAGCGGTGAACGAACTTGAAACAGCGTATTATAACAGGAGTTATAGCTGGAGCATTATTTTTAGGATTAGTAATATTTGGTAAATGGCCGTTTGGATTACTTGTATTTGCACTTGGCACAATCGGTTATTTTGAATTGATTAGAATGAAAAAGTTTAATTTATTTAGTGCACAAACTGTACTTGGATTAATCTTAACATGGTTAGCAATTACACCTAATCATTTATCAAATAAGATTTTACCCGTAGAAATCGGTAAAACAGAAATTTCAATTGTACTAATCCTACTACTTTTATCATATACGGTAATTACAAAGAATACATTTACTTTTGAAGATGCTTCTTTTGTAGTACTAAGTAGTTTATATGTAGGATTCGGATTTCATTATATGTACGAGATGAGAAATATGGGAATTTCATACTTTTTCTTCCCATTATTCGTAATTTGGGCAACTGATTCGGGTGCATATTTTATTGGGAAAGCTACAGGTAAAACTAAACTTTGGCCTGATATTAGTCCCAATAAAACGATTGAAGGTTCGATAGGTGGAATTATTTGTGCTGTAGTAGTTGCAGTAATTTTATCGATTATGTTAACTTTAAATCATTCAATACTATATTTAGTACTAGTAGCTGTACTTGTTTCGATTTTTGGTCAATTAGGTGATCTCGTACAATCTGCATATAAAAGATACTACGGTGTTAAAGACTCAGGAAATTTATTACCTGGTCATGGTGGGATTTTAGACAGATTTGATAGTATCATTTTCACATTGCCAATCGTCTATTTACTATTTACATTATAGTATTAGTTTTTGTATTTAAGGAGACATATGAAAATGAAGAAAATCAGCTTACTTGGAGCAACTGGTTCAATCGGTATACAAACACTCGATATTATTAGAAATCAATCAAATGATTTTGAATTAGTCGCGTGTTCAGCTGGGAGAAATATTGATGAATTATATAAGATCATTTTAGAATTTAAACCAAAACTAGTTTCAGTTGCAGGTAAAGAAGAGGCTGAAAAACTGACGAGCTTAGGTGTCCCTTCGAAAATCAAAGTTTTATATGGTGAAGAAGGCCTTATTGAAGTTGCCGTCCATGAAGACAGTACAATACTTGTTAACGCTGTTGTTGGTAGTGTAGGTTTAGTTCCAACTATGAAAGCAATTCAAAATGGTAAAACAATCGCACTTGCGAATAAAGAGACATTAGTAACAGCAGGTCATATTGTAATGGCTGAAGCAGAAAAATATGGTGTCTCAATTTTACCAGTAGATAGTGAGCATTCAGCAATCTATCAATGTTTAAATGGTGAAAACCCTAATGAAATACATAAATTAATCATCACGGCTTCAGGTGGTAGCTTTAGAGATAAAACAAGAGATCAATTAAAGGATGTTACGATTGAAGATGCTCTAAATCATCCAAATTGGTCAATGGGTGCAAAGATTACAATTGATTCAGCTACAATGATGAATAAAGGATTAGAAGTGATTGAAGCACATTGGCTATTTAATATGCCATATGAAAAAATTGATGTAGTACTACATAGAGAAAGCGTTATTCACTCTATGATTGAATTCGATGACGGAAGTGTAATGGCACAATTAGGAACACCTGATATGAGAGTACCAATCGCCTATGCACTAAACTATCCTTCAAGAAAACCAATTAATAATCATAAGCCATTAGATTTAATTAAATTTGGGACACTTCATTTTGAGGAGATGGATTTTAAAAGGTTTAAATGTTTGGATTATGCTTATCAAGCAGGAAAAGTTGGCGGTAGTTTACCAACTGTATTAAATGCGGCAAATGAGGAAGCGGTAGCTGCTTTTCTACAGAATAAAATATCATTCTTACAAATTGAGAATTTAATAGAAAACGCTCTTGAAAAACACAATGTAATAAGTAAACCTTCATTAGAAGAAATTCGTAACATTGATGAACAAACAAGACAATTCGTTTCATCACTAATAAAGTAAGGGTGGTAATTAGATGAATACAGTTATAGCGTTTGTTGTAATTTTTGGCGCACTTGTATTTTTTCATGAACTAGGACATCTATATTTTGCAAAACGTGCTGGTATATTATGTAGAGAATTTGCGATTGGATTTGGTCCAAAGGTTTTCTCATTTTATCGAAATGAAACTACATACACAATAAGATTATTGCCGCTTGGTGGTTATGTTCGTTACGCTGGGGAAGATCCAGAAATGGTACAAGTAAAGCCTGGATCACATATCGGTTTACAATTTAACTCAATGGGGGAAGTTACTAAAATTGTAGTTGATCAGTTTGATCGTTTCCAAGATCTTCGTTTTGTTGAAGTTGATTCAATAGATTTAGAGCATAAGTTAGAAATCATTGGTGTTGAAGAAGGAACTGAAGGTGTATCAAAATTCAATGTAAATGAAAAAGCGTTCATTTATAGTGAAGGACAAGGGCACCAAATTGCTCCGTATAACCGACAATTTAATAGTAAATCAGTAGGAAAAAGAGCGATTGCTATTTTTGCAGGCCCGATGATGAATTTTGTTCTAGCTTTAGTCATTTTTATCCTATTGGGATTACTTCAAGGAACTCCAGTAAATGATGCTAAAATTGGTGAATTACTTCCAAAAGGTCCAGCGCAAACTTCTGGTCTAAAAGAAGGCGACATTGTTTTATCAATTGATAATAAAGATGTTTCAAAATGGGCAGAAGTAGTTAAAATTGTTAGAGAAAGCCCAAGTAAAGAATTATTATTTAAAGTGAAAAGAGATAATAAAGTTATTTCGATTCCAATCACTCCAAAGTCAGAAACAATCGATCATAAAGTTAATGGATTAATTGGTGTATATGCACCTGTTGAAAAAAATGTTTTCTCTTCGGTTAAATATGGTATAACTGAAACAATTGGATGGACAAAAGAAATTGTATTAGCAGTTGGTCATTTAGTATCTGGTCAATTCTCAATAAATAATCTTTCGGGTCCAGTTGGTATTTATCAGGTAACAGATCAAGCTGCACAATCAGGCATATTCTACTTAATGAAATGGGCAGCGTTTTTAAGTATCAATCTTGGTATTATGAATTTATTACCATTACCAGCTCTTGATGGAGGAAGACTAACATTTTTTGCAATAGAAGCATTAAGAGGTCGACCAATAGATCGCCAAAAAGAAGGTGTCGTACACTTTATTGGTTTTGCGCTTTTAATGTTATTAATGATCATCGTAACTTGGAACGATATTAAAAGATTTTTCTTATAAGAAGCTCTGTTTAATTTAATCGTGTAATTTCATGAATTTTGTATAAGAATCCGCGACTTACTTGCTTATAAAACGGGCTTAGTGACATATTGTTTGTCAATTAGCCCGTTTTAAGTGAGAGCGGATTCTTATCTTAAAAAGCGCTTTGTTAAGAATTGTTGTTTGTATTGTTTACATATAGATTTTAAAACAATCACGAAATCTATTTTTAAAATAAGTTATTAAAAAGAATATAAGAATAAAAGAAAAATATGAGGTGAATCCTTTTGAAACAAAGTATCGTATATAGTCCAACTCTTCGTGAAGTACCATCAGATGCAGATATAAAAAGCCATCAATTATTATTAAGAGCAGGTTTTATTAGACAAAACGCATCTGGTATATATAGTTTCTTACCTTTAGGTAATAAAGTTCTTCAAAAAGTAGCAAATATCGTTCGAGAAGAAATGAATAATGCTGGTGCGATGGAAATGTTAATGCCATCAATGCAAGCGCAGGAATTATGGGAAGAATCAGGTCGTTGGGATAATTTTGGTCCAGAACTAATGCGTTTAAGAGATCGTCACGGTAGAGGATTTGCATTAGGAGCAACACATGAAGAAGTTGTTACTTCCATTATTCGTGATGAATTAAAATCATATAAAAAATTACCAATTACACTTTACCAAGTACAATCAAAATTCCGTGATGAAAAACGTCCTCGTTTTGGACTACTTCGCGGCCGTGAATTTTTAATGAAAGATGCATATTCATTCCATGCATCACAAGAAAGCTTGGATGAAGTATATGATCGTTTATTTACGGCTTATAGCAACGTATTTACTCGTTGTGGATTAAATTTCAGAGCGGTCGTTGCTGATTCAGGAGCGATGGGCGGAAAAGATACGCATGAATTCATGGTGTTATCTGACATTGGTGAAGATACAATCGCATTTTCAAATGAATCTAGCTATGCAGCAAATATTGAAATGGCACCAGTTGTGACGAATTATGAACCATCTGATGAGAAATTAGAAGAAGTTCAAAAAGTAGAAACGCCAAATCAAAAAACAATCGATGAAGTAATTGAATTCTTAAACTTACCAATTGAAAAAAGCATTAAATCAATTATTTTCAAAGCAGATGAAAGTTTTGTATTAGTGCTTGCTCGTGGTGACCACGAAATCAACGATATTAAATTAAAGAACTATTTAGGTGCACATTCAGTAGAGCTTGCTACTAAAGAAGAAGTAAAAGAACTAATGAACTGTGAAATAGGATCATTAGGTCCAATTGGAGTAAAATCTGATTTATTAGTATTAGCGGATAATGCAATTAAAGGTATTGTAAATGGTTGCTGTGGAGCAAATGAAGAGGGCTACCACTACATTAACGTAACGGTAAATAGAGACTATAATGTTAAAGATTTCGTAGACTTAAGATTTATCCAAGAAGGTGACTTATCTCCAGACGGTAAAGGAACTATTTCATTTGCAAAAGGGATTGAAGTAGGTCATGTATTTAAATTAGGTACAAAATATTCTGAGTCTATGAATGCAACATTCCTTGATGAAAATGGAAAATCGAATCCAATCATTATGGGATGCTATGGAATTGGTGTATCGCGTACATTAGCTGCAATTGTAGAGCAATATAATGACGAGAAAGGTATTGTTTGGCCGAAAAACCTAGCTCCTTTTGATGTACATGTCATTACTGTAAATACAAAGAATGAAGAGCAAGTAAATTTAGCAGACGATATTTATAAAACGTTAAAAGAGATTGGACAAGATGTATTATTAGATGACCGAAATGAACGCGTTGGTGTAAAATTTGCAGACGCAGATCTTTTCGGAATTCCTGTACGAGTAGTTGTTGGTAAAAAAGCTGCTGAAGGAATTGTAGAACTTAAAACAAGAGATGGACAAGTTAGTAAAGAAGTAGAAATTTCTAACCTTGTGAATGAAATAAATATGTTAAAATAAAATAAAAGTGGAAGCGACACTTACGGGAATCGCACACAAATAAAAAGTACCTCTTATTTTTGGAGGTACTTTCGATTTTTTTACACATATATTGCAATTTATAAATAAGGTTGGTGAAAAAATGGGACAAACACGTCAGGAGCGGTTTCAGCTATTATTAGATCAGCTTCAATTTCCTGAAGATATGCGAGATTTGTATTTTAAAAATGGGGAAATCGTAAACCTTGAAGTAAATAAAAGCGAAAAAAAATGGCAGTTTACTTTTAAAATAGATAATGTTTTACCTTTTGCAACATTTCAAGTATTTGTAACAAGTTTATTAAGAACTTTTAAACATATAGCAGATGTCTCAGTCGTTATTAATACAGAAAATCCAAAAATAGATGAACAAAAAGTAATTGATTATTGGTCATTTATGATTCAATCTGTTGAATCGAAATCTCCTATTTTACAACATATTGAATCTGCCTTACCTTCAGTTGAAAATAATAAAGTAATGATCGATTTAAATAGTCTAATTGAAGAGAATGCTTTTACAAATCGATACGTTCCTCAGCTGCAAGATTTATATCAAAAAGTAGGTTTTCCTAAGTTGTTTTTTGAGAATACGATAAAAGATAATGTTGAAGAAAAAACTGAGTTTCTTGAGAAAAAAGCTGAAGAAGATCGTAAGCGTGCGATGGAAGTACTTGTTGAATTAGAAAAGAAAGAGGCAGCTGAAGAAGCAGAAGGAGATGAGCCTCAAGGTCCTCTTGTTGTTGGATATTATATTAAGGAAACTGAAATTAATACAATCTCGTCAATCATTGAAGAAGAAAAACGAGTAGTTCTTCAAGGATATGTATTCGATTCTGAAATTCGTGAACTTAAGAGCGGCCGTGTCTTAATTACATTTAAAATAACTGATTACACGAGTTCAATACTAGTGAAAATGTTCTCTAGGGATAAAGAAGATATCCCGATGTTAAATAAAATTAAAAAGGGTATGTGGGTAAAAGTTAGAGGATCAGTACAAAACGATACATTTGTACGTGATCTAGTCATGATTGCTAATGATATAAATGAAATTACACCAGATGAACGCAAGGACGAAGCTCCAGAAGGAGAGCGTAGAATTGAGTTACATGCTCATACACATATGAGCCAAATGGATTCAGTCGTTTCAGCAGGTGATTTAGTTAAACAAGCAGGTAAGTTTGGTCATGAAGCAATTGCAATAACGGATCATGCAGTTGTTCAATCCTTCCCTGAAGCATTTGGAGCAGGTAAAAAACACGGTGTAAAAATACTATATGGCGTTGAAATAAATTTAGTAAATGATGGTGTACCAACAGCATATAATCCATCTCATATTTCATTAGAGGAAGCAACCTATGTTGTATTTGACGTAGAGACAACAGGTCTTTCTGCTGTTTATGATACGATCATCGAGTTAGCTGCTGTAAAGATTCATAAAGGAGAAATCATTGACCGATTTGAACGATTTGCAAATCCTCATCATCCACTATCTGCAACTACGATTGAATTGACGGGAATTACTGACGATATGGTAAGAGATGCCCCAAATGTTGATGTGGTACTTCGGGAGTTTAAAGAGTGGATGGGTGACGATATACTAGTAGCTCATAATGCTTCATTTGATATGGGCTTTATTCAAATGGGCTTTAAAAAATATGAAATTGGTATTACAAATAACGGTGTAATTGATACGCTTGAGTTAGCTAGAACTTTGTATCCGGATTTTAAAAACTTTCGATTAAATACATTATGTAAAAAATTCGATATTAACTTAACACAACATCATAGAGCGATATACGATGCTGAGGCCACTGGCTTCTTACTTCTAAAAATGCTGAAAGATGCTGCAGAGCAGGATATGTATTATCATGACGAGCTAAATAATAACATGGGGAAAGGCGATTCTTATAAACGAGCAAGACCATCACATGCAACTCTATTAGCTACGAATGAAACTGGACTAAAAAACTTGTTTAAAATTGTTTCATACTCTCATATCCATTATCATCATCGAGTTGCAAGGGTTCCTCGATCATTACTAGTGAAACATCGCGAAGGAATATTAGTTGGATCTGCATGTGATAAAGGTGAAGTTTTTGAGGCAAGTGTTCAAAAGTCTCCTGAAGAAGCAGAAAAGCTAATGGAGTTTTATGATTATATCGAAGTAATGCCACCAGAGACACTTTTACATTTAGTAGAATTAGAAATTGTTCGAAATGAACAACATTTAAGAGAAGTTATTTCAAAGCTTGTAAAAATGGCTGAAAAGGTAGAAAAAATTGTTGTTGGTACTGGTAACGTTCATCACTTACAAAAAGAAGATCAAATTTATCGAAAAATTTTAGTTGGTTCTCAAGGTGGAGCAAACCCACTAAATCGACATCGATTACCAGATGTTCATTTTAGAACAACCAATGAGATGCTATCTGCATTCGCATTTTTAGGAGAAGAAAAAGCAAAAGAAATAGTCGTAACAAATACTCAAAAAATTGCTAGTTTGATTGAAGATATAAAACCAATTAAGGATGACTTATATACTCCAAAAATTGAAGGTGCTGAAGATGAAGTTCGTGATATGAGCTATCAAATGGCAAGATCTATTTATGGAGAGCAATTACCAGAAATTGTAGAAGCACGTCTTGAAAAAGAGTTAAAAAGTATTATTGGACATGGTTTTGCTGTAATTTATTTGATTTCGCATAAACTTGTAAAAAAATCATTAGATGATGGGTATCTAGTAGGATCAAGGGGATCTGTAGGTTCATCATTAGTAGCGACTATGACAGAAATAACGGAAGTAAATCCACTTCCACCACATTACGTCTGTCCAAATTGTAAACACTCAGAGTTTTTCAATGATGGATCAGTAGGTTCTGGATTCGATTTACCGAACAAAGATTGTCCAGAATGTGGTACTGCATACAAAAAAGATGGTCATGATATTCCTTTCGAAACCTTCCTTGGATTTAAAGGAGATAAGGTCCCTGATATCGATTTGAATTTCAGCGGCGAATATCAACCAACTGCTCACAATTATACAAAAGTACTTTTTGGTGAGGACTATGTCTATCGTGCAGGTACAATCGGTACAGTAGCTGACAAGACAGCATACGGTTATGTACGAGGGTATGCAAATGATCATAATCTAAACTTACGTGGTGCTGAATATGATCGATTAGCTATGGGATGTACGGGTGTAAAAAGAACAACTGGACAACATCCAGGTGGAATTATAGTAGTTCCAGATTATATGGACATTTATGATTTTTCACCGATTCAATTCCCAGCTGATGATGTAAAGTCTGAATGGAAAACGACACATTTTGATTTCCATTCAATCCATGATAATTTATTAAAACTAGATATTCTTGGACACGATGATCCTACCGTTATCCGTATGCTTCAAGACTTAAGTGGAATCGATCCAAAAACGATTCCAACTGATGACCCTGAAGTTATGAAAATATTTGCTGGACCAGAACCTTTAGGTGTTTCAGAGGAACAAATAGGCTGTAAGACAGGTACTTATGGAATCCCTGAATTCGGAACAAAATTCGTTCGTCAAATGTTAGAAGATACGAAGCCATCTACTTTCTCAGAACTAGTTCAAATTTCTGGTTTATCACATGGTACAGATGTATGGCTAGGAAATGCATCTGAATTAATTAACAGTGGTACTTGTACACTTTCTGAAGTAATTGGTTGTCGTGACGACATCATGGTTTATTTAATATATCAAGGATTAGAACCTTCATTAGCATTTAAAATAATGGAATCTGTTCGTAAAGGTAAGGGCGTACCAGTAGAGTGGGAAGAAGAAATGAGAAATAATAAAGTACCTGCTTGGTATATTGATTCATGTAAAAAAATTAAGTATATGTTCCCGAAGGCCCACGCTGCAGCATATGTTTTAATGGCAGTACGAATTGCATATTTCAAAGTTCACCATCCAATTCTTTATTATGCTGCTTATTTTACAGTACGAGCAGAAGATTTCGATATCGAAGCAATGATTGCTGGTCCAAGTACGATTAAAGCTAAAATTGAAGAAATTGCGATAAAAGGATTAGATGCATCAGTAAAAGAGCGAAGTTTAATGACTGTACTAGAGTTAGCATTGGAAATGTGTGAAAGAGGTTATTCATTTGAAAAAATGGATTTATATCGATCTAGTGCAGATGAATTTTTAGTAAATGGTAACAAATTAATTCCACCGTTTAATTCGATTCCTGGATTAGGGACGAATGCGGCTAAAAATATTGTTACGTCTAGAGAAGACGGAGAATTCCTTTCGAAAGAAGACTTACAACAAAGAAGTAAAATTTCAAAAACAGTATTAGAGTATTTAGATAAACAAGGCTGTTTACAAAACTTACCTGATCAAAACCAATTATCACTTTTCGATGGCTTTTAACAGTTTGCAAAACTTGGGAATTATGGTATAGTAGATACAGATGTAATTTAGCACGGGATTTTTCTTGAAGAGCAGGGGCAACCTGCTCTTTCTTATTACCCTTATGACCCAATTCATCTCTTACGTAGTGTGCAACTTGAATTTTAAGTTACAATAATTGCGTAAATTGGAAATACTAAAGATAATTTCCCTGCTAAATAGCAGGGAATTTTCATCTTGTAATGTTTGGAAGGAGGATACTTCTTGTGAGTAAGAAGGTCACAGAGGTTGTATCAGAATTAGCACAACCAATAATTGAACAACTAGGATTAGAGTTAGTTGATGTAGAATACGTAAAAGAAGGAAAAGACTGGTTCCTTCGAGTATTTATAGATAGTGAGTCTGGAATTGATTTGGAGCAATGTGCTGCAGTAAGTGAAAGACTAAGTGAAGTCTTAGATGAAAAAGATCCAATTGAAAACCTATATTTTTTAGATGTTTCATCACCAGGTGCTGAGCGTCCTTTAAAGAAAGAACAAGATTTTATAAAAGCAATTGGAAAACAAGTTTTCATTAAAACTTATGAACCAATCCTTGACGAAAAGAAATTTGAAGGGAAATTAATTTCCTATACGTCAGAGGAAGTTCAGTTAGAGTTAACAATTAAAACAAGGAAAAAAATGATTACAATTCCAACACCAAAAATCGCAAGTGCAAGACTTGCTGTTACGTTTTTCTAAGTAGGGGGTACTTTTAATGAGTTCGGAGTTATTAACAGCATTAGAAATAATTGAAAGAGAAAAAGGAATTAGTAAAGATGTAGTAATTGAAGCAATTGAAGCAGCTTTAATTTCAGCATATAAACGTAATTTTAATCAAGCACAAAATGTTCGAGTTGATTTTAACCTACATAACGGTTCAATTCGTGTTTTTGCAAGAAAAGAAATAGTAAGCAATGTGTTTGATACACGTTTAGAAATTACAGTTGAAGAAGCACAACAACATAATCCAAACTTTATGGTAGGAGATATCATTGAATTAGAAGTAACACCTAAAGACTTTGGACGAGTTGCTGCAACTACTGCTAAACAAGTAGTAACACAAAGAGTCCGTGAAGCAGAACGCGGTGTAATTTATTCAGAATATATTGACCGCCAAGAAGATATGATGACAGGTACAGTTCAACGTATCGATTCACGCGCAATTTATGTTAACTTAGGTAAAATTGAAGCAGTACTTCCTGTAACAGAACAAATTCCAACTGAGAAATACAGAATCCATGATCGCATTAAAGTATTTGTTACAAAAGTTGAAAAAACATCAAAAGGTCCACAAATTTTTGTATCACGTACTCACCCTGGATTATTAAAGCGTTTATTTGAAACAGAAGTACCTGAAATTTATGATGGTGTTGTAGAAATTCGTTCAGTAGCGCGTGAAGCAGGTGACCGTTCTAAGATTTCAGTTTATACAAGCAACCCTGATTTAGATCCAGTAGGTGCTTGTGTAGGTCAAAAAGGTCAACGTGTACAATCAATTGTTAATGAATTAAAAGGTGAAAAAATTGATATTGTACGTTGGTCTTCAGATCCAGTTGAATTTGTTGCAAATGCATTAAGTCCATCTCAAGTTATTAGAGTTTTAGTAAATGAAGAAGAAAAAGCAACTACAGTAGTAGTACCAGATCACCAATTATCTCTTGCAATTGGAAAAAGAGGTCAAAATGCTAGATTAGCTGCGCGTTTAACTGGTTGGAAAATTGATATTAAATCACAGTCTGATGCAGATAAAATTGGTATTGACTATACATCACCAGCGCAAGAAGTAACAGTATCTAATGATGATTTCGATGCTTACGCTGACGACTTTAATGAGGAGTGAGTAAACTCATGAATCGAAAAATTCCTTTACGTAAGTGTGTTGTAACACAAGAAATGAAACCAAAAAAAGAATTAATTAGAATTGTTCGTTCTAAAGAAGGAGAAGTATCCATTGATCCAAGTGGAAAAAAATCAGGTCGTGGAGCTTACTTAACAAAATCTGTTGAAGTTGTAAAACAAGCGCAGCAAAAAAATACTTTAGAACAGCAATTAAATGCTAAAATTGATGCTAGTTTATATGAAGAACTTTTAGCGTATATTGAAAAGGAAAAAGCATGACAAACAAAGGATTGTCTTTATTAGGACTTGCAGCTAGAGCTCGTAAAGTGGTTTCAGGCGAAGAGTTAGTTGTAAAAGAAGTCCAACAAAAAAGAGCAAAACTAGTTATTTTGTCAAAGGATGCTTCCGATTTAACCGCGAAGAAAATAAAAGACAAGACAACTTTTTACAATACTCCACTTTGTTATGTTGAAAATCGCTTTGAATTAGGGCACGCTATTGGGAAAGACGCTCGAGTGGTCGTTGCAATTACTGATCCAGGATTTGCAACAAAACTTCAGACATTATTAAATTAATGGACTAATCTGGGGGTGAACGTATGACGAAAATTAGAATTTATGAGTATGCTAAAAAGCAAAATGTTTCAAGTAAGGAAATTATTGAAAGACTCAAGGATTTAAAAATCGAAGTAAAGAATCATATGGCCACAATTGCAGAAGATATTGTTGAAAAATTAAATAAGAGTTTTCAACCAAAGTCTGTAGAGATAAAACAACCCCAAAAAGCTGTGTCCAAATCTTCTTTTAAGGTAATTCCTGCATTTAATGTAGAAGCTAGTGATGAACTTGATTACGAAGTAGACTACCAATTAGAAGATACGAAAGAGAAATCCAAAAAGAACAGTAATAAAAAGAAAAAGACTGATAGCCAAAAGCAAAGCAGTCAAATTGAAGATCGACAAACGACAGGGATAAAGAAAGGCAATCAAAATATGAATCATAAAAATAACTCAACCGAGAACACCTCAAATAAAATTATCTTCTCAGGTTCATTAAAAGTATCTGAGCTTGCAAAAAAATTAGGTAAAGAACCATCAGAATTAATTAAAAAATTATTTATGTTAGGCATTATGGCGACAATTAACCAAGACCTTGATAAAGACACAATTGAATTATTAGCAAGTGACTACGGAGTTGAAGTTGAAGAGGAAGTTATTGTCGATGAAAATGACTTCGAAAGCTTTATTGATGAAGCTGATGATGAAGCTAATCTACAAGAACGTCCACCAGTTGTAACGATTATGGGTCACGTTGACCACGGTAAAACAACTTTACTTGACTATATTCGTAAATCAAAAGTAACTGCTGGAGAAGCAGGTGGAATTACACAACATATCGGTGCTTACCAAGTAGAAATCGAAGGAAAGAAAATTACGTTCTTGGATACGCCTGGTCATGCCGCATTTACTACAATGCGTGCACGTGGAGCACAAGTTACTGATATTACAATTATCGTTGTAGCAGCAGATGACGGTGTTATGCCTCAAACAGTAGAAGCAATCAATCACGCAAAAGCAGCAGAAGTACCTATTATTATAGCTGTGAATAAAATGGATAAAGAATCTGCAAACCCAGATCGTGTAATGCAGGAATTAACTGAACACGGTATTGTATCAGAAGCATGGGGTGGAGACACAATCTTTGTTCCTATTTCAGCATTAAACGGTAATGGTGTTGATCAGTTACTTGAAATGATTCTTTTAGTTAGTGAAGTAGAAGAATATAAAGCTAACCCTACACGTAAAGCACTAGGTACTGTAATTGAAGCTGAATTAGATAAAGGTAAAGGTGCAGTTGCAACTTTATTAGTTCAAAACGGTACATTAAAAGTTGGAGATCCAATCGTAGTTGGTACTTCATTTGGTCGTGTACGTGCAATGGTAAATGACTTAGGTCGTCGAATTAAAGAGGTTGGCCCATCTACTCCAGTTGAAATTACTGGTTTAAATGAAGTGCCTCAAGCTGGTGACCGCTTCATGGTATTTGCTGATGAGAAACGCGCACGTCAAGTTGGTGAAGCACGTGCTTCAAAAGCAGTTCTTCAACAACGTAACGAAAGCTCAAAATTATCTCTTGAAGATTTATTTGCTCAAATTCAAGAAGGTAATGTAAAAGAAATTAATCTAATTGTAAAAGCAGACGTTCAAGGTTCTGTTGAAGCGATGGCTGCTTCATTACAAAAAATTGAAGTAGAAGGCGTAAAAGTTAAAATCATCCACACAGGCGCTGGTGCAATTACTGAGTCTGACGTAATTTTAGCTTCTGCATCTAATGCGATTATTATTGGTTTCAACGTACGTCCTGATGTAAATGCAAAACGTACTGCAGATTTAGAAAATGTAGATATTCGATTACACCGTATTATTTACAAAGCAATTGAAGAAATTGAATCTGCGATGAAAGGTATGTTAGACCCTGAATTTGAAGAAAAAGTAATCGGTCAAGCAGAAGTTCGTCAAGTATTCAAAGTATCAAAAGTTGGTACAATTGCTGGATGTTATGTAACTGATGGAAAAATCACTCGTGACAGCGGTGTTCGTTTAATTCGTGACGGTATTGTTGTATTCGAAGGTCAATTAGACACATTAAAACGTTTCAAAGATGACGTTAAAGAAGTAGCAACAAACTACGAATGTGGTATTACGATCGAGAAATACAATGATATTAAAGAAGGCGACGTAATCGAAGCTTACGTAATGGAAGAAATTAAACGTAAATAATAACGAAAAGTGGAAGGCGTTTGTTCAGCCCCGACAAGCATAAGAACAAGAACAGTAAAGGTTAAAAACCAACCTTTATTGGTCATTGGTCTGTGACCTCGAGGGGCGACTCGCTGGAACTAGACATCATATTTCCTTCTTTTATAAGATGATTTAAAAACTGGAAATAAATAATGGACTTATCACAAATGAATAAGTTTAGCATAATAAATAATTATTTATACAATTAGTTAAACTAATTGTATGAAGCACGGATTGTTTTGCTTTGTAAGATTGAGGTGAAAGTATGAAAGTAAGAGCACATCGTGTTGGGGAACAAATGAAGAAAGAACTTGGTGAGATTATTGGTAGAAAAATTAAAGATCCAAGAATCGGCTTTGTAACAGTTACTGATGTTCAAGTAACTGGTGACCTTCAACAAGCTAAAGTCTATATTTCAGTATTAGGTGACGATGAACAACGTCAAAATACATTAATTGGATTAGCGAAAGCAAAAGGATTTATTCGTTCTGAAATTGGTCAACGTATTCGTTTACGTAAGACACCAGAATTAATTTTTGAATTTGATGAATCAGTCGATTATGGTAATCGAATTGAGACATTGCTAACTCAAATTAATAAAGAGAATAACTGATAATGAATGGATAGGCGAGAGATTCGTCTATCCATTTTTCATCATGCTAAAAAATAAACGATAGGTGATAAGATGAATGGTGTAATTGCACTAAATAAACCAGCGGGTCTTACCTCTCATGACTGCGTCTTTAAAATAAGAAAGATTTTAAAGACAAAAAAAGTCGGTCATACAGGAACCCTTGATCCAGAAGTAACGGGCGTCTTGCCGATATGTGTAGGTGAAGCTACAAAGCTAATACCATATTTAACCGATGATCGGAAAAAATATATTGGAGAAATTACTTTAGGATTTTCTACAACTACTGAGGATGCTCATGGTGAAATGATTGAGCAAAAGAAGGTTGATCGAGTTATTACTCGTGAAGAGATTTTAAATGTACTAAATCAATTAACAGGAGATATTAGTCAAACTCCACCTATGTACTCTGCTGTTAAAGTAAATGGCAAAAAACTATATGAATACGCGAGGGCTGGAATCGAAGTAGAACGTCCAACTAGAACGGTTACAATATTTGAAATCATTTTACTTGATGATCGAGAAGTATTCGAAGGGGATACAATTTCTTTTAAATTTGAAGTTTTTTGTAGTAAAGGTACATATATTAGAACTTTAGCTGTTCAAATTGGTGAACTTTTAGGGTTCCCGGCTCATATGTCTTATTTAACTAGAACAAAAGCTGGCGCATTTACGATTGATGATTGTGTTACATTTGCTGAATTAGAAGAAAATGCTAATGATTTTACTTTAGATCGTGTAATGTTATCGATGGAGCAAGCTCTTAATGAGTACCCTCGACTAAATGTGAATGAAAAAGAAGAGGTTAGAGTATTTAATGGTGGATTTTTTCCTAATACGATGAATTGTAAAGAAGGAGAATATATTGCAGTCTACAACGAAAATAACAGAATTATTGCAATGTACACCCCAAATCCTAAAGATAATAAAGTAATTAAACCGACAAGAGTATTTCATAACCAATAGAAAAAACTATATAAATTTTATTCATTGTTCTATAATGGGAAAAGAGACTTGATTATAGAAAAGGTGATAAATATGACAAAAATAATAAAAATCACCCATCCTCATTCAATAAAAAAAGAAGATTGTAAAGAAACGGTCTTAGCACTTGGCTTTTTTGATGGAGTACATAAAGGTCATCAACAAGTCATAAAAGCTGCCAAAGAAATTGCGGATGAAAAAGGATTATTATTATCAGTGATGACATTCGATCCACATCCATCTGCAATTCTCGGAAATCGCGATGATGCGATTTCTTATTTGACACCTTTGGAGCTAAAAGTGAAGTGGATGGAGAAACTTTGTGTAGACCAATTATTTGTCGTTGAATTTTCAGAGGAATTTGCGGCACTACTACCACAAGAATTTGTCGATCAATACATTATTGCTTTAAATGCAAAACATGTTGTTGCTGGATTTGATTTTTCATTTGGAAAATATGGTAAAGGGAATATGGAATCTTTACCATTTCATTCTAGAGGTGAATTTACTCAATCAACAGTTTCAAAATTCGTTTTAGACGATGAGAAAGTAAGTTCAACACGAATTAGAGAAGCGATAAAAGCTGGTGAAATGGAAGAAGCTACCCACTTACTTGGCAGACAGTATCAAATTAAAGGGATCGTTGTAGATGGTGACAAACGTGGCCGAACAATTGGATTTCCAACAGCTAATATTTCTGTTTCCATTCCGTATGCATTACCATCAGTAGGTGTTTATGCTGTAAAATGTATTGTTAACGGTGAAATATATGAAGGTATGTGTAATATTGGATACAAACCAACTTTCTATCATGAGTTCCAAAAACAAACAATTGAAGTAAATATTTTTGAGTTTAATGAAGATATATACGGAAAAGAAGTTGAAATTTTTTGGTATGCTAGAATACGTGATGAAAAGAAGTTTAATGGTATAAATGAATTAATTGATCAATTACAAAAAGATCGTGAAACAGTAAAAAGTTATTTTCGAGAATAACTAATTTAGAATACTTGCTTTTATAATTAAAACAATGTAATATTATTAAAGTACTTGAAAAACCGTTGCTTGGCAAATCGATTCACCGACGACTGCTAGGTGATAGGTGTTCAACAATATTATTATGAGGTGAAAAAACATGGCATTAACTCAAGAACGCAAAAACGAAATTATCAGCACTTACAAAACTCATGCGAACGATACTGGTTCTCCAGAAGTTCAAATTGCAGTTTTAACTGAAAACATTAACTCTTTAAATGGGCACTTACGTACTCACAAAAAAGATCACCACTCTCGTCGTGGTTTATTAAAAATGGTTGGTAAGCGTCGTAACTTACTTAACTACTTACGTAACAAAGACATTACTCGTTACCGTGAATTAATTAACAAATTAGGTTTACGTCGTTAATTCGAGTATTAATTTGATACTTTAAGAAAAAGCGGGATTCTTCCCGCTTTTTCTTATACATATCGATTTGAAATTACTGATCAATTGAATTTTAAATTTATAAATATTTATTCTCTTTTTCTCGTTAGTTGATTTCTTTACTAAACATAGGAGATAATAGAGAATATACGATTTTTTTACATAATAGTTTAGACTTTGAATTGTAAATTAGAGAGGGGTATTTATACCATATGGAACAACAAAAGCACGTTTTTTCCACGGAACTTGCTGGTAAAACTCTTACTGTTGAAGTAGGACAATTAGCAAAGCAAGCAAATGGAGCAGTTTTAGTAAGATACGAAGATACTGTCGTATTAGCAACAGCAACTGCATCAAAAGAACCTAAAAAAGTTAGCTTTTTCCCATTAACAGTAAACTACGAAGAGCGTTTATATGCAGTAGGTAAAATTCCTGGTGGATTTATTAAACGTGAAGGTAGACCAAGTGAAAAAGCAATATTAGCGAGTCGACTAATTGACCGCCCAATTCGACCATTATTTGCAGATGGATTCCGTAATGAAGTACAAGTAATCAGCATGGTAATGAGTGTTGATCAAGATTGTTCATCAGAAATGGCTGCTATGTTTGGTAGTTCATTAGCACTATGCGTATCTGACATTCCTTTTAACGGACCTATTGCTGGGGTTGTAGTTGGTCGTATAAACGGCGAATTTATTATTAATCCAACAGTTGAGCAAGCTGAAAACAGTGACATTCATTTAACAGTTGCTGGTACGAAAGATGCAATTAACATGGTTGAAGCTGGAGCTAATGAAGTGCCAGAAGAAGTAATGCTTGAAGCAATTATGTTTGGTCATGAAGAAATTAAAAAATTAATTGCATTCCAAGAAGAAATTGTAGCTCAAATTGGAAAAGAAAAAATAGAAATTCAGCTTCATGAACTTGATGCTGAATTAGAAAAACAAATTCGTGAAATTTGTGAAACAGAATTAAATGCAGCAATTCAAGTTCATGAAAAACATGCTCGTGAAGCTGCAATCAATGAAGTAAAAGAACGTGTTGTTCTTCACTTTGAAGAAAATGAAGCAGACGAAGAGATCATTGGACAAGTTAAAGAAATTCTTTCAATGCTAGTGAAAGAAGAAGTGCGTCGTTTAATTACGGTTGAAAAAGTTCGTCCTGATGGAAGAAAATTAGATGAAATCCGTCCATTATCATCACAAGTTGGTTTACTACCTCGTACACATGGTTCTGGCTTGTTCACTCGTGGACAAACTCAAGCGTTAAGCATTTGTACACTAGGGGCTCTAGGTGATGTGCAAATTCTTGATGGATTAGGCATAGAAGAATCAAAACGTTTTATGCATCATTATAATTTCCCACAATTTAGTGTTGGTGAAACAGGACCAATTCGTGGACCAGGTCGCCGTGAAATTGGACATGGAGCATTAGGTGAAAGAGCACTTGAGCCAAGTATTCCAGATCAAAAGGATTTCCCATACACAATCCGACTTGTATCAGAAGTACTTGAATCAAATGGTTCAACTTCACAAGCAAGTATTTGCGCAAGTACTCTTGCAATGATGGATGCTGGTGTACCAATTAAAGCACCAGTTGCTGGTATTGCAATGGGATTAATTAAATCTGGTGAACATTATTCAGTTCTTACTGATATTCAAGGTATGGAAGATCATTTAGGAGATATGGACTTTAAAGTAGCAGGAACAGCTAAAGGTGTAACTGCACTTCAAATGGACATTAAAATTGAAGGTTTATCAGAACAAATCTTAAAAGAAGCATTAGAGCAAGCAAAAATTGGTCGTATGCAAATTCTTGATTCGATGCTTGCTACAATAAGCGAACCAAGAACAGCATTATCTGAGTTTGCTCCAAAAATCTTAATGATGACAATTAACCCAGATAAAATTAAAGATGTTATTGGACCAGGTGGAAAACAAATCAATAAAATTATTGAAGAAACTGGCGTAAAAATTGACATCGAACAAGATGGAACAGTATTTATTTCATCTGTAGACCAACCTATGAATGAACGTGCTAAACAAATTATTGAAGACCTTGTTCGTGAAGTAGAAGTAGGTCAATTATACATGGGTAAAGTAAAACGAATTGAAAAATTCGGCGCATTCGTTGAAATCTTTGCAGGTAAAGATGGATTAGTCCATATTTCTGAACTTGCAGAAGAACGCATTGCAAAAGTTGAAGACGTAGTTTCACTTGGGGACGAAATCCTAGTAAAAGTAACTGAAATCGACAAACAAGGACGAGTAAACTTATCTCGCAAAGCTGTATTAAAAGAACAAAAAGAAAAAGCTGAGCAAAACTAGAAAAGCGGAAGGCGTTCGCTAAACGCCTGGAGCTAGACATCACGAAAATCGGAAGGCGTAGCTCTTCCTTAACCAAATAAAAACAACAGGCACATCAAAATGAGCCTGTTGTTTTTTTTTTTTTACTTTCACTCCTCTTCTTTTAATTTTCCAGAATTTCATGTGTGCCTAAAATTTTTTTGGTTACAATAAGAAAAGTAGAACTAGAAATTACCAGATAAATTAGTTATTGCTAATTTAGTCTTACATAAGTTGTAGAAAGCTTGTTCTATTTTATTAAAAAATATCATATTCCTTCTAGTAGGAGGGCGTTTAGGAAATGAGTAGAAGTCGGTTAAAAGTCTTAGCATTCGTTATGTCATTATTTCTAGCAATTTTAGTAGTTAGAAATCAATATACTAATCAATACGTGAGGAACTTAACTTCAAAATCGTCATTTGTAACAGCAAAAACAAATGGGTTATTTGATGAAATCAAATCAAAAGCGCCAACTTTCGAGATACCTCCAAAAGATGCCTATGTGGACTCGGTTTGGAAAGCAATACCCGGCTATAACGGTTTAACAGTCGATGTTAATGCGTCATATAAGAAAATGAAGGCAAAAGGTAAGTTTGATGAGAATAAACTAGTATTTAAAGAAGTTTCTCCAAAAGTTCATTTAAAGGATTTACCACCATCACCAGTGTATAAAGGGAATCCTGAAAAACCAATGGTAGCATTTACAATCAATGTTGCATGGGGAAATGAATATATTCCGAAAATGTTAGAAGTATTAAAGAAGCACAATGCAAACGCAACTTTCTTTCTTGAGGGTAGATGGGTAAAAAATAATCCAACTGTCGCTCAACTAATCACTGCTGCAGGTCAAGAAGTTGGGAACCATTCTTATACACATCCCGATATGGCAAGATTAGGTAGTCAACAAATAAGAAATGAAATAACCCAAACAAATTCAGTCATACTAGCTACAACTGATCAAAAAGTTGTATGGTTTGCCCCTCCAAGCGGTAGTTATCGTGATGAGGTAGTTAAAATCGCTTCAAGTTTAGGCTTAAAAACAATTATGTGGACAGCAGATACGATTGATTGGCAAAAACCGCCAAGAGAAGTCATTATTAATCGTGTTATGAAAAAAGTAGACAATGGTACAATCGTTCTTATGCATCCAACGAAACCGACAGCTGAGGCACTTGATGAACTAATTACAAAAATAGAGGCATCAGGTCGAAAAGTTGTAAATATTTCAACTTTATTAGATGAAAAACGGTACGATACAATTAAAAAAGTTGAAAACAAATGACAATTACTTTCAGCTTTGTTAAGATGATTGTAAAATATAGTTAAATTTTTCAATCTTATTACAAAAGTGTAAATAGATGGTGTATACATAGGAGGCATTACATGATTGTACGACATAAATGCAAAAATGGAGTTAGAGTAGTAATTGAAAATATTTCAACTGTTCGTTCAGTTGCACTTGGAGTCTGGATTAAAACAGGATCAAACAATGAAACGTCAGAACTAAATGGTGTTTCACATTTTCTTGAGCATATGTTCTTTAAAGGTACAAAAACACGAAATGCGAAAGAAATTGCTGAAAGTTTCGATTCAATAGGTGGACAAGTAAATGCATTTACTTCAAAAGAATATACTTGTTATTACGCTAAAGTGTTAGATACTCATGCGGATTACGCGTTAGAAGTGTTAGGAGATATGTTTTTTAATTCAACTTTTGATGAAGGTGAATTAGAAAAAGAAAAAAATGTAGTTCTTGAAGAAATCAAAATGTATGATGATACACCAGATGATTTAGTTCATGATTTATTAAGTAAAGTTATGTATGAAACTCATCCATTAGGTTATCCAATTTTAGGTACAGAAGAAACTTTAAAATCTTTTAACGGCGATACTTTACGTCAGTACATGAAGGATTTTTACACTCCGGATCAAGTAGTTATTTCAATTGCGGGTAATATTGATGAATCCTTTATTAAACGTGTTGAAGATTTATTTGGAAATTATGAGGGGAAAAAGAAAGATATTAACTTTGGGATCCCTACAATACATTATGGACAAATTGCTCGTAAAAAAGAAACAGAGCAAGCACATCTTTGTGTTGGCTATAGAGGCCTTGAACTTGGACATAGTGATTTATATCCATTAATTGCCTTAAATAATATACTTGGTGGCAGTATGAGTAGTCGTTTATTCCAAGATGTTCGTGAGCAAAAAGGACTTGCATATTCAGTTTTCTCATATCACTCTGCATACCAAGATAGCGGTACAGTTGCAATTTATGCAGGTACTGGAAAAAGCCAACTAAATCAATTATTTGAAACAATCCAAGAAACTTTAAGAGTATTAAATGCAGATGGAATAACAGAAAAAGAATTAAATAATTGTAAAGAGCAATTAAAAGGTAATTTGATGTTAGGATTAGAAAGTACAAATAGCAGAATGAGCCGAAATGGTAAAAATGAATTAATGCTAGGCAATCACCGTACCTTAGATGAAGTAATTCAACTAATAGATGCTGTAACAATTGATAAGGTAAATGATATTGCGAAGTTTGTTTTTACTGACGACTATGCAGTTTCATTAGTAAGTCCTGATGGAGTAATTCCAACAAATATTAAACAATAAGTTGATCAATTAGAGGTCCCTTATAGGGTCCTCTTTTTTATTTTTCAAAATAACCAAGAATAGAAATCCTCAGATTTAAACAGTTTTTCATTACTGCTCCTTAATTTTAGAAAGAATCTTCACCAATACAATGGAATGTTCATAAGATATTTAGGAGAAAGATGTTAGGCGGTAGTCCTGCTTACAGAGATTAATTTCCATTTACCATAGTGAAGTAAAGAAGGTGAATGCTGCATGTTAACTGGCTTGCATATTGCTGTTATTGGTGGGGACGCCAGACAGCTGGAAGTTATTCGGAAGTTAACTGAGTTAGACGCAAAGGTAACTTTAATAGGCTTTGAGCAATTAGATAGTGGATTTACCAGTGCATCAAAAGAATTAATGGCAGATGCAAATTTTGAAGATCTAGATGCAATCCTTCTACCTGTACCAGGTACGAATATTGAAGGAGTTGTCGATACAATTTTTTCAAATGAGAAAGTCGTGCTGACAAAAGAAATTTTGGATAGTACTCCTTCACATTGTACGATTTACTCTGGAATAAGTAACTCTTACTTAGATAGTATAGTTACAGCT
This sequence comes from Gottfriedia acidiceleris, assembly GCF_050457485.1. Classification (GTDB taxonomy): domain Bacteria; phylum Bacillota; class Bacilli; order Bacillales; family Bacillaceae_G; genus Gottfriedia; species Gottfriedia acidiceleris_D. Next base: position 87,952 of record NZ_JBCMJM010000001.1, read on the forward strand.
TCAAATCGAAAGTTAGTAAAATTATTTGAACGAGACGATGTAGCTATTTATAATAGTATTCCAACTGTTGAAGGTACGATCATGATGGTTATTCAACATACGGAATATACAATTCATAACTCGAAAGTAGCCGTATTAGGTTTAGGTCGTACAGGAATGAGTGTCGCGAGGACTTTTCATAATTTGGGTGCAAAAGTAAAAGTAGGGGCTCGTAAATCAGAACATATTGCTAGAATTGTTGAAATGGGCTTAGAAGCTTTTGAATTTAAGAATATTGAAGAGGCCTTAAAGGATGTAGATGTTGTAATTAATACAGTTCCAGTTCAAATCGTGACAGCAAGTGTCATTTCAAAATTACAATCTCATTCATTAATCATTGATTTAGCTTCTAAACCTGGAGGAACAGATTTTCGTTATGCTGAAAAAAGAGGCATTAAGGCATTACTAGCACCAGGTTTACCAGGAATCGTTGCTCCTAAAACAGCAGGTCAAATAATTGGAAACGTACTAACACAGCTATTAAAGGAAGATTTAGATAAAAGAAAGGAGCAACAAAAATGACGCTGAAAGGTAAGAAAATTGGATTTGGTATTACAGGATCACATTGTACTTATGAAGAGGTAGTACCACAAATTCAAAAGTTAGTAGATGATGGAGCTGACGTATACCCTGTTGTTACATTTACTGTAAAAAGCACAACAACCAGGTTTGGAGTAGGAGAAGACTGGATCGAAAAAATAGAAGAAATTACAGGGCGTAAAACAGTTGATTCAATTGTTGGAGCAGAACCATTTGGTCCAAAAGTACAATTAGATTGTATGGTAATTGCACCGTTAACAGGAAATTCAATGAGTAAGTTTGCTAATGCTCAAACTGATAGCCCTGTATTAATGGCAGCTAAGGCTACATTAAGAAATGGAAAACCTGTTGTTTTAGGTATTTCTACAAACGATGCTTTAGGTTTAAATGGAACTAATTTAATGTGACTTAGATGGTAATACCAAATCAGTTAACAAGATCACCTGGGGAGCTTTGGGTAAAGTATAAGTGTAAAATCATCAAGTTTTTGATGTGGCTCTTTTTGATACTCCACTTTAAATAAAACAGATTTAAGGAGACGATTTTTAAGTTCTATATCAGTTGTTTTGTAATATAAATCTAACACTTTTTCAAAAGTTGGAATAAATTTTTCGTTTAGCAAATCTCTATTGTGATATTTAGCTAGTTCATCCAAAATTAACGTCTTACTATTTGAAAGTTCTTTTAGTCGATTAGTGAGGATTTCAGAACGTTCATTGTAAATCGATTCATCATAAACACCGCGTTCTAGTAAATTAAATAAATTATTTTTTTGTTTTACTACTTCATTTAAATCATTTTCGATTTGTTTAAGTGCCTGTTTTTTTAAATTAATTACTTCAAAATCTTCCTCGTCGGGTTGATTCGTAAAACTTATTTTGTATTCTTTTAACCAAATTTCTAAACCTTGTAAGAGTTTCTCTTCAATTAAATGAGTATAGGAAGAGCGAGTGTTACAACGGTTATTTGTACACACAATTTGTCTAGGCTTGCCTTTTGGATAACGCTGCTGTAATTTTGATCCACATTTACTGCAAAACATTATTCCAGCTAGCTGATTACTTAATTTACTATTATAAGGGGCATGGTATCGACTATTTAAAATATCTTGTGCTGAGTTGTATATAGCAAGATCAATGATTGCTTCATGCTTTCCATCAACAATTAACCAGTCAGATTTTGGTTTTCTTTTACCTTTACTTGATTTTTTATTCCAAGTTACCTTACCGATATAAATAGGATTTTTTATCATTTCCAAAATGGAATGGTAACTCCACTTTTTCCCAGTATAGGAAGGGATATTCATTTGATTTAAACGGTTAGCAATTTCATTTGCACCAATCAAATCCTTTGTATACCATTCAAAGATACTTTTTACTACCTTTGCCTGATTGCTATTAATACGTAAAGAGCGGAATTCCCTCGTTTCATAAATCTCATATCCATAAGGTGCAAAGGTTCCTAAATAATTACCTCTTTGGACTGATAAAACTCGACCTCGTTGAAGCCTTCGAGTAATTATTTTTAATTCTTTTCGCGCCATAAATGCCTCAAACTCACTATATTCCTCATCAAACTCATCATGAAGGTCATAGGTCTTCCTTGGTGTTATAATTTTTGTTCTAGACGATTTAAACGTTTCTAAAATAATGCCCTGCTCCTTCATATTACCGCGTCCCAGACGGTCCATATCCATTACTAACACGCCATCATATTTAAATTCTTCAACTTCTTGTAAAAGCTTTAACATTTCTGTCCGGTAAACAAGCGATTCACCAGATGCAATTTCCTGTCGGATACAAATTATATTTAAATTATGTTCCTTAGCGAATTTTAAAAGCTGCTCCTTGTGCTTTGATAAGGTCTCACCTTCACCTCTAGCCTCTGCATCTAAATCTGCACGACTTTTACGCAAGTACAATGCAACTCGTTCCATTTAATCACCTCATAGACTATATATATGTCTAATTAAGGAATTAATTAATTTTTGAATCAATCGGCAACAAAAGGTTGGTTAGTCCGTCAGAAAACTAAACATACAATGAATTATGGGGGTGGTGATACTGAGTAAACAAACAGAATTTACTGCTACCTATCAATTTGGAAAAACAAAAGTAAATATAATTGCGCCAAATGATGTTTCAGAAGAAAATAGAAAGAAAATTATTGAAGAAATTCATACGATTGGCTGGAAGATTGTTAAAGAAGAATTGTATAAGAAAGATGATCAGTAAGATGAATTTAGTAAGCACCTAAAAAGGGGTGCTTTTTTATTTGTTATCTTGATCAATGAAGAATTAGCTAATATTCCAAGTGTCTAAATTGCTTAGGGTAACAATTTTTTGTACTTTTACAACGGTAAAAAATTGAATATGCAATCAATTTATCTGCAGATATAATAATGACCATGATCAAGATGATTCATGTATTCCAGAAAAATTCTGAGACAGATTACTCAAAAATCTGTCATTTTTTTTACATAACGATCGTAATTATAGTGATAGTGATTCTAAATATTCATCATAGAGAGGAATGTTGGTTATTATCGAATATCATTTAAAAAAACAATTTATTTCAAAAGAAAAATTGATTGAACGTAAACTTGCTGATCATTTAATTTTAAATGTAAGAATAAAAGATGTCTTAGAACTAGCTTATAATAACTGGGCTTTAGATTATGCTAAAGGTGTAGTTGCTTTTAATCTTACAAATGGTGAATTAATAGGTTATTCACTAAAGGGTGCAAATAATAGACCTAGAAACGACTATGAGATTATTATTTTTGAACTAGATGCAAATGTTGACGTGGAAGATGTTACTGTTTTAATGGGGAATATTGGTGTTCGAGCTGTACGGACATTTTTTGAAATCGACGATGAAACTTTTTCAAACAATATGGTATTTTGGACTGAAACCTATTTACGGTTTCATAATTTGACGATTAAATCAATTAGAGATCGGTTTTTAAAGGTTCTATATTCGGATTATAAACAAACCTTTTATAATACTTGCATTAAAAAACAACTTGATTATGTTTACGCTAAATATATCGTTCATTACAATCATTAGGGTGAAATCATAAAAAATTATTTTACTAAGTTTAATTTTTTGTTTCAATCCCCTTTTAAATCCTTTAATCAGCTCCTTTTAAAGTCAATTTTTTACTGTCCCAAACCAATGATATTCCGTTTAGATCGGTATTATCCTCTAAGTCATAATTTAATGCGTTTAATGAGTACAAAAAATATCTATTTTATTCCCTTTGGTCAAGATGATCCAGTAAAAAAACCGAATTCATTAGTGGCAAGAATGGATTCATTGCTTGATACAGTGAAATCTTCTATTGAAGGAAAACAACTTCAACCTGTTTTAGTTGAAAAATATCGCGATCTCCAATAAATATTTTAGAAAAAATAGGACTGAATTATTTTTTCTATGTTAGAATGAAGAAAATTGAGTATGTGTCATTAGGATACATACTCGTTACTATGAAATCAATTATTCAAGCGAAAACCTTTGAATATAAACTTCATTTGACGTAAACTATTTAATAAAAGTGAAAACAGGGATGGTGCAAAAAAAGTGGGGAATAAACAAAGTTATGTAGTAGCTGTAGTAGGTGCAACTGGAGCAGTTGGACAACAAATGATTGCAACATTGGAGAAAAGAAATTTTCCTGTAAAAGAAATTAAATATTTATCTTCAAAACGTTCTGCAGGAACAAAATTAACTTATAAAGGTGAAGAAGTAATCGTACAAGAAGCTACTCCTGAAGCTTTTGAAGGTGTTGATATTGCTTTATTTAGTGCTGGTGGCTCAGTATCAAAAGATCTAGCTCCTGAAGCAGTTAAAAGAGGGGCAGTAGTAGTAGATAACACTAGTGCATTTAGAATGGCTGAAGATGTACCTTTAGTTGTACCTGAAGTAAATGACAAAGATTTATTTAATCATAAAGGTATTATTGCAAATCCTAACTGTTCAACAATCCAAATGGTTGTTGCTCTAGAACCAATTCGTCAATCAATTGGTTTAAATAAAGTAGTAGTTTCAACTTACCAAGCCGTTTCTGGTGCTGGAGTTACAGCAATTGAAGCATTAAAGGAACAAGCGCAAGCATTCTTAGATGGTGAAGTAGCAACTCCATCAGTATTACCGGTAAAAAGTGGTGAGAAACATTATCAAATTGCTTTTAACGCAATTCCACAAATCGATGTATTTACTGAGAATGGATATACTTATGAAGAAATGAAAATGATTAATGAAACGAAAAAAATCATGCATTTACCTGAATTACAAATTAGCGCAACATGTGTAAGACTTCCTGTAATTTCTGGACACTCAGAGTCAGTTTACATTGAAGTTGATAAGGAAGTATCGGTAGCTGAACTTAAATCACTTTTAAGTGATGCACCTGGAATCGTTTTACAAGATGATCCAGAACAACAACTATATCCAATGCCATTTTACAGTATTGGAAGTAATGAAGTATTTGTAGGACGTATCCGTAAAGACCTAGATAATCCATTTGGATTCCATTTATGGATCGTTTCAGATAATCTATTAAAAGGTGCTGCTTGGAATTCAGTGCAAATTGCTGAAAGATTAATTGAGTTGAGCATCATTTAGTGAAAACTGCTAGAGAGGTGCAAGAATGAAAATATTAGTCCAAAAATTTGGAGGGACTTCAGTACGTGACGAAAATGGAAGAAAGCACGCACTTAAGCATATAAAAGAAGCATTAGAAAAAGGATATAAATTAGTAGTAGTTGTTTCTGCTATGGGACGAAAAGGTGAACCATATGCAACAGATACACTATTAAATTTAGTTGGCGCAAAAAAAAGTAAGGTTACACAAAGAGAACTTGATTTATTAATGTCATGTGGTGAAACAATTTCATCAATTGTTTTTTCAAATTTATTGAATGAAAACGGTATTCATGCTATGGCAATGACAGGTGCATCTGCAGGTTTCCGAACAAATGATGAGTTTGGAAATGCAAAAATTCTTGATATGAAATGTGGCCGCCTAATTAAAGAGCTAGAAAACTTTGATGTTGTAGTAGTCGCAGGATTCCAAGGATCAACATCTAATGGTGATATCACGACATTAGGAAGAGGTGGAAGTGATACTTCTGCTTCTGCACTTGGGGTTGCTGTTGGGGCAGAAACAATCGAAATTTTCACTGACGTTGAAGGCGTAATGACAGCAGATCCAAGGATTGTAAAAGAAGCAAGACCTTTATCAGTTGTTACTTATGCAGAAATTTGTAATATGGCATATCAAGGAGCTAAAGTAATTCATCCTAGGGCTGTTGAAATCGCGATGCAAGGGAAGGTACCTATTCGAATTCGTTCAACATATTCAAATAGTTTAGGTACACTAGTAACATCGAATCCTACACAACGAATTATTGGTGAAAATATTCATGATCGTTTAATTACAGGAATCGCACATGTACCGAATGTAACGCAAATTAGAGTAACTTCAAAGGAACATACTTTTGATTTACATTCTCAAGTATTTAAAGCAATGGCAAATAAAGGTATAAGTGTAGACTTTATTAATATCTCACCTAATGGTGTAGTATACACTGTAAGTGATGAAGTTGCTTCAAAAGCGATTGATGTATTAAAAGGAATTGGATATGAGCCTTCATACACTACAGGATGTGCAAAAGTATCAATAGTTGGAGCGGCAATTGCAGGAGTACCTGGCGTAACATCAAAAATTGTAACTGCATTAGCTGAGAAAGGGATTCAAATTTTACAATCAGCTGACAGTCATACAACTATTTGGGTGCTTGTCAAAAATGAAGATATGGTCGAAGCAGTTACTGCACTTCATGATGCATTTGAACTTAGTTCAGTTAAAATGGATTAATATTTGATCGGAGTGGAACAATGAGTAGATTTGGTAAAATTTCAACAGCGATGGTAACACCTTTTGATTCAAAAGGAAATATTGATTTCGCAAAAACAACAAAACTTGTGAACTACTTAATTGAGAATGGTACGGATTCAATCGTAGTTTGTGGAACAACTGGAGAATCTCCAACGTTAACATCTGAAGAAAAGTTAGCATTAATTAGCCATGTTGTTTCAACTGCAGCTGGAAGAGTACCTGTAATCGCGGGTACAGGAAGTAATAATACTCGTGAAACAGTTGAATTAACGAAAAAGGTTTCTGCTTTAGGTGTAGATGCAATAATGGTAGTTGTACCTTATTATAATAAACCAAACCAAGAAGGACTATATCAACACTTTAAAGCGGCAGCTGAAAGTACTGAACTGCCTGTAATGTTATATAATGTACCAGGTAGAACAGTTGCTAGCCTTTCTGTAGATACAGTTGTAAGATTAGCAGAAATTCCGAATGTAGTTGCAATTAAAGATGCGACTGGTAACTTAAGCATAATGACAGAAATTATTGACCGTACTCCTGAAGATTTTGAATTATACTGTGGTGACGATGGCTTAACACTTCCTGCATTTGCAATTGGTTCAAAGGGAACGGTTTCAGTTGCTTCACACGTATTAGGAAATGAAATGCAGCAATTAGCTGAAAGCTTCTTCACAGGAGATATGGCTAAAGCACAATTCTTACACCGTAAACTATTACCATTATTTGAAGGATTCTTCATGGCTCCAAGTCCAGGTCCAATCAAAACAGCTTTACAAATGAAAGGGTTAGATGTTGGTGGAGTTCGTTTACCGCTTGTACCACTTTCAGAAGCTGAACGTACAACGATCGGTATATTAATAAATAAATTAGACGAAGCATTACAAAGTAATTAATAACATAACAAAACCACTTACAAATAATCCGATTAATTTGGATGGTGTAAGTGGTTTTTATTATTGTATGGACTAATCCACAAATCAGAATTCTCCTATTGAATCACTATAAATGGTCTCATCATTTCATAGTCCTCGTGTTCCAACATATGACAGTGCCAAACATATAAGCCTGTGAATGGCCCAAACCTCATGATTAGTCTAGTTACTTGATTTGGATTAGCTTGAACAGTATCCTTCCATCCACATTCTTGTGGCTTAGGCGGAGTCGGAGGATCTGTGTAATAAATGATCCTTTCCTTTTTATACTTTTCTACATCAAAGTTTCTACGATCTAAGATTTGGAAATCAATTAAGTGAAGATGTATAGGATGAGCATCTGGCGTTAAGTTAATTAAATACCATATTTCGGTCGTTCCCAATTTCGGATTTTCTGTAATGGGGGCATCCCAATGTTTATTATCCAATAACATAATTTCTCGTCCATACTGATCCATCTTGTGATCTAATGTTAAGTATCGCTTCATTGAAGCAGACTGTTCATTTATTTTTGGAATAGTCACCATATTAGCTGGTATCATACTCGTATCCACGTTTGACAGTGGCAATGTAACTAGAAATTGCATCACAGTTCCCGTATTTTCATCAACAGGTCTTCCAGATGGAAATGGAGTAGGAGCATCATTCTGCATAATAATCTTCTTACCTTCAAGATTTGTAAAATCGATGATTACCTCTGCCCGTTCTGCTGGAGATAACATGAGCTCATTTATTCCAATCGGATGCTGCATGAATCCACCCTCAGTTGCGATTTGATACATAAGTTGACCAGTATCAAGCTTAAATCGAAAAAAGCGTGAGTTAGAACCGTTTAATAACCTAAATCGATATTTTCTTGGTTCAACTTTTAAAAAAGGATGAACTTTACCATTCACGATTACTGTATCACCAATAAATTCAGGGATAATTGACGTTTGTAGTTCTTTGATTGGTTGATCTGGTTGTTCTGGATAATAAAGTGAACCATCGTGATTAAAACTTTTATCTTGTATCAATAGCGGGACATCATATTTCCCATTCGGTAAATTTAATGAACATTCGTTCTGATCACTAATTAGATAGAATCCTGCTAAACCAGCATAAATATTAAGCCTTGTAATACCAAGTGCATGATCATGGTACCAAAGCGTAGATGCACAATCACAATTATCATATCGATATACTTGCTTTCTAAAATAACGACCAACTTGTTTATAATCTTTTGTAAACCAAGCTTCAGGATAGCCATCGCTTTCAGGTTCGACACATGCACCATGTACATGTACAACTGTCCTTACATCAGGGACATCTTTATGAGCACCATGAACAGTATAATCTATTGGAAACAGGTGTTTGTCTGGGAGATCATTGATCCATTTAATAAACACGATTTCACCTTGCTCTACTTTAATTGTAGGTCCAGGATAGCTTCCTTCATACCCCCAAACAGTTGAGTCATTTAATTCACTATGGAGCGATTGCTTAAACTCCGTCATCGTTACTTCAAAATAAGTATAAAAATGGTCTTTCCAGCGAGGTTTTAAAATTGGTGGAATAGGTAGTTCATCTACGAATTTAGAAAGATTCATTTTTGGGGGCTCTCTGTCATTAAAATTCATATCGATCCTCCTTTACTAAATATTCATATTCCAGCAATAAGTAATAATTGACCATTCAATTACTACAATATAAAGAAATTCAATATAGACACTTTTAGAACAGCACCCCTAGAGATGACTTTGTCATTTGCTCATCATAAAAAGATTTATTAATTGGTTTATTAAGAAGACTAAGGTAACCCATATTTTTACCTCTTAATTCAAGTAATCTTAACTCCTATCGTTAAGAAGGAAAGATGAAGTGGAAACATCAATTTTTCTTTTTATGTTAGCTATAACAACCTGAGCCTTAAAAAATGATTAAAAATACATACCCAAAGTAATCCGATTTTCCTATTTAAGGAAGAATGTATCTTGTTTTACCTGTTCGGACTAGGATATAATGTTTGTAAGATTTTGAACGGTCTGTAAATTTAAAGAACTAACTAGGAGGAAACAGGTTGTGGTGAAGGAAATGAAAGAACAAGTAAAAGTTTTTGCCCTTGGTGGGGTAGGAGAAATCGGAAAAAACATGTATATAGTCGAAGTTGGTGATTTGATTTACGTGTTAGATGCAGGTTTGAAATTTCCTGACCAAGAAATGTACGGAATAGATCATGTCATACCAGATGTAAGTTATTTAGAGAAAAACGCACATAAAGTAGTAGGTGTTTTTATAACACATGGACATGAAGATCATATTGGTGCGATTCCATATATTATGAATAAACTTCCACAAGTAAAGTTTTATACGAATAAATTAGCTTATTTATATATAAGAGAAAAATTAAGTGAAAAGGGTATTAAAAACCTTGAGCAATTTGAACTATATGACGAAACTACTTTATTAACATTTGAAAATAGTTCAATTAGTTTTTTTAGGACTACTCACAGTATTCCAGATTCATTTGGATTTTGTGTAAATACACCACAAGGTGCTGTCGTTTTTACTGGAGACTTCAAATTTGATCAATCGAAAAGTCCTTATCCAGGTGCTGATTTAGGTAAACTAGCATTAATAGGAGATAAAGGTGTGTTATGTTTGCTATCTGATAGCACAAACGCAGAAAGACAAGGATTTTCGGGTTCTGAGAAGAAAGTATCGGAAGAAATTAAAAAAGAAATAATGAATGCAAAAGGAAGAGTTTTAGTAGCTTGCTTTTCTTCAAATATATATCGGATCCAACAGGTTATTGATGCAAGTGTAGCTTCTGGTAGAAAACTAGCAGTAGTCGGAAGTAGTATGATGAAATCGATTGAAATAGCGAAGGAATTAGCTTATTTATCGATTCCTGATGATTTAATGATTTCAGTTGTGGATACAGATAATTATAAAGAAATAGATATTGTCATCCTTACAACAGGTACTCAAGGAGAACCGATGGCAGCCCTTTCAAAAATTGCTAAAGGTACGCATAAACAAGTTTCAATCCGAAAAGGTGATACTGTACTTATGGCGTCAACACCTATTCCAGGAAATGAAATGTTAGTTTCTTCTTCTGTTAATCTATTATTTAGAGCTGGCGCAAATGTTATTTATGGTTATAAGAAGGTACACGTATCTGGGCATGGCTATGAAGAAGAATTAAAATTAATGCTTGAATTAATGAAGCCAAAATATTTCATACCAGTTCATGGTGAATATCGAATGCAAAAAGCACATTCACATATTGCAGAAGAAGTAGGTATGGCAAAAGAAGATATTTTTATTATTGAAAAAGGGGACATCGTTTCGTTTAAAAATGGTCAAGCTTCTCGTACTGAAAAAATCGAAGTTGGCAATGTTTTAATTGACGGAATTGGCGTCGGTGATGTTGGAAATATTGTATTACGTGATCGTAAGCTACTTTCTCAAGATGGAATACTAATCGTTGTGGTAACGTTTAACAAGCAAAAGAAAGCAATCATATCTGGTCCAGAAATTATAACTCGTGGCTTTGTATATGTTCGTGAGTCCGAGAAATTAATAACTAGATCAACTGAAATTGTAAAAGACATTACAGAAAAAATGTTACAGAACGATCAAATTGAATGGACATTATTAAAAAATTCAATAAGAGATGGATTAAGCGCTTACTTATATGAAGAAACAAAAAGAAGACCAATGATTCTTCCAATATTAATGGAAGTATAATTTTAAATAGCGAGGTACTTCTTTATTCAAGATGGGTATGATTTCCTTATTATTTTCACATACTAACTTGTATGAAAAATGATAGGGGGAACCGTTTTGACAAATTCAAATAATGAAACACCTATTCCAAACGAAGATGCACCTCCAAAGCCAAATGATCAAAAGGATATGAGCATTGTTGAAAAAATTCAGCAATTAGGACAAACAAATGTTCCAGCAAGCAATGATTCAAAAATCCATTGTCTAACGATCATTGGACAAATTGAAGGGCATGTGGCATTACCACCTCAAAATAAGACAACTAAATATGAACATTTAATTCCGCAATTAGTTGCAATTGAACAAAATCCTAAGATTGAAGGATTATTAATTGTTCTAAATACTGTTGGTGGAGATGTGGAAGCTGGCCTTGCGATATCAGAAATGATTGCTACATTAACGAAACCTACTGTATCAATCGTTTTAGGCGGAGGACATAGTATCGGAGTACCGATTGCAGTAAGTACTGACTTTTCATTTATTGCTGAAACGGCAACAATGACGATCCATCCAATTCGACTAACTGGTTTAGTGATTGGTGTACCTGCAACGTTTGAATATCTTGATAAAATGCAAGAAAGGGTAACTCGTTTTGTTACGAAGCATTCAAATATTACGGAAGAACGTTTCAAGGAATTAATGTTTACAAAAGGTAATTTAACAAGAGATATCGGCTCAAATGTAGTCGGTGGAGATGCAGTAAAATATGGACTAATTGATGATGTAGGTGGGATTGGGCAAGCACTAAGTAAATTGCAGGAATTGATTGACGAACGAAAAGAAAAGTCTAATAAAGAGGAGAATGAATTTTGATTCTTTATACAATTATGCCAATTGAATCGATTTTTCCTGTTGATCAACAAGAATACACATCGCAGCAGTTTTTGGAATACAATGGTATTCCAATGTTGGTTGACAGTGTTGGGGGTACAGCTTTTGAAATTAAAAGAATTGTTAGTACCGATCCGCAGCATTATATGCAATATACACCTGGTCAAAGAATTTTAGTTCTTCCAACTTGAGGTAATTATTAACAATACATGGTAAACATATGTTCTGATATGTTATAATAAATTCAATTTAAGAAAGCAGCCAAAAGGCTGCTTTCTTTGGCGAATCTGCAAATTTTGATGGGGGTGAATTACATGGCAAAGCAGAAGCAGCAAAAGTCAAAAGCTCGAAAATCAGTAAGTGGCAATGGTTCAATATGGTATGAAATTAGTGGATTAATATTTTTAGCACTATCAATCGTAACAATTTTAAAACTTGGTATTGTAGGTAAAGCCTTTGTATTATTCTTGAGATTCTTCTTTGGGGAATGGTACATGCTTAGCTTTCTTTTTATAATCGGTTTATCTGCATATAGCATAATTTATCGAAAAAGACCTCCATTTGTTTCGAGTATTACGATTGGTGGATTGTTAATCTTCTTTAGTATATTGATGTTTAGTCATGTTACTCTATTTGATTTATTAGCAAAAAATAATCAATTTCATGATCAATCTGTCATAAAAAGTACGCTAGATTTATTTTTAATTGAAGCCAAAGGAAAAATTAGTACGGTGGATCTTGGTGGAGGTATGATTGGAGCGATACTTTTTGCAGTTTTATATTTCTTATTTGATCGAACCGGTGCGATTCTATTCGGGATCATTGCAATTGTTGCAGGAGTTTTATTTATTACTGGTAAGCCACTTGGTGGATATATATATCAATATATAATGCCAAAAGTAAGAAATTTAATTTCAGATAGCTGGAAGGATTTTACTAATTTCTGGAAACGTGGTCGTGAACAAAAAACTACTAGTAGAAGAGCTGAGGCTAAGCAAAAGAGAAAAGCAAGGAAAGATTCATATGAAGACAATGATAATGAAGAAGAAGTGTCTATTGGTAAAAGTTTAAATTACCAAGTTAAAAATTCATATGAAGATGAAATCATCGAGCCGAAAAAAGAAATTCAAATCGAATATTCTCCTACATATCAGCCACCTAAGGAACCAGAATTGATCATCGCAAATAATTCAAACCAAATCCAGGCTCATTTTGCAGAGGAAGACGATCAGTCAATCGAATTGCCAGTTGCAGAAGTAGGAATGGATGATAAAGTAGATTATGTATTGCCATCAATGGATTTATTGGCCTATCCAAAGGGTGCTAAAAAACGTGAAAATGAATCCAAACTAAAGGAAAATGCGGACAAGCTTGAAAGAACATTTCAAAGTTTTGGTGTAAAGGCTACAGTAACAAAAGTGCATCATGGACCAGCGGTAACAAAATATGAAGTATACCCAGAAGCAGGGGTAAAAGTTAGTCGTATTGTAAATCTTAGTGATGATTTAGCACTTGCACTTGCAGCCAAAGACATTCGAATTGAAGCTCCGATTCCGGGTAAATCTGCTGTAGGAATTGAAGTGCCTAATACGAATATAACGACTGTATTACTTAGAGAAGTACTCGAAGCAAAAAATCCGAAATTACAAAATCCATTAGCTGTATCATTAGGAAAAGATATTGCTGGTGATGCTGTATTTGCTGAGCTTAATAAAATGCCGCATTTACTAGTAGCTGGGGCGACAGGTAGTGGAAAAAGTGTATGTATAAATGGAATCATTGTTAGTATCCTAATGAATGCAAAACCATCTGAAGTAAAGCTAATGCTAATCGATCCGAAGATGGTTGAATTGAATGTTTATAATGGTATTCCTCATTTGCTAACTCCAGTTGTAACAAACCCTAAAAAGGCTTCACAAGCGTTACGAAAAGTTGTTAGTGAAATGGAAAGAAGATATGAGCTTTTTTCTCATTCAGGTACTAGAAATATCGAAGGTTATAACGAATTAACTAAACAAAATAATACGATGACTGATTCGAAACAACCTTTATTACCATTTATCGTCGTGATTGTTGATGAGTTAGCTGACTTAATGATGGTAGCTTCGAGTGATGTGGAAGATTCAATTACTAGATTAGCTCAAATGGCTCGTGCAGCGGGTATTCACCTAATTATTGCTACACAACGACCGTCCGTTGATGTTATCACGGGTGTCATTAAAGCAAATATACCTTCTCGAATTGCTTTTAGTGTATCTTCTCAAACAGATTCTCGTACAATTCTTGATACTGGTGGAGCAGAAAAACTATTAGGAAGAGGAGATATGTTATATCAACCAATCGGTGCATCCAAACCAATCCGAGTACAAGGAGCATTTTTATCTGATGACGAAGTTGAAAGAGTAGTCGAGTTTTCAATCTCTCAACAAAAGGCTCAATACCAAGAAGAAATGATGGTAAAAGAGGAAAAAGATGGAAAATCCGAAGTGAACGATGACCTTTATAATGAAGCTGTTGAGTTAGTAACAAATATGCAATCAGCCTCGGTATCTCTACTACAAAGAAGATTTAGAATTGGTTATACAAGAGCTGCCAGATTAATTGACGCGATGGAAGATAATGGTATAGTTGGTCCGTATGAAGGTAGTAAACCTAGGGAAGTATTAATTAGTAAACCAGTAGAAGATGAGCAAGCCTTGTCTTAACAAAAAGAAAAAATTGTCGAAACATTATTGACATTTTTAGACATAGAATGATATTATTTCTTCAGATAAATTGATAGTCCTCATATAATATCGACATAATGGGTCGGAAGTTTCTACATTGCAACCAATATTTGCAATACTATGGGGAAAAAGCATTATTATGGAGAAATGATTTATATTTACAAAATCAAAAACTCTTATAATCTAGCTTTTTCACTAAGTGGAACAGTAGATTATAAGAGTTTTTTTATGTTAAATATGATCAAATGATTCATTAACGTAATAAAAAATAAAGCGTTTACAAAAAAGTGTTGAAATGAGTAAAAAATAACAGTATAGTAAAGAAGGATTATACGACAGATGTCTAACAACTGATGTCTGAAATCCGAAGTTTGGGGGATGGGAAATGAAGATTAAAACAGACACCAGATTACTTTATCTCCAAGTGATGGATCGAATAAAACAAGATATTGAGAATGGTATTTACTTGCCACATCATAAGTTACCATCAGAGTATGAGTTATCTAAAATATTTGGAGTATCAAGAGCAACATTAAGAGAAGCATTAAGAGTTTTAGAAGAAGAAAATATCTTAGTAAGAAGACACGGTGTCGGGACATTTGTGAAACCGAAACCAATTTTTAGGACAGGCATCGAACAATTAAGTAGTGTCTCAGAAATGATTATTGATGCAGGTAAAGAGCCTGGTACAATCTTTCTATCTTCTAAACTATTAGTTCCTACGAAAGAAGATTTAAAAAGCTTCACAATCACAGAAGATGATCGTATGCACGTAGTAGAAAGAATTCGAACAGCAAATGGTGAACCTGTAGTTTATTGCATTGATAAATTACCTACTAATTATTTTAAACAGGTTCCGTCATATGAAGATCATTCGTTCTTTTCATTCATCAAAAAAGAAACTGGTCG
Organism: Gottfriedia acidiceleris; assembly: GCF_050457485.1. Taxonomy (GTDB): domain Bacteria; phylum Bacillota; class Bacilli; order Bacillales; family Bacillaceae_G; genus Gottfriedia; species Gottfriedia acidiceleris_D. The sequence continues at coordinate 103,602 of NZ_JBCMJM010000001.1, forward strand.
AAATATCGAATATTCAAGTGCAAGAATAGAACCAATCGGTTATCACGATAAAGTTTCTCCTTTATTACAGTGTGAACCAGATGTTTCATTATTATTAATCGAACAGTTACATTTTGACGATTTAAACCGTGCAGTTTTACATTCTTATAATTACTTCAGAGCGGATCAGTTCAGCTTTAATGTTTTAAGAAAAAGAAATTAAATTGTATAGCCAAATTAATATTTACGAAAAATAAGTTTTGGCTGGTTTTCAACTATTGTTTACTGAAATTTCATTAAATTATTAGGGAGGTGGATCGTTAAGATAACGATTATAAACCAAGCTAGTACAAATGTAAATAAAAATTTAAGGGGGCAAAATTTTTATGAAGATGAAAAAAGCTGGTCTTGTTCTTTCAATGGCCTTAGCAGCAGGTACAATTTTAGGTGCTTGTGGTAAAGGTGGAGATACAAAAGACGCAAAAGGCGCATTTAAAGTAGGGATGGTAACGGACTCTGGAACTATTGATGATAAGTCATTTAACCAAGGTACTTGGGAAGGGATCCAAGCTGGAGCTAAAGATTTAGGTTTCAATCTTAAGCAAGATACAAAATACTTAAAACCTGCAGGTGAAACTGAAGCAGATTACTTAAAAGAAATCGGTAACTTAAATGATGCAGGGTTTCAATTTATCATAACTCCTGGTTATAAATTTGAAACAGCAATTAATAAAGCGCAAGATAAATATAAAGATGACAAATTTGTAATTATCGATGGTACTCCACACACAGCTAAAGATTTTACTCCAAATGTAAAAGATAACACAGTTTCAATTTTCTTCGCAGAACATGAAGCTGGCTACCTAGCTGGTATTGCAACAGCAGTTCAATTAAAAACTGGTGATGTTGGATTTATCGGTGGTATGGAAATTCCAGCAGTTCAAAAGTATAACTGGGGATTCCAACAAGGTATTAAATATGCAAACGAAAAACTTGGAACAAGCATTAATTTAAAAGCTAATAACGTAGTTTATTCTGGAAGCTTTACAGACAAAGCAGCAGGTCAACAAATTGCAGCTCAAATGTATGACCGCGGCGTTAAAGCGATCTTCACTGCAGCAGGTGGAGTAGGACAAGGTGCTATTACTGAAGCTAAAAACAGAGTAGCTAGTGGTAAAGAAGTTTGGGTTGTTGGTGTTGACGTAGATCAGTACGCTGATGGTGTTTATAAAGATAACAAATCAGTAATCTTAACTTCAGCTATGAAAGGTGTTGCAAAAGCAGCTTCTGATATGGTTAAAGCTGAAAAAGATAAAAAATTCCCTGGTGGACAAACTTTAACTTACGATGCAAAAAATGATGGAATTGGTTTACCAAAAGAAAATCCAAACTTAAGTTCTGATACTTTAACAAAAGTTAATGATGTATTTAACAAAATTAAGTCTGGTGAAATTGTAGTAGCAAGTGAAAGAGGAAATTTAATTAAGTAATTATATTTCTAATTAATAAATGATAGAAGAAGCATAGGAAAGGAGACCCTTTTATATGCTTCTTCTACCCTAAAAATGATTTTGGCTTTTCATGCTTTAATCAATTGCAAGCACTTATATTGGTAAAGCTTCCAATTGATTAGGGCATGACGATCGGGAGAGAGAGTTAAGCCCTCCTTAAATAAAAAATATAGAAAAATATTTCGAAATCAAGTAAAACTTTAAAAATAAAAAATGACTTCGTAATATCAAGGAGGAAAATTATGGAATATGTAGTGGAGATGCTAAATATAACAAAAGAGTTTCCTGGCATTATAGCGAATGATAATATTACACTACGATTAAGAAAAGGGGAAGTTCATGCTTTATTAGGTGAAAACGGAGCAGGGAAATCAACTTTAATGTCCGTCCTTTTTGGAATGTACACTCCCGAAAAAGGGATTATAAAAATAAAAGGTAAAGAAGTTAAAATTTCAAATCCAAATGTTGCAAATGAACTAGGAATCGGAATGGTTCACCAACATTTTAAATTAGTTTCAAATTTTACAGTAACAGAAAATATTATTCTTGGTCTTGAACCTAAAAAGGGGCTAGTAGTAGATATCAAGACTGCAGCAAAACGTATTGAAGAACTTTCTAAAACTTACGGCTTAAATGTAGATCCATATGCAAAGATTGAAGATATTACAGTAGGGATGCAACAAAGAGTCGAAATTTTAAAAACTTTATACCGTAATGCTGAAGTATTAATCCTAGATGAGCCAACAGCAGTACTTACTCCACAAGAGATACAAGATTTAATGAAGATTATTAAAAACTTGATTAATGAAGGCAAGTCAATCATTATCATTACACATAAATTAAAAGAAATTAAAGCTGTTGCAGATCAATGTACAGTTATTCGTCACGGAAAATACATTGGTACAGTTGATGTAAAACAAACATCTGAATCTGAAATGGCATCTATGATGGTCGGACGTCAGGTGTCTTTCAAGGTAGATAAAGTAGAATCAAAACCTGGTGAAGTAGTACTAGATGTAAATAATTTAAGTGTCAAAAATAATAAAAAAGTTTTAGGTTTAAAAAATGCTACGCTTCAAGTTCGAGCAGGTGAAATCGTTGGGATTGCCGGAGTTGAAGGAAATGGACAATCTGAACTAGTTGAAGCAATTACAGGGTTAAGACCGATTGAAGAGGGTTCTATTTTATTAAAAAATCAAGATATTACAAAACACAGTATACGTGAGCGAATTAGAAGCGGGATTGCACATATTCCAGAGGATCGTCAAAAAAGAGGGCTTGTTCTTGAATATACAATTGAAGAAAACGTTGTTCTAGAGATTTATAATCAAGAACCATTCTCTAAATATGGAGTTTTAGATAAAGCTGCGATTGCTAAACATGCAAAGAAAATCATTGAAGAATTCGATGTACGCTCTGGTGAAGGTGCTAAAACAGTCGTTGAATCAATGTCTGGAGGAAACCAACAAAAAGCAATCATTGGTCGTGAAATCGAACTTAAGCCTGAGTTATTAATTGCATGTCAGCCAACGCGTGGATTAGACGTTGGGTCGATTGAGTATATTCATAAGAGATTAATAGAGCAAAGAGATAGTGGAAAAGCTGTACTACTGATCTCGTTAGAGCTAGATGAAGTTCTTAATTTATCTGACCGCATTGCGATCGTAAATGCTGGTGAAATCGTTGATATCGTTAATGCCAAAGACACAAATGAAGATGAATTAGGATTAATGATGGCTGGTATAAGGAGAGGTGAAGGGGCATGAAAAAGGGAGGAATCATTTCTTTAATTGCCGTAGTTTTAGGTTTACTAGCTGGAGCATTATTAATTTTAGTAACAGGTAATGATCCAGTAGAAGGTTTTACTTATTTATTCCAAGGTGGATTAAAAGATCCGGAGCGTATTGGTAATACATTAGCTACTGCTACTCCGTTAATTTTAACAGGACTTTCTGTTGCATTTGCATTCAGAACAGGTTTATTTAACATTGGTGCAGCTGGCCAAATGCTTTTCGCAGGATTTTGTGCTTCAGCAATTGGTTTAACTGTCGATTTACCTACTCTTATCTTAGTTCCGATTATGGTAATTGTAGCTTTTATTGCAGGTGCAGCTTGGGCATTTATTCCAGGACTACTAAAAGCTAAGTTTAATGTTCACGAAGTAGTTTCTACGATTATGATGAACTGGATTGCATACTGGACTGTTTATTATTTAGTACCACAATATTTTAAAGGTAGTACGGAAACAGAGTCAAAAATGCTTGCAGATGCTGCAACATTAAAAATGCCATTTTTATCAAATTTATTTGGTGGATCATATATTAACTTCGGTTTATTTATCGCCGTTATTATGGTAATCGTTGTTTCATTTATTATAAATCGTACAGTATTAGGGTATGAATTAAAAGCTGTAGGATACAACCGTAGTGCTGCTGAATACGCTGGTATTTCAGTAAATAGAAATGTTATTTTATCAATGATGATTTCAGGTGGACTTGCAGGGTTAGCAGGTGTTGTTCAATTCGCTGGTAATGCATCACTAATTCAAATAGGTGTTTTACCTACCGAAGGATTCGACGGAATTGCCGTGGCACTTTTAGGAATGAATACACCAGTTGGCGTATTTTTCTCAGCTATTTTCTTTGGACTATTATATTCTGGTAAAGGTTTTATGAGTGCAATGACTTCAATTCCACCAGATATTGCTGATGTTATCATTGCAATCATTATTTATTTCTCTGCAACTAGTATTTTAATTAAGAAAGTTATAGATCGAGTATCCAAATCACGTAAGTACAAAAACAGCAATGTAGGAGAGAAGGTGAAATAAGGCATGGATTTAATTATACAAATTTTCCCATATGCAATTGCCTATACGATTCCATTATTAATCGTAGCATTAGGTGGTTTATTTTCTGAGCGAAGCGGTGTCGTAAATATTGGTTTAGAAGGTCTAATGGTTGTTGGTGGTTTCGCTAGTGCCTTAACAATTTCAAAACTTCAAGAAACTCATCAAGGTGAAGTTTGGGTAATCTGGGTAGGAATTCTTGTTGCAGTTCTTACAGGTGCTTTATTTTCTTTACTACATGCGTTTGCAAGTATAAATTTACACGCAGATCAAGTAATTAGTGGTATCGCGATTAATATGATTGCAGGTGCTTTAACAATCTTCTTAGCAAGAAATATTACTGGATCAGGGAACATCAGTATTAACGGTATTACACGTACTGATATCCCAGTCTTAAAAGACATTCCAATTCTCGGAGATTTATTCTTTAAAAACACTTATTCTACAACATGGTTAGTAATCGGTATTCTAATCATTAGTACATTTATACTTTATAAAACTCGTTTAGGCTTACGTCTACGTGCATGTGGTGAATACCCTCAAGCAGCTGATGCAGCAGGTATTAACGTATACCGTATCCGTTACCTTGGCGTTATTATTTCTGGTGCATTTTCTGGATTAGGTGGAGCAATTATTTTAGTAACATACTCTGGCGAATTTACAGGTAGTGTTGCAGGTCTTGGTTTCTTAGCAATTGCTGCATTAATTTTTGGACAATGGAAACCACTTGGAATTTTAGCAGCGACATTATTCTTTGGTGTAGCTACAACAATTGCCAATGTATCGCAAGTTATTCCAAGTTTAGCTCATATCCCACCATTAGCACTAAAGTTATTCCCATACGTAGTAACTTTAATCGCATTAGTAATTTTCTCAAAATCATCTCAAGCACCAAAATCAGTTGGTGTTGCATATGAAAAAGGTAAACGATAAATAAAAGTTTTGAAGCTTCCTATTTAATTAGGAAGCTTTTTTTATTCTGTTTAAAGGATGTTGTCAATTAATTAGGAAATATATCGTTGTTATGAAAGTTTGCTGTGGTTGATCATCCATCAACGTTTACATGGAAGTTAAATTATAACTCGTGTTTTTCAAAATTGATTACTTGAGCTATTCTTCAATCAGTTATTTGAGGAAAAAAGTTATCAAGAGATGGAGACTTAATCGTTTTATTGAAAAAAAGAAAATGTTTATAAATTATTGGTTTTAAGATTTTACATTTATATTTGAATTAATTATTTTGGGTAAACTAAGCAGTAGGTTTTATTTTTGGTAAAATTAGAGATACAATGAAGATAATGGAAATAAATATGAGTAAATAGTATTTGACTAAGGAGGGTTCAATTTGAATTTGTTACAGTACAAAAATAGTGATATTAACGGTATTAAACTACATGTGGTAACAACTGAAAAATTTAAAACAAACTCGATTACATTAAAAGTACGTGGAAAACTTGAAGAAGATACAGTATCATATCGCGGAATTTTACCGTATGTATTGCAAAGTGGAACAAAAGATCTTCCTACTAATGGTGAAATTCGAAGAAAATTAGAAGAATTATATGGGGCGACCTTCTTTGTAGACGTATCAAAAAAAGGTGATTATCATGTTATGTCATTTACAATTGACATTGCAAATGAAAAATACCTTTCAAATCAAGGTTCATTATTAAATGAAGCACTCTTACTTATTGCTTCTATTTGGCAAAATCCATTTTTAGAAAATGGGGTATTTTCAGCAAAGCATGTTGAAACTCAAAAACGAACACAAGTACAACGAATTCAGTCTATTAATGATGATAAATTGAAATATGCAAATCAACGACTAGTGGAAGAAATGTTTAAGGATGAACCTTATTCGTTACTTGCAAATGGAAAAACAGAAGATGTCAATTCAATAACAGCTGAGTCACTATATAAGTACTATGAAAAAGCTTTGCAACAAGATTTAATTGATCTTTATATAGTTGGTGATGTTGCATTTGATCAATGTAAACAATTAGTGGAAGAGAATTTTAGAAACACCACTAGTAGAAAATTAACAGTTGATACAACAAAAGCAACGCCAGTCGATTCTCCTAATGAAGTAATTGAAGAGCAAAAACTAAATCAGGCAAAACTACACATCGGTTATACTACTGGGGTCTCGATTAAAGATCCAGATTACTTTGCACTTCAAGTATTTAATGGACTTTTTGGTGGATTCTCTCATTCAAAATTATTTATTAATGTTCGAGAAAAAAATAGCTTAGCATACTATGCTGCTTCTCGTTTTGAAAGTCATAAATCAATTTTAATGGTCATGTCTGGTATAGCAAGTGAAAATTTTGAAAAAGCAACAACAATTATCGCTGAACAACTTGAAGAGATGAAAAAGGGAAATTTCACTGAAGAAGAAATTGATCAAACAAAATTAGTGATTAAAAACAGTCTATTAGAAAGTATGGACACTGCTTATGGAATCATTGAAACATTATTCAATGACCAAGCTGCAGGAAATGAACGTCCGATCGAGGACTGGTTCCCTGAAATCGAAAAAGTTACTAAAGATGAAATTATAGCTGTAGCTAATAAAATTAAACTTCACACAACTTATTTCTTAAAAGGTCAGGAGGGAGCATAATGGAAAAAAAGTATTTTGAACAATTGAATGAAACGCTTTATTTCGAGGAGCTTGAAGACGGATTAAAAGTATATATTCTTCCTAAACAAGGCTATAACAAAACATATGCGACCTTTACAACTAAATACGGTTCGATTGATTCTGAATTTATTCCTTTAGGAAAAGATGAAAAATTAGTTGTACCAGATGGGATTGCTCATTTTTTAGAGCACAAATTGTTTGAAAAGAAAGATGGGGATGTATTCCAGGTTTTTAGTAAACAAGGAGCCTCTTCTAATGCGTTTACAAGTTTTACAAGAACTGCTTATTTATTTTCAGCAACGAATAATGTAGAACAAAATTTAATGACTCTAATTGATTTTGTTCAAGATCCGTATTTTTCCGATCAAAGTGTTGAAAAGGAAAAAGGGATCATTGGTCAAGAAATTAAAATGTACGAAGATAATCCTGATTGGAGACAATATTTTGGGATGATTGCAAATTTATATGGTAAACATCCTGTTAGAACAGATATTGCTGGTACGGTTGAATCAATTTCAAAAATTACAAAAGAATTACTTTATACTTGTTACGAAACTTTTTATCACCCAAGTAATATGTTGTTTTTTGTTGTAGGTCCAGTAGACCCTGATAAAACAATGAATTTAATTAGAGAAAACCAAAGCAAAAAAACTTTCAAAGATGCAAATGAAATCAAAAGATTTTTCCCTGAAGAAACTCCTGAATCTGCAGAAAAGAAAAAAGTGTTACATATGAATGTCCAATCATCGAAAGTACTCGTAGGCGTGAAAGACTTTTCTGCACCTAAAGGTGGAAGCGAATTATTAAAGCATGAATTATCAATTTCAATATTACTTGATTATTTATTTGGTAAAGGTTCAAATACGTATCAACAAATGTATGAAGATGGCTTAATCGATGATACGTTTTCATATGATTACTCTGCAGAAAATGGTTTTGCTTTTGCGATTATAGGGGGAGATTCTACTTCACCTGAAAAGCTTTCTAAAAAAATAAAAGAAGTATTATTAGACTCAAAAAATCATCAATGGGAAAAAGAAATTGTCGATCGCGTTGTTAAAAAGAAAATTGGCGGATTCTTACGCTCATTAAATTCTCCAGAATATATTGCTAACCAATTTACACGATATGCGTTCTTAGATATGCATTTATTTGACATTGTATCTGTGTTACAATCTATTTCTGTAGAGGATCTAAAAGAAAGTGCTAGTCATCTAATAAATGAAGACTTTATGAGTGAATTTTTTGTTCTTCCTCATTAAATGAATTAAAAGCATCCTTTTTGGGATGCTTTTTGAAATTTTAAAAATTTAAGGGTTTATAAAGAATCTAAGTGTACTATTTATTAATAAAAATTTTTAAGAGAGCTTCCTCGCTTCCTTTTATATTTCTTAATACTCTTTAACCCTGCATTAAAACCTCGAATAAATGGAGATTATAATAAATGAGAAAAAGAATTCTAGTAATTGGAGCTAGTGGTGACATCGGCTTAGCAATATCGAAAAAATTAATCAATGAAAAATATGATTTAGTTGTCCATTATAATAGTAAGAAAGAGCCACTTAATGAGCTGATCGAATTGGCTAATGAGATTGAAGTAAGTTGCCAATTCGTTCAAGCGGACTTATCAGTTGAAAATGGAGTTAAAATTTTAACATCACAAATAAATGATAAAATTGATTCAATTGTGTATGCATCTGGTTTTTCAATCCTTGGTTTGATTAACGATGTAAGTGATGAAGAAATCGATCGAATGACTCAATTACATATTAAAAGTTTGATTAAGGTAGTCAATCATTTTCTTCCTAATATGGTGGCTAAAAAATCTGGCAGTATCGTTGTTATTTCGTCTATATGGGGACAAATTGGTGCTTCATGTGAAGTATTATATTCAACTACAAAAGGTGCTCAAAACGCCTATGTAATGGCATTAGCTAAGGAATTAGGGCCAAGTGGAATAAAAGTAAATGCTGTTGCTCCAGGTGCCGTAAAAACGAATATGTTAAATACCTTTAGTGAAGATGAATTAAAAGAAATTGCAAATGAAATTCCAATGAATCGTTTAGCTCTTCCAAGTGAAATTGCGAATACTGTAAATTACCTAATTTCCGAACAATCTTCTTATATAACTGGCCAAATTCTAGGAGTAAACGGCGGTTGGCATACTTCATAGCAAAATTTCCGGTCGAAAGTTATTTATTTCACATATTTTACCTTTTATATTATGGCGAAATCGTTTATTATTAAATGGAGAGTTAAGTAGTTAACAAATAGGGGGTATAGGTATGGAGTTAATCGAATGGTATTTTGAGTATGAAATACATAAGAATCGCCCTGGACTACTTGGAGATATTGCATCGCTAATCGGTATGCTAGGGATTAATATTTTAACAATCAATGGTGTCGACACAATGAAACGCGGCATGTTACTTGGTTGCGATAACGATGATCAAATTACTAGATTTGAATCAATTTTAAATACTATGGACAATATAACAATAATTAAACTTAGAAAGCCGACTCTAAGAGATCGTTTAGCTGTAAGACATGGTACTTATATTCAACGAGACGTAGATGATAAAAAGACTTTTCGTTTTGTCCGTGATGATTTAGGTATGCTTGTTGATTTTATGGCAGAGTTATTTAAAATGCCAGGTCATAAGCTAATCGGAATTAGAGGGATGCCTCGTGTTGGTAAAACTGAATCAGTTGTAGCAGCAAGTGTATGTGCAAATAAACGCTGGTTATTTGTTTCATCAACATTAATTAAACAAACATTAAGAAGTCAATTAATAGAAGACGAATATAATTCAGATAATGTATTTATTATTGATGGCATTCTTTCTCATAGGAGAGCAAATGAGCAACATTGGCAATTGGTTCGCGAAATTATGGCAATGTCTTCTGTGAAAGTAGTAGAGCATCCTGATGTATTTGTACAGCAAACTGAATACTCTTTAGAAGATTTTGATTACATAATTGAATTAAGAAATGATGAAAATGAAGAAATTAAATATGAACTTGTAGACCAAATGGATAAAAATGGACACAACTCGTTCTCGATGTTTGATTTTTAAAGTTAGTTGGGGTGTAACTTGTGACAGAATTAGGAAAATATTTACGAGAAGCAAGAGAAGCGAAAGGTTTATCAATTGACGATGTACAAGAGTTAACGAAGATTCAGAAACGTTATCTTGAAGCAATCGAAGAAGGTAATTATGAAATATTGCCAGGGCAATTTTATGTTCGTGCATTTATTAGACAATATGCAGAAACAATTGGTGTTGACGTTTCTGGATTTCTAACTGAAAAGCCAGTGGTAGAGGAATCAACTGTGGCAAATACAGTAGAAGAAGTAAAGCATGAAGAAATCCCTAGTAGATCATCTAAGCTTAAAGAACCATTAAGCAATGTTAAGTCATCACGAATAATGGATTATTTACCAAGGATACTAGTAGCGATTCTTATCATTGGAATCTGCATCGCTATTTATATGATGTTCCCATCAAAAAATGATGAAAAATCTGCAGATACGAATCAATCTCAATCTAACTCTAATTCTGAAATTGAAAAACCAAAAAATAATGCGCTAGATCAGGCTAAAGCTAATAATACGAAAAAAACAGAGAAACCGAAAAATGATGTGACTGAGCAAACGCCAGCACAAAAAATTACTGTTGACTCTGCAGCGGGTAAACGAACTACAATTTCTTTATCTGGTACGGATGTATTTAAATTAGAAGTAGTTGCAAATGGTGAAAGTTATGTAGATTTAAAAAATACTGATGGAAAAATGTTCTATTCCGGAATTTTAAAACGAGGACAAACTCAAAACTACGACTTAACAGATGAAAATGAAGTAACTGTAAATATTGGTGCTTCTAATAATGTTGAGCTACGAATTAACGATGAGGTATTTAAATATCCAGTTAGTCCAACAAATGCTGTTCACCAAAAGATTACGATTAAAAATTTAAAAATGAATCAATAGTCATCTTTAAGATGGCTTTTATTCATTTATTATAAATGCTTCATTTTTAGAAAGTTTTGGAGGGTTTTACCATGAATTTACCAAATAAGATCACAGTGTCAAGGGTTTGTCTAATTCCATTATTTATGATTGCCGTTTTAATCGATTTTGGATGGGGAAAAGTTACATTAATGGGTGATTCTATACCAATTAATCATTTAGTAGGAGCTGCAATTTTTATTATTGCCTCAGTTACTGATTTTATAGATGGTTATTACGCAAGAAAATATAATCTAGTTACTAATTTTGGTAAGTTTTTAGATCCACTTGCTGATAAATTACTTGTTTCTTCAGCATTAATTATCTTAACTGATTTTCATTATGTTCCTGCGTGGATTACGATTGTCATAATAAGTAGAGAGTTTGCTGTAACCGGTTTGCGAATGATTTTAGCTGGCTCTGGAGAAGTTCATGCTGCTGCAATGCTAGGTAAAATTAAGACTTGGGCTCAAATAGTTGCAATTTCTGCTTATTTCTTACATGACTTCCCATTGAATTTCTTACCATTTTCGATTGCGGATGTATCACTTTGGGTCGCATTATTCTTTACAGTATATTCTGGTTGGGATTATTTTTATAAAAATAGAGATGTTCTTCTTAAATCAATGTAATTAATAACATAGGGGGAAATGTGATATGAAACGTGCTGAAATCATCGCAGTAGGTACTGAGCTACTTTTAGGCCAAATTGCAAATACAAATGCTCAATTTTTAGCTAAACATTTATCTGCATTAGGATATCACCATCATTTCCAAACAGTTGTAGGAGACAATTCCGAACGACTTAAAAGTGCATTAGAAATTGCTTCATCAAGAAGTGATTTAATCATCTTAACAGGTGGACTTGGACCAACAAAGGATGATTTAACGAAAGAAGTTGTCGCAGAATTTGTTCTAGAGTCACTTGTTTACCATGATCAATCACTAGAGTATATTGAACAATATTTTATTAAAGTAAACCGACCAATGACTGAAAATAATAAAAAACAAGCATTAGTCATTAATAACGCACATGTTTTATTGAATAAAAACGGTATGGCACCTGGAATGGTTTATGAAGCGAAAAATAAACAATTTGTATTATTACCAGGACCACCTAAAGAAATGATTCCGATGGTGGAGAAAGAACTAATTCCTTATTTTTTAAAAGGTAAGGAAGCAAGTACGATTATTTCAAAAGAGCTTAAGTTTTTTGGTATCGGGGAATCGATTTTAGAAACTGAAATTCTTGATTTACTTGAAAATCAATCAAATCCAACAATTGCTCCTTTAGCGAGTGAGGGAGAAGTAATGCTTCGAGTTACTGCAAGTGCTAGTAATGAACAAGAGGCAGAAAAACTAATAGGACAAGCTGAAGAAAAAATACGCGAGCGTGTTGGGCAGTTTATATATGGTACAAATAATGAAAACTTGTTTACAGTTTTATCAAGAAAGTTAAAAGATTTTAAACTGACTATTTCTGCTGCTGAAAGTTTAACTGGAGGTCTATTCAGTAAAAGAGTGACAGATATTCCTGGGAACTCGTCCATTTTTAAAGGTAGTATTGTTTGTTATTCTAATGAAATGAAACAAAACCTTTTAAATGTACCATCAGACATTCTTAATAAAAATGGAGCAGTAAGTGCAGAGTGTGCAAAATCACTAGTTGAAAATATTCAAAGATTAACAGGAAGTAATATTTCAATTAGCTTTACTGGTGAAGCAGGACCATCTACATTAGAAGATGTACCAGTAGGAAAAGTATTTATCGCTATTAAAATTGGTGATTCTGATTCAATTGTAAAAGAGTTTCAATTCAGTGGCACTAGAGAACAAATAAGATTATCAAGTGTCAAAAATGGTGCGAACTTGTTGATTAAATTAATTAATTCTAGTTTTGAAAGTCAAGACTTATAAAATGAAATAGAATATTTTATAATAAAAAAGCTCGGTTAATTTAGCCGAGTTTTTTAATTTTATAGTTTCGATATTAATAAAAATCTAGTTTTATAGACCGAAAAATACGAAACAAGCGTTTCTATTCTTTAAAAAACAAGTTTAAATACGAAAAATATCGAATAAACGTTCTATTTTTTTGTTGGCAAACGAACAAAAAACAGTTATTATATAGTTAAGAGATAAATGAATCCTGAAGGAGGAATCTAAATGAGTGATCGTCAAGCTGCATTAGATATGGCTTTAAAACAAATCGAAAAACAATTCGGTAAAGGTTCAATTATGAAACTTGGAGAACAAACTGAACGCCAAATTTCAACTATTTCTAGTGGATCGTTAGCACTAGATGTTGCATTAGGTGTAGGTGGATATCCAAGAGGACGAATTATCGAAGTATATGGTCCTGAGAGTTCAGGTAAAACAACTGTAGCATTACATGCAATCGCTGAAGTTCAAGCAAATGGAGGACAAGCGGCGTTTATAGATGCTGAGCATGCATTAGATCCGGTTTATGCTCAAAAATTAGGTGTAAACATTGATGAGTTATTATTATCTCAACCAGATACAGGTGAGCAAGCACTTGAAATCGCTGAAGCATTAGTACGTAGTGGTGCAATTGATATTATCGTAATTGACTCAGTAGCTGCATTAGTTCCAAAAGCTGAAATTGAAGGTGAGATGGGTGATGCTCACGTAGGTCTACAAGCACGATTAATGTCGCAAGCATTACGTAAACTTTCAGGTGCAATTAACAAGTCAAAAACGATCGCATTCTTCATTAACCAAATTCGTGAAAAAGTTGGAGTTATGTTTGGTAATCCTGAGACGACTCCAGGTGGACGTGCGTTAAAATTCTATTCTACAATTCGTTTAGAAGTACGTCGTGCTGAACAATTAAAACAAGGTAATGATATTGTGGGTAACAAAACAAAGATTAAAGTAGTTAAAAATAAAGTAGCACCACCATTTAGACAAGCAGAAGTAGACATTATGTATGGAGAAGGTATTTCTAAAGAAGGAGAAATTCTTGATATTGGAGCTGATTTAGATATCGTTCTTAAGAGTGGAGCATGGTATTCTTACAATGAAGAGCGTCTTGGACAAGGCCGTGAGAATGCTAAGCAATTCTTAAAAGAAAATAAAGAAATACGTGATACGATTAAACAATCGATCCGTATTCACCATGGTTTAGATAACCCTGTTACTGTAACAGAAACAGACGACGAAGAACAATTCTCTTTATTAAATGAGTAATCAAAAGTTAGTTTAAAACGACAGAAAAAATGCGGGCGCTTATTAAAAGTGTCTGCATTTTTTTATATTTATAATTTCATATTTCTTTGATTTTTATGAAATACAGAAAATAATTTTATGAATATGAAAAAGTTGATTCAAAAAAAAGGATTCACCGCCCCTATAGGAAATGCGAAGTGAGAGCTTATTTGAATGACCATGAAGAGGCAAATCAAGTCAATCATGGTAAGTAGGTGTCCTACATTAGAATAAAGCATACTTTTATGATTAGGGCTTATCAAAAAAACAGACAATATCTATTTTCTTTTATATTTATAAGTAGTAATTTATAAATGAAAAATTCGATCAATTAACTTATTAATCTGATCTTAAAAAAAAATTAATGAATAAAATTTAGATTCTCATGTATGAAATCTAGTAAAAATGTAATAAATATTGATAAATCAAGTAAGTAAGCGATTTACAAGGCTTGACATCATTTGGTAAGAGATTTAATATTTAAGTGTATATTCTAAAAAAATATTACTATTCTGTGAAAAATTGAATTGAAGTGTGCTGTATGTTGATGCAATTATTTATACAATATAACAGCCGACAAAAATGAAACTAACTAAATAGCAAGAGGAGGTGAAATCATGGGTGCAAATACTATAATTTTGATCATCTTCGCATTGCTTGCCACATTCGGAGTCGGTTATGCTGTCGGATTTTTTGTCCGTAAGTCCATTGCAGAAGCTAAAATAAATGGCGCAACTAATCATGCAAATCAAATTATTGAAGATGCAAAACGTGATTCAGAAACAATTAAAAAAGAAGCTTTATTGGAAGCAAAGGACGAAATTTTCAATATTCGTACAGATGCAGAGAACGAAATTCGAGACCGTCGTAGTGAACTACAAAAGTCAGAAAATCGTTTAATGCAAAAAGAAGAGAACTTAGATCGTAAAGATGAAGGACTTTCAAAACGTGAGTCTGTTCTTGAAAGAAAAGAGGAATCTCTTGTTTTAAAACAACAGCAGATAGAAGAAATGGAAAGCAAGATAGAAGCGTTAATTGCTGCTCAACAAGAAGAGTTAGAGAGAATATCTAGCTTAAATCGTGAAGAAGCAAGACAATTAATACTTACTAAAGTCGAAAATGAATTATCCCATGAAACAGCAATACTAGTAAAAGAAACAGAAGCTCGAGCAAAAGAAGAAGCAGATAAGAAAGCAAAAGATATTTTATCATTAGCAATCCAGCGATGTGCTGCAGATCATGTTGCTGAAACAACTGTTTCAGTTGTAAATCTTCCAAATGATGAAATGAAAGGTCGTATTATTGGCCGTGAAGGACGAAATATACGTACTTTAGAAACGTTAACTGGTATAGATTTAATTATTGATGATACGCCTGAAGCTGTAATATTATCAGGTTTTGATCCAATTCGTCGTGAAACTGCACGAATTGCACTAGATAAATTAGTACAAGATGGTCGAATCCATCCTGCACGAATTGAAGAAATGGTTGAAAAATCAAGACGAGAAGTAGATGAGTACATACGTGAAGTCGGTGAACAAACTACTTTTGAAGTTGGTGTTCATGGAATTCACCCTGACTTAATTAAAATATTAGGTCGTCT
Source organism: Gottfriedia acidiceleris (assembly GCF_050457485.1). Lineage (GTDB taxonomy): Bacteria > Bacillota > Bacilli > Bacillales > Bacillaceae_G > Gottfriedia > Gottfriedia acidiceleris_D. The sequence continues at coordinate 119,424 of NZ_JBCMJM010000001.1, forward strand.
GAAATTTAGAACTAGTTATGGTCAAAATGTGTTAAAGCATTCGATGGAAGTAGCGAACCTAGCTGGACTTATGGCTGCTGAACTTGGTGAAGATACAAAACTTGCAAAACGTGCAGGTTTACTTCACGATATTGGTAAAGCAATTGACCATGAGGTAGAAGGAAGTCACGTTGAAATCGGTGTCGAATTAGCAACGAAATATAAAGAACATCCAGTAGTTATCAATAGTATTGCATCTCATCATGGGGATGCTGCGCCAACTTCAATTATTGCGGTTCTTGTAGCTGCTGCAGATGCACTATCTGCTGCTAGACCAGGAGCACGTAGCGAAACATTAGAAAACTATATCCGTCGTTTAGAAAAGCTTGAAGAGATTTCTGAATCATACGAAGGAGTAGAAAAATCATTCGCTATTCAAGCAGGTCGTGAAGTACGCATTATGGTAAAACCTGATACAATTGATGATTTACAAGCTCATAGATTAGCGAGAGATATTAGAAAACGTATTGAAGATGAACTGGATTATCCAGGTCATATAAAAGTTACGGTTATTCGTGAAACTCGAGCTGTCGAGTATGCAAAATAAAGTGGTATATGCCACTTTATTTTCTTTTTTGTAACAAAATAAAGTATTTTTAAAAATAGCTCCAACTAATACATATCTGAAATGAATCTTAGTTGAATGGCATAGATGAAGATTCAGATTGTGCTAGTAAAGGGGCTTTTCGTATTTTTGGGTAATCTAAAAGGAAAATCAGTGCTGTGAATTAACAGTGGCAAGTTGGAAGGATGTAACGAAATGAGAATAATGTTTATAGGCGATGTAGTTGGTTCAAATGGTAGGGCAATGGTAAAGGCTAATATTCAAGCTTTAAAAAGGAAATATAATCCTTCAGTAACGATTATAAATGGTGAAAATCCAGCACATGGTAAAGGAATAACGGAAAAAATTTACCGCGAATTTTTAGAATTAGGTGCTCAAGCAGTAACACTTGGTAACCATGCATGGGATAAAAAGGATATTTTTGAATTTATTGATCAAGCAAAATACTTAGTTAGACCAGCTAATTTCCCTGAAGGTACACCTGGAAATGGATTAGTATTTTTAAATTTTAATGATGTTGAAATAGCCGTTATAAATCTACAAGGTAGAACATTTTTACCGCCACTTGATTGTCCTTTTAAAAAAGCTGATGAGCTAATAAAAATTGCTAAAAAACGAACAAACATCATTTTTGTTGATTTTCATGCAGAAGCAACAAGTGAAAAAATAGCTATGGGCTGGTATTTGGACGGAAGAGTAACAGCGGTTGTTGGTACACATACTCATGTTCAAACGGCTGATGAGCGAGTTTTACCTGCGGGTACAGCGTTTATTACGGATGTTGGAATGACGGGTCCATATGATGGCATTCTAGGCGTTACGAAAGAAGCTGTTATTAAAAAATTCTTAACGAACTTACCAGTAAGATTCGAGGTAGATGAAGGTAGAGGTCAATTAAGTGGTGTAATCATCGAATTAGACAAACAAACTGGACTAGCAAAATCAATAAAAAGAATACAAATAAATGATGATCATCAAGAGCTATAAGAACAATTAAAAGAATTGTGAAAATTTTTAAAAAACTTTTAAATATTTGCAGGAATAACTTCTTGTTATCGAGAATAGTTTTTATTGTACACAATAATAGCTTTGTAAGTACAAGGAGGATCAGGAATGGAAATATTAAAAGTTTCAGCAAAGTCAAACCCTAATTCTGTAGCAGGAGCACTTGCAGGTGTATTGAGAGAGCGTGGTTCAGCAGAAATTCAAGCAATTGGTGCTGGCGCGTTAAACCAAGCTGTAAAAGCAGTTGCAATTGCAAGAGGATTCGTTGCACCAAGTGGTGTAGACCTTATTTGTATCCCTGCATTTACAGATATTCAAATCGATGGGGAAGAGCGTACAGCGATAAAATTAATCGTAGAGCCTCGTTAATAATAACAACCTGTTAGCCTAAAGCGACAGGTTGTTTTATTTTTAATTCAAGTAAGAGTAAGAGGTAGCGAGTCAGATTAGGCAAATTTGTAATGAAAAAAGTGGAGCTAAGACTTTAGCTCCGACTTGAAGCTCGTTTAGTCGACGAGTTTTTTTTGCGTATAATTATTACTTTAATTATTGGATTTATTAATATGTTACACTAGTTTCAATAGTCAAAAAAATGAGAGGGTGTTAATTTATGAAAATTTTTGATGCTCATTGTGATGTATTGATGAAATTACTAGAAAAACCTTCGATCAATTTTGAAAATGATGATTCACTACAAGTTTCAGTTAATCGATTAAAACAAGGGAATAGTAAAATACAATGTTATGCGATTTATATTCCCGAAAATGTACATAAACTAATCAAATTTGATGCAGCTCTTCAATGTGTCACACTTTTTTATGAAAAAGTAGCAACAGAAAATAATAATATAAAAGTTATTCGAACAAAAGAAGATGAAGTTGGATTAAAAAGTTACGAAATGGGTGCTATTTTGACGCTAGAGGGCTGTGATGCACTTTTAGGTGATATTAATCGCTTAAAGATATTACATCGTCTAGGCGTACGTAGTGTCGGTCTAGTGTGGAATTATGCAAATGAAGCTGCAGATGGAATTCTTGAAGAAAGGAATGGGGGGTTAACTAATTTTGGAAGAAGTGTAGTTCATTACTTAAATGAGCATAATATGTGGTGTGATCTTTCTCATTGTACTGAAGCCGCGTTTTGGGATGCATTTGAACAAGCAAAATATCCAACTGCGACTCACTCAAATGCTAAAGCGATTTGTAAACATCCAAGAAATTTAAATGATGAACAGCTAAAGGCTATGTTTAATAGAGAAGCAATAGTAGGGATTAATTTCTATCCTACTTTCTTAGTCGATGAAGGTGTCGCAAATATTTCAGATATTCTTAAACATATCGATTATATGTGCTCTCTAGGTGGAGAAAAATTTATCGCGATGGGATCAGATTTTGATGGAATCGATACGCATCCAACAAATTTACATCACGTAGGACTTTATCAAAATTTAACAAATGAATTGCTTAAACACTATACAGAACAGCAGGTTAAAGGCTTTATGTATGAGAATTATTCATCATATATCCATTACAAATAACACGTTACTTGTTCAGAATAATAAAAATATAAAAATTAAAGGAATAATTTCTTTCAAAATCATTGATTTTTTTGGTTAATAGGTCTATAGTTGAAAGCGAATTAACTCATATCAAAAGATATGTTTTAAATCGCTTTCATTCTTTTATAATAAAATGAATGATATGCAAAAAAATTATCCATTTATAATTTAATTTATTACGAATGAGGGCATTCAAAGGGGTGTAGGAAATGATTGAACAACTTTCGTGGAAAGTTGGAGGACAACAGGGTGAAGGTATCGAAAGTACAGGTGAGATTTTTGCAATTGCGTTAAACCGTTTAGGTTACTACTTATACGGATATCGTCATTTCTCTTCTCGTATTAAAGGTGGTCACACTAATAACAAAATTCGTGTAAGTACAACTGAAGTTCGTGCAATTTCAGATGACTTAGATATTTTAGTAGCATTTGACCAAGAAACAATCGATGTAAACTTTTATGAATTACGCAAAGGCGGTATTGTAATCGCTGATGCTAAATTTAATCCGACAATTCCAGATTCAACTGACGTAACACTTTATTCAATTCCATTTACAGAATTAGCTACTGAACTAGGTACTTCATTAATGAAAAACATGGTTGCAGTTGGAGCTTCAAGTGCAATTTTAGGTCTATCAATTGAAGTTTTCAGAGAAGTTGTAGATGAAATTTTTGGTAAAAAAGGTCAACAAATTGTTGAGAAAAACATAGAAGCAATCGCACGTGGAGCAGAAGAAATGAGAGAAATGCTTGGCGTGAATGTAAATAAAATGCAATTATCAGAAGCTGATGGTAAAAAACGTATGTTCTTAATCGGTAACGATGCAATCGCAATGGGTGCATTAGCTGGTGGTTCTCGTTTTATGGCAGCGTATCCAATTACGCCAGCATCTGAAATTATGGAATACTTAATTAAAAAATTACCTCAGTATGGTGGAGCAGTTATTCAAACTGAAGACGAAATTGCTGCATGTACAATGGCAATCGGTGCTAACTATGCTGGTGTTCGTACATTAACATCATCTGCAGGTCCTGGTCTTTCATTAATGATGGAAGCAATCGGTCTTTCTGGTATGACTGAAGTTCCTTTAGTAATCGTTGATACTCAACGTGGTGGTCCAAGTACTGGTCTTCCAACTAAACAAGAGCAATCAGACTTAATGGCTATGATCTACGGAACACACGGTGAAATTCCGAAAGTAGTAATCGCTCCAAGTACAGTAGAAGAAGGATTCTACGATATGGTGGAAGCGTTTAACGTAGCTGAAGAGTTCCAAGTACCTGTTATCGTAATTACTGACTTACAACTTTCTTTAGGTAAACAAACTGTTGAGCCACTTCAATTTGATAAAGTACAAATTCGCCGTGGTAAGTTTGATTACAAACAAGAATTACCTGTATCAGAAAACAAAGAGTACTTCAAACGTTATGAAGTGACTGAAGATGGCGTTTCTCCTCGTGTAGTACCAGGTATGAAAGGTGGAATTCACCACGTAACTGGTGTTGAGCATGATGAAATGGGTAAACCATCTGAATCACCAATTAACCGTAATCAACAAATGGATAAACGTATGCGCAAGTTAAATAACCTAAAATTCCCTAACCCAGTGTTAGTGAACTCTAAACACGACGATGGTGATGTATTACTAGTTGGTTTCAACTCAACTCGTGGTGCAATTGAAGAAGCAATGGTTCGTTTAGAGCAAGATGGTATCAAAGTTAACCATGCTCATATCCGTCTAATCCACCCATTCCCAACAAACGAATTAATGCCTGAGCTTAAAAAAGCTAAACGTGTAATCGTTGTTGAAAATAATGCTACTGGTCAATTAGCAAGCATTATCAAAATGAATTGTGGTCATGCAGAAAAGATTTCAAGCTTACTAAAATATGATGGAAATCCTTTCTTACCAAAAGAAATTTACAATACTTGCAAGGAAGGAGTTGTTCTAAATGGCAACATTTAAAGAATTTCGTAATAATATTAAACCAAACTGGTGCCCAGGATGTGGAGACTTCTCTGTACAAGCATCTATCCAACGTGCAGCAGCAAATGTTGGTTTAGAACCTGATAACCTTGCAGTAATTTCTGGTATTGGATGTTCTGGTCGTATTTCTGGATATATTAACTCTTACGGTTTACATGGTATCCATGGTCGTTCACTTCCAATTGCACAAGGTGTAAAAATGGCTAACCGTGATCTAACTGTTATCGCTTCTGGTGGTGACGGTGATGGATTCGCTATCGGTTTAGGCCATACAATCCATGCAATTCGTCGTAACATCGACATTACGTATATCGTAATGGATAACCAAATCTATGGTCTTACAAAAGGTCAAACATCACCACGTAGTGATGTAGGATTCAAAACTAAGAGTACGCCACAAGGTTCTGTTGAATCGGCACTTTCAGTAATGGAAATGGCTTTAACAGCTGGTGGAACATTCGTAGCTCAAAGTTTCTCAAGTGATTTAAAAGAATTAACTTCATTAATTGAGCAAGGTATTAACCACAAAGGTTTCTCTTTAATTAACGTATTCAGCCCATGTGTAACTTACAATAAAGTAAACACATATGACTGGTTTAAAGAAAATCTTGTTAAGCTTTCTGATATTGAAGGATATGATCCATCAAACAAAGAAATGGCTATGCAAACATTAATGCAAAATAAAGGTTTAGTAACTGGTCTTATCTACCAAAACAAAGAGCAAAAATCATACCAACAATTAATTTCTGGATACAGTGAAGAACCATTAGTTGAATCAGAACTTCAATTAGAAAAAGCACAATTCGAAAAATTAGTTGCTGAATTCATGTAATAAAAAGAAAAACTCCTCATTTTTGAGGAGTTTTTTTATTTTGCATGACAATGTATTATGAAGGATACTACTATTTAATGTTGAAGTAGTTTGTAGTTAGGAGTGTTTTGATGATGAATATTAAAATAAGAAGGCCAAGAATAGAAGACATGAAAGAGTTAAATCAATTTTTTAAAATAGTGATTACAGACACTTTTACAAAAGAAGGTATTAGCAATCAGGTGGAAAGTATGAATGAAGAAATCGAAACAAAAGGAATTTATTTAGATAATGATTTTAAAAGTAATGGTGAAGATCGATTTTTTTTGATTGCCCTAGAAAACGAAAAAATTATTGGGTCGATTGAATATGGTCCAACTAGTGATCTTATTTTAAATTGTACAAACCATGCATTAAAAGGCCTACCTGAGGTCGGTACTGTATTTGTACATCCAGACTATCAAAAAAATGGAATAGGAAATTTATTATTAAATAAGATGTACGTTACTCTACAGAATAAAGGGATAGAAGAATTTTGTTTAGATAGTGGCTATTGTAATGCTCAAAAAATCTGGAAAAAGAAATTTGGGGAACCTAATTATTTATTAAAGGACTTTTGGGAAAAGGGATATGATCATATGATTTGGAAAATTAAAGTCAGCGATATATTAATATAGCAATTTTTCAGGTTTTATTTGCAAACCACTGTTTAATTGCCATTTTCATCATTTGTTTTTACAGAAGAATCCTTTATTTGCGATTCCGAAACTCTTTTTTGCATTCTAGACATTGTTATTACTTCTCTTTATAAATCAACAGTTTTACTAACATTTAAAGATTCTCAAAGAATATATCCCAAAATAAAAAATGGAGCGTTCCAATTTTGGACAGACACCCTTCATTTTTTAATTACAAAGTAACACTTAAATAAATTCTTAAATTAAAAAATAGGCAAATAAAGGAAATCGCTTGATATTATCGAATTTCTTAATTAAAAATAATTGAAAGGAGAATAGTTTTGTTATCCTCACTCGTACCTGCTTTAATTACTTTTATTTTGGTAAGTATTCTTTCACCTTTTTTAATTGCGACGTTAAGAAGATTGAAGTTGACTCAACCTATAAGAGCGGAATTACCAGCTGAACACCATAATAAAAAGGGTACTCCTTTAATGCTGGGAAGTATATTTTTGATTGGTATTTTAGTAGCTTTCCTTAATTATTCCAGTCCACTTATGCTTTTTTTAGTTGGAACTTTTATTTTATTCAGTGTTGTTGGTTTTCTTGATGACTTTTGGAAAGCATCAAAACAGGATCCAGGAGGAATATCAGCTAAAACAAAACTAGTTTTTCAATTTTCTTTTACTATTTTTTTACTTATTGTATTAATTAATTTTTTTGAAGTAGACACAACCTTTCGGATTACGGATTCTATAAGTATCTTTTTACCATTATGGGTTTATTTGGCCCTAATCACTTTATTTATTGTAGGATCAGCTAATGCTATTAATTTTACAGACGGGATGGATGGACTGCTTGGTATGGTATCAATCCCTACCTTCTTTTTCTTTTTTCTAATTTCAGATCATATTGAAGTGAAAATTTTTAGTCTCATAATGATCGCTAGTTTAGCTGGTTTTTTAATTTATAACTTATATCCAGCTAAGGCTTTTATGGGCGACACAGGTTCAATGGCGATTGGTGGTTCTTTATCATTTTTAGCGATTATCGAAAAAGTAGAAATCTTGATTCCAATGCTGTTTTTTATTTATTTAGCTGAACAGTTTTCCGTTATTTTTCAAGTTTTCTACTATAAAAGAACAAGAAAAAGATTATTTCTTATGGCTCCTATACATTTTCACTATGGAATTAAATATGGTTGGTCAGAAAATGTCATTGTCATGAACTTTACGATTGTTTCTTGGACAGGTTGTTTATTGAGCTACTTATATTTTTATTTTTTTATGTAACTTATGAACCTACAGTTATCAAACTGAGAATTATTAATTTAAGAGGATCCTTTGATGGATTCTCTTTTTATATTTAAGTGCCTTTAAGACTTCGAGGGGGATCGGGTCACGTTTCCAAGAGTGAGGATGAATATTTGAAATCAAAATTCTTCTATATAATAATTAAAGCGCTTTATTATTTAAAGAATTGTTTTTATAATAATGAATAAAATTATTCAAATATACTACTATTATCAGCTTTCTTTTTTGCGTAACGCACATTGTATATTGTAGAATAACGTTATATACTTAAGTAATGTGTGGACGCTCGAGAAGAAAGGAGATTGTTTCATGAATGAACAACAACGCCTTCAAGGCACTAATATAAATAATTCAAAAGATAAAAACGATAAAGATTATAGTAAATATTTTGAAAAAGTTTACCAAGCTCCATCTTTAGCTGATGCAAAGCGTCGTGGTAAAGAAGAAGTTACGTATGATCGTGGTTTCGAGATTCCTGAAGAAATGAGAAATTCAGGTGTAGGTAAGAAATTCTTAATCCGTACTTATGGTTGCCAAATGAATGAACATGACACAGAAGTTATGGCAGGTATTTTAACGACGATGGGCTATGAAGTAGCTACATCAGTTGAAGATGCTGATATTATTCTATTAAACACATGTGCAATTCGAGAAAATGCTGAAAATAAAGTGTTTGGTGAAATTGGTCACTTAAAACCGTTAAAACTTCAAAGACCAGATCTATTAATTGGTATTTGTGGTTGTATGTCTCAAGAAGAAGCAGTTGTTAATCGAATCTTACAAAAACATTCATTTATAGATATGGTATTTGGTACACATAATATTCATAGATTACCATTTATTATTCAAGAAGCGATGTTTAGTAAAGAAATGGTTATTGAAGTATGGTCAAAAGAAGGGGATGTAATCGAGAACCTTCCAAAAGTACGTCGTGGAGAAATAAAAGCTTGGGTTAATATTATGTATGGCTGTGATAAATTCTGTACATACTGTATTGTTCCTTACACACGTGGTAAAGAACGTAGTCGTCAACCAGAGGATATCATCAATGAAGTACGTGAATTAGCTAGACTGGGCTATAAAGAAGTTACTTTATTAGGACAAAATGTTAATGCTTATGGTAAAGACTTAGATGATGGTAAATATGGATTAGGTCATTTAATGGATGAAATCCGTAAAATTGGTATCCCACGTGTTCGTTTTACAACAAGTCATCCACGTGATTTTGATGATCATTTAATAGAAGTATTAGCAAAAGGTGGCAACTTAATGCCACATATTCATTTACCAGTTCAATCTGGTAGCTCTGAAGTTCTAAAATTAATGTCACGTAAATATGATCGTGAACAATATCTAGAACTTGTAAGAAAATTAAAAACAGCAATGCCACAAATTTCATTTACAACAGATATCATTGTTGGATTCCCGAATGAAACAGATGAGCAATTCGAAGAAACGATGACATTATATGAAGAAGTTGGTTTTGATTTAGCATTTACATTCATTTATTCACCACGTGAAGGTACACCAGCTGCAAAAATGGTAGATAATGTACCAGAGAGTGTGAAAAAGGAAAGATTACAACGACTTAACAATCTTGTAAATGAAAAATCTGCTGAATTTAATAAACGTTTTGAAGGTCAAATACTTGATGTATTAGTAGAAGGAGAAAGCAAGAAAAACCCTGATGTACTTGCTGGGTATACTCCTTATAATAAACTTGTAAACTTTAGAGGTCCTAAAGCAATCGTTGGTCAAATTGTTAAAGTAAAAGTTACAAAAGCTAAAACATGGTCATTAGATGGAGAATTAGTAGAAGAAACAGTAGAGGTGCTATAATGGGAAAATATACAAAAACTGATATCGTTGAACGTGCAAAAGAATTAGCAGTAATGATTTCTGAAACAGAAGAAGTGGACTTTTTTAAACGTGCTGAAGCGCAAATTAACGAGAGTGAAACTGTAAGAGCTTATATTGAAGAAATTAAGTCATTACAAAAACAAGCAGTTAATTTAGAGCACTGGGGCAAGAAAGAAGCACTTAAAAAAGTTGAACAAGAGCTTGATGAATTAAACGAAAAACTAGAAACAATTCCAGTTGTACAAGAATTTCAATCTTCTCAAGTAGAAGTTAATGACTTACTTCAATTAATCGCTCACACGATCTCAAATGGTGTGACAGACGAAATCATTAAGACAACAGGCGGTAACTTATTAAGTGGTGAGACAGGTTCAAAAGTAGCACATGGACCGGATGCTTGCAAAACAGATAGCTGCGGCCATTAATAAAAAAGACACAATATGCAATTAAGTTTGCTGTTGTGTCTTTTTTTAAGATTGAGGACTACTCGGATTGAAAAATTTCTTTTTAAAAAAAATGATTAATGCGATTAGTAAAGGGATTATGATTTGGAACGGAATATGAAGAAAAATAGGTACTTTTACTAATCCTATATATAGAAATTTTGAGAATTCTTTACTCAAATTAATTGAAATACATAAAACAATGACGCCAAAGGTAATAATAATAGGTACTTTTTTTATTTTAGGATGTAGATCTGTGAATATAATAAATGCAGCAAGAAAATAAACAGTTGCTTTTATAAAGCCACCAATCATAAAAATTACTACACCGATTAAATCAAATCTTTGAATAATATTGAAGATATAAATCTTTTTTAATGCTTCTAAAAATGGATAAACTGAGTCTTGGAAAAGCTCCGGACCTAGCATACCCATCGTAATCAATGCACCGATTGAGAGTATACAGCCTAATAATAAGATACTTATTACACCTTTAAAAGGAAAATGATCATTCCTTTTTACATAAGTAAATAGCGTTGTACAAGCAATCATTTCCCCTATTGGAAAGGTGATTGTTGTTGGAAACAAACTTTGGAAAACATGACTCCAACCATTTCCTAAGATTGGCTGAATGTTATTAAACACAAATTGACCGTTAATTAAAGCTAACATTATTGACAAAATAAAAAATGTAAAGGTAATAAAAAAGAGTATTTCACCTGTACGTGCAAATGCTTCAATTCCAAAATAACAAGCAAACATTAACGTGATGATAAAGATTAGTGAAAGAATCCAGAGGCTTTTATTCGTCAATAATGTTGACTGAGTAAGATATGCAAAATCAGTTACTAATCTTGCTGTGATATAGATAAAATAAGCTATATATGCATATGAAAAAAGCATACCCAAATATTTTCCTAATGCAAATAAAATGACTTGGACAAATGAAACTGAATCGGCCCAATAAAATAATTTACAGTAAAAAAGAAATAGAAAAATACCATATAAATAAGCTAATAGAACTGCAATCCAAGAATCGTTTCCAGATTCTTTAACAAAACCGATTACAATCGAACTCCCAATTAAAAAATTTATTAAAATTGCATTTAATTGAAAACTACTGATTCGTATTGTTTGCTTCATTATCAACTCTTCCCCTACTAGGAAATTTATCATTAAAGTTTATAGTTCCAATTTGTCTAATATTTATCGAAACTTTCGTGTTAACATCTACATTCTTTAAAAAATCACTTTGAACTTTTTCCCATTTTTGCGGATGTTTTATGTAGTAAATATTCCCAAATCCAAACAAATCACTATTATATTCCTTAGTTTTTCGAATTAAATTATTTAAACTATTTGTTAGTTCCGTTTTATATTTATTTTCTAATTCCTTTTCAGTTTTTGTAAAGTTTGAACGCGTAATATAGTTACAATTATTTTCGACTAGTGTTCCATCAATCGTTAAAGAAAGTTTGATGGATGGATTTTTATTACCTATCAGTTCTTTTTTAGCCCTAATTGAGTTGATTTTTAGAACAGCTTTTTTATGATCCGAACATATTGTTTCTAATACAGCATTTTTTACTTTACCTTGAGTAATGAAGTAAAGAAAAGTTTCTCTGATCGAAATTGAACCTGCATATTCTGAATCATGAAATAAAGAAAATCCACTTAATTTGATGGTAGTTTTAGGATCTAATGATTGAGTATTTTCGATTGTTCCCCCCGCTTTAATATCACCATTTACTTCTAAATCTGGTAAAAACAAGTCACTACCTTCTTTATATAAATCAATTAAAACATTAATTGGTGAAGTGAATACAGATTGTGCAGATTGTTCACTTATATTTAAAATCATGTTTCTGATATCCATTGCTGGAAAATCTTGAATAGGTGTAAAGATTTTTAACATTTCTTCAGGTTTATTTTCTTTAACAACAGCTATAGGATAATGGTTTGATGTTTTTTTAGCTCGAATTAAAAAATCAATAACCGGTCCAAGACCTTCTTTTTTTAGTAAATCTTCACTAATAAGTACTAACTGCAAATGAGACAAATCGATGTTCTTAGGCATTTGGTCGGATATTGTATAGAGTGCCGATGTAAGTGTTTTACCATCACCATCGAATGTCGTAATAGGAGACAACATTGATTTTGAATTTGCATTTTTTGCACCAGCATTTGCTAATTGAACGGTGAGGTGATAAAGATCATTTTCTTTAGCAATACCTAAGCTAATAACAGAACCGATTTCGTTTATTTCAGTTCGATCTTTATTATTAAATAGAATACTTAATGTTAATAGAAGAGGTATAAAAAGCCAAAATCCTTTCATTTTAGTCCCTTCCGTCTAATTATTTTTTTTGTTTTTGTCTTCGTCTTTTAAAAATTCCTCATGTCTTATTTTATGAGTGCTATTTGTAACTTTATTTATATCGCCACGAACAATTGTATCTTTCTGCTCTTTTAAATTGAAAGGAGCTATTGGTGATAAATAGGGAATACCAAATGAGCGTAAGGAAGATAAATGTAAGAGTGTGATAAATGAAAGCATAATAATGCCATAAAAACCAAGTAAGTTTCCAATAAGTAAAAAAGTAAATCTAAGTAATCTAACAGACGCAAATAAGTCTTGAGCTTTAGGTAATATAAAGCCTGAAATAAATGTTATTGAAATTGCGATAATTGATGCAGGTCTGATTAGACCCGCATTTACAGCTACATCGCCAATCATAAAAGTTCCTAAAATAGAGATAACAAGTATTAAATCACGATTCATTCTAAATATGGCATCCATTATGACTTGTAGAATAATACATAAAAACCATACTTCAATTACTAATGGAAATGGAACGCCCTCACTTTGACTCATTAAAGAAAAATAGGTTGAAGATGGTAGCATTTCTTCGTGAAAACAAACAAGACTTATATATATTCCAGGCGTATAAGTCGTAATAAATAAGCATATAAATCTAAATATTCTATTGATCCCTAACTCCCAACGGAAAAAATAATCATCGGATGCTTGTAATAACATAGGAAGTGTAACTGGCAAAATAATAACATCCGGTGTTCCCTCAATTATGATGAGTATTCGTCCTTGTAAAATAGCTGAACAGGCAGTATCAGGTCGTTCAGTTGTCATTAGTAAAGGAACTGGTGATATTTTCTTTTCATGTAAATTTTCCACTAAGTAATTTGTATCAAAAACAAAATCTAATTTAATTTTTTTCAACTTCTTATGTAACTCATTGAGTACAACACGATCAACCAATTCATCAGAATAAATGATCGAGTAATTTGTTTTTGTCTTTTCTCCTACAGTGTTTGTTTCGATTTGTAAATTATTATTTTTGACTATTTTACGGACTATATTAAGATTCATTTGTAGATCTTCAGTAAACGCAATTTGTCCACCCCTACCTCTATCTGTTGTAGGAGTAGTTATTGCACGTTTTTGCCAATCAGGTGTATCAGCAATAAATATAGAAACGACATTTTCTACTAAAATTAATGTATTCCCTAAAAGAAGAGCATCAATAAGTTTTTGAGATTCAATCTCTTTTTTTAAATTTGTAATTTGTACGGTATTAAAAATAAAGTTTTCAATAGATGTTAGTTCATGATCCATATTCGTTTCTAAAAGAGGACGTAAAATAAATTCCTGCACTTCACTTGTCTTAACAATATTATTTATGTAAACAAGTGCTACTTGTGAGTTAAGTTTATTTTTTAATGTAAGAGGTCGGATGATCAACTCTTGTGAGTTTAAAAAAGAATTCTCGAAAAAATTTATTCTTTCACCTAATGTAAGTGAAATAAGTTCGTTTGTAATTGTCATTATTCCACTACCAATCATCAATTTATAAGTTCTGTATTAGTATGAAAAATAAACCAATTTATATACAATTTTTCCAGATTGAAAGCTAATTTGGAGTGATTAGATAAAATTTTATATGTTTATTTTTTAAATTCTTTAATTTGCAGTCAACTTTATTAGGCTGTCGTCATACAATTTATCATCACATGTTTTTTTAACTTGTATAAAAGAATTTTCATGTCATTAACACATTCCGCATATGTCACGCATAGAATGAAATGAAAATGGAACGAGGAGGGTCACACCTATGTCTGAACGCGAACATAGAGAGATTATAACGAAGGCAGTCGTAGGAAGAGGCAAGAAATATAACAAAGTCACACATACAATCACACCAAATCATACTCCATCAAGTATTTTAGGCTGCTGGGTTATAAACCATGTATATGATGCAAAAAAATGTAAGGATGGAGTAGAAGTATCTGGTAAATATGATATTAATATTTGGTACTCCTATGGTGACAATACGAAAACAGAAGTAGTTCCTGAGTCTGTTAAGTATACTGAAGTAGTAAAGTTAAGACACAGAGATGAAAACTTTACTGGCGAAGATTGTGAAGTGATTGCTAGATCATTAAAACATCCAAATTGTTTAGATGCAATTATTTCTCCAAATGGAAATCGATTTATTGTAACTGTAGAGAAAGAAGTATTAGTTGAAGTTGTAGGTGAAACGAAAATTGTCGTACTTGTTGCACCACATGGTGTACACGACGATGACGAGTTCTTTGATGTAGATGATGAGTTTGAAGACTTAGATCCAGATTTTGTTTTAGAGGGCGAAGAAGAGTAAGCTAGGCTAGGAAGGTGATACTTCCTAGCTTTTTTATTTTGCATTTCCAATCAATCGAAAGTTTCTTTTTCTTAACTTTCGAACTTTCTAAGCCTTTTCGCAAAATATGATATAATATGCGAAGAATGTTTTTTGATGGAGAGGATAAAATGGCAACTTATACGCCAATGATTGTGCAATATTTAAATATAAAGAAAAATTACCAAGATGCATTTTTGTTTTTTAGACTTGGTGATTTTTATGAAATGTTTTTTGAGGATGCAATTAAAGCATCTCAAGTTTTAGAAATTACTTTAACCGGCCGTGCAGGAGGAACTGATGAACGAATTCCAATGTGTGGAGTACCATTCCATTCTGCTGCTGGATATATAGAACAATTAGTTGAAAAAGGATATAAAGTAGCTATTTGTGAACAAGTCGAAGATCCAACGGTCGCAAAAGGAGTAGTTCGAAGAGAGGTTGTTCAGTTGATTACTCCAGGGACGCAAATGGAGGGTAGATCGATTGATGAAAAGCAAAATCATTATATCTCAACATTATCAGAAGTAACACCAAGTTCATACGCTTTAGCTTGGATTGATTTGACGACTGGTGAGGGCAATGCTTTATTACTAACTGGTTCACTTGAAGAAGCAGTTTTAAAAATTGCAGCAACTGGTACAAAGGAAGTTGTTGTAAATGAAGATTTTTCATCTAAAGCGATTCAAACACTAGAAAAAAGCTTTTCAATTACCGTTTCATTTGAGGAGAATGATCGTTTATCAGATGAGTTTACAAATGTTGTAAAATCAATTGATCAAACTAGTTTAAAAACTACTGCCGCAAGATTATTAAATTATTTATCGAGAACACAAAAACGAACACTTTCTCATCTTCAAGAAATAGTCGTTATTCATCAGCATGATTTTTTAAATATGGATATGTATTCGATGAGAAATCTTGAATTAGTTGAAACACAACGTTCCAAAAACAAACAAGGTTCTTTAAATTGGTTATTAGATGAAACGAAAACAGCGATGGGTGGACGATTACTAAAAAAATGGATTCAACGTCCACTAGTAAGTACGAAACAAATCGAGCATCGTTTGACGATTGTGGAATTGCTAATGGAAAACTATTTTATACGTGAAGATCTGAAGGAATTACTAAAAGATGTATATGATTTAGAGCGTTTAGCTGGTAAAGTCTCATTTGGTAATGTAAATGCAAGAGATTTATTACAATTAAAACGTTCACTTCAAACAGTACCTTCAATTATTCATGCTTTAAAATCAATTAATCATGAAACGATTGATGAACTAATTAATCAAATCGATCCATGTGAAGAGCTTCAAATGCTTTTAGAGAATGCAATTATAGAAGATGCGCCTTTATCTATTAAAGAAGGAAACATTATTAAAGATGGCTATCATAAAACATTAGATGAATATCGTTTCGTAAGTAAGAACGGTAAAAATTGGCTAATGGAATTAGAGCAAAGAGAAAGAGAAATTACGGGGATTAAGAACTTAAAAATTGGATATAATCGAATCTTCGGCTACTTTATCGAAGTGACTAGATCAAATATTAGTCAAGTACCAGAAGGGCGTTACGAACGTAAACAAACGTTAGCGAATGCAGAACGCTTTATTACTGAAGAGCTAAAAGAAAAAGAAACAATGATTCTTGAAGCTGAAGAAAAAATGATTGGCTTGGAATATGAGTTATTTATTTCAATTCGAGAACAAGTAAAACAATATTTATCTAGACTTCAAACATTAGGACAAGTAATTAGTCAAATTGACGTTTTACAAAGTTTTTCTGTAGTAAGTGAAAAAAATGGATATGTTAGACCTGCATTCACCGAGGAAAGAGAATATATCGTGAAGAATGGAAGACATCCAGTAGTTGAAAAGGTACTACTAGGTTCAGAATATATTCCGAATGATACTAATTTTGATGTTGAAACTCATCAATTTTTAATTACAGGACCTAACATGGCTGGTAAAAGTACGTATATGAAACAAGTTGCGCTAATAAGTATATTGGCTCAAATTGGATGCTATGTACCTGCTGAATATGCGAAACTACCTATTTTTGATCAAATATTTACGAGAATTGGTGCTGCAGATGATTTAATTTCTGGGCAGAGTACATTTATGGTCGAAATGTTAGAAGCAAATTATGCAATCACGAATGCAACAGAAAAAAGTTTAATCTTATTTGATGAAATTGGTAGAGGAACATCAACATATGATGGAATGGCTTTAGCACAAGCGATGATCGAATATATACATGATCATATCGGAGCAAAAACGCTTTTTTCTACTCATTATCATGAATTGACGGTATTGGCTAATCAACTTACGTTTTTGAAAAATATTCACGTAGCAGCAAAAGAGCAAGATGGAAAAGTATTATTCCTTCATAAAATCTTTGAAGGTGCAGCGGATCAAAGCTACGGTATCCACGTTGCTGAATTAGCAAATCTTCCAAAAGATGTAATCATTCGGGCAAAAGAACTATTAAATGATTTAGAATCAAATAATCATTCGTTTGTTAAAGAAGAAATTGAAAATACAGAAAAAGAGATTGTAAATATTCAAGTACCGAAAAATGAAATTGTTCAAACAACTGACAAAGAGGATGCTGAATCTCAGTTAAGCTTATTTGACGATCATCAACCAGTGGTTAAAGAAGTTGTTAAAAACCATCCTGTCATTGATCAATTAAAAGGTATAAATATACTAGAATTAAATCCTATGGAAGCATTTAATTTATTATATGAACTTCAAAAGCAAGTTAAAAAATAAAAGAAGGCCAATTGGCCTTTCTTTTTATTAATAGTTAAAATATGATATTAGCTTAATGTACTATACCTTTTTTATTGTTTAGTGCATTTATTTAGAGAGGAGCTTCACTAATGTCAAAAATACAGAAGTTAGATGAGATTTTAGCCAATCAAATAGCGGCAGGTGAAGTTGTAGAACGTCCTGCATCAGTTGTTAAGGAACTACTTGAGAATGCAATTGATGCGATTAGTACACGTATTACAGTCGAAATTAACGACGGTGGACTCTCACGAATTTTTGTAAGTGATAATGGCGAAGGGATGACAAAGGAAGATAGTATCCTTGCATTTGAGCGCCATGCAACTAGTAAAATAAAAGATGAAAATGACTTATTTCGAATACGTACATTAGGCTTCCGAGGTGAAGCATTACCGAGTATTGCATCTGTTAGTTATGTTACAGTAAAAACATCAACCGAAGACGGACCTGGTATTGAAACAATTTTAAAAGGCGGCGTATTGCAATCCCAAAAAGAAATTGCTAAATCAAAAGGGACAAGTATTGAAGTTTCAAATTTATTTTTTAATACACCAGCTAGATTAAAATATATGAGAACGGTTCAAACAGAATTAAGTAATGTGACAGATGTTGTCTATCGATTAGCATTAGCAAATCCACAAATCGCTTTTGATTTGAAACATAATGATAAATTAATGTTCCGTAGTAATGGAAATGGCGACGCAAGACAAATTCTTGCTTCATTATACGGTCTACAAATTGCAAAAAACATGGTTCATTTTAAAGGCGAGTCATTAGACTTTCAAATTGAAGGCTATTTATCCATGCCTGAATATACACGAGCAACTAGAAACTATATTTCACTATATGTAAATGGAAGATATGTAAAACACTATGGTGTAAACAAATCAATTAGCGAAGGCTATCATACTTTGCTACCAATTGGCCGTTTTCCAATCGTTTCGTTATTTATTAAAATGGACCCTCAATTAGTCGATGTAAATGTACATCCAACAAAACAAGAAGTTCGTTTTAGTAAAGAGGATCAATTATTTACATTAATTACTGAAAGTATAAAAAAAGTTTTTAGAGGTCGTTCCCTTATTCCAGAAATAAAGTCAACAGTTCCAAAGGAAAAAATTTTTAGTGAACAATCTACATTTTCGTTTGAACATTCTTCTATAAAAGAAGATGTAGAAAAGAAATTACCATTCTCGCTTCAAGATCGTTTTACTACTAATTCGAATTATTCCAATGAAACTAATGAAACAATAAAGGAAGAAAATTCAACTGAATTCGATTCAATTACTCAAATTGATTCATCAACCCCAACCGATTATGAAAGTCTTTATTTTGAAAAACATGAATCGAATAAAGATGTAGGTTATTCAAATTTTGTAAATGAAGACGACAAATCAAATATAGAAGAAACAGTCATTGTGAATGAAGAAGTATATGATGAGCAAAATATAGACCAACTACCTCCTTTATATCCAATCGGCCAAATGCACGGAACGTATATTATTGCTCAAAATGAAAAAGGATTATATTTAATTGATCAACATGCCGCACAGGAACGTGTTTACTATGAATATTTTAAGGAAAAAATAGGGGAAGTTGCATCAGAACTACAAACTTTATTAATTCCAATCACATTTGATGTTTCACCAGAGCAAGCTATTTTATTAGACCAATACCAAGATGAACTCCAAGAAGTTGGGCTATTTATCGAGAAGTTCGGATCGAATAGTTATGTCATTCGTGAACATCCAAATTGGTTTCCAGAAGGGCAAGAGGATACATTAATTGATGAAATGATTCAAGAACTATTAAAACGCGGAACAATTAATATAAAGAAACTACGCGAAGAAAAAGCCATTATGATGAGCTGTAAAGCGTCAATAAAAGCAAATCAATATATAACAAACGATGAAATTTTTAATCTATTAGAATCGTTGAGAAAATCAAGCAATCCATTTACATGTCCACATGGGCGTCCAATCGTTATCCATTTTAGTTCGTATGAGCTTGAGAAAATGTTTAAGCGAGTTATGTAATAAAATAAGTTAGAATTTATAAGGGGGAGTCTCATAATTCAGGTTCACTGAATTATGGGCGCCCCTTTTTAAAATTAAAAAATTACTTAACAACACCAATCACAAAACCATCATATCCTTTTAATCCGACAGTCTGAATAGCGGTAGTGTCAATTCGAGAGTCTGTAGTGATTAGATCCATAAGCTGACGGACACCTTTGACATTTTCATCTTGACTCGTTTCATAAATCACTTCACCGTTTCTAACAACATTATCTACAATTATTAATGCCCCAGGAGTTGCTAATTTTAATGCCCAGTTTAAATAGTGAGGATTATTAGGTTTATCGGCATCGATAAATATGAAATCAAATAAAGGTTTAGATTCTTTTAGAGTTGGTAAAGTTTCTAACGCTTTTCCTATAATAATTTCGACTTTATTTTGCAATTTTGCTTCTTTGATATTTTGTTTGGCAACTTTTGCATGCTCATGGCTAATTTCTAAGGTTATTAATTTCCCATCTTCAGGAAGTGCACGAGCTAACCAAATACTACTATATCCTCCTAAAGTACCGATTTCTAAAATGTTTTTAGCGCCTTTAATTTTTGCTAATAGATAAAGTAATTTACCTTGAGTAGGAGACACATCTATACTAGGTAGACCGGCTTGATAATTTGTAAGTAATACATTTTCTAAGATAGGATCATTCGGAATTAGTTTTTCGATAAAATATTCATCAACATCGTTCCAAATTACGTTATTAGGCAAGATTACTTCCTCCTTACTTTGTACTGTTCCAAAAAAGTATATGGTATTGTTTTATAAAAATGCTTCTACAGGAAAAAAGTCTTACACATGGAGTGAAAATTCATACTTAATCGGTTTGTTTTGCAGAATTGTGTTTGCTAAAATAGATTGGTAGTAAAATTAACCAGTAGAGGAGATTTTTAAATGATTAATAAAATCGGTAAAGTTACTGTTTATGTAGAAGATCAAGAGCAAGCAAAAGACTTTTGGATTAATAAAATGGGGTTTGTTCTAAAAATAGAAATGCCAATGGGACCAGATGCTAAATGGATTGAAGTAGGTCCAAGTGAAAGTGAATTTACTACTTTAGTTCTTTACTCTAAACCTTCGATGGAACAATTTAAACCAGAAAAAATAGCTCATCCATCTGTACTTTTTAGTACAACGGATATCGAAGCTGCTTATGAAAAAATGAAACAAAATGGCGTAAAAGTTGATGATCTGATGAAAATGCCATACGGTTCAATGTTTAATTTTTACGATCAAGATGGTAATGATTATTTATTAAGAGAAGACAAATAATACATAATAAAAAGAGTTGTTTCCATTTAGAGAAACAACTCTTTTTTACTTAAATAAGATGTTCGAATTTTACTCGTTTATTTAAATAGTACATAATCGGTATACCAACAACCATCACTACAAATTCACCAATGGCTGTAGTTAAATAAGTCATTGGGAAAGGTAAATGAAACGCTAGTTTTAATTCGATTGCGATTAAGAACATAGTAATCGTAAAGACAACCGTGTTAACAATCATCCTCGGTATAATACCTTTTATAAATTTTGACGTTGCAATTGTAATTAATAACGAAATAATCGATTGGCCAACACCAAAGACTAAATCATATGCCATTATTGGAGAAAAGAAAAAATTAGCTAATATAACGCCTAAAACTACTCCATATATGTACTTTTTATTAAATACGACTAAGTGGTTAAATATTTCGGATACACGAAACTGTACATTCGTAAACCCGAACGGTTGAATAAAGTACGTAACTGCAATATAAAGTGCAGCAAATACTCCATTAACAGTAATTGTCTTTAACTTCATTTTGTTTCTCCTTAGTTTTTTTTCGTGGGAGGTTTTCGAACCACGTAAAAAATATATTTTTTAAACGTAAGAATAAATATTATACTTAAAAATAATTTTAGTCAATAATAAAAAAGAAATTAATTATGAAAATAAGTTTAAAAAAATACTTTATAAAAAATATATTATACTGGTATAATTAGTGAATCAAAACAATTTATTTTTCTTTCAGTTTAAAAGTGAAAGGACTGACAAAATGACAATTCCTTCTAATCCATATATATTAGTATTTGGTGTTTCGATATGTGATATTATCGGATTTACGAAAAAAAATTATCGTCCATATGATTCAAATCCAGGCAGTGTAAAAGTATCGTTTGGTGGTGTTTGCCGTAATATTGCAGAAAATATGGCAAAGATCAACTTAAATACAAAGTTTATTTCAGTCATTGGTGATGATATCAATGGAATCAATATGTTAAATCACGCAAAAAATATGAACATAGATATGGAAGACACGTTAATTATTAAAGGTGAATCTACTCCAACATATTTAGCGATTTTAAATGAAAGCGGAGAAATGGTCTCTGCAGTAGTAGATTTAGATATCACAAACAATTTTACAAAGGAGTTTATAGACTCCAAGGCAGAAGTTATTCGAAATGCTGAATATATGGTGGTTGACGCGGATAATCCAAGTATTTTAGCTTATTTATTAACAAATTTCCATAAAGAAACTAAATTTATTTTAGATCCAGTTTCTGCTTCAAAAGCTTCAAAAATAAAAGATTATATTCAATATTTTCATACGATTAAACCAAATCGACATGAAGCTGAAGTTTTATGTGGTTTTGAAATTACTTCTGTTGAAGATGTACGAAAAGCCGGCAGATATTTTAGAGAGTTAGGGGTATCAAAAGTTTTTATTAGTTTAGATGCAGAAGGAATTTATTATAATGATGGAATAGAAGAAGGTATTATCCAAGCAGATGGCGTTTCAGTCGTGAATGTAACAGGAGCGGGAGATGCTTTAGTTGCTGGAATCGGATATGGCTATATGAATAATATGAGCATTGTTGATACGGTTAAATATTCGGTTTCAATGTCTTCTATAACAATTTCACATGTCGATACGATTAACCCGAATATGTGTTGTAACGTTGTAGATCACCATATTAATGAACTTAATTGGGTAGAAATGCAATTTTAGTTGAGAACCTTTTATTGGGTTCTTTTTTTTGTTTGAACTGGAATGTGGAGATATCAATAAAGTTGGTGGGTAGGTAATGTAATTGAAGTAAGTACAAATATGGTATGGGGAGTTGGGAATAAAATTTTGAGTGTAAATAAGTTCTGTGAATCAGAGAATAAATTTGATTATAAATTAGGCGAATTTTTTAATATCTTTTATAAAAGGATTTTAGGAATTTATGTTAACATATACATTATGGAAGATTAGAAGAGGTGATTTTGTTGGTTTTTTCTACCAAATTATGTGAAGCCTGTAAATTAAATTTAATTAGTGTTGAAGAAAATTCTGAGGACCCAAATCAACCTTATAAGCTTTGCGATAATTGTCATGAAAGATTATTAAAACGTTCCTTGAAACCTATTGAATGGTACAATTTAGCAGTTGTCCATTCACCCAAGAAGTATTTCTTACATGATGATTTTTACGAAGATGATGGTGAAGCTAGTCAACCGGAAGAAGACGTAATTGTAACAAAAAAAGATAAAGCACCAACTTTGAAAAATGTCCGAAAAGAGTTAGAGGCATTGATAGATTTCTCTATAACTAGATGGTTTCTAGAGGATGAAGTAATTAGTGCTCTTAAAGTACATAATGATTTATCAATTTTAAAATCTGTTAAATCCAGGTTTTATGCAACTGGAAATTATGAAATAAAATCGCGAATGTTGGAAATAGTGGCTGATGTCTTGGGTAGCTCTGCTTCAGAGTGGATTAGAGAACTTTGGAATAATTATGATGAAGAGTTACTTTTTGAACTATCGTTAGCGACATCGAGCAGTTTACCAATTGAAGAAGGTTTAAATAATGTGTTAAATAAATTGACATTAGTTAATAAAAAAGAGTTGCCGATACAAGCATTTAGTTGCTTATATCGTTTCCGTTCAACTAATGTACTAGATTGGATAGAATTGAATTGCATTGAATTTAATGATAATTGGGGAAGACTCGCAGTAGTATGCTTTCCAACTTGGGAGAGAATGAAATCGTGGTTAAATAAAGGAAGGCCTCTCAGCTTAATCGCTCTTGATTCAATGGCAAATTGTGTAGTTAAAGGTGGGGACCCTTATGTAGAACAATTCAATCCTAAGATACTAGGAACAAACAAAAGTGAAATTGAAAATGTTCTTGGTGTATATTATCAAAAAGATGGCGTTCCTCGTGTTAAAAATAGAAGGGAATATATTTTATATAACAAAAAAGTTATATTCGCTTAGTTACAAAAAAGGATAACTTATATTAATAATTAAAAACGCTTGGATATTATTTCCAAGCGTTTTTATGTGCAAAATATACTTATATTTGAATTGTAAATTATATATTTATTTTGGTAAATCATTAAAGAGAACGAACTAAAATATCTCTCGCACTTTCCTTATCTAAAATTTTGTAACCACCAACTACGGGTTTTACGAAGGATTTTTCTACTAATTCGTCTAAACGTGAGTCGTCAATTTGATAGTCTGCTAAACGGTTTGGTGCACCGATTGAGTTCCAAAAGCTTCTTAGTGCTTGGATTCCTTCTTCTGCAACTTGCTTTGTTGTTTTTCCTTCTTCAGAAATTCCAAAAACATTTGTTGCTAGCATTTTAATTCTGCTTGGATCATAGTCTAAACAGTGACTTAACCAGTTAGGGAATATGATTGCTAATCCACCGCCGTGTGGAATATCGTAAATAGCAGATACTGCATGTTCAATTTGATGTGATGCCCAATCGCCGCCATCTGTACCATTTAATAACGTATCATTAAAGGCTGTCGTTCCTGCGTACATAATTGTTTCACGTAAATCATAGTTTTCTAAATCCTTAACAAGCTTACCACCAGCTTCGATTACAGTAATTAATAAACTCTCGATAAAGCGATCAATCATAGGTGTATTGCTTACACGGTGGAAATATTGCTCTAACGCATGTGACATAATGTCGACAATACCATAGATTGTTTGATCGATTGGTACTGAGAATGTATATGAAGGGTCTAAAATTGAAAATTTAGGAAAAACGAATGGGTTACTCCATCCTCTTTTTTCATTTACTTCCATATTAGATATAACTGATGTGCAGTTCATTTCAGATCCGGTTGCAGCTAAAGTTAAAACTGTACCAAATGGAGTTGCACTAGTTGGTTGGGATTTTCTTGTAATAAGATCCCACACATCTCCTTCGAATGGAATGCCAATTGCGATCGCTTTAACACAATCGATTACACTGCCGCCGCCTACTGCTAAAATAAAATCAATTTTGTTATCTCTACAGATTTGAATTCCTTTTTGCACCGTTGTTAGTCTCGGGTTTGGTTCAACGCCAGAAAGCTCAAAAATCGTTTTACCACTTAGTTGGTTCATTACGTCATCATATACGCCATTTTTTTTAATACTACCGCCACCATAAACGACAAGTATACGATGATATTCTTGTACTTCATTTGCTAATTGTTCAATTTGATTTTTCCCAAACCATAATTTAGTTGGGTTATGTTGTAAAAATGGAATCAAGGTCTTGCTCCTTCTAGTTGTACTTACTTATTTTTTAATGTTGTGTTTAGCAATTCGGCTTGTTGAATGGCTAACTGATCTTCCAATATTGCTCCAGGTGAATTTCCGGTTCCAATAATATATCCTTCAAGTGTTGCTCCAACAAATTCGAAAATATGTTTAAATTGTAAAATTAATGGTAATGCTTTAATTTTTGGCTGATCGCCACCAACAATTACGACATACATTTTTTTGTTTTTCATTTTTTCAGCGAATTGTAGATCTTTATTTCGAAGACTTTGAGACCAACGATCAATAAAGTTTTTCATGTATCCACTCATACCATACCAATATAAAGGTGTTGAAAAAATAATCGTATCATGCTCGAGCATTTCTTTAACAATTTCTTCGTAATCATCATCAATTGGTTGGAAGCCATTTGGCTCGTGTCTTTGGTCGTTAATTGCCTTTATCTGTTTATGACGTAATTGCACTTCTGTTTTGGCAACTTCTTTTGTAATGAGATTGGTTAGCTGTTCTGTATTTCCGTTTTCCCTAGAACTACCATGAATGATAAACATATTGTTTCCACTCCTTTTTGAATAAATTATGATTGTAATTATGAATGATAACGATCTTAAAATAAAGTACGTACTAAAAAGTGCCTATAAAACTTTTTGGGTAATCTAAGTCTATAGAACTATGTTTGGGTTTTTTATAACTGATAAATATTTGAACTATAAATTATTTGTATGCTATATTTTATGAACCTTTACTATTGACTGCAAAATCATTGATAGGACAATAGTTATAATATCCACAATATATAGTGATTTTGAAGTTTTCATTTGTACTAAAAAAGTTGAGTAAAATAACTTTATTTTTAATTAAATAGTAATTAGCAATGATGGAGGATTTATGAAAGAATATAATATGCCGATTGAAGCTGCGATTGAGGTAATAGGTGGCAAGTGGAAATGTATCATACTTTGTCATTTAGAAACTGGTAAAAAAAGAACGAATGAGCTTAGAAAGCTAATGCCTAAAATAACTCAAAAAATGTTGACACAGCAATTAAGAGAGTTAGAAGCGGATGGTCTAATTAATCGTATTGCTTATGATCAAATTCCACCTAAAGTGGAATACGAATTAAATGAATACGGTAAATCAATGAAACCAATTTTGGATCTCTTATGTACATGGGGCGGAAATCATATAAAGAAAAGCAAAACGAATTAATACTATCGTTATAAAATTAAGAAACGACAAAAAATTTATTTAATTGAAAATTTTTTGAAGGAATTTAAAAAGAAGTGTAGAAATATTTATTTAGAGACTACTATATAAATGTAAAATCGATTCATAAAACGATGATTACATTAATATAGTAGTAAAGGTTGTGTGTTCGTTAGGGAATTTCCCATATATTTCTAAATGGTATTCTTGGCGAATTGTCATCCTTGTTAAGAATTTTTTTTATGCGGTTTATTTGTTTTGTAAGCGTTTACTTAGCGCTCTTACATAGTTTTTTCTTTTCTTTACAAAAATCGTAATTTATAGGGGGAAATTAAAATGAAACAAGATGAATTAAAACAAACAAATACTAGCTATGATGTTTTTCCAGTACAAGAGGTTCATCATTTAGAATTATATGTAGGGAACGCGAAACAAACAGCTTATTTCTTCGCAAACACTTTTGGATTTACACCAGTAGCATACTCTGGGTTAGAAACAAAAGTACGTGATAAAGTTTCTTACGTATTAAAAAATGGTACAATTCGTCTAGTTATTACTGGCACTTTAAAAGAAGATTCTAAAATTGCTGATTTTATTAAAAAACATGGCGATGGCGTTAAAGATATTGCTTTATTAGTTGATGATATTGAAACAGCTTATCAAGGTGCAGTAAGTCGTGGAGCGATTAAAATTTTACCACCAACTGAGGTTAGCGATGAATATGGTACAGTTAAAAAAGCTGTAATCGGAACTTATGGTGATACAATTCACACATTAATCGAAAAAGGCGATTACAATGGACCTTTCTTACCAGGATATAAAGATCGTGCTTTCACAATTCCTGTAAATGAAACAGGATTAATCGCATTAGACCATGTAGTTGGTAACGTTGAAAGAATGGAAGAATGGGTTTCTTATTATGAAAATGTAATGGGATTCCAATCAATGATCCATTTTGATGATGACGATATTAGTACTGAATACTCTGCATTAATGTCAAAAGTTATGACAAATGGAAGCAGAATTAAATTCCCGATTAATGAACCAGCTGAAGGTAAAAAGAAATCACAAATTCAAGAGTACTTAGACTATAACAATGGACCAGGCGTACAACATATTGCTTTATTAACTGAAGATATTGTTGATACAGTTACTAAACTTAGAGCTCTAGGTGTGGAATTCTTAAAAACACCAGATACGTATTATGATATGTTAACAGAGCGCGTTGGAAAAATTGATGAAGATATTGAAAAATTAAGAGAATTAAAGATTTTAGTTGACCGTGATGATGAAGGGTATTTATTACAAATCTTCACTCGTCCAATCGTTGACCGTCCAACTTTATTTATTGAAATTATTCAACGTAAAGGTGCTAGAGGATTCGGTGATGGTAACTTTAAAGCATTATTCGAATCAATCGAGCGTGAGCAAGAACTTCGAGGAAATCTATAAGGAGTTGTAACAATGGAAATTAGACCGGATACTTTACCATGGCAAGATGCTTATAAGCTGTTAATTGGTTCAGTGTTGCCTCGTCCGATTGCATTTGTTTCAACTGTAAACTCAGAAGGTGTAGCGAATGTTGCACCTTTTAGTTTCTTTACTGCGATTTGTGCTGACCCGATGTTAGTGTGCTTTGCACCAATGATTAGAGGTACAGACGGCGAGAAAAAAGACACATTAAAAAATATTGAACAGACGAAACGATTTATTATTAATATTGTAAGTGAAGAAATTTGCGAACAAGTTAATAATTCTGCTGCGGATTTTCCGTATGGAGTAGATGAATTTGAACAAGTTGGTCTTACAAAAGTGGATGGGACAACTGTACAAGTTCCTCGAGTAAAAGAAAGTTTAGTAGGACTAGAATGTGAGCTTCATGAGCTACTACATTTTGGTGAGAACAAAGGTGCAGGTAGTTTAGTAATTGGTAAAGTCGTTAATGTTCATATAAATGATGAATTATATGCAGATGGCAAAATCAATACTGAAAAGCTAAATCCAGTTGGTCGCCTTGCTGGCCATTCTTACACTCGTGCTATTTCTGATACTTTTGCAATTGAAAGAAAAAGGTGAAGGTATGAAATTTATAACTTTTCAATATGATGGTAATGAGCGTGCGGGATTATTAGTTGAAGATCAAGTAATCGATCTTAATAAAGCTAGTAATGGTCGAATTCCAGCGGATTTACTAACAATTATAGAAAACTATCATTTATATAAAAATGAAATAACAGAAATAACAGGAGAAGGTATTCCACTTTCTTCCGTTCAATTGCGAGCACCATTACCAAAACCACAAAGTATTCGTGACTTTTATGCCTTTGAGGAGCATGTGAAAACTGCTCGCGGCAGAAGAGGATTAGAGATGATACCTGAGTGGTATGACGTACCAGTTTTCTATTTTACGAATCATCGAGCGGTTATTGGACCTGAAGATCATGTCAGTATTCCAACTAATTGCAAAAAGATGGATTTTGAATTAGAAATCGCTTGTATTATCGGTAAAGAAGGTAAAGATATTCCAGTTGAAGAAGCCGATGAGTATATTCTTGGCTATACAATTTTGAATGACTGGAGTGCTAGAGATATTCAAGCACATGAAGTAAAGGTTGGCTTAGGTCCATCAAAAGGTAAGGACTTTGCTACTTCTTTAGGACCTTGCATAGTAACAAAAGATGAAATTGAGAAATTTAGATCAGGTAAAAGCTATGATTTGGAGATGACAGCTGCAGTTAATGGAAAAGTCATTTCTAGTGGCAACTTTTCTTCAATTTATTATTCCGTTCCAGAATTAATTTCTCATGCTTCAAAAAATGTAACGTTATATCCAGGTGATGTGAT
The DNA here is from genome assembly GCF_050457485.1 of Gottfriedia acidiceleris. Lineage (GTDB taxonomy): Bacteria > Bacillota > Bacilli > Bacillales > Bacillaceae_G > Gottfriedia > Gottfriedia acidiceleris_D. The sequence goes on from NZ_JBCMJM010000001.1 coordinate 148,832, forward strand.
TGGATCTGGAACTGTTGGAACAGGTTGTATTTTAGAACTTGGTGAAGAAAAACATCGCTGGTTAGAAGATGGAGACGTCGTTGAGTTAAGCATTACAGGTTTAGGTACATTACGAAATACTGTAAGAAAGTGAGGGGAAGCGTGTGTATTATCGTAGTCTAGGTAAGATTCCAAAGAAAAGACATATTCAATTTCGTAAAGAAGATGGATCATTATACAGAGAGCAGGTAATGGGTACAAAAGGATTTTCAGGGACTCAATCTATTTTATATCATAACCATATGCCTACTTCAGTTAGTGAAACATCATTTTATAAATCACTTCAAATCGAATTTGAAGAACAGACATCCCTGCAACACCGCCATATTCGCACAAATAATTTAGAGCGTACAGGTGATGCTTTAGAAGGAAGAGTATACGTTTTAGGTAACTCTGATCTGTTAATAGCAGTTGCAAACGTAACGGAAGAAAGTAAGCATTTTTATCGAAATGGAGAAGGAGATGAAATGTTCTTCGTCCATTACGGTTCAGGTGAAATCCAAACAATGTTTGGAACAATTACTTACCGTAAAGGGGATTATATCATGATCCCTATTGGAACAATTTACAAAGTAGTTCCAAATGATGATACGAAGTTTTTAATTGTTGAGTCAAATAGCCAATTAACAACGCCAAGACGTTATCGCAATGAATATGGCCAAATGCTTGAGCATAGCCCATTTTGCGAACGTGATTTTAGAGGACCAGAAACGTTAGAGACATATGATGAAAAAGGTGAATTTACTGTTTTAACTAGAGCAAGAGGAAACCTTTATAAACATGTCTTAACACATCATCCATTTGATGTAGTAGGATGGGATGGGTATTTATATCCATGGGCATTTAATATTGAAGATTTCGAACCGATTACAGGAAGGATTCATCAGCCACCACCAGTACATCAAACATTCGAAGGACATAATTTTGTAGTGTGCTCATTTGTACCAAGGATGTATGATTACCATCCTGAAGCAATTCCGGCACCTTATGTACACAGTAATGTAAACAGTGATGAAGTTCTTTACTATGTAGAAGGAAACTTTATGAGTAGAAAAGGTATCGAACAAGAGTCTATTACATTACATCCATCAGGTATTCCACATGGACCACATCCAGGTAAAACTGAGGGAAGTATTGGGAAAAAAGAAACATTAGAACTAGCAGTTATGATTGATACATTTAGACCACTATACGTAGTAAAAGAAGCACATCAATATGAAGATCCGGCTTATATGGGTAGTTGGATTGAAAAGTAGAGTCTTATGATTCTACTTTTTATTTGAATTTGAAACAAGCTATGTTCAAGATAACGAAGGTATTATAGAACTAGATAATTTGAAATATTCTTGAAAATAGTACTAGATTAACAGCTTAATAATATGATAAACTGACAACATTATACAAAACTTTGAATAAAAGGAGAAATAAGCATGTACGTGAAACCACAAATTTTGACGCTTCAAGCATACACACCAGGAAAACCAAGTGAAGTAGTCATGCGTGAATATGGTCTAGACAAAGTAGTAAAACTTGCATCAAATGAAAATCCATTCGGATGTTCTCCTAAAGTTTTTGAAGAACTACGTAATGTAGTAAGTAAGTTTGCGATTTATCCAGATGGAGCGACAGAAGAAATTAGTAAGAAACTAGCAAATTTCCTAAATATACAGCCAGATCAATTAATATTCGGAAGTGGTGCTGACGAAGTTATTCAAATGATTAGTCGAGCGTTGCTAACAAAAGAACATAATATTGTACAAGCATCACAAACTTTTTCACAATATGCTCATCACGCAGTTATTGAAGGTGCTGAAGTTAGACCTGTTCCTTTAGTTAAAGGTGTGCACGATTTAGATTCTATGCTTGCACAAGTAGATGCGAATACTAAAATTGTTTGGATTTGTAATCCAAATAACCCAACAGGTACATATATTGGAAGCCGCAAATTAGTCGAGTTTTTAGAAAAAGTACCAAGCACTACTTTTGTAGTTGTTGACGAAGCTTACGTTGAATATGTATCAGCATCAGATTTCCCTGATACAATCTCATTATTAAATAAATTTGAAAATCTAATCGTATTAAGAACTTTTTCAAAAGCATACGGCCTAGCGTCATTCCGAATTGGTTATGGTATCGCAAATAGCAAATTAATCCAAGAATTAAATATTGCTAGACTACCATTCAACACTTCAATGCTATCTCAAGTAGCAGCAATAGCAGCACTAGAAGACCAAGTCTTTATTAAAAATTGTGTTGAACAAAATAAAAAAGGCATGGAACAATATGAAGAGTTATTCAACAGCTATGGAATCGAATACTACCCATCTCAAGCAAACTTTATATTTGTTCCACTTGAAAACAGCCAAGAAATCTTTAAAGATCTAGAATCAAAAGGATACATTATCCGTGCATTCCCTAATGGAATTCGAATTACAATCGGAACTGCTGCTGAAAATGAAGGACTAATCTTACATTTAAAGCCAGCATTAACGAAAAATACTTCTACAATTTAATTAATTAGAAAATCATCATTTTACAAGATGGGGCTCTAAACCCTCTACGATATAGCTAAACAAAAAATCCGCTACAATAAATTGAGCGGATTTTTCTATTTTATCTAATAGGTGATTTCACATTAATAAATGATGGAATTGTCTTTGTATTGTAAATAAATTCTTCCTCTACTATCGTCCGCATTTTCTGCAATTGAGTTAATGGTAATCCTGTCAAAATCATTCATTGCCATTATACTTATTAATGCATCTTCATTAGATATTTTAGAATTTCTAATTTTCATATCCAGAAAATACTCCCTCAAATACCGTTATATGTAAAAAATTACAAGAAGGTAAGTAAAAGTGTTTACACTTAAAAATTGTTTAGAAAATTATTAACAATGTTCTTTATATAAAATCTTTCCGTCAGCTTTCAAATGATTTAACCAATTTTGACTTTATGCGACATATATGTAAAAGTCTGTTTCATAAACAACATATCTACCAAATTTGATTATTGTTCATAAAAGGATTCTATTATAAAATTTGAATTGTAATAAATACAGGTAGCTACCAAGTAACACACAATAAGTAAATAATAACAGGTTTTGTTCTTTTTTTTTGCAAAAATCAATATGGAAAAATTTGCTTAAAAATAAGTTGTTTTTCCTCTCTCATGTTATCGTATGGAATTTTTTTACTATTTTTTGACCATTAGGAGTAATTCAATGAAAAAATTCATTTATCCAATATTTTTTTTATCATGGATAGTTATCGTTCTTTATATGAAACATTTCGGATTTCTAACTAATGATATGAATCAGATTAAAGATGTCGTTTACGGTTTTTCTGGAGGGGCTCAATGGATCTTCCTTTTAATTTTTTCTTTAAGGTTATGTTTGTTACTTCCAAGTTCAATTTTTGTCATTGTAGGGGGAATTATGTTTCCGTTATGGCAGAATATTTTGATAAGTATTGTAAGTATGATTATCTCACAAAGCGGGATTTACCTAATAGGTCGTTATTTTTCTAATACCGAAATGCTTAATGGAATTCGTAAGAAATATCCTAAATTATATAAATCCATTGAATCAAACTCTGGTAGATTTTTATTTTTAATAAGTTGTAGTCCAGCAACACCAATTGATCTAGCTTGCTTCCTAACTGCAGCAATGAAAATGAGCTACAAGAGATTTCTTAGCTTAATGATTTCAGGATTTATTCCACTTATTATTTTTTATTCATTGTTCGGGAGAACGATTTTGAACTCACCTTGGTTATCAGTTCTTATAACAATCTGCTTGTTTCTATTATATTTGATATACAACAAAGTTTCCGAGAAGAGCATTAAAGAAAATGGAAAACATCCTTATCTCTAATTTCATAGATTGGATGACTAATTACATTAATTATTATGAATTCACCAATATATGTGAAAGGAGAACCTAAATGAAATTGTATATTCTCGAGGGGGTCTCATTTCATCAATTACAACATTTCGTAAGTAATCATCAAAACCTAGGTGTTCTAATAGCATTTCTTATTCCATTTGCAGATGCATTTTTGGGTATTATTCCACTTGGGGTAATTTGCGCTACAAACGTCAATGTTTTCGGATTTTGGCCAGGATTTTTAGCAAATTTTGTTGGAAGTGTTTTAGGAACCACAAGAATGTATTTCTTGTTAAAAATGACTGGTGCAAAGTGGTTGGACAGATTTATTCAAAAAAGAAAGAAAAAGAAATCTAGTATGGGATGGTTGGATAATAGTGGATTTGGTCCAGTTCCCGTTTTGTCCTTCATTTCTAACTAATATTTTTGCATAGATGTCTAAAATCAAGCCCAAAATATATATTATTGGCTTTACTATGGGTAAACTTGTTGCATTATTGCTCATTAGTTTCGTTGGCCAGGATTTAGATGATTTCATAAATGAACCACTAGAAAGTATTCTAGTTTTGATTGCGATTTTAATTCTTTGGTATGTTGGTAAAAGGGTTGAAAAGAGCTTTATGATACGGCGCGCTAAATAATTAGTAAAAGTTGATAAAAACAAACATTAGTTAAAAAGACAAAATGGGAAAGGAGTAAAATCTCCTTTCCCATTTTATTGTGGAGACGAAAACCCTAGGCTAGGCCTAGGGTTCTAAAAAGCTTTCAGCGTGTAAGGATTACATTCATATATAGGTTAGCATCCCGCTAAAGATCAGTGTGTGAGCATTTGTAGGATATTTAAAGGGTCCATCTTTATAAATCCCATTAATATCCGTTTTTTGGATTTTGTTTTTGTTAAAAAAAGAATTTAGATTTTTCGAAGATAGAACAAATATAAGCAATTTAAATGCTTTAGTATGGAGTTTAGTATTATTTAATATTTGGTAAAATTTGATTCCGTTCTAGTAAAATCCATAATTGTTCTGTGATTTCTTCTGCGGTAATTGGCATTGATTGAGTGATCCACCATTCTATTACACCAATTGTTGCAGAAGACCAAAACTGAATAAGGAACTCTTTGTTCATATTGTGATTTAATTCATTTAAATTTAATTGTTCTCTCATTCCATCTTTCATTACACTTAATAATTGATTTCTAAATGTGGGTACACCTGTATTCGTTAACAATGTATGGTAAAAGAAAGAGTTTTTTTCTAAATATTCAAATGTCCTAAGTAAAGCTGCTTTAGATGGAAAACTTCCTGAGCCTTCAGGTAAGCAAGAGATTAATAATTCTTTTATCTCTCTTTCAATACATTGTTCTAATAAATCGAATTTGTCTTTGTAATGCAAATAAATTGTCCCTCTATTGACGTCTGCTTTTTCTGCAATTGAGTTAATGGTAATACTTTCAAAATCATTCTCCGCCATTAAACTAATTAGTGCATCCTCAATCGCTTTTTTAGATTTTCTAATTCTCTTATCCATAAAATACTCCCTCAAATATCATTTCATTTAAGAATTGGTTTAGTAGATTTATTATAATGAACAACTGTCTAAAAAGAAACAAATGTATTTTATTAGACTTTTGTTAAACAAATTTATTTAACTTGTTCATTATTAAACAAAATCAGGTTAATTAACCATTGATACAAAAATAGTCTATTGCTAAACTTCTAAATAATAGACGTTTGTTGAATAAAGAACAAATGTCTATTATTAATTAAGCAAATCTTTTGCAATTAAGATTCAATAGAATAGGAGTATTATAATGAAAGTGTTAATTTTTGGTGCTGGCGTTTTAGGAAGTTATCTTGCTCACTCATTAGTAAGAGGAGGGAATGAAGTTACTGTTTTAGCTAGAGGTAAAAGGTATGAACAATTGAAAAAAGATGGAATTGTTATTCGTCATTATTTCCAACGAAAAAATACCGTTGATTCAGTTAACATTATTGATAAGCTTGTACCACATGACTACTATGATCTTATATTTGTTGTAATGAAATACAATCAATTCAGTTCGGTCCTACCTGTAATAGCTCAAAATGTGAGCAAAAATATCGTACTTGTTGGCAATAACGCTGATTCGGCAAGTATGGAAAGATTTCTAAATGAAAACAGCAACGTAAAAAAAAATATTGCTTTTGGTTTCCAACTTAGTGGAGGGAAACGAGAAGAAAGTGGACGCATCATTTCGATTCACGGTGGAGGGCAAATGGTAATCGGAAGTTTAGAAGGTGATATAACATTTAAGGCAACATTAGTGAAGGCTTTTAAAGAAGCAAAATATAAATTAATTTATAATGACCATATTGATGGTTGGCTTAAAAGTCATATCATACCAATTGTTGCCATGAACTCAATCCACTATCTATACAACTTTGACTTTAAAAAAATAGCAAATGATAAGAATGCATTACTACAGATGATTTCTGTAATGGATGAGGGCTTCATGGTTTTAGAAAAATTGGGATATAAAATAGACCCTGCTTTTCAAGGGAAATTAGTGCGTAAATATCGATATATTGCATACCATGGATTGAAAATATTTCATAAACTTCCGATAAATAATTTTATTGAGGGTACCTTTAGTGAGATTGAAGCCATTTATAGAACATTTGATGAGTTACAAAATGAAGCCAATATTTCAACGCCAATTTGGAATGAACTTAAAAAGCGATCGCTTGATAAGTATAGAGATGAAGTTTTTAACAAGTAAATCCCAAAGAATTTTTAAACGATGAGAGAAGAGAGATTAGTAGCTATTTAGTTTTAATTTCCCTTTTAAAATATTAATAATGAAGTCAGATTCCTTACAAGTTGGAAGCTGACTTTTAAATTTAATTTTTTACTATATTTCCGAACGAAAAGTTTTACCTAACTTATTTCCAAGACCGAAATAATGACGGAAATTGTATATTAGTGGACTCCATTTATTTGGATCAATATGATTTTCTTCAATGATGATTTCATTATGAGCATGTACATGTAAAACATGTGCCTCAACAATTGCAAAATCAGGTGAATATTCAGGGATACGAATGTTTTTTACGATTGCCTCGATTTGAATTGGGCATTCAGTTATTCGTGTAGGTCTTACGGTTTGTGATTCTGTAGCAGTTAATTTACTGATATTGTATTTTTCTTTTTCATATGTAAATCCTATATTTTTCTTAGAATCAGGAACGGGATTTTTTCCCGTATAAGGGGCTAGAGATTCAACATTTTCCCATAATAAAGGGCTAGGTATATTGATTACACATTCAGGATGTCGCTGTAAATTTTCAAGAGCTTTCCCGCCAAGTCCAATTCCTAATATTATGCAATCTCCTAAAGCCCATGAGGAAGACATAGGGCTAATATTGACTGTCTCATCCTCATTCAATGTATTTAGTAAAATCACAGGTGTTCCATAGTATAGAATTTTAGGTTTAATCAACTTTGTATTTGTAAAATGTGTCATTTTTTCCTCCTAATAATTATGTACTTCAAAATTTATTGTAGAATATAAATAGTTCAATTATCATCGAAATATGGATTACATAATAGGAGGAGATTTAAAATGAATGCAAATCCTAATGTGGCAGTAGTTGCTACGCTTGTAAGTGAAACTTCACGTGCTGCAATATTAACAGTTCTTTTAGATGGTAGATTTCATCCTGCTAGCGAACTGGCATATATGGCTGGAATAAAACCACAAACGGCTAGTTTCCATTTAGCAAAGTTGGTCGATGCGAAATTAGTTAGCGTAGAGAAACAAGGAAGACATCGATACTACAGTATTCGAAATCAGGAAGTTGCTCAAATAATGGAGACATTATTATCAATAGCCCCTCCAATTGAAATTAGGTCTTTAAAACAAGCTTCAGAAAATACAGCAATACGTTTTGCAAGAACGTGTTACGATCATCCTGCTGGAAAGTTTGGGGTACTATTAACTGATTCTTTAATTAGTTTGGGAGTTATAAACGAAGAAAAACAAGGATTTATTGTTACAGAAAAAGGTGAGAGATTCTTTACTGATTTTCAAATTGATCTTGAAAAAATTAAGAAGAAGCGTCGATCATTTTCACATAAATGTTTAGATTGGAGTGAAAGACGTTACCATCTTGGTGGAGCTTTGGGAAATGCTCTTCTAGAAAGATTTTTAGAATTAAATTGGATTCAACGGATGCCAAAAACAAGAGCAATAAAAATAACTTTTGAAGGAAAAAAAGGATTTAAAGAAACATTTTCTTTTGATATCTAAACTAATTACGAAGATTAACAAGAAATAGCTGGAAACCCTGATAATACAAACGGATGTATAAGCAGTACTACAACCGCAGTTTAGTTGAATTGCAATTACAGATTATTAATACTAGAAGAGAATAAACTTTTCACTGAAGAATAAATATTAACAAATGAAAATATTGATTCAGTGGAAATGGGGTTTGAGGTATGAAAGTAAGGTCAGAAAAAAGACATAATGTTCCAGTTGGTTCAAAAAGTGTTTTTACTTTCGGTTCTGCTTTAGCCATTACAATATCTTGGAGTATTCATAAATCAGTTCTTTGGGCAATTATTCACGGGTTTTTTAGTTGGTTTTACGTTATATATTATGTCTATACTAGGTAAGATTTTAGTTCAATATTTTACTATAACATTAGTAGAATAAAAAACTCATTTTAGTTAAATAGATTCAAAAAATTAAAAAATTTTAATGTAAACCCTTTCAAAATTTTTATTTTTCAAAAGGGATTGACAACTTATATTAAATTCATTAAGATGAATAAAAATAAAACGAAAAAGGAGACATGAACATGTTTTTCGCACGCACGAATAATGGGCTACAACATCATCATCCACCCAGGGTTTGAATCTATGGACAAAAATTGACCGTAGATGCAAGCCCTCTTCGTGTTACGAAAAAGGTGCTTGTGTCGTGCCAGAAGGCCATACAGGCATATAACCTGTATGGCCTTTTTGTTTTTTCTAAAAGGGGGAATGTTCAATTGGATGGGAAATTAAAGCAGTCATTAGTCAATTATCGATATAAAAGAAAAATGGAAGATTATGCACTAGAGCGAGGATATATCCCGTTTCATCCTCAGCTATTTGAAGAGTATGATTCATTTTCGAATCGAAACCCAAGATTAGCTAGAGAAGACTTAGTTGTTGTTTTAACACGTTTACAGCAAATTTTATTGTTAAGACCTGATTTAACAAGTGCATTGATGAAAGAAATTTATCCGATCGCATTGAAGGAAGAGAAATGTAAAGTATTTTATCAATCAACAATCTATCGAAATAATGGGGTAGAGCTTGAAGAAATTAATCAATTTGGTATCGAAAATTTAGGGCAAATTTCTGAGGCATCTGAGATAGAAGTAGTTATTATGGCAATTGATTTATTAAGCAATGTTCCTTTTATTTTAGAAATCGGGCATACAGGATTTATCGAAGGATTATTCAAAGAATGTAATTTAACCGAGAAGCAAAAAAACAAATTGAAAAAGCTAATTTATTTAAAAAACATAGATGAATTAGAACGATTTATTCAGTCAATTAACTTACCGTTTCAAGCCAGGAATGTTTTTGAACAGTTATTTAGTTTACAAGGTAAAGGAGAAAAACTTCATTCATTACTTAGAAGTTTAGTATTAAATAATGAAATGGAAAATGCAGTTGAAAAGGTAATCAAATTTCAAGAAATTAGTCCAAATATTCTTCTTGATTTATCAATCGTAAATGAATTTGATTATTATGACGGAATCGTTTTTAAAGGGTATTATGATCAGTTAAATAAAGAGGTTTTAAGTGGAGGACGCTATCTTCTAGTGTCTGAAGATTCGGAAAATAGCATTGGTGCAATCGGATTTTCAATTGATACAAATGCTTGGATAACATGTCAAATGAGGGATGTAAAGTGAGTTGGCTAACAGTCGCAGTTGCAAAAGGAAGACTTGAAGATGAGGTTATTAAAATATTATGTCAGTCTGGTTACCGAAAAGTAATTGATTCTAAAACTAGAAAACTAATTTTTGAAGATGAATTATATAAAATTAAATATTTAGTAGTGAAACCTGTGGATGTCGCTACATATGTTGAGCGAGGAGTTTGCGATCTTGGTTTTGTAGGAAAAGACATTCTGCTAGAACAAGAGAAAGATGTATATGAGTTGATGGATTTAGAACTTGGAAAATGCATTTTTGCTGCAGCTGGTTTTCCAGGAACGTTAATTGATCGAGGTGATGAAACACTAAGAGTTGCGACAAAATACCCAAACATTACTTCAAAGTATTTTCAGTTTAGGCAAAATATTGAACTTATTTATTTAAACGGTTCTGTTGAATTAGCACCAATTGTAGGAATGTCAGATATTATTGTTGATTTAGTAGAAACAGGAAGTACTTTAAAGGCAAATGGATTAGTCATCTTAGAAGAAATGATTCCGGTCAGTGCTAGAGTGATTTCAAATCGTGTAAGTTATCGATTTAACTATTTCCGTATAATTGAATTTATAGAAAAAATTAAGAAGGGTAGGAACATATATGCTGGAAATTTTATTGATTAATCATAAAAGCGAAAAACTTGAAAGTATTATAAACCGAACGAATTTACCTACTGTAGAGATCACAAAAAGCGTAGAAAAGATTTTATTAAATGTGAAAGAAAATGGTGATGAAGCTGTACGTCAGTATTCTTTAATTTATGATGAGGTGAAACTAAAAAGCTTTGAAGTAAGTGAAGATGAGTTTAATGAAGCCCTAGAACAAACGGATGAAAATTTAATAAATGCATTGATTGAAGCTAAGAAAAATATAGAGACATATCATGAAAAGCAATTGCAAGATGGTTATAAAATAAATGAAAAAAATTCATATGTTCAACAATTAATTAATCCGATTGAAAGAGTTGGTGTGTATATTCCAGGTGGAAAAGCGGCATACCCATCAACAGTTTTAATGAATGTGATTCCAGCGAAAATAGCAGGAGTGAATGAAATTGTCATTGTAACGCCACCAAATAAAGAAGGAAAAATTAAGCCTTCCATTCTAGTAGCTGCGAAATTAGCTGGTGTTACAAAAGTGTTAAAAATTGGTGGAGCGCAAGCAATTGGGGCACTGGCGTACGGAACTGAAACAATTGAAAAAGTAGATAAAATAGTTGGTCCTGGCAATATTTATGTTGCGCTCGCTAAGAAAAGTGTTTCAGGCATAGTAGGAATTGATATGGTTGCAGGTCCAACTGAGGTTGTCATATTAGCAGATGAAACAGCCAATCCGAGATTTATTGCTGCTGACTTAATGGCACAGGCGGAGCATGATGAAATGGCATCTAGTATTGTTATTACGAATTCAGAAGAGTTTGCACAAAAAATACAGCAAGAAATACCAAACTTATTAGAAGAACAACCAAGAAAAGAAATTATTAAAAGCTCATTCGAAAATTATGGAGCTATTATAGTCGTTAAAACAATCGAGGAAGGAATTGAGCTTGTTAATAAGTTAGCGCCTGAACATCTTGAACTAATGATAAAAAATCCAGAGTCGATCGTTCATAAAGTGAAAAATGCTGGTGCTATTTTTTTAGGAGACTATACTCCAGAGCCTGTTGGCGATTACTTTGCGGGAACGAATCATACATTACCGACTAGCGGAACTGCAAGATTTACCTCGCCATTAAATGTAAATGACTTTCAAAAGAAAACATCCGTTGTTTATTACAATAAGGTTGCCTTAAGCGAAGCAAGAAAACATATTGAATTGATCGCAGAGGAAGAAGGACTATTTGGTCACGGTAAAGCAATTAGTATTCGATTTGAGGAGGATTCAAAGTGAGAACTGCAATGATAACAAGACAAACAAATGAAACAAATATTCGTTTGAAATTAAATTTAGATGGTGATGGAGAAAGTACTATTCAAACTGGAATTGGTTTTTTAGACCATATGTTAACGTTATTTTCATTCCATAGCGGAATAGACTTAGAAGTATTTTGTGAGGGTGATCTTGAAGTAGATGATCATCACACAACAGAAGATGTTGGTATCGCATTAGGTAAAGCTTTATTAATTGCGTTAGACGAAAAAATTGGGATAAATCGTTACGGTTCTTGCTACATTCCAATGGATGAAACGTTAGCAAGAGTTGTCGTCGATTTTAGTGGAAGACCGTATCTTGTTTATAATGATCGAACAGTAAGAGAACGAATAGGAATGATTGATACACAGAATTTTAAAGAATTTTTTAAATCATTAAGCTCTGAAGCTAGAATGAATTGTCATATGGAAGTTATATATGGAGAAAATGATCACCACAAAATTGAAGCTTTATTTAAAGCATTTGGAAGAGCGGTTAAACAAGCAGTTGAAGTAACTTCAACTAAATTACCTTCCACGAAAGGAATGTTATAAGTGAATATTATTATTGATTATGGTGTAGGTAATTTAGATTCATTAAAAAGAGCATGTGAAGAAATTGATTTTCCAGTAGTCATTACGAATGAAATTGAAATGATTGATCAAGCTTCTTCTATTATTCTACCAGGTGTTGGGGCATATGAAGCAGCGATGAACGAATTAAATCGGCTTGGTTTAGTAAACTGTATAAAATCAAAGGCAAAAAGCGGTACTCCAATTTTAGGAATATGTCTAGGAATGCAATTACTATATGAATTTAGTGAAGAAAATTTCGGGGCAAGTGGGCTTGGCTTAATTAAAGGTCAAGTAAAACGTATACCCGACATTGTAAAAGTTCCGCATATGGGGTGGAACAAGTTAAATTTTACTAAACAGGAATCATTATTAAAATATGTAAATGAAGGCGATTATGTCTATTTTGTACACTCATTTTATATAAGTTCACCAAATGATGAGCTTTTAGCTTATTCCGATTACGGCGTAAAGATTCCAGCGATTATTAAATCCAATAATATTTACGGAATGCAATTTCATCCTGAAAAAAGTGCAGAAACAGGTCTGAATTTATTAAAAGCATTTAAGGAGATGTGTTTATATGATTCTATATCCAGCAATTGATCTAAAGGACGGTAATTGCGTTCGCCTTGAGCAAGGAGATTTTAATAAGAAAGTAATTTATAAGAATTCACCACTTGAAGTTGCGTTAGATTTTGAAAAAGCAGGTGCAAAAGTATTACATATTGTTGATTTAGACGGAGCAAGAACTGGTGAAAGGAAAAATGCTTCAATTATAAAAGAGATTGTTCAGAATACAAATCTAAACATTCAGTTAGGTGGAGGAATAAGATCACTTGATTCGATTTCGTTCTGGTTAGAATTAGGTGTAGAAAAAGTAATTTTAGGTACAGCTGCAATTAATAATAGACAACTTTTAGAACAAGCAGTTTTAAAATATGGTGATCGAATCATTGTAGGAGTAGATGCAAAAAACAGTTTTGTAGCCATAAATGGATGGGAAGAGTCGACAAATCAAAATAGCTATGAATTTTGTAAACAGTTAGAGCTACTCGGTGTGAAAACAGTCGTATACACTGATATATCAAAGGACGGCATGTTAAGTGGACCTAATTTAGAAGCATATAAAAGATTAGCTGAAGAAACAAATTTAAATATTATCGCTTCAGGTGGAGTGAGCTCAATCAATGATCTAAAGTCACTTCGCAGATTAAAAATTTATGGTGCGATTTCTGGTAAAGCATTATATGAAGGAAAATTTACAGTTGAGGAGGCACTTAAATGCTTGCAAGAAGAATTATACCGTGCTTAGACGTTCGTAATGGACGAGTCGTGAAAGGAAAACAGTTTTCTAGTATTCAAGATGTTGACTCACCTACGAAACTTGGAAAATATTATAGTGATAATGGTGCTGACGAGTTAGTATTTTATGATATTACGGCCTCAAATGAAGAAAGAGATATATCCTTGAAATTTGTTTCAGAAGTAGCGAAGGAATTGCGTATTCCTTTCAGTGTTGGAGGTGGAGTACGTTCGATTGATGATTTTACAAAACTATTAAGAAATGGAGCAGATAAAGTATCAATTAATTCTGCCGCAATTTTAAACCCAAATTTAATTAAGGAAGCATCTGATCGATTTGGATCGCAATGTGTTGTGCTTTCAATTGATGCAAAGTTAAATAAAGATGGCAATTATAAAGTTTTTATAAATGGTGGTCGGAAAGAGACTGAATGGGATGCGATTGATTGGGCTAAGAAAGGTGTGGAGTTTGGAGCGGGTGAAATTGTCTTAAATAGTATTGATGAAGATGGTATGAAAAGAGGTTTTGATATCCGATTGCTGCAAAAAATTACAAATGCTGTTAATGTTCCGGTTATTGCATCTGGCGGCGCTGGCAAAGTAGAACACTTTTATGATGCGATTGAATATGCAAATGTCGATGGAGTTTTAGCAGCTTCAGTATTTCATTTTGGAGAAATCAAAATTAGTGAATTAAAAGACTATTTAAATGAAAAAAATATTCCAGTTCGACTATAGGAGGAGAAAACATGTTTTTTGATATCGAAAAAATTCGCTTTAATGAACAAGGGTTAGTACCAGCAATTGTGCAAGATATTAATACGAAAGAAGTATTAATGTTGGCATATATGAATAATGAATCAATTAAACTCACAATCGATACTGGATTTGCAACATTTTATAGTAGAAGTCGTCAATCAATTTGGAAAAAAGGGGAAACATCAGGGAATCTTCAATATGTCAAATCGATTTCTTATGATTGTGACCAAGACTCAATTTTACTACAGGTTGAACAAGTAGGAGTAGCTTGCCACACAGGAAGGTACAGTTGTTTTTCCGAAAAATTAACTTTAATGCAAGAAAAAAATATTGTTCAAAATGAATCATTAAGTTATTTGCCTAATCTCTATGAAACGATACGAGATCGAAAAGAAAATCCAATTGAAGGATCTTATACTACCTATTTATTTAATCAGGGCATTGATAAGATTTTGAAAAAAGTAGGCGAAGAGACGAGCGAAGTAATTATTGGAGCTAAAAATGAAGGAACTGGAGAATTAATTTATGAAATTAGTGATCTAGTCTATCACACAATTGTCTTAATGGTGGAAAAAGGAATAAAACTTGAAGAGATAAACAATTGCTTAATAAATAGGAAGGAGAAAGTAAAATCTTGAAAATTGATGGCCACACACATACACAATATTGTCCGCACGGAAGTGGTGATGACGTACAATTAATGATCGAAAAAGCAATTGAACTTGGGTTTGATGAATACCACATCACTGAGCATACACCCGTACCATTATCATTTCAAAACTGCTTAAAGCCAAATGACGCAGTTGCCTCACTTGCGATGTCTGAAAATGAAGTAGACGAATATATTAACGAAATGTATAAAGTAAGAGATAAGTATAAGGGTCGAATTCGTATAAAAATTGGATTTGAATACGATTATTTACCGAGTGAATCAGTATGGTTTAAAGATTTTTTAAAAGAATACGGCAAATATTGTGACACAGGACTTTTGTCAGTTCATTACCTGGAAGGAAAAAATGGATGGCATTGTATAGATTATAAAGCTGAAGATACTCTTTCTGGTTTAGTTAATTACTATGGCAGTGCAGAAGCGTTTCAACTTGCATATTACGATTTAGTAAAACAGTCTATCATTGATGATTTAGGTCCGTTTAAACCTAAAAGAATCGGACATATGACTTTATGCAATAAATTTAAACAATTTTTGAAATGTGAAGATACGGAAAAGATCCTAAATAAACAAGTTGAACTATTAAAGCTAGTTAAAGAAAAAAATTATATTTTAGACTATAATACTGCAGGATTATTTAAAGAGTATTGTGGTGAAACATATCCATCAAAACATGTCATTGAAATTGCGAATTCCTTAAACATAGAGTTAATGTATGGTTCTGATTCTCATAATGTAAAAGATGTTGGAAGAGGATATGAGGTTTATTTTTCAAATAGAAAAAAATCTTGATAACGATTGAGATTAAAAAAGGGAAATTGAACTGTTAGGCCATTTATGAGTAAGTAATTTTCATCAACTTGCTAATAACTCAAGAATCCATTATGAGTAAGGAGAGTTGTTCTGATCATACTAATGATACCCCATTGAATATGATCATTTCATTTCTCCAGTATTTTACTAACCCATGAACTTTTTATGATGATATTTTATTTCAACAAGCAGACGATAAATTGATAATTTATCGTTTTTTTTTGTGATTATTTTCTTAAATTGCTGAAATTCCCCCAAATTACAACTATTAAACGTTAATGTATAATTAAGAAAAATTAGAAATTTTTTACTGAATATTGATTACATAAGGGAGAATTTTAATGTCAAGTATTTTTTGGGGCGTATTAGGGGCTTTATTAATGAGTACGATTGATTATTTGATGTTTTATTTTGGACTTCTTAATTCCGAGAATCAAAGATGGAACTGGTTTGAAAAACGTACAAAGTTTCAAAAAATTAGTGTACTTTCTAGTGTGTTTTTAGTTTTATTTGTACTTCACTTTGTAACTTCATAGTTAATGCTACAAAAAGAGTCATGGTTATGACTTTTTTTGTCAGAGTGTTGAAATATGAAATGGTCAAAAGGGAAAACGGACATTAAATGAACATTTATTTAATGATGAATTTATTATTTTTCGGATTCTTTAATAATGGAATGTGTTAATATGTTTTATCATTTTCATGATTCCAATAACACTAGTAATGATTTTTTCAGAAGTTAAATTATAAGCTAATTTTTAGAAAAACAATTTAAATTAATCAGTTTAATTAATGTTCGGCATTAATTGACCTACAAGCATTTTAATATACAACAGTAAGGTTACTCTAAGTAAAGGCTATTTGATTATGATTTATTGCAGACTTTTTTTTATTGAATAAGTTGATTGGAACNNTTACGAAAATTTGGTAATTTAATTAACAATCTTGTTTTTCAACAGCGTGAAAAGAGTCATGGTTATGACTCTTTTTGTTTTTAAAAAAGTATTTTCGGCTAATTTCTAGAAGGTTGATCCAAATGTTATAAGAAAGTTAAAAAATAAAAGGTAAAAATAGCCATTTGTTGAATAAATAAACAGTGGTGACCTCAAGTACGAATCAATCGTTATCATTTAGTTCAAATTTAGTCCTACTTTTTTTAATGACAGTTTAATAGTTGTGAGGAAACTTTACAGAAGTAATTTCTAAAATTATTAGAGTTTAAAAAAGGAGGAAATTTTTTTGAATCGAAAAGAAATGTTTTTAAACGTATTAGACAAAACATATGATAAGGAAAGTTGGTTTGCTCCACTAAAAGATTCAATTGAAGGAATTACAGCTGAACAAGCTGGTTGGAGACCAACAGGGGAAGCGACTAAATCAATTTGGGAAAACGTTAATCATCTTCTTTATTACAAAGAGAGGATTGTAGCAAATCTAGAAGGTAGAGAGTGGACACAAAATCTAGACGGTGACCAAACTTTTTTTCTTACTGAACAATCAAATGAAGATAACGAATGGAAGAAAGTAGTTGAACGTTTGGAAAATACTAGTTTTAGTTTAAGACAGCTATTGAGTAATATGACAGATGAGGAACTAATGAATAATTCTTTTGAAGTAAAACTAATGGATCTATTACTACATGATGCTTACCATACCGGACAAATTATTCAAATAAGAAAAATGCAAGGATCGTGGCCATCACATCGTTGACATAATCGATTAAGGCAGCTTAAAGCTGTCTTTTTTGTTTAAAACAATCAGGGGTTAAAATACGTAGAATTAGAAATTGGATATTCCTGGTATAATTAATCGAGTATATTATTTTTTCAATCGTAATATTGGAGGGGAAAAATGAGAAAAAGATTACGAAAAAAAAGATCAAATGAATGGGAATGATTTTCAGTAAAAGTGTTTTATGAATGTAAAATATCAGGAAATCCTTCACTAGACAAAATTGATCAAGATTACGGTAGTGACGATCTTAAGACATTTGAGGAAAGCATCTTACTTATAAAAGCACATTCAGAGTAAGAAGCTTATTTAATTGGTGAAAAAGAAGCAATAAAAAATGAAGTAGAATACTTAAATCAATATGATCAAACAGTAGAATGGAATTTCATAAGAGTAATCGATTGCTTTAATTTATCTGATAAAAAACTTCAAACAGGTACTGAACTATATTCTCGCTTTATAAGCGTTCCTCATGATTTGCTGACAGAAAAGGTTAATTCATATAATGACCAAGATTTCATTTATGATAAAGAAGTCGACAATTAGGTTGAAAAAAACCAAGTTTGGAAGGAGAAATGATTATGTTTAGTTATAAAATTGAAGAAAACCTGCAATTAAAGTTATTGACTCTACAAGATGCAGATGAATTATACAAATTAACTATCAATTCAATGGAACATTTAAAAGAATGGTTACCATTAATTGCATATAATCAAAAACCTGAGGATACGGAGAATTTTATAAAAACAACTATGAAACAATTTGCTGAAAATAATGGATTTCAAGCTGGTATTTGGTCGAATTCAAAACTTGTTGGGGTTATCGGGTTCCATAAAATTGATTGGTCAAATAAGTCGACAAGTATCGGATATTGGCTAGGAAAGGGGTTTGAAGGTACAGGCATAATGACAAAAGCTTGTCATGCATTTGTTAATTATGCATTAATGGATCTATTGCTAAATCGGGTCGAGATTCGTGCTGCGGTTGAAAATACAAAAAGTCGTGCTATTCCTGAGAGGCTAGGATTCTTTCAAGAAGGTCGGATCAGGAAAGCCGAATGGTTGTATGATCACTATGTAGATCACATCGTGTATGGTATGTTAGCTAAAGATTGGGTTTCATTAAGGAAATAATTTAATTTCATATCAATGAACTTTTTTTCTTGTATGAAAAGTATTAATACTTCAAATACTTCATTTGAAAGGACTTACTAATTATTTTTGTATAGATATTTACTAATCAGTTAAATGAAGAGAAAGTAAGAAAAGGAGAATATCAATGCATTGGTATGAAAAACTAAATCAGTATTTTCCAGTTGAAGAAATGAAATCAAGGGAACATATGGAAACTTTATTGAAAGAGCGGTCAGATATTTACCATAAAGATGAAGGTCCACATCATGTTTTAATGTATGCCGAACTTGATGATTTTGTATTTATTGATTACTTGTTCGTTTCGAAAGATGCGCGTGGGCAGGGGCTTGGGTATAAATTGCTTGAAAAGCTAAAGAAGAAGGGCAAACCGATTATTTTAGAGGTTGAACCAGTTAATTATGAAGATACAGATACAGAAAAAAGGCTTCGCTTTTATAAAAGAGAAGGTTTTGAGCATGCTCAGTCGATTGGATATAACAGACGCTCACTAGCTACTCAAGAAATAAACCCTATGGAGATTTTGTACTGGTCTCCAAATAATGAGGGTGAAGAAATGATTTTTAAAGCGATGAAAAAAACATATAATATGATTCATACATATAGGGATACACATTTTTACGGTGAATCTTATCAGCCAGTAGAGGAAGTTTTAACTTTTGGTGAAAATAGCAATCAAAATCTTTTAGAAGACATATAAAAATGCGAAATCAAAAACGACTGATTACCTCAGTCGTTTTTTTAATTACACACCCATACGTTTACGTTGATTGTTTGGCTTTTTAGAAATTTGATTCTTTTTCGTCATATCTTTAACAGCATTTACTCCATTATTTTGATTAGAATTTTGCTGCTTTTTGCTAGCCAACTTTTGTTTCATTAATTCCTGAAGACTAACTTTTTTTGGTTCATTGTTATTTTCGCTCATAAATTTAGTTTCCTCCAATTTAATCATACTTTTATAATGACTTGTTGAAGGAAAATTAGCAAGTACATTTAAAAGAATTAAAAAATCTCTTAGCTGTCTTTTTCTGTATTTTTCTTATGAAACTCTTCCATTTTTTTACTCTTCGAATAAGCAGATTCCTCTGAATGTCCAAATTGATCGACAGAACTTTTCTGTGGACCTTTGTTTGTATGTCCTTTTGCCATGTTTAACCCTCCTTTTTTATTATTATGTGCTTAAATTCCTTGAATAATCTTTAATTTAAAATGGGAATCTATTTATGATAATTAGTATTAGGAGGAAGCAAAATGACAAGTAAAAATGGCAGCAAAGGAAGTAAAAATCAAAACGCACCTGAACTTCATGGACAAGCACCTACTAGTGGTGACAACACAAAAGGAAATGTCTATCGCTCTAAAAAAGGTAGTAAATCTCAAACTGAATTACACTAAAATAACCAATTAAAAAAGAGCTTGGATTTCCCCAAGCTCTAAATTTTTTTCTAACTATATTCAGTCTTGAACATTAAATCCTTCTTCATCTAAATATTCACAAGCTTCACCGTAGCTATTAAATGTACCATCAAGATTTTCTCCTGCGTAAACATTCCACATGTCCATTTCTGAAACAAGTTTAAGGATTTGTCCGTTCGCATTAACCCAGATTTCTTCTACTTCTTCATCTTCTTCAAAAATTGGCTCGAATGATAGGCTTTCAATTGATTTAGTAAGTATTGTACGAAGTTCCTCTTCAGTAAATTCTCTTATATTTACCATACCTTTTTCGTTTGTTTTGTACCCTTTAATACCTTCAGCATATACAAAGCCGTTTCCATTTGGATGTAAATGATATACAACATTCTTTTTTTCTTTTAAACTTTGTTCATATTGAAAATTTGTACGTCCAAGTGAAACGGGCTTTTTAGTTAATTCTGGAAATGATTCAATGATTGTAAGTTTTTTTTCGTAAGTTAGCATAATGCCTCCAAATAAATATTCTTTTACCTATGTTTTGTATGTAACGTAACAAATATAACAAAAATCTTTAGAAAATGACATAGAATTGTCACAATTTCAGCTACTCTAATTTGGTAGAATAATAATGCTGTATAAATTTAACATGTTCCTTTTGGCATATTTTTGGACTTAATTTGATTTTATTATACATAGTAGGTGATAACATGACAGTGGAAGTTAAAGTGAAAGTGAAAGAACAATTTATTAAAAAACAATTTTATAAATCGTATTTAAATGAAAATGAAAACAATAACCATCCAATTGCAGTTTTAGCTGACCTTTACAATGAACAAAATGATGATATTGATCTATCATCTATTCGATTTGCACAAGGTGAAGTTTATTTTGAAAATAGAGATTTTGAATCTGCAGTTTTCAAATGGGAAAAAGTCGGAAATCAATTAAGCGATTGGGCAAAGAAAAATATTGCTGATTCTTATTATGAAATTGGTGCATATGAAACAGCAGAAAAGCTATATAAAGAAGTTAAAACAGATAGTAGTACTTTGACCTCTGAAATTTTCTTAAATTTATTCTCACTTTATATCGATGTTTCGAAATACGAGGAAGCAGATCGTATTATTAAAGAAGCAGTAAAATATAATCCTGATTATCCAAACGTAACGAGAATTGCTCGTAATTTTTATGAAAAACATCACGATTGGAATAGTGCTGTAGCGCTAGCTTCAGATGAATCAATTCGTACAGAAGATTTAAAATGGTTTATTGTATTAAGAGAATACATTATAAATGGTGTAACAAAAGAAATGGCACCAAATTACTTTGTGCAACCGTTACTATCATTGGCCAAAGTCGATCTTGAGCACTTTGAATTAATGGTAGAAGCACTTTGGAATAGTTACAGAGAACAATCAGTTTATGTAAATTGGCTACAAACATTTAATGATATGTTATTCCAAATCAACGTAGAGACAGGTGTGAAGTGGAATCGTTTGCCATCAATCTATTCAATGACATACGAAGAATTAGTTGAAGGTGATTATTTTGTAGCTCAGCTTGAGGAAATGATGCCAAGTTTCTTAACAAATTGGTTGCGTATTACCGATATAAAAGGTGCGGTTTTAGCATCGACTGCAACACTTGCATGGGATCGATTATTCCCAGGCCGTATTGATTATCAAATTGTTGCTGACGCAGAAATGGCATTTGAACAGTTATTAAAAACGCCTGATTGCTTTGAAATTGGAAAAGAATTATTTGAAAACATCCTACAATGGTCTGCTTTAAATGAAATTGAAGTTGGAGACCGTTTTGAGTGGTGGACAAGTAAATTAACTCAATTTGAAAATACAACTATGCTTGTTGCAGGTACATCAGGTAACGGTAAATCTTCATTTGTTAATTCACTTTTAGGTGAGAAAATGATGGGTTCTTCTACGACAATGCCTGTATTATTTGAACAAGATATTAATTCAAATATTATCGTATTTTCGAAGGAAGGAAATACACAGCTTGCTGAATTTGCAGATTTTTACGATTTAACAACAGTTGAAAATAATCTGTTAAAAGGTGATGAATTAGTATACTATAAATTACCAAATTCATTTTTAGAAAAGCACCGCTTATCAATCATTGACACTCCTGGAATTGATGGAAACCAGGTTAATACAAAAGCATTATTACAATCTGTAAAACTTGCAGATCGTCTTGTTTATGTTTTAAATGCTACGGCACCTTATACAGAAAACGAACGATCTTTACTAGTTAAAATTCATAAAGAATTACCAACTCTACCGATTCACTTTATTTTAAATAAGATGGATTCTATTTATAGTAAAGAAGAAATTGATCGAGTTCGCGCTGAAATCCAAGCGAAAGTTAGACAAGATTTCCCTAGCGCTAATGTATTACCTTATTCTTCAATTTATAGTAATCAAGATCAATTTAAAGATTTAGAATTATTTATAGAGAATAACGTTCTATCAACTGAAGCAAATTCTAAACAAACAGAGAAATTATTATTAGCTATTCGAAAATTAATTAATTTCTTATTAGAAAAACGAGTTGAGAAAGAAGATGAACTACGTGCTAATGTTGATTGGAATGAAGTTCTTGATGATAAATTAAATGGTCTATTACATTCTTTAAAAGATAAAGAAATGGAACATTTAAATACAATTAAAAGCTCATATCGTGAATTAAAAGACGAATTAAAATATGACCTGAAGCTAAGTATTCCTGGTCTTCTAAAAGAATGTAAAGAATTAATCAAAGAAGATAGTGATTTCGGTACAATTCTTGAAACGCTAAACGAAGAGATGAATCTTCGAATTGGTGAGTATGTAAGAGAGAATACTTTACCAAAACTAAATGAAGCTCTTCAAAACTGGATTAAAGAATCAGGTGTTTTATTAGAAGGTACTCAAGGTTACTTAACTGAAATGAGTGATTCGTTAAATGAATACATTGGAAATGAATATTTAAATCTTGAGTGTGATTTCAAAGTATTAGATGACTGGCGCCGTGATGCTGATCGAATGACTAGTATGACTCAGCTAGATGATATGAATATTTTATTAAATTCATCACCATCTCAATTTATCTTAAAGAGCTCAGGAATCTTACTAGGTTTACTGCCTCAAAATAAATCAAAGCTTGTTGCTCAATATCAAAAGTATGTTGATAATGTAAACTATGATGATGTAACATCAGAATTATCAATGAAGTTTTTCCTACAATTTGAAATGTTTGAAAAAACTTTACCAAGAGATTTATCAATGTTCCTACATGCTCCATTTGAGCAAATCCATGAACTAGTTGATGAAACAAGAGTTGCAATTTCTAACTATATTCAAACTTTAGAAGATATGAAATCTAATCCAAGTATTTATTTCGATCCGATTACATTCTTCACAGTAAGATTAAGACAATTAGAGTTTTTAACATTACGTAAATAATAAGGAAAGAGTGTGCTAAATGGCACACTCTTTTTTCTTATTGAACTATGCAGTTATTTATAAAGCCAGTATTACATTTAACTATTCCTCTATATCTTCTTCAAACGGAATATGTACAACGATTGTTTGGTAACCCTCTTTAATTTTTACATAACCACCCCAAGGTATTTGTAGTATTAAAAAGGCTCCTTTAGTATCAATTGAAAAATGTGCAATTTTTTCATGTTCTTCATCTAGTAAAAGCACTTCCCGCTCATTCCCAACTGCTCTAATACCAGGATGGCAATGAATTTGTATTTTCCAGTTGCCGAGTCTACTTAATAAGAAATGACTCATAAAATAGATCACCTTCTATTATTTAGTTTCTTCATAACGAACTAATGAAACTTATTGGGAAAACAGTTAGCTAAAATAACACGAAAAATTAGGTGAGGACATCTTTAAATTAATTCTATTCTAGAGAATGGTAACTTAAAACTATTTAGGAATATTCGAAATATATTTCTTACTCATAAGGGATTCATTAGTGAGAAAAAAAGTGAAAAAATTTGAGGTATAGTTGCTAAAAATAACTCTTTTTTTCTTTGTTCTTCAACTATCTGGGAGTTTAGTTGCTTTAAAATTCTTTAAGATTCTTTAGAATTCAATTAAAAAAAATGTATTTTGCAGGAGATTCTGATTTTTACGTCAAACTCAAAAATATATCCCAAATGGAAAGGTGTATTTTTGAAAGAAGGTGATACATAACCGAAAGTCGATAGCCAAAAGGGATGACTGGAAATTTTAATTTCATGGTAGTCGGGTAGCCTCAAATCGTCTTTTGATTTCTAGATTGTTGGTAAGATCTTATTTAGGAACTAAGGAGAGGTGTAAGGATGAAAAAAAGAAACCGAAAATTATTAGTACCGACTGTTGCTTCTTTGTTAACATTATCGATGTATTTCCCTGGAGGCTCAACTTTTGCCGCAGCTTCCAAACATGTACAACTTATTCAGGCAGCTCCAACCGCTGCAAATCACGGCACTTCCATTGGTCACACAAACCGCAACTCCAAAGCTTCTATAACGATTGCCCTTCAGCTACGAAACAGCGATAAACTGGATAATTATATTGCCAGCTTAAAGAACCCTAACTCCATCAACTACCAGAAATACTTAACTCCCGACGAATTTAAAAATCAATATGGACCAACTGATTCAACTGTTGCCAATGTTAAAAGCTATTTGACAAGTCAAGGCTTTAAAGTCGAAAATGTTTCTTCCAATAACGCATTTATTACCTTCAGTGGCACCTTTGGTCAAATGGAGGATACTTTTGGTGTTACCATAAATAACTATAAAAATTCAAATGGCGAAACATATTATGCCAATGAGCAAGCTCCTTCCATTCCGGCTGAATTTTCTGGGGTGATTACGAATGTTGAGGGTCTGAACAATGAACCACATTATACACATTCGAAAATTAGTAGTTCATCTATGCAAGTCTTTCAACAGAATAAAGCGGTGACACCGAAAGTGGGCAGTGGTCCAGCTGGTGGTTATACACCGGGTGAATTAAAAGGTGCTTACGATATTAACCCACTGGCAACTGCTGGATATACTGGATCTGGCCAAACTGTAGCAGTCATGGAGTTGGACGGATATAAAGCAACGAACATTAGTACCTATAACAACTACTATGGTCTAGGGAGCCCTGCACCAACAAATGTATATATTGATGGTTATAGTGGTGCTGCCGGTCAAGGTGCAATCGAAGTTGAACTTGATATTGAGGTAATCAATGCAATTGCGCCAAAAGCACAAGTAATTGTTTACGAAGGGCCAAATAGTGCCCAAGGCTTAATTGATACTTATCAAAAAATTGCCTCTGATAATAAGGCAAAGTCAATTTCTGTTAGCTGGGGAATCGGTGAGCAGCATGAAGCAACTGCGACGATGAATAGCTTACATACCATATTCCAACAATTTGCTGCCCAAGGACAAAGTATTTTTGCTGCTTCTGGAGACAATGGTGCCTACGATTCTGGAGGTAGAACTTTAGAGGTTGATAGTCCTGCAAATGACCCGTATGTGACTGGCGTTGGTGGAACGCACCTGAATTTAAGTGGTACTTCTTACAGTTCAGAATCCGTTTGGAGTAACAAAACAAGCAAATCAGGTGACGGTGGAGGATTATCTAAAGTTTATACTATGCCGTCGTTCCAGTCAGGTCCTGGTGTCCAAAACAGTTATTCGAATGGTAAAAGGGAGGTTCCAGATGTATCGGCAGCTGCGGACCCTAACACCGGATATTCAATCTATACTGGAGGTGCGTGGCATGTAGTCGGTGGAACATCAGCTGCCGCGCCATTATGGGCTGGAATCGCTGCACTCAATAATCAATTTGCACAGGCAAATGGCAAGGGCAACCTTGGTCAAGCAAATCCAACTCTTTATCAAGTCTTTAATACAACTCAAAAATATGCAGCATATCATGATATTACGTCTGGAACAAACTTGTACTATCCGGCTACATCTGGCTATGATATGGCTTCAGGTATTGGGACACCAGATGCGTATAATTTAATTCGCGATATAAATGGGTTTTAAAGTAGTTAATCGGCAGTCTCCAAATATAGGAGGCTGTCGTTTTTGTTCATGTACAAAAACAGTTATTGATAAAACACCACCAACTATATCAAAAGTTGACAAAGTAACTTCAACTCCAACAAAGGTAACTAAAAAAATCGGAAAGCAGCGTTGTTATTTACATATACAGCGGATTTTATTTTCATGTTCTTTTTTTGATTTACAATTCTAATTAGTTAACATAAGCTTTTTCTTGTTCTCTAATTTTTATCCAATTTTTGGAAGTTATAGGAATCCTAAACTCTTAATAGTCACAAATAATTATTAGGAATTCTTAATTGGCAGTAGCGGCGTATTAAACAAACTTATTGTAATAAATTGTACATGATATTCAAAATCTAATACATAGTACTGTAATTTGAAGTAAAAGCGCTTGCATTTTTTAAATTATGTTCTTATAATACTTGTATACAAGTATACTCGTATGGAAATGAAGGTGAACCTATGGCAGAATTAAAGCAATATCTTTATCCGGAAAAATGGCTATCAAAAGCTTCAGCTGGTGATCGTGTAACATATGAATTAAGGATGCAGATAATTTCTGGTCTAATTGAAAGCGGTACCAAGTTATCAGAAAATAAATTGGCTGCCGATTTTAATGTAAGTCGTTCTCCTATTAGAGAGGCATTAAAAACTTTAGCATCTGAAAATCTGATTCGTTTAGAAAGAATGGGTGCAGTTGTCATTGGATTAACTGAAATAGAAATCGAAGAAATATATGATGTGCGATTACTAATTGAAACATTTGTATTTGAGCGGTTGGTAAAATTAGACACTAAAGAATTGGTAATGGAACTGAGTAAAATTCTTGAAATGATGAAAATTGCCATTAAATATCAAGATGCCGATGAGTTTTCATTTCAAGATGTATTATTCCATGAAACGATTATTCGAGCGATTGATCATTCTTACATTTTGATGATTTGGAATAATGCAAAACCAGTTATGGAAGCGTTTATACTTTTATCAATGCGAGTACGGTTTAAGGAAAAATACGAAGACTTTCAGCGAATAGTCGAAAATCATCAATTATATATTGATGCTATTGGTACGAAAAATAGAGACCTTATGATTCAATCTTTGCATCAAAACTTTGATGATGTTCAAGGAAAAGTAGAGGATCTTTGGAGATCTCAACAGATGTTTTCAAAAGGAGTAGAACAAGAATAATGACAAACTATATGTTAGGGTTAGACATCGGTACCACAAGCACAAAAGCCGTTTTATTTACTGAAACAGGTGAAGTCATCCAGCAAGAGAATATCGGATACCCACTCTATACACCTGATATTTCAACAGCTGAACAAGATCCAGAAGAGATCTTTACAGCTTTAGTACAAGCAATTTCTAAAATAATGAAACAACATTCTCAAAAAGAGATATTATTTATTTCTTTTAGTAGTGCAATGCATAGTCTAATTGTCATGGATGAAAATGATCAACCATTAACGCCTTGTATTACATGGGCAGATAATCGAAGTGAGTCTTGGACTCATAAAATTAAAGATGAATTAAATGGTCACGAAATATACAAACGAACAGGAACTCCTATTCATCCAATGTCACCTTTAAGCAAGATTACATGGATTGTAAATGAACGACCAGAGATCGCACAAAAAGCGAAAAAATATATCGGGATTAAAGAATATGTATTTAAAAAATTCTTTGACCAATATGTTGTAGATCATTCGCTTGCTTCAGCCATGGGTATGATGAATCTTAAAACATTAGATTGGGATGAAGAAGCTTTACAGATTGCAGGGATTTCAACTGATCAACTATCTAGACTAGTACCTACTACGGAGATTTTTACAAACTGTAATCCTGATTTGGCTAGACAAATGGGAATTGATCCACAAACTCCATTTGTAATTGGTGCAAGTGATGGCGTACTTTCTAATCTTGGTGTGAATGCGATTCGAAAAGGAGAAATTGCAGTCACAATAGGGACAAGTGGGGCAATTCGAACGATTATTGACAAACCACAAACTGACGAAAAAGGACGAATATTTTGCTACGCATTAACGGAAAAACATTGGGTCATTGGTGGGCCAGTGAACAATGGCGGTATGATTTTTCGCTGGATTCGTGATGAATTTGCGGCTTCAGAAGTTGAAACTGCAAAAAGATTAGGAATTGATCCATATGAAGTATTAACAAAGATTGCCGAAGGAGTAAAACCTGGGGCAGATGGCTTGTTATTCCATCCTTATTTAGCGGGTGAACGTGCACCATTATGGAACCCTGATGTTCGAGGATCCTTTTTCGGCTTAACGATGGCACATAAGAAAGAGCATATGATTCGCTCTGCACTAGAAGGAGTTATATACAACTTATACACTGTATTTTTAGCTCTAATTGAATGTATGGATGGACCAGTATCTAAAATCCAAGCAACTGGTGGGTTCGCAAGATCAAATGTATGGCGTCAGATGATGTCTGATATTTTTGATTTAGATGTAGTCGTACCAGAAAGCTATGAAAGTTCATGTCTTGGTGCTTGTATTTTAGGTCTTTATGCAACAGGAAAAATAGAATCCTTTGAAGTAGTATCTGAAATGGTCGGTAATACTCACAAACATACTCCTAATGAAGATGCAGTAAGAGAATATCGAGAATTATTGCCAATCTTTATTAGCCTATCGAGAGTATTAGAAAAAGATTATACGCGAATTGCTAATTATCAAAGAGGATTGATTAATAAAAATAAATAGATATTCGGAGGGGATTTCCATGCCACTGGTTATAGTAGCAATCGGAATAATAGCATTACTTGTTTTAATTATGAAGTTTAAATTAAATACTTTCCTTTCATTAATTATTGTTTCATTTGGAGTTGCTTTAGCACTTGGAATGAAACCAGACAATATTGGTACAACCATTGAAGCTGGATTAGGTGGAACACTTGGTCATTTAGCATTAATCTTCGGACTTGGTGCAATGCTTGGTAAGTTGATCGCAGATTCTGGTGGCGCACAACGTATTGCGATGACGCTTGTTAACAAATTTGGTGAAAAGAACATTCAATGGGCAGTTGTTGCTGCTTCATTCATTATCGGTGTCGCTCTATTCTTCGAAGTAGGTTTAGTATTATTGATTCCGATTGTATTTGCCATATCAAAACAATTAAAAGTTTCTATTTTATATTTAGGTATTCCAATGGCGGCTGCTTTATCTGTTACACATGGTTTCTTACCGCCACATCCAGGTCCGACTGTAATCGCTGGTGAATATCATGCAAATATAGGTGAAGTATTACTTTACGGATTTATTATTGCGATACCAACTGTTTTTATCGCAGGTCCTTTATTTACTAAGCTTGCTAAAAAGCTAGTACCTGCATCCTTCACAAAAACGGGTAATATTGCATCTTTAGGTGAACAAAAAACATTTAAACTTGAAGAAACTCCTGGTTTTGGAATCAGTGTTTTTACAGCTTTACTTCCTGTTATTTTAATGTCATTTGCAACAATTGTTAATTTACTGCAAAAAACAATTGGATTTGATGATAATAGCCTACTAGTAGCGATTCGCTTTATTGGTAATGCTGGTACTGCAATGGTTATTTCATTATTAGTGGCGATTTATACAATGGGATTGGCTAGAAAAATACCAATTAAAGAAGTTATGAACTCTTGTACAACTGCAATTACACATATTGGGATGATGCTCTTAATCATCGGAGGTGGCGGTGCCTTCAAACAAGTGTTAATTGATGGCGGTGTTGGTGATTACGTAGCCGAGTTATTTAAAGGAACTTCAATGTCACCGATTTTACTTGCTTGGATTATTGCAGCGATCCTACGAATTTCCTTAGGTTCTGCTACTGTTGCAGCTTTAACCACTTCTGGTTTAGTTATTCCAATGTTAGGACATTCTGACGTTAACTTAGCTTTAGTCGTTCTAGCAACTGGAGCTGGTAGTTTAATCGCTTCACACGTTAATGACGCAGGCTTCTGGATGTTTAAAGAATATTTTGGGTTAAGTATGAAAGAAACTTTCTTAACTTGGACATTACTAGAATCAATTATTTCCGTTTGCGGATTGGTCTTTATTCTTTTACTAAGTTTATTCGTATAATGGAAAAAACCAACAGGATGTATTACTTTTCTCTTTCTGTAGGTTAATTAATCATAAAGGGCAGTATCCTCACTATAATACTTAGAAATCCTCTATGTATTATAATAGTGGTTTGCTGCTCTTTATTTTATTATCGTTCAGTCTTTGAGAACTAATCGACATTCAAGAAAGAACGTGACAATTTCAACGTGGTAATCTATTAGGTAATGATACCCTTTACTAATTGAGAGATGTGGTTCTACAAGATTAAAGGTATGAGACTTAGTACATAGTAATGTTTTAGTTAAACAGACCTATATTTAAAGATATAAATAGTAGTTGTTTAATGATTTTGGACTGGCAAAAATACAGGGCAAATGACATGAAAAATCTTTTTGTGAGTTAAAAAACGATTCAATTTGAAATATCACAAATTCCTAAAAGTTTAAAATCTAATTGTTAGAATTCTATCTATTTAATTGACATAGAACTCCTACCGAGTTATATTGGTTTCAGACAGTTAGAATTCTAATTATTCGGAGGTGAACGATTTGATTGATACACCTTATACGAGACTTCTAAGTACCATTATGCATAAGGTACGGGATCAATTGTCGTATCGTACGAAAGAACTTGAAGTAAATCCACAACAAGGTAGGATGATCAGTTATATTGCTGAGCATCAGGATCGAGGATTAATTCAAAAGGATTTAGCAGATGCATTTAATCGAAGAGGTGCAAGTATAACCAGCATGCTTCAAGGACTTGAGAAGAATGGATACATTGGTAGAAAAATCCAAGCTGATAACGAACGTCAGAAACAAATTTTCGTATTAGATAAAGGTAAAGAAATCGTTAATCAGATTGATGATATGTTTTTGGCAATGGAATCACGATTAACAGAGTCATTGACTGAAGAAGAAAAAAATGAATTTTTACGCCTATTGAAAAAAATTGAATCAAACCTTTGAGTGACTACGGCCATTACGGTCGTATCGATAAAATGTTAGAAATCTAAATGTTAGAATTCTAATTGTATCTAAAAAAATTATGTTCTTAAACCAAAATAAAAATGATAAGATTCGGGAGGATGGAATATAATGGAAGAATTTGAAGTGGATCAATCCAATATTTATTATTTAAAAGATGCACCGATACGTAAAGCGTTAGCTCGTTTATGTATTCCAATGATGATTGGGATTTCTGCTGGTACAATATATAACTTAATAAACGTATTTTTTATCGGTTTAGTTCATGATACTGCGATGTTAAGCGCCATTACATTAGGCTTACCGATCTTTACAGTACTAATGGCGATTGGGAATATATTTGGGGTTGGTGCAGGAACTTTTGTTACTCGTCTCTTAGGTGAAGGGAATCTTCAGAGAGGGAAGTCGGTAACTGGCTATGCTTTTTATATGAGCATTATATGTGGATTGATTATTGCAGTACTTGCCTTATTATTTGTTAATCCAATTGTTCATTTGTTAGGAGCGGACGCTACAACATTACTTTATACAAAACAATATACAATCACGCTTTTTATTGGTGGCTTTGCATTTATATTGAACTTTGCATTAGAACAAATTGTGCGTTCTGAAGGTGCAGCAAAAGAATCGATGTATGGGATGTTTATTAGTGTTGTTTTTAGCATTATTTTTGATGTGTTATTCATTTTAGTTTTAAACCTACATGTAATGGGTGCTGCCCTTTCAATGGTTTTAGCAAATATCGCAGCAAGCATATATTACATTTGGTTTTTAGAAAGAAAAAGTGAAACATTAAGAGGTTTCATAAAGCATTGGAAAGTATCAATAACCGATCAATTAGAAATCTATAAAGTCGGTGTTCCAGAGTTATTTAAAATGTCATTTATGATTGTTACAACTTTACTATTAAACAACTACTCCATTAAATACGGTGAGCATGTTGTAGCAAGCTTTGGAATTGCAGTAAGGATTGCACAACTCCCAGAGTTTATAACGATGGGCTTATTTATAGGGGCTATTTCTTTAATTGCTTATAACTTTGGTGGGAAAAATAAACCACGTTTATATGAAACATTAAAAGAGTTAACATTATGGATTGGTGGAATCTCAATTGTATTTGGTGGAATTGTATATATTTTTAAGATTCAAGTACTTGGTTTATTTACAAGCGATTCAGCAGTGCTAAGTATTGGAGCATTAATCTTAACAGCTCAACTTATTTCATCTGTTTTTAACGGATTCACTGGTTTATTCACTAGTATTTTCCAAGCGTCTGGTGAAGGACTTGCAACAGGAATAATGTCAATTACACAAGGTGTTCTTTTCATTCCGGTTGTCATCATCTTGCATCATTTTTATGGATTAAATGGCATAATTTGGTCTTTAACACTTACTGAGGGGATCACGTTCTTTATGGGTGCTATCCTAATGATTCCTTACTTAAGAAAACTTAAGAAATTGCCAGATAGCAGCCTAGCTCATCAATAAACAGTTCTTAATCAAATAAGCATTAAGGTATTGTCAGTATTAAAAATTATAAGATTAAATTCAAGCATTGAAAAAAGTTATTAACCAAATTGTGTGTAACAGACAATAGACTGGAAACAAAGCATAAGTTCATTAAGATCCTTATGCTTTATTTTATTTGTTCGTTGAATTTGCTTATTATTATTCCATGAAAAAGGCTCTTCGCTCAGAAGTAATCCATTGCTCTAAATCGTCTTGGCTACGTCGAACAAGACGATTTACTAGTACATCGTGCCATATATAATCCTCTAATAAGTAAATATGAACTGGATCATTTGTATAAAAAGCAACACTACGCTCCTCAATTGATGGTCCATAAATCATTTCTTTAGAATCAATCGACAAAATAAACCAATGATCCGTAGACTTAGTCTCAGTAAAGGGTGTAATGCGATGACTTTCAATATTTCCTATTGGATTTTCGACGTGTAGTGTAATTCCTTGTATGGTTGCTTTTTCAGTCGCATGAACCAGTTCTTTTTTCAAAACCTCATACATTTCGTCCCACATAGAAATCACAATCCGTTTTTCAGCTTTTTTTATCAGCGTCTCACAATAGTTAATAATCGTTTTATAGTCTTTTAAAGTAATTACACGGTTGTCCACTTTTTCACCAAATGATTCTAGATCTTTTAAAGAGTCACTTATTACAGAATAAGTTGATTGCCACTCTGATTGGGCCTTCTTTAAAAAGATATCTACGGGCAGAGGTGAATATCGTGCCGTATCATTTATTTCCTCTTTCAAGACAATTCCTTTTTCAACAAGATTACCTAACACATCATAAATACGTGCTCTTGGTATACCTGAGTCCTTGCTTACTTGGTAAGCTGTTACAGGACCTTGTTTAACTAGTGATACATAAGATTTAGCTTCGTATTCGTTAAAACCTAATTTTTTGAACTGTTGCACTAGATCTTCCATTTTTTCGCACTCCTATTTTTTGATTATAAAATAAATTTACAATAACTATTTACAGATGGCAATTTGTTAGTTACCATTTCAGTAGTGACTATATGGAAAGGTTGATAGAAATGCATCTAGACTCATCTTTATTAATTATTTTAATTTGTTTTGGATTTTTAGCTTCATTTATTGATTCTGTTGTTGGGGGTGGTGGGTTGATTACACTACCTGCATTATTATTCACTGGACTTAATCCTGCCGCGGCAGTAGCTACCAATAAATTAGCAGCGACAATTGGCTCTCTAACAAGTACATTTATGTTTTATCGTTCTGGTAAACTCGAATTAAAATCAGTGCTTAAATTTTTTCCACTCTCATTTGTTGGCTCGTTATTGGGTGCATACACTGTACATTTGTTAAATCCTGAAATGCTTAAGCCATTAATGTTAATTATGCTCGGAGCAGTAGCAATTTTTACTATTTTCAAGAAAGATTGGGGAAGCATTTCAACACAAAAAAACTTATCCAATTATCAATTCATTATTTTTTTAATGACGATATTTGCCATTGGCTTCTATGATGGGTTCATTGGACCTGGAACAGGCTCATTTTTAATTTTTGCTTTTTTGTTAATTGGTTTTGATTTTTTAAAGTCTGCAGGCAATGCAAAATTTTTAAACTTTAGTAGTAATATTGCTGGATTGTTAATGTTTATGTTTTTAGGACAAGTAAACTACACTTATGGAATAATAATGGGAATTGCACAAATTGCTGGTGCGATTTGTGGATCGAAATTTGCGATAAAAAAGGGAAGCGGTTATGTTCGTGCTTTGTTTATTGCAGTAACCTGTTTATTATTAGTAAAGAATATTTATGATTATATTCAATAACTTTTAAAATACTGTTCTTCCTACAAGGTCACAATATGAAAGTGGATCTTGAAATAACCATTGATTGCTTAAAAAAAGTAGGGAAATAGAACTAGGTATTAAAGGCATACCAGTTTTATCGACAGGGGTACTTGCACAATGTTGAAATATAAAATGGTTAATCGTTATTGAGTGAACCTTATTGATAATATTATTCATTTTTGCATGATTCTAATAATGATTTTAAAGGTTAATATGTTTGAGCAGTTTTAAAAGATCAACAAACTCTAATAATGTTTATACTTGTGAAGTTAAGAATATTTAAGAGCAATTTTTAGAAAACAAGTTCAAATTATTAATACAATGGTCAATCATAATTGACCTATAAACTGATTAAAAAACTGTTACGCTACACTAAGTAAAGGGTATTAAATTAGGTTTTTAGTGTAACCATTGTTTAGATGAAAAAGTTGATTGGAACGAAAGGGATGCTCGACTCCTATGGGATAAGCGGGAAGNNATCCTGTAGTGGAAATCAACATCATTCTACTCCTTTTACGAAAATTTGGTAATAAATAGACACGCTTGTATTTCAACAGCAAAAAAGCAAAGCACCCAAGTTTATCAACTAGGGTGCTTTTTTTGTGACTAATATATCACTTAAATCCAACTTTATTGCACTACAAGCAACAAATCTAAAGAGAATCAATTGAATTGGGTTTTATATATTTGAAAATTTTGTGACAAAATATAATCATGCAAAGAAACAATATCTTATTATAATATAATTTTATTGAATTTGATGAAAATGTGAGGTAAGATTGTTTGGTCTGAAAATTAGTCCAATTATGAACTTTATACAAATTATTAATCGGAGTTGTTGTTTATGTCACCAAGAGTACCTAATACTTTTATAATCATTCTAGGTTTTATGTTATTTGCACTGTTTTTTGGAGCAGGAAATCTAATTTTTCCACCCATACTTGGACAGTTAGCCGGAAAAAACGTATGGATAGCCAATGCAGGCTTTTTAGTTACTGGAGTTGGATTACCATTATTAGGAGTTACAGCTTTTGTTTTTTCAGGTGAAAAAAATTTGCAATCTTTAGCTAGACGTGTACATCCGTTGTTTGGTATTGTATTTACTACGGTTCTTTATCTAGCAATTGGTCCTTTTTTTGCTATCCCTAGATCAGGGAATGTATCGTTTGAAATTGGCGTTAAACCTTTTTTATCAAATGATGCAAGTCCTGGTGCATTAATCATATTTACAATCTTATTTTTCACAGTTACATGCTTGTTATCACTTAATCCTACAAAGATTATTGATGTAGTAGGGAAATTTCTAACTCCTATTAAATTAACGTTTATCGGATTGCTTGTTGTTATCGCTATTGTTCATCCAATTGGGAAATTTCAAGAGCCATTTAAAGGATACACAACAAATGTGTTTTTTAAAGGTTTCCAAGAAGGCTATTTAACAATGGATGCTCTTGTAGCTTTTGTTTTTGGAATTATTATTGTAAACGCAATTAAAGGAAAAGGAGTTACTTCTAAAAAACAGCTTATGATCGTTTGTGGAAAGTCAACAGCAATAGCTGCTTCACTTTTAGCAATAATCTATTCTGCTCTTTCTTATATGGGCGCTTCAAGTGTTGAGAAACTTGGTCGATTAGATAATGGAGCTGAAGTTTTAGCGAAAGTTTCAGATTATTATTTTGGTTCTTATGGGGCAATATTATTAGGTTTAATGATTACAGTTGCGTGTTTGACTACGAGTGTAGGTCTAATCACTGCTTGTTCTACTTTTTTTCATGAATTGTTTCCAGCCATTTCTTACAAAAAAATTGCGATCATTATGACTGTATTTAGTACACTTATAGCAAATATAGGTTTAACACAGCTAATTAAAGTTTCAATCCCTGTATTAATGACACTATATCCTATTGCTATATCCTTAATTTTCTTAACATTCTTACACTATACATTTAAAGGTAGGTCAGAAGTGTATCAAGGCAGTTTGATCTTAACTTTTATTGTCAGTCTTTTTGATGGGTTAAACTCAGCTGGAATACAAATTGAAGTAATTCATCATTTCTTCACTAAGTACCTCCCGTTGTATAGTTTAGGTTTAGGTTGGATATTTCCAGCTATTATTGGTGGTTTTATTGGTTATTTTATTAGTATTTTACGTAAGAAAAATAAGGAGAATATTCCTAGTTCAATTCGAAAGATAAGTTAATTATAGGAAAATAAAGAAGCTTTTTAACTGTAAATATTCTTAATAAGTTAGTAATGGTTTTAGGGGAGAAGTTTTAAAGATTGATTCAAAAAGTGACACTTGTTTCATCAGAAAAGGGGAGGAAATAGAATGGCACAAAAGGAATTGAAAAAAGGATTGAAAGCGCGCCATATTCAGATGATTGCTTTAGGCGGTACAATCGGTGTAGGTTTATTTATGGGTTCGACGAGTACAATTCATTGGACAGGCCCATCAGTAATGCTTGCATATGCAATTTCGGGGATTTTTATTTTCTTCATAATGCGTGCAATGGGGGAAATGCTATACTTAGAGCCAAGTACAGGTTCATTTGCGACATTTGGCCATAAATATATACACCCTTTAGCAGGGTATATGACTGCTTGGAGTAACTGGTTCCAGTGGGTTATTGTTGGGATGTCAGAAATTATAGCAGTTGGGGCATATATGAAGTACTGGTTTCCAGATCTACCTGCTTGGATACCAGGAATTATTGCAATTGTGATTCTAGGTGCAGCTAATTTAATTTCTGTTAAATCATTTGGTGAATTTGAATTTTGGTTTGCAATGATTAAAGTCGTTACAATTTTATTGATGATTGTTGCAGGGTTTGGTCTTATTTTCTTCGGTCTTGGAAACGGAGGAAATGCGATTGGTTTATCTAACCTTTGGAAAAATGGCGGCTTCTTTACTGGTGGTTGGTCAGGTTTCTTCTTTGCACTTTCACTAGTTGTTGGAGCTTATCAAGGCGTTGAATTAATTGGTATTACTGCTGGAGAAGCAGAAAATCCGAAAAAAACATTAAAAGAAGCGATTCAAAGTCTTATTTGGCGTATTTTAATCTTCTATATTGGTGCTATTTTTGTAATTGTAACAGTTTTCCCTTGGGATCAACTAAATTCGATTGGTAGCCCGTTTGTTGTAACTTTTGCCAAATTTGGTATTACAGCTGCAGCTGGAATTATTAACTTTGTAGTAATTACTGCTGCAATGTCTGGTTGTAATAGTGGTATTTATAGTGCTGGACGCATGCTTTATACATTAGGTATAAATGGACAAGCACCAAAATATTTTACAAAAGTCTCAAATAACGGAGTGCCTTTATTCGGTACGATTGGTGTACTAATTGGTTTAATAATTGGCGTTATTTTAAATTTTATTGCACCAAAAAACTTATTCGTGTATGTATACAGTGCAAGTGTACTTCCTGGGATGATCCCGTGGTTTGTCATTTTAATTAGTCATATTCGTTTTAGAAAAGTAAAGGGAGATGAAATAAAAAATCATCCTTTTAAAATGCCTTTTGCACCATTTACTAACTACTTAACATTAGCCTATTTAGTTTTGGTATTAATCGGTATGTGGTTTAATGATGACACACGTATCTCACTTATTGTAGGGATTATTTTCTTGGCAATCCTTGTCATTTGTTTCTATGCCTTTGGTATCGGAAAACGTGAACCACTAGATGCTCAAGCAGATGAAGAAATAGCTAACTAGTACATCACTTAGTTTGATGGTTAGATGTTCATTTGAACATAGCTATACATTAAAAATATAAATTTTATAAACAATCAATGCGTTCGTATGATTAGATCAAACAGTATTTAAACTGGATGAGATTATTATACGAACGCATTTTTTAATTACCTGAATCACTAAATCGACATCCAAAATAAAAAATTTTTTTAAAATAGTACAAAAATAAAAAATAAATATTTTGACTATTTTTGTATTTTATGACAAAATGATGAAAACTAAATAGTAGGGAATAGGTGTAAATGAAGTTCAAAGTTTGAAATCATTTACTTAAAAGGGAAGTTTGGTTTAATTCCAACACGGTCCCGCCACTGTAATAGAGGAGTAAATAAGATGATGCCACTTACTAATATAGGTAAGGCTTTTATTTACAAAGATTCTTAAGTCAGGAGACCTGCCTATTCTAACGACGCTGTTTGACCTACGAGAGATAGGGAGGTGCCTTATGGAAAGAAAGCTTAAGTTTACGTATTCTAATTATTTATGTTTTCCAACTTAAAGGCATTTTTGTCTCTTATGAGATAAAAATGCTTTTTTATTTTAGTTAAAAGGAGAGGGTAAAAGTGGTACACATAAGTAATCTAGGATATCCGAGAATTGGTGAAAATCGTGAATGGAAAAAAACGTTAGAAAGCTTTTGGCAAAAGAAAATTAATCAAGAAGAATTTGAAAAAGAAATGAAATCACTGAGATTAAGTTCAATAAAGAAACAGCACGATTTAGGTGTAGAGCTAGTCCCTGTAAATGATTTTACGTTTTATGATCATGTGTTAGATTTTGCTACTATGTTTGGTTGGATTCCTAGTCGATTTGGTGATCTAAATGAAAGACCAAGTCTAGATACATATTTTGCATTAGCAAGAGGAAGTAAAAACATCGTAGCTTGTGAAATGACGAAATGGTTTAATACAAACTATCATTATATCGTTCCTGAATATCAAAAAGAAAAGCAATCTAGATTATTATTTAATAAGCCATTAGAAGCATACAAAGAGGCATTAATTGAGCTTGGTATAAAAACGAAACCTGTCATTCTAGGAATCTATTCATTTGTACAGTTAGCGAAAGGTTACCAGGAAGAAGAAAAACGAAACATAATAAATAATCTAGTAAACCTTTATATACAAATGCTTAAAGAGCTAGAGAGTGAAGGTGTTGAGTGGGTTCAAATTGATGAACCATGTTTTGTGTTAGAAGAATCAAGCGAAGATATCCGTTTTATGAAAGAAGTTTATGATCAAATCGCAAAAGCTGTACCTACATTATCAATTATGCTTCAAACTTACTTTGAAGCAGTTGAACAATATAGAGAACTAATTTCATTTTCAGTAGCAGGGATTGGTCTTGATTTTGTTCATGGTAAAGATGGAAATTTTCAGTCGATCCTTGAGTACGGATTTCCAAATGACAAGGTACTAGGTGTTGGAATACTTAATGGACGTAATATTTGGAGAAATGATTTAAATGATTCCATTGAATTTTTAAATTCTCTTAAACAAGAAATAAGTCCAAAAGATTGGTGGATTCAACCGTCTTGTAGTTTACTTCACGTACCAGTTACAAAAGTTGAAGAGAATTTATTAAATGATACATTGTTCGAGGCATTATCGTTTGCCGATGAAAAATTAGAAGAGTTAGTGATACTAAAAAGTTTATTAATAAACAAAGCGAGCATGTTTGATAATGAAGTTAAATATGCAAGTAATTGTTTAGTAAATTTAAAACAACTTAGCGAAAAAAATCATTCAACTCGTTATGAATTGGAATCCATTAATGAAGAAGATTTTAAAAGACCAGTACCATTCCAATTAAGATATCCATTACAAAATAAAGTAATGAATTTACCGATTTTACCAACGACTACAATTGGAAGTTTCCCTCAAACGAAGGAAATTAAACAAATAAGACAGCAATGGCGCAAAGGAACAATTGATGATTCAGAATATATGAATCAAATTAAATTGAAAATTAAAGAATGGATTGAAATTCAAGAAAATATTGATATGGATGTATTAGTACATGGTGAGTATGAGCGTACGGATATGGTTGAATATTTTGGTGAGAAACTAGAGGGATTTGCATTTACGAAAAAAGCATGGGTTCAATCTTATGGATCGCGCTGTGTTAAACCGCCAATTATTTTTAGTAAAGTGGAATTTACAAAGCCAATTACTGTAAATGAAACTGAGTATGCACAAAGCTTAACAGCTAAACCAGTCAAAGGGATGTTAACTGGTCCAGTTACAATATTAAATTGGTCGTTTGTTCGTGAGGATCGTACAAGAGAGGAAATAGCAAATGAAATTGCATTAGCTTTACGTAAAGAAGTAAAAGCACTTGAAGCTGCTGGCATTTCAATTATTCAAGTTGATGAACCTGCTATTCGAGAAGGGTTACCTTTGAAGCAAAAAGATTGGGATGAATATTTACATTGGGTAACGAGAGCATTTCGTTTAGCTACATCAAGTGTCCGAAATGAAACGCAAATACATACTCATATGTGTTATAGCAATTTTAGCGATATTATGGACACCATTATTCAATTAGACGCCGATGTAATTTCAATTGAACATGCAAGAAGTCATCAAGAATTTTCTACTTATTTATCTGAGTCCCCATATCCATTTGGAATTGGATTAGGCGTGTATGATATTCATAGTCCGAGGGTACCGTCGGTTGAGGAAATGGAAGAAAATATTATTAGTTCTTTAAAAGTGTGTGATGCAAATAGATTTTGGGTTAATCCAGACTGTGGTTTAAAGACACGTAATGAAACTGAGGTAATAGATGCCTTATCAAATATGGTAAAATCTGCGAAAAAAGTTCGAGAAAAATATTATTCAATTATTTAATGATAGGGTGAAATCGATGAATGGTAGATATGTAAAAGAATCCAGAGTATTTGATAGTAGTAGAATATTTCCAACTGATTTAAATAACCATGGTACATTATTCGGAGGAAAAATGCTTGCCGCAATGGACTTAATTGCCTCCATTTCAGCTACAAAGCATTCAAGAATGGAATGTGTAACCGCATCGATGGATTCAGTAGAATTTTTATGTCCTGTTCGTGAAACTGACTGCATATATTATGAATCGTTCGTGATCTTAACAGGCTCTAGCTCAATGGAAGTATTTGTTCGAGCGACTGCCGAAGACCTACTTTCAGGTGAAAAAAGAGTTGCTGCAACATGTTTTGTAACATTTGTTGCACTAAAAGATGGAAAACCACATAAAGTAGTAGAGGTAATTCCAGAAACTGAGGAAGAAATTAAATTACAGCAATTAGCATTTAAACGATTAGAAAGTCGCCAATTAAGAAAGAAATTGAGTAAGGAATTGGCATTAATTTGGAAAGAATAAAAAGAAAGCATTGAAATCATACTAAAAGTAAGCTAAGATTAAATTAATATTTTTAAGGAGGCATCAAATTTAGACACTATGTACAATATCCGATAACTTTTTAAGCTAACGAATTTTATAGCAAGAAAGTACTCTGCCTGAAATCAGAGAAATTGGATAACTATGTCTATTTATGAGCCTATACTAATATTAAATTAATCCATTGTCTTAAATGCATGGTTTATTTACTATTACGTTTCATTTGAAAAATATTCTAACGTATATATTTTTATATATACACGGCTTATTAAATCACATCCAATTTACACACAGGCAGATACTGCTTGTGTGTTTTTTATTTTCTCTCGTTAAAAAATACTTTCGAAAACAGATTGAATTTTTAAGCAGAGTAATCTTTTAAAATCGGATGGAGTGAAGTATATGTTTATTATAAAAGCATCGAATATAGAAATAGAGTTAAACGGTAAAACAATTTTTAAAAATGGAAACTTAGATATAAAAGAAGGTGAAAGGGTAGCATTAATTGGTGAAAATGGTGTTGGAAAGTCAACATTTATTAATGCCCTTTTAGGTAATATTCCATTGAAAAAAGGAATGCTGCAAATTCACTATTCAAAAGATGAAATTGGATGGCTTTTAACAGATGAAGAGAATCAGGAAGGCTTATCAGCAAGGGAAGTGATCGAATCGTTTGATCATGAGCGATCTTTCATCAAAAAGAATTTAGAAAAGTATTTACTTGATTTGTCAAATGAAGAAAACCTTGCTAAATATAACGAGAGTTTAAGTAAATATTTAGAATTAGATGGCTATGATTGGGAAACAAAAATAGATCAAGTTTTGAAGAAATTTCAATTACCGCAAGAGTTGTGGAATATCCCATTCAGTCATTTAAGTGGTGGACAAAAAACAAAAGTCAAATTAGCAAAAGTAATGATGAAGCAACCAAAGCTATTAATTTTAGATGAACCAACAAATCATTTGGACACTGAGTCAATCCAATGGTTAACGGAATGGTTACAAAACTTTAAAGGTAGTGTACTTTTTATTTCTCATGAACGACAATTCATTGATGATGTTGCGACTGTTACAGTTGAATTAACTGAAAGTGGTACATTTAAGTATAATGGTGGTTATTCAACATACAAAATCCAAAAAGAACATGAGCTAAAAACTCAGCAAGCACAATATGATAAACAAGAAGCGGAAAAGAAAAAGCTTATTGAAACAATTAATCAATATAAACAATGGTTTACAAGCTCGCATAATGCAGCCAGTGAACGTGATCCATTTGCTAAGAAAAAAGCAGCAAAAAACGCATTAAGATTTAAATCAAAAGAAAAGGATTTAGATCGATTAGAAAAAAGAAAAGTAGAAAAACCAAAAGAAGTTAAAACAATTTCAGCGAGCTTTGAAAATGATTCATTTTCAGCAAAACAAATGATTACATTTGAAAAAGTTGATTTTTCATATGAGGAAAAAACGTTATTTAATCAAGTTGATTTTATTTTAAATCGAGAAGATCGATTAGCTGTAATCGGAAAAAATGGTTCTGGAAAATCTACATTTTTAAAATTATTAACAGGATTAATGATTCCTAATAATGGATCTGTAAGACATAATCCTCAATTAAAAATAGGTTATTTTATGCAGGAGCTTGAAGCGTTAAATGAGGATTCAACAATTTTAAATGAAATTTTATCACTTCCAAATATGACTGAAACAGAAGCAAGAACAATTTTAGCATGTTTCCTTTTTAGAAGAGAGGATGTTTACAAAAATATTGCTCAACTAAGTATGGGTGAGAAATGTAGAGTTGCTTTCGTAAAGTTATACTTTTCTGATTCTAATCTACTAGTGCTTGACGAGCCAACAAACTATTTAGATATACACACGAGAGAAAGAATTGAGGAAGCATTAGCTGCATATCCTGGAGCAGTAGTTGTAGTGTCCCATGATCCATATTTACTAAAAAAGGTTTCAAATCGTGTAATTCATATTGAAAATGGAAATCTTTATGAATTCAAAGGATCTTTTGCAGATTGGAACGGAAGACAGAACATCTCAAACGATCAGCAAACTTTATTAAATGAACGAATTAAATTACAACTAGAAATAGCTGCAATGAATGCAGAAGAAAAAGATACGGATGAAGAAAAGAAAGCTCAAATTTCAAAAATCGTCAAGCTACAAAAGGAACTCGATGGAATAAATGAGAGGTTATTGACAGAGAGAAGGGAAAAGAGAGGCTAAGCGCTTAAGAACTTAATACAAAAAGTGTAACGAAAATAAAAAACAAATCACTTAAGTTGGATTACTTATAGTGATTTGTTTTTTAATATTCCGAGTTTTACTTAATAATTTAGTTCAACCAGCCTTTAGTACATCATTTACATCATGTAT
Source organism: Gottfriedia acidiceleris (assembly GCF_050457485.1). Classification (GTDB taxonomy): domain Bacteria; phylum Bacillota; class Bacilli; order Bacillales; family Bacillaceae_G; genus Gottfriedia; species Gottfriedia acidiceleris_D. Next base: position 193,066 of record NZ_JBCMJM010000001.1, read on the forward strand.
AACGACAAATGCTTTTGGATCAATTGTGTGAATGATTTTTTTTAGCTCAAATAGTTCTTTATTATTAAGAATAATGTATAAGGACTCTTTTCTTAGGCCAGAGAAATGGCCTTTTGCAGGATAAATCGTTACGCCTCGATTCATTTCATTTGATACGATTTGTGCAATTTCATTTGCTTGATCGGAAATAATCGTAATCGCTTTTTTAGGATTTAATCCTTCCATAATAAAATCCAAAACTTTAATACCGATATAAATAGAAATAACAGTATATAATGTTTTCTCAAAGCCGATTACAAAATAACCACCTAAAACGACAATTAGATCAAATAAAAGTAAAGATTTACTAATACTCCACCCAAAGGATTGATGTACCATTTGAGCAAGAACAGTAGAACCTCCTGTTGTGCCACCCGCACGAAAGACAATTCCTAACCCCAGACCAATTAAAACACCAGCAAAAATAGTGCCTAGTAAAGTTTCGCTTGTAGGTACGCCATAACCGTCGGTAATACGTAAGAAAAATGAAATCGCTACGATGGATATAACTGTATAAATTATTAGTTGTTTCTTTAAATATTTATATCCAATTATTAACAAGGAAGCATTTAAAACAAAATATACGACATCAGGTGACCAGTTAAATAGATAATAAGTAATCATCGTAATGCCGGTAAAGCCACCCTCAGCTAATTTATTCGGTATTGCAAAGAAGTTAACACCGACTGCAAATATAGCTGATCCAACAAGGAGATATAAAATATCTACGAAGTTTTTACGCACAGTTACCCCTCATTTTCTAACAGATTTTTTTCACTTCTATCATTCTACCTAATAATGAGTTCTGAATCAAAAAATTTCTATTAAACAAAATATCTATTATTAGTCATAGTTATAAATACGCATTCATAGGTTTATAAAGAGACAAGCTATTAAGGGGGAATCATTATGGTATTTGCAACACCTGGAAAATCTGGTTCATTAATTACGTTTAAAAATCGTTATGACAATTTTATTGGTGGGGAATGGGTAAGACCAGTAAGAGAACAGTATTTTGGAAATGTATCGCCTGTAACTGGACAAGTCTTTTGTGAGGTGGCTAGATCGACTTCAGAAGATATCGAAAAAGCACTTGATGCAGCACACGGTGCAAAAGGTAAATGGGGGAGAACGTCAGTAACTGAGAGGGCAAATATATTACATAAGATTGCTGATCGTATGGAAGCAAATAAAGAATATCTTGCTGTCGCTGAAACTTGGGAAAACGGTAAACCTGTTCGTGAAACTTTAGCTGCAGATATTCCTTTAGCAATAGATCATTTCCGTTATTTTGCTGGATGTATCAGGTCGCAAGAAGGATCACTCGGTGAACTTGATGGTGATACAGTTGCATATCATTATAAAGAGCCATTAGGAGTTGTCGGACAGATTATTCCATGGAACTTCCCAATATTAATGGCTGTATGGAAGCTTGCACCAGCCCTTGCTGCAGGGAATTGTGTTGTTTTAAAACCTGCTGAGCAAACGCCAACTTCAGTATTAGTTTTAATGGAACTAATTCAAGATTTATTGCCACCTGGAGTTGTTAACGTTGTAAACGGATTTGGACTTGAAGCAGGTAAACCATTAGCTTCAAGTGATCGAATTGCGAAAATTGCATTTACTGGTGAAACTTCTACTGGGCGACTAATTATGGAATATGCTTCAAAGAATTTAATTCCTGTTACATTAGAATTAGGTGGTAAATCTCCTAATATATTCTTTGAAGATGTAGTAGACAATGAAGAATTTTTCGATAAAGCACTTGAAGGCTTTACGATGTTTGCTTTAAATCAGGGAGAAGTATGTACTTGTCCTTCTAGAGTGCTTATTCATGAATCAATTTATGAGGAATTTATGGATAGAGCAGTAAAACGTGTTAAAGCGATTAAACAAGGAAATCCATTGGATCCTCAAACAATGATCGGTTCTCAAGCTTCACACGAGCAATTGAATAAGATTTTATCTTATTTTGAAATTGGAAAGAATGAAGGGGCAGAAGTTTTAGTTGGTGGTAGTCGCAATGTTCTTGATGGAGAATTGAAAGATGGTTTTTATGTAAACCCTACCATTTTTAAAGGGAACAATAAAATGAGAGTATTCCAAGAAGAAATTTTTGGTCCTGTTGTTTCGGTTACCACTTTTAAAACAAAAGAAGAGGCATTGGAAATCGCTAATGATACATTATATGGATTAGGAGCGGGTGTATGGACTCGCGATATGGATACTGCTTATCGATTCGGACGCAATATCGAAGCAGGACGAGTTTGGGTAAACTGCTATCACGCATATCCTGCACATGCAGCATTTGGTGGGTATAAAAATTCAGGAGTAGGTCGTGAAACGCATAAAATGATGTTGGATCACTATCAAAATACAAAGAATTTGCTAGTTAGTTATTCACCGAGTAAACTAGGATTCTTTTAATAACTTTTACACTCCAGTATTCATATACTGGAGTGTTTTTTATTTAAATAGAAAGAATACATTAAAATAATTTTTTTCTAAAATCCATACATAAAAACTAGTAGCTATTTAATATGTTAAATAAAAAGTATAAATTGGAGGGACTAAATATGTTAAATCTAGTAATCTATGTATTTATCATTATAGTACTGTATAGTTTCATTCAATTATATTTAAACCGGAAGTGGAAGTTAATTTATACTACGTATGGTTATCAAAACTATTTTATAATTATTGGTAAATTGAAGAAGAATGGAATTGAGTATAAGACGAAATTACCGATGAATTTTAATGGTAGGAGATTTAATGAGAATACTCAATATGATATATATGTAAAAAAAGATTTAGAACATTTGGCATTACAGTCTTTATATCAAAATTAATACGGGGTCAACTGTTGGATGTTCGCATTCTGAGACTTTGGCCATTGTCAGGTTGGCTGAAATGTGGTCTATGTCTTACCGCCTCTCCTAGAGGAGCCGGGCATCCTTCATTTAGTTGCTAGAAAAGAAGAATGCTAGTTTCCACTACTGTGTACTGGTTTTTATCATTCAAATTAGGACGGTTACGTTTTCCTTGGTTATAATATTACTCCTGCAAAGCTCCCGCTTAATACTTGTTTTTTATTCTGATTAGTACATAAGAAGGATGACATGATCGATATTCTATTCTCTTTTTTTTCAAATTTCTCGATTGTAACTTCACAGGTTATTGTATCTCCTGAGTAAACTGGTCTTAAAAATTCGAAATTTACCGTTCGTGCTAGTACGTTGTGATCTCCACCTATTTTAGTTGGTAAAGTTGCAGTCAACAAACCTTGAATGACAAGTCTTCCTTGTTCATCAGGCGTGATATGATGTTCGCCTGCATCACCAGAAACCTTCGTAAACATTTCAACGTCTTCTACTGTAAAAGTTCGATCAAATGAAATAATATCGCCCACTTGTAATGACAATTTTTTTCCTCCTTATTAATAAAAAATATTAATTCTCTTAATTAAATAGTTCAATTTCTTCTTATACTATCCTTCAAAATCGTTAAAAAAAATCGACTAAATAGTCGATTTGCTGTTTGATATCATTACGCAGGGGGGATTAATTACGAGGTGCCCATAATATGACAGACACACCGATTAAACAAATTGCTGCACCGATCCAATCATATAAATCAGGTGATTTTTTATCAACACCCCAGCCCCATAAGATTGAGAGAACGATAAATACGCCTCCATAGGCAGCATAAACTCTACCAAATGATGGGAAAATTTGGAAGGTTGCAATGATACCGTAAACTGCCAAAATAATCCCTCCGATTAATCCTAAATAAGCAGATTGACCTTCTCTTAGCCATAACCATATAAGGTATCCTCCGCCAATTTCAGCTAAACCGGCTAATAAAAAAATAAATATTGCAGTGATCAATGTTACTTCTTCCTTTCTTTTAAAAGACAAATTGGTGAAAACCTATGTACAGTTATATGCCCCTTATTTTAACAATAAAGACTAAAAGAAACTATCATACTATTTGAATCATTAAGAGTTTTTCATCGTTCTATTCGAAATGAATTTCGGTACTAATAGAACTATTCCCATCATAATTTTATAGAAGAAAATAATATAAAGGAGGTGTATTGTTAGTTGTTAAAAGTTAATTTACGGCCAGTTGTTAGTAAGATTAATTTACCAACCGTTTTGAAAACGACTATTCTTCCAGGTGATTCAGTTGAAAGATTATTTATTGCAACACAGGTAGGAGAGATTTTTTACATAGGAAATGGAGAAATCAGGACTTTTTTAGATATTCGCCCTCGGGTATTAAAATTAGGTGAGTCTGGAGGCTATGATGAACGCGGATTGCTTGGATTAGCATTTCATCCTAATTTTTATCATAACGGGTTGTTTTATCTTCAATATTCAGTAGCTGGTTCAGAGGGGCCAAGTGCTCTTTCTAACCCTTTTAAACCTAATCCATGTGATTCCAAAACATTAAATTTGAAATGGCTAAATAGGGAAACTCAATATAACCATATTGATACAGTTGAAGAATGGGTTCTACAATCAAATGGACAGCCTCAAAAACGACGGACATTATTGAATATCAGAAGACCGTTCTTGAATCATAATGGTCTCAACACCTTAAATTTTTCACCCGAAACAAGTAAACTTGTTTTAACAACAGGAGATGGTGGATCTGGCTATGATCCGTTTAACTTAAGTCAGGATAATTTGGAAATTGCAGGAAAAATAATTGAAATTGATGTAGATAAAAACATAAATGGCAATAATCCTCCTATTGTCACTCGTTTTAATGAACTTCCAACAAGTATTCAAGAAACTCTTACGGTAATAGCTAAAGGGGTTCGTAATATAACAGGTATTTCATATCAAAGATATTATAATCAATATATTAAATATGTTGGACATGTCGGTCAGGATTTGGTCGAGTCACTTTTTTCATTTGTTCATTATAAACCAATTCCCGTTACTCAGTTAATCCATATGAATTCTGAATCTGAGATGGAAGGATTTATTAACTTCGGCTGGAGAGGTTGGGAAGGTGCTTTTCCTACTTCGACAATAAAAGGATGTACCGAAAATCCAGAATTGGATGAAAAAACAATCGCTTATTACGATCAATCAGTGACACTCTCAACGAGCCGTCTTCAACCTTTAACTAGTTATTTTCATAAAGATCCAAGACCGGATAAATTTGAAGGAACTGCACTTACAGGAGTCAAGCCATATATGGGAAATGAAATACCTAGTTTAACTAGTAGCGTTGTGTTTACCGATTTGGTACGAAAAGGATCTCAAGCACAGGTTAAAGGAGTTTTAGCTTATACGAAATTAAGACCAGATGGTAAACAAAGTGATTTCAGTGTAATACAAACAGATTATGACTTTGGATCAAAACCGGCCTATTATGTAGGTTTGGGAACGAATTTAAATCAAACAAAAATCTATTTAGCGGTTTATGGCTCTATGAAAGTGACTGATTTAAACATGGGTACTATTTTTGAAATTGTACCGTGACATTTAGTTAATTTGTCTTATATGAATATATAAACAACCACGGAGGTAATTATACTCCAGTGGTTGCTTTATTAAGCGGACAATTGATGTTTTTCATATGAATAGAGACTTGCTTAAAAATAAAGACAGTTTGCCATTGTTAAGTGTTTTTGTTATTTATTGAGATAAAAATGTATAAATACAAGACCCTATAAGACCTTGGGAAGGAGCTTGTATCTATAGTTAATCATTACTTAGAGTTTTGAATTTTTTTTACCATTTCGATCGTCAAGGCAAGAAACTTCAATCAATAAATTATTAAACGTTGTGAAATAAAAGCCATAACTATTACCTCTCATAGTATAAGGTTCCTTGTCTATTTGGATGCCCCCAGCTATTAAACGTTCATACTGTTGATCGACTTCACTTGGCGTTTCCACTAAAAAACCTACATGAAAAGCTTCAGGGTATTTAATTTCCATTTGCCTCTTAAATGCCTTTGGATCACTTAACACGAGAATAAATCCATGCTCATCACTTAACACTACAAGAGCTTTTCCTTTTTGTTCTAAAAATTTAAAATCAAAAAAAGTTTCAAAGAATTGTCTAGCCTCTGATAAATCATCAACACATAAATTTAAATGATTCAACCTCATTCACTTTTCTCCTTTTAACAAAGATAGATTGATCTAAATCTTCTCTTGTTGTTTAAAGTTAAAACAACTAGACTATATATATGTAATTTAATTGGTAAAATATTCCTTTTATTAATCGTGATTGGCTGGTTATAGGTTATAAAGAGAACAATTATGATTTAAGACTTGCAGCTAGTTTTTTTTGGTAAATGTTGGTTCAGTGGAATAAAATGGAATTGTTTGATAAAGTTGAATTAAACATAATCATAGGATATTGGGGAGAAAATCAATGGGATATATTATGGATTTAAGAAAAGTTGTAGGTAGTCGACCTATCTTAATGGCAGGTGCAAATGTTATTCTACTAGATTCACAAAAGAGAGTATTATTGCAATTAAGAAAAGATAATAAGACTTGGGGATTACCTGGTGGATCATTAGAGTTGGGAGAAAATTTAGAAGAAGTGGCTAAAAGAGAATTGAAGGAAGAAACTGGTCTAACAGCATTAAACCTTGAGTTTTTTAACATTTTTTCTGGAAAAGAATTTTATTATAAGTATCCCCATGGAGATGAGGTATATAATGTAATTACGACTTATATTTGTACTGAATATACAGGGCAATTTGAGAAAGAAGAAAGCGAAGTGCTCGAGTTAGGCTTTTTTAGTTTTGATGAACTTCCATCAAAAATAAATCCACCCGAACTTCCTATTATAAATACGTTTAAGGATTCCAACTATTGAACTTAGAATGTGGAAGTTAGACCATATAAAGATAAAAAAGGATCTTTTTGAGATCCTTTTTTCATTTTTAATAATATATTAATTGATATTTTGTTAAACCTTTAAAAATTAAGTATTTTTTTAATAAGGTCTAATTTACAATATTAGCTTTTTTTGTTCTATGTTATTTTGCAGTTGAAGTTGCTGCTTCGTTTTTGCAGTTTTCGCAAGTTGAATAGATTTTCACAACTTTTTTATACTCCGCGTACTCAATAGTTTCTTCGCATTCTTTACAGATTAAAATTTGCATTAGAAACACCTCCTAAACCCACTATAACACGTTCAAATCACTATTTCTCCAGGGACTTTACCCACCCTGTGGACGTGAGTTGTCCCGGTTGAAAAAACGCTGATATAGCAAGGGTTTCAAGCAGAAATGGACATAAAAAAATTTTTTCCCGGTTTAAAAAAAACGAAAAATAGAACTGTGTGATTAAGTTTCTGGTATCAATTTCTTCCATGAGAAACTAATAACAATTTTTATACTATTGATTTTCTTAAAAAAGACACTTTAATTGAAAATGACCTCCCGACAAGCGTAAAGAGGTCATCTTCATTCGAGCGATTTTAGTGAATAGGCATCCCCCAGGATTCTTGCAATTTTTCAAGACCAGATTGATTTGTTACCTTAAGATTGATTTGTTTGTTAGTGACTTTTTTCTCCATCAAACTATAAGAATCCCCATCTCTCAAGCCCGGCCAATAAACACTTCCAGCACCAATCGTATTAATTTTTTTGCTCATTGCTCGAACATAGTTAATATCATTTTTACTCTTTTTTACCGAATAATCCAAACCGCTTTTCATTGGTGCCCCCCATTCGGTAATAATGGCACGATCGGAGTATTTTCCAATTTCGATCGTTAATATATTAGACCATCCGGTTTCTGTGAGAGAATTAATATGTACATATCCTGCATAAAACGCATAGCAGTGTACAGCAAGCATAGCTCCGTCAAGTCGTTTGTCATCACCTAGGGGATTTATATAAAGAGCTGCCAGTCCGATTCCATCAAGAATCACATTTTTCTTCGGAACATTGAAACTTGTTAGCCAATCATGATAGAGATTACGTAAATCTTTAGTATTATAGCCGTAGGGCTCATTAATAGGTTCAAAATAACAGTTGGGGTTGTTTCCGTATTTTTTGATAACTGTTCTCCACATACTAAAATATTTTTCGAGATCTTCAGGTTTTCCATTTTTCGGAGGCCAATAGCAAAAAATCACTTTGCCCCTCTCTAAAGCAGCATCAATGGCCCCTGTATAAGTAGTCCAAAAATTTGCGACTGTAGCTTCATTAATGGGAAGTCTGACTGTGTTAGCACCAGTCTTGTCGAACATCTGCCCGATAATTTGTCCGCCAATAACTTTGGCAGAATCGTATGTATCATTTTTGCTCAGTCCACTTACATAAATCACTCCATCAACAAAATTGTCGCGCTCATCCGCCCAATTCACACCCCTTATTCCAGCTGACAGTGATGAAGTAGGTTTATTAACGTGGATTTTAACAAGGTTTAAAAAAGCAAAAGAAGAGGCAATCATTAAAATAATGGAACCTAAAATGCCTATTACTATAAAGATTACTCTTTTTACTATTTTCAAAATTTCCCCCCTCATTTAATTAATCTCTGTAAAATTTATTTTTAGAACTTTAATATTATTCTATGATTTACTGAAAAAGTATTAATAAAGTAATAGATTTCCAAAGGTTCACGGTACAAAAAAGAAAGTTTGCAATAAGGAATGTTATAATTTAATGAAATGGAAATGTTAAAAAGTTCTAATTTTAATCAATAGGGGGTAGGAATGAAAAAAATCTTAGTAGTAATAGCCATTTTAATAACAGGGATCGTAGGGATAATAGGTTATTTTCTTTTTCAAAGTGGATTTGATATTAAAATAAAAAATCAAACAAATAGAGATGTAACGGGAATATATTTGACCTATGATCATTTTAAAACCGATATAAAGATACCTACAATTGCTTCACATAAGGACTATAAACTAAACATAAATCCCTCAAAGGATGTTGGTGAGAGTACAATGGAGCTACAGTATAAAGACAATAAAGGTAAATTACATACAGAATCAGTTATTGGGTATTTTGAAGGTGGTTATTCTGGAAATATATTAATTACGATAAAATCTGTTGATGAAGATGGAAAACTTAAATTTAAAATTAAGGAAGATATTTCTTTATATTAAATTGTTTTTCATATTAAAATCTCTTTGTTCAACAAGTTTCATAGAATGTTGCAGTAAAGGGCAGTTAAGTTGAATAAGTTTATGCTTAAATGTTTATCTAAATTAGCATAAACATTTTTATTTAAAGTTAGATTTTTATAATATTCATTAAAAGAAGCGACGCTCAGAATTTACTCTGAGCGTTGTTTGGTTCTATTGTACTAGGCTTATGATTTAGATCCATAAAATAGTTTAATAATCTTTCAGTTCAATTTCGTTGGCAGCTTTAGCGATCATTTTCGTAATCATTTTAAACATGCCATTCATTAAGATGGGAAAACGTAACATTGCATTACGTAATAAAATTTTGAAGTTTGATTTTTCAATCATTCCTCCCGCAGTTAGTAGCCCTATTTTTTGGTTTTTTTCAACAAATTTTCTCATTTCTTTTTCATAGGAAACAAAGGACTTGTTGTAATCACCGTTAGCAGCTTTCAGCTCTCCTGCAAGTACATATGCTCCGACAAGGGCCAGGCTAGTACCTTGACCTGAAAGGGGTGACGGGCAATAAGCCGCATCACCTACTAAAGCAATTCGGCCGTCTGACCAGGTCGGCATGTGAATTTGACAAATTTCATCAAAATAAAAATCTGAAGCTTTTATCAATTTATTGAGCAAGTTCGGTGTTTCCCAACCATTAAGTTCTTCAAAAGCATTTTTAATAAGATTTTTTTGTTCTTCCGTATTATAACGGTCGTACTTTAGTGGCTCGGATTGGAACACTAACATGCCCTTTGCTTCCTTTTTATCATTTGCGCTATACATTCCAACAGTTTTACCCGGAACGGTATAAAGCATTTGAGAGTGGTCGAGGTTAAGATAATTTTCGAATTCGAAAATTGAGATATAACAACCGAGAGTACGTTTAAACTGATCTTCGTCGCCAAATTTCAACGTACGCACATTGGAATGGATTCCATCAGCGCCTATTATTAGATCAAATGTATCTTGTTTCCCATTAGTATATTGAACTTCTACCCCTGAAATTGATTCATGTATAGAGGTAATTGAATCGCCCCAAATATATGTAACTTTATCCTTGGTCAAATCGAACAAAATATTACTAAGGTTCTCACGCATAATTTCTATATCCATGCCTTGCTGATTGCCTATACTTGCTTCACTAATTTTACCTTTAATTTTACCTTTATCATTCACGAAGTAAACTCCAGTCATATGTGTATCTAATGAACGAACATCATCAAGAATACCCATTCGTTCAAGCACAGAAATTGCAGCACCACGGATATCAACAGCGTATCCCCCTTGGCGTAAAGAAGGAGCCCGTTCTACTACAGTCACCTCGAAACCATAGCGATGAAGCCAGTAAGCAAGTGTTGGCCCTGCAATGCTCGCTCCGGAAATTAGAACACGCATTGGTTGCTTCATAATTAGTTAATCACTCCTAATCTAAAAAAATTTAAACAACATAACAACAATATATTCACTGTTTTTTTACTTATGTACTTTCGTGAAATTTCAACAATAATCTAGGGATAAATGGCTGAATGTTTATCTAAATTTGAAGGCTTATTATTGAACAAACGGTCAGTTAAGTTTCATAAGGATTGTTTAAATTTCATTGAAAAAAGGCAAATTACCCCAAGTTACAGAATATGACTACATAGGTATAATAATTTTAATATTAAATACCGATTTCATAGTAATTTTTAGGGGGAGTCAATATTGGAATTTAAATATGCAGGATTTTGGATAAGATTATGCGCATATATAATTGATTTTTGTATCATTATTTTATTAGGTTTCATTCTAAGTCCGTTGCTACTCAGTTTCTTTACTAACACAAATATTACATATAACCTACTTATTGATCTCATCGGTATTATTTACTTAATGCTTTTGCCAGCTACAACATTGCAGGGGACAATTGGAAAGGTTACTGTTGGTATTAAAGTAATCAATAAAGATGGAAGTAAGTTATCTGTAGTTGATGCAATTAGCCGTTGGTTAGCTCAAGTTGTTTCCAGTTTCATTTTGTTTATTGGTTATCTAATGATTGCTTTTTCAAATAGGAAAACAGCATTACATGATAAATTAGCCAATACTTATGTCGTGTATAAATAATAATATTAATTGATTAACTTATGTCATCTAATTGGAGCTTTTTACAGTTCCAATTTTCTTTTAGTGAATTTTTTAAAGAAGGAAAGTACATTCATTAATAGAACTATCAAGTATAATAATCTGAGTAACACAATCGACTTGACTAATATAAAAAATAAGAAGGTGATTCTTTATGACAAATAAAGCAAAGATAAAAGATATTATTGAAGAAATGGAAATGCAAATTGATGGTTATCGTTCATTTATTAAGATAAGAACTGGAGAAGTTTTTTCGGTTGCTGAAGATGATCTTATTGATGCAGAAGATGAAAAACCTATGGATGATTTACAAGATTGGCAGTTAGAAAATTTAGAAATCGCAAATGAAATTGTGGAAAATTTTGAGGACTATAAAGAATTACCTTCAAAATATGAAATTGATGAGTATAAAATGATTAAAGACTTTTGTTTAACAGTTAAAGATGAGAAAATACAAAACATATTACTTATAACTATCGAGGGAAAAGGCGCATTTAGAAGATTTAAAGATGCAGTTATAGAGTTAAATATTGATATGGATTGGTATAGTTATCGTGACAGACGCTATAAAGATTTAGCGATCGCATGGTGTCAAAATAATGATATCGAGTACATAGATTAGAAATTTAAGTTATGAGAGATTTGTGATTGTTGATATCCAGGTAGCTTAAGCCAAATCAAAATGAATCCCTTCAAATTTCGCTGAAGGGATTTTTAACGTTTTCTATGTAAATAGTTATTTGAGCAGAGCCAATCTTCTAAAAATAATTAAAGTAATTTCAGCCCAGAACCAGCAATAAAGGAAAGAAAATAATAAAATAATTAGAACAGTATTGATTGAAAAAGAATCAGAAAATCCCGGACCTAAGACTGGAAAGTGGAAAAGAAATAATAGACTCATAATACCTAACATTAAAAGAGTCGCACCAGTCGTAATGATTGATAATCTCTTTTTAAAAAAGTGAAAAGCCAAGCCTAAGCCAAGTCCCAATAATCCTGTTGTAAAAGGAAAGACAATCAGTTCAGTTGGCTGTAAAATGAATAACAACATAATTGTTAGAAAATAGGATTTTACTCCATCAGTAATGGAAAACATGGAACATAATAGAATAGGTGCAGTGGCGAGTGGACTTAAAAATAGTCCTATACCTGGTAATAGGCCACCTGCAGCTTGAAAAAGTGCAGCAATACAAGCAAAAATAGAAGCTAAAATAAATTTCTTGGTTTTATTTTGTTTAGTGAATTTTAGTTGAAATAATTGGATCTCCTCAGTAATCGGTTTGAAAAAATACACATTTTCACCTCATTTAATATACGATATACATCATTTATATGAGAAATTAATAGTAATACGCCAAACATGTTAAGGCGGTATTATGAATTATTGATATCAAACACAAATAAATGTATGATAAATACGTTGAGAATTACATGAAAATTTCAAAATTGAAGGGGAAAGCTATGAATATGAAAATTGACAAAGAATATGTGCTACAAACCGCTAAACAATTACTAGAGTTTAATAGCCCAAGTGGTTTTTGCTTTGAAATTATGGAGTTAATTCAGTCTTGGACAAATAGTTTAGGATATGATTTTGAAACGACTAATAAAGGTTGTGGCGTGATCACAATTCCTGGTAAAAGCAATGAGCAAGTAATCGGATTGTCAGCACATGTTGATACATTAGGGGCAATGGTTCGATCAATTACAAGTAAAGGTACTTTAAAATTTACAATTATTGGTGGACCAATCGTACCAACTCTTGATAGTGAATATTGTCAAATTAGAACGCGTGAAGGAAAAATATTTACAGGTACATTTTTATCTACAAGTCCATCAATTCACGTATTCGAAGATAGTAAATCAAAAAAACGTGACCCAGAAAACATGGAAGTTCGTATTGATGAATGCGTTAAGTCAAAAGAGGATGTATTAAATCTTGGAATTAGCCCAGGAGACTTTATTTTCTTCGACCCGAAAACGACAATTACTGAAAGCGGATTTATTAAATCAAGATTTATTGATGATAAAGCAAGTGTGGCATGCTTAATTGGCTTACTTGAATTATTTAAAAGGGAAAAAATTGTACCTACATATACTACAAAATTATTTATTTCAACGTATGAAGAAGTTGGACATGGCTCTTCTTATATCCCATCTGATATTACAGAATTAATTTCAGTTGATATGGGCTGTATTGGAGATGATTTAAGCTGTACTGAATACGATGTTTCGATTTGTGCAAAAGACTCTGGTGGACCATATGATTATAATATGACAACTGATTTAGTAAACTTAGCAAAAGAAAATGAGCTTAGCTATGCAGTCGATATTTATCCGATGTACGGTTCTGATACAGTTGCTGCCTTACGAGGAGGACAAGATATTCGTGGCGCGTTAATTGGACCAGGGGTTCATGCTTCTCATGGTATGGAAAGAACGCATTACAGTGCGATGGAAAATACGATGAAATTATTGTACTTATATTTAACAAAGTAATAATTTAAAAAGCTGTTGGAAATACCAACAGCTTTTTTAGTTTAATAATTTAATTTTTGAACCCCATTTAATTGACTATCAAATCGGTCCTCACCATTCGTTTTTATATTTATCTTTAATGTAAATGTATAATAATAAGCCGAGACTGACTCACGTTTTTTTTCTTGGAGTTTGTCTAATAATAATTTTTTTGTACCTGCACCAACAACTCCATCATTAGTTAATCCATTATCTTGTTGAAATGCTCTTACTGCCTGATCTGTGCCTTTGGCAAAGTATCCATCGACCCCGTTTGTAGAGTAACCTAATTTTGTTAATGTATCCTGCAGCCATTCAACCTCTGAACCTACACTTCCAAGTTGTAAACTAGTAGGAATATCTGTTGGTTTTGTTACAACTACAGTTCCTGAATCATCATCAAATAAATGATTTGCAACGGCGATGTCTTGGAACGATTGGTTAGATGAAGTGATTAAAACAGTAGCACCTTTTTGAACACGATCAAATAACCATTCTACTTCTTCATCATACATTCGTACACAGCCGTGACTAGCATAAGTTCCAATAGAACTTGGATTATTATTTCCGTGGATTGCATAGGTTGTACCCCATGTCCCTCTAGCATTTAAACCTAACCACCTATTACCAAGCGGATTCCTCGGATCACCACCAGGAATATTCTCTTTATAATAAGGACGATTAACAATTTTAACGACGATTTTGAACTTGCCTTCAGGAGTTAGATCCTGACTCTTACCAGTTGCAACTTTAAAAACTTTGACCAATTTACCATTCTCATAAAAAGCTAATCTATTAATCGACTTATTAATAATGATAAATTGTGAAACAGGTTTTGTTTCTGCGTAAGACTGAACAAAAGAAGTGCTCAAAAATAAAAGAAGTACTAAGAAAAAAAGAAACCAGCGCCTAAACAAAATTCTCCCCCCAACAAAATTTAAAAAATATATAGCTTTATATATTATGAAAGGATTGCTTGTCCTATCTAATAAAAATTTCAAATTAGGAAAAAAATAGATTAATTGGAAAACTGGAAAAGGTTTAAAAATGGATCGTTAATTCTTTCACATTAAGAATATAAATCTATGATGAAAAATGTAAATGTTTGCATTAATGACTATTCTTGTTAAAATAGAAAATGTAAGCGGTTAAATAGGGGATATAAATAATTATTTTAAAAAACTATGGCACTTTTACTGCAAATAAATGCACACGGTTGCACGGTTCTAGCAAAAGGATATGAATGATTTGAAATTTCACGTACCAAATTTATGTATTTAGAAGAAATCACAATTAATTTTTTAGTTTTTAAGATTTATACATAATCTAGGAGGCAATTTAAATGGAGAAAAAATGGTGGCATAATAGTGTAGTTTATCAAATATATCCTAGAAGTTTTATGGATAGTAACGGTGATGGAATCGGTGATTTAAAAGGAATAATTGAAAAGCTTGATTATTTAAAGCTTTTAGGAATAGATGTTATTTGGTTGAGTCCTGTATATAAATCTCCTAATGACGATAATGGTTACGATATTAGTGATTATTGTGACATTATGGCAGAGTTCGGTACGATGAAAGATATGGATGAATTAATTTCTGAAGCGAATAATCGAGGGATTAAAATCGTAATGGATTTAGTTGTAAACCATACATCTGATGAGCATGCGTGGTTCATTGAATCTCGAAAGAGCAAAGATAATCCATATAGAGACTATTATGTTTGGAGGGATCCTGTGAATGGAAGTGAACCAAATGATCTTCCTTCTGTATTCAGTGGCAGTGCATGGGAATATGATGAACAAACTGGACAATACTTTTTGCATTTATTTAGTAAAAGGCAGCCAGATTTAAATTGGGAGAATCCAAAAGTCCACGAAGAAGTATATAATATGATGAACTTTTGGCTTGATAAAGGAATTGGCGGATTCCGAATGGATGTAATTGATTTAATTGGGAAGATTCCTGATCAAGAGATTACAGCAAATGGTCCTAAGCTGCATGAATATTTGCAAGAGATGAATAAAAAGAGTTTTGGAAATCACGATGTACTAACTGTTGGTGAAACTTGGGGAGCAACTCCAGAAATTGCAAAGCTTTATTCGGATCCTGCTCGAAATGAATTAAGTATGATTTTTCAATTTGAGCATATCGGCCTTGATCAACAAGAAGGTAAAGAAAAATGGGATTTAAAGCCGTTAAATTTGTTAGAGCTAAAAAAAGTTTTTAATAAGTGGCAAACTCAGCTTGATGGTAAGGCTTGGAATAGCTTGTTCTGGAACAATCATGATTTACCACGAATTGTTTCTAGATGGGGTAATGATAAAGAATATCGTATTGAAAGTGCGAAAATGCTTGCTACAATCCTTCACTTAATGCAAGGAACGCCTTATATTTATCAAGGTGAAGAAATTGGAATGACAAATATTCGATTTGAAAGCATTGATGAATATGACGATATTGAAACGAAAAATATGTATAATGACCGTATTTCAAAAGGTTACAAGCACGAAGACATAATGGAATCGATTTATACAAAAGGTAGAGACAATGCACGTACTCCAATGCAATGGAATGGAGAAAAGCATGGAGGTTTTACAAAAGGAAACCCTTGGTTAACAGTAAATCCGAATTTTACTAAAATAAATGTTGAACAATCGATAAACGATCCAGATTCAATTTTTCATCATTATCGCAAGTTAATCCAATTACGAAAAGAAAATCCTGCAATTGTTTATGGTTCTTTTGAAATGCTTGCTGAAAAGGATGAAAAAGTATTTGCATATGAAAGACAGTATAATGGTGAAAAATTCCTAGTTGTAGCTAATTTTACAAATGAGGAATCAAAATTTAGTCATAGTAATAGCTATGATGAAGTAAGTATAATTTTAAGTAATTATAAAGATTCAAGTTTAACGGGTGTGAAGTGTAGCTTAAGACCGTATGAAGCAATTGTTTGTAAAATTAAATAATTAAATTTATTAAAAATAGTTTGACATTTTAAAGTCCACTCGTATATGATAAGAATATCAAATAAGAAGGAGGTAGGGTAACATGATGATTGTAAGAAAATTAAACTTTGAAGCATCACAAAATTTCATAATGATTATGAACCCTATCTCTACGCAGGACGGACCACGTTGAAATTTAGATTTCAATTGACGATCTAGCCATGGGTTTATATTACCCATGGCTTTTTTGTGCCAAAAATAAACGATTCATTACTGTTTGTTTTTGGGCGAAACGTTTCTTTATGGCCATGGGGTATGGAAAATATTCCCATGGCCTTTTTGTTGTCAAAAAAAGTGGAGGGTTGCGTAGAGTTAGGTTAATTGATACAAGGGAGGTATAAATTTGTCTCGAATTTTAAAATATGTCTTTAGGCATAAGCTTTCATTTATTATTGGTTCAATTTCAATGGTTTTAGTAATAGGTGTGGATCATTTAATTCCTTATTTACAAATGATTCTAATCGATGATGGTATTACGAAAGGAAAAGCATCTGTTGTCCTACCAGTTATTGGAGGTATTATAGGTGTCACAATCATTAAATCAATTTTTGGTTATGTAAAAGAATATTTATATGACTTAGTAAGTTCGAAGGTACATGAGGATATAAAAAATGATATGTTCAAGCATATTCAAAGTTTTGAATTTAAGTATTTTGACTCGATGAATACGGGTGAATTACTTTCGAGAATTAATGAAGATGTGGAAAATATCTGGCAAACAATTGCGTTTGGACTAAGATTGTTTGTTGAAAATATTATTTATTTTACTGTTAGTACAGTTATCTTATTTGTAATTAATTGGAAGCTAGCACTAATCTGTTTAGTAATTATGATCCCAATTGGATATATGGGCACGCGTTTAAATCGCTTACTTAATAAAGGTTACGGTAAAATAAGTGACCATACAGCTGAAATCAATACAACTGCTCAACAAAATATTGCGGGTGTAAGATTGGTTAAAGCATTTGCTAGAGAAAAGCATGAGACTTTGAAATTTTTGAAAATGAATCGTGGCTATTATGATTTAAATATGGCTCAAGCTAAAACAATGCGTAAATATTTTCCTAATATTGAATTTTTAACAAATATCGCGCTTGTAGCAATGATTATTATCGGTGGATATTTTGTTTTACAACAAAGTATGACGCTAGGTGAACTAGTTGCATTTAGTGGATATATTTGGAACTTAATTTGGCCGATGAGAATGCTAGGCTGGTTAACAGATGTACTTTCTAAAAACCAAGCTTCTGCGAAGAAGATTTTTGAAATTTTGGATCGTAAAACAGAAATTGAAAACAAAGAAGGTGCTTATACACCTAATCTTGTTGACGGTTCAGTGGAATATAAAAATGTAAGCTTCAAATACAATGATGAAATTGTCTTAAAAGATATTAATCTATATATTTCAAGTGGTAGTAAAGTAGCGATTATGGGAACGACAGGTGCTGGGAAATCTTCAATTCTTCATCTGATTGGTCGCTCATACGATGTGGCTGAAGGGGAAGTTCTAGTAGATGGCGTTAATGTTAAAGATTTTAATTTAACATCTTTACGTCAAAATATGTCTCTCGTTTCACAGGATACTTTCCTTTTCTCAGATACGATTGAAAATAATATTAAACTAGGAAACCCAGAAGCTACAATGGATGAAATCCGTGAGGCTTGCCGTATTGCTTGTTGTCTAGACTTTATTGAAGATCTAGAAGAAGGTTTCAATACGGAAATAGGTGAACGAGGAATTGGTTTATCTGGCGGCCAAAAACAACGTATATCAATTGCCCGCGCATTACTAAGAAATGCCCCAATCCTAATTTTAGATGATGCAACTTCTGCATTAGATATGGAAACGGAGTATGAATTATTACACAATTTAAATAAACGTTTCTCACATAGTACAACATTTATAATCGCACACCGTATTTCAGCAGTAAAAAATGCCGATGTAATTTTATTTGTTGAAAATGGAGAAATAGTTGAAAAAGGAAATCATAAACAATTACTTGATAAAAAGGGAAGATACTTTGAAGTATACGAAGAACAATTCAAAGATTTTGAAACAGTAGAAAGCGGGGTGGTCTAATGGCACAAAATACGATAAATCGTGATGAAGACCAACTAAATCGTAGTAAAACCGAGCTTATTCTTAGGCTCGGGACTTATTTAAAACCTTATAAATTAAAAACATTTGCCGTTATTTGTTTAATGTTATTTGTAATGGTAATCGGGATATTAAATCCATATTTATTAAAGGTAGCGATCGATACAAATATTAAAAATCATGATGTAAAAGGGCTCATAATGATTGGAGCTGTACTATTAGCACTAAATTTCTTAGCAATGATTGCCTCAAAAGTACGTTGGACGATGATTAGCTCCGTTACAAATAATATTTTAGTAAATATTCGTCATGAGCTTTACACACATATTCAAAAACTATCATTTACGTTTTTTGATAATCGACCAGTAGGAAAAATTTTGGCTCGTGTAATGGGTGATATTAGTGCTCTCCAAAATTTATTCAACCAAAGTATTCAAACGTTAATTCCGGAATTACTAAGCTTAGTTTGCGTTACAGTCGTAATGTTTATCTTAAATGTTAAACTTGCAATCGCATCAGTATCAATTCTTCCATTTTTGGCAATTGCCATGTTTTATATTGAAACACGAGCACGTAAAAGATGGGATGATTACAGAAAGAAACGCTCAAATTTAATTGCGTTTATACATGAAGATTTTTCAGGAATAAAAGTAGTTCAATCCTTTGCGAAAGAAAAAGATAAAGAAAAAGACTTCAAAGAAAAGGTTTCTGAATTAATGGGCTCATTCATGAGAGCAGTAAAAATGAATGACTTCTTCTGGCCATTAGTTGAGCTTTCATGGGGTGTTGGTACTGTAATTGTATTTTATGTTGGATATAAGCTTGTAACTAGTCAAGATATTGAAGTCGGAACATTAATCGCATTTTCAATGTATATTGGCATGTTCTGGCGTCCAATTATGAACTTATCTAACTTTTATAATACATTAATATCAAACTTCTCAGCAGCTGATCGTATTTTTGACATTATGGATATTGATCCAGAAATTATTAGTGAAGAAAATGCACCTCCAATTGAACGAATTAATGGTGAAGTTCAATTTAGAAATGTGACTTTTGGTTATGATGAAAACTCTACAGTCTTAAAAAATGTGAATTTCACAATAAATCCTGGTGAAAAAATTGCATTGGTAGGTGCAACTGGAGCAGGGAAAACGACGATTGTTTCACTTTTAAGTCGATTCTATGATCCTTTAAAAGGTGAAATCTTAGTAGATGGAAACGATATTAAAAAAGTAGATTTAGAATCTTTTAGAAGTCAAATGGGAATTATGCTACAAGATACATTTCTATTCTCAACATCGATTATGGAAAATATTCGATACGGTAAATTAAATGCTACAGATGAAGAAGTAATTGCTGCAGCTAAAGCGGTCCATGCTCATGACTTTATTATTAAAATGGAAAATGGGTATGATACGAATGTAAACGAAAGGGGCTCAAGACTTTCATTAGGTCAAAGACAATTAATCTCTTTTGCTCGTGCTCTACTAGCTGATCCTAGAATTTTGATATTAGATGAAGCTACTTCGAATATCGATACACATACAGAGAAGCTTGTCCAAAATGGAATTGAAAAGCTATTAGAAGGTCGTACTTCATTTGTCATTGCCCACCGTTTATCAACAATTCGTGACTGCGACAAAATTATGGTAATCGGAAACGGAAATGTCGAGGAAAGCGGTACACATGAAGAGTTATTAGCATTAAAAGGACATTATTATAAGCTATACATGGCGCAATATAGCTTCATTAATGATGGAGCATAATTGAACTGTTTTGATTAGATTAGGGCTGTCTCAAAAGTCAGGTTAACTGACACATGAGAGGCCCTTTTTTAATTGGAAAGTTTACTAGTATAAAGTGAGAGGGGGATTATTTGTGTGAATCTAATCGAACTTTTTTAGCTATTTTTGTAGGTTCTTATTAAGTTTTTATTTAAATAGAAGGCATATTTGCAAGTCTTAAATTTGAAAGGATCTGCTTATGACTGTTTTTTAGGAGGTAATACCTTAACTGGTATGGTTACTTTTAAATTTTAATTGCGATTCTTTGGTTTTAATTGCAGTTTTGATAATATTAATTGCAGCTTTTCCAATTTTATTTGCGATTCTAAAAACCTGATTTACATTTAGGACATCCATTTTTATGCCAAAAATCTAAAATTAGAACTTTGAAATTGAATTTTTACGAAGTTTTAATATAAGAATTAATTCTATGAATCTTGAAAAGTCAACTTAACATAAGTAGATGAAATATCTTTATTTTCTGTTTTTTTATAATGTTAAAATATTAGTGATTAAAATATTTTTGCGAAAATGGAGGTCAAGTATGAAACTTAATTATGAAATTAATTTGGATGATTATATTGAATTTAATTTACATCATTTGAAACACTCAAAAGCTGTTCAAAAGTCGTTAATTAATCAACGAATTGCTGTGAGTTTAATCTATTTAGTAATACCATTTTTAATTTCCTTTCTTTTCAAACAACCGCTTTTTGGTTATTTACTTGCCTTTTCGTTAGCAGCCGTTCTTTGGTTCATTTATTTTCCAAAGTATTTCTACCGTTCATCAAAAAACAAAATGATTAAGCATTTAACTGAAAAGAACGATCAATCATTATTCGGTGAACATTCTTTAAAGGTAGATGAGAATGGGATCAAAGAAATTACACAATCAAGTGTTCATGAAATAAAGTGGGATGATATAGTTGAAATAAAAGGAACGAAGAATTATTTTTATATTTACTTTACAAGTATGCAAGCCATTGTAGTGCCACTAGAAGCAATAAAAGATGACATGGAGAGATTATTACAATTTTACAGGAAATATAATATTCAAGTTTTATATTGCTAGTTGAATAGTGTATTCTAGCTTCTAAAAGTTCAAGTTATTTTAGCTTGGACTTTTTTATTGTTACTTTTCATTCTTAATCAAGAAAGAAGAATTATGATAAAATGTAAAAAAAGGGGGTACTCACTTGGAGAATTGTATAAAGGTTTCAGTTCGAACGCTAGTTGAGTATGCTCATACAGCGGGAAGTATCAATGTAACATATAAAAGTTCGGTTTCTTTAATTGAAGGAACAAAGGCACACCAAAAAATCCAAAGAGAATATAGTGAACAGGATGTAAAAGAACGACCTATATCCGGCACCATATCTTTGGATCAATTGGTGTTTCAGATAGAAGGCCGTTGTGACGGATTATTACTGAAGGATGATCAATATATAATAGAAGAAATTAAATCAACAATGAAGGATTTGAATGAAATAAATGAAAATTCATATCCTGTTCATTGGGCTCAAGCAAAAGTTTATGGATATTTTATTTGTGAAGAACTACAGCTTGAAAAGATTACACTTAGACTTACATATATTAATATTTTAACTGAGCAAAAAATAAGCTTCGATCTTTTGTTTACAAAGGATGAATTAACAAAATACTTATACAAAATGCTAGAAATTTATTATCCTTTTGCAAAATGGAAATACGATCATATCGAGTTAAGGAATCAGACAATAAAAGCATTAAATTTTCCCTTTCCTTCTTTCAGAAAAGGACAAAGAAAATTAGCGGGTGCCGTATATCAAACGATTCAGGAAGGTAATAATTTATTTGCTGTTGCACCTACCGGAATAGGAAAAACGGTTTCAACTATTTTTCCAACTGTTAAAAGTATTGGTGAGGATAGTATCAATCGAATGTTTTACTTAACTTCTAAGACGATAACTAGGACTGTTGCTGAAGAAGCATTTAAGCGCATGACAGATCAAGGACTTTGTATAAAGTGTACGACGATTACAGCAAAAGATAAAATCTGTTTTAAAGAAGAGACGATGTGTCAAAAGGATTATTGTGAATTTGCCAATGGTTATTATGACAGAATTAATGATGCTGTTCTTGATATTCTTTCATCGGAAAAAGCGCTAACCAGAGAGAAAATAGAAGAATATGCACGAAAACATACAGTCTGTCCTTTTGAATACTCATTAGATTTATTAAATTCTTCAGATGCTATTATTTGCGATGTAAATTATATTTTTGATCCACGAGTTTCGTTAAAACGATTATTTGATGAACATAAACGAAGTTCAGTTTTATTAATTGATGAAGCACATAATCTTGTTGATCGTTCAAGAGAAATGTATTCTGCGAGTCTATTCAAATCTAAATTTTTAGAGTTGAAAAATAGATATAAAAATTTAAAAGATGAACTTTATGGAATAATAAATGAAATAAATAAGCGTTTTATTGAATTAAGAAAGAAATGGAAGGACGTTGTAAACCCTGTTTCAAAGGAAATAGATGGGGCTTTACTAGAACTTCTACATACATTCAATGAAATCGTAGAAATGAAATTACCGGAAATGGACGAGGACGAAAATAAACAACTTCTACTTGATACTTATTTTGAGTCACTTAACTTCGTCAAAATCGCAGAGTTTTTTGATGAAAATTACGTATGCTACTATGAACTATATAAAAGTGAAGTTCATTTAAAGTTATTTTGCCTTGATCCTTCTAAAGTAGTAAATGACGTAATAAAAAGATTTCGCTCAACAATTTATTTTTCAGCTACTTTAACGCCAATACAATATTTTCAAGATATGCTAGGTGATCAAAGTCGCGATTATACAATTTCAATCGATTCTCCTTTTCATAGAGAACAACTAGAAGTAACAATTGACCCTTTATCAACTCGATACCAAGATCGTGAAAGAAATTTAGAAAGATTAATTGATTCGGTTTATAAAGAAATTACGAAAAGAAAAGGTAATTATTTAGTTTTTTATCCATCATATCAATATTTAATTCAAAGTGTTGATTTATTTAAAGAGAAATACCCTAACATAAAAATAATCGTTCAAGAAAATGGTATGACTGAAATTGAGCGAGAAGAGTTCCTTTTACAATTTGATAGTCTTAATGAGGAAACGTTAGTTGGCTTTGCTGTATTAGGTGGAATATTTTCTGAAGGGATCGATTTAAAGGGTGATCGATTAAATGGTGTCGTTGTAGTTGGTGTAGGGTTGCCGCAGATTTGTTTAGAAAGAAATATTTTAAAGGAGCATTTTAATTCGGTTGGAAAAAATGGGTATTATTATGCATATGTCTTTCCGGGTATGAATAAAGTAATGCAAGCGGGTGGAAGAGTTATTCGATCTGAATCAGATGAAGGGACTTTATTACTAATTGATGATCGATATAGGAGCACACTTTATCAAAGTTTATTACCTGAAGAATGGAAATGAAAAGCCAATAATTAAATAACGAAAAAAAATGATTGATAATTATCAGAGTTTTTAATATACTTATGAATATAATTTAATAATCTTATCAAGAGCGGTGGAGGGACTGGCCCGACGAAACCCGGCAACTCTAGTGAAAACTAGAAAGTGCTAAATCCTGCAGGTGAAAAACCTGGAAGATAAGAGCGATATGTATATTTTGCGGACATAACCACTTCTTATTTTTTAGGAAGTGGTTTTTTATTTGACTAAAATGGGGGATTTATAATGACTAACACAAAAGAGGCTTTAAACACGAATAAAAAATCAATTGAAACAGTAGCTGTTCATGGAAGCAAAGGTTATGATCCATTAACTGGTGCGATTAGTTATCCAATTTATCAATCTGCTACTTTTAAGCATGCAGGACTTCATCAATCGACTGGATATGATTATGCAAGATTACAAAATCCAACTCGAGAAGAAGTCGAAAATACTGTTGCAAAATTAGAAAGTGCAAATTATGGTGTGGCATTTTCAACAGGAAATGCAGCCGTTACTGCAGTATTAAGCTTATTTAAAAAAGGTGACCACCTAATTGTTTCAGATGATTTATACGGTGGTACATATCGTTTATTCGAAGAAATTTATTCACCATATGGACTTGAGCATAATTTTGTTGATACTACTGAAATTGACAATATTCTTGATGCACTTAAACCGAACACAAAAGGAATTTTTATTGAAACACCATCAAATCCAATGATGAAAGTAACTGATTTAAAAAGAGTAGTAGAGATTGCAAAAGAACGAGATATTATTGTGATTGTTGATAATACATTTTTAACACCTTATTTCTTTAGACCAATTGAATTAGGTGCAGATGTTGTTGTTCATAGTGGAACAAAGTATTTAGGTGGCCATAATGATACACTTGCTGGCTTTGTCGTGACTAATTCAGAATATACGAATGAACGAATTCGTTATTATCAAAAATCAACAGGTGCAACATTAGCTCCATTTGACTCTTGGTTAATTTTAAGAGGAATTAAAACATTACATTTACGTATGGAATATAGTCAAAAAAATGCGATTGTACTTGCGAAATTTTTAGAAAATCATCCAAATGTTACTGAAGTGTATTATGTAGGCTTACCAACGCATAAAGGGTATTCAATTATTAAAGAACAAGCAACTGGATTTGGTGCGATGATTTCATTTAAAGTGAAAGATTTAAATTTGGTTGAACAGGTTTTAGGAAGCGTAAAAGTCATTACATTCGCAGAAAGCTTAGGTGGAGTTGAATCATTAATTACGTATCCACATACGCAAACTCATTCAGAAATGCCTGAAGAATTTAAAAGAAAGCTTGGTCTAGATGACCATACACTTCGATTATCTGTTGGTATTGAACATATTGATGATTTATTAAATGACTTAGAAAATGCATTGGGGTGATGAGGATGCAATTTGGAACAAAATTAATTCATAACGGAAATGAAATTGATCAGACAACAGGTGCATTAAGTATACCGATATATCAGACATCAACATTTCATCAATTTGATATAGAGAATTTTGGTAAGTACGACTATGCAAGAAGTGGAAACCCAACAAGAGAAGCGTTAGAAAATACAATTGCAAAGTTAGAAAATGGTGTGCGCGGTTTTGCGTTTTCATCAGGAATGGCTGCAATTTCATCAGTATTGTCTTTGTTCTCATCTGGAGATCATATTGTCATTTGTGAAGATGTTTATGGGGGAACATTTAGAATAGCGACAAAAGTATTAAATCGTTTTGGAATCGATTTTACTTTCGTAGATGCATCTAATCTACAAGAGATTAAAGCAGGAATAAAGCCAAATACAAAAGGACTTTATTTAGAAACACCGTCTAACCCTCTTTTGAAAATTACGGATTTGAGTAGTGCAATCAAAATGGCAAAAGAAAATGACATCCTTGTCATTGTAGATAATAGTTTTTTATCACCATATTTACAAAGGCCATTAGACTTAGGAGCTGATATTGTCGTTCATAGTGCAACAAAATTTATTGCAGGTCATAGCGATGTAATAGGAGGGCTAGCGGTCGTAAATTCAGAAGAACTTGCAAATGATTTATACACAATCCAAAATTCATTCGGAGCAATTTTAGGTCCACAAGACTGTTGGCTAACATTAAGAGGATTAAAGACGTTAAAAGTTCGTATGGATGCATATGAACAAACTGCATCAAAATTAGCAAATTGGCTTTTAGAACAAGAAGAAGTTGAGGATGTTTATTACCCAGGACTAAAAGATCACCCAGGTCACGATGTACATTTTGAGCAAGCTACTGGAGGAGGAGCAGTCCTTTCATTTACACTAAAAACGATTGAACAAACGACAAGTTTCCTACAATCAGTCGAAAACGTTGCAGTTGCAGTTTCTCTTGGTGGAGTTGAGACAATTGTTTCATATCCTGTAAAAATGTCTCATGCTGCAATACCGCTCGATGTTCGTGAAAGATTAGGCGTTAAAGATACATTAATAAGAGTGTCCGTTGGTTTAGAAGATATTGAAGACTTGATTGCAAGCTTTAAAAAAGCATTAAATGCAAGAGTAAGAGAAAAACAAGAAGTGCAGGAATAGGGAAAACGAATAATTTAAAAAGAGAATCTGTCATAGAACATGAACAAATTATAAACTAAAATCCCACAATGGAATATTTGTGGGATTTATTAATTTTATATTTTTTAATTTTGCATTTTTGAAGATGCATACATATGATGTAAATTTTAAGTAGTATAAATGATTTTATATTTACATGATTATGAAATGAATATTTCACCATCGCCAATTTCCTCTTGAATTACCTCAGCTGCACCAATAAGTGCCAAAGCGTTCCCAACTAACTGAATTGAATCAGAAAGCACGATTTTTCTTTGTAATTCAAGTAAATTTTGTTTATCTGAAGTGAACAATTGCTTAGAAACGTAAAAAGCTACAGATAATTGACCGGCTGTACCAATCCACATTCCCGATATAATATCTCTTTTCCCTTGAAAGATTGGATCTTTGTCAATTGAATATAATTTTGATAATGTTATCGTTTCATATAATTGTGCAACTGCCTTTACCCATGATGCAGCAACAATTTGTTTTTCAAGACTTGCTTGTAAACCGTCATCTTCTAAAGTATTTTTTTGATTTTGGTCTTTCCCTTCCTTTTCCTTGATATTTTCTTCTAGCATCTTTTCCATCTCCAATATAAAATATCTGTTATTTATATAACTATTCAACTTGGTGTGATTGTGATTCTATGTAATAGGATATTTTCGTATTTCAATCATTAACTTTTAGTTAAATTAGGATGAAATCAACAAATTGTTAAATTTTAAATAGTCTGATGTAAAATTAATTAATATTCAAGTTTGAATTGTCTAAAATTGGTTAAAAAAAGCTAATTGACAGATGGTGAATGATAATGAAAAGGTTTCACTTTGTTTATAAGCGAATATTTTTCGAAAAAAATACAAAAAATGTTCGTGTTTTTACTTGAAACGCATTCATATTGATGGTATTCTATTTTAGGTTGATCAAATGATATAAATTAAACCTTATTTGGAGGTATATATAGATGTATGATGTTATCGTGGTTGGAGCAGGACCTGCTGGAATATTTACTTGTTATGAATTAACTTTAAAAATGCCTAATGCTAAAGTACTACTTGTTGATAAAGGACATGATATATTCGCAAGACATTGCCCAATTTTACAAAAGAAAATTGAAAAATGTCCGCCAGCTGCAGGTAAAAAAGAATTTTCAGGTTGCTTACCAGCTTGCTCAATTACAAATGGTTTTGGTGGTGCTGGAGCATATTCAGATGGGAAATTTAATATTACTAGCGAATTTGGTGGATGGATGACAGATTACTTATCAGATTCACAAGTAGTTGAATTAATCAAATACGTTGATGAAATTAACTTAGAACATGGTGCAACTGAATCGATTACTGATCCATTAACAGAAGAAGTTAGAGATATTGAACGTCGTGGATACGCAGCTGGACTTAAATTATTACGTGCACAAGTTCGTCATTTAGGAACAGAGCAAAATTTAGAAATTCTAAAAAGCATTTATGAATATTTAAAAACAAAAATTGATATGAAATATAAAACTGAAGTAGAGGATTTATTGACTGAAAAGGTTGAAGGTACTCATATCATAAAGGGAATTAAATTAAAAAAAGGTG
This sequence comes from Gottfriedia acidiceleris, assembly GCF_050457485.1. Classification (GTDB taxonomy): domain Bacteria; phylum Bacillota; class Bacilli; order Bacillales; family Bacillaceae_G; genus Gottfriedia; species Gottfriedia acidiceleris_D. The sequence continues at coordinate 221,443 of NZ_JBCMJM010000001.1, forward strand.
AAGAATTACATGCTGAGAAAGTTGTAATTGTACCTGGTCGTGATGGCTCAAAATGGCTAACTGATGTTATGAAAAAACGTCGTTTAAAAATGTCAACGAATCAAGTTGATATTGGTGTTCGTGTTGAGACTTCAAACGTAGTAATGGAAGAGATCAACAAGCACTTATACGAAGGAAAATTCGTTTTTAATACTAGCGTGGGTACAAAAGTCAGAACATTCTGTAGTAATCCATCTGGACACGTAGTAGTTGAAAATCATTCAGGAATTATGACTGCTAATGGTCATGCTTATAAGGATCCTAAATTAGGTAGTCCAAATACAAACTTTGCCTTATTAGTATCGCATCAATTCGCAGAACCATTTGATAAACCAAATGAATATGCGCACGAGGTTTCACGCCTTGCAAACATGCTTTCACACGGTGGAGTAATCGTACAAAAATACGGAGATATTTTAAAAGGTCGCCGTTCAACTGAAAAGCGTATTAAAGAAGGCTTTTTAGAACCAACTTTAAAAGAAGCAGTACCAGGGGATTTAGGATTAGTTTTACCATATAATACAATGAAAAGTTTAATTGAAATGGTAGAAGCATTAAATCATGTGACTCCAGGTATCGCTGCAGAACATACACTTTTCTACGGCGTAGAAGCAAAATTCTATTCAGCACGACCAAAGCTAAATGAACACTTTGAAAGCGAAATCTCTGGATTATATCTAGGTGGAGATGGAGCAGGGGTTACTCGAGGTTTAGCTCAAGCAAGCGCATGTGGCGTATGGATCGCGCGTGATATCATTACAAAAATCGGAAGTAAAGAAAAAGAATTAGTTACTGTTTAATACTTAATTAACAAACCTCTAGTGCATTGGATAGCATTAGAGGTTTGTTTTGTTAGACTAAACATTTAATTAATTATTTTGGTATTTGGCTTAATAAAGAATTAACGAGACTTTTTTGAAGAGGTATAATTTAATTAAAAACTAAAAGGTTTGTGATATCTTGAAATTAAAAACTAAATATAAAACTTGGATTCGTATCTATAAACTGCTTATATTTCTAGTGATTTCACTCAGCTTTCTTTCTATAACAATATTACCTGTTAATACATATGTGCGAGTTCTATCAGGAATTTTAGCGGTGCCATTTCTATATATAACATTTATACTTTCTTATTCTATGTACCAATTCGCATCCTTTGGAGGGAATTATCAGTCTAAAATACATGACTTAATTGTGTCCAAAGTGAGGTGGGATGGAGACGGAACACTTTTAGATATTGGTACGGGCAGCGGTTCGTTGATTATTAAAATCGCAAAGGCTTTTCCTACCTATGTATTAACTGGAATTGACTTTTGGGGGGACAATTGGGAATATTCAAAAGCGCAATGCCAGCAAAATGCAGAAATAGAAGGTGTTTCTCATCAGATTCATTTTCAGAAAGCAAGTGCATCAGAACTCCCTTTTAATGAGAATGAATTTGATGCCATTGTAAGCTGTCTTACTTTCCATGAAGTAAAAGATCGAAGTAATAAAACTGATGTAATAAAAGAGGCATTAAGAGTGTTGAAACCCGGTGGAAACTTCATCTTTTTGGATTTGTTTATGGATGAAAAAATATTTGGAGATGAAAAGCAGCTTTTAAGCGACTTAAAGAATTGTGGTATATCTGAATTAAACAGTTTTAGTCTTGATAAAGAAATGAAATTGCCCAAAATTTTATTGAACAAAAAAGTATTAGGAAATGCGGTAATTTTGATTGGAAGGAAATAAGATTTTAGCAATTTTAAAAGCGTATGAATCAAGAAAAGAAAAATAGTTGAATTTAATTGAATTTGCTTGAGAAAGAAAGTTTAGCAGAATTTAAATCGAAGTGATTTAAAAAATAAAAGTTAGGAGACTTAAAATGGAAGCCAAAGAGAAAATTTATTATAAGCGTGGCACAGAAGAATTAAAAAAGAAAAATATAAATGCACACAAACTTGTTCGAGAGTTTAATAATATAGATGTGGAATCGTTCGAAAGAAAAGAAGAAATATTGAAAGAACTGTTTGGGTCAGTAGGTGTAAATCCAAGTATTGAGCATAATTTTCATTGTGATTTAGGTTATAACATACATGTAGGGGATTATTTCTATGCAGGTTATAATTGTACAATCTTAGATATGGCAGAAGTAAAAATAGGAAATAACTGTATGATTGGTCCGAATGTAGGGATTTATACAGCAGGTCATTCGATAGAGCCTAAGGATCGAAATAAGAGCGGATATGCAATTCCGATCCATATTGGAGATGATGTGTGGATTGGAGGTAGTTGTACTCTTCTACCAGGCATTACGATTGGAAATAGCTCAATTGTAGCTGCAGGTTCTGTAGTTACGAAAGATGTACCTTCTAATACTGTAGTGGCCGGTAACCCTGCGAAAGTTATTAAAAGTATTGAAAATTAGATGAAATTATAAACATAATACAAATATAGATGAGGTAGATATAATGGATAATTGTGCAGATATTTTAATCGTGATCGATTTGCAAAATGGAGTATGTTTCAGCGGTGAGCATTTATTTGAATTGCAAAATTTAATTAATATAGTAAATAAAAGAATCTCATTATATAGAGAATTAAGTAAACCAATTATTTTTGTTCAACATTGTGATGAAGAATTAGTACCTGGAGAAGAACTTTGGGCTATTATTGCTAAGCTAGATGTTCGAGAACAAGATTATTTCATAAATAAAATACATGCAAATTCTTTTTTCAAAACAAACTTAAAAAATCTTTTAGATCAATTAGCAGTACAAAAAATAGAATTTTGCGGCGCCCAAACTGAATACTGTATGGATGCTACAATTAAATTTGCACATGGATTAGGTTATGAAAACTTCATGGTAAAAGGAGCAACCTCTACATTAAATAATCCATTCATGTCTTCAAAAGAGACAATTGATTTTTATGAAAAAATGTGGAACCATAGATTTATAAATTTTATAGAAGATAATCTTAAGATGGATTCTTTAGCAAAAAAATAATTATTCAAATTAAAGAGGCAGATGAGAAATACTCTCTAGGACTATTTAAAAATCTAGTGAATATAATTTAGTAGATTTGAATAGAAGTGGGGGGATATATATGAAAAGAGTTGCATTTTGCATCTTCTGTTTCTTTTTGTTGTTTTTATCTAATGTCTCAACCTCAAGTGCAACATCGCGCTATTTAGATCAAATAGATAAGAATAATCGTAAGGAAGTTAATTATTATGTTAAGAAATCAACATTGATTGTCGAACAAAAAGAATTTAGTTTAACAAATAAGGAAAAAAACACAAACGAAAATGTAGTGGCTATTGCTGCAAAATATGATACTGTAAGAGATCGTTTCTTTAAAACAGCGAATTATGATACGTATTTACTGGATGAAAAAACAGGAGAAATACTAGATCCAGGGAAATTTGTTTCATCGAAAATATATGATGAATTCATAAATCAACATAAAAATGATGGAGAAAATGATTTTAGATGGAAAAATTCATTAATCGTTTTGGCATTAATATTTATTACAATCATAATCATTCCAATTTTTGCTTCAAAATTAAATGAGTAATACGAAGGCTGTTTCGGCAGTCTTTTTATTTTGCTAAATAGATGATTAAATTGATAAAGGAAATATTATTAGGTTGAAATTTAGATTAACTAGTAGTATTTTTATTAGAAAACAAGTTAGGAGATAAGAAAATGATTCAGTCAATCGTTCATATCGCATTAGTCGTAAAAGATTATGATGAGGCTATTGAGTTTTATACGAAGAAACTTCATTTTAATTTAATTGAAGATACATATCAGCCTGAACAAGATAAGAGATGGGTAGTTATAAGTCCACCTGGTTCTTCTGGAACCACAATTCTACTTGCAAAGGCATCGAAACAAGAGCAAGTGCCATTCATTGGCAATCAAGCTGGTGGGCGAGTTTTTCTATTTTTAGGAACGGATGGTTTCTGGAGAGATTATGACGAAATGATTTCAAAAGGAATTGAGTTTGTAAGAGAACCGAAAGTAGAAGATTATGGCACGGTTGCGGTATTTAAAGATTTATACGGAAATTTATGGGACTTAATACAATTCAGTGATAATCATCCACTTGCAAAAAGAATAAAGTAAAAGTTTACTTGATTTTTAAAAATTAATTGAGTAATAACAGTTAAACGCCATTTTTTTGAAGGTGAATACAGAATTTATAAAGTAATTAGAAGAACCTTCATTTTGCTGAAGGTTCCCAATTTTTTTTTATTAATTTCACAAACATTATAAATGGAATAAATGCATAAATAAAAAGACAATAGGAGGAATCATTAATGAGGGTAGAAGATTTAAAGTATTACATTTCTTAATCCCCAATATACTTAGGCCTGACGCTATAATTAATATACCTCCGACGATGGTCACTTCATTTAAAAGATCATTGCTTAAGGAATTCTTCATTAGTATTGCAATTAGATAGATGGAACCTTGCCATGTAAATAAAGCAATTCCAGCAAAAATGATTCCAATCCCAAAAGTAGATGCTAAAACAATCGAAGTAATACCATCCAACGTACCATTTGCAAGGAGGTATGTATAATCTCCTTTTAACGCTGCTTCTACTGGTCCTAAAATCGATAATGTTCCAATACAAAATAATAAAATAGCGGTTGATAACCCTTCAGCCAAATTACCTTTAGAATATTTATTAACTAAACTATTAAATCTTGATTCCAACTTGAGTTTTTGCCCAATTAATCCACCTATGGCTAAACTTACAATAAAAAGCACTGGATATTTGCTGGAAGGCAAATGTTGTACTAGTGAGTTTATCCCTAATCCTAAAGCTACTAATCCCATCGCCTGCATAAGAATTTCATGGTATTCATCTTTTATCCCTTTTTTAAAGATGCTTCCGATCAAGCTCCCGGCTATAATCATCAATGTGTTAAAAATCGTGCCAAACATAATTCTATTTCTCCTTTTTTTAATAGTATATTAATAAAAAATAAACCCTCTAGTAACTAGAGGGTCAAGTAGGATTTTCATTAAGTTTCTCGTAAGGTAATAAAATTTCCGTGACATGCTTTTCTTTATCGTTGGTAAAGCCGTAATCAATAAGTGTGATTTCAAATGAATCGTCTAACAGTTCATAATTGTGTTTTTTCATATACGTCAATAATTTCTTATAAAAACCAACAGCATCAATGTGAGTACCTTTAAATCGAACTCTCAAATAGTCTCTTGATGGAATAAGAATGGAGGTTGGAGGTATGTGATCACCATCTTCAAGTATCATGAAAATACTAGAATATTTATCAAAAACATTATTTTTCAAATTAGAGGCTGAGATCGAGATTCCAATTTTCCCTAAAAAAATTTCCTCATTAATTCCAAAACTGTTCCTTAATTCTGTAATGGGTAATTCAATATCATCGCCTATAACGTAATTATGGCGTAAATATGCCACATGCATTTCGGGAAGTGTTATTTCCATTATTTTATCTAAAGGAGTACTAACAGCATCTTCAATTTGCAATAGGCGGCGTGATATTTTAGTTTCAATAATCTCCAATTCTTTCTTTTTTTGAGCAACTTCATTTTTTTGTTTTTTTAACATTTCAACAAGCGCATTAATTTCTCGATAATTAAAAAAATCTATCATTTCGTTTATTGGTAAATCTAGAGCCCTCAAATATTTTATTGAATTTAACCTTTCAAACTGCTGCGTTGAATAATATCTATAGTTGGTCTTTTTATCGGTAAATTCTGGACATAACAGACCAATCTGATCGTAGTACCTAAGAGTTGCAATTTTGACTTGGAATAATTTTGATACTTCTCCAATTGTAAAATACTCTTTCATTTCTTAAAAACCCCTCTATTTGCCATGAAATTGATATACCTTATTATCAAAAATTCTTTCATTTAAATAACCTCCAATTTTTGATAATAGTAATTTCCTTACCGAATGATTGTTGTAATTTAAATAATACATTCAATTCAGGTCGTCATCAATTAATAAAAAATGTTCATTATGAAAATAAGAAAATTCAATTATCTAAATTAGGATTGTTAATGATAATATAAAAAAATAGAAAGAAAATTTGTATATTCAATCAATTAATGCAAAGTAGGAGCAGATCAAATGGAAAAAGAGATATATATAATTAGACACTGTGAAGCAGAAGGACAGCCATATGAGGCAAATCTAACGGAGCGAGGTTTAATACAAGCTAAGCATTTGAGTAATTTTTTCTCAAAAATTAAAGTTGACCAAATAATTTCAAGTCCTTTTTTACGAGCAATTCAATCAATCGAACCGACTAGTAATGAAATGAAAATAGACATTGTTCTCGATAAGCGACTGTCTGAACGTAAGTTAAGCTCGATTGATTTACCTGACTGGCTTGAAAAATTAAAAGCCACATTTGAAGATATGGAATTGAAATTCGATGGCGGCGAATCAAGTCAAGAAGCTACTAATCGTGCAATAAGCGTAATAGATGAAATCATCAAAAGTGAAAATCAAATTACAATCGTTGTAACTCATGGGAATTTGATGTCTTTAATTTTAAAACAGTTTAACAAAAAATTTGGTTTTGAGAATTGGAAAAGTTTAAGCAATCCTGATATTTATCTTTTGAAGTTTAAGAATAATGAGTTTGATTGTGAACGTTTGTGGCAAGTTGAATAAGAGAGTTGGTACCAAAAAAATATAATTCACCTAAGCTAACAAATTATTAAAATTAAAGGCTCTGTTAAAGACGTTTGTTGAGTTTCTTATGCAACTAAATGGCAGATTAGTTGCATAAGGTTTTTGATTAAAAAGGATTTTTAGTTATAAAAGAGAAAATAATAAATGGGATATTTATCCATTATTTAAAATGATGATTATTACAAACAGAGATTTTTTATTTTTAGTACAGGAAAAGGTGACTGCTTTGAGATTATTAATTGGAGATATAGTGTTTGTTATTTTGTGCTACTTAATTTTGAGAGCAATTATACTTATACTAAAAAAGAAAAACAAAAAGACTATTTTTTGGTTTAAAGAATTAATAGGACTTTTGCTTGTTATATATACATTAATGGTTATTTCAGTGACTATATTCCCTTTATACAATATTCCACATTGGAAACTTCAATTTCCTTACTGGTCTATAAATTACATACCTTTTACCTCGATAATTAGAGATATTAGTGAAGTAGGAATAGCATATAGTGGTGACGTAGTATTTATGATTAAATTGATTGTAAGAAATGTAGGGGGCAATATTTTAATGTTTATGCCTCTGGGATTTCTTCTCCCTGTATTGTGGGAAAATTGCAAAAGGCTTAAAAACATTTTAATGATTGGACTTATTGTTTCCTTCAGTATTGAAAGTTTACAATTTGTAGAATGTCTTTTAGGAGTAAGTTTAGGAAGGAAAATAGACATTGATGATGTTATTTGTAATGTGTTTGGGACTATCTTAGGTTATCTCATCTATAAACTTTTACTTATATTTTTAGGTAAGACAAAAAAAGTATTTAGACGATCTAATCATCTTGATATTTAATTAAAGTAGTTTCTTATTGAACTAACTCATGCGTTAGTTTGATAACATTTTGGAGCTGTGATCGGCTCTTTTTTTATTCAACAAAATGGCAGATTAGTTGAATAAGATTTTTTTGAAAATTACCTATATAATTAAAATATAGCTAGTGTTCAAGAGGAGGACTTATGGAAATTAATGATGAAATCTATGATAAAATAGTTGAACTTTCTGAGGAAGGTGATGCATTATTTGAAGCACAAGATTATGTTGGTGCCATTAAGAAATACAAAAATGCCTTAGATCTAATACCTGACCCTAAATATATGTGGGAAGCTAGTACTTGGGTTCTTACCGCACTTGGGGATGTATATTTTCATCTTGAGGATTATAACGAAGCAAAGAATTATTTTTATGATGCATTTAATTGTCCTGAGGGAATGGGAAATCCATATATACTACTGAGGTTGGGGCAGAACTTATATGAAACCTGTGAAAAAGAAAAGGCAAAGGAATATTTATTGAAAGCCTATATGTTGGAGGGACAGGACATATTTGAAGAGGAAGATCCAAAGTATATAAAGCTAATACAAGAACTATTATAGGGGGAAATAATGTTGAAAAAATCAAATCTTGATCTCGAGAATAGGATATCTTCACTTTTTGACAAGAGTAGCCAGGAGTTCGATTTACGAAACTACAAAGACTCAATAAAATACCTCCAAGAAGCCTGGAATGCTATACCTGAACCTAAAGGTATTTACAAAGATAGTTATCATTGTGCTTTATTCTTAAGTGAAACCTATATCTTAATTAATAATTTTTATGAAGCCAAAAAATGGTCAGAAATAATTTATAACTGTGGTCTAAATAGAATCGATACGGGAGAAAGAGAATTTCTATCAGGAAAAGTAGCATACGAAATTGGAGATAGAAGTGCTGCAACACAGTACTTTAAGATAGCAAATGAAAAATCTGAGGGAAGATGTTTTATTGATGAAGATAAGAAATATGTAGAATTCTTTAAACAAAAGTAATTCACTTTTTTGATAAAGTTGTTGCTTATTATCATCTTTCCTTATTCAACTAACGCATGCTTTAGTTGTATAAGAACTTAGGAGCTGATCTTTAAATTAGCTCCTATTTTTATTTGGCAGTTTATTCAATGAGGAGTAGGAATTTCTTGATAAAAACAGAATATATCATTAAAAGTTGATTAAAAAGTAAGGGGAACAGTTTATGAAAGATTCTATATATAAAATTCTTCATATAGTGTTGTTGATTGGAATTTGTATTTTGCTATATCGTGTTGGAACTGAGCTCGATAAAATTGGTGATACAATATGGCGAAGTAATTTTGAATAAAATATTTTTCTCTTATGCAACTAACGCATGCGTTAGTTAAACATTTGTACTTTTAAATTTAAAACAAAGGACTTTTTACCGATATATAAGAATCATTAAATTACATAAGAAATGGAGAATATTTATAATGTGGAAGAAATTTATAGGTGTATTTCTAAAATACATGTGGCCAGAGATTAAAGAATTGCTACTAAAATACTGGAAAGAAATCTCTGAATTTGTATTGGCAAAAGTTACCGTACTATTTAAAAAATGGTTTGATGACTTGATTCAAGAAAAAGTTGATAAATCAGAAGAGAGTTTAAAAAAGTCTGAAACTGCGACTGATCCAGAGGAAAAGAAAAAGTATCAATACGAGGCTGAATTTTACAAAAGAGAAGCCGAGTCTTTAGCTGAAAAGATAAAAGACTGGGAAGTAAAGTATGAAAAACTGAAGCAGTCAGTAGATAAAGAAGTTAAAGAAAAAACTACACATCTAAAATCAAATGACTTGTTTGAGTCTAACTCAAAAGGTGAATATAAAGAAATTAAACTTGTAAACAATCAAAATATTCTAAGGTTAGAAAATAAGAATGAATAAAAGGATTTTTAAATCTTTATGTAACTAACGCATGCGTTAGTTAAACAAAGATAGGCTACTACGGTAGTCTATTTTTTTATTGCACTAACTTTCTATTTAATTAGATAAAGGGATTTATAACTTTTAATTGAATATATTTATTAACATATTTTGGAAATTAGTCACTATTAAAAAAGAACAGCCACGAGAAGGAAAGTTTATTATTTGGAGTTGATTATATGAAAAAATTCATAATTCTTTTAATTCTATATTTATTGACTAGCACTTCAACATTTATGTTAAAACCACGTGTAACTTTTGCTTGTTCATGCGTAAAAGAACAAACTGTACAAAAGGAATTCTCTCAATCGAAGGCTGTATTCAGTGGTGAAGTAATTGATATTAAAACTACTAAATTTTCAAATCCTAACTATAAAAAAGTTCTTTTTGAAGTTTCCAAAACGTGGAAAGGCATAAGTAGTTCCCAAGTAATTATTAAAACAGGGCAAGGTCATGGTGACTGTGGAATTGACTTCATCAAAGGGCAAAATTATCTTGTTTATGCCAGAGCTTCTAAAATGTATGGAGAAAACTCTCAATCGCTAACAACTACTATATGTGATTCTACAAAAGAGTTTAGCTTAGCACAAAAAGACCTAACAATTCTAGGTGAAGGAAAAAAGCCAATCAAAAATGTAAATTACAAAGAAGAATTTCAAAGAAATATTTTTGATAATCTATTTAATTTTATTTTATTTGGAGGTATTTGTACGATTATTTTAGTTATTATTTTTAGAATACGAATGAAAAAAAGAGCATAGTACATCTAACAATCTCACTTTCAAGAATAGTTCGTTTTTCGTAGTTTGTCCTGAATTTCGACTGTGTTCTTATTAAACTACCATGGGAGTACGATATAAACTTCCATTCACTGTTGTGAATCTGAGGATTCATGGATGGCTAACGCATGCATATATTCAATAAGAAATAAAAAAATCCTTCTTAAAAAAGAAGGATTTTTTTATGCTAGTTTTTTGTTATTAGAATAATCCTTATCATTTTATTAGTAAAAGGGATTATCATTTTTGCACAGAATTTACATATTATGGAAATAAAAAGGAGAGGTTTTATGAAGAAACTACTTTTATCACTTTTAGTTTTAACATTATTTGGATGTTCCAATAAATCGCTTCTTTTTAAAGGGGAAAGCGAACATTGGAAAGGAGAATACTCTGCTGATATAACCAATGATACGAGAGAAGATGGACAATTTATTTTTAAACTAAAGAAAGGTAATAAAGTAAAAAAGAATCTAGAGATTAATATCAATAATGGTCAAACTGTTCGCACAGAAGAATTAAATAACGAAACTACTATTACGATTCCTAATGCCTGCTCTGGTTGTTCTGTTACAAGTATATCCTCACCTATTGAAGTAACGATAAAATGGAATAATCAAGAGGAAACTTTTAAATTAAAGAAAAAATAATCTGGTACTTTTAACACAATGAAATCTGAGACTATTTTAGGCTTCCTTGGTCAATTTTAGTATACAATTCTAATTCAACTAAAGCAGTGCGTTTGTTGTATAACGAATATGCTGATTTGCAGACTTTTTTATTTTACTAACGGATTAATATCTACAAAAAACCCATGTAATTTTTGAATTGATCTCTTAGTTCTTAACGAGGTGATTTTTATTAAATCATGATCATTAGGAGGAAGACAAAGTGTCAAATGAAATTAAGAGTTACATTGACTATCAAATGGTAAAAATTCCAGGGGGAAATATAGAATTAAGAGACGATAGAATAAAAAGTAAATGGAGAACTGAAATAACCATTTCTTCTTGCCCAGTATCCTGTAACTATGGGGATATACAATACTATAACTAATACATCACTTAATACTTTTGTCAGAGATCTAAAACCAGTTGTGAATATTTCTTGGAATGATGCAATTTCTTTTTGTAATCTACTTTCACAGAAAGCAGGACTGAAAGAGTGTTATTCAATAAGTAATGATGGTGAAAACATATTTTGTGATTGGGAATCAGATGGCTATAGACTTCCTACAGAAGCAGAGTGGCAATATGCGTGTAAAGCAGGGACGACGGGTTATAGATACGGTGAACTTGATAAAATTGCCTGGTATAATGAAAATTCTGGAGATAAAATACATGAAGTAGGAAGAAAGGAAGCGAATGCTTGGGGTCTATATGATACGTTAGGAAATGTTTGGGAGTGGTGTTGGGATTTATATGATGGACAGGTCTTGGGCAGAGGTAGCAAGAGGTTGTGGTGCTTCATGTCGTCGTCGTAGCCATCCTTCATTTTGCATAGACGACCTTGGATTCCGTCTTGCACGGTCTTTTTAATTTCCTGAAAGGCTGGGGCCAGTTATTAGTCAATGCTTAAACGTTCTTATGCAACTAAAGCAATGCATTAGTTGAACAACGCGATCGACGATTTGTCGGTCTTTTTTATTGAACAAAATGGCAGTTTAGTTGAACAAGGAATTATAAATTTGAGTATAGAATATTAATATTATGAATGATTTATGACAAATACACCAAGAGGATAATCGCTAAAGTAGGGCTGAAGAATATATTTCTATAGAGGAAGAAGGCTTAAAAAAACCGAGTTAAAGGAGAAAATATATGTTCTTCTTCGATCAAATTTTACCGATAATTAAAAATGCTTTTTTTATCGCCTTGATTTTTTTCATTATATTGAAGATTAGAAAAAAGGATAAAAAAATAAAAAAATTTGAAATAATTAAGATTATCGGGATTTCATTATTTTGCAGTTTAATATACTATATTGCTTGTTTATGTATTGCGATTTTCTTATGGGATTTGGCGTTAAAATCGTAAAGAATTTATTCTATATAAGCAGATTTTTATTCATGAAAAAGTGCTAATTTAACTAATGCATACAATAGTTGAACAACTTGATCGACTTTGTAGTCGATTTTTTTGTTGTACTAAATGGCAGTTTAGTTGAACAAGGAAACCCTAATTCTTTGTAGAAATTTATAGTAAAATTGATTTATTGAAGTGGGTGGAGATATGGATTTAGGAATCATAAGAAAAGTAATTGAGAGTGGTAAAGTAGAGGAAGCAGAAAGAATATTGGAAGAAATCGGAGAAACAAGACAAGAAAATTGTATCCCTCTTCTGATCGAGTATTTAAAAAGTACAGAGAATCATAGAATAAGAAATACAATTGCGATTGCCCTTAGCGATATAGGAAGTGAAAAAGCAATTGAACCACTTATTGAAATGATAAATGACCCTAAAACACTGGGATATCGAGGTTCTTTGTTTTATGCATTGAAAGCATTTGATTGTTCGGCACACATAGAAACGTTAGTTTATCATTTGTTAACTGGTAACTTCGAAGTTCAAGCAAACTCGTTTCAATTGATGGAAGAAAATATCCATTCAGTTATAAATGATGAAGTTTTATTAAAATGTATTTTAAAGGTTAAGGAAGAACTTAATGAACTTGAGCGACAAAAGGAAATACTTTCAGATGCTTTAGAAATGTTAAATTCATTCAAAAAAAATTAATAGATATTAACCAAATTCTTCAACTAACGCATGCAATAGTTGAATAGTTTGATCGGTTCATATTTTTAAAATATGCGTATATTTGAAGGAGTCATTTGTTAAGTTGCAGAGAGGAGGAACAATAGAATGATATGGGGATTTTTTAAAAAGAAACAAACATTTTACCATGCAGACAGATACTCTAGGGAGTATATAGAAAAAATGCTAAAAGTTACAAGTGAGTATGAATTAACAAGAATACCTACTATTTTTTCATTTTTATTAACTAGCTCTGATGATCTGAAAATTAGAACAGCAAAAGTTCTTTATGAATATGTCATTTCGTTAAACATTCTTGAATTATCAAAGCTCGATAACTTGTTTAGAGAAAGAACTTCATTAGATTGGTCATATGATTGGAGAAATGAATCCCCAGAGAATTTATTATTACCGGATATGACTAATGATGAGAAGTTAATAATACTAGGATTATGTAGTTTTCATCCAAATGGATACTTTAGAGAAAAAGCGATCCATTTATTAAATTTGGATGATTCAGGTAAAGAATTGCCTTATTTACTAATTAGATGTAACGACTGGGTTACAGAGGTAAGAGAGACTGCTAAGAAATATGTCAAGATTCGATTAACAAATAAGTATGTAAATCACATCGTAAGTAATCTTCCACTATTCTTTAAGTTAAAGAACACAAAGCGAAATGATAATAGTGTCTTTGAAGATGTAGTCCAGTTGTTATCCCAAAAGGAATCGTTACCTTTTTTGGACGAAGGTACAAAATCAGACTTTACTAAGATTAGATATTTCTGTTATCAAATGATTAGATATTCCAAATTAGTTAATAAAGAAATACTTATAAATTATCTTAAACTAGAAAAAGAACCTCACCCGCGTCTTTTACTCTTTAATGAAATAATAGGTGATATTAGTGTTAATGAATTTAATGACTATTACCCTATTTTGAAGAAGGACAAATTTCCAATGATTCGTGCAAAGGTATTAGAGAAGTATTATTCTTTCTTTCCAGGTGAGAGCGTATTAGAACTTGAAAGTGCACTATTAGATAAAAGCGGTACAATTCGATCGATTGCAAGATTCTTATTAAAAAAGCAAAACATAACTGACTTTGCTCCTTTTTACATTCGTATGATCAATTCAGAACAATTTCTTCGTGGAGCGATATTAGGGTTAGGCGAAGTAGGTAAGAAAGAGCATGTACAGTTGATAATTCCGTTTTTAGGTAATTTTAATGTTTCAATAGTTAAAGCCGCTAACTATGCAATCTCTATTTTAGATGGAGAAAATCAAAAGGAAAGTTTTATGAAATTGCTTGATCATAAACAAGAAGGAGTATCTAATGCTGCTAGGAAGTCATTAACTAAAGTTTACTATAATGATACGAAAGAACAATTATATAATTTGTTTAAAGAAACTAAATACGAACATACAAAATATAATCTAACTCATTTACTATGTTCACTATCTAAATGGGATGCTATTAACTATATTATTGAGTTTTATGTAAATACGGAAGATACTGTAATCTCAAACTTAGGGAGAATAAATTTTGTTAAATGGATAGAAAACTTTAACCGTACTTTTGATTCACCGACTAAGAATCAAATTGAAGCTATTAAGAACACATTAGCTAAGTATGGTAGTAAATTAGAAGAACAAGAACTAAAAGATATTGAATTCTATATAAAAGGGTTTCAATAATTTTGAATATGTTACAAAATCTTTCCATTTATTATCAAATCAGAAATTAATAATTGTTAGAGTTTGGAATGTTTCACTTAGACTAACTCATGCAATAATCGACAACATGATCGGCTGTATAGTCGATTTTTTTTTGAAGTAAATGGCCGTTAGTGCAATAAGACATTAAGGTTTGATAAATTATTATGTATGAATCGTTAAATACGATTCCATTCAAGGAGAAATATATGAGTATGCAGAATGAGTTAAATCATATAGTCAAAGAAACAATTGCACCTTTATTTAAAAAAAATGGATTTAAGAAGAAAGGAAAAAACTTTGCTAAAATATTTCCTGACTTTGCCTGGACTGTTAACATCCAATCTTCTAAATGGAATACAAAAAATGAAGTAGAGTTTTTATTTAATACTGGAATTTATTGCGATAAAGTATATACTACTTTATCTGAAATGAAATCTCCAATATTTCCATTAGAAGTAAACTCGATGTTAAGACTACGAATAAGTGATATAAAAAACATACGTGAAAATTGGTATAAGATATCAGATAAAACGGATATTGAAGAAATAAAAAAGCAGGTGGAAAGTGATATTGTAAATGTTATAATTCCTTATTTTGAACAATATCAAAACATTGAAGATATTATAAATGTTATAGAATTAAAGGAAGAACTGGGGCGGTTTGAACCCCGACATCATTTAACTCTTCTGTATCATTATTACGGTTATCCTGAAAAAGCACAAAAAAGAATGAAAGAAGTATATTTAACATCCAAGTTTGATTCACAAAAAGAGTATATAAAGGAACTTTCCCAAAAAATTGGAATAAACGTGAATTAATAGAATACCTTATTCAACTAATGCATTAGATTGTTCAATTTTAAAGAGATTAGAATCATAGTTTAAACGTGTTTGGAGGAAATTATTTGAATGATTTAATTATAGATACTGTCGCATTTTCAAAAGAAGAATCTAACTTTGATACATACGAAATCATAGATACAGATTGGAAAGATGAATATGGCCTAGTAGTACTTCTTAAGGAAAAAAAGAAGTATACCCTCTTCTTTAATGAAGAAAATTTTCTTTCACTCAATCTTAAGGTAGATTTCCCTATTGTAAGATGGGTAGATAGGGAGACAATTGTTATTGTAGATTCTAGGGAAGAATTAAAAAAGGATAATGTTTTTATTTTAAATATAAATGGTATTATAGTAGATTCCTTTAATTGTGGTGATGGTGTAGAAGATGTCGAAGTAGGCAAGGAAGGAATTTGGATTAGTTATTTTGATGAAGGTGTTTTTGGAAGTGGAATTTCTACAGAGGGTTTAGTGTTATTCAACTTAGAAGGTAAAGTTCTTTTTAGATATCACTCTGATTTGTTTAAAGGTCCGATTATAGATGATTGTTATGCAATTTCTAAAGGGAAGGGATCGTCCATTTGGCTATTTCCATATTCCGAATTTCCATTGTTACAACTATACCCTGAATCAAGAGAAATAAAAACTTATAAAGTCCCTGTAAAATTTCGTGGTTCACATGCTATAAGCATAAGAGGTAAGTATGCATATTTTTATGGTGGCTATGGTTCAAAAGGTACGCTTTATTGTTGGGAAATCGGCAAGAAAAAACATGAAATGATAGGGAAAATCGATGGGATAACCAGAGGATTAGGTAATGGTGAAAGTAATCATTTCATATCTATGTCAGATAAATTAATAAGATTACATAAGATAATAAAAGATGATGAATTCAGTTTTCTTAAACATTGATTTTTAGTTAGTGAAAAGATTGTGAAAGTAAATGGAATCCAACATCAGAAGTTAATTACTTAAATGACTAATTAAAAAGAACACTACTTTAGATATTCAAAAACAGTAGTGTTCTTTATTTATATTTTTTAAAGCATATCTTAAATTTTGAAGTTAATGTTTATTCTTTGATAACAAGAGTTTCCCATCCATCATAATGACCACCGAAATGTTCAGATGCTTCAATTAAGAAATCAGTTAATTCATCAATGCTATCTAGATCAACATGATCTATTCTAGAAATACGTATGGTAAATTCATACTCTTCATCTAAATCTTCATCAATATTTGAATACTTTTCTTCAAAATTAAAACCTTCTTTTGCTATTTCGCTAATAAACTCATTTATTTTTATTTCATCATTAAATAGAATAAAATGTTCGACTTTGCGAGGTAATTTTAATTTGTCACCTGATTTTTGTAATTGCTCAATTAATTCAGCATTGCTTATATGCTGTAGATGGTATTGGTTTGGATATAGAAATTCGAAATAATATTCCCATAGTTCTTCTTCATCCATACCATACACTTCAAATTCGTAATTATTTGCTTCAATAATTTGTTCAGCAACCTCAATTAGCATTTTAGGATCTTGTTCCGAAGTATAATAGACAAGTTCTCTAAAACCATCAGTCGTAACTCTACCAACATTAAGGTAGAGTTTTGGATTAATTCGTTTTTCAATATCCTTATTAACTTTTTCTAAAACTTTTAATTCATGTTTACTAGGAAAACCTCGTTCGTCTGGATTTTTTAATTGTAGTTTTATACAAACAATAGTTGGATAATCTTCAATGTTTACTTCTTCAGTTACTTCCATATCTAATACTACAGTAGCTGGTTTATCATTTATAAAACTAAAATACGCATTCCAATACTCAGACATTTATATTTCTCCTAATAAAATTTGACTTTTATCGCTTCACACGAATTTCTAATTCCTCAAGCGTAAGTGATAATTTATCCTCATCAATATTAATTTTTAAATCCTCAAATGTATATTCAGCAAAATGAGGTATATCAATTGTAATGGCAGAAAGCTCTTTACTAATAAAAGTAGAGTCCTTACCTGCTTCTAATTTCTTTTTGTAGCGATTAAATTTAGAATCAAGATTTTCCATATTCTCGTACAATTCTTCGACAGAGTTGTAAAGTTGAATTAATGGAATAGCCGATTTTTCTCCTACTCCAGGGCAACCAGGTATATTATCACTAGAATCACCTAATAATGCTTTTACATCAACCCATTGTTTTGGATGGATCCCATAATCATTACTGAAGTGCTCAAGGGAGTAAACAATTTCACCAGTTTTTTGAGCAATGATTTGAGAGGTATGCTCGTTAATTAATTGTAGTAAGTCTCGATCATTACTATAAATATAGCATTTATTTTTAACAGAATTAGACCAATTATTTGATAAAGTACCCATTAAATCATCTGCTTCATATGGTGCCATTTCTAGTTGAGCAATACCGATTTCCTCTAATGCTGTTTTTAAAGTGAAATATTGTTCGATAAGTGGTGTTGGTAATTCTCCACGAGTTGCTTTATAAAAATCATATTTATTTCGACGATCAGTTTCTTCACGTTTAACATCCCAAGTAATTGCTAGATGAGTAATGTCATGTTCTTTAATTAAGTTAAAAAGCTTTGGAATAAAAACTCTTAATGCATTTATATAAACGCCATCTTTTGTCTTAGAAAGTTGTTCATCACTTCTCCCATAAGAAGTTGCAAAATAACCTCTACTTAATAAGTTAAAGCCATCAATTAATAATAAAGATTGATTTTCCATTTTATAAATCACCTAATATCTATTTATTTAATATCAAAATGATAGCATATCCTACTGAAAATGATAACTAGTGTATTACTGCCAATTAGAATGAAAGTACGGATTTTAAGCACATTTTATTTCATTCACGTATAATGACATAAAACTTTCGTTGGAAAATTGAATTTTCTGTTTATTTATTAATTAACTTTTACTATAATGGAGTTTATATAAAAAAATGCAAAGGGTAGGTAGTTATATGGAGAAAGTAAAAAGTACTGTTAAGATTGAGGATATTTTAGTTGCCTATAATACGTTAAAAGAAGTTACGATTAAAACACCTTTGCAGATTAGTACAATGCTTAGTGAAAAATATGATTGTAACGTATTTTTAAAGCGAGAGGATTTACAAATTATCCGCTCATTTAAGCTTAGAGGGGCATATTACAAAATTAGCAACTTGTCTTATGAAGAAAGACAAAAAGGGGTTGTATGTGCAAGTGCAGGTAATCATGCTCAAGGCGTAGCATATACATGTAATCATTTGCAAGTGTATGCGAAAATATTTATGCCATCTACAACGCCGAATCAAAAAGTATCTCAAGTGAAATTCTTTGGTGGACCTTTTGTTGAAGTTATATTAATCGGTGACACCTTTGATATTGCTCATCAAAATGCACAAGCTTATTGCAATGAAAATCAAATGACATTTATTCATCCGTTTGATGATCAAGATGTAATTGCAGGGCAAGGTACAGTAGCAGTTGAAATATTAAATGAAATAGACCGTCCAGTAGATTATCTATTCGTAGCAATCGGCGGAGGTGGATTAAGCTCTGGAGTTGGAACATACATAAAAGGAATTAGTCCTTCAACGAAGGTGATTGGAGTAGAGCCGATGGGTGCCGCTTCAATGGCTGAATCGATTGCAAATGGAAGAGTTGTATCTTTACCTTTTATTGAAAAATTTGTTGATGGAGCAGCGGTTGGTCAAGTTGGTTATTTAACATATGAAATCTGTAGAGATGTACTTGACCAGGTTGTCGCTATTCCAGAAGGTGAGATTTGTACAACGATTTTAGAGCTTTATAATAAAAATGCTATCATTGCAGAGCCCGCTGGAGCTATGTCTGTATCAGCTTTAGAATTATTTAAAGATGAAATAAAAGGAAAGAATGTCGTTTGTATCATATCTGGTGGAAATAATGATATTGACCGACTTCAAGAAATAAAAGAAAGGTCTTTAATTCATGAAGGACTAAAACATTATTTCATCATCAACTTCCCACAACGATCTGGCGCATTACGTGAATTTCTTGATAAAGTATTAGGACCAAACGATGACATTACGAGGTTTGAATACACAAAGAAAAACAATAAGGATAATGGGCCAGCACTAGTTGGAATAGAATTGGCCAATAAATCTGATTACAAAGCATTGATTGAGAGAATGAATTGTCATGAAATTCAATTTATGGAAATAAACAATAACCCAACATTGTTTAATCTACTCATTTAGATTTTAAGGGTTTGATCTCATCAAGTAATATAGTGAAAAAACCTACAAGGTAATTAATTCCTTTGTAGGTTTTTTTGATTTCTCGCAAAAAATATAACATATATTTTCTGTAATAGTTTATCAATGAGTAGTGAATGAAAAAAGTGCATATTTCTTCAAAACGGATATTCCTGTTAAAAATCAACACTCTAAATTTGAGTGAACAATTTCTTTATGCGCCTAGCCTAATTATTATTTTTTTTTAATAAATCATGGCACTTGACATCATAAACTACATAAAATACAATGTTTCTAGAAATACTGAAATAAGTATTGGTCATTGAGAGGAGGTTAAAGTGGTGAACGATGATATTGCAGTAAAGGTTTATAAAGCATTAGGAGAAGCTACTCGTTTACAAATAGTTAAAGTACTTGCTAAGCAATCTGAATTAGCTTGTTTAGAGATGAAAAATCAAATAAAAGTATCGGCCAATTCTACATTGACACATCATTTAAAACCATTACTTGATTGCGGCTTGCTAACAGTTCGCAAAGAAGGAACCTTCAGATACTATAGTTTACAACGAGAAGTTTTGGAAAAATACGCACCCGCTTTACTTTAAAATAAAGCGGTATAATTTTAGTTTATATTTCAGTATTTGTAGAAATACCGAATAACCTAAGGGGGAATTGAATATGAGTTTAGTAAGCAAAGATGAAACTAGTTGGGGAAAATTAGAAAATGGTGTAGAAAGTAAACTTTTTGAACCAGTAAAAATAGGTGCTTGGAATTTACGTAGTCGTACTGCAATGGCTCCATTAACAAGAAGTTTTGCAGATGATCAAACAGGCGTAGTTGGAGAAGATATAGTCGAATATTATCGTAAACGAGCTGCAGATGGCGTAGGTTTGATTATCTCTGAAGGAACAGTTATTAGTCCACGTGGAAAAGGTTACCCAGGTATTCCAGGAATATATTCTAAGGATCAAATTAAAGCTTGGAAAAAGGTAACTGATGCTGTTCATAAAGAGGGCGGCACAATGATTTCTCAAATTTGGCATGTAGGACGATTATCTCATCACGAGCTTGCTGGAAATATGCCACCGCAAGCACCATCAGCGATTCCTGCAGAAGGATTAGTTTCTCGTTTTCGTAAGCCATATGATATACCTGAAGAAATGACTACCGAGGATATTAAAGAAGTAATCAATCAATATGCTCAAGCAGCTAAAAACGCCATTGAAGCTGGTTTTGATGGAGTCGAAATTCATGCTGCACATGGATACTTAATCGATCAATTTAATTCAGATGTTACAAACCATCGTACAGATCAATACGGTGGTGATCTACCACAAAGATTAACTTTCATGAAGGAAGTTATAAAAGCTGTTATCGAAGCAATTGGTACTGAAAGAACGATGATTCGATTTTCTGCACATAAAGCTGATATTCCGGGCTATATGTGGGAAGACCCAGATTATGCAATTCGTACATTCATTGAAGCATTCAAAGAAGTTGGTGCAACTTTATTACACCCTTCAATTATGCAATTTGATCGTATACTTGCAGATGGTAAAACGATGCATCAGCTTGTTAGAAAGTACTGGGATGGAATTATAGTTGGAGTGGGAACGTTAAATCCTGAAATGGCAGAAAAAGCTATCATTGAAGGAACAATTGATGTTGCTGCGTTTGGGCGTCCTCTAATTTCGAATCCAGATCTTCTACACCGTTTAAAAAATGGTGAAGCAATTGAAGAATATGATGTTAAAAAGCATCTAAATGTTCTAATCTAAGCTTTAATTTGAATAGATAGTAGGAAGGAAGCTAATCAAGTGGCTTCCTTCTCTAAAGTTTACTATTTCGGTATTTATAGAAATATATAATTATGTTGAAAGGAATTAGTTTATGACAAATAAAGGGAAAATTTATATTTTAGCAATGATCAGTTTTTTAGTAGGAACTTCACAATATGTTATTTCAGGTATCTTAGATAAAATGGCTGATGAATTAGGTATTTCTATTGAAGCTGCAGGGCAACTAATTACGGTGTATTCATTAATCTATGCGATCGGTACACCGATATTAATGGCCGTATTAGCTAAAATGGAACGACGAAAATTATTACTATTTTCTTTAAGTGTATTTATTTTAGGTAATTTATTAGCAGTAATTGCACCTGGTTACGGTTTGTTTATGGTTGCGCGCATTATAATGGCGTTAAGTGCAGGAGTTACTGTTGTAACAGTACTTAGCTTGGCTGCTAAGATTGCTCCAGCAGATAAAAAGGCAAGTTCAATTGCCACTGTTGTCATGGGATTTACTGCTTCACTCATTATAGGAGTACCAATTGGCAGATTTATAGCCGCTGCCTATGATTGGAGACTAGTCTTTCTTGGAGTTGCCATATTCGTTTTAATTTCTTTAGCAATTATCGTTAAAACAATTCCACAAACACATGGTGATCAACCGATTCCATTATTGCAGCAGATTTCATTAATTAAACAACCAAAAATCGCATTAGCTTTATCTATTACTTTTTTCTTAATGAGCGGATATGGAATCGTATTTACTTATTTATCACCTTATCTTATTCAAACTACTAAGATGAGCGATCACGTATTAAGTTTTGCTCTTCTAATACTTGGTATAGCTAGTTTATTTGGTTCTAAATTCGGGGGATTCAGTGCAGACAAGTGGGGAATTACGCTTACTTTAAAACGAGGATTAGTACTTAATATTTTATCGATTTTATTATTATCATTCATTTCAAGTTCAATCAATACAGTGATCATTATCCTTACATTATGGTCATTTTCTGGTTGGTCATCTGGGGCAACTCAACAATTTAACTTAGCTACAATTTCTCCTAAATCATCTGATGTTTTATTAGGTTTAAATCAGTCAATGATGCAATTAGGCTTTGCATTTGGTGCAGCAATAGGAGGGCTTGTAGTCAGTCAATTGTCTATCCGTTCAATTACATGGATGGGTTCAATTCCTGTAGTGGTTTCTTTATTCGTAACAGTTGGATTATCTCGTTATTTAATGAATGAAAAGAAAATCAGACAAGGCGTTGGCACGCAAATAAGAGCCTAAATGGATTAATTTATAATTGAAAAAAAATTTATTACTTAAAAATAATATAACTCCATGGGGCTGTCTAATGTGTCGAGGTAATTGACTAATAGACGCCCCTTTTTAATGTATAAAACCCTTCTTTTAAAGCTTTTTAACCAATAGATGTTTTACTAAAAAAACAAATTGAATAATATTCGAATTATATGAATTTTTATAATAATTTAAATTCAACCCTTTTCGAATAAATTTTGAATAAAAGTATTCCTAATGCATTGTAACCGATTTATAATTGAATTCGGAAAGCCTCAAATAAGTATATTGTAATCAATACATAAAAAATTTTCTTTTACAAAAATGGAAAATAATAAAACGATAATTTTTTATATTTATTTAATAATAAATAATAGATATAAAATGGGGGCTTACTCCTTTTAGATAAATAAACTTAATTTAGGAGCTGGTATTTATGTCAAGCAAGACATTAGAAGCATTTTTAACTCCACAATTAGCTGAGTTAAAAGAGAAAGGGCTCTATAATGAGATTAACTCTTTAGAAGGTTCTAACGAAGCTACTATTCAAATTAGTGGTAAACAATTTATTAATTTATCTTCAAATAACTATCTTGGATTTGCGACTCATCCTCGTTTAAAACAAGCTGCTATTGAAGCGACTGAAAAATATGGAGTTGGTGCAGGAGCGGTACGTACGATTAATGGTACGATGGATATCCACGATCAACTTGAAAAAGCGATTGCTGAATTTAAACATACAGAGGCTGCTATTGCATTCCAATCTGGTTTTAACTGTAATATGGGTGCTATTTCAGCAGTAATGACAAAAAAAGATGCAATTCTATCTGATGAATTAAACCATGCTTCAATTATCGATGGTTGCAGACTTTCTGGGGCAAAAATTATTCGTGTAAAACACCAAGATATGGATGATTTACGTGAAAAAGCAAAAGAAGCTACAACTTGTGGTTTATATGAGAAAGTTATGTACATTGCAGATGGTGTTTTCTCTATGGATGGAGATGTAGCAAATATTCCTGATATCGTAAAAATTGCTGAAGAATTTGGCTTAATTACATATATCGATGATGCTCATGGTTCTGGCGTTATGGGTAAAGGAGCTGGAACAGTTAAGCATTTTGGATTATCAGATAAAATTGATTTCCAAATTGGTACACTTTCTAAAGCAGTTGGAGTTGTAGGTGGATATGTAGCTGGTTCACAACAATTAATCGATTGGTTAAAAGTTCGTGCACGTCCTTTCTTATTCTCTACTTCTTTAACACCAGCAAATGCTGCTGCTTGTATTGAAGCAATTCGTATTATGTCTGAAGAACCAGAAAAAATCGAAAAGCTTTGGGAAAATGGTGATTACTTAAAAGCTGGTTTATCAAAACTTGGATTCAATATCGGTGAGTCTGAAACACCAATTACACCATGTATTATCGGTGACGAAAATCTTACACAACAATTTTCTAAACGTTTATACGAAGAGGGAGTTTATGCGAAGTCAATCGTATTCCCAACAGTACCACTTGGAACTGGTCGTATTCGTAATATGCCAACAGCTGCGCATACTAAAGAAATGCTAGATGAAGTTTTAGCTATTTATGAAAAAGTTGGTCGCGAATTAAACGTTATTAAATAATTTTATATATTAATTTCGATATTTTATTACTATAAGGTGGACTAAGGAATGAAGAAAATATTAATTACTGGTTGTTTTGGACAAATCGGTTCAGAATTAACTATGCGTCTTAGAAATGAATACGGTAATGAAAATGTTGTTGCGACAGATATTCGCCGTCTTGAAGGAAGTCCAATTTTAGAAACTGGTCATTTTGAAATTTTAGACGTAATGGATAAAGAAAAAATGTTAGAAATTGCTAAGAAGTATGAAGTTGATACTTTCATTCATCTAGCTGCTCTTTTATCAGCAGTTGCAGAAGCAAAACCTACATTAGCTTGGGACTTAAATATGGGTGGATTAGTGAATGCTCTTGAAGTAGCGAGAGAATTAAGCTTAAAATTCTTTACTCCAAGTTCAATCGGTGCATTTGGACCAGCAACACCAAAGGATAACACACCACAAGATACAATCCAACGCCCTACTACAATGTATGGAGTTACAAAAGTAGCTGGAGAATTATTATGTGATTATTACTTTGAAAAATTTGGTGTAGATACTCGCGGCGTACGTTTCCCAGGCTTAATCTCTTATGATACAGTGCCAGGTGGAGGTACTACTGATTATGCTGTTGATATTTATTACGAAGCATTAAAAAATAAGAAATATACTTCATTTATTGGTGAAGGAACTTACATGGATATGATGTATATGCCTGATGCAATTGATGCGATTATTAAGTTAATGGAAGCAGATTCATCAAAACTTAAACATCGTAATGCATTTAATATCTCAGCAATGTCATTCGAACCAACTCAAATCGCCGCATCAATTCGTAAATTCATCCCTGAATTTACATTAGATTTCGACATTGACCCTATTCGTCAAGGAATTGCCAATTCATGGCCAAATTCAATTGACAGCTCTGCTGCAAAAGAAGAGTGGGGCTTCGATCCAAAATTTGATTTAGATCGTATGTCTGAAGATATGTTAAATAAATTAGCTGGAAAGTTAAACGTAACTCAAGCTTAATTGAAAAAGAAGGAGACAGTTGTCTCCTTCTTTTTTATTTTCCCTACTGCTTCCTATTTCCTGTGCTTGGTATTTTGTTTAGTACTTTGACACAAACTTATCATGTATCAAGAATGAAAAATTAAAATGTTGATAAAAAAGGAAGTTAGAAGATGAATAATTTAGATCACAAGGGTTTACCATTAACCATTAAAGAGATTAAAACTGCATTTGAACTTTTAGAGGGTAAAGTTCGAAAAACACCATTAGTAAAATCATTTTATTTAACTTCAAAGTCGGACGGAGAAATCTATTTAAAACTTGAAAATATGCAATTAACGGGTTCATTTAAATTTCGAGGTGCATTTAATAAAATTACTCATTTAACTGAGGAAGAAAGAAGTAAAGGAATTATCGCATGTTCAGCTGGTAATCATGCACAAGGTGTCGCTTTATCATCTAAGCTATTACATATTAAGAGTAAAATCATCATGCCTTCAACTGCACCAAAAGCAAAGGTCGAAGCAACAGAAGGCTACGGTTCAAATATCATTTTACACGGTGATACATTTGATGATGCGAAAGACTATTGTGCTAAAGTACGAGACGAAACTGGTGAAACATTCATACATCCTTACGATGATATTTACATAATGGCTGGTCAAGGGACTATCGGTATTGAAATTTTAGATGATCTCTGGGATGTTGATACAATCATTGTTCCAATTGGTGGTGGGGGCCTCATTTCTGGAATTGCAGTCGCTTTGAAATCATTTAACCCTTCAATAGACATTATTGGCGTTCAAGCGGAGAATGTACATGGCATGAAAGCATCAATAGACGCTGGAGAAATAGTGAGTAACTATACTGCTCCTACAATAGCCGATGGTTGTTCTGTTAAGGTTCCAGGGAAATTAACATATGAGATTGTAAAAGAATTAGTAACTGAAATCATTCTTGTAAGTGAGGATGAAATAGAAGTCGCAATGAAGGATTTACTACAGCGAGGTAAAGCAGTTGTGGAGGGTTCAGGAGCCCTAGCGACAGCAGTAATTTTATCAGGTAAAGCTTCAAAATATATAAAAGATAAAAAAGTAGTAGCAATCATATCGGGTGGTAATGTTGACCTAGAGAGAATCTCCAGTGTTTGTGAACACTTCTTTGGAAATGAAGTAAAGTGATCTTTTTAAGAATGGGTGATCCTATTGTCGGAAAATAAACTAAGAAAAGAAATGGGGTTTATTGCAGCTTTAACTACTGTAATTGGTACTGTAATTGGTGGCGGAGTTTTCTTTAAAGCCACAGCTGTATATGGCGCAACTGGATCTGCAAGCTTAGGTTTATTAGCATGGATAATTGGAGGAATCATTACAATTTGTGCTGGTTTATCCGGAGCTGAGCTTGCCGCAGCAATACCAAAAACAGGAGGAATGGTTGCTTATTTAAAGCACACATATGGAGATCTGACTGCCTATTTACTTGGATGGGCACAAACGATTATCTATTTTCCAGCTAATATTGCCGCACTTTCAATCATATTTGGTACGCAAGCAGTTTCCATTTTTGGGGTTCCAGCTAATTCTAATCAATTCACTGTAACGATTATTGCTGTAGTTACTGCAGTTTTTATCACATTATTGAATTTCCTAGGAGCAAAAACTGCTGGTAGTATTCAATCACTTTTTACGTTTTGTAAACTAATACCTTTGGCGATTTTAATCATATTTGGATTATTACATGAAGGAAATGTGACTTTTCAACTTTTTCCGGTTGAGGTAGGAAGTGATCGAAGTTTTTTGCCAGCACTTGGTTCAGCTTTACTTGCTACGATGTTTGCATATGATGGTTGGATCCTCGTAGGAAATATAGCCGGAGAAATGAAAAATCCTAAAAATGATTTGCCAAAAGCTATCGTATTTGGTTTAGCAGCTGTAATGGCGGTCTATCTTTTGATTAACATATCTTTTTTATTTGTATTAACCGCAGTGCAATTAGCTGGTACATCTACACCAGCCACTGAAGTATCGAAAGTTTTATTCGGTAATTTTGGAGGAAAACTCGTCTCAATCGGAATTTTAATTTCAGTATTTGGTACAATTAATGGCTATACAATGACAGGAATGAGGGTCCCATATGTAATGGCTAAAGAACAAAAACTTCCTTTTAGTAGCTGGTTTGGTAAATTATCTAAATCTGGAGTTCCATATAATGCTGGTCTATTTATCCTAATAGTTGCCATATTTATGATGTTTATAGGTGGATTTGACTTATTAACTGACATGTTAGTATTTGTAATTTGGATTTTTTATACATTAACATTTTTTGCGGTTTATATATTACGAAAACGGGAACCAGATCTAAAAAGACCATATAAAGTACCTTTTTTACCATTAGTTCTCTCAATTGCAATAATTGGGGGAATCTTTATCGTTGTAAACACATTAATGACGCAAACTATTTTAGCATTTTGGGGAATTGGTTTAACGTTAATTGGACTTCCTGTTTATTACATGTTACGGAAAAAACACGTTGTAGTCGATGAAGAGTGAAAAAAGGTAGGAATTTCTCCTACCTTTTTGAATGTAACCATACACTAGTTATTAATTTTTATGGGTAACAATGATGGCCGCCTCATTGCAGTCTTTGAATAAACCAATAAAATGCCAGCGCAAAAATAAGGCAAGACATTGAGACCACCATTTTACGATACCATGGGAAACGTCGTAGCAATAGCAAAAAAGGAAGTAAAAGGCATAGGACCATGAGCTGACCAGCTTCCACACCTAAATTAAACGTCAGGAGAGAGCCAAGTTGATTACTCTTTGGAAGTCCAGTTTCAGCCAAGGCTCCGGCAAAACCCATGCCATGAATCAAGCCAAATATGGCTGTCAATAGCCACCGCCATTTTGCCTTTTGAACAAATATGTTTTCTACTGCCACATAACAAATTGTCAGGGCTATCAAAGATTCGACCCAGTATGGAATTGCGTGAATGCGACCTGTTGCCACCAAGAACAGTGTAACGCTGTGTGCGATTGTAAAAGCAGTAACAATCTTCAACGCATCCTTGAATCTAGTTGCGATTAATACTAAGGATAATAAAAATAGCAAATGATCATAACCTGACAAAATGTGTTCGATTCCAAGCTTAAAGTATTTCCACAACACATCGCCAATCTTAGGCTGCGGAAGGTCCTTGAATTGTTCCTTTGTAAGTTCATTAGGAGGATCCTTAGGAAGTTTGATCAGAATATCTCTATTCGTGCTATCAATCATATTCTGCTGAAAATAATCTCCTACATGAACCATGAGTACACTCGTATGAGCAGGGACATCGTCAAACACCAAATCATAATGAAGATTAAATTGTTTGATGTCTTCATCGGCGATAAACCTCATTTGAAATTCCATGCCTCTTCTAACACCCTTTTGCGCCATATTCATCGAAACCAATTCCATCGTTAAGGGCTTTGAATCCACATCTATGCGAAGGCTTTTTTGTAGATAGGATTCTATTTTCTGTGAGGCCGATTCATCATTCACCAGATTATCTAAGTCATTACCGAATTGTGGAAACAAATCTTTTTGTTCAATAAAAAGATCATAGAGAATCTCGTTCCCTTCAATGTTTAAATCCGAGTAACTCATATCTATGGAATGCGCTGAAGTTGTGGTAGTCCCAAAACATAAAAAGAATAGGATGATGAAAATGGACAGAAATGAACGCTGCTTCATAGTGGGACCTCTTTTCATGAAATGTTAGTATTTTAATCTGTAATATTCCAAAGTAATGAGGGGGAGAAAATTGATCTCCCCCAGTTTCATTACTGATCCATCCTAAATTTCGCTAATGTGATGACACCTGCGTGTATACTTTTGGTTTCAAACACTTGAATTGCTCAACTTTTGTGTCAATACATATTGAGAGTCTCGCAGCAATATTCAGCTGCTTCGCTTGAGATTTGCTTCCCGCTTTGAGGCTTCACTTCATTTACAAAGCTGATCAAATCGTTGTCTGCCAATTTTTCCAGCAGACTATCGGTAATACCGGCACGATCGATCCCATTGATATCAGTAAAGCGTGTCACCAATGTCTTTAAAGAATCGATGCTGGCCACCGTCGTAAACTGAACGGTCTTGCTAAGCCGGTTGCTGGCTAATTCGGTAGAGGATACAACAAACGTATGCTTCCCAAGCGGCAACGTATAGAGCGGGATCGCCGTTCGGATTTGGTAAGCATGCGAATCAAGCGTCAGGATTTGCCACACTTGCAGGCGAGGTTACAGTTGGTAACCAGTTCCACGGTGGAAGACAAGCCAAGGGTTGCTGCCGTCTTTGCTGTTTCGTTGGCCAATCCCTACTGTTATGCTCTTAAACGTCACGGTTGAACGACTTGGAATGTCTTGCGATCCACTACCGTATAACCGTCATTGAGCAAAAAGAGTACATCATAAGTGCCAGGGGCCAGTCCATTGTTTAAACTAACTCTTCCAGATCCAGGCGTTAAATAACTCCATTGCAAAGATGCACCGGCACCTGGAGGAACAGCTCCGGTTCTGTAGATGCCGACCCAATCTTTCCCGTTTAACGCTGCCCCAGTATAGGATAGGGTAATAGCTTCCCCTTGGATGTACTGGGATTTGTCTAGTGTTATTGGGCCTGTAGCTACTCCAACTGCTTGAACAGTTACTTTAATGCTTGTTGTCAATGGAACGCTGTTCGGGTTTTCAACTCCGGAAGGCAGGGTTACGATCCCTGGCACCGAGAAGGTCTGCGCCGTCTTGATAGCCGGATCGTAGCTAACGCCGCTTAAATCCCAAGTCACACTTGCGTCCACATTTCCTCCATCGGTTGCAAGAATTACTTCTGTGGGCAATCCGAGAGCTTCAGCTGTATTAGCTGTTCCGTTGTTAGCAGAAACCGATGCAGGCGCAGTGATGCTGTTTAAATTAACTTTTTTAGCCTCAATGTCTATGTCCTGCGACGAACGGTTATACATGGAATCATCGGCGAATACCCTCAGTATATATGGAGTAGTCGGCGACAAACCTGTAAACTTATAATGCCTGTATTCATCAAATGGCTTGTCTAGCGGAAGCGAAAGGCTGTTAAACGATTTTTCAACTTTCCCGTTGAGCTTGTTGATAAGCTGAATATTATATTCCAAAACGCGCACATTGTCATTTGCTTGCTTAATTGTAAAAGCAAGTTCGTTGTTTTTGTAGGAATCGACCGTAATACCTTCTTCAAACTGCGGAGCTATGAGTTCTCTTATATCGCTTCTACTATAGGTAAAGGCCTTTTTGCCTTCACCAACGATTTTTACAGAAGGTATGCCTACATATTCATCTGTGCTTAAATTATATTGTTTGATGATAATTTTTGAACCGTAAACCTCTAAGAAATTCACGATGCGAGGCGTAGTTTTATAGTTGATATACGCACCTTCTAAATATCCGCCGTACGGACCGTCATCAATATAACTTGAATATGAACTCGCACCGCTGTCGAGAAACGTAGCCGAACCTTGATAATGAGAACGTTCGTCCGTCGGGTCGTATTGCGTATGCCCTGACATATAGACTACCTGCGACAAGTCATTGTCGGCAATATACTGACCTACATTATTACTTGCTGCACTGCTCCATCTACCTGACCATACTGTTCCGCTTATAGGGTAGTGAGAAGATACAAATATAGGTTTGGTTGGATCGTAATCTGCTTCTGTTTTAATTTGGTTAAGTAATTCTTTGGTTTTCCCCACTGTATTGTCGTTGTTATAATTTCCGTCAAATCCAACAATATTATATCCTTTTACCTTTACCCTATAGGCACTATTAAAGAAGTTGTTATCGTATGAATTCGTTGATGCGTTCCACGCGCCCGCCGAACCGACAGGAATAAATTTTTCAGCGCCGCCCATATCATGGTTGCCTCGTACCATATAAAGCTTCGTATTGTCAAACAGACCTTCACCTTTCAGTTTATTGTAAATGTCTGTCATATTTTTCATCCACACATATTCATTGGCGTTGTTACCGCCAGTAACGTCGCCAGGAATAAAGAGTACGTCGGCCTGTGGGAATAGCCTCAGTTCTGTTCTGTAATCTTTTTCAATGCGCGCGATTGTTGCGGGATTAGCACTTACTTCCGGGTCGCTGTCCACAATCATATTTAAACCTGCAGGTGTTAGCTTTTTATTACTTTTTTGATAGATGAATATAGCGTTGTTTAGTTCACGTTCGTAATAATTAATGGTTTCCTGTGTATATAAATTTACTTTTTGCGTGGTTGCAACCTTAGTTGCTGTATTTAAAACCTTTTTCAAATAATCAAAATCAGTTTGGCTGTAGTCGATACCGAGGCCGTCCGCTACTATTTTATTTGCTTTTGAAATTGTGTCGTTAAGTGCTTTCGTATTTACTTTATTTACAGCGTAACTATTATAATTAGCTTGAACCATTTCACTGCTAAATGCACCTTTCCAAACATTCAAATCAGCTATATCGAATGAATTTCCGCCATTTTTACCTAGTCCGTCGCTACCTATATTTAATGGGTTCGATGTATCTAAACTTCCTACCCCTAGTGAAGTTTCAGTCATTTTGTAACCATCAATATACAACGATCCGAGCATTTTATCTCTGTCTACAACAAATGTCACGTAACGCCAATTAGAAGCATTAAACGTATCACGCCCAAATTTTACTGATGATGTAGGGAATCCTAAATTCATATTGGCCGAATTGGCTGATGTAAATATAGCCCAACCTTCGTTAGAGCTCTTAGTAAAATCCTTGTTTGATAATATTACCTGATTATTGTTAGTGTCACCCTTATACCAGAAGGATGTTGTAAAACTGTCATTACCAAAATTCAAGCTATGCTTCGTACCAACATAATTCCCGTCACCGCTTTCTAAGTGAAGGGCTTTGGTCCCGGGTAATACACCGTCTACATAACTATAATTTCCTTTCCCTTCCAAATTTTCTTGATTTGCATCGTCCTTTAAATTATGATCGAATTTCATCGATGCAATAAGTGGGTTGGCATTTAATACTGCGTTCGTAGCCAATGAAGTTTTTCTGTCA
The DNA here is from genome assembly GCF_050457485.1 of Gottfriedia acidiceleris. Taxonomy (GTDB): domain Bacteria; phylum Bacillota; class Bacilli; order Bacillales; family Bacillaceae_G; genus Gottfriedia; species Gottfriedia acidiceleris_D. Next base: position 254,112 of record NZ_JBCMJM010000001.1, read on the forward strand.
CCATTTGATGGTAAACCAACTACAACGCGCAATTTTTTACCAATATCATTTAACGTTACGGTGTAGCTTTTGGTTGTACCACCAGATTTTACATTAATATATTGATCGCTGATACGTGATTGCTGTACTTGCCATTGAAATGTTAGATTTTTGCCCATTGAACCATGACCCATGGTTACATTGGCAGTGATCGTTTGTCCGTAAACCGGCTGCATATTGTCGATTTTAACGAGTTTGGCACCCGAATCGTTTGCAAGTGCGTCTGTGGTGTTTGATAATATAACGAATATCATCGTTAATACGAGAGAAATAGATAAATATTTTTTCATTACAGAAAACCTCCAGTAATTCTAATTTTCTACGATTACCGCGAATTGTTCTAAATTAGAGACAAACTTTTCTATGAAATTATTACTTTTGACTTTTAAATGAATATCACTTATCTGAAATAGCCGTTTGTCGTCTTGATTAGATGGGAAAATTCGTGTAATAACGGAGGGGGGCCCCCGTTAACATCGAATTTTTTTTGTCCCTCACTTGATGGACAGAATTGTGCAAAATTCGTAAGCTTTGATCTTTTACAACTATCGGTACATGATTCCACCAAATTTAACATTTCAACTCACTGAACATTTTCCGAAAATATTAGGTGAATTCGACGTGGTAAAGCTTTTTACAAAAATTAATAAGCTGTGAAAAATAGTTAAATATCAATAAATTATTACTCCTCCTTTTTCAAATGAACCTTTCTTAAGACTTCTTCTCAAGGCGAAGACAGCCTCAATTTAGAAATTCTGATTTTTTTCAGTGAGATGGTGAAAAATATCACATGGACAATTATATAAGCACTATGTAAATTGAATGTTAATTCTAAATTATCAATTATTAATCAAACCATTTGTGTTAAGTAATACTTAATGATAAAAACTATTAACCTTAAATGTTTTCCTGCAAAAGGTAATCAAATAGAAATACCAAAGTGCTAAAAACTATAGACCCTTCAGTCATCTATCCATAAGCCAGAATTGATTTTCAACATTTAAATAAATGCAAAAAAGTTCAAGAAAAACTACATTCTTGAACTTAAATAGATGAATTTGAAATCATGTCTGCTAGCATTATTTTTCGGTTTCCTATCGATCGTGGATCCTTCTAGATTAAAATAATCTGGATATAATTGATAAAATTAGCCAATAATTATACATCGTAAATATTGAGCATATGTAAAGTAAACTTGAATTTTAAGTTAACCAATTAATCGTATAAAGATATTCTTAATAATGATTTACATTATAGGCACAACCTGAAAAGAAAACTTATGAAAAACCAGATACACCTACCGAATTCGGATTAAAAAAAGAATGTGAATCACATTAGGATGATTGGATAGATGGTAAATGTTATTTCACACGAAAAAGGAGCAACCGATATGGTATGCTCCTTTATTTATTTCCATCTCAAGACAAATTTTAAGAATTACTTATTTCATGAAATGTGTTTTCATTTGAATTAGTCGTTGTAAAATTCAAAAATTTATAAGATGTAATGACTCCAATCAATAAAAACAAACTTGCAATGATTGGCGGTAAAAGATGATAAAAATCAGTGTACCCAATCATAAAATGGACTCCAAACGCAGTTATAAACGCGGGTAAACTCCCGAACAGTAATGTCCACCAAATCCATTTTTGATTTTGTCTGTACCCCCATAATGAAATCATGAGTACTAGTAAGCCAACACTTACTAATCCACCACCAAAACCTGCTCGATCATGTGAAATAACAGGAATCAGGTGCTGATTAAATGCATCTAACTCAGAAGGTGTTATACATAAATAATTTAAATCTGTTTTCACAAAGGTAGTAGTGACACCTACAAATGAAATAATACATCCTCCGAGTATGATCGAAAACCCTAATATAATAAAAAATAATTGACCTATTAAACTAATCTTCCAATCTCTATTATTTGTTAGATTTTCTGATTCTGGACTTCTATTTATGCCTCTAGTTTTAAAAAAACCAATTAAGAATGGTATTAATAAAACTACCCAAAATAAAGCGTGTAACCAATCAAAATACCAATAACCTATAAATAAAAATATCGCTAAAAAACCTACGAACGCACTAGTATCAGATGCTTTCTTTGCCCAATGATAATGATGTTTAATTCCATTTCTGGCTAATGACATGAACAGTATTCCACCTGACATAATCGTCCCAGAAAGTGTCATTCGATCATGTGACATAAAGGGGAGAATTCGATCATTAAACTGTAAAATTACATGTCGTTTAATCGTTAAAAAGTGCTCATCATATGGAAGGACAATGGTAGTTAAACTAATAAATAGAGCAAGTAATCCTCCAATAAACATGAAAAGTCCAAATAAAAAGTACCATATCCATCCGTCACTTAAACTAGTCATCTCTTTTTTACTTCTATACATTATCGCTTCATTAATCCGTTTTGGTAGACCAGGACCACTGAGCACATATCCATGAGATAAAAATACTAATGATGCTCCAGTATCAATTAATTCAATTGCATCAATCGGCTCAACCACTCCGCCTTTTGTAAAAATTGGTTTCTCAAACTGATTTGATTTTAACTTTTGAATAGTATTTATTAAGTTGTTTTTTTGCTCTAGATCAGTAGTAACTGGAAGTTCTTCAATCAATATTGAATGGAATGGATAATTTTCTTGTTTAAGAAGAATATCTATTTCATTTGAATAAATTGATAGACAAATAGGTTTACTAGAAGCCCAATTATTTTTTACTAAATCCATGGCCAAATCAAACTCTAGGATGAATAAATCAACAAAATCTGAAAGCCTTGATTCGATCAGTTTATATTCATCAAAACTCCCAACTATTCTAGCAAAAATGGGAACCTTCTTATGTATTTTAGTAAGTTTATGAACTGTTTGTTCTATGGTTAATACTTTATTTTCCTCTGTTCCGATTAATTGGTTAAGTTTCAAATTAATGAGCGGACTTTTGCTTGTATAAGAGTCGTTGATTGAAATAGGTCCAATTTCAATCACACCAAATCCTAAATTCATAAAAGCGTTTGTGCCAGATAGATAGGGGTCAATCTTAGAGGCCAATCCAATTTGATTTTTAATTTTTAAATTATGAATTACGTTTTCAAGAGAACTGTCAGTATTTAAATGACCGAGAAATTCGATTAGATTTGGACCAAATGGAATAGATGAGATTTTATTCATGCTACTATGAATGAATTCTCTTGAAACTTTAGAAGGAAGCTTTGAGAGCATTGGTTTAAAAATTGTATGATAAGACCAATCAGGCATCGTATTACCTCATTTTTTTTAAGATTACTTATAGTTTACTTTCACAAATATAAAATGAAAACACTTTCTTTTAAAATTGTGAATTGATTCACAAAACATTGGAATTTTTGTATAAATATGGTATAAATAAAAAGAGTTATCTACTTTCAAAAATAGTAAGACAAGTAAGGAAAAGGTTGTATAGAAAGGCGTATATGTGATTACAATGGTAAATATGCAAAAAGTGATAGTCATCGTCGGTCCTACAGCAGTAGGGAAAACAAAGCTAAGTATTGAACTTGCAAAAGCTGTTGATGGAGAAATCATTAATGGTGATGCAACACAGGTTTATAAAGAATTAAATATTGGAGCAGCTAAAATTACAGAAGAAGAAAAGGAAGGAATTCCGCATCATTTAATTGATTTCCTTGATCCAAAAGATTCTTTTACAGTAGCTGATTTTCAAACTTTAGCTAGAGCGAAAATTAAAGAAATAGCTAATCGAGGTAAAATTCCAATTATTGTTGGTGGTACTGGATTATATATCCAAAGTGTATTAACTAAATATGAATTTGCTGAGCAAGAAGGTGATGAGCTTTTAAGAAACCAATTAGAGGGCTTTGCGATGGCCTTTGGGAATAAAGCATTACATGATCAATTAAAAGAAATTGATCCAGAAAGTGCGAAGCAAATACATATGAATAATGTTAGAAGAGTAATCCGTGCAATTGAAGTTTTCAAACTAACGGGACAAAAATTTTCAGAGACCGCATTTAAAAAAGAGCCAGAGTATTTATATGATGCAGAAATAATCGGATTATCGATGGATCGAGAGCTACTATACAATCGAATTAATTTACGAGTTGATCTAATGTTGGAAGAAGGACTAGTAGATGAAGCAAAAATGCTCTACGACAAAGGTATTCGAAATTGTCAATCTGTGCAAGCGATTGGCTATAAAGAGCTTTACGATTATTTTGATGGAATCTTAACGAAAGAAGAAGCAATCGATTTAATTAAACAAAGCTCAAGAAGGTATGCAAAAAGGCAAATGACGTGGTTTAGGAATAAAATGAGCATCCATTGGTTTGATATGGATGGACAGAATTTTGATATAAAAAAACTGGAAATTTTAGCTATACTTGAAGGAAAGGGCTATTTCATCTCGAATAAATATATGTAGAGGTAGAAGAGGAGGAAAAGGACATGAAAACATCAATCAACATTCAAGATCAGTTCTTAAACCAATTACGTAAAGACAATCTAGCGGTTACAGTATTTTTACTTAATGGATTTCAAATCAAAGGTAAAGTAAAAAGCTTTGATAACTTTACGGTATTGTTAGATGTTGAAGGTAAACAACAATTAATATATAAACATGCAATTTCAACGTTTGTACCATCTAAAAATGTACAAATTGAAATGTAAAATAAATTGAAAAAAGAGCATTGATCTTATGGTCAATGTTCTTTTTTAATTATGATAGATAAATTAATAAAGATAATTATATTATGTAAACTAGAGGAGGAGAAACAAATGTATGTTCCAAAAGAATTTAAAGAAACAGATCTAAATCAATTAATAGCCGAAATGAAGAAAAATAGCTTCGGAATATTATTATCAAATAATGACGAAGCAAAAATAGAAGCAACTCATTTACCATTTATCATACAAGAAACAAAAGAGAGTTTATTTATAATTACACATTTAGCTAAGCCAAATCCTCAATGGAGAACGATGAATGGAAAGGAATGTTTAATCATCTTTCCAGGGCCACATGCATATGTTTCTGCTTCATGGTATGAAGAAAAAAATACAGTTTCAACTTGGAACTATACAGCAATCCACGTTTATGGAAAAGTAACAACAATTGAAAATAAAGATGAAATGAGAGAAATCGTTTTAAAAACAACCGAATACTTTGAAAAAGGACAATCAAAACCCTGGAAGTATGGAGATCACACAGATTATGTTGAAAAATTACTTTCGGGAATTGTTTGTTTAAAAATTGAAGTAACAGAGTTAATCGGTAAAAAGAAATTAAGTCAAAATCATTCGATTGAGAGAAGAGAAAAAGTGATTGCAGCTTTGCAAAATGAAGAAAAATATTCTTCCCAAGAAATCGCGGAACTTATGAAAGCAAAACTAAATCCAAGTTCATAAAAAGAAGTTTACTACACTTTAAAAAGAGAGAGTTATGATATAGAAATCATAACTCCTATTTATTTGGGCGTTCATTTTCTTGAAAATATTGAAAGTATCGTTTTAAAGAAACTGAAGTCTTCAATCCAACTAGATGCTGAATATCTTCCACTAATAATCCCTCTTTGATTTTACCTAGAATAAACGTGTTTCTTAAATGTTGTGAGCAAAGTCCTTTTCTAAGCCCAGCTCTTTTAACTTCCAACCTAAGCATTTTTTGAAATGCAATTTCAGTAAGTGCTTTCGGTGAATCTGTATCGTAAACCCAATGGAATGTCATGCGGTTAAAATCAAATGCAACAAAGAGCGGATGAGTTGAATGATAGTGAGGTCTTACGGGCTCTGGTATCGTGACAAAATAATTATATAATAGTACTCGATCTTCTTTTGTAAGAATAATTGTTCTTTTAGTCCCTTCCTTGCTATGGACAATAAGTTCATTTAAAGCGAAGTTAATATCTCTCATTTGTAAATCAATTAATTCCTTTAAAGTTAGTCCATAAAACAGCATAAAACGAATCATAATTTCGTTACGATCCATTAAAAATGATCTAGCTTTTAATTGTTTTTCTGACAAATCTGTTGTGGATTGAACGATTGATAGTAATTTTTTTTCTTCTTCTTCTGAGATAAAATCGTCCTTTGAAAGGGCGCGTGAAGGTCCTGCTAAATAGTTAGTGAATGGGATGATATTTTCGATGGAAGAATTATTAGAATGTAAAAATTTATAAAATTGATTTAGTACGACATATATTCGATGCATCGTTTTCTCATTATATCCACGTTCAGATGTTAAAAAATAGAAATAATCATTAAAATTTTGCACTTGTAATGTACTAAAACTTTCATTAACTTTTTTAAAGTAACGGAAACATTCTTCTAAATCATAGCAATAACGCTTAATAGTAGATTCTTTTCTTCCTTTACTATTTAAGTGAGAGGCAAATTGCAAGATGACATCAGGTAAAGTAGCAATTGTTAAGTTTGGAATCGTCAAATTTATCAACTCTTCTCTTTTTCTCTCATTATATCAAATAAGTTAATAGAATTTAGTAAAATTTAGCAATCTTATCCATTTAAAAGTTAGTCTAGAGAATAAAAGTTTTGAAATTAATTGTTCGTACATATAATAGTAAAAAACTTATTTAGTAAAATACTTTCATAAGCACATAAAACGAACTGTAATGTGATTTCTCGCGGAGTGCTTTCTATAGATACACAAAAAATGTTCGACAGAATAAGAGAGGTGTCATGTTTGGAGCAGCCAATTCGTTTAAAAGATAACGGCCAAATAAATGTTGTACTTAATACAGTGAAAAGGGGAGAGGTTTCTCCAAATCCAATTATCGAAACAGTGAAACATCCTAAACATGAGTTATTAATAGAAATAGAGGATCAGTTAAGGCATTTAATTGGTATGGGAGAAATAAAAAAAATGATTCATGAAATTTATGCTTGGATATTTATTAATAAAAAACGAGAAGAATTAAATTTAAAAGCTGAAAAACAAGTATTGCATATGTTGTTTAAAGGCAATCCAGGAACTGGAAAAACGACTGTTGCAAGGATTATTGGTCAATTATTTTTGAAAATGGGTGTATTGTCAAAAGGCCACCTAATCGAAGCAGAAAGAGCTGATTTAGTCGGAGAATACATTGGACACACTGCTCAAAAAACTAGAGATTTAGTAAAAAAAGCAAATGGTGGGATTCTTTTTATTGATGAGGCTTACTCACTTGGCCGTGGTGGGGAAAAAGATTTCGGAAAAGAAGCGATTGATACACTTGTTAAACATATGGAAGATAAACATGGCGACTTTGTACTGATTTTAGCCGGCTATTCTTCCGAAATGGATTATTTCTTAAGTTTGAATCCTGGACTAAAATCAAGATTTCCTTTCATTTTAGAATTCCAGGATTATTCTGTAAATGAACTTCTAGATATTTCAAAAAAAATGTTTGTTGACCGAGAATATATACTATCTCGGGAAGCGGAATACCGATTAAGAGACTTTATCCAAAAGGCAAAACTTGAAAATCGTGCTCATTTTAGCAATGGGCGTTTTGTCCGTAACATTGTTGAAAAATCGATTAGGACACAAGCAACTAGATTAGTATCTGAGAGCGAATTTAATCGAGAAATATTAATGAGGATCGAAGAAAAAGACTTATTTACTTCAGACAAAATCGATTCGATTAATTGAACGATTAGCTATTTTATCTGGTGTTTTCTACCCCACCAACCTTTAATGTTAAAATAAATTGAAATAATGACCCCGATTAAAATATTGAGGACAATACAATATAAATAACCAAATTTCCATTTTAATTCAGGCATATTTACAAAATTCATGCCATATAACCCTGCAATAAAAGACATTGGTAAGAAAATGGCACTTATGAGTGTTAAAGTTTTCATAATATCATTTGTACGGTCAGATTTTAAGAACATTTGCATTTCTATAATGCCTCCCATACTTTCTTTAAAATTATCTAGGGCATTAATAATACGTTCATAATTCTCTTTCAATTCATTAAAATAAAAACCTGCATCCTGACTTAGGAAAGGAAAATCTGCTTCGACAATTTGGTTAATGACATTAACTTGTGGTTCTACAAGCTGTCTTAAATCTTGAAGTTGAACTTTCCAATTGAAAATTTTCTGATCTAAATCCTTTCGAAATGGATCATTAAATAAGTCTCGTTCAATTTCTTCAATCTCATTTGCAAACCGATCAATAGAGATAAGGAACTTCTCAATAACTTCATGGAAAATTTGATATAAAACATGACCAGTATGGTCTACTTTAATATAATTTTGACTGAATTCCTGAGTTACATATTTGAATAGATCTATTTCATGATCTTCTATATATGAAATAATTAAATTACTGCAAACAAGAATATTTATTTTTGTTGGTTTAAATAACTTAGTTAAAGCATATAGGGAAAGGATTGCCTCGTTTTTAAAAACATTTATTCTTGGCTTATGTTCACTATGGAGAAGTTTCTTTTTTGCTAAAGGATGAATAGTTAAACTTTCAATAATCGTAGTTAATTCATCAAAGGATTTATTACTGAAGTGATACCAAAGAATTTCATCTTTAGTTGGAAGCAAAAATTCATCAATTGTTTCGACTGAATGGTTTGTTATATTATATCTCTTCAAATGAAATTCCTCCTTTAAATAAATTTCTAAAATAGTGTTGGCAAGTATAGGTAAATTATGTAAACAAAAAATAAACACTTTTTTTAGTTGTTGTTTCTTGTTTGCTATTTTTTTTCATTTATCAGATAGTATCATGTAATTTTGTCAGTACTTTATGTTTTTATTGTTGTCTATTTTTTTGATAAATGGAAAACCATAGAGTGTGAGAGTTCAGATGGATTGGATAGAAGTTAAAGAAAGTAAAAATGTTGAAAATCTTTTGGATACATTTGGAGGGTTTCATAATAGTTGCTTAAAAGAATTCCATATGTGGATTGGGAGTTATGTTGATGATAATCTATCATTGGGTATATCAACAGAACTGATAATATTGTAAGATTCCTTTTTCAAAGGCAGTTTCGTATCAATCTGCGATAGAAATATTATTTGAAGGTGTAACTCAATTTCACATCGTTCAAGAACTAAATTTTAATTCTATCACTTATAGAGCAAGGTTAATTTTGTACGATGCTCTGTTTTATTGGACTGACGACGTTAATTTTAAACCCGAAGTTTATTCTCTTGGTGTAATAGTTGGATTTCTGTAAAATTAGGGATTAGAACTGAATCTATAGCAAAATCCAATCCTAATCCCAAACCAAGTGTATGGGTCTATCACTTATCTGAAAAGAATATGGGAGGAGTATTGTTTGGAAATCAGGTTTTATTAATCTGCTTATTCTAAACATGCTAATTCTTAACATTCAATCTGGCGAACAGATATTTTATAAACATTAAACTTATTAGTTAAAAAAATTTATTAGTTGAGTATATTGATAAATTGCATATACATGTAATCGTTCAGTCCGATTTTTATAATATGACAAAAGATTCAACTTCCGATCCAAATAACTTCGCACAACTTAATATAAGATTTTATTTTCAATTCACTATTTTTCCCTGTAAGTATGTTTAGCATTGATAATCTTTTTTAGTTTTCCCCTCCACAATGTATCTTTTAAATCCTGTACTTTCAAAGGAATAATCGGAGATAAATAATGAATACCATATGGCTTTAAGAAGCTTGCCCAACAGAAAAAGATTAATGATAAAATTGCTACTCCCCACCAATCAAAAAAATATCCTGTAAATAGCATAATAGGCTCAAGTGTTTGAATAATAGGTCTTAAACCTTTAAATAGGCTATGTAGACTAGTTAATATACTAAGATTCATTAATACAACTATAAAAGGATTAAGCAAATTTATTTTAACTGACATTTCACCAATTATCATTGTGACAAGTAAAGAAATTAAGATCATATAGGAACTGTAAACAAGAACAGAGTTAACAATCGCCATTCGCATAACTAACATAATAAGTAATATTTGCACAAGAGCGGGAAGAATGTAATCTGCTCCGTTAAATAATTCATAAATTTTTTTATTATCAATCTGATCTAAATGGAATTTTTGTACAACTATAAAAAATGTCGATCCATATATTGTGAACAAAAAGGCTAGGATTTTGAGAATTCTTAAAGTAAATCTTCCTGTTCTTGTGTAGTAATCGTCTTGTTGATGGAAGAACCCCCAAAATACCACAGGAGCAATGACGGCTAAGGGACAGTGATCTGCAATAATTATCACTTTTCCTTGGATTAAATCAGATACGATTACATCAAACCTTTCACTTACTCTAACAGTTGGGAAAAGTCCTGCACTTTTATGTTGTAATTCTTCCCCTATTGTTTCAACATGTAACAAATAATCAATCTCCAAATTGCTCATTTTATTTTGGACTTCCTCAAGCGTTCTAGTGTCAACTCTGTCTTCTAAATAAAAGAGTGAAACCTTATTTTGGATAACACTACCATAATAATAATCAACAATTTTTAATTGAGAATTTTTACACCATTCTTTTATTAGCTTTGTATTAGTTTCAAGGTTTTCAGTTACGCCGTATTCAGCTCCAAAAGGAGATTTTTCGGTGGAGGGTTGCTCTAATGCTCTTTCGGGAATCTTTTCTTCTTCTTGTTTTTTTTGAGCCACCATGACTTCTTGAACGATGGACTGAATAATTTCTTTGTCTTTATTTAGCATAAGCAAACTCCTTTCGTATATAATATTCCCAATTAAAGAATAAAAAAATACCAGTAGGGTGATGAAGTCTACTAGTAAAATACAGTAATGAATAATGAAAATTACATTATTTTAAAAATAAGTTTATCGAACTTTACTGTTATTTACTTAAATAAAAATAACGGTTTTGCGACTTGTGATTTTGTTGAACTAACGCATGCGTTAGCCATCCATGAATCCACAGATTCACAACAGTGAATGGAAGTTTATATCGTACTCCCATGGTAGTTCAATAAGAAGGGCAGCTACGGTAGTCCTTTTTATTATGCTAATTGGGTAATTAGGTTAAAACGGAGTGTTATAATATAAATAAAATAGCTTTTTCTATAGGAGTTTAACTTATGAATACTAAAAATTTAAGAAAATGGCCGTTGTAAAACGATATTAAACAAAAGACAATTGAAGGATTTTGGGAATGCTTTAATAGAATGTAGATGATTTGGAAAATAGTTTTAAGAAGCAAGAAGAACTTATTAAGAAGTTCTGTGAAAATATAGAATAAGGAAAGCTGTAAGCCCCCCTTTTACATAATCTGCCTTAATTGCTTCTTCACTTCTCCATAAGGCTCACTCACAAACACACTTAAATTCCCCTTCTTATCCCACTCTGTTAAAGTAACCTTAGTTCCCTGTGAGTTTGACTCCTTAATGGAAGTAATGTGATTGATGTTTATACAAATCTTCTTTCCACTCATATCAGTTAGCTCAATAAACTGTTTCAATGCTCCACCACCTGACATAGATTTAATTATGTTATGATTTAGTATGTATGTATTTACATTGGAGTATTAAAAAAAGCCTCAGAGCCTGGAGAGCTTCTGAGAGCTTGCCTTTCCTTGACTCTGAATACCTTTGATATGGCTTATCGCCATCTCCGTTGAAAGATAAGGGTCTTCTGAGTAGTATTCAAAATTTCTGCCACAAAGTGGAGAACGCTTAATGTTTACACCAGGTCCAAGAAGAATGGCTCTTCTGCCTGACATTCTTCTCCCAGCTACTCCTGTACTATGAACTAGAGCTCTGTCCCAAGAGCTTGCCACTGCGTGTTTTATTAAATAAAACAAAAGGGAAACTCAAAGATATCGTGTTTCCCTTATAGGGTAAAGAAATGTAAAAATGTAATTGTCCCTTTATTATATAAAGATTTAAATGGGAGTGTTAAAAAAGCCTACCCAAAGTATTCCATCAAATTAAGTTTGTATTTACTTACGTCGATTCCCGTATGCTCCTTAATAACATTAAGAATATTCTTTGTATCATTCTTATCCATCGTTCCATACATTGTTACAATCTGAATTACACGATTATCTCGGTCAATAGCAACAGCGAGAACAATTGGAATTCTACTAGATTGTTCGTGTTTCCTCACAAAAGGTTGTAGTAACCTCTTTAGTTCTCCATCAACTGGTTGATATTGTTGTGGTTCAGCTTGAACTGAACTAATATTAACTCCACTAAATAATATTGCAATTGCTAAAAGTATTTTTTTCATTTTCATCACCTCCAAAGTTAGTTTACCCAGACATATAAAAAAAATGACTGGGATAATCCAGCCAAAAATTTTGCGTGTTTTCGAAAATCAACTATATTTATTAACAGAGCCTTAATAAAAAAATCAGCCTTATTCGGCCGACTCAATCATTCTGGTAGTTCCTTCATTCTCTGTAGATCTTCATTCAGACTATTGAATACACTTTCAATTTGTTTAATGGTGTCTTCATTAATAGACTTACTTTCGAGTTGATCAGTAATAAAACTTTGTATACTGCATAAAGTACTAAACATACTTTGTAGACATTGTTTCCTATTCTGATTAATTATAAGTGTATCCCATGTTAGTTCTTTATTTTCCATAACGGTCGCCTACATTAATTCTCTCGATTTATTCGGTAATGTTCTATTATTATCTGTTCTAATTCTGCTTCCTTTTTAAAATCTCTTTGGAATCCTTCATATCTTGTATGTCCAGTTAACTCATGTAACAAAGAAGCCAAATAACTACATATACCTCGTTCGACTTCATAACTTATTGGGTATTCATTATCACTTCCTATTATCTGGTCATTTTTAAGTACCTTAACCCTGTTTGACAAATCTTCTTTTAAATATGCAACAATATCTTCTTTAAATGTCTCTGTAAAGATTTATTACTTAGTGATGATAAACACCATAGAGGTTGCGTTGATCTACTTTACGTTATATGAGAGATGGAGAAATATATGTAGAGCAAATAGGATACATCATAGGAACTCGATTTGCTTTGACGGCCTGGACGAGGAGCGTGCGATGAATTTGGCAAAGCTGTTTGAAAAAACGCTTTCTATTTTAACCAATAGTTAACGATAGATGAATACTATGTAATTTACACTAGTATTCAGAAAGGATAAAATAAATCTTAGTCTCAGGTTTTTTTTAAAATCTTTCGTAAATAAGGTGATTAAGTTGAAAATCGCAAAGGTAATTAATAATAATGTTATCAGTGTCTTAGACAATCAAAATAAAGAGTTAGTCATCATGGGGGGAGGAATTGCTTATCAAAAAAGGTCCGGAGATTTGGTGGATGAGACGAAGATTGAAAAGATCTTCAAATTGGACAATAAAGATGTCACGGAAAAGTTTAAGACTTTACTATATGATATTCCTTTAGAATACATGGATATTTCAGAAAGAATTATCTCTTACGCAAAAGAAAAGCTTGGAAAAAAGTTAAATGATAGTATTTATGTATCGTTAACTGATCATATAACTTTTGCAATTGAGAGAAGTAAAAAGGGATTATTAATATCTAATCCTTTGCTTTGGGAGATTAAAAGAATTTATAGTGAAGAATTTGCGATTGGTTTAAAGGCAATAAAAAAGATAGAAGAGATTCTTGAGATTACTCTTCCTGAAGATGAAGCCGGCTTTATCGCCATGCATATTGTAAATGCCGAGCTAAATGAAGAAATGCCTAACGTTGTAAATATCACTAAACTAATTCATAATATCTTAAACATTGTTAAATATCATTTTAAAATTGATATTGATGAGGAATCATTAAATTATTTTCGCTTCCTTACCCATGTAAAGTTTTTTGCACAGCGTCTATTTAGTGAGAGTAATTTTAACAGCCATGATGATTATTTATACGATATGGTGAAAGAAAAGTATCAGGAAGCTTTTCAATGTACAAAAAAGATTGAGGGATATGTTGAAATAAACTATAAATATCATTTAACGAAGGAAGAAATGGCCTATTTAACGATTCATATTGAAAGAGTTGTTAATAGAAGTTAGAAATTTTTTCTAGGTATGAAAGCGTTGACAAAAAATGAAAGCGCGTGTTATTATCTATTTAAATTAATATTAATTTAACAGGATTGTTACTGTTCAATCAGGCAAAACCTAAATTGTAATGTCATATTATTAGACGTACAATTTAGGTTTTTTGTTTTAATGGGATCCGGATCCCAAAAAGTATTAAACTAAACAAAATAAACTTAAATAGGGTTGTTACTGTTCAATCAGGCAAAACCTAAATTGTAATGTCGTTTTATGAGACGCACAATTTAGGTTTTTTGTTTTAATGGGATCCCAAAAAGTACTAAATTAAACAAAATAAACTTAAATAGGGTTGTTACTGTTCAATCAGGCAAAACCTAAATTGTAATGTCGTTTTATGAGACGTACAATTTAGGTTTTTTGTTTTAATGGAATCTCAAAAAGTACTAAATTAATCAAAATAAAGTTAAACAGGGTTGTTACTGTTCAATCAGGCAAAACCTGAGTAGTTGGTTTGGACTCTAGTTGTCCATTTCAAATACTCAGGTTATTTTTTTGAAAAAATTAGGAGGGGAATTTATGGACTTCAACAAAACAGCCAAAGGAATTCTTGAACATATTGGCGGAGAAGAAAATATACAATACGTTACTCATTGTATGACTAGATTACGCTTTAATTTGCACGATGAAAGTAAAGCGAATCGTAAAAAAATCGAAAATATACCAGGAGTAATGGGTACTACGATTGGCGGAAATCAATTTCAGGTTATCATCGGAAATGATGTAGCGAACGTGTATAAGGCCCTTTTAGGTAACAGTTCAATCAAAACAGAAGGTTCGCAGAAGAAACCTGCTGAAAAGAAAAAACGACTAGCTTCGATCCTTGATTTTATTGCAGGGGTATTTACACCGATTTTACCAGCAATTGTCGGTGCTGGTATGATCAAAGCACTTTTATCCATGTCAGTTGGATTTGGATGGATAGCGGATAAGAGTCAGCTTTATACGATACTAACATCAATTGGTGATGGAGCGCTCTATTTCCTTCCTGTACTCCTTGCAGTAAGTGCAGCTAAAAAATTAGGTAGCAATATATATGTTGCAATGGGGATTGCACTAGCATTACTACATCCTCAGTTGGTTGGACTGCTAACTTCTGGACACAAAATTTCGTTCCTTGGATTACCAGTGCTGGGGATTCCATACGCATCAACGGTTCTTCCAATTTTATTAGGAATTTGGATAGCATCTTATTTAGAAAAATGGATTGATCGAATCATTCCAAGTATGCTTAAACTACTTGTTGTTCCTGCTCTTACGATTTTAATTAGTGTGCCACTTATTTTAATTGCTGTGGGACCACTTGGAGTTATTATTGGTAGTGTTTTAACTAAAGGACTAACATTCTTATTTGAACAAAATGGAACTATAGCTAGCTTAATTTTAGGCGGAACTTTCTCATTACTAGTTATGACAGGTATGCACTATGCGCTACTTCCAATCGCACTTAATAACTTTGCTACAAAAGGATATGATTTTTTATCTCCACTTGGAATTATGGCGAATATGGGACAGGCCGGCGCAACATTTGCCGTGTTTTTTAAAACGAAAAATAAAAACATGAAATCAACTGCCCTTTCTGCGGGTTTATCTGCTGTAATGGGAATCACGGAACCAGCATTGTATGGTGTTAACATGAGACTGAAAAGACCACTTATTGGAGCACTTATTGGTGGCGGAATCGGTGGTGCCTTTTACGGCATGATGGGTGTAAAAAAATATGTACTAGGTGGTTTGCAAGGTTTACCAGGTATTCCAGCTCTTATTGGGCCAACATTTGTATACGCTTTAATCGGATTCCCAATCGCATTTTTTACAGCTTTCATTGTTACGTATATGATTGGATTCAAAGATGTTGAAGTTGAAGACGATGAGCAAGAGGATGTTTCCGTTAAATCAGTTGCTCCTATAAATGAAGCATTAGTTAGCCCAATAAAAGGTGAAGTTAAACCTTTAAGCGCAGTGAATGATGCTACGTTTTCAGGAGGTATTATGGGAAATGGCTCAGCGATAAGCCCTGAAGAAGGTAAGATTGTGTCACCTGTATCAGGAGAAATTATAACAATCTTTAAAACAAAACATGCCATTGGGATACGTAGTGTAAATGGTGCAGAAATTCTCATCCATGTCGGGATTGATACTGTAAAGTTAGGCGGAAAACACTTTACTGCATATGTTAAAGATGGAGACCGTGTTGAAGTTGGGGATACATTAATAACTTTTGACATTGATGCCATCAAAGCAGAAGGTTATGACCTAATTACACCGGTAGTGATTACAAATACACCGGTTTACAAAACTATCGATTTAGTAGAAGCAGGTAAAGTAGATACAAAAGATAAATTTATGAATTTAACTGTATAAAGTAGCAGATAAGGGGATTTTACTTCCCCTTATTCATTTTGTTTAGACAATAATTAGTAAATGGAGGATATTGCTATGAACTCATTAGAAAATAGATTCCCAGAAGGATTTTTATGGGGAGGTGCGACTGCTGCCAACCAAATAGAAGGTGGTTTCCACGAAGGAAAAAAGGGGTTAAATATTGCGGATGTTCTTCCAGGTGGGAAAGAGCGACTGAAACTAATAATGAACCCAGGATTTAATTTCGAAATTGATAAGAGCAAATACAGCTATCCTAACCATTATGGAATCGATTTTTACCACCGTTACAAAGAAGATATCGCATTATTTGCAGAAATGGGTTTCAAGGCATACCGCATGTCGATTGCTTGGACTCGGATCTTTCCAAATGGTGATGAACTTGTACCAAACGAAGAAGGCTTGGCTTTCTATGACCGTGTATTTGATGAACTGCACAAATATGGAATTGAACCAGTTGTAACGATTTCACATTATGAAATGCCTGTAAATCTAGTAAAAGAATATGGAGGCTGGAGCAATCGCCAAGTTATTACCTTTTTTGAACGATATGTAAATGCTATTTTCAATCGCTATAAGGATAAAGTAAAGTATTGGATGACGTTTAATGAAATCAACAGTGGGATGGCTGTCCCAATCATTGGTTTAGGTTTCTCGGTACAAAATGAAGAAGATCGTTATCAGACAACGTACCAAGCTTTTCATCATCAGTTTGTTGCCAGTAGTATAGCGGTAAAAGCTTGTCATGAAATTATTCCTGGTTCACAGATTGGTTGTATGATCGTTTTTGCACCTACTTACTCATATGATAGTGACCCTGAAAATGTCATGTTAGCGCACCAGAAAGAGCGCCATTTCAATTATTTTTGTGCCGATGTCCAGGTTCGCGGGCATTACCCTGCATTCATTAAGCGATATTTTAAGGAAAATGGAATTGAATTAGAAATTCAGGATGGCGATTTGGAATTAATTAAAGAGCACACTGTAGACTTTATCGGCTTTAGTTATTACATGTCTTGTACGGAGAAAAAAGAAGTAGCAGAAGGAGAAAAAAGGCAAGGTAATATTATTGGTGGAGTGAAAAACCCGTTCCTTAAAGCAAGTGAATGGGGCTGGGAAATCGACCCATTGGGTTTACGAATTTCATTAAACAAACTATATGATCGATACGAAATTCCACTTTTCATTGTTGAAAATGGTTTAGGGGCTAAAGATCAGGTTGAAGAAGATGGATCTATTCAAGATGACTACCGCATTGATTATTTACGTGAGCATATTAAGGCAATGCGAGAGGCCATTGAGGATGGCGTTGAATTGATAGGATATACAAGCTGGGGATGTATTGACTTAGTTAGTGCATCGACAGGAGAAATGTCCAAGCGTTACGGGTTAATCTATGTGGATAAACATGATGACGGTAGCGGTACATTAGAGCGCAAGAAGAAAAAGTCGTTCTTTTGGTATAAAGACGTAATCGCTTCAAATGGAGAACAATTATAGAAGAATTTATTGCCGGTTAGCCAATGTGGCTGCCGGCTATTTTATTATTTATATCCACATACATCTAATTTGTTACCACTTATAACCTGCATATGTGCAGTACTATTGTAGTTTGTTTACCATTTGGGATATTTATTATCTAGTTTGATGTACATTTTAATTTGAATCGACTATATTCGACAATATTTTTCGGATGAATAACCCAATTTCCAATATGATCCTCTTAAAATTAACCAGTAGTTAATGATAGATAACTAATTTGTAATTTACGCTTATATTCAGAAAATATAAAATGAAGTGAAAATTGCGAATGATATTGATAGATTAATAGAATTCCGATTTTTACAAAAACGAAGCATAAAATAGTTATGGATGAGGAGATGAAGTATGAGGAAAGGGAAAATTGGAAAGGTACTTATGGGAACGCTAGCTGCTGGTTTCGTACTGTCACAAGGAGTTCCATATAACGTCCTAGCCCAAAACACCGTTAAAGCCGAAAATGTGGATCAAGTCCTGATGAATTTGTCAGATGAACAAAGAAAAGCTTTGGAGCAATTGGATGCGAAACCTGACTTTACGATTTCTCATGATATTGACACAAATTCGTCTGAATTAGTCAATGTTATTGTGGAATTTTATCAGGCTCCAGCGAAAATCGAAGTAATGAAACAAGCTGCTAAAGGAAAGAAAATTTCAGTATCTGAAGCAGGTGCGAAAGTAGAAGAAGTACATAAAGAGTTTAAACAGCACGTACAGGATATGAAGTCAGAAAAGGAAAAAACGAGCACAGAAGGATATGACGGGAAAGACATAAAGATCACAAGAGAATATAAAAACGCCATCAATGGTGTAGCAATGACTTTACCTGGCACTGCAGTAGAAGACTTACTGCAATCAGGTGAAGTAAAACAAGTTTTCAAGGATTATGAAGTAAAGGTTGAGCCTCCCGCAGATACTAATGCAACTGCACAGCCGAAGATGATTGATAGTATCCCACAAATCGGGGTGGATAAGCTTCATGCGGAGAACATTACAGGGAAAGGCATTAAAGTCGGTGTCATTGACACAGGGATAGACTATAATCACCCAGATTTGCGTGATTCTTATAAAGGTTATCGTGCGCAACCTGGAGTAGACCCTAAGACTGTTGACCCAAATTCTGTAAAAGGTTGGGACTTTATCAATAATGATGCAGATCCAATGGAAACAACTTATGCGGATTGGAAGAAATCCGGACGGTCTGAGTTTTCTTCAGGAAGTGCTTATTACACAGAGCATGGTACACACGTATCCGGGACGATTGCAGCACAGCAGAAAAACGATGTCGATTATGGCGTAAAAGGTGTAGCGCCTGATGTAGATTTATATTCTTATAGAGTACTAGGCCCGTACGGATCTGGATCAACTACCGGGATCATTGCTGGAATTGATAAAGCAATCCGAGATGGGATGGATGTGATTAACCTGTCTTTGGGGGATACGATTAACAATCCTCTTTCTGCGACATCTGTAGCTGTAAACAATGCCATGCTTTCAGGTGTGGTGACAGTAGTGGCTGCAGGCAACAGTGGACCGAACGAAAAGACTTTAGGGTCACCGGCAACCGCTGCACTTGGGATAACAGTTGGGGCAAGTGATGTTTCAATGGCGATTCCTTCATTTAGCGCGAGTGCATCTGGTGAAACATTTGAAGACTTGCAGTTATTAGGCAAAGACTACCCAGACAAAATAGAAACATTAGAAGGGACATCTTCACGAATCGTATTTGCAGGACTTGGAAAGGCCACTGACTTTGATGGTAAGGATCTAAACGGTAAAATTGCTTTAATTCAGCGTGGAGAAATACCTTTCAATGATAAAATCATGAATGCTAAAAAAGCAGGAGCAAAGGCTGTTATCGTCTATAACAATGTTGACGGGCAAATTCCTGCCTACTTAGGAGAGGTAGTTGGTCTTATTCCATCATTCCGTTTATCAAAAGAAGACGGTGAACGCTTAAAAGCACTTGGTGAAGTTAATTTCACTTTTGGAACATTGAGTAATACAAAAACGGAAGGGGATCATTTGGCTGATTTCAGCTCACGTGGCCCAGTAGAGGGAAATGATGATATCAAGCCCGATGTAGTGGCACCAGGTGTAGCCATTCTTTCTACAGTACCAGAATATATTAATGACCCGCAAGACGGTATCAATTATAGTAATGCCTACGAGCGTTTGCAAGGAACATCGATGGCTACTCCTCATGTAACGGGGACAGCCGCATTGATTTTACAACAACATCCTGAATATACGCCTTTTGATGTCAAGGCTGCACTCATGAATACAGCAGATGACTTAAATGGGGATTATTCTGTGAATGAGGTTGGTGCAGGTCGTATCGATGCATATCAAGCTGTTCATGCCGAGACAACCCTCAAAGTTTTAGATAAAACAAACAATATCGTAAACGGCAAGACGGTAGAAATTGATGAGCAAACTGGTTCGATCATGTTCGGTAAATTCTCTAAACTGATTGATAAGCCAGTTGAAGCTAGCAAAAAAGTTGCGATTCAAAACCATAGCAATGAAGAAAAGACTTTTAAGGTTGAAGTAGAGTATCACAGTGAAAGAAAGGGTATCCAAGATGGCCTGAAGAATGGCTTAAAAGTGTCAGCCCCTGCATCCATCACAGTGGCAAGTGGAACAACGCAGGAAATTGAACCCAAAATTTCAGTTCCTGCCAATGCGGCAGCAGGAAGATATGAAGGATACATCCATGTGACGAACACAAACAATCCAGCAGAAACGTATCAAATTCCGTTTGCCATCCGAATTAATGACAGAGGGTTTGAGTCAATGAAAGTGTGGGAGATTGTGAGGAAGACAGGGACGCCAAATCAAATTCATTTCTATCTGAATAGTCCGATGGAAACGATTGATACTGTTGTCAAAGATAAGACAGGGAAACCAATTGGTACTCTTGGCCAGGTTGATGCAAGAAACTTGGTGACAAATATGAGATATATAATCAACACGTCAATGTATATATACCGATTTACGGATGACCCTCAAAACCCAATTGAATCACAATCGACCCCATTAACGGAAGGGCAATACACAATCGAATTGGTTGGACATGACCAATTGAATCAAACATATAAGGTGAATTCTATCTTTGTAGTTGACGATACACCAGCAGAATTGACGTGGGAAGGTGTTCAACATGGTAACATTTATGAGATTGATGATTCCCAATTGACGGAAGAGGATGGTCAACGTGCCTTCTGGGTACACGGTAAGGTATATGACTCAACAATCGATCTCTTAAGAGAGAATGGGCTGAATTACGATCAATCGTCTAAGAATATAGTATGGGGGCTTGAAAACGATGCTATCCTTCCTACTTTTGCGTTACCAGTGAAACCAGACGGTAGTGTAAAATTCGGGGTGACTCCCGAGGAACTGGAAGATTCGATAAGACTTAGGATTTACGCTCTCGATTGGGCACATCGAGAGGATGGGTTTGTAGGACCTATTCGTGATTCCCAACGCCTTACATTTATTAAGAAAGGTAAACCTTATGTAGCAAAAAGCTATAGTAAGGAATTTTTGAAATTAGGTGATAAGTTAACGGTCACGTTAAGCTTGAATAACGTGAAGAAATTTATATCTGGCAAGTCTACCGTAGAATACTGGACAGAGTTTTTTAAATTTTCAAATGTAAAAGTAAATGATGCTTTTCAAAAATATGCAAATGAAAATGGGCTAAACGTTAATGTTGATACACCATCTATAACACCAGGGTATTCAACGAGCAAAGTGGATGTAGGAGCTTCATTAAGCGGAAGTGATTTTAAAGGCCTTGATGGGGACATGCCATTTTTAGATGTAACATTTGAGCTCATTGAAGATGAATCGTACACTAATGTTGATGTCCCTCTTTATGTTCCAAAATTCTCTTACAATCAGGTTGGAGGAACTGAATCCATCGGTCTAAAAGCCTTATTGCAAGGGGATGAATTGAAAATTGTACCGAAGCATTCCAAAGGGTTAGTAAATATACACGGTGAAGCTTTTTATAAAACGAGAGGCAGCATATTCGATGACTTTACTACTGACTATATGAATGTTGGTGCAAAATTTTACGCAAAAGATTCGAATGGGAACGTCTATGATGGAATAATTGAAATGAAAAATGGTTCCGCCGTAATCCATGATCTTCCATTACAGGAAAAGCCATATGATTTCTATGTTGAAATTCCTGGACATCTGACAAGAAAAGTAACAGTACAGCCAGAACAGCTCAGTTATTTCTCTAAGTATTTCAATGAAACAATAGCTAATTATTATCGAATCGCTCCGACCAAACTTGTTGCGGGAGACGTGAACAGCGACAATGTGATTGACTTGCATGATGCGATCATTGTAGCTAAGGAATACGGTAAACAAAATCCTGAAGTAGCCGAAGCAGATATCAACCAAGATGGTATCGTGAATGAGACTGACATTCGTTTTGTTGAGAAAAACTTCTTAACAAAAGGACAAGCTGCAGGAAATGGGCAAAAACCGCAAGAGAAAATTGGACCAAAAACACTTGAGAGTGTC
Source organism: Gottfriedia acidiceleris (assembly GCF_050457485.1). GTDB lineage: Bacteria > Bacillota > Bacilli > Bacillales > Bacillaceae_G > Gottfriedia > Gottfriedia acidiceleris_D. Next base: position 276,684 of record NZ_JBCMJM010000001.1, read on the forward strand.
TTAGGTTCTATTGGGCTTGAGCCTAAACAGTAAAGAAATATAGCTAATATCCAGCTAGGAATCACGAATTCAGATTCAATCGGATCGTAACACATAACAGATTAGAACTAAACTAATAAAGACCGGTAACGCTTCATTGCAACGTTGCTGGTCTTTATTACGCTATTAATCTCTTTTAGATCCTGGTATTGATGAAGCAAAATCATGCTAATCAAAAATAAAAGTAGTTGAGCAGGGTAGAATCGTACCTTGCTCATTTTTTTAAGAGTAGTAGATATATCCTTAGTTAATTCCTCCCACTTCTCGAATCTTAGTAATAGTTCTGAGTGGTGGGTAGTTTTTTAGTGGACCATAGGACAATTTATTAATGCCAATAGTCTTGTACAAATTTCAAAATCGTGTGGGCAGGAGGTGTAAGCTTCTTATCATTTGCATAAATATAGCAAATTGGTTTTTCGAGTAGTTCACAATTCTTCAACGGAACGAAAAGGATATCTCCGTTTTGTACATCGACATCATTCGCTAACATTTCTTTAAATGCGAATGTAATTCCGATTCCTTCTTTAATGGCTTTTCGAGTGATTTCTATATTGTTAGTCCGGATTACTACTTGATTCTTAGAAAAATAGGAATTCATTATGGCATTTGTATACTCTCCTATATTTGTAACAAAAGATTCGTTTTGTAAATCCTCCGGTGTTACAAATTCATGGAATGCAAATTGGGAATTCTTCCCGATACAAATACCTGGACTACCTAAAGCTAATTTTTCATATATGATTTCAAATTCATTTTGTAAATCTGTTTTATCTGCCATAAATAAACCAATATCACATTTTCCATTTTTTACATCTTTCAATACTTGAGTTGATTCCTTTTCTTGGATTTCGACGCTAACTTCAGGAAAATCAATTTGAAGTTTTACTAAAGCGTCAAATGCACAATAAGTCAAACCTGGTACACAAGATATCTTTAGCTCGGTTTTAACGAATGCTTGTAATTTCGCTTCTTCCTTAAATTCATCAATTTTTAAAATCACTTCAAATGCTTTTTTGATGACGGCTTTCCCTTGCTGTGTTGGAACCATCCCTTTTTTTGAGCGTCTAAAAATTTGAATACCGAGTTCTTTTTCCAAGTTGGCAATGGATTTACTAATAGCAGGTGGAGAAACATGAAGTTTTTCAGCAGCAGTTGTGATAGAACCTTGTTTTCCAATTTCTGCAATGTAAAGTAGTTGTTCAAAATGCATATAATTCCCCCCACCTCTAATATTAACCAATAGTTAATGATATATAACTATTATGTATTTTACACTAATATTTAGAAAAGATAAAATAAAATAAAAATTAAGAATATTATTATTTGGATAACTAGATGATAAAATTCTGATTTTTGCAAAAGTTAGGCTGAACTGGTTTTTATGAAAAGTAAAATAATGTTTTGTCTTTAAAAAAGGTTGAGGAGATGCAGTATGAAGAAAAAATTTTTTGGTAAAATTCTTTCAGGGGCTCTGATTGCTGGGGTCGTATTTTCACAAGGACAAGTTTATAACGTATTAGATTATAAGATTAAATGATTAAGAGAAGGAAAAGTAATGGTAAAGGAAAAGTGTACTTCAAATTTCCTAAAGTAGTTTATGCAATAGATATTCCAGTTCCAAATACTCCGAAACCAAAGACTACTGACAAAGGTGCAACTTTGGAAAGTATCATAAAGCAATTAGGATTAAATAAAAAAAGACCTAAATTTTATTTAAAGAACTTTAGAGTTTCACCGGTTCAAAATGATCCAAAACCAAAGACTACGGGTGCAACTTTGGAAAGTATCTTAGCATTTTTAGAATTAGATAATTTGGAGTAAAAAAACAGAATAAATAAGTTGGTAACTTCTCCCAATCGTTTGTGGGAGAAGTTTTTTAATTCTATTTCTCTAAAGGAAGGTTAAGAGTGGTGTGTTGAAATTGAACTACTTTTTCCAGGTTGGAAGTAGTTTAACTACTGGCAGGTGGAGAAACACGAAGTTTTTCAGCAGCAGTTGTGATTAACTGTTGTTTTCTAATTTCTGCAATGTGCACTAGTTGTTCAAGTGCATAAAATCCTCTTTTTAAATTAACTGATAGTTAACGATAGATAACTAAAATGTATTTTACACTAATATTCAGAAAAGGTAAAATAAAGTAAATATTGTGAAGATTATTGTCGAATTTATTTAACAATAAAATTCCGATTTTTACGAAAAAAGAGACATAACAGGTTTTGAACGAAAAGTAGAAATAATGTTTTGTCTAGAAAAAAAGGTTAAGGGGATGCAGTATGAAGAGAAAACAGTTTGGTAAAATTCTTTCAGGGGCTCTGGTTGCAGGGGTCGTATTTTCGCAAGGACAAGCTTATAACGTATTAGCTCAAAGTCCTACTGATGTAATTGGGCCTGATAGCCCACAATATAACGCAAGTACAAATGCGAATACCGAAAACATTTTGAATAGCCTAACGCCGGAACAACGTGAAGCTCTTAAGAATTCACAGTCGTTCGATGCAAGAGGTCTTCAATTATCGAAAGATGTAAATCTTGACAGTTCAGACGATGTATCAGTAATTGTAGAGTTTAAAAATAAACCGTCAAAAGTTGCAGTTCTTGAAGCGGCTGTAAAAGGTCAAACTTTAACTGATGCAACAGCGAAAAGCAATGCTGAAGCTGATCATGTAACATTTAAAAATGATTTAGAATCGAAGGCAAAAGGAACTTACAAAATAAACCGCGAATTCAAAAATGCATTAAACGGTGTATCTTTACAAGTTCCGGCAAACAAATTAAAAGAGCTAGTGAAATCAACTGCAGTTAAAGCGATTTATAGCAATGAAACTGTAAAGTTAGATGTGCCTACAACAGAAGCTACTTCAACTGAAGCAAAAGGAAATGGAATGGCAGCAGAACGTTCTTTCCTAAACATCGACAAGCTTCATGAAGAAGGATTCACTGGGAAAGGTATTAAAGTAGCGGTACTTGATACAGGTATTGATTACAACCATCCAGATTTAAAAGCTGCATTCAAAGGCGGATATGATTTCGTTGATAATGATAGTGATCCAATGGAAACAACTTATGATGATTGGGTGAAAGCTGGTAAACCTAATCCAGCGAATAAAGGTGCGGACTTCGTAACAGAGCACGGAACACACGTTTCCGGTACGATTGCAGGTCAAGGAACAGCTAATAACGAGAACGCTACAACCGGTGTTGCTCCAGATGCTGACCTATATGTGTACCGAGTACTTGGTCCAGGCGGTAGTGGCACAATGGAAAATATCGTTGCTGCAATTGATTATTCTGTTGCACAAGGTATGGATGTTATTAATCTATCATTAGGTGCAAACGTAAACTATCCTTATACAGCTGAAGGTATCGCAATTAACAACGCAGTATTAAGCGGAGTAACAGCAGTTGTTGCTGCGGGTAACGCAGGAGATAAAATGTACACTGTAGGAACTCCAGGTAATGCCGCATTTGCATTAACAGTAGGTGCAAGTGATGCTCCAATGACTATTCCTACAATGAAAGGTCATAACGACAGCTTGAATTTTGATATGAAATTATTAGCAAAAGGCTATAATGACAACCTTTCAACATTAATCGGTAAAACATACGACATTGTAAATGTTCCGGGAATCGGTCAATTGACTGACTATAACAACATTAACGTAACTGGCAAAATTGCTCTTGTACAACGTGGAACAAACGGTTTAGATCAGAAAGTTGCAATTGCAAAACAAAAGGGTGCTGTAGCGGTACTAGTTTATAACAACGTTGAAGGATATATGCCACATTACTTAGATGTGGGTGGAGATTTCATTCCTGCATTCAACTTAACAATGGCAGATGGTCTTGCAATTAAACAACAAGTAGCAAGCGGCAAAACAGGATTCACTTTTAGTGATTTAAGTTCATTCACAACGAAAGGTGATGAATTAGCAGCTTTCAGTTCTCGTGGACCTTCTCTATTCACTTATGACATTAAACCTGAAGTTACAGCGCCAGGTGTAGCTGTATTATCAACAGTTCCAGGTTTCATTCATAGCCAAAACGATCCAACTAACTATGAACATGCATATGACCGCATGTCAGGAACATCAATGGCAACTCCATTTACATCAGGTGTTGCAGCATTATTATTACAAGCAAAACCAGATGCGCAACCTGAAGATGTAAAAGCAATCTTAATGAATACAGCAGATCCACTAAAAGGAACATATAGCGTATATGAACAAGGTGCTGGGCGTGTAAATCCTTATGAAGCAATTCATTCTTCAATTGAAATCAAAGTTAAAGACGAAACAGATGTTACTGGAGAATCCGAAGTTATTAAAGAAACGACAGGTGCACTTAGTTTCGGTAGAGAACTTTACACTGGCAAAGATGTTAAAGATTCTCGCACTGTAACGTTTACGAACACTGGCTCTAAAGCTAAAACTTTCGATGTAAGTGTTTCATACCAAGCTAACGTAAGGGGTTCTAAAGACGCAGAGAAAAATGGCGTGACAGTTACGACAGACCAAACTGTCCAAGTACCTGTAAACAGTAATGTGACAAGAAAAGTAGACATTTCAATTCCGGCGTCAGCTGAAAGAGGGTTCTACGAAGGATATGTTGTTTATACAAATCAAGACGATCCATCTGAAACATATCGACTTCCATTCGGAGCAAAATACACTGAAGAAGGATTCGCAAATGTAAGACACTATCAACGCACAGCGACTAGTGATCGAAACAACTTACAGAATCCGTTATTTAGCCCATACTTCTTCACATATTTCACATTAAAATCTCACGTTGACTGGATTGAGATAGTTCTTGCAGATGAAAATGGCAAGAATCTAGGACTAACAGGTTCATTTGATGGTTTTGGTCGTCAGGAAAACGTTGAATATTTGATTAACTCATTTATGGGATACTATAAACCATTTACTAACAAAGAAGAAACGATGATAAGTAACAAAACAGTCCTTGCACCAGAAGGTCATTACAAACTTAAGTTAATTGCTTACTCTGCTACAGGTGCAACATTTATCGATTCACAAGACATTTTCGTTGATAACACGATGCCAGATAAATTTGAACTTAAAGTGGAAGGCGAAAAAGAAGGCAATCCGTTTGTTGAATACAAAGATGGTCAAGATACACTTGCGCTTACTGGCTCAATCCATGATAAAATGGTTGACACTGAAAAAGCGGCTGGCATTGATGCGAACCAAGGTCAAAACCAAATTAAATATGGTTTCAACAGCCCATGGATAAACGGTCAACTTACTTTAGATGAAAATGGAAATGTCAATGATGAAATCGCTATGGTTCCAGGATTAGCAGTATCAAATGTATGGTTTGTCGGTGGTGATCAAGCGACTAACGGGCATGGTACGAAACAATATTACTTCGTAAAGAACACAACACCATATGTTTTCGGTCAGCCAAATGCTAAAACTCGAAATAACGTGGTTACAGCACGTAGTGGAGACGAAATCACAACTACACTTACTGCAAATAATGTGAATAAAGTAAAGAAAGCTGTTTATAGCTTCACAACAAATACAATTGACACAAACATAGTAAGTATTAAATTAAATCCAGCAGCACAAGCTTTAGGCGGGAAGTTAACTACAACTACAACACCATCTGGCACATTTGTTAAATCAGATGTAACCGTGACGTTCGATGAAGGAGTATCAGGTGATGCTTCAATGGTTGATGTAACATACAAAATTGCAGATATTAAAGACCCTGTAGCTGCGTCTAGTTTCTCTAGAGTAACTTCAACGTTTACAAATGTTGATAACGTAGTAACAACACCATTCACTTATATCGCACCAACTCTTATTTTACCAAACTTTATTGCTGTACAAGGATACCATCATTCTGAAGGTTTCTTAAATGCAGCTGGACAATATGATTCTACTAAAGACTATACAAAAATTGGCATGACTATCACTGTTCAAGATAAACAAGGAAAAAAATACCCTACTACAATTAGCAAAATTGGTATGTTCTTCGCAACTGGATTACCAATGACTCATGATGAAATGACACTTATTCAAGATATTCCAGGACATTTCACAACTTACAACCAGTTTAATACGAGTGGTAATCATGCATACAGAACAATGGACGGCATCGATTATGGATTCCCTAAAACATTAGGTGTTGAAACTGTTGATACAGCAATCGGTGGAGATGTAAACAAAGACGATGTAATCGACATTTATGATGCACTTGCAATTCAATCAGCTTGGGGAACAAACAAGCGTGAAGCAGACATTAACTTTGATGGTACTGTCAATGCAAAAGACTTAGCGTTTGTAGAAAAGAACTTCGGAATGCAAAATCCGACAGTTAGTGACGCTCCAAAGCCAAAAACTACTTACAAGGGCACAACTTTGGAAAGTATCTTAACGCAATTAGGATTAAATGATTAAGAGCAAGAAATTCAATTAGGATTAAAGAAAAAGAATAATAGAAGAAAAGCTTACTTAATCTTAAAGCATTTTAGATTACGAGATTCAACAATGAAAAATGCTCTAAAACCAATTAGGATTAGATAATTTAGAGTAGAAAAAGAAATAAAATTATTAAGTTGCCACCTTCTCCCGATCTTTTTTTGGGAGAAGGTTTTTAATTTCTATTAGTCTATTCGTACGAAAGTAATGCCCATTTTGTAGTTGCTTCGGTGTGTAGATGAAAAATAAATAAAGTTAAGATGTTAGTTGAAAATATGAGATGAATTTATTTGTTTCTTTTCAATCCATCTTTAATTAACTTAAAGTTAATAATGGTTGAATAATATGTAATTTACATTAACCAAAGGAAAAAATAAAATGAAGTAAACATACTCTAAATTATACTAGATTTAATTATTTGAATTTTCTGTTCTTTAATCCGTTTATATGAAAAGTAAAATCTTGGATTAATCGCTGCTAATAGTTTGAAAGTAAACTTGATTCTCTTTTGATCTACGAGGGGCAAACTAATGCAACCATCATTGAAAAAAATTAATTTTTTTCAGGTTAATATATTTATAGGGAGTGTAGAAAATGAAATTGAAAAATAGTGTAGTAGTTGTTACAGGAGGTGCATCTGGTCTTGGAGAAGCAACGGTAAGAAAGACGGTCGTAAACGGTGGTAAGGCTCTTATAATCGACTTGAACGATGATAGAGGAAACAATTTAGTAGAGGAGCTTGGATCAGAACATGTTCTTTATGTAAAAACGAACGTGGCAGATGAAGAACAGGTACAATCTGCACTTGATCAAGCGGTAGAAAAATTCGGTAAAATCACAGCAGCCATCAATTGTGCAGGGATTGGACCAGCTCAAAAAACCTATAGTAAAAAAGGTCCCCATACTCTAGAGCATTTTACGAAGGTTATTAATGTAAATTTAGTAGGTACTTTTAATGTAATTCGTTTAGCTGCTGAAAAGATGGCTCAAAACGAACCAAACGAAAATGGCGAAAAAGGCGTAATCGTCAACACGGCTTCTGTTGCTGCTTTTGAAGGACAAATTGGTCAAGCTGCATACAGTGCCTCTAAAGGCGGAATTGTCGGGATGACACTTCCAATTGCTCGTGATCTGGCAAGCTATGGCATCCGCGTTCTAACGATTGCACCAGGCTTATTCAAAACTCCAATCCTTGATGGTGTCACTGAAGAGATATTAAATTCTTTAGGTGCCATGGTCCCATTCCCTAAGCGTTTAGGATGCCCAAGTGAATACGCCCAACTTGTCCAAACCATTATTGAAAATCCAATGTTAAACGGAGAAGTCATTCGTTTAGACGGTGCGATTCGCATGCAGCCAAAATAATAGAATAAAAGACAAATTATTAAATTCTATCAGGGGTGAAATAAGATGACGCTTATTAAAATAGAAAAGCATGACAAAATAGCCATTGTATTTATTGATAATCCGCCAATGAATACATTAAGCACAGCTGTTATTCAAGAATTAGGTGAAGTCTTTGAAAACTTAAACAATGACAGTGATGTATGGGCCGTTATTGTTACCGGGGCAGGGGAAAAAGCATTCATGGCTGGTGGAGACATTAAAGAGTTCCCTGCTAAAATCGGAAATCCAAATTTAATCCCAAGTTTTTTAAATATGCATAAGGTACTAAATAGTATTGATTTCTCTCCAAAGCCTACGATTGCCGTGTTAAATGGGTATGCTCTTGGCGGAGGATGTGAACTTGCTCTAACTTGTGACATTCGTATTGCAGAAGAACAAGCATTAATCGGAGTGCCTGAATGTACGCTTGGTTTATTACCTGGCGGAGGCGGTACGCAACGATTGCCACGACTTATTGGGGAAGCAAAAGCAAAAGAATTAATGTTTACTGGCGACCATATCACCGCAGATGATGCTTTGCAAATTGGTTTAGTGAATAGAGTAGTACCAAGAGGAGAAGGTTTGCAGGCTGGTCTTCAATTGGCAAAAAAAATCTGCAAAAACGCACCCCTTGCAGTAAGAAATATTAAAAGGGCTTTAGATGAAGGCCTTGAATTACCTTTTCAGAAGGCTCTCGAACGAGAAGCAGAATTGTTTCAAGAACTTTTCCTGACAGAGGATGTGAAAGAAGGAGTACAAGCATTCTTGGAAAAAAGACGTCCTCAGTTTGCTGGAAAATAACATCATATTAAATTCAAACTTGAATATTGATCCCGGGACATATGAAATCTAGTAAATTTAGACCATTCATTTTCGTTGGCTAATTTATTATTAACGTAAAAGTAATATGAAAACGCTCGTTTAATCAATTATCTTATATAACAAAGGAGAAGGGCCAAAGCCTTTCTCCTTTTTCATTCAATAAATAGTCATTTTTAGATTTAGGCAACTATGTATATTACGTCTGAAATAAGAGACAAGATATCTCATTGTTCATGCATCTGTCTCGTTCCTAATACAACATTAAAGTAAGAAAATTACAAAAATACACCAATTATTAATGTGATTTATTTTGGCATGATAATTGCTACTTAGATAGGGACACAAAAACAAGATTAAAATCTCAACTTTTATCATTACATTCTTTTAGAGGTGAAATATTAATGAAGCTAATTAAAGTTGAAAAGCATGGGTGTATAGCAATCGTAATGATTGATAATCCGCCAATGAATACATTAAGTTCAGCGGTAATTCAAGAATTAGGCGAAACCTTCACAGCCTTAAACAATGACGATGACGTACTAGCAATTATCATAACAGGTGCTGGGGATAAAGCATTCATGGCTGGAGGTGACATTAAAGGATTCCCTGACAAAATAGGCAACCCTAATTTAATTCCAAGTTTTTTAAAAACACATGAGATGCGAAATAGCATTGATTTCTCTCCCAAACCTACGATTGCCGTTTTAAATGGTTATACACTTGGCGGAGGATGTGAACTTGCCCTAACTTGCGATATCCGTATATCAGAAGAGCATGCGTTAATCGGTGCGCCTGAATCAACACTTGGTTTATTGCCAGGAGGAGGAGGTACACAGCGATTGCCGCGTCTGATTGGTGAAGCAAAGGCAAAGGAGTTAATGTTTACAGGCGAGCATCTTACTGCCAAAGAGGCTTTACGAATCGGTTTAGTCAATAGTGTAGTACCAAGAGGAGAAGGACTACAAGCTGCCCTAAAACTGGCAAAAAAGATCTGCAAAAATGCACCAATAGCCATAAGAAATATTAAAAGAGCGGTAGATGAAGGCCTTGAATTACCATTTCATAAAGCTCTTGAGAGAGAGGCTGAATTGTTTCAAGAGCTTTTCCTTACAGAGGATGTGAAAGAAGGAGTACAAGCATTTTTGGAAAAAAGATGTCCTCATTTTCAAGGAAAATAAAATACAAGTATTAAAAATAGGAGGTAAGTATGATGGGAGCTTTATCAGGAATTCGAGTGCTTGATTTATCTAGACTGCTTCCGGGTCCTTATTGCACATTGCTGCTTGGGGATTTGGGTGCTGAAATAATTAAAGTCGAGGAAAAAGGCAAGGGCGATTATGTCCGTGAATTTAATCCCGGTGCATTTTATGCTATTAATCGAAATAAGAAAAGTATGACATTGGATTTGAAAAAGGAAGCAGGCCGTCAAATATTACTAAATCTTGCAGCCAATTGTGATGTTGTGATTGAGAGCTTTCGTCCAGGTGTAGTGGAGCGATTAGGCTTAGATTATGAATCAATAAAGGAAGTTAACCCAAGTATTGTCTATTGCTCGATTTCTGGGTATGGCCAGGATGGTCCATATCGCCTTGAACCGGCACACGATCTAAACTGCCTTGCGATGGCAGGGGTATTGAGCATCCCAGGTCAACTTGGGTATCCACCAGTGCGCAGTGGACTTCCTGTAGCAGATCTAGCGGCATCAATGTTTGCAGCATTCAGTATTGTCTCTTCAATACTTTATAAGCGAGAAACTGGCAAGGGGCAATATATTGACGTTTCAATGTCTGATTCAGTGTTCTCATGGTCAAGCACGCGGTTTGGCCAATACTTCCTTAATGGTCATCTCCCTGAAACGGATGATGCACATTATTTGCATGCCACAAATGAAGTCTATACGGCAAAAGACGGAAAGCAGTTAACCATTGGTGTAATCGAAGATCACTTCTGGCAAGGATTATGTCACAGTATTGATCGTGTCGATCTCCTTTCTAACCCTGATTATGCCAGTTCCGAATTGAGGTTCAATCACAAGCATGCTTTACGAGCATTATTCCAGGAGACATTTCTATCCCGTACGCGTGATGAGTGGATAGATATACTTAAAGCGAACAAGGTACCAGCTACTCCAGTTAAAAATATTGTTGAAGCATGCGCTGACCCTCAACTGAATGCGAGAAGCATGATTCGTAATCTTTTTGTCCCGCATTTAAACAGAGAAATCCAGCAGGTCGCTTTTCCAGCCAAATTGTCAGAGACACCAGCTGTAATTGAGAATCCACCACCACAAATAGGAGAACACACAATTGAGATCTTGCGTACTATTTTAAATTGCACAGAGGATCAAATTGTTTCCTTGAAGCATTCAGAAGTGTTTTAAATTCAGTAAAAATTAGGAGATGGTGAAATGTCAGACATACTGTTTCAAAAAGAAGGGAGTATTGCCGTCATTACATTAAATCGGCCAGAGGTCATGAACGCCTTTACTCATGAAATGATTACTCAATGGGCAGATGCGCTCGAAGAATACCGTAAAGATGATTCCGTTGATGTGATCGTATTAACCGGGGCAGGTCAGAAAGGTTTTTGTACAGGTGTGGATTTAAAGGATTTGGACATCGGGCAACCTAATGCATTAGTACGGAAGAACGACCTTTGGGAAGGTGTTCATCGTATCGCGCTAACCCTTGAAACGCTAGATAAGCCTATGATTTGTGCAGTCAATGGTACTGCTGTTGGAGCGGGAATGGATATGGCGCTCATGTGTGACATTCGTTTTGCTTCTGAGAATGCACGTTTTTCAGAAGGTTACATAAAGGTTGGACTTGTTCCCGGAGATGGGGGAGCATACTACTTACCAAGAATTGTCGGAATGGCAAAGGCGTTGGAATTGCTTTGGACGGGAGATTTTGTTTATGCACAAGAAGCCAAAGAAATAGGTATAGTCAACCAGGTGTATAAGTCTGAAGAATTGTTACCAAAAACGATGGAATTTGCTGAACGTCTTGCGAAATCCCCAAAAATCGCTCTTCGCATGATTAAACGTGCTGCTTACCAGTCTACCAATATCGATTTGCGAACATCGCTCGACTTGATCTCATCACACTTTTCAATAGTGAGAGATTCTGAAGACCATAAAGAGGCTGTGGCAGCAATGTTTGAAAAGAGACCAGCTCGTTTTATCGGTAGGTGATTCATGGTAATACAATAAGCATATTGGTAATCAATCTATTGAAATTAATTTTTCGTGAACTATAAAAGAGTAGGTGGGTTGGTATCTTATGGGATACCGACTTTTTTACTTTCTTAAACTTTTAAACTGGTATTTAAATAAAATGAATCGATGAATAGTGTATGGGCCAATTACACTGCTAGGTAGTCATCGTGTCTCTGTCTTAATTTACTATAAATACTTTGTGAAATTATACTTGTTTCAGATATTCGTTTTGATTTTATTGAGACGGAATATATTTTACTTTGTGCCCCTTCTATATTAAATCTTTATTAAAAAGAACATCCATTACATTTTTTAACATCAATTAAAAAGAAGTCATTTAATTCAAAAAAACGAATTAAATGCTTTTTTTTGAATGAACTCAAAAAATGAGTTTAATGAACTTAACAAAATAGTAGGTTATTAAAAGATTGTGCTAAGTCAAAAATCCTAGAGGATTAAGTCTATTAAATTTTTATGTATCGAAACACTGTGCAAATAAAGTATCTAAAATTGTACACCTGTGCTGAAAACGAGACATTATTAGATGGACCAATAGAAAGAATATTCTGATTCATCCTTCATCATCCACTTGGCATAATACTTGCATTAATAAAAAGTGAATGGAATTCATCCAATCACTATGAGGAATAAATTTTAAAGAAATGGAGGTAGTATTTGTGAATGAGAAAGAAAAAATCTTGGTGTATAAGACTACTAAGATTTTAGAGAAAGATACGAGCAGGATGAAATTGAACGACATAATTGAAGAACTTATACAGGTTATTGAAACGAATACAATGGATTTAAGGTTGGCTTTTAAAAGTACTTTAGTGGAGGAGATATGATGATCATAACTAAAGGATTAATGTATACCGCAAAAATTAGACCATCTCAAATTGCAATTCTAGAAGATGGTCACCGTTATACTTATAGCCAGTTGGCCGAGCGTACAGCAAAGTTGAAAAATGCATTAAAAGAGTTGGGTGTTCAAAAAGGGGATCGAGTAGGACTTTTAATGTTTAATAATTTCCGTTACATTGAAATTTTTTTTGCATGTACTGCTATTGGAGCTATATATGTACCGCTTAACTACCGTCTTTCTAGAGGGGAACTCAAGTATGTGATAAATGATGCTGAAATAAAAGTATTGTTTTTACATAAAGAATTTATAGACATGGTTCCGTTTATGCGAGAGAAAACGCCTTCAGTTGAAAAATATATATTGGCAGAGGATCGAGAGATTGAGTCAGAGTTGGTCTCCTATGAAAATATTATTGCTGATAAAAAAGTAACTTCATCAGTACTTGATTATGAAGACGTTACAGAAGAAGACTTGGCAGCTATTTTCTATACAGGAGGGACGACGGGCCGTTCTAAGGGTGTCGTGTTTACTCACAGGAATATTTTTAGTAATTACTTTCAAACCATACAACATGTTGGATTTAACCACAAGACAAACTTCTTGCACAGCGCTCCAATGTTTCACTTGGCGACAGGTGCCTCAGCTATCAATCTAGTAATGGTTGGAGGAACGCAAACCATTATTAGAAGTTTTACTTCCGAATTATTTTTTGAAACAGTAGAAAAGTATAAGGTCACAATGGCAATGCTTGTTCCTACAATGCTCAATATGCTTTTGAACGATCATGGATTTCACCAGCATAACCTCAGTTCATTAAATCGAATTGGATATGGTGCATCTCCAATGTCGCTTACATTATTACAAAAGGCTATGAGGATGTTGCCTGAGGTTCAATTTGGACAAGGATTTGGAATGACAGAAGCAATTGGAGTAGCGTATTTAAGTTATGAAGATCATGATTTGTTCGCAAAAGACGGGAACGAAAGCAAATTAAGATCTTGTGGTAGGGGCATCTTAGGCGTCGAATTAAAAGTAGTGGACGAAAACGCTAAACCTGTGATGCCTGGTCAAATAGGTGAAATTATCATAAGGGGTAAAAATATTATGAAAGGCTACTGGAACTTACCGGAGGAGACCGCGAAAGTTTTAAAAAACGGTTGGTATCATACAGGAGATATGGCAACAGTGGATGATGATCATTACCTTTATATTGTTGACAGAAAGAAAGACATGATTATAACCGGTGGTGAGAATGTCTATTCACGAGAAGTAGAAGAAGTCGTATACAAACATCCGGATGTTTTAGAGGTAGCCATTATAGGTATACCTGATGAAAAGTGGGGAGAAGCAGTCACGGCAATCGTTGTCAAAAAAGCAAACAGCACACTTATGGAACAAGACATCATTGAGTTCATACGGCCTAGATTGGCAAATTACAAAGTTCCAAAATTTGTTAAGTTCATAGATGAACTTCCGAAAACCGCTTCAGGAAAGATTTTAAAACGTAACTTGCGTGAACAATATTGGCAAGATAGTTCTCGAATGGTGAATTAAGAAAAAAAAATACGTATCAAAAGTATTTTAGAAGTCTTCGATTCAGGTAGTGTGGATTGTGTTTTGTATTGTATCCAGTAGACTACAATTTCTCATTGGTAAAACATACAAATAATTAACATGTGTACATATTGATACACATTTCAACTAATATTTCTGAAAAACAGCCAATTTTGTGAGATTTATTTTTGGCATAGTTCTTGCGTAATAAATTAGCGTAATATCTTTCATTTGATTTGAACATCTATAGAGCAGATTTTGGTTAATGGAGGTGAAATGATTTCATAGAGTAAAAAAACTTGATGCTTTGAATCAATAAAGAGATAGTCTTCTCTACGCTTAATTGACAGAATCTTGAGAAATGTAAGAACCGAAGCTTAATAATTTTTGTAAGCGTTTGGATGTTTGATCATGAAATATGAGAGGTAAGTTGGGAAAAATAATCTGTTTACTTCTGGAAACCACATCCTGACTCAAACAACTATCAACAGAATTAGACATTTGGATATAGTGAATGTGAACTCTAAACATAATTTAACTTACTGGAAATGGATGGATAAAGAATGATCGTAACAAAGTTATTAATTCGTAATATTAAAATAAGTCCAACCCAATCGGCCATACTAGAAGATGAAAATAAATTAACGTTTCTTGAGTTCGGCGAACGGGTAGTGAAATTAAAGAATGCCTTATTAGAGATGGGTGTCAAAAAAGGAGATCGTATCGGGCTTTTAATGTTAAACGATTTCCGGGTAATGGAAATCTTCTACGCGTGTACGGCTATAGGCGCTATACATGTTCCGCTTAATTACCGTTATTCTAATGAGGAACTTGAATTTACAATAAATGACAGTGGCATTAAAGTATTATTTTTACATAACGAGTACAGTAACCTTGTGCCGTTTCTGCGCGAGCGAACTCCTACCGTTCAACAATTTATATTAGCAGAAAACCATTTAATCGATTCAGAACTTAGAAACTATGAAGTGATCATTAAAAATCAGAATGCTACGGCATATGAACTAACTTATGATGATGTTAAGGAAGATGACATGTGCGCGTTATTCTATACAGCCGGCACAACTGGACAAGCTAAAGGAGTCATCTATACTCATCGAAATCTAATGAGTTTCTTTTATCATACTAACTCGATTCAACATATAACCAAAGAAACGAGAGTTTTGCATACGGCACCTATGTTTCATCTAGCAGGTTTTGGCCCGGCATTTAATACTATTGCAGCGGGTGGGATAAACACTACCTTGAGACATTTCTCTCTAAATTCATTAGTAGAGTCTATTAAAAAATTTAAGTTGACAACCGTATTGATGGTTCCCACCATGATCAATATGATTATAAATGATCCTAATTTAAATATAGATGATTTAAGCTCACTAAGAAAAATACAATATGGCGGTTCCCCGATGCCACTTGATTTATTAAACAAAACGATGGAATTGCTCCCAAATGTAGAGTTTCAACAAGGGTACGGAATGACGGAAGGTACACCGCTGACAGCACTAAACCATGAACATCATATTGTAGATGGAACCGAAAAAAGCATAAGAAGATTGAAATCTGCAGGCCAAGTTGTTTTCGGAGTAGAACTACGGATCGTAGACGAAAATGGGAATGATTTAGGACCAGAACAGGTTGGAGAAGTGATTTTTCGAGGTCCTAATATGACAAAAGGATATTGGAACTTATCTGAAGAAACAGCTGCAGCTATTAAAAATGGCTGGTTTCACACAGGTGATATGGCCTTAATGGATGAAGATCATTTTATTTACATTATTGATCGAAAAAAAGACATGATTATCACTGGTGGAGAAAATGTGTATTCTGTTGAAGTGGAAAATATACTCTATAAACATCCAGATGTTTTAGAAGCTGCTGTAATTGGTGTACCGGATGATAAGTGGGGAGAAGCGGTTAAGGCCATTATCGTCAGAAAACCTGGTAGTACATTAAATGATCGTGAAATTATCCAATTTGCAAGGGCTTGTTTAGCAGGATATAAATTACCTAAATCGGTTGAATTTAGAGAAGAACTTCCAAAAACTTCTGCTGGAAAAATAATGAAACGTAAATTGAAGGAACCATTTTGGAATAGTAGGTCAGGAATAAGTTATCCAGTCCAATGAAAATGGAAATATTATTTGAAGTTTACGAGATATGTAAAAACGAAGCTTAGCTTCAATTTAATAGAAAAATGGAGGAAATTAAAAGTGGCAAAAATAGCAAATAAAAAATTAAATGATGAAAATGTTTCAATCGTAACAAAAGAAAATAGTTCAAGTGAATATAAAGCAGAAAATGTTTCAAGTGATGAATTATTATGGAACAAGGCTTTTCAACAACTAGATACTTGGGTTGAATTTGAAAATAAACGTGAGGAAATTCTTCTTCAATCGGCAAAACAGTTAGTAGAAAGTGTGAAACAAAATCAAAACAATTTAATAGAAATTACAAAACAATTTTCTCAAGATTTATATGATTTAGAAAAATCCTCAAGAGTACAGTTGTTATCTGCAACAAAGAGTTTACAAACATTATTTCCATTTAAATCCTTTGAAGAAATTAATAATAGATTGAATGATCTAAGAGATAAAACTACAGAATTCATAAGTAATCCATTGGAGAAATTAATGAATGTTAGTAGTCCAGATTATATGATTACCGAGTTAGAAAACTTTATTGTATTCAAACGAAATAATAGAAATCTACTTGTAAAAAATATAAAAGGTACAGCAACTATTCTTCAATCTCATCAATCAGTACTTTTAAACACAGTGAGGAATCAAGTAAAAAATGTGATCTTTCCATTTCATAAATATTTAGAACGATCAACTAAATTCTTTGGTTAAAATTTATTAGATAATTGGAGGTACTAAAATGCCAAGTGAGAAAGTAATTGAAGAAAACGTTTCAAGTGAAGAATTATTGTGGAACAAAGCGCTTCAACAAATTGATAATTGGGTTGAAAGTGAACATAAGCATGAGGAAATGCTTCTTCAACTAGTAGATCAATTGGGAGAGCGTGTGAAACAAAACCAAAGTACATTAACAGAAATTACACAACAATTTTCTAAAGAACTACTTGATTGGGAAAAAAAATCAAGAGTAGAGTTGTTAACAGCAACAACAAGCTTACAATCCTTGTTTCCATTTAAATCCTATGATGAAATTAATAATAGGTTTGATGATTTTTGGAAAAAAGCATCTGAATTCATAAACACTCCTATGGAAAATTTAATGAATGCTAGTAACCCAGATCATTTTTTGAACCTTTTAGAAAAATTTATTGAAGGCGAACGAAATAATAGAAATCTTTTTATAAAAACCCTTAAAGAGACGACAACTAATATCCAGTCTAAGCAATTATTACTCTTAAATTTAATAAGAAACCAAATTGAAAACATGGTCTTTCCAATTCAAAAATATTTATAAGAATCAAGCAAACTATTAAAATCGTAAACAAAAAAGAGCTTTCGGTACAGGAGATTGGAATCTTGGGGAGATAGTGAAACATAGAAAAATAAAAAAGAACTGAATAACTATTACTTATTCAACAAAGTATGGGGAGAAATATATGCTATCGAATATCTTAAGCAATAATAGATTAGCAACTGATGAACTTGACAAAGAAAAACAGCGTTTGCATGGATTTTTAAATATTGTAAACCGACCTAAGCCAACATATAATCATACTCCAAAGCAAGCAGTATGGAAAAAAAATAAAGCGACATTATGGTATTATCCAGCAGCTGAAAAGAAATACAATATACCGATATTTTTTATTACGACGCTTATCGGAAAGCCATATATTTTTGATATGGCACCAGGATCGAGTGTATTTGAAAATTTCGTGAATTCAGGATACGATGTGTATTTTTTAGACTTCGGTGTTCCTGGGTATGAAGATAAAGATATAAATATTGAAGATTATATTGAAGATTATATTAAAAAAGCGATTCAACGTACATTACGACATTCAGGTGCAGACGGAATTTCGTTAGCTGGATATTGTTTAGGAGGGATTTTAGCCTCTATCTATACTGCCATATCCGATGAACCAATAAAAAATTTGATTCTCATAACTGCTCCAATTGATTTTGGAGTAAATCGACTTCCTGACACTTGGTTTAAGGCGATTAAAAATGATGAATTAAATTTGGATCGTATGATAGATGTATATGGATTAATTCCTGCAGATTATCTTGATAAGATGTTTAAATCCTGCATGGGTCAGTTCGTAATAATAAGTCCATATGCAACGCTGTTAAATCGCGCATATGATAAACGTTTTGTAGAAAAATGGCACCGAATAAATTATTGGACAAATGACCAGATTCCAATGACTGGTGGAGCTTTACGTCAAATTAAAAATGATCTAATAAAAGAAAATAAGGTTGTTAGAAACGAGTTTTCTGTTCATGGAAAAAAAGCCAATCTAAAAAACATTAAGGCAAACTTATTAGTAATTGCTGCGAAAAATGATACGGTCGTCCTTGAAGAACAAAGCCGATCAATAATGGAGCTTGTTTCAAGCGAAGATAAAACATTTGAACTAGTTGAGGGTGGCCATTCTAATTTACTGATATCTGGTAAATTAGCTCATAGCATTACCCCTTGGTTGAGTGAACGTTCAAAATAATCGTGTAAAAAAAGAACAATGAAATTGACACAGTGCATTTAAACCTGTCAAATGTATACTGAAAAAAAGAGAACATTATGCTTGGCCTTTTCCCGATATTTTGTTGGGGGAAGGCCATTCAATTTTTCTGGTTAGTCCCAATGATTTACTTCTGCGTGCTTTTATAGCCACTCGTAAAAGCCGGTTCTAGAAACCTCCCCAATATTTAGCAACGACGCTAATGGATGGTTGACTCATAGTATATCAAGGATGAGAAACCTTCTTTCCGCGTAGATGTGGATTCCGCTTTTGGTAGTCCAACTGCACCTTCAAATAATTGCTTTCCCGTTCCAAGCTTAAAAAATGCCTAAGGTTCCATTTATAGGTGCTAATCCTCAAACGATTCCTTATTCTGCACTTTCCTAACTCACTCGACAAGTTTGGGTCATTATTAGTGAATCACTTACGTACTGTCGTTACGACCAGCCCTCCAAATTTTAAGCAAACTACTTCACGATTCGATTCATCTGTATAAGTAGTAAATGTATGTCCTTATTTCAATAAATAAATCCCATACCAAATAAGACATTTTCGAACGTCATATAAAATATTCTTTTTTTGTTTAATGTGTCTGCAAATGAAGACAAAATATCACATTGTTCACATTTGTCTTCCATTGGATACAACTAAAAACCAAGTTAATATATATACTATTCATAAAATTCAATATTTTATGTATTGGCATAGAAATTGCTAGATAAATAGGTATCGAATAAACAATCTTAAAAACCGTATTAATAATTAATTGCTACCTTTAAGGGGGTGATTAAAAAACAATTGAAAATGTGGAAAAATTTACGTTTCCACAAATCAAGTGGTAGCTATTGGTTTTTAAGTTTCTTAGATTTTTAGGGAGGTAATATATCATGTCTACAACAGCAGCGTCTAATAAACCATCTTTTGATTTATTTAAGAAAAAGAATAAATTTTACAACGAAGAGCATGAAATGTTTCGTACTTCTCTTCAAAAGTTTCTTGCGAAAGAGGCAGTACCATTTTTTGACCAGTGGGAAGAGGAAGGTATTATCCCACGAGAATTTTATAACAAATTAGGGAGTCAGGGATTTCTTTGCCCGCAAGTTGATACTAAGTATGGCGGATTAGGACTTGATTTTGCCTTTAATTTTGTTTTGATGGAAGAACTGCTTCGAGTTGGAGGAGGTCTTGGCGGAGCCGCATTACATAACGGTATTGTTGTGCCATATTTGGAACATTTTGGATCAGAAGAATTAAAACAGAAGTATTTACCAAAATGTGTTTCTGGTGAAATTATTACAGCAGTGGCCATGACAGAACCAGGGTCAGGATCGGATTTGGCTAGTATGAGTACTCGAGCTGTAAAAGATGGAGATCACTATGTTATTAACGGAGCCAAAACTTTTATTACCAATGGTTTTAACGCTGATCTAATTTTCCTTGCTGTTAAAACGAATCCAGCTGCAGTACCAGCTCATAAAGGGGTTAGTATTATTTTAATTGATACGACTACACCTGGTTTTTCTCGTGGACGTAAGTTGAAAAAAATGGGCAGACATAGCCAGGATACGGCTGAATTGACTTTTGAAGATGTACGTGTACCTGTTACAAATTTACTTGGCGAAGAAGGAAAAGGCTTTTACTATTTGATGAATAAACTACGACAAGAACGATTAATGGTTGCAGCTTCAGCTATAGTCGTAGCGGAAGAGATGTTAAAACAGACCATTGATTATGTGAAAGAAAGAAAGGCATTTGGCAAACCAATTAGTTCGTTTCAAAATACTCAGTTTGAAATTGCCGAAATGGCTACAGAAATTTCATTCGCTCGTACATTTGTAGAGGACCTTTCTATCCGCCATTTTAATGATGAATCTGTAGATACTGAAGTTGCGATGGCTAAATGGTGGATTACAGAAATGACAAGACGAATGTCAGCGCGTTGCTTACAACTCCATGGAGGGTATGGGTATATGGAGGAATATGACATTGCTCGACGTTATCGTGATGCAGCAGTAATGCCAATTGTGGCAGGTTCGAATGAAATTATGAAAAATATTATTGCAAAAAATATGGGAATTCTATGAAGATATATATTTATAAAATTCTTAATATTTAAAATACGAAGAGGTGATACGAATGACTTCAACAAGTGTGAAAGATTTAATTGGGGTTGAATTTAAACCATATAGTTTTGTAGTAGAAAGAGGTAAAATCTTAGAATTAGTTAATGCAATAGGTGATCCAAATCCTATTTACCGTAGTCTTGAAGCAGCAATGGAAGCTGGGTATGAAGGGATTCCATTACCACTTACAGGGTTGCAGCCCATCGATAATTTTGGTGGATATGGCTTCGCGGAAAAAAAGGAAGTATTAAAGGGAATAAATCCTACAAGAATCCTACATGGAGAGCAGGAGTATGAGTTCTTGGGTGAAATCTATGCTGGGGATACGCTTACCGTTACTAGTAAATTAGTAGACGTTGTCGTAAAGACGGGGGGCAGTGGAGGTATGGATCTTATTACTTTTGAAAATCAATATACCAATCAATTTGGTAGATTAGTTGCCTTTGCTAGAAACACTTTAATACACCGCCATTAAAATTACGGGATTGAAAGGAGAGTTACCATGTTTTATGAGGATTTACAAGAAGGAACTGTTTTTCCAACTATTAACAAAGAAGCGATTACACGTGTACAGCTGGTAAAATATGCCGGGGCTTCTGGAGATTTTAATCCGCTTCATACGGTGGAAGAGGTTGCAAAACAAGCAGGTACAGGAATTATTGCCCATGGGATGTTAATTATGGGGATGGCTTCACAAGGAGTCACGACTTGGATTCCGAGAAAATTTGTCAATAAAATTTCAGTTCGTTTCCAAAAGATGACTCTTCCGGGTGAGGAAATTCAAATTACTGGGAAAATCCTTGAGAAAAAAGAAGGGAATAGAGTAGTAGGAGAAGTGATTGCACAAAATCCTTCAGGTGAAGTAAAGGTTGCAGGTATGTTCGAAGCGATTATCCCTTCTAAAGAAGAATAGGCAATGTATAAGTGTACACAGAGCTAAGATAGCCCTTGAAATCATAAATTATTGGAGGAATATAAGATGAATAGCTTACAAAACAAAGTAGCCATCGTAACAGGAGCAGGTCGCGGAATCGGTCGCTCAATTGCCCTTACACTAGCAAAAGAAGGAGCAAAAGTAGTTGTCAATGACTTAGGTTCCGAGCCGGATGGTTCTGGTAGTGATGTAGCCGTTGCAGATTTAGTAGTTAAAGAGATTCAAGAGCTCGGTGGGGAAGCCGTAGCTAGTCATGATTCCATTACGGAATTTGCAAATGGTGAAAAAATCGTTAACACAGCGATTGAAAACTTTGGGAGATTGGATATCGTTGTAAATAATGCAGGAATTTTGAGAGACCGAATGATCTTTAAGATGACAGAAGAAGAATGGGATGCGGTTATTGCCGTTCACTTAAAAGGCTCGTTTAATATTACGAGAGCAGCGGTACCTTTTTTTAAAGAGCAAAAAAGTGGAAAATTCATTAACTTTGTTTCTACAGCAGGATTGATTGGAAATCTTGGACAAGCCAATTACTCAGCGGCAAAATTAGGAATTTTAGGACTTACAAAATCAACAGCAATGGATATGGCACGCTATAATGTAACCGCTAACGCGATTGCACCATGGGCTTGGAGCAGGTTAATCGGAACTGTTCCAACTGAGAATGAAGTACAAAGAAAAGCAGTTGAAAGATTGAAAAAGATGTCTCCTGAATACATTGCTACACTAGTAGCCTATTTGGCATCTGATGACGCATCTGATGTAACAAATCAGATTTTTGGTGTAAGAGGGAAAGAAATTATCCTTTTCTCACAACCGCGTCCAGTCCGTACCGCATACAATCCAGAAGGTTGGACTGTTGAGGGCCTAGCTACTTTAAAGCAATCATTTAAAGCGAACTTTACTCCACTTGAAGCTAGTCCTCAAGTGTTCCCATATGAGCCGTTAGTTTAAGTATAGTTTAAAAACGAAGAATTATCTCGAATCTAGTTACATTAAGTTTCATTAGCATCGTGAAGGGGGAATCTCCCTTTACGATGTTATAAAGGTTTATGAATAAGGGAGGCGATGGTATGAAAGGTATCATTTCATATGGAGCATATATACCATATAACCGATTACAACGACAAAAAATTAAAGAGTTTTTTGAATCCTCTGCTTCTGGTGGAGAACGCGCAGTAGCAGGCTTCGATGAGGATAGTGTATCAATGGGAGTGGAAGCTGCATTAGATTGTTTATCTGAATTAAAAGAGAAGTCCATTCAATCGTTATATTTTGCTACGACAAGTGCACCATACAAGGAAAAGTCATCTTTACCTACAATTTCTAGAGCTCTTCAATTAAAAAGCGGCTTGCGTGGATTAGAATCTGCTCATTCTTTAAATGGTGGGTCTTCGTCTATTCTGTCTGCTCATGAACATGAGGAAACACTAGTCATCGCTTCCGATATTCGCATTGGGGGACCAAGCGGTCAGAACGAACAATTTTTTGGAGATGGTGCGGCAGCATTTTTGATCGGTAATGGTGAACAAGTCATAGCTGAAATTATCGGAGGAGCAAGTTATCAGGAGGAAGTGATATCTGAGTGGCGCTCTCAAAGTGATCCTTTTACACAAAACTGGGAAGAGCGTTTTGGACTAACCATTTTCATGAATCATGTATGGAAAGCGTTAACTAATTTTACTGAAATCCATGATATTTCTCCTCATTCCATTTCAAAAGCGGTTATTTCAGGACCTGGGAAAAAGGCTAATCTTCAATTGGCTAATAAATTAGGGCTTAAGAAAGAACAGATTCAAGATCCACTGTATGATCAGGTTGGTGCAGCCGGCTGTGCACATGCACCAATGATGCTGGTGTCGGCTCTTGAAGAGGCGAAACCAAAGGATCGAATTCTAGTAATTGATTTTGCAGAAGGAGTAAATATCATTCTTTTTGAAGTAACTGAAGCCATTACCAAATTACCAAAACGTAAAGGTATTAGCGGATACCTAGACATCAAAAATAATGACCTTTCCTACAGTCGCTACTTGAAGTGGAGGGGAATGCTGGGGGTCGAGCCGCCACGCAGGCCAGCTACTTCACGTCCTTCTGCTCCTGCCATGTTTAGGAATTATGAGCAAAATCTTAGTTTAATTGGTTCTAAATGTTTAAAGTGCGGTACCCCGCAATTTCCTAAGCAGCGTGTCTGTGCAGAATGCCAAGCATTGGATCAGACTGAACCATATTCATTTATGGATAAACAAGCTGCGATTGTCACATATGCGGTTGATTACCTTGCTGCAACACCAGCTCCGCCAGTGATGATGACTGTGATTGATTTTGAAGAGGGCGGTCGAATCTTTAGCGAACTAACAGATTGTGATCCAAAGGAGATTGAGATCGGAATGGGAGTAGAAATGACATTCCGTCGTTTATATCAAGCCGGCGGGATCCACAATTACTTCTGGAAAGCACGACTGAAGCGTTAAGGAGGAGAAGAACATGAGTGGAATAAGAGATAAAGTTGCTGTAATTGGAATGGGCTGTACAAGGTTTGCAGAGCATTGGGATAAAAGTGTTGACGATCTATTGGTCGAAGCTGCATATGAAGCGTTTGAAGACGCAGGAATTGAACCATCAGATATCCAAGCCGCATGGTTTGGAACAAAGGGCTCAGTTGATTCCGGAACTGCATTGTCAGCAGCTTTAAAAACACAATTCATTCCCATAACACGAGTGGAGAACAAATGTGCGACGGGATCAGAAGCGTTTCGTAATGCTTGTTATGCGGTAGCTTCTGGTGCGTATGATATTGTGTTAGCCATTGGTGTGGAGAAACTGAAGGATAGCGGATATAGCGGACTTGTTGGCGGTACATTTAGTACTGACGGGACAGAACCGCTTTTAACAGCACCATCTGCATTCTCGTTGCTTGCTCCAGCCTATTTTAATAAATATGGAGTTGATCCAAAACAGGGGAAAGAAGTACTAAGTCGAATTGCTTGGAAAAACCATCAAAACGGTGCACTGAACCCTAAAGCACAATATCAAAAGGAAGTTTCGATGGAAACCATTATGCAGTCTCCAATCATTGCTTCCCCACTTGGTATTATGGACTGTTCTGGTGTATCAGACGGAGCGGCTGCAGCAATCATTGTAAGGACAGAGGATGCTCATAAATATCGAAAAGACCCAATGTATGTAAAGGCACTTTCAATTGTCGCAGGGCCAAATGATGGTGGATTGAAACAAGGATTTGACTTTACTCAAATAAATGAAAATATAATGGCCGCAGAAGCTGCTTATAAAGAAGCGGGAATTAAAAATCCTCGCAAAGAAATTGACATGGCGGAGGTTCACGATTGCTTCACTCCTACAGAATTGGTTATTTATGAAGATCTAGGCTTTAGTGAACGCGGACAAGGATGGAAGGACGTGTTGAATGGCGACTTCGATCTTCGTGGAAGACTGCCGGTAAATCCAGATGGAGGACTGAAGTCATTTGGCCACCCAATTGGAGCAAGCGGTTTACGGATGCTCTATGAAATGTATCTCCAATTCCAAGGAAGAGCAGGAGAACGTCAATTGGACAACCCGAAAATAGGGCTGACCCATAACTTAGGTGGACTCCCTTGGCATTGTTTGGCATTTATAGCAATTGTCGGAAAAGAGTTATCATAAATGTTAAATTTGCTAGTATTTCTAATCAGGAATTGATTTGGTCTTGCATTTACAAATTCTGTTTTTATAAAAAAAGGAGGGGAAACTTTGACATTATTAAAGGGTTTAAAAATTTTGGATTTTTCTGCATTGCTCCCGGGACCATTTGCAACGATGATGATGGCTGATCTTGGGGCAGAAGTTTTGCGAGTGGAACCCCCGTCGCGACGTAATCAAGTTAAACGCAATGCAATCGCGTCATTGCGACCTGATTATCTTAATCGTTCAAAGAAGGCACTTGCCTTAGATTTGAAAAAACCAGAATCTGTAGAAGTCGTAAAAGAATTAGTAAAAGAATATGACATCGTCTTTGAACAGTTTCGTCCCGGAGTGATGGATCGGCTGGGAGTTGGTTATGAAGCCTTAAAAGAAGTAAATCCAAAAGTTATTTATTGTTCACTTACTGGATTTGGCCAAACCGGTCCTTACCGTAATCGCCCAGGGCATGATAATAACTACTTATCTATCGCCGGTCTTGCTAGTTATTCAGGTCGAAAAAGTGTAGGACCAACTCTTTCGGGAACCCAAATTGCTGATCTTGCAGGAGGCTCTTTACATAGTATTATTGGTCTGTTGTCTGCAGTCATCTATCGGGATCGAACCGGGAAAGGACAATGGCTTGACATTAGCATGACGGATTGCACTTTTGCTTTAAATGCATATTCAGCCCCAGGTTATTTGGCAGGGGGAGTGAACCCTGAATTAGAAGAAACATTATTGAACGGGGGGTTATTCTACGACTACTATGAAACGAAAGATGGACGTTATTTCTCAGTAGGCAGTGCTGAACCTGAATTTCGAAAGCTCCTGTGCGAGGCAATTGGAAGAGGAGATTTGTTCGATCTCAGCCTAAGTTTGTTTCAAGATGAAATACGTACCTTTAAGAAAATTGTCAAAGAGGCCTTTCTTACAAAGACATTTTCCGAATGGAAGGAAATATTTGAAGGTATAGAAGCATGTGTAGAACCGGTTCTTTCACTGGCAGAAGCATGTGAACATCCTCAACTTGTTGAGCGCAAAATGGTGGTAGAGGTTCCCAAACTTGATGGAGGTTATCAAAAGCAGATTGCCTGCCCGATTAAGTCGAACGAATTTACGCCTGAGTATAAACACGTCGGATTGGAACTTGGAAAAAACACAGAGGAAATCATGCAGAGTCTTGATTTACCTGCCGAAGTACTGAATTCAAATAAAGATTAGAGTTTTTATTGAAAAGGCTGTATGGTGCATTTTTTATCTTGGAGTACATAGCTTCCTCGTGCACATAGATAAACAACCGAGATAAATCTCCAATCGATATTTCAAGGAAATTATTTTTTTGAAATAATTTTTGTGCTTTAAATTATCGTAATATCATTATTTTAGTGAAGGAGTTTTCAATATGCGTTGGTTTACTCTTATCTTACTTTTCTTTGCAGCTCTTATCAGCCATGCAGATGTTCAGGTAATCGGGTTTGCTGCAGAACCTCTTATGAAAGAGTTTGGCTTAAACAGTTCTCAATGGGGAATAGTTGGAAGCAGTTTTTTCATTGTCTTCATCTTCACAAGTTTTATTGGAGCAACATGGTCGGATCGTTTAGGAGCAAAGAAAATGATTTTCATTGTTCTAGCAGGAGTTTCGCTTTTACAGCTTGGCTCATTTGCCATTATAAGTTTTTCGATGCTTATCCTTTACAGAGTACTGTTAGGAGCTATCGAGGGACCATTTAGTCCTTCATCAATGAGCTACATTTCTAAAATCTTTCCTGCGGAGTTAAGAGGGATAGCAATATCCGTTTTCTTTGCTGGAGCGGCAATTGGAGGAATTATCTCCGCTCCCATTCTTGTTAGTTTGATAGAGAGAGCTGGTTGGCAATGGACGCTCGTTTTACTGGGACTTGCTAGTTTGGTAGTACTTATTGGCTGGGCATTTGTTGATCGATCTAAATCCAAGCATAATGTTGAAGTAGTTTCAGCCAAAAAATTAAAATGGGCTGATATTGCTCCTGTTCTTCGTAATCCAGCTTGCTTTTTAACTCTTGCCTTATCTTCAGCTACCTATTGGCTTGTCATATGGCTAGCAATATGGGCACCAGTTTATTTAACAAAGGTTATGAAATTACAGCCGATGAAGATGGCTTATGCCCTTGCAGGTACAGGTATCGCAGCTTTAGTTATATTATTTTTAATTTCAACTATATCTGATCGTATTTTCAAAAAAAACCAGAGTTATAGAAAGTCGCGCGTTTTAGTCGCAGGAATAAGCACCATTATCGGAGGGCTTTCTTTTGCACTTATTCCATTTTTAGGAAATTCAATCGTAATGGTCTTTGTAGCTTTATGTGTGGCAAAAGGTACCTCTTATTTGAATATCTCAATAGGTGTTCAAGTTATGATTAAATTGATGCCAGAAAGAGCTGGTTTGATGGCCGGGATCTATTCTTTAGGTAATAATATTACACAATTAGTTGCCCCGGTTATTATAGGTATCCTTGTACAAGCCGGTGGGAAAAATTTAATGCTAGGATTCAATTATTCCATATACCTTATAGGTGGATTGTTCCTGTTAACCTCTATTCTCTTTTTAATATTTGTTAAACCTGACAAAGTAGTTGAAACGACTGTTCCTGAAACTTTGACTTCGTAAAAAATCAAGTATACGCTTATATAAAATAAACCATACAAAAAAGCCAAGCAATCTAATTAAAAAAATTGCTTGGCTTTTTTAATATAAATCAAAGAGTTTATTTCTACATTTAAAGGTACGCTTAAACAGGGAGTACGTCACATATTTAATATTTTCATTTTTTTATAGAATTGAGAACGGCTGATCCCTAACAATTTTGCAGCAGCAGTACGATTTCCGTTTGCCATTAGTAAGGCAGATTCAATTGCCTCTCTTTCTGCGTCACTTACTTTTTTCTTAAAAGAAGAATTTTGTCCATTTTCTTGATTTGCAAAGATATCACTAGCACCTGAGAGCACTTTAGTTGTTATGGTCACTCGTCCCGTATTTTTAGTTTTTATATAATCAGGAAGATGCTCTGATTCTAACAATGTCCCATTCATACAATTCATCGCACGTTCAATCACGTTTTCTAATTCCCGAACATTTCCTGGCCATTGGTGTTCCATAAGCAAGGAAAGAGCATTTCGACTAAATGTTATTTGTTCTATCCCCATCATATGGCTAAACTTTTTTGATATTGTTTGTGCTATAAGAGGTATATCTTCGGATCGGTCTCTTAAAGCAGGAATTTGAAGGGGAATGACATTTAGACGATAAAATAGGTCTTCACGAAACTCTCCGGAAGCAACCATTTGTTCCAGGTTTTTGTTTGTTGCGGCGATAATACGTACGTTTACACGAATCGTCTGATTTCCACCTACTCGCTCAAATTCGCGCTCTTGCAATACTCGGAGTAGTTTAACCTGCATTGACAAAGGCATGTCGCCTATTTCATCAAGGAATATTGTACCGTTGTTTGCCTCTTCAAATTTACCTTTTTTTCCGCCTCTTTTTGCGCCAGTAAATGCACCCTCAGCATAACCAAAAAATTCTGATTCCCATAGCTCAAACGGAACCGCTGCACAATTAATCTTTACAAATTTTCCGTGTCGTCGTGAAGCATTGTGAATGCCACGGGCAAAGAGCTCCTTACCTGTCCCACTTTCTCCTAATAATAGAATATTAGAAAAGCCCGGAGCTGCTTGACGTGCCATGGTTTTGAGCTGTGTCATTCCGTAATTATTTGATAGAATATCGTCAAGATCAAACTCTAATCCTCCTAATATAGAAAGTTCTGCACGATAATAGGATACTTCTTTTTCTAAATTATCCAATCGATTGATAACGGTTTTCCATTTGTTCAAATTTCGATACATTATATGAGCAACGGCCCCGATAATTTGATTTCCTCGACGAAGTTGACCTCTTTCAATCAGACAATGATGTTTTCCTAGCATAACAGCTTCGATACTTTTAGTTGGAATCCCTTCAGCTAACATTTCCTCTAATCGCAGCTCAGGAAAAGAATGATGGACAGGTTGTCCTATTAATCGATCTTTTGGTAATCTAACAAATTCGCAAGCGGCCTGATTTATCATACGGATTTGTCCTGTTACATCAATCCATACATACCCATCAGAATTAGTATCAATAACAGAATGTAGAGCTTGTTGTAATTGATGGGTTAATTCAAGTTCCGAAGCAATTGTCTCGTAATCTTTAATATCCTGTAATAAGATAAGTCCTCTCCATGAGTAGTGGTCCTCAGATAGAAAATTACAATTGATAAGAAATTTTTTATCTCCTAAAGTCACATGGCGAAGAAGTGGTTCCTCTGTTTGAACATCTATAGAAGAAATAAGGTCTTGTAATTCAGGGAACAGATCGGACAAAGATAGCCCCATGCATAACTTAAGAGAACTGCCGCACATGGATTCTGCTGCTGGATTCATTAAAACAATCTTACCTTTTTCATCTATGGCTATAGCACCAATATGCATATGATTGATCGAATTTAAAGAGGTTACAACTGAGTTATACTTTAAAAGAGTCATACGGTTTATTTCTGCCTGGCCAAAAATACCTGAAACATGGTTGTCACGTGTAACAACAATAGCATGAGCGGTTTGATGCCTCATAAAAAAATCACTAACTTCTACTAATTGGTTATCCTCTTTTAATGTAAAAACCTCGCGAATGATATGCTCCTCAATATATGTGTCTAAAGAAAAGTCATTTAATAATGCACGGTAAAGGGAGGATTTACTAAATGCCCCAAGAAGCTTGTTGTTGGCGTCAACAACTGGAAGTAGACCAATTTTATGAGATTGAAAAATTTGTACTGCCTCACGTAATGTGCTATTTAATGAAAGCGTTTTTATTTCTCGGTTCATTACTTCTCTTATCAACATATCCTTGACTCCTTGTCTTAATTCTTTATATTGTCCTCGAAATGAGACATTTATTTTTTAAAAAAATAAAAATTAATTGAATTGTATTAAAAATGAAACAATTTTAATTACATAATATCATAAAGTCTTGATTTTAGGATACATAAAAAAATTTATTAGATTATCACATTAGAAAAGTTATGGTCTATTTTTAGTTTGATCTAGCAGTTCGAAGAATGAACAAACTTGATTAGTTTACAATATGAGAAAACACTATCTTCTTTAACGGACAATTTGTCCGCAAATTGAGACAATAAATGATTTGATGATTTTTTTAAAAGAGTTGAAAGAGTACTATTTTTCAATTTTACTAGGAATATTTATTTAGTGATTATTATGGCACAGTTATTGCTTGTCTAATGTAAGTAAGGCATGGCGAGAATTGTTCGGCAATGAATCAGATGGGCGAACTAGTTGGGACTTTATATATAGAAGAAAGTGCTGATAAATTCTAGTCTTTAATACTCTCATAATACTGAACTTTACAACTTAGTGAGTGCACAATAATTCTTAAACCATTGTTAATACGGGAGGAATTGCACATGAAAGGGAAATTAGTTTGGATGACGGAACCTTTGAAATTTGAAATGAGAGAATATGATCTACCGGAAAACATTGAGCCTGATGCTGTACTAATCGAAGTTCTCCAGACCAATGTTTGTGGTTCCGATTTGCATATTGCAAAAGGGAATCTCCCTAATTTAAGTTGCGGAGGAATAGGACATGAAGTGGTCGGACGTATCGTCAAATTAGGAGAAAGAAGAACAACTGACAATGCCGGTCAACCCGTAAAAGTAGGAGACCGTGTAGTACCGACCTACCTCGTATCATGTAATAAATGTAGTTATTGCCTTCGCGGACTTTATTCTAGCTGTATTCATTCAAGTAAGTATATTGGGAAACAAAATAATGCCCCGCATTTTCATGGCGCAACATATGCTACCCATTACTACATTCATCATGATCAGTACTTTTACAAAGTTCCGGATGGGATAACGAATCAAGAAGCTTCCAGTACCAACTGTGCACTGACACAAGTATATTCCGCCATTGATAAAGCAAATGTAAAGCCAGGAGACTCCATTGTTATTCAAGGTGCTGGAGGACTAGGCATCAATGCGTGCGCTGTTGCTAAGGAGAGAGGAGCGAAAGTCATTATTATTGATACGGTTGACTCTCGTTTGGAAATGGCTAAGAAGTTTGGAGCAGATCACATTATTAATATGAAAGGATTGGATCTCCGAGAGCTTATAATACGTGTGCGTGAACTTACAGATGGAATGGGTGCCGATTTCGGAATGGAAGTGGCTGGTGTACCATCTGCATTTACTCAAGGGCCCTATTTGCTTCGTATGGGTGGTAAATATATTGTTATGGGAAATATTTCGGTAGGACAAAAAGCAGAGGTTGATCCGTCAATTTTGATTCTTAAAGGAATTAAGATTCTCCCCTTCGCAGGATATGAACCAATGTATCTCTACAATGCCTTAAAATTTTTAGAAAGAAATGTAAAAAAGTATCCGTTTGCAGAACTAACTGATGCAACTTTTTCACTAGAAGAAGTAGCCACTGCCATAGATAAATCATTAAAAAGAGAAGTGACAAGAGCGACAATTGTAGTGAATCAATAAGAAAGGGGGTGAAGAGAGATGGCAATAAAAGTTCCCATAAAAAAGAAGTACGGTCATTTTATAGGTGGAGAATGGAAGGAACCGGTAAAAAAGCAATATTTTGATGAGTATAATCCTTCATCAGGTGCAAAGATTGCATCCTTTGCTCGTGGAGATCAGGAAGATATAAATCTAGCCGTTCGAAGTGCTGAGGAAGGCTTTAAAGTATGGTATGCATTAGATCCTTATGTTCGTGGTCAAATCATGATGAAGGTGGCTAAATTGTTACGAAAACATAAGGTGGACTTTATTTATTTTGAAACATTGGATGTCGGGAAGCCACTCTATCTTGCCGAACTTGAACTTGAAATGTGTGCTCGTGCATTTGAGTACGCTGCAGGAGCGGCAGATAAAATTTTTGGAGAAGTAATCCCAAGCTCTAATAAACAACTGAGTTATACAGTACGAGAACCATATGGGGTAACAGCTCATATTACACCTTGGAATTCACCTTTAATAGTTGCAACGAGAGGTTGTGCATCTGCCTTGGCTGCTGGTAATTCTGTTGTGATCAAGGTCGCTGAAAACACTTCACTATCTACATTAGAATTTGCCCAACTTTGTGTAGAAGCTGGAGTTCCTTCTGGTGTAGTAAATGTCGTTACCGGATACGGTAATGAGGCTGGAGCTGCCTTAGTTAATCATCCCAAAGTAAGGAAGATTAGTTTTACGGGATCAGTTGAAACGGGGACAACTATTATGAAGGCTGCTGCTGAAAGAATTGTACCTGTAACTTTGGAATTGGGAGGGAAATCTCCAAATATTATTTTTGAAGACGCTGATTTACGTTCAGCAGCAGCCAGTGCAATCCAAGCATTCGTGGTGAATGCAGGTCAGGTATGTGCAGCAGGTACAAGGTTATTAGTTCAACAATCCATTGTAGATACATTTACAGAAAAATTGACGGAAGGCTTGAAACAAGTAACGATCGGTGATGGTTTTGATAATTCAATAATGGGCCCAATTGTATCAGAAAAACAATTAAATCGTATTGAACATTATGTGAAGGTAGGTCAAGAAGAAGGAGCCGAATTGGTTTGCGGCGGTAACAGATTGACAAGTGGGAATCTTAAAAATGGTTTTTTTATCGAGCCAACGGTTTTTAAGAATGTAACCAACAGCATGACGATTGCACAAGAAGAGATCTTTGGACCCGTATTATCAATCATCTCATTTGATACAGAAGAAGAAGCGATACAACTTGCAAATGATACCGAATATGGCTTAGCAGCAGCAGTATGGACAAGCGATATTAAACGTGCACATCGAGTGGTAAAGAAAATTCAGGCTGGACAAATATACATTAATGATTACCTGCCTAGTGGTGCTGAAGGGCGTCCTTTTGGAGGATATAAGAAGAGTGGCATCGGCAGGGAAGGCGGAATGGATGGGATTTATGCTTTTACACAAACCAAAACAGTAACCATAAAATGCTAGTTACGCAAAAAAGGTCTCATAAAATTGAAATATAAAAATGAAGTAAGGTAAAAATAGCAACCGTAAAGAATTAGATCAAACTAATAAATCAAACATCAGGGAGAATAACTATGTCAGAACAAAGAACATTTAATCCATTCGATTTTTTCACTAAATTAACTGCTGAAACGGAAAAACAACTAAATGAACTAATTGGTTTAAGGACAAATAATCGTGAATTCATGCAATTCTCTAACACCATTTCAGATTCGAGCGCTTTGTTTCAGGAGAAGTTTAAAAAATCTAAAGAGGCTATAGAAACGCATCTAAATTTGCCTTCTAAAAATGATCTAGTCAATATTACGAAATTGTCGATTCAAACCGAAGAAAAACTTGATGCATTAGAAGAACAAATTTGGGAGTTGAATAAATTAGTTAATTCCAATAACAAAGAAATCGAAGGAATTGTTGAAGTGTCTAACGATATTATTAAACTATCAAAGCACCTAAAAACTGAAATTTCAAAATCAAAATCAGAATTCTTAGAAATAAACAAGTTACGCTTAGAAATACAAGAAATGAAAAAAGAGTTAGCAGGCATAAGTAGTTTAAAAGCAGAGATTTCAAGTCTTTTTGATATGATGTTACAAAATGTTAATAAGCCAGCTGTACACGAAGGTGAACTAGTATTGACAAAAGGATAAATGACATAGAAAACCATTAGTTCCTACAATTTTAAAATAAAAAGAAGAAAGGAAAATCTAACGGGTTCTCTTTTTGGAGGGAAAGTAAGTTTTAATTGCTGAAATCGCACAGTTTTAGCAATACAATTAACACAGTAAATAACAGAAAAAAAGCATTGAGATGTCTCAATGCTTTTTTATATTAGGTCAAAATCGGCTCCTTCTGGATACAAAGCGATATATTCTTCTTCTTCAGGGTTTAAATAAGCTATTTTTACTCCTTCAAGTAGGTTGATATTCTTAAGTTCTTCTATGATTGTTTGCTTTGCCTTCTCAACATCTACAACAAAGTTGACAATATTAGCTGTACCACTACCTATATCCCCACCATCGCAAGAACCGTTGCCTGTCCAACCTAAGCATTCATTCATTAAATCCTCAACGTGATGTCGCTTTTCAAGAGTTGCTTCAATCTGGTCTTCTTCATACCTGTATTGAACAACAAGCTCGAATAGTTCATCTTCATCTAGATAATCGTAGCCCTCATTAGCTTTTTCTTCTGATAATTCATCCATCAATTTTTCTGCCTTTTGAAATAGTGATAATTTTTTTTCCTCAGTCTCACCAGTATCTCCAACAGTACCGTAATGAATTATTAGCGTTTTACCGTCTTGCCAAACTTCCCAATACAAAAACTCATTATCAACCTGTTTAATCATCTTAATCAAGACCAACACCACCCATTATATTATCTTAGATAGATTATATCATTTATTTTAAAAACCTAGTCTGCAATCAAAGGCTATTACTCTTTTAAATAAATCGCATTTATTTTAACATTCATATTCACTATAAAAATCGCACATTTATCAGTATAGACAATAGTTATTGTCCATTGTTTTTTCAGATGCTAATTTTCTGCTATTTCTTATCAAACTTCAACAAAAAACCTCATTTTAACAATAAAAAAGACAGACCAATAATTTGCTAATTGGTCTGTCTTTTAGCTATTTATTTTCTAGTTTTCTCTCCCAAAGGAGAACCCGTTAAGGAAAATCCCTTTCTTCTTTTTATTTTACTTGCTTGGTAATAACGCCTGCTCATTTATAAAGTGGTGTATTGTTTGATTGAATCTTTCTGACTCCTCAATTTTTGCCCCATGACCTGATTTAGACAAAATACATAATTTGGCATTTGGAATCTTTTTGTACATCTGAATCGATATCCAAACTGGTAGCAATGTATCATATTGGCCACCAATAATGAGTGTTGGGACCTTTATGTTTGGTAATAATGAGCGGTTATCTATATCTAGTATGGTATCTTCTACTTTCTTGATTGCGTCCTTATTTGGTTTAAAGCATTTATCGAAAGCAATAAAATTCTCAACATTCCAGGAATAAAAACATTTTTTTGCAGCAATAACTTTTTTCTGATCAGGAGAAAGTATGAATGATTCAAGTTTGCGTACCTCTTTTACTAGTTTTCCTAAATGCTTAGGTGAATAAAAAAATGTACACGCTAAAATTAATGATTTACACTTCTCAGGAGCTTGATGGTAAATTTCTTGAGCAACAGCACCACCCATTGAATAACCACAAATGTTTGCGTTTTCGATATTGAGTTCATCAAGTAATAAAATAATGTCATTTGCAAAATTTTTCATTGAAATACCATCAAGTGTAAAATTATTTCCATGGCCTCTCAAATCGGGAATAATTAGATCATACTGCGAGGCTAATTCAAATTGTTTATACCATCCTTCTTTCCATTCAGAAAAACCGTGAATAAGAACTAATGGTTCCCCACTTCCCATTCGCAAATACGGCATCGAAATTTTACTCATTATTTTTTCTTCCAAACTCAAAACCTCCTATTATTAAATTGAGAAATTGTCACTGACTGATCTATGGTGGCTTTTAGTAAGCGAGAAAAAGTGTATTTACAAAGTCTCTGGCTTGTAGGAACTCTTGTACAACTTTAAGTAATAATGCAAAACAAAAGAGTATCCAGTTTACCCTCCTCCCTTAAAATTGGGAACAATAATATTTATGCAAAAAGCATACCAAATCAAAAAAAATGTGAATATTTTAAAGGATATTTAATATTGTGTGTAAAAACAGGAATTCGTTTGTCACATATGATTGTTTAATTATTTACGTTAATGACAAGTTGTTTAAACGATTAAGCAACTTTTTTGTATTTTTGAATGGAATTAGTGTCTCGAAAAATCTACACTGTATCGGTTTCAAGACAATATTTAACGTGTTTCCATCAAAATAAACTGATTCAATGCTCTTTTTTAACTTGGCATAAAACTTGCTTAATATTATTCGAAAGGAGTTAATAACATCCAAGCACTGTTCACTTCATAAAAATGTAAAAGGAATTATATGAATCTTGTTAATTACTTCAAACAAATAGAAGAAAATCTGAATGAAGAAATAAAATGTTTTTTCAATTGTCATCAAAACATTTTAATAGTAGAAGAGTATTTCGGGATCCATCTAAAGAGAGTCCGAAATCAAAGAATACTTGTGGAGTATTGGTTGAATTCCAAGGGATATGTGAATAAAGAAGAGCTTTCCAAAATAGCGATGACGATTATTTCTATTGAAGAGAAGGTAGATGCTTTAGATGACTTAGTTTTCAACATCACAAAAAACTGGAGCTCAAATAAGCAATCACTTAAATCTGTGAATGAGATTCTTAATGAGATAAAAAGTTTAATTGAAGAAGAATACACAGAAGAAAATCAATTAAAAGCAGGAGTTAATAAAAACAATTGATAAAAGACACCTAGGGGGACTATTAATGTCAGAGCACCAGACAGTTGATCCATATGAAATACTCAATAAATTAACTTCTGAATCGGAAAAACAATTGAATGAACTTTTTCGTTCATTTACTAATAATTGTGATTTCTTTCAAGATACAAACACTACCTCAGATTCGACCACTTTGTTTCATGAGAGGAATAAAAAATACCAACAGATGTTTGAAACACAACTTAATTTACCATCTAAAATAGATTTGAATAATATTGCTAAATTATCCATTCGAACTTCAGAAAAAGTGGATTTTTTAGAGGAAGAAATTTGGAAATTAAAAGAATTGGTTAATTCCTCTAATAAGGAAATCGAAGGAGTGTTAGAAGTATCCCGTAATATTATTGAACTGACAAAAAAGATAAAAACGGATTTTTTTAATACAAAAGTGGTAAAAGCAGAAATAAACGATCTTCGTTCTGAGTTTCAAGAAATAAAAAAAGAATTAGCTGATTTCAAGTTAATAAAA
The DNA here is from genome assembly GCF_050457485.1 of Gottfriedia acidiceleris. GTDB lineage: Bacteria > Bacillota > Bacilli > Bacillales > Bacillaceae_G > Gottfriedia > Gottfriedia acidiceleris_D. The sequence continues at coordinate 314,451 of NZ_JBCMJM010000001.1, forward strand.
GAAGAGATTTCAAATCTTTTAGGGTCAATGCATCTTCCAAACTATTAGCATTACTTAAAACTGTAGCGGGTAAACTGGAAGGTAAAGATCACACCTGGAGTGACAAAGTTATGGAAAGTAAATGGAGAATTTTTCACAACGCAAATGCATGGAATATCTATAGCTAATCTATTAGAAATGATGTCTATTTCATCGGGTAATTCAATTGTTTTAGGCTATTGATAGGAATAAATAAAATAAATTGAAAATTAAGAATTGTTATAAAATTAATCTGCTAAGTTGCCTATTATTTGCCTTCAGGTGTTCTCTTTCTAGAGGTCTTCTGCCTAACTAAGCAGGAGTCTCACACCTTTGTTCCAATCAATGTAGTTTCAAAATCCAGAATGACCGTTAACCCAATTAAAAGGAGTGAAAAGAAGTTTATGACTTTGTTAAATGAATTAAAGATTTTGGATTTTTCTACTTTGCTTCCTGGTCCATATGCAACGATGATGTTAGCAGATCTTGGTGCCGAAGTTTTACGTGTTGAATCACCTACAAGGCCCGATATGCTCAGAGAGATGTATCCACGTGATGGAAAAGATTCTGTAAATCATGGTTATATTAATCGCTCAAAAAAGTCTATTACCTTAGATTTAAAAATTGAAGATTCAATTGAAATCGTGAAAGAATTAATTTCTGAATACGACATTTTAATAGAACAATTTCGTCCAGGTGTAATGGAGCGGTTGGGATTAGGTTATGAAGCCTTAAAGGAAGTAAACCCAAGATTAATTTACTGTTCGATAACTGGTTATGGACAAACCGGACCGTATCGTCAGCGCCCGGGACATGATAATAATTATTTGTCTATTTCGGGTGTAGCAAGTTATTCAGGACGTAAAAAAGGTGGACCTGCACCCTCGGGAATTCAAATAGCCGATTTAGCTGGTGGCTCTTTACATGGAGTTATTGGTATTTTGTCTGCTGTGATCTATCGAGATCGGACTGGTGAAGGTCAATCCATTGATATTAGTATGACTGATTGTAGTTTTGCCCTAAATGCAACTTCTGCAGCAGGATACTTGATGGGAGAAATAACACCTGAGCTTGAGGGAACTATGTTTAATGGTGGTACCTTCTATGATTATTATGAAACAAAAGATGGTCGCTATTTTTCCGTAGGAAGTTTAGAGCCACAATTCCGTAAGTTACTATGTGAGGGTATTGGCCGTGAAGACTTGATTCAACTTAGCTTTAGTGAAGTGCAAGATGATATTCATACTTTTAAGAATGAAGTAAAGAACGCATTTCGTTCTAAAACATTTGCGGAGTGGCAAAAGGTCTTTGGTGAACTCGAAGCTTGTGTAGAACCAGTTCATACGTTTGCCGAGTCATGTAAGCATCCACAAATTGTAAACCGTGGAATGATCGTAAAAGTTCCAAAGCAAAATGGTGGCTATCAAAAACAAGTTGCCTGCCCGATTAAGACATCCGTCTTTAAACCTGAGTATAAACATTCCGGAGTGGAGCTGGGTGTGCATAACAAAGAAACCGTAATACCTTCTGAATAACTTCAATTATAAAATCATCATAGAATATTCTTCGTAGATAGCGTAACGCTTACTTATGTCCCATAACGAAAAGAAAGGCAGTTAGTAAAATTATAGTAGGAGGAATGGATTATGAATAATAGGGTTAAGGTTATTGGAGTCGATATGGTTAAGTTTACAAAACCTGGAACACAGGAACCGTATGAACTAATGGCTTCTAAAGCGATCCTAGGCGCAATTAAAGATGCAGGAATTGATTACAAAGAAATTAAACAGGCATATGCAAGTTATGTTTATGGGGATAGTACTTCAGGACAAGCTGCCCTTTATAGGGTAGGCATGACAGGGATTCCAGTGATCAATGTAAATAATAACTGTTCTTCTGGATCGACTGCTTTATTTTTAGCTCGTCAAGCAGTGCAATCTGGAGTGGTAGACTGTGCACTTGCTTTTGGCTTTGAAGAAATGAAGCCAGGTGCATTAGCAAATGTATGGGTAGACAGAACGAATCCATTACAGACATTTTTGGATCGATTAGATGCATTAGACTCTAATGGATCTTCCGACACTGGTCCCACGCGCATCTTTGGTGCAGCAGGCAGTGCATATGTAAAAAAATACGGCGCAAACCCAGACATCTTTGCTAAGGTAGCAGTTAAAACACGCGCCCACGCAGCTCACAACCCTTATGCTATTTTTACTAAACCACTGACAATAGAAGAAGTATTAAACGCTCCAGTTATCTATCCGCCACATATGACTAGATTTATGGCATGTCCTCCTTCATGCGGAGCGGCTGCAGCTATTGTTTGCAGTGAAGAATTTGCACGAAAACATGGACTTCAAGATGCCGTAGAAATTGTATCTCAGGCAATGGCTACTGATACGAATGATTCCTATTTAGACGAGATTCATATTGTTGGAAAGGATATGACTAGAAGAGCTTCAAAAGAAGTTTATGAAAAAGCAGGCATTGGACCAGAAGATGTGGATGTTATTGAACTACATGACTGTTTTACACAGAATGAGGTCATTACCTATGAAGGTTTGGGTTTATGTGGAGAAGGTGAAGCAGAAATCTTCATTAATAATGGTGACAATACATATGGCGGCAAATTTGTCATTAACCCATCTGGGGGGCTAATGTCAAAAGGCCATCCTCTTGGTGCGACTGGTTTGGCGCAATGTACAGAATTGGTTTGGCAATTACGCGGACAAGCTGGTAAACGACAAGTCGAGAATGCGAGAGTTGCTCTTCAGCATAACCTTGGTCTTGGGGGTGCAGTAGTAGTTACAATGTACAAGAAATATTAGTCCGATCATAAACGAAATGTATAAGGAGCAAAATTATGGCAACAAAATATATTCAGAGTGAACATAAAATTTTTAGAGATTCTGTTCGGAAATTCTTAGCAAGTGAAGCAGTTCCTTATTATGAGCAATGGGAACGAGACGGAATTATTCCCCGTGAATTTTGGCTGAAGGTTGGAAATCAGGGCTTTTTGTGCCCAAATGTCGATGAGAAGTATGGTGGTTTTAACGCAGACTTTGTGTATTCGGTTATTTTTAATGAAGAAATAGAACGTGTGGGTACTAGTTTAATAGGAATTGGATTACATAATGATATCGTAGTACCATACATCGTTGAGTATGGTTCTGAGGAGCAAAAGCAGCGTTGGTTGCCAGGCTGCGTGAGCGGTGAAAAGGTAGCGGCTATTGCCATGACGGAAACAGGGGCTGGATCGGATCTTGCGAATATAAAAACGACGGCAAAGAGAGAGGGAGATTACTATATTCTAAATGGAGAAAAAACATTTATCACAAATGGAATCCATGCAGATGTAATTGTAGTGGCCTGTAAAACAGACCCAAATGCCGTTCCTGGTTATAAAGGGATCAGCTTGATTGTGGTTGAACGAGATACACCTGGTTTTTCAAGAGGAAAAAAATTAAATAAAGTTGGCTTGCGCAGTCAAGACACTGCTGAATTGATTTTTCAGGATGCACGTGTTCCAGTTGGTAATCTTTTAGGGGAAGAGGGTAAAGGATTCTACTATATGATGAATAAGCTTCAGCAGGAGAGGCTGATTATTGGAATTACAGCTCAAGTTAGCGCTGAAGAAATGCTTCAAATGACAATTGATTATGTAAAAAATCGAAAGGCTTTTGGTAAGTCAATTAGCCAATTCCAAAATACTCAATATAAACTGGCGGAAATAGCAACTGAAATTGCCTTGGGGCGTAATTTTATAGACGATCTCATCATCAAGCATATGAACGGAGAAGATGTTGTTACGCAAGTATCAATGGCGAAATGGTGGATTACCGATATGGCCAAAAGAACAGCAGGGGAATGTATGCAACTCCATGGCGGCTATGGTTATATGGAGGAATATCCGATTGCCCGAAGATACCGGGACATTCCGGTTTCAGCTATTTATGCTGGAACAAATGAAATCATGAAGAGCATCATTGCAAAAAATCTTTTCAGCCATTAATTAAGGCTTGTCCAAGATCTACTCTAAAACAATAAGCAACAGGAGAAATAAACTGACTGTTGCTTTTCTAATTTCAAAAAAAAGTACTCATGAGTTTAAGACAGACTAAATCCTATCCAAATTTAAGGATAAATAACGATTATGTTATTGTTTTAAAAAACTGAATATTCAAAATAATTATTTTTTTATGAAACGCAGCTATTGAATGAATAAGTAGAGGTGTGAAATATGGTAAAAATGCTTGAATTAAGAGAAATGGTGAGGTTAGTAGATCAATCGTCTCTTGAAAAACTAGAAGTAAAGAATAGAAGTTTAAGAATTTTCATCAAAAAGGGTGAAGTAATCCAAATTAATCCTGTTGGCGAGCCGTCCATTCAATTGATGAATGTGGTAGAAAAGCAAGGCTCAGATAATTCCGATGAATTCGAATCTGAACTAGAAGCGTCAATAAAACCCCATGTGATCCATTCTATAAATGTTGGAATATTTCAATCGATAGTAAAACTTGGAGACAAGGTTGAAATCGGTTCACTAATTGGTTATTGCACGGTAAAAGCACTGAATTTAAAGTTTGATATTAAATCAGACCAGCATGGTGCTATTTCTGAAGTTTTAGAGGAAGAGGGACAACTCATCGATTATGGGCAACCTCTTTATAAAATATCCGTTGGAAAGGAGATTCTACATGTTTAAAAAGGTTCTTATTGCTAATCGAGGTGAAATAGCAGTACGTGTTATTAGGGCGTGTAAAGATATGGGGATAACAACAGTTGCCATCTTTTCTGAAGCTGACCGTGAGGCACTTCATGTTAAATTGGCGGACGAAGCATATTGTATAGGACCCACTTCATCTACAGAAAGTTATTTGAATATTACAAACGTCATCAGCATTGCTTTATTAACGAATGCGGATGCCATCCATCCTGGTTATGGTTTTTTAGCTGAAAATGCGAATTTTGCTGAAGTCTGTTCGGATTGTAATATTGCGTTTATTGGCCCTGAAGGGGAAGCAATTAGAAAGATGGGCGATAAAGCGGTAGCAAGAGATACGATGAAGAACGTAGGCGTGCCGATCGTTCCTGGGACAGATGGTTTAATTGAAAATCTTGAAGAAGCTGTTGTTATAGCAAATGAAATAGGTTTCCCAGTGATTGTGAAAGCAACAGCCGGTGGTGGCGGAAAAGGAATGAGGGTAGCAGAAGATGAAGAAGATTTACGAAAAGCGATCCGTCAAGCACAGAAAGAAGCTGAAATAGCATTTGGAAATGCTGGCATCTATCTAGAGAAATTTGTTGAGGAACCCCGACATATTGAAATTCAAATCATTGGAGATCGGTTTGGCAACATCGTTTATTTAGGAGAACGAGACTGTTCCATCCAACGCAGGCATCAAAAACTGGTTGAAGAGGCACCTTCACCAGCCCTTGAACAGAATTTACGTGACCAGATGGGTTCGGCAGCAGTAGCAGCTGCAAATGCAGTGAATTACCATGGAGCGGGTACAGTCGAGTTCCTCTTAGATAAAAACGGAAATTTTTATTTTATGGAAATGAATACCCGTATTCAAGTAGAACATCCAGTTACTGAAATGATTACTGGTATTGATTTAATCAAGGAACAAATTTTAGTAGCAGCGGGATATCCACTGTCTTTCAAGCAAAGTGATATAAAGATAAACGGTTGGGCGATCGAATGTCGAATCAACGCCGAGAACCCGGCAAAAAATTTTATGCCCTCTCCAGGGAAGATTGAAATGTATTTGCCTCCAGGTGGGTATGGTATCAGGGTTGATAGTTCCATCTATCCGGGGTGTGAGATTTCCCCTTTTTATGATTCAATGGCAGCAAAAGTTATTGTTTGGGGTAAAAATCGTGAAGAAGCAATTCATCGCATGAAAAGGGCACTTGATGAATTTGTTATTATTGGCATCAAAACTACAATTCCGTTTCATCGAAAATTACTTGAAAATGAATCCTTTGTAAAGGGACAGTTTAATACAAAATTTCTTGAAACGAATCCATTGCAGTTAGGGATCTAGTTCTTCAAGTTAGCAATTATTCAGGAGGGAAAAAAATGTTTAAAATTCATGAAATAAGAGAAATGATTAAACTAATTGATGGATCGAACGTAGCGTGCTTAGAAATAGAAGAGGGAGATTCTAAAATATCCATTCAGAGGAATTTATCGATAAATCCATCCAATTTAATAGAAAATAACTCTATTAAACTAGCTATTCCTACTGTTACAGAGAATCCAGCAGTTAGAACAGAAACTCTGGAGAACACTCAAGTTTCTAATCAAGTGGATACAAGAAAAGAACGTTCTAATCCGGTAAATAACGCACCAAATTATGAGGGAGATGAAAACATATTAAAGATTGTTTCCCCAATGGTAGGTACTTTTTACAAGGCACCGGCAGTAGACGCCAACCCATTTGTACAAATCGGGGATCAAGTTAAAAAATCAACTGTTGTTTGTATCCTTGAAGCTATGAAATTATTTAATGAAATTGAAGCGGAAATAGACGGAGAAATCGTTAAAGTATTAATTGAAAATGGCCAACTTGTTGAATACGGCCAACCTCTTTTTTTAGTAAAACAGAATTCTTAACAAAGTGTATAAGGTCAGGAATTAAAAAGGAAAAGGAGTGACTTATATATATGACAAAACAAGTTGGAAATCCAGAACAAAGTGTGACTGAAAATACTTTGTTTCACGAGTTTCCGATACCGACATTTCAGCAGTGGCGGGAAGTTGCAGAAAAGTCTTTAAAAGGGGCGACAATCGAAGAAAAGTTATTTACATGCACATATGAAGGGATTTCTCTTAAGCCAATGTATAGGAAAGAGGATATCGAAAACTATGTGCATTTATCTTCCATGCCAGGCGATTTTCCTTATGTAAGAGGGACAAATGAAGGTGGTTATCGTGAAGGTACTTGGGATGTTTGTCAGGAAATTATTTTTTCAACGCCTGAAGAATTTAATGAAGCGGCTAGAAATGATTTGAAAAAAGGGCAAACGATGTTACATATTGCCTTAGACGAAACGAGATGGCTTGAACCTGGTATTAATGAGAAGAAATTAAATGACAAGATTGGCGTTTCCATCTCTACTTTACAAGACTTTCAAACAGCATTCCAAGATATAAATTTAGAAGAGATACCGATTTATATCGAAGCTGGTAAGAATGGTTTCCCTATATTCGCAACATTTATGGCTTTTTTACAAAAACAAAATCAAAATCCCAAAAAACTTAGAGGCTGTATCGGATTGGATCCTTTAGGCCAGCTTATTCAACGAGGGACTCTGTCCTATTCGATCAATCAAGCATTCGAAATGATGGCTAATATAACTGATTGGTCTAAAGAACATGCACCACTCGTTCAAACAATTGTTGTTGGGGCTCATTCCTATCATGAAGCTGGTGGAAATGCAGTTCAAGAATTAGCTTTTGCAATCGCAACAGGCTTAGAGTATCTTCGCAAAGTGCAAAGTCAACACATTACGATTGACGATGTTGCACAGCGAATGCGTTTTTCATTTTCCATCGGTTCAAATTTATTTATGGAAATTGCAAAATTTCGGGCAGCCCGTATGTTATGGGCACGTATTGTAAAAGAGTTAGGCGGTAATGAAACTTCTCAAAAGATGTCAATACATGCAAGTACTTCTTCATGGACAAAAACAATACATGATCCTTATGTAAATATTCTAAGAGGAACGATGGAAGCTTTTGGAGGAATTATCGGTGGGGTTAATAGCCTCTGTGTATCACCTTTTGATGAGGCTATTCGTCCGGCTAATGAATTTTCTCGTCGTATAGCACGAAATACTCAATTGATATTGGAAAAAGAAGCAAACTTGGGGAAAATAGAGGATCCTGCAGGGGGCTCTTGGTACATTGAATCGTTAACTATTTCTCTAGCTGAAAGAGCTTGGGAGCTTTTTCAAAGAGTAGAAGCGTTTGGGGGAATGTATAGCGCTATTCAAGCAGGCTTTCCGCAAGAAACAGTTGCCAGAACTGCTGAAGAAAAAAAAGAAAATATTAAACGTCGGAAAGATAAGTTTGTAGGATCCAATATCTTTCCGAACTTGAACGAGAACGTTATCAATACAGAAGTATCGAATGTACAAAAAGAACAACAAAGTAATACGGCTACAGTTAAAAAATCTAAATATTCTGATGTAAAACAAAATTTAGCCTACGATTCTGTTATCAAAAAAGAATTACAAGATTTTATATCAAATAATTCAATCGAAAATGCAATAAGAGCAGCTTATTCAGGAGCATCCATTGAAGATTTAGTTGATGCAATAAAATACCCAGTTTCAATTACACCTTCTGTTCGTACACTTCGCATTCACCGTGGAGCCGAACCTTTTGAGGAGCTTCGCATGCATTCTGAAGCATACAAACATAGAACTGGTGGGCTTCCAAAGGTGTTAGTAGTTAATATTGGATCAGTTTCTGACTATAAAGCACGTAATGCTTTCATAACCGATTTTTTTGAAGTTGGGGGATTTAAAGTTATCCAACATGATGGGTCACATTCGATAACAGAGGCAGTTCAGACTTCTCAAGCAAGCATTATCGTCATTTGTTCAAGTGACAATAAATATCCAGAGTTGGTTCGATCTTTAGTGAGCATTATTAAGGGTTACAAAGCGGAAACATCTGTATTACTGGCTGGGAATCCTTCAAGATTGGACAAGTCCTTGTACATGCAAGCAGGCGTAGATGATTTTATCCATACAGAAGTAAACAATTATGAAAAGTTGCTTGAATTTCAAATTAAGGGAGGAATAAGAGATTGTACAAAATAACTGATTTTACGAAAATGCCTTTTAGAGATGCTTTTGATAAATCTATTCCTCCCAAACTGAAAGAGTTTAATAGCCAGTGGAATACGTTAGAGAACACTAAAGTGAAACCGCTTTACACTTTAGACGACATGAATGATTTGGAACATCTGGAATTTGTTTCCGGGATTGCTCCATTTTTAAGAGGACCTTATCCCGCAATGTATGTGAACCAGCCTTGGACCATTCGCCAATATGCTGGATTTTCTACCGCAGAGGAAAGTAATGCTTTCTACCGCAGGAATTTAGCTGCCGGACAAAAGGGCTTATCGATTGCCTTTGACTTGGCGACTCATCGTGGCTATGATTCAGATCATCCACGGGTTGAAGGTGATGTTGGAAAAGCCGGTGTAGCGATTGATTCGATATTGGATATGAAAATTTTATTTGATGGAATTCCGTTGGATAAAATGTCGGTTTCCATGACGATGAATGGTGCCGTCCTTCCGATTTTAGCTTTTTATATCGTGGCTGCAGAAGAACAGGGTGTTGACCGGTCACAGCTAACAGGGACCATTCAGAACGATATTTTAAAAGAATATATGGTCCGTAATACTTATATTTATCCACCAGAAGCATCAATGCGAATTATTGCAGACATCTTTTCCTACACCTCTAAGAATATGCCGAAATTTAACAGCATTAGTATATCTGGTTACCATATGCAAGAAGCTGGAGCGACTGCGGATATCGAATTAGGGTATACCTTGGCAAATGGATTGGAATATGTTCGAACAGGTTTAAAAGCCGGAATTGATATTGATTCCTTTGCACCTAGGTTATCGTTTTTTTGGGCAATTGGAATGAATTATTTTATGGAAGTTGCTAAAATGCGGGCGGCACGTCTATTGTGGGCTAAATTGATCAAAAAGTTTGAGCCAAAGAATGAAAAATCTATGGCCCTCCGAACTCACTCTCAGACCTCAGGCTGGAGCCTTACGGAGCAAGACCCGTTTAATAATGTGACACGAACCTGTATTGAAGCAATGGCTGCTACGTTAGGCCATACTCAATCGCTTCATACGAATGCTTTGGATGAAGCGATTGCTTTACCAACAGATTTTTCAGCAAGGATTGCTCGTAATACGCAGCTTTATCTACAAGAAGAAACCGGAATATGCAATGTTGTTGATCCTTGGGGTGGGTCCTATTATGTAGAATCATTAACACATGAATTATCACACAAAGCCTGGAAACATATTGAAGAGGTTGAGGCGCATGGGGGAATGGTAAAAGCAATCGAAACTGGTTTACCAAAAATGCGGATTGAAGAGGCAGCTGCTCGTCGCCAAGCCCATATTGATTCAGGGAAAGAATCTATTATTGGTGTAAATAAATACCGTTTAGAGAAAGAAGAGCCAATCGATGTACTTGAAGTCGATAATACTGCTGTTCGAGAAGTGCAAATAAAGCGACTTCAAGATTTACGTGCGAAACGGGATGAAGTGAAGGTGCAAGAAGCACTTCGCGCGATTACGCACTCAGCAGAAACAGGAGAAGGTAATTTGTTAGCCCTAGCTATCGAAGCAGCTAGAGCGAGAGCAAGCCTTGGGGAGATTTCAGATGCATATGAAAAAGTTGTTGGTCGTCATAAAGCAGTGACTCGCTCGATCATTGGAGTATATAGCTCTGAATATGGAGAAGAAAATGAAATGGAAGTCGTAAGAAAACAAGCTGATGACTTTGAAGCTCGGGAAGGTCGCCGACCACGAATTATGGTTGCCAAGTTGGGGCAAGATGGCCATGACCGTGGTGCGAAGGTGATTGCCACAGCTTTTGCTGATTTAGGGTTTGATGTGGACATCGGTCCTCTTTTCCAAACACCAGAAGAAACGGCACTTCAGGCTGTAGAAAATGATGTTCACGTTATAGGGATGAGTTCTTTAGCAGGGGGCCATCGGACACTTCTACCTAAACTAATGGCTGAATTGAAAAAATTAGGCAGGGAAGACATCATCGTTGTAGCTGGAGGTGTTATTCCTGCTCAAGATTACAATTTTTTAAAAGAAAATGGTGCTGCTGCAATCTTTGGACCAGGGACAGTTATACCAGTATCTGCACAAAAAGTATTGGAAGAAATTATTCGCCGTTTGGAGGATACAGAATAAATGAAACACAAATCTTACGACGAAGAAATCTTTCAAGGAATGTTAAGCATGGTCCATGAACAATTGAAATTCGGTTTTTATATTAATTCAGAAGTTCTACTAATAATTATGACTCTAGTATTAGAGCAATCAATAGAAAAGCGTTAATTAATAGTTTCAAAAGTAGTTAAATTTTTTCAGTAAATCTAGAAAGTAATAGGGGAGGGATTAGCATTTTGAGTAGACCAATCAAACGGATTGAGCATATAGGAATTGCGGTTAATGATTTAGATTCATCTATTTCATTTTATAGAGATATTTTAGGTTTAAAACTCATAGGAATCGAAACTGTAGAGAGTGAACAAGTTCGCGTAGCGTTTATTGAGATCGGTGAAACGAAAATAGAACTCTTGGAAGCCTCGAGTTCTGAGAGTTCTATTGCTCGATTTATAGAGAAAAAAGGAGAGGGCATTCACCATATTGCCTTTCAAACTGAAAATTCACAACAACATTTGGATTTACTAAAAAAACAAGGTATTAAGCTAATAAATGAGACACCAAAAGAAGGGGCCCACGGCAATCTAATTGCTTTTTTACATCCTAAGTCAACTAATAATGTGTTAATGGAATTATGCCAGCCAGCTTCTGAGAAATCTAGAGAGGAAGTAGTAAAATCCAATGAGCACTGTCTATGAGAAGATTCATGATTTATGGGATCGGAAAACTAAAATCGAGCTCGGTGGCGGTGACGACCGAATCGATACCCAACATAATCGCGGGAAACTTACTGCAAGGGAGCGGATTGATTTATTACTGGATGATGATTCCTTTGTTGAACTAAATCCTTTTATACAACACCGTGCTACTAACTTCGGAATGGATAAATTAGAAAGTCCAGGAGAAGGTGTTGTAACGGGCTACGGTAAAATACAAGGTCGTCTTGTCTACGTTTTTGCTCAAGACTTTACCGTTTTTGGTGGAGCCTTAGGAGAGATGCACGCGGTTAAAATTTGCAAAATCATGGATCTGGCAGCTAAAAATGGAGCTCCTCTTATTGGATTAAATGACTCGGGTGGCGCCAGAATTCAAGAAGGAGTAGTTTCCTTAGACGGATACGGCCAGATATTTTATCGAAATGCCATCTATTCTGGAGTTATCCCACAAATATCTGTGATTATGGGTCCTTGTGCAGGTGGGGCAGTCTATTCTCCTGCCATTACTGATTTTGTGTTTATGGTAGAAAAAACCAGTCAAATGTTCATCACTGGTCCGAAAGTCATTGAAACAGTAACTGGAGAGACTATTTCTGCAGAGAATCTCGGTGGTGCAAAGGTTCACTCCTCCATTAGTGGATGTGCACATTTTACTGGGAATACCGAATCGGAGGTCTTGCAAGAGGTCAGAAAATTAATTTCTTTTTTGCCGCAAAATAATATGGAAAACTCCAAGGTCCTGCCAATGGAAGAAGAGAGTGATTGGAGGGAAGATTTACTAAACGTTGTACCCCTAAATGGAACGAAGGTGTATGACATTCGTAAGGTAATAGAGCAAGTACTAGATCACGGTGATTTCATGGAAGTTCAAAAAGATTATGCGAAAAATATTGTGGTTGGATTTGGACGAATAGATGGTAATAGTGTCGGGGTTATTGCCAATCAGCCTAAGGTAATGGCTGGAGGACTAGATATTAATTCTTCGGATAAGACTGCCAGATTCATTCGATTCTGTGATTCTTTTAACATTCCTATTATAACCTTTGAGGACGTCACTGGATTTTTCCCTGGTATCAATCAGGAACACGGAGGAATCATTCGTCACGGAGCAAAAATTCTGTATGCATATTCAGAGGCTACCGTTCCAAAAATAACGGTTATTCTTCGCAAAGCTTTTGGCGGAGCATATGTGGCAATGAATTCAAAAGCGATTGGTGCAGATATTGTATATGCTTGGCCTAACGCAGAAATTGCCGTAATGGGCCCTGAAGGAGCAGCAAATATTATTTTCACGAAGGAAATTAACCAAAGTAGTAATCCAGTAAAGACTCGATCAGAAAAAATTGAGGAATATCGAAACACGTTTGCAAATCCATACGTTGCGGCCTCTCATGGTATGGTTGATGACGTGATCGATCCTCGAAATACACGTAAGGTTCTTAAACAATCATTAGAGATGCTTAGAACAAAAAAAGAGCAAAGACCGAATAAAAAGCATGGAAATATTCCATTGTAAAAGTTTTTAGGAATAGCAATTGTTCAACTAAAGTTAACTTGAAAAGGGGTTATATAAAAATGAACATTATCGTTTTGATAAAACAAACATTCGATACGGAAGAAAAAATTATACTGCAAAATGGCATCATAAGTGAAGACGGAGTAAACTTCATCATCAATCCTTATGATGAATATGCAATTGAAGAAGCGATTAAACTGCGTGATGAACACGGCGGTGATGTAACAGTTATCACAGCTGGACCGGAACGTTCAGAGACTGCTCTTCGCACCGCCCTAGCAATGGGTGCAGACAAAGCCATCTTAGTTGATACCGAAGATTTTGATTTTGATGAATATAGTACAGCTAAAATCCTTGCAGCTGTTATAAAAGATAGAGAGTTTGACATTATTTTGGGTGGCAATGTGTCAGTCGATTCTGGTAGTGGACAAATAGGGCCACGACTTGCAGAGGAACTTAGTATTCCACAGGTAACTACCATTACAAAATTGGACATCAATGGAAATGAAGCCATAATCGAACGAGATACAGAAGGGGATAAAGAGATCATCGAAGTTTCACTTCCAGTACTATTATCAGCACAACAGGGATTAAATGAACCGCGTTATCCTTCGCTACCTGGCATTATGAAAGCAAAGAAAAAGCCAATCGAGCGGTTGGAACTAGATGATTTAAATATCGAAGCGGTGGTTGAAGCAAAAACAGTTGTCACAGAGACCTTTTTTCCGCAGAAAAAAGAAACAGTTCATATTTTGAAAGGAGATATCAAAGATCAAGTTTCTGAACTGGCATCACTTCTACGCAGTAAAGCTAAGGTAATTTAATAGTTTAGGAGGAAACAATATATGAGAAAAGTACTTGTATTGACAGAGGAAAAAGGTGGAAAGTTAAGAGGTGTTTCACTAGAGGCGTTAACAGCTGCTCAGCGTATTGCTGAAGGCGGGGAAATAATAGCTGTTGCAATAGGCAGCGATGCAACACATTATGCTAGCGTTTTAGGTAAACATGGTGCAAAAAAAGTATATGTTATTGCCAACAAGGAACTAGAACTATATACAACTGATGCGTATTCGCAAGCTTTGCAACAAGTGATCAATGATGTTCAGCCAGAAGTAATTCTATTACCGCATACAGCAATAGGGAAAGATCTTGCACCACGTCTTGCAGCGCGATTTAGTTTAGGTCTTGTATCAGATGTTATTGATGTTCAGATTGAAGACGGTGAAGTAATCTTTACTCGCCCTATTTACTCCGGAAAAGCTTTCGAGAAAAAGAAAGTAGTTTGTGGAATCCCAATTGCTACTGTGCGTCCGAATAATATCCCTGTTGAAGAAGCTCGTGGAGCGATCGAGGTTATCCGTTTTAATGTTGAAATTAAAAATTTAAGAACGATCGTAAAAGATGTAGTACGTAAAACGATGGGTGGTGTAGACCTTTCAGAAGCGAAAGTAGTTATCTCTGGAGGGCGTGGTGTTAAATCACCTGAGGGTTTTAAGCCGCTACAAGAACTTGCGAATGTACTAGGTGGCGCGGTAGGTGCATCCCGTGGTGCATGTGATGCGGAGTACTGCGATTATTCATTACAAATTGGACAGACAGGAAAAGTCGTTACGCCTGATTTGTACATTGCTTGTGGAGTTTCAGGGGCAATTCAGCATGTAGCTGGGATGTCTAACTCTAAAGTTATCGTAGCAATAAACAAAGATCCGGAAGCACCAATCTTTCAAGTAGCGGACTACGGTATTGTTGGTGATTTATTTGAAGTGGTTCCACTTCTTACAGAAGAGTTTAAAAAAGTCCTAGTAAACTCTTAAAAAATAGATAGTAAACCGGCATACAAAATAATAGATCTATCAATCTTTAATAAAGTTTTTTCTCTTACAAAAATACTTATTCATAGTACAAATTTTTCAATATACTGACAGTTCGTTAAGGTTAATGTGTTTGAAAATAAGTCTCTATATATAAGGAGAATGAATCGTATGTTATTGAAAAAAATGGTGGATGAATTTGGAGCCGTCATAAGTAAAATGAATGCAGCCCAAAAGGAATTTGGTAATTACCATTACCTTGTAATTGAATACAAGAATCAATTAGATGAACTACGCAATCAATATTTTGGTATAAGTAAGACAGACAGTAGAATGAAAAAAGAGAGATAAATCCTTCTGTTTTCCCTTGAAAGACACTTAGCATTTTTGAATAAAGGATATGAATGGATCAGTAGAATGCAGAAATAAAACATATTTAATAACATTGGGGGAATTAAAAAGGAGAGAAAAACTATATGCTTACTTTACGTGAAAAAGCATTGAAAATGCATAAAGAAAATCAAGGTAAACTAGAAGTCTATTCAAAAGTGGATATAAAGGATACTAATGATTTGAGTCTAGCGTATTCCCCTGGTGTGGCAGAGCCTTGCATGGAAATCCATAAAGATGAAAGCAAAGTATATGATTACACGATGAAAGGTAATCTTGTTGCTGTTGTTTCAAATGGTACAGCCGTACTCGGACTTGGGAATATTGGACCAAAAGCTGCCATGCCTGTTATGGAAGGGAAGGCATTGTTATTCAAATCATTTGCTAATGTGGATGCATTCCCTATTTGCATAGATACAACAGACCCAGAAAAAATAGTAGAGGTTGTGAAACTATTAGAGCCAACTTTTGGTGGCATAAATTTAGAAGACATTGCAGCACCTCAATGTTTTGAAATTGAAGAGAGATTACGAAAAAATTGCGAGATTCCTGTTTTCCATGATGATCAACATGGTACCGCCATTGTGACAGCTGCCGGTTTAATCAACTCTCTTAAACTCGCGAATAAAAAATTAGAAGATATTCGTGTAGTGGTCAATGGTGCTGGTGCAGCAGGTGTAGCTATTGTCAAACTTTTTCTTCAACTTGGTGTACATGATGTCATCTTATGTGATACAAAGGGAATCATCTATAAAGGGCGCTTAATTGGTATGAATAAATTTAAGGAAGAACTGGCGTGCATTACCAATAAAGAGGGAAAACAGGGTACATTAGCCGATGCACTTGTTGGAGCAGATGTTTTTGTCGGTGTATCTGCAGCAGGTGCTGTTACGCAAGAAATGGTTCGTTCTATGAAGGAAAATTCAATCATTTTTGCCATGGCCAATCCAGTGCCAGAAATTATGCCGGATGAAGCAAAAGATGCTGGTGCACTTGTTGTAGGAACCGGAAGATCGGATTTCCCTAATCAAATCAATAATGTATTGGCATTTCCAGGCATCTTCAGAGGAGCTTTAGACGTTCAAGCAAAGGAAATCAATGAAGAAATGAAACTAGCGTCCGTATTTGCAATAGCGAGATTGATATCAGATGAAGAACTTCAAACAGATTATATAATTCCAAATCCATTTGACACTAGGGTAGTAGCCCACGTAGCAGAAGAAGTTGCGAAGGTTGCAATAGAAACTGGTGTTGCACGAAAAGTTTTAAAGTTGTAGGAATTTAAAAGTAAGGCATTATTAGCTTTAATCGAATTGCAATAACCTGTGAGCAAAGTTGTTTAAAAAAAGTATTTTTCGATAATTTGAAAGCTTATTAAGAGACTGAAGGAATTCTTAAGTCTTGATCCTGCGAATTTTACAGACTAACCAATTATTTGTAGTTTTGATAGTTTTATATGCACAAAAAGTCGAAAAAAAATCAAAAGTTTCACAAATATAGTATGGAAATTAACACTGATGCTATTCGTTTAAAGGAAGAAGGTTTTCATTTAGACAAATAGCTGACAAATTAAATATTGTGAGTAGTGATACGGTTGTTACATGGTGGAGGAAGGATCAAAGAGAAGGTCATGCATTTCTCTTAGATAATCGGGGTCGCAAAAAAGGATATACTGATCATGAGCGTTACATTAAGAAATTAGAATTAGAGAAAGCAGTTCTAAAAAAGTTTCAAGAAATCTTAATGAAGGAGGGGAAAAGTTAAAGTTCCACGTAGTAGATAGCTTAAGTGATAAAAGAGGATGATTTATTTAATCACCCTCTTTTTCTTCTTAAATATTAGTTCTCTTCTGCATACTTTTTGAAATTTTCTAGAATAGCTTGCCATCCTTGTTGTTGAAACTCAACTGGATTCGTCTCTTCAGCATCGAATGTTTCAATTACTTCAGTAAGGTCTTCTTTTCCTTTAAAAGTGATCTTAACTATTCTTCCATCACCTAGAGTGTATGCAATTACCTCATATTTTTTTACTTCATCATAAATTCCACCAAAATCGAACCCAAAACTGCCATCCTTTGCTTCCATTCTTGATCTGAATTCACCACCAACTCTTAAATCATTTTCAGCAATTGGTGTATGCCAGTCATCTGAAGCACTGTTCCATTTTTTAATATGAGTAGGTTCTGTCCAAAATTCCCATACTTTTTCTACTGGTGCTTGAATAGTTGTTTCTACGGTTACTTTTTTAGTTGTTTCCATTTTAATTCACGCCTCTCTTTATACTAAATTGGATAATACCATATGTAGCTTACTATCTTGTATACGATTTCAAAAAAATTAGATAAAGCTTGTACACCTAAAGCATAAGTTAGGTGTACAAGAAATATCAATCACACATTAATATTGAAGGAGTTAAGAATCACAGAAATTACTCTGTTCTTTTATTATTACCATGTCAACCAGCCACTAGTTTTTTTATATTTGTGAATTAGTTCGTATTTTTCAATTCTGATTAAATGATTCATTCGATTCCGATATTTTCGATAATCGTCTTTTCGAACTGCTTTTACTTCTTTATCATAATGAACAGATTTTAATCCTTTTCGATATTCAAAAAGTTTTTCCTTTCGAGGATCTTTATAAATTTTCTTGTGACTTTTTTTCTGTTCATTATTCCAGCATAAAACTTCTAAATCTAACATTTCCTTCCCTGCTGCGGGGATTTAGATTATGGCATTTGCCATTAGTGCCGACCGCAACTAATAGAAGAATACTTTAGGATTATACAAGTTTTTCACTCCTTAAAAATTTCTCCAATTATTTTATACTATTCTATTTTAAAACAGAGAAGAATGCTAAAAAGGCAGTAATTCGATTCTTAATAGTATATTCGTTTTTTTATCAGAGAATCCTTTCTTATTTAACTATATTGCCAAGTAGTTGAATAAGAAAATCAGCAATCTACTTTTACAGACCATAAAATAAAAAAACAAACCATCATTATAAAAGGTTTGTTTTTATTGGACTTATTTATTTAATTTAATTTTTGAGTGCTTGATTCGTTTAGACTAACTGTTGAGCCTTTAAATGATCTTTTAGGAAGACTCCAATTGTAATGTACAGATAATAGTCTAAGAAGAACAATGACAATGAATAATAATAAAAGTTCAAAATTTGTATCAACAAATTTATTTCCAATTAAAACGCCTACAAGTATTGCCCAAAAAGCATATACTTCTGAATGTAATACCATTGGTTTTCTTTTTGCAAGTAGATCTCGTACGATACCGCCACCGATTCCAGTTAAGACAGATGCTACAATAACAGCGCTAACAGGTAATTTTAATTCCATGGCATAATTTGCACCGAGAATTGCAAAAGCGGATAATCCGATTGAATCGAATAAAATATCTAATTTTTTAAATGGTTTATTTGATAATTGCGGAAAGAAAAAGATAATTGTCATCGCAACTAACGCAATTGTAAAATTTGTTGTTTGATTCCATAAATAGTTAATTGGATAACCTATTAATAAATTACGTAATGCACCGCCACCAAAGGCTGTAGCAAAGCCTAGAATATAGACACCAAATAAATCATAGTCTTCTTCCATAGCAACTACTGCACCACTTAATGCAAAGGAAATAGTACCAATAATGCTAAATAACTCCCATGTTTCCAAAAAGCAATTCCCCCGCCCTGAATAAAAAGATGAAAAATAGTCCAGATATCATTATAATAAAGAGACAGTTAAGAGTAAAGAAGATTTAATTGCTTAGAATTGGTTAAAGAAAAGGTGGAATTTTGTGTCGAATGAAATGAGAGAAAAAGCCATTTTAGTTGGATGTCAGCTTCAAAATGTAGATGATGATCGTTTTAATTATTCAATGGACGAATTAGCATCACTTACGAAAACGGCAAATGGAGAAGTAGTTTTAATTACTTCACAAAAAAGAACTAAATATCATTCAGCGTTATACATAGGAACCGGTAAAGTAGAAGAGTTAGAGGCAGCAATTGCAGAGTTAGAACCTGATGTTGTTATTTTTAATAATGAATTGACTCCATCTCAAATACGAAATTTATCTGCAAGATTAGAAAAAAGAGTAATTGACCGTACACAATTAATATTAGACATATTTGCACAGCGAGCGAAAACAAAAGAAGGTAAATTACAGGTTGAATTGGCTCAATTACAATATTTGATGCCAAGATTAGTAGGTCAAGGAACAGAGTTATCAAGACTTGGTGGAGGGATCGGTACAAGAGGGCCTGGTGAAACAAAACTAGAATCCGATCGTCGTCACATTCGAAAACGTATTGATGATATTAAACAGCAATTAAACATAATCGTTGAACATCGTAAACGCTATCGTGAGCGCCGTAAGAAAAATGAAATGTTTCATATTTCTTTAGTAGGATATACAAATGCAGGAAAATCAACATTATTTAATCGACTTACTAAATCAGATGTGTATGAACAAGATTTACTATTTGCGACATTAGATCCTACAACTAGAAAATTTGTTTTATCAAATGGTATGACAACTTTACTGACTGACACGGTTGGTTTTATTCAGGATTTACCAACTTCACTTATTGCAGCATTCCGTTCAACACTTGAAGAAGCAACGGAAGCAGATTTCATTCTTCATGTTGTCGATGCATCTCATGAAAATTATAAAAGCCATGAAGTAACAGTTTCTAAATTATTGAATGATTTAGATGTTGAAAATATTCCAATATTAACTGTCTATAATAAAATAGATCAAGTTCATGAGGACTTTGTACCGTCACCAGCTGAAGGTTTTATTGAAATGAGTGCTTTAAATGAAGCTGATTTACTAAAATTACGTCAAAGAATTGAATTTGAATGTAAACAGTATATGGAATATTTTGAGGCATTTGTACCAGCATACGAGGGCAAAATGATTCATGAAATCAAAAAACTAACGATGATTGAATCTATCAACTTTAATGAAGAGTCAGAAATTTATCAAATTACTGGCTACGTTTTCAAGGAACATTCAATTTATGATACAGTTAAAAGATATAGAATACATAAGGAGCAATAATCAATGCTAGAATTTTTATCAAACGGGGAAAAAATTGCACCATTAGTGGCAGATGTTGAAAAATTAATTTCAGAAGCCCATAAAGAAATTGACGAAGTGATTGAATATAACCAATTCAAAGTTTTACAAAGCTTTCGAAAGCATAAAGTGAGTGATAGTCATTTTATTCCAACAACTGGTTATGGCTATGATGATATCGGAAGAGATACATTAGAGGAAATTTTTGCAGATGTTTTAGGAGGAGAAGCTGGTTTAGTGAGACCGCAAATCATTTCTGGAACCCATGCAATTTCAACTGCTTTATTTGGCGTACTAAGACCAGGGGATGAGCTTTTATATATTACTGGGAAGCCATACGATACATTAGAAGAAATCGTAGGGATACGTGGGGAAAGTGGAAATGGCTCATTAAAAGACTTTGGGATTGGATATGAATCAATCGAATTAGTAAATGACGAACGGATCAATTATGAAAAAGTAGCAAATAAAATGACAAGTAATACGAAAGTAATCGGTATTCAGCGTTCAAAAGGTTACGGAACAAGACCTTCATATACTATTGAACAAATTAAAGAGATGATTGATTTTGTAAAAGAAATTGATCCAAATGTCATCGTTTTTGTAGATAATTGCTATGGTGAGTTTGTTGAAAAACTAGAGCCATGCCATGTAGGAGCAGATTTAATGGCAGGTTCATTAATTAAAAATCCTGGTGGTGGACTTGCAAAAACAGGTGGTTATATTGTAGGACGTAAAGATTTAGTCGAAAAATGTGGCTATCGTTTAACATCTCCAGGGATTGGACGTGAAGCTGGCGCTTCTCTTTATGCGTTACAAGATATGTATCATGGATTTTTTATGGCGCCACATATCACTGGTCAAGCATTAAAAGGAGCTTTATTTACTGCAGCGTTCTTAGAAAAGCTTGGAATGAACACAAATCCTTCATGGGATGCAGTAAGAACAGATTTAATACAATCTGTTCAATTTGATGATAAAGAAAAAATGATAGCATTTTGTCAGGCAATTCAAGCGGCTTCACCAATCAATGCTCATTTTACCCCAACAGCAAACTATATGCCTGGATACGAAGACGATGTAATTATGGCAGCGGGGACATTTATCCAAGGTGCAAGTATTGAATTAACAGCAGACGGTCCAATAAGAGCTCCATATATTGCATATGTTCAAGGTGGCTTAACTTATGCACATGTGAAAATTGCAATTTGTTCGGCAGTTAATTCTTTAATTGAAAAAAATCTATTAGAAATTTAAAACAAAATAGCTCATGACCTCTAGTCATGAGCTATTTTATATATGAAAATAATTGGGGACTTACTTTCATAATGAAGAAGATTGTATCTATATTTATATCATACAGGTCAATTCTTAAATTAACCTTAATACTATCATTAAAATTCGATAAAGATTATCTAATCTTGTATTAAGGTTAGGAGTATGCGACTATATAGAAGTTGGGTAAACAGTATAGATTCAGTAATGAGCGGAGGAAAAAGAATGGAAAATCTACCTAATTGTCCTAAGTGTAATTCAGCATATACATATGAAGATGGAAATCTTTTAATTTGTCCAGAATGTGGTTATGAATGGACAATGGAAGCAGAACATACGAATGACGAAACGAAAGTAGTAAAAGATGCTAACGGAAATATTTTAAATGATGGGGATTCAGTTACAGTTATAAAAGATTTAAAAGTAAAGGGCACATCACTTGTCGTGAAAATTGGTACAAAAGTGAAAAGTATTCGATTAGTTGAAGGTGATCACGATATCGATTGTAAAATTGAAGGTTTTGGTGCGATGAAGTTGAAGTCTGAGTTTGTTAAAAAAGCATAGTATCGTTATGTATAAATTCTATTAAAAGAAAAATGCATCAAGTCAATTGGCTCGATGCATTTGTTTTATATGTTAAATTTTTACTAAACAAAATAAAAATAATAGTTTGATATAAATTAATATTTGTTAAAATAAAAGAGATGTAAATTAACCGTTTGCATTTATAGATATTATTGCAATTATTTTTTTAAAAATCGCACGAATAAAAGAAGGTGTCTAAATGAATAATCGAGCACATAAATTTGCAATGGATTATGTGAATTCAGAGGAAAATCAAAAGATGTTATATAAACGGACACTATTGATGGTTAGCATTTCGCAAATTTTTGGTGGAGCAGGATTAGCTGCCGGAGTTACAGTCGGTGCACTATTAGCTCAACAAATGCTTGGAACAGATGCTTTTACTGGTCTTCCGGCATCCCTTTTTACACTAGGCTCAGCTGGAGCGGCATTAATTGTTGGTAGGCTTTCTCAAAAATTTGGTCGACGAATCGGGCTTGCTGCAGGATTTTTTACTGGTGGACTTGGAGCAATCGGTGTAGTAATTGCGGCAATGACAAACAGTATTATCCTTTTATTTGCATCACTTTTGATTTACGGTGCAGGAACAGCAACTAATTTGCAAGCTAGATATGCAGGAACTGATTTAGCAAATAATAAACAACGTGCAAAAGCGATTAGTATTGCAATGGTTTCCACAACATTTGGTGCTGTTGCAGGTCCTAACCTAATAGGCCCAATGGGGAAATTTGCAGTCTCCATTGGCGTGCCAGCACTTGCAGGTCCATTCATTTTATCCGCAACTGCTTTTATTTTGGCCGGCCTTTTTCTTTTCATAATGCTTAATCCTGACCCGTTGATTTTAGCAAAAATAATCGAGTCAAATAAAACACAAAAAGTAGATGTAGTTCATTCCTCACAAATAGAAAGTATGAAAGCAAAGAGGGGTATTGCTGTAGGAGCAACGACAATGGTACTAACGCAAATAGTTATGGTTGCTATTATGACAATGACACCTATTCACATGAAACATCACGGTCATGGACTTAACGAAGTAGGTATTGTGATTGCGTTCCATATTGGCTCAATGTACCTTCCTTCACTCATTACAGGAATACTTGTAGATAAAATAGGTCGAACAGCTATGTCAATTGCATCTGGAGCCATTTTATTATTAGCTGGAGTAATAGCCGCATCAGCACCAAGTGATTCAATGATTCTCCTAGTAGTTGCTCTCTCTTTACTAGGATTAGGATGGAATTTTGGACTTATCAGTGGAACTGCTCAAATAGTTGATTCAACAGATTCTACTACACGCGCCAAGACTCAAGGAACTGTGGATGTATTTATCGCACTAGCAGGGGCATCAGGTGGCGCATTGTCTGGAATGATTGTTGCCAATTCAAGTTATGCAACATTATCCTTAGCTGGAGGAATCTTATCCCTAATCCTTATCCCAGTCGTGATTTGGTCACGTGGAGGAAAGAAAGAACGCGAACAAGGGCTTCATATGTAAAATGAAATTTAACTTATAATTTAGATAAAATAGGAGCTGATTAATCAGCTCCTATTTCACAATTTGCACGCTTGTTTAGAAGTTTAATTAATTTTTTAGTAAAATCGTATATTTAATTGTGCACACAAACTGATTTCGTACACAATTAAAAAGAGCAAAGGGGGAAATATGAAAAAAATTTCAGCTTATTTTATACTTCTAATATTATTGATCAGTTTAACCAGTTGTTCTTTAAGCAAAAACGCAAATAAGGATATTTTTCATTATAAAAATTCTTATGTCGGTAATAACAGTGCTGTGGGAAGAATTATAAAACAATTACCGAATCATAAAGAATTTACCCAAATGTCACTCCAAACAAAAAAGAAGCCCTATGGTATAACGATTGATTATAAGAATTTACCGGCTAATATTAAAAATATAGTAATAAATAATGCAACTTACTTATTTGCATTAATCAAAAATGTAGAATGGATTGTTTTTGATTTTGCTGATCAAAAATATACTGTCAAAAGACAACAACTTGATGAATGGTATGGAAAAGATTTAAGTTCTTATACGAACGAAAAGGAACTAGAGGAATTAATCCACACTAATTTAAAAGATAAAAGTAAGGTAGGTCAGTTATTTAAGAAATAAAATCTAGCTATTATTAAAGTGATTGATAAATTTTAATAGTCTAGTAGATTTAGAAAAAGTAGTAAATGGATATAAAGGGGTAAACGAATGTCTATTTTAACAAATCAATCTGAATTTAAAGTTCTAATTGAAAAGGAATTAATTCCGAATATAAACCTCAAGAGTGAACGGCCAAATGACCCAATTGTAGTTAAGAATATACCAGAAGGTTGGAAATGCATTGGATCAGGTAATTATGCTGCTGTTTTTATTCACCATTCTGAACCAAATGTAGTTGTTAAAGTGTATGGAAAAGATCTAGATGGTTTGGAAAAAGAAGTTCAAGTTTATAAGCAATTGGGAGAGCATCCAGCTTATTCGAAATTAATCCAAAGCGGTGAAAAATATTTAGTGTTAAAAAGATTAGATGGAATTACCCTATACAACGCCCTTGCAAATGGTGATCGAATACCTGAGAGTGTGATTAAAGATGTAAATATTGCGCTTAAGTATGCGATAAGTCGTGGGTTAAATCCATACGACGTTCACGGGAAAAATGTGATGATGAAAGATGGTAGGGGATACGTTGTAGATATATCTGACTTTTATAAAAAAGGAAAAGATGAAAAGTGGGAAGATTTAGTCAAAGCCTACTATAAACTATATAAAAAAACTTTGTATAAAGTACCTATTAAAATCCCGCTGAAATTTCTGGATTTTACTAGACACACATATAGATTCTATAAAAAATTGAAGAGGAAGATTTAAGATAGATCACGTTGGGAAATGTTACGACAAGAGAAATAGGTTATATAATTGAACGGTTCACGTCACTGCAATGGATACTAAACAAGAGATACCGGTTTACATTTCAAGAAGACTAGTGTACTGGCTAGTCTTCTTGAGCTTGCATTTATTCTTTTAGTTTTTTATGTTAAGGATTAATTCGCTCATCATTTTGTACTTTTTTTCCCTTAGACCTAATTAAAATAGAGTCTGTTTTAATTTATTCTTTTATATATACCTATATAGAAATATCTTTGTGATCTTCATAATTTAACAATTGTTTATGATTATAAAACTTCTCAAAAATGAGTCCCATAAAATAGTAAAATACTAAGCCAAAACTTAAATGAATAAGTGTAAATTTAATTCCAAATGAATCAAATTCATAGATAACGACAGGTAATTTAGCCGTTGTCCAAACTCCTAAAAAGAAAACAACATAGCGAATACTTGCTCCTTTTTTCAATAAAAGTACCGCGATTGGAAAAGCTAGGTATAGAGGACCAGCTGCAATACCTCCTAGTAAAAGAGCAAACAGAACACCGTAAATACCAGATTTATCTCCCATATATTTAATAAGAGTATCTTTTTCAACCCATTTATCAAGTAAGCCAACAAAAATTAAAACAGGTGGGAGGAGAAATAACATATTTAAAATACTATTTCCAGTTAATTGAAATGCTTTCATTCCAAGTGAGTGGTTTATTAATGTTAGAACAATAAACGCTACTAATAAAATAAAAAAGAAACGATATTTTTTTAATTGACTCATACCATCACCAACCAAATAATATATGCAAATAAAAGAGACATTAAAAGTCCACTTGCATTACGTGCATATGCAAAACTTCTTCCAAATAATTTTTGTTCCATCGGTAATGTAATAATTCCTACTGACATTAATGTTGACATTAACACTGCTACTTGTGGTAATCCAGCACCATTTTGGACTAATGTTTCTCCAAGAGGAAAAACGATGAAACTAGGAATTAGTCCCACAGAACCAATTAATGTAGATAGTATAATTCCTTTCACTCCAGAGTTTTCCCCAATAATTGATGAAACCATTGTAGGCGTTAAGAAGGATAAGGATAGTCCTACAAATAACATAATAGTTAAAATTTCAGGCAAAATATTACAAAACATTTTCCAAGATTTTAATAGAGCTTCTTTCGTTTTTTTTCGATCTTTTATAAAAGAAATAATAGTCAGGATTATTGCTAAACTGTATAGGACCGAAGCATTAATCATGATTCTTCACCTTCCATACATTGTATCTGCGTAAGAAAAATGTTAAATTCTTAAGCTTTTCTTCAATGTTTATTTGAAATTCTTCCAATTTTTCTTTTCCAACTTCAGTAATTTTGTACATCTTGATCGGTTTATCTTGCTCGGATGTACCTAAATAAGACTCAACAGCACCTTCAGTCTCTAATTGCTTTAGAGTTCGATATAATATGGAACTGTCAATTGGATTAATTGGTAGTTCTTCCTCACATTTCTGCAAAAGTTTCCCTCCATAACTATCCCCGTCAGTTAAAAACAATAAAAGAAATGCACCAGTATGTCGGCCTGTATGTTTCATAAATATAAAACCTCCTAAATTCGTATAATTCCTCACAACGTTTTATTTAAAACCGATAAAAATAGTATACTGTTAATAACAGTAATGTGTTACTAACAGTATAAATAATCTTTTAAGTTAATTCAACTCTAACTTTATAAAAACTTTCTCTTTCCAAGGTGGTGTGGGTTTGAATGATTTAGGCATTATTAGACAATTTCTATAAGTGACGATTCTTTTTTTACTATTTATAAAATGTAAGGATATTTTTATAACAATAATAATATAATAAAAAACAACAATAATTTATTGTAAAACGATAAATAATATGGTAAATTCAAATTGGAAATAATTTAGTGAGGTGCTTTTATGAAACGAGGGTCAACTCTCTTTTTAAAAATAGTAGTGATTCTTATTGGGATCCCAGTTCTTGCACTGTGTATATTTGTGGTTCCGAAGATTGCAGTATTCGCTGCTGAACTGTATCCAAAAATTGCCTTAATGAAATATTTCATTTGTATAGATCTATATGCTGCAGCGATTCCTTTCTATTTTGCTCTTTATCAAGCTTTTAAACTTTTAAGCTACATTGATAAAAACAAAGCTTTCTCGGAATTATCTGTTAACGCTTTAAAGAAAATAAAATTTAGTGCAATCGCAATCAGTGTATTGTATGTACTAGGGTTGCCACTTTTTTATTTAATTGCTGATATGGATGACGCTCCAGGAATTATTGTTATTGGCATGGTCTTGATTTTTGCTTCAATGGTAATTGCAGTCTTTGCAGCCGTTCTCGAAAGGCTTTTGAAAGAAGCGATTGATATAAAATCTGAAAATGATTTAACGGTCTGAGGTGAAGAACATGGCAATTATTATCAATATTGACGTGATGTTGGCAAAAAGGAAAATGAGTGTAACCGAGCTTTCGGAAAAGGTTGGGATTACAATGGCGAATCTTTCTATATTGAAAAATGGTAAGGCAAAAGCGATTCGTTTTGCAACTTTAGAAGCGATTTGTAATGCCTTAGACTGTCAACCTGGAGATATTTTAGAGTACCAAAATGATGAAGACAACAAGTAGATCGTTTGGATTGATATCAATTTATGAAGGAGAGCTAATTGTGAATATTATACTTCAAAAAGCTGAATCACATTTTTTAAGAGCGGTCAAACAACTTGTTCGATTTGGTTTGGAGCAGGCTTTATCATGTATTTTTCCTGTTGTGATTTTTGCCTCTTTAGCTTTTACTAAAATTGTACCACTTCCATTTCTTCCAAGATATGATTGGTTACTATTGATCTGTATATTGATGCAGTGGTTAATGGTGCGTACTGGGCTTGAAACATTGGATGAATTAAAGGTCATCACACTTTTTCACATAATTGGACTTGCGCTTGAACTTTTTAAGGTACATATGGGCTCTTGGGCATATCCAGGGGAAGGATACTCAAAACTATTTGGAGTGCCACTATATAGTGGTTTCATGTACGCAAGTGTTGCCAGTTATTTATGTCAAGCGTGGAGAAGGTTGAATGTTGAACTAATTAATTGGCCACCATTTTTGATAGTTGCTTCACTTGCTGCAGCAATTTATTTGAATTTCTTTACTCACCATTTTTGGATAGACGTTCGTTGGTGGCTATCAGGGCTTGTCATAATTGTTTTTTGGAAATCTTGGGTCACTTATGAAGTTAATGGGGCGAGGTACCGTATGCCAATCGCACTTTCTTTCGTACTAATCGGATTTTTTATATGGATAGCCGAAAATATTGCAACGTTTTTTGGTGCATGGCAATATCCTAATCAGTCGGTTGCATGGAGTTTAGTTCATCTAGGTAAAGTAAGTTCATGGCTATTATTAGTTATTGTAAGCTTTCTGATCGTAGCTACCTTAAAGCGAGTTAAAGGAAATCATTCAATTAAAAGGAAAGAACACTAAAAAAGTAAAAATATGTAGAAGTTTTTATGTGTGGAATCATAAAAAATAACCTGTATCACAGATTAACTAGTAATCTGATACAGGTTTATTTAATAATTTGTATCCTAGTATATTTTAATAAGATGCCTAAACCTAATATACTGCCTACTTACCGATAAGATTCATAAACCCTTTGTATATTAGGAAAAGGGAGAAAATTAAAATAGCTAAAATACCAATTAAATCTGTTAATGGCTCTACACTTGATAAGAATGTGCCTGCTAAAGGCATTTTGATTAAAGCGAAACCAGCAATAATACTAGCTAACATTAAAAAAATTCTTTCCATTCATTCATCCCTCCATTCAATATATTTTATGTGCAAGTAGAATGTAAGTGCTTTCAAATACAACCTTTTATAAAAAATGTGCGTTTGTCACGGTAAATTTGAGATCGTATTCATATAAATGCACTTAAGCAAACTAAGAGAAGTGTGGCGTTTAGGATACTATTTAATCTTTTAATAGATTTAGTTTTCTAGTTCTTTTTACATAAATGTGTAGTCGACACTATTTCTTTCCTATCATTTAATCCCTTTTTAATATAAACGCCGTTTCACTTATTAGTCTCTTTCATCTATTAATAGAGATTAATAATAATAGGAGTGAAGAATAATTGAGTTCAAGGCATAAACATGATGTATCTTACCAAACGTGGAATCTTTATTTAGGAGCGGATCTCACGCCGTTAATAGGAGCAACACTGTCTCAAATTCCCCAGCGCGTAACAGAAGTCTTTCAGCAATTTCTAGCAACTGACATTACTACTCGCGTAAAGGCAATTGCTCGAGGAATCGCAAATGAAAAACCTGATTTTATTGGTTTACAAGAGGAGTTATTATTTCTGGAGATATAAATGCTGTTCCTAATAGTACGACTTACAATCTATTTGTTAATGCGGGCTTAAATGATATATGGAATTTCTTTGGAATAGGACAACGGTTTACTGGCCATCAAGCATCAAACGTATTAAATTCAGTATCATTGTTGAACGAAAGAGTAGATTATATCTATTATAAAAACGGCTGGAATCCAATAACGGCTCATCTAATCGGAAATTCACAGAGTGACAGAACAAAAACTGGACTTTGGCCTTCGGATCATGCAGGGTTATTTTCAAGATTAAGTTTGAAGTGCAATCATGATGATAATTAGTTAACTACTGAATAAGAAATGACCGCAAATTTACATAAGGCAGTCATTTTATATATTCAACCTATAAACTGAAACTATGAAGGGCATTTCATTAAAGAAATTGAATACTATGTAAAATAGACAATTTTTAAGGAGGTTTTAATGAAAAGAGTCAGTCTGTTCAAGCTATCGTTTATCATTTTACCTTTACTACTTGTCGCTTGTCGTTTCACCCCTTCAGAAAGTCAATCAATTATAGATTGGGTAGACTTTGTTAGATGGAATGGAGTTGAGTACAATGGCATACAATCAGGAATTTTGGCTAATGAAGAATTTATTGATGAAAAATTAGGGGAAGTAAAGTTCAGGGTAGCAGATCATGTTACAAATCCCAGTTATAAAATAAAAGATGGAGATGCAGCATTCCATGAGAAAGGAACGGACATTTATTCAATCAAGGGTAATCCTGAATTAATTGCCTTAAAAGACAAAACTGCAATAAATGGATATAGAATTTATTTTGCAAAAGGAACTACTGATTATAAGTGGTATTTTAAAGATGTACCAATCGAAAAAGTAGCTCTGATTGAAATCTACCAATCTTTTTCACCTAGCGCGAAAAAGGTATCTGAGATAAAAGACAAAGAAAAAATAGTTAACTTTCTGGATATCTTAAAGAATAGTAAGGAAGATTCAAATTTTCAACCAAATAATGATCATACAGATTCTACTCACTATGAAATTGTATTGTTTACAGATGAACCAATCGCTTATAAGTATACTATTGAATTTGACGGTGCTAACTACTACTGGTATCCGTGGGATACTTCCATTTTGTCAAATGAGATTGGAAAATTTATACCAAAGTAATGTTTTAAATACATATGCACCTAAATTAACTCGCTAATTATTTTTAGCGAGTTTTTTCTTTACATAATAATCCACCACATAGAACAAAACTCAAATCAATTATGTGCAGTCCACCGAAATCTAGTCATCGAAAAACAACTAGTAAAATATGTGAAAGATAGATGAAATTAGAGCATTTTTTATATTAAACTACTTTTAAAAATGGTAAAATATGGTTATATCATATTTGGAAGCGGATCTTTTTTACGGAGGGGCTATAATTGAGAAAGTCATATATATTTTTGATATGCGTAGCAATCCTAGCTTTATGCTTAGGTGGATTTTATTTTGGAAAAATGAAGTATACCAAAACAAAAAATGAAATATTGATTGGTTATAACTACACAAAATTTGGGAAAAATGTAATCAAATTTAAACCAGTAAAAGTAGAAAAACAAGCAAAATTAAATCAATTAGAAAAAATATTTTTATTTAGTAAAAAAATAGAAAAACCAATTGTTGATTTAGCTAAATATGATGTTCAGCTATTATTCAGAAGTCCAATAGATGAAACAGTTGAATATAGTTCATTACTTTGGTTCACAAAAAGTGGTGCAATCATAAAAATTAATGGATTTAACGGATTTCGAAGTGTTGGTATTGAGAATGCCAAATCCATAAAAAATATAATAAATTATATAGAGTTGTAATAATTAAATAATATTTTAGTAAATGAGTTGTCATGGCAACTTATTTTTTTTAATGTTATAAGGAAAATTTGGTTGGATATTTAATAGTTGAAGAAATGATATAATATTATAGTAGTTTAAAAAGCAAACTTATTAATTAAACTTTAAGTTGGTGATTCAATGTTTCGTTTCTTTAAATCTAAAAAGAAGGTAAGCTTCAGTGAACAATTATGTGAACTGCTAAAGATTGGTATAGAATTAAATCCAAATTTAAATGAAGAATTAATTCTTGCTGAGTATAGTGAAGAGGAATTTGAAAGAGAACCTTACCTATTATTACTTATTGCATTAGGAAGTGAATTGGAGCTAAACGAAAATTACTGTTCAAATGAAATATGGTATTTGGATACGGAATGTATTGAGGACACAGGAGATTACGTTCGGATTGCAGAAAGAATTAGAGACTTATCAAAAAATTACTTAGATCTTAAAAATATTAAAGATAATGTAGATATTGAAAATCAAGAGGCATCAATTTCTTTTACTTTAGATGAAAAAGATTATTGTTGGAAGTTAGAAGTAAATGATGACTGGATCGATGAGAAAATTATTGTTAAGTTTAATGATTTATTAGAAATAAAAAATATGGATAAGAGAGTTTATATTCTAGATTTAGGAGGACAAGATTGTTTAGTAGGTATTTATTCTATGGAACAAGTAAGGAAGTTAAATAACTTACTTAAAGGATATAAATTTGTATCATTATAAAACAACAAAAACTTAATATTTAACTTATTTTTAAACAATATGATACATCAAGTTGTGCTAATTTATTATTGCTTGATAAAAATTTTGGATAAAAGGAAACAATGTAGTGAGTATGAGAGGAAAGGAAGTGTAAAACGGTGGAATTGGAAACGGTTATGCAGGAACTAGAAGCACTAGGTAAAGAACGGACAAAAAAGACATACATAAGTAACGGTGCACATGAGCCACTATTTGGAGTGGCAACAGGGGCAATGAAGCCGATTGCTAAGAAAATTAAAATGGATCAGCAACTAGCGAATCAATTATATGCAACAGGTAATTATGATGCGATGTATTTTGCGGGGATCATTGCAGAGCCTTTGAAAATGACTGAAGAAGACTTTGAAAGTTGGATTGATGGAGCTTATTTCTATATGCTTTCAGACTATGTAGTTGCAGTTACTTTAGCTGAAGCTGATATTGCGCAAGAGGTAGCCGATAAATGGATTGCAAGCGGAGATGAACTTAAAATGTCAGCTGGTTGGAGCTGTTACTGTTGGCTTTTAGGGAATCGTTCGGATACTGAATTTGACGAAATCAAGATTTCAGACCTGCTTGACCAGGTGAAAGATACAATCCATGAATCTCCTGAACGAACAAAATCTGCAATGAATAATTTTGTTTATACAGTAGCAATTTCATATTTACCTCAACATGAAAAAGCGGTTGAAACTGCAAAAGCAATTGGACCAGTCGAAATGAAAAAGGAAAAGAAAAAAAGCACCATTTTACTTTGCTCTGAAAAAATTCAAAAAGATTTAGATAAAGGTTTATTAGGATTTAAGCGTAAACATGTAAGGTGTTAAAGATGTATTTTTTATTAAACGCATTAAAGCAGATCGATACCTCTTTTTAAAATTGTAAAACCTTGTTTAAATAAAAAAGCCTAACTTTTACTTTAAAGAAAAAAGTTGGGCTTTTTTATTTTTTATGTTGGTTTCAGCTGTAATCGTAAAAATAATAGCCTTGCTAGACTTCTTATTTAAAAAAGGTAGCGCCGATTAAATCAGCGCTAAATTTATGCATTTTGTTTACTGAGATTTCGCTGGGCTGCCATATAGCTCCCAATTATATTTTGATAACCTGGGAGATTACTAGCAAGCAAATTGCCAAAACCTTCGACATCGTTACGCCAATCGCGTTGTAATTCGCAAGCTACGCTAAACCAGTTCAAAAGTTGCACACCACTATGGGCCATACGCGTATTAGCGGCATCTGCAACTTGTTTACTAAAAGTTCCTGAAGCATCAGTAACAGCAAATACTTCATACCCGGCATTTATAGCGGAAAGGGCAGGGAAAGCAACACAAACGTCCGTAACTACGCCTGCGATAATCAGTTGTTTTTTTCTAGTTTCTTCAATTGCTTTTACAAAATCATCATTATCCCATGCGTTAATTTGTCCAGGTCGAGCTATTTTTGGCGCGTTAGGAAAAAGATCAACTAATTCTTGCATAAGTGGTCCATTAGGTCCGTTTTCAAAGCTTGTTGTTAAAATAACTGGTAAATCAAAAAACTTAGCAGTATGAGCAAGAGCTAAAACATTGTTCTTGAATTCATCAACACCATAATCACGCACTAGTCCAGCCATCAGACCAGTTTGATGATCCACTAAAAGAACAACAGCTTCATCTTTATTAATACGAGAATAGAGATCAGACATTATGTATTCCTCCTAAAAAGTAAGTAATTGAAGAAAGTTTAAAACTGGTATATTTTCATAAATTTTTTCGTTTATAACAATCAGAAAAGATAGACTGATTGTTATAAATACTTGGTTTCCTTCTATTAATCTAAAACAGGAGTTTTATCTATCCAATTTATGAATTGGTGTAAATAACGCTGAAGATAACGTTTTGTTTGTTCGTCAGTAAGCACTTTCTGATCGGAATCAATTTTTTCATGAACTTGGGAAATCAGCATTTTTTGAAATGGTAGAACATGAGCTTGCATAGCTTCTAGTATTTCTCTGATTTGGATTTGAGCATAAACAGTACCTAATCCCCCAGGAGTTGCACCAATTAAACCAACCGGTTTTCTACTAAGAACAGCTGATTCACGAGGTCTTGATGCCCAGTCTAATGCATTCTTTAATACGCCTGGAATTCCAGAATTGTACTCTGGGCTTACAATAATGATACCGTCAACTTCCTGAATAGCAGATTTAAATGATGTCACTGCTTCTGGAACACTTATTTCTAGGTCTTCATTGAATAAAGGTAGTTCATTAAGTTCAATCCAACGAAATTGATGGGAATCATCCATCTCTGTTAACGATTGAGCAATGATTCGATTATAAGAGTTTTTTCGTAAACTACCACAAATAAGACCAATTGTATTAGACATATATTCCCTCCTTTGTTAAAATCATTTAAATATTACCATAATATTCCAAAAACTAAAAAGTGGCTTTATACCTTATTATCTTTTTTATTTAATTGGTTATATTGGCTTAAGGGTAGTGGCAGCGATCCAATTTCTTATTGTCCGGAGGTTAGAAACAGGGATTCGTATGCGAGTAGCTATTTTTTAAAGACAATAAATAACTTCGGACAAAGGAAAAAACACCCATTAACTGGATGCTTATGGGAAATCAGTTCCATATTATTGTAAGGTGACAATTACAAAAGATCATAATTTTGAAGTAAGTTACAAAATATATGATAGCAAAACAAGAAAATTAATTTTGGAAAGTAAATAGTTTATTAAAAAACTACTAATTTAGTAAAAAACTCTATGGAAATTTTACACTCGAATAATCGTTAATAAATTTTTACATAAAGAGAATTAATATTATACAGGGCTTTTAATATTAAAGAGAATAGAGCAATTATATCGAAAAGTTTAGCTTCTTCTACATGAAAGATGAACCAACGAAATTAATTGGAGCTAATGGATCATATTGTATATTGTTTAAAAATAAATAAAGCTTAGGTTGTAGAACAAAAAGATTACTAGAAATAAAAAAAATAGAGGAAGATCCTCTATTAATAGTGGAACTTATAAACCGCCAAGTGCTTTAATCGTAGCAGGTCCTACAATTCCGTCTACTTTTAAATGCCGGTCTTTTTGAAATTTGCGCACTGCTTGGTCTGTATTGTTTCCAAAGATACCATCGATCCCTTTTGTACTATAGCCGAGTGATGTAAGCTTTTGTTGAAGCTTCTTAACTGTAGTTCCACGATTTCCCTTTTTTAATACAGTTCCATTTGGGATAACAGCATTTGAACCACCACTACTACTTGTTACTTTGTATCCATTTGCATTTGCAATTGAGTCAAATGATTTACTTGAAGTTGTGATTACAACAGGAGTGCTCAATTTTACTCTATCAAAAAGCCATTCTACTTCATTATCATACATTCTCACACAGCCATGACTGACGTATTTTCCAATCGAACTTGGGTTATTGTTACCGTGGATGGCATATGTAGTTCCCCATGTACCACGAGCATTTAATCCAAGCCAACGGTTTCCGAGTGGATTTCTAGGATCCCCACCAGGAATATGTCCTGTATAGTAAGGTCTATTCACAATCTTATTTACAATTTTAAACTTACCTTCAGGTGTCAGTGATGGACTTTTACCGGTAGCAACTTTAAAAACT
Organism: Gottfriedia acidiceleris; assembly: GCF_050457485.1. Classification (GTDB taxonomy): domain Bacteria; phylum Bacillota; class Bacilli; order Bacillales; family Bacillaceae_G; genus Gottfriedia; species Gottfriedia acidiceleris_D. The sequence goes on from NZ_JBCMJM010000001.1 coordinate 350,338, forward strand.
TTGTAGAGTTTACCATTTTCATAATAAGCTAGTTGATTTGTTGATTTATTAATTATAATGAATTGAGATGTAGCAGCCTGGCTAGGTTTAATACCAATACCCACAAACATAAGACAGGTTAAAATTAAAACAGCAAGCCATTTTCTTAACAATACCTTCCCTCCCGAACTATATTTTCAAAATCTTAATCAATTAATCCTATGACGGTAGAATTTGTCCAAGTGTCATATTTTTCAAATATGCTTAAAATTATTAAAAAACATGACAAATGTAATGGTGTTCTATAGTGCTTTTGGCTTGTGTAGTTATATTATTAAACTTGTGAAAAAATGGTATATTATTTAAGTAGTGGGGGTGAAAAGATGAAAATTAATAATTATATGACAACTATCATTACTAATCATTATTATTTTTGGTGGGACATTTCTCATTCATTTAATTAAAATGGATGAATTTTTATTAGATCAAATTATTGGATTTTCAGTAGGGATCTTAATCCTATTCTTTACTTTGATTTGGAGAAAATCTAGCAAACTTTCATAATTCTTAATATTTGAGAAATCTAATATAACAAATTTCGAGTTATATAGTAGAATGAATATAAGTTTAAGAAATTATTGTGTTCTTGAATTGTATAAGAAATTAGACTCTATATTTAAGAATTAAAGATAAATATAATAGTCTTTCAAGTATTTATTTAGGGAGGAACGATTTTGTTTAAACGTATTTCTTTCTTTATTTTTGTTAATATTTTAGTGTTAATTACAATTACAACGATTACAACATTATTAGGTGTACCACGTTATATTGGTAATGGGGGATACTGGGCACTGCTTGCATTTAGTGTAATTGCAGGTTTTAGTGGAGCGATTATTTCATTGTTATTCTCACGTATAATGGCCAAATGGGTTATGGGTATAAAATTAATTGATCCTCGTTCTCCACAAATTGATCGTTTAAATTTTGTACTAGAAGAGACTTATCGTCTAGCAAAACTTGCTGGTTTAAAGAAGATGCCACAGGTGGGCGTATATGATTCAGTTGAAGTTAATGCTTTTGCTACAGGACCTAGTAAAAGACGATCTTTAGTAGCTGTTTCTAGTGGAATGATCGAGACCATGGATCGTCCAGCGATTAGTGGTGTTTTAGCACACGAAATTGCCCATATAAAAAATGGAGATATGGTTACTACAACTTTATTACAAGGTATAATTAACACTTTTGTCATTTTCTTCTCCCGATTAGTTGCAAAAATTGTTTCTAATTTTGTAAGAGAAGAGTTATCTTATGTAGTTTATTTTCTTTGTTCAGTAGTATTTGAGATCGTATTTAGTATTTTAAGTAGTCCAATTATTTTCTGGCATTCAAGAAAAAGAGAGTTTAAGGCAGACAGGTATGCTGCAGAACTTGGTGGAAAAGATAACATGATTCATGCTTTAGAATCATTAAGTCGAAATATTAGATTAGTTGACGATCGTCAAAAATCGATTGCAGCTTTTAAAATAAGCGGAAAAGAGAAATTCGCAAGATTATTCTCAACGCATCCACCAATAGAAAAACGAATCGAGCGTTTAAAATCATTATAAAAGTTAAAGGCTTTTTACATTTAACGATGTAAAAAGCCTTTTTTTGCATGAAATTGAAAGAAGGATTTCATTTAGTTTTAGGGAATATAGATACTAAAAAGATGAGGTGTACTTTAATTTGGAGAAAGATAAAATTGAAAAATTGAAGACAGCAGCATTAATTTTAGGTACCTTTGTTATAACTCTCGGAATTATCATATCTATTTCTATAATTAATTTTAATCACGCTAAAGCACATCCCATTATTATCAAAATTCCTAAATCAGAAAGAATAATTACTCTAGTTAATAAAGAAGAATTAATGAACGTAGATTCAAATTTAAAAACTAGTGTTTGTGAAGTAATCGAAATTCCAAAAACAAATAATAAAAATCAGTATCAAAGTGTTTGTGATGATTCTGAGAAATACGGATTTACTGACAAAGAAATAATAGATAAAAATTCTCACCCTGCCTTGAAAGTCGGTGACACGGTTTACTTAACAAATTATAAAGATGGTAAATTAATGGTGAGAATAGAAAATGAATAAGGGTTATAAGTCAAAAAATGTATCTGATTTATAATATGAAGAAAGGAACTTCAGGTTAGCTGAAGTTCCTTTCTGTTTTATTTAAAGTTTTTCTCCATTTGAAGCAATTACGTCTTTGTACCAGAAAAATGACTTTTTCTTCTTTCGTTCTAATGTTCCACTACCGTCGTCATGTTTATCGACATAAATGAAACCATAACGTTTTGAGAACTCACCTGATGATGCACTAACAAGATCAATACAACCCCAGCTAGTATAACCCATCAATTTTACGCCATCTTGCATTGCTTCTCCCATAGCATTAATATGCTCACGTAAATAATCAATTCGATAATAATCATTAATTGATCCGTCATCTTCCACTTTGTCATATGCACCTAGACCATTTTCTACAACAAATAACGGCAATTGGTAACGGTCATACAATTGATTTAAACTAATTCGTAAACCTTCAGGATCAATTTCCCAGCCCCAGTCACTTGCTTTTAGGAAAGGATTTTTAACTCCGCCAATCAGATTTCCTTGTGAGCTTTCTAGATCAGATTTTTCCTTTTTCTCTGTTCTAGACATATAATAACTGAACCCAATATAGTCAACAGTGCCTTCTTTAATTAATTCTAAATCCCCATCTTGCATTTCAATATTAATATTGTTTTCTTTAAAGAAGCGATTAATAAATGACGGATATTCGCCACGAACCTGAACGTCTGCACAGAAGTAATTAAAAAAGCGCTCTTCTTCAAGGGCATACATTACGTTTTTAGGATTCGAATCAAATGAATAAACCGGAGCATATAAAATCATACATCCAATTTGAGAATCTGGAATGATTTCGTGACATGCTTTGACAGCAATACTACTTGCAACAAATTGATGATGAAACGCCTGAAATGTTGGTTGATATTTATCTTTTTCTTCTTTTATCGAAAAACCAAGACCCATAATGGGCATAATTAATCCACTATTAATTTCATTAAAAGTCATCCAATATTTTACTTTGTTTTTATAACGATTGAAGATTGCGTTCACATATCTTTCAAAGAAGGTTACTACTTCTCGATTTCTCCAACCGCCATATTGTTTTACAAGATTTACTGGCATTTCATAGTGTGAAATTGTAACAACTGGTTCAATGCCATATTTGTGTAGTTCGTCAAAAACACGGTCATAGAAAGCCAATCCATCTTCATTTGCTTCTAATTCATTTCCATTTGGAAAGATTCTTGTCCAAGCAATTGACATTCGGAAAACTTTAAAACCCATTTCCGCAAATAAAGCAATATCTTCTTTATATCGGTGATAGAAGTCGATACCTTCGTGGTTAGGATAATTATACTTTGAACGATCAATCTCAAAATTAAATCCAGGTGACTGTAAAATGTTCAGCCTTTGCTTTCCGCCTGGAAGAACATCGGCTATATTTAAACCTTTATTTCCTTCATAAAATCCGCCTTCCATTTGATTAGCAGCAGTAGCGCCACCCCATAAAAAATCTTTAGGAAACTTAAACTGATTCATTTTTTTTACCTCCTAATTTCTTTATAGTTGTTTACATAAATCGATATTTTTAAATAATGAGAATATAAACGAATCATAACGTTAACGGAGATGTTAGTAAATAAGTGAATGGAATCTAGTTTCTATTCACAAAAGTAAATAATTGTTTCATAAATGTAACGCTGTGTTTTTTATTTTGTATGTTAAGATAATAAAATAGATTAAATATATTTAGTACCTAGTTATTAAAGGAGAACTATATAAAATGTTTTCAAATGATCAAATCGCGTCTTTTAATGAGTTAGAGTTATCTTTATATAATTACATTTCACAAAATATGGAAAAAGTCGCTTATATGCGCATACGTGAAATTGCAGATGAAACCCATGTTTCAACTTCAACAATTTTACGTTTTTGTAGAAAACTAAATTGCGACGGTTTTTCTGAATTTAAAGTAAAGTTAAAAATGTATTTGGAAAAGGAGAAACGAACCTTTGTAAAAAGCGCTCAACATATGCTAGTGGAATTTTTTGAGAGATCTTTAAAAGGGGATTTAGAAGATAAAGTGAAAGAGGCTGCAATTGAAATAAACAAAGCTGAAAATGTAATTTTTATAGGAATAGGTAGCTCAGGTATTCTTGCTGAATATGGTTCGAGGTATTTTTCAAGTTTAGGAAAATTTTCACTTTATATAAAAGACCCACATTTTCCAATTCATTCCAAATTAACAAAAAATAGTATAGCAATCGCTTTGTCAGTCTCTGGAGAAACTATTTTCACAGTTAATCATCTGAATTTACTTAAACAAGAAGGTTGTAAAATTATTAGTATTACGAACAACAAATTATCAACAATTGCAAAAATTTCTGATCTAAATATTCCCTATTATGTAACAGAAGAGTATTTTGAAGAGGCAAATATTACTACGCAAGTTCCAGTAGTCTATATAATTGAATCAATAGCGCGCGAAATTTTTCGAATTAATCAATAAGTCAAATGGTCTATGAATATTTTTGCTCATTATAAGAAGGGATTTCTCCTCTTGTGAGGAATGTTATTTATTCTGAAAAAGAATAAAGGAGTATTAATATTTATGAAATTAATCGATCCCACATTACATAAAGATTGGGTAACACCACATTCAAAAATATGGTACGAACAAATAGGCAAGTTATATGGGGAATACACATATCATTGGAATTCAACAATTACAGAGCCGAATGGGGAGTTAATTTTTATTAATGAAGTATTTGAAATGATTAATAAGAAAACTGTTTTAGATGTAGGGTGTGGACATGGAGAATTTACTATTAAATGTAGTGAAAAAGCAAAAGAAATTGTAGGTTTTGATCTTACAAATGATTTTATTAAAAGTGGAAATGAATTGAAAAAACCAAATGTGTCTTTTATAGTTGGCAGCACAAAAAATGGATTAACTTTTGAATCGGAACAGTTTGATTGTGCATATAACCGAAAAGGACCTACATCAGCTTATCAAGAACTTAAAAGAGTAGTAAAAAAAGGAGGCAAAATCCTTGGACTTCATCCTGGTGATGATTTAGGAACTGAATTGCCTAAATTATTTCCTAATCTTTTTGAATCAATTAATAGTGAGAAACCAATTTTAAAAACGATAAAACAAAGAGTTGAATTAAGTAAGTTTGAAAGTGTAGAAATACAAGTTATTAATAGTTTTGAATTTTTACATACGCCACTTGATGTTTTAAAACTAAGATGCTTTGGCCAAAAACCATCACTATTAAAAGATCTAATAGAAAATAATTTATTAGAAGTAAAACGAATATTTGAACAAAATGCAACTAATGAAGGACTACGGATTACTTTTTCGTGTTACATCGTTAGAGCTCAGGTTTAAATTTATTTAAGAGGATAAAAATATCCTCTTTTTTTTGAGTTTGGAGCAACGGGAGTAACAGGTCCAACAGGTCAAAGACCAACTCTAACATTTGCAGAAAATGTAGGATCGATTGCTGTATTCCCACCACTTAATACTGAGGTAACAATTGTAAGTATCACTCAAGGCGTACTGGCAAATCAGCAGCTAAAAATTGACTACGCAACAGCGATTGAATTAGTTGTTACTGCAAACTGGGCGGTTACTTTCGAATTACGACTTTATAGAGATGCGACTTTAATAGATACAAGAACATTTAATAGTAATCAGCCTTCAGCTGGTACTCATCGATATCAATTTGCAAGCACTCAAGTTAATATAGCACCTCGAATGCAACTTCAACGTATAGTCTTAGAGTAATATTTACTGCGATTACAAATGTTACCTCAGCATCGGCAATTAATAGAGATATGAATATCATCACATTTACACCTTAAGTACAGTTAAATTAATAGATTAATTTCCCTTTATAATAGACAGTTTAAAGTGTTAATGCTGTCTATTATAAAGGTTTTTTTTTGAACTAATTGGTAGCTGGATGAAGAGAAAGCCTAATCTTCAACCAAAAACATTTTATTTTTTTTCACATACTTTAATAAAAACGGAAAAAAAGGATGTGGAGAATATGAATCGCTTTAATGGCCGTAAAGTCGATCAGTTACAATTCGATCTTGAATATAGAACCCAATTTACTTTTATAGTAAATGATGAAACTTTAAGTTGTGTTTTAAAAGATATTGCAAACAATTCAGTAAATATTGTGGGGGTTTTAATGACAAAAAGTGGTAAAAATAATAATTTCGTTAGACTTGTACCTGGTACAACTGAATCGCAAAATAAACATGATTTAAAAGTAGTTAGAGAAGTACTTGAATCATTTAATGTGAAATTTAAAGAAGAAACTATTTTCGCTCTATTAAATATTCCCCCTAGTATTCCAGGAGTATTTAGTAAAATTTACGGTAGTTTATGGTGTAAGGTTGGTGTGAAATCCTTCTTTATTGGAGAAAAAGATAGTCTTTTTTTAACCGTATCAAATATAAAGAAAGCAACGGATATTTTAAAGAATGATTACTTGATACAATGCGATAATCATTGTGAATAGCCTAGATCTAGATTTCTGTAGTTTTAAAATAGGTGACTTAAATAGAGCTTAATCATCATTTTTGAATAGTATATTTCTGCAATAATTTGTTCGCTAATTCTATTCCATCCTCTGTTAAGTAAACTGATTTAGCACGATTACTAAAAAATATGAGATTATTATTCGATAATTTATTTAATGTATCGAAAGGATATCCTTTCCAACTTCTGAGTGAAGTTTCACCTAATACTGTGTTTTCTTCAAATGCTGTTAAATATAATAATAATAAAGTTAATTCATCGATCAGTTCTTGCATTTCTAATCGTTCCTTTCTATTTTATATTTAAAAATTAAATGAAATAAGAGGAGACCTTTTTAAGTATAAGGTTTCCTCTTATTTTAATTAATAAACTATAAATTAGTACCCCATATTGGCAGCGAAAATAATTTCATATTTTAATCATTTATAATTGGCATTCGATTTCTATGACCACAAACTGGACATGTAACTAGCCGTTCATTTACTTTACCTGTTTTAAATGCTAAAGCAAAATTTAATTTAGATAATTTAAAGCGACTGCTACATTGAGGACAAACAAAATGAGTAGTTCTTGTACGAATTTCTGAATATTTATAGACAAACACGAAAGCTAAAATTAATATAAGAATCGATTGAAAAAGACCAACAATAAATTGATTCATATGTTATCCCACTTTCATTTTTATTGGTGCTTACTATTTATAGAATGATACCTTTGTAGTTTTTGATTTCAAATAGTTATAAAAATTTGCCATCTGAGATAAAAAGCTAAAAAAAGAAAAATAAAAATGAGGGAAATACCAAAAATAGGAAACAATAGAAACTAAGTACTAAAATACATAAATAAAGATTGAACTAAATACGAAAGGAGAATTTTATGAATATAAAATTCTTGTTTATATTAAATGATTATATACCTACTGAACCGGCTTATGTTGCCAATACTGGTAAATATATAGATGGCTCATTAAATATCTATTTAAATGAAACTTTATTTTTTCATGATCCGAATTTAAATCTTACTGAGTTTGCGAGTCAATTAAGTGAATGGGTTCAAAAGGTAGAAAATGGATCAAGAGATAACATGAATTATGAATCGATTAATCGAAATGAAGATCTTATGAATTTCCTATATAAAGGAGATGACAAGTGGGGGATTTATTCGGTGTGGCAAATGTTTGAACCCACAGAATATATTAATACAGAGGTATTAGTTGAGTCTGTAAATAGATTTCTTGCTGCGTTAAATGATGGACTTATTGAAATCAATTATGATTATACGCTTGATAAATTTAATCAGTAATTTTTATAATAAATCAATTTTGTTTTACTAAAAAGAGTTACAAGAGTAACTCTTTTTTTAGTGCATTTGATCGGAAAAATTTACTAAAAATCTATTTCTTAATCTAGGTACAACTTCTTTAATGGTTTTTCAGATAAAATTGATGAATTTTAACGAACAAGAATGTTGGTGAAATTGTTGAAATGCCAAATGGAAGAGTGTTTAACTTTGCTGATGATGAACAAAATTATTTTGTAGTAATGGAAAAAAAGTAAAAGATTTATGTAATAAAAAAAAGCATAGTGTAAAATTTTACCTTGTGTTTTTTTTATTAATTTTAGTGGAAAAATCACTTTTACCATGAAGATAAAAGTGATGTGTACCTGTTTGCCAATGCCACCAAGAAAACAAGGTTAATACAGGGTATGTTAGGAAATAGGAATAGTTCATTTTTCTTATATGGTAATAATTTCCTTATTGGTTATTCATAAAATTTTTTAGATTGAGGTTGATCTTGGGGACTAATTGAGGTTTTTATTTTTATCAAGAAAGTATCTAATTTTCTAAGTTATCTGTTAAAATAATTCGTAAGATTAATCATAAAAGGAGAAATCAAATTTTGATGAAAGTATTTTCAAAAAAAATCGTACTAATAGTCACATCATTGATGATTCTACTAATGATAAGTGGGGCGATAATTTCTTTAACTTATATTCCTTTAAAGGTCAAAGAAAATCAAGAGAACATGAAAATAACAGAAAGTAACTGATAAATCTTTTAACAAAAAAGCTCTGAATAAGGGCTTTTTTGTACTTTCGAAATTAAAATCACTTAATTTACTGCTACTACATTTGTTGAATATGAAGTTGGAGGGAAATTTTAATGAGTCAAAAAAGAATTAGAGATTATGGTGTTAATATTGGGTACCTAGAAACTGGCAAACTAAATTCTATTACGGATGTCGAAGGGGTAACAGTAGGTCATGTCACGATCAGCGATCTAGACATCCAAACTGGTGTTACAGCAATATTTCCTCATCAAGGTAATCTATTTAAGGAAAAGTTAATCGCGTCATCTCATGTTATTAATGGGTTTGGTAAGTCAATGGGAACGATTCAGATTAATGAGTTAGGAACGATTGAAACGCCAATTATTTTAACAAATACCCTAAGTATTGGGACAGCTGCAGACGCATTAATTGAATATATGTTAGAACATAACCCAGAAATAGGTCGTACGACAGGTACTGTTAACCCAGTAATTTGCGAGTGTAATGATATGCTTTTAAATGATGTACGAGCTAGATTTATAACGAAAGAACATGTTTTTCATGCATTAAGTAACGCTTCTTCAGATGTGAAAGAAGGAACTGTTGGAGCAGGAACTGGAATGCTTTGTTATTCATTAAAAGGTGGGATTGGAACAGCTTCTCGAGTTATGAAGATGGAACATGGTACATATACATTGGGTGTTTTAGTCTTATCTAATTTTGGGATTTTAAGCGATTTAAAAGTAAGCGGAAAACCCGTTGGAGCAGAATTGCGAGATTATATCTTAAAGGAACGAGATGAACAAGATAAGGGTTCAATCATTATGATTGTTGCAACGGACCTGCCCGTATCTGAAAGGCAGCTAACTCGCATAATTAAAAGAACAGTTACGGGTTTATCAAGAACAGGCTCAATTATTACAACAGGAAGTGGTGAAGTCGTCATCGGCTTTTCAACTGCAACAAAAATACCTCATGAAAAAACAGCGCATTGCATCACGGTTCCGACTATACATGAAGAAGATATTGATCTCGCATTTAGGGCAGTAGGAGAAGCAACAGAAGAAGCGGTTTTAAACTCTTTAGTAACAGCAACACATATTGTTGGAAGAGATGGAAATGAAAGACCAGCTTTTAAAGATTTAATCGAAAAGTACAATGTTAACTTAGTATAGATTATGGAATTCAAAAATCTAACTAGAAAGAAAAGACTTCTAGTTCTAATAACGAAATAAATTTCATAAAATACTCTTAATCTTAAAGATGGACAAGCATTAAGTTAGGAGGTTACTATGAAAAAAATTGTATTTTTTGTTTCTACATTTGTAATTTGTTTAGGTGTTAGCTTTTTAGCTTTTGATCAGATTGGTTTAAAAAAGACTAATGTAACACTAAAGGCACACATTCAGATTAAAACTCAAAATAAAGCAATTGCCGATAAAAATATAAATATATTGAAGCTACCTTTGCCAAATTCAGATCAAAGAAAATATAGTGTGAAAAAATTACCAATGAATGGTAGTCAATTAGAAATTAAAGAATTAAATAATAAATCACGTAATTGACATTCGAATATTCATAATAAATGTTAGGCCTAATAGCATTGATAATTAGATCAATGCTATTTTTGTATTTTTTACTCTATTAATATTGTTTTTCTTCAAGTATTAAATATTAAAGTAATCTATTAGCTTTTTTTATAAAAAAAGTAGGACTATAACAAAACAAATAGAATAATTATTAAAAGGAATATAAAGTGTCATGGAGGGCAAATAATGAAAATTGGTTTTCTAATTATTGATATGCAAAAAATATTTTTAGAGGATAAAAAAGAATCATTGAATGTCGAAAGTGCTTGTGAATATATAAACTTTGTTGCTGACAGTATCCGATCTAAAAATCATTTAGTTATACATGTTCAAGATATCGAAGGAGCAGATGAACTAAATTCAGAATTACTTTCTTTCATCCCGGAAATTAAAGTAGAAGAGCAAGATATATGTGTTTCAAAAGAACATTCAAATGCATTTTGGAATTCTGAATTAGAGCAGATTTTGAAAGGAAATGACGTTGAGTTAGTTATAATAGCTGGATTTGCAGCAGAACATTGTGTTCTATTTACTTATAATGGGGCTAGCGAAAGGGGATTTAAACCAGTCTTATTGCAAAATGGAATATTAAGCACAAAAAGTGATGTAATAACTCAAACGTATCGTGATCGAAACATTATTTCATACAATGTTGTCCCATACATTATTTAATATAAATATAGATTGATAACATAAAAAGTGCTCTTATAAGTCTTGGTAATTTGGGCACTATTTTGAATTGGAGAACAACAAAGAAACCACAAGGTAAAATGATCTTGTGGTTCTAATTTTATCTATTGGAAATTTAGACAATATCCCTCATATTCTTCTAATGGATGCGGATTAATTCATAAATATCAGAGTCAAATCGAACTCTTGTATGCTTGGATTCAATTCGTTCTATTTCTTCTATTTCTTCTCGTAACTCTCCAAACCACCAAAATTTGATTTCAGTAAATAAATTAGTAAGCATTTTATTCCCCCTAATTTGAATAATGCCTTAACACTATTAGATTATAAATCCATTTTTTTAAGCCAAGATTAATCTGATGTAAAGGTTAGCAAAGTTTTTATGTAGTGAAAGAAGATTTATCAAATTGCTTAATTAAATAAGTGAATCTATTAATCTCCAACCGTTTTAGAATTAATTTTAAATAAAGTTGAATTTATTTAAAGGAAAATTATGGATGGGTGCAGAATACTAATCTATACCTCAAAGATTTATCCTTTATGAATAAATCCCAAAAAGGAGTTGGTAGGTATGTCTAAATTTAGATTAATTCCTTACAAGCTGGAAGAAATTAAAGGTAGTACAAATGAAGTACCACCTGGAGTTCGTTTAATTGATGCTAAATCTATTTGGGACAAAGGGTGTCAAGGGGAAGACGTGGTTGTAGCAGTTATTGATACGGGCTGTCAGACTGACCACCCTGAATTACAAGAGCGAATTATTGGTGGATATAATTTTACAGAAGATTACGGTGGGGATCCTAACGTATTCTTAGATAATAATGGTCACGGTACACATGTATGTGGAACGATTGCAGCTTCCGAAAATGGAGAAGGTGTTGTAGGGGTAGCTCCAAAAGCAAAACTTCTCGTTTTAAAAGTACTCTCTGGAGCTGGGGAAGGTAGTATTGAATCAATTGTACAAGCGATTGATTATGCGACGAATTGGAAAGGCTCTAATGGAGAAACTGTTCGAGTGATTTCAATGTCATTAGGTGGTCCAGAGGATGATTCTTCGTTACATGAAGCGATTCAAAGAGCGGTTGAACAAAATATAGCCGTTGTATGTGCAGCTGGTAACGAAGGTGATGGTGATGACACAACCAATGAATATAGCTATCCAGGTGCTTACGATGAAGTTATAGAAGTAGGTTCCGTAAGTCTTCAAAAACGATTATCCAATTTTAGTAATACAAATAACGAAATTGATTTAGTTGCGCCGGGAGAAAAGATTCTTTCGACGTATCCGACAAATCAATATGCTGTTCTTTCTGGTACATCAATGGCAACACCACATGTATCAGGGGCAATTGCATTATTAATTCAACAGTCTGAGTCTGAGAATAATGAGAAAATCACTGAACCAGATTTGTTCGAACTGTTAATAAGTCATACAGTACCAATCGGATACAGTTCGTTTGAGGAAGGCCATGGACTTTTAAATCTAGGCGTAAATATACCCTCAAAGTCTCCGAATGTAATAAAATAATAGGAAAAGTCCCGGGTAGTGTTGGTAGACTATTCGGGACTTTTTTGATGAATTGAAAAAAGTTAAAACTAATAGAGGTGAAATGAATGTTTAAAAATCAAATAACTGAACTTTTAAAGATAGAATGTCCAGTTATACAAGCTCCGATGGCTGGTGGAATCACAACCTCAGATTTTGTAGCTGAAGTTTCAAATTGTGGAGCTTTAGGGACAATTGGAGCAGGCTATATGACTCCATCACAAATACGTGAACAAATTAGAGAAATAAAAACATTAACTAATAAAAGCTTCGGAATTAATTTATTTGTCCCAAATGATTTTAGAGTAAACGAAAATGAAATTTCAAAATCCAATGATTTATTACAACCTTTTAATGAAGATTTAAATATAAAACAAAATGATCACATACAAGTTCAAAATTTTAATTCTTTAAATGATACATTTCACGAACAAATTAAAGTGATCATTGAAGAAGGTGTTCCGATTTGTTCATTTACATTTGGTATACCTTCAAAAGAAATGATAAAAGAGTTAAAGCTTCATAATATTATTTTGATTGGAACAGCCACTACTGTAAATGAAGCAATTGAAATTGAGAAATCAGGAATGGATCTAATTGTCGTACAAGGTAGTGAAGCAGGTGGACATCGAGGTAATTTCTTAAACGATCATGAGGAAAGTTTAATTGGATTAATGTCTCTAATACCTCAAGTAGTTGATCAGGTTAGTATTCCAGTAATTGCAGCAGGTGGAATTATGGACGGAAGAGGCTTAATGGCGTCTCTTTGTTTAGGGGCGAAAGCTGTTCAGATGGGTACCGCTTTTCTAACCTGTATTGAAAGTGGGGCACATGAAGTACATAAGAATGCTATTCTAAATTCTACAGAAGACCAGTTAGTTTTGACCCGTGCATTTTCAGGGAAATGGGCAAGAGGAATCGAAAATAAATTTATTACGGAAATGAAAAAAAACGAGGCAGATTTACCAGAGTTTCCTGTACAAAATACGATTACACAAACGATTAGAAAAGCGTCATCCGTACAAAATAATAAAGAGTTTATGTCACTTTGGTCAGGACAAAGTACTAGATTAGCTAAAAAGAAATCGGTAGAAAACTTAATAAATGAAATAATGGATGAAGCTAAAAAACTAATTCAAGATTTAGAAAAAAATTGAGTTGAATGCTGTGGAAATTGGTAAGTAATAATATTTCAGTTTAGGAGGTTTTTATGAATTATTGTGAAAGTATGAGAGAAAAGATTGGAAATGCTCCTTTAATTATTGTTCGTCCAAGCGTTGCCATCTTAAATGCTACAGGTGAAATTTTACTATATAGATATGGAGATGGGAATTGGGGTATACCAGGTGGGATATTACAATTAAATGAATCGGTTGAAGAGTGCATTAAACGAACTGTTCTCGAAGATATTGGACTTAAGTTAAATTCTTTATCATTAATTGGAGTATATTCCGGAGCAGAATTAATCAATAAAGTTGAAGAAAGCGGAGATGAATATCATACAGTAGCAATTGGTTATATTTGTACAGATTTCGAAAATGAAATTTGTCCAGATCAAAATCAATCAATTATAGTGCAATTTTTTCATTTAAGTCAACTACCTGAAGATATCGATCCATTTATAAAAAGTCAGTTAAAAAAATTAAAATATTAGCCAAGTAAAAAAAGGTTCTAATAGGTTTTTTTCGTAAAACCTATAATGAGAACCTTTTTTTATAGAAGTAATTAAGTTGTTACTTTAAAAGCATACGATCAATATACGATTTAATAGCTTCAATATTACCAGATACTTGTTCTTCTCTTTGTTCATCTTTTTTTATTTTATCTAATGATTTTTCTAAAATCGTTTTTGCTTCCGATTGAGGGATTACAACTACTCCATCTGCATCACCAACAATGATATCACCTGGGTTAACTGATGTACCTCCACATGATATTGGAATATTAATATCACCTACTCCAATTTTTCCACTTGCAGCTACAGTAGTTCCTTTACAGAATACTGGAAAATTTAATTTTTTAATACCGCTGATATCCCGGATTACCCCATCAACAACAATTGCACTAACACCCATTGTTTGTGCCATTCCAACAACAAAGTCTCCTGCAATTGCCCGGTATCGATCACCTTTTGCATCGATTACGATGACATCGCCTGGATTTGCTTCACGAATTGCCTTTAATACAGCTAAGTTATCACCAACAGGGATTTTAACAGTCAGTGCTCTTCCTACAAATCTATATTCTTCTTTTAAAGGCTTTATTGACGGATCCATATTATTTAGCCCATCCATTACATCTGAAATACAAGTTGTTGGTATATTTTTAAATTGATTAATAATAGAAATCACTCCCTAATAAATCATTTATTTAATGAAATTATATAAATAATTTGTTCTCGTGAGAATTTCGAAAAAATTATGAAGCTTGATAAAAAATAATTATTGAATTAAGAAAGGTTGCAATAGATTAATATCGAATAAAATAAGTTGATAATAAAAAATAGATTAATCTTTAAATATCTTGAATTTAAACATCATGTAAATAAGGATCTGATTGAAGTTGAAATCTAGATACTATCGTACACATTTTATAAAAGAAAAGTTTTATGTTTAAATATCTTGAATTTAAACATATGTAAATAAGAATCTGATTGAAGTGAAAAGTTTAGATACTATCGTACACATTTTATAAAAGAAAAGTTTTATCTTTAAATATCTTGAAGATTTAAACATCATGTAATAAGGATCTGATTGAAGTGAAAATCTAGATACTATCGTGCACATTTTATAAAGAAAATACATTCTTTTAAGTTTCACTACATTATTAATATTTAACATTAGACTATTTTTAGACCAGTCCTATTTCGAGTAAGTGAAAATACTCAAGAATGTAACATGATTGACTTCATTATTTAATATATAGATTTATCCTTGTATAGTAACATTTAATTAAGGAGTTGAGGTGCTTGAGAAACAAAACTAAATACGTCTATTTAACACACAAGGTTCAAATAGAATCCACGGAAAAACTGGAAAAGCTATCCCAACTTACAGGGAAAACTAGTGCAGAATTAATCGAAAAAATGATAGAAGAAATGTATGATCTACATATAAATTCAAAGGAAAATGAAGGGAATCTTAGTGAAGTTCTTAACGATGAAATTTTATTTGAAGAAATTACTGATCAAGAAATAAGAGATGCAGAGCTAAGATGGAGAAACTCAAAACAAGGTATTAAAGATTTTAGTCAAAGAATGGAAGATTGGAAGAAAGAAGAAAAAAGAAAAAATGCTGAGAAAGCAAAAGAATATAAAAAGAAAATAGTTGATTGGGCCAGAGTCTGGGAAGAGTATTTAAGAAATTACTCTACTTCAATCAAGAAAAATAAAAAACATAATTTCAAGTATTTCAATCCGAATGATAATGCTGAAGTTTGGAAGAAACAGATGAGAGAATATACAAAGCTTTGGCACCCGGATTATGCACCAGATCATGGAAATCCTCAAAAGTTTGGTGAAATGAAAGCTGAATATGATATTTTAAAAGGTAAAATTCCAACTGAAGAATATAGTTTATAAATTTATCGGTAATACATATAAAGATTCAAATGGTTGATTTCGATTTGTAAAAATAGTAAAAAGTAGTGGAACTAATGTCGTTCCACTACTCATTTAGCCTACTGTATCTAATCTTCTTTTGCACTATCCTCAGCAATTACTCTTAGTTCTTGATAAAAAATGTCATGATTACATTCTGGATTTTCAGCTTGTTTATACTTGTCTACAATTTCAAGTAATTCACCTGTATCACCTTTTGCATTGATAATTTCTAATAGTTGATTCATATCATCAGTGTATTCATCTTCTTTTTTCATTACAAATCCTCCATTCATATTTAGATGGTAATTAGTATTTGCAAGCATTATGAAAAAAATCGATAAATAGTAGAAATTATTTATTATCAGAAGTTACTACCTTAATTGATCTACCTTAAATTTTTAATCATTTAATGTTTCAACTATTCTTTTAATAGTTCTTAAGTCTTTCATATTTGCCTTTTTCATCATCAATGATATAAAAGGTGTAATTGCTTTAGAAAATCCTTTTGGATTTCCTTTATTTCTCAAAGTCATTAAGGTAGAAGAATCATTTACTTTTGACCAGGTATATGTGGTTTCCATTGGAAATGGACCGTTAGCTGTTCTCATTACCAGTTTTTTACCTGGGGTATATTCTATAATTTCATATATATAGGCAAGATCTTTTCCTAAAAAACGCGCTTTAAATGCAATTTTGGAACCAACTACTAAAGGTTTTTCTGTTTTCCATTCTGCCGAATTAATATTTATATACCATTTAGGAGCGTTTTCGGGGTTCGATGCAAATTCGGAAACTTTTTCTATTGGACAGTCAATTGTTATTTCAGTTATTACATCTACCATAATCTAGATTAACCTTGGTGCCAAACGACTGGATTTTTACCCTCAACATATTGTTTTAGAATATACATTAAAGTACCCCAAGTTGTATTGATCATTGCATAAGGTCCTTCCATTGATTCGAATCCTGTATGATTAAAATTTAAAATTGTGGCACCATTTTCATTCATAATTAATTCAAAACGAATCTTTGTACCTTTCCATGCAGGCATATCATGTAAAGCAGTCCATTCTAATAATTTACCATTTTCAATTTGATCAACTTGTAATTGAAAAACAGCCTGACGATTATAAAAAGCGACTTCAGTTATACTTCCTAATTGAGGTTCAGCCTTTGCATCTGTAGACCACCAAGATTTAATACCTTCAGTTGTAGTAATTGCTTCAAATACTTTCTCAGGTGTTGCATTAATTGTAATTTGATGTGGCATATTTACCATTTTAAATTCCCCTTTTCATTTTGGTTATAATTAATTATTGAAAAAAATTTTAAGCTTTTCTTCCAAGAAACTTGTCCAACCATTTGTATGATTTTTTGCTTCTTCTTCATTAGGTAGATTTGAATGAGTTACAATTACTTCCGTTTTTCCATTTATATCTAGAAAATCGACTGTTACATTTGTAATTGGAAATTCAGCTTGTTGCTCCCATTGCCATGTAAATACTAATTTTTCACTAGGTAAAATTTCTAAATATTTCCCATAAACAATATGCTCAATCCCGTTTGGTGAACTCATTATGAATTTGTAATTACCTTGAACTTCAACATTCATTTCTACTATTTTAGTTGTATACCCTTGTGGACCCCACCATTGTTTTAAAAGCTCTGGTTTAGTCCATGCGGCAAATACTTTTTCTCTCTTTACAGGGTAAACATGATTAAGTTTTAATGTGAAATTTTGTGGGTTATTCATTGTGATCATCAGAGTTACCTCCATTTTCTTCAGATAATAAAAACTGCTCCAAACTTGATAGTTGATGCTCCCATAAAGACTTTAATTCGTTAAGCCAATTGGATGCAGATGTAATTGCATTAGGAAGAAGATAATAATACTTAAATCTCCCAACTTTTTTAAAAGAAACCAATCCAGCGTTTTCTAGAACCTTCAAATGTTTTGAAAATGCAGGTAAAGACATATCAAAAGGTTCTGCTAATTTTTTAACCGTATTCTCTCCTTTAGATAGCTCTTGAATGATTGCTCTCCGTGTTGGGTCTGATAAAACTGAAAATACTTGATCAAGATTGTCATCATAATAGTTAACCATGTGGTTAACTATAGTGTAAAAATAAATAAAAATCAAGCACGAGCAGTATTCATATTTTTTCCAATTGATTTTTAAATATTAATCCATAAATGTACTGAACAGTTTATTTTAAATTGAATTATCTAGTGAAATAGTATAATTTGGATATAAATTATGTTTACGAAAATACTATTGATTAACTATCATACTGAATATGAATAATAAAATCGTAATCATAAAAGATCGAAAAATGGTGGGGGATTAAATATGAACTTTAACTTTAATGAAGAACATAATAGAAAAAATACAAATAGTACAAAGTGGGACTCAGTTGATCGAGTATTTGGATGTACGGATGTACTACCTTTATGGGTTGCCGATATGGATTTTGCTTGTGCACCCGGGATTGTAGAGGCAATAACGAAACGAGCTCAACATCCTATTTATGGTTATGGTCATATACCAGAAGAATTTTTTGAATCAGCAATGAATTGGGCAAGTAAACGTTATAATACATCGATTAAAAGAGAATGGTTAACAAATATCCCAGGAGTGGTACCAGCATTAAATTTAGCCATTGATGCTTTCACAAAACCAGGTGATGAAATCATTATTCAGCCACCAGTTTACTTTCCATTTTTCAGTACAATTAGAAATAACGGAAGAAACATCGTTGAAAATTCTTTAATAGAAGAAGATGGTTATTATTATATGGACCTAGAAGATCTAGAAAATAAAATTACTTCAAAAACTAAAATGATTATTCTATGTAGCCCTGCAAATCCTGTTGGAAGAGTCTGGACGAAAGAGGAATTATCAGGTTTATTTGATATATGTAAAAAGAATAAAATTGTTGTAATAGCAGATGAAATTCATGCGGATCTAGTCTACAAGAAAGGTAGTCACACACCTTTTTATTCATTATGTGAAGATGCAGCAAATATGAGTATTACATTTATGTCGCCAAGTAAAACATTCAATATTGCAGGCTTATTTTCGTCACTTGCTGTTATTCCAAATCAAGATTTATTTACAGAGTTTTCTCATGCAATTGCTCGTTCTAGTTTAGAAAACTTAAATATTTTCGGAATTGAGGCAGTAATAGCAGCTTATAATGAAGGTGAAAAATGGCTTGATGAATTATTGATTTATTTAAAAGGAAACGCGGAGTTTATACATAATTATTTAAAAACAAATATTCCAGAAGTAAAAATGAGAGTTACAGAAGCGACGTACTTAGGATGGCTTGATTTTAGAGGTTTAGGCTTAAGAGGTGACCAATTAAACGAATTTATGATTAATGATGCTAAATTAGGTTTAAATGAAGGTCGCGGTTTTGGAATAGATGGAGATGGTTTTATGAGATTGAATTACGCTTGTACACGTAAAACATTAGAAGAAGCCATGAAACGATTAGAGAAAGCTGTAAAAGCTAGTAAGAAATAGAGAAGGAGATGGCATTATGTCGTTAAAAATAACACCATGTATTGTTATGAGTGGGAATGCTAAAGAAGCGGTACATTTTTATGAAAAAGAACTTGAAGCAGAGGTTCTTAATATACAAACATACGGTGAGATGCCAATACCTTGTCCTGAAGCACTAAAAAATAGTGTTGCAAATGCAATTTTAAAAATTGGAGAAAGTGACCTTATGTTATTCGATGCGCCGATTCAATCGAATCCGATTAAGGACAAAGATTTTAAACAAAATACACCTAATCATGAACATAAAAAAGTAGAAGTCACAATTAATCTTTCAATCGATAACGTAGAAAAAACAAAAAGCATTTTTAATTCTTTAAAACAAGAAGGACATGTTATTGCCCCGTTAGAAGCAGTACCATTTAGTCCCGCATTCGGAACAGTTACAGACAAGTTCGGCGTTACATTCATATTGATCACTCAAAAGTAAAATACATATAATTTATTAGTTTGATAGCAAAAATGGGGAGATTAGATGGATAAAATAAATGTTGAATTAGTAAAACAATTAATTAATGAACAATTTCCAATTTGGTCTCACTTAGAAATAAAACCTGTAGAATTAAGTGGCAATGATAACAGAACGTTCCATTTAGGGGATAAAATGAGCGTAAGATTACCTAGTGCAGAATGCTACGTTCCTCAAGTTGAAAAAGAGCATAAATGGTTACCCATTTTAGCGAATAAACTAAGTTTACCAATTTCCAAACCGTTAGCAAAAGGAAGTCCAAGTAAATACTATCCTTGGCCATGGACAATCAATGAATGGATTGATGGAGAATCTTTAAATAAAGAAAATATAAGTGATTTAAGTCAATTTGCAAAAGAGTTAGGGCAATTTTTAAAGGAGTTCCAGTCAATTGATGCTCATGGAGGGCCGATTGCTGGAAAGCATAATTTCTTTAGAGGTGGAAACTTAGCTGTTTACGACCAAGAAACTAGAGATTCAATAGACCAAACGAAAGCGATTTTTAACAAAGGTTTACTAACAGAAATTTGGGAAACAGCTCTAAAATCCAAATGGGAGTATGAACCAGTATGGGTGCATGGTGATATTGCTCCTGGAAACTTACTTATTAAAAATGGAAAGCTATGTGCAGTTATTGATTTTGGAATCCTTGGAGTAGGTGATCCATCATGTGATGCAGCAATGGCATGGACATTTTTCGATACGGATAGTAGAAATGTTTTTAAAAACGTTTTAAATTTTGATGAAAATACTTGGAATAGAGCGAGAGGTTGGGCTCTATGGAAGGCTTTAATTACATTTAATGCGAATAAAGAGAATACTTCATCAATAAGGGAAGAATCCTTTAATACGATAAATCTAATTATAAACGAGTTCAAAACTGTTATTGATTGATAATGTAAATTGTGCGAGTTGCTTTCTTTGCGGCTCGTTTTTTTTGTTATCTTCGTTTGGAGTGAGGATTTTAATATGCAAGTGTTCGCTTTAATGAATGATTAATAAGGAAAAAACATGAAAGTAATAAAAAAGGTTCATACTAAAGTTGAGAGTTATGTAACAGTTAATTTAAATTTTTAAAAATTTACAAATATGTCACATATCGTTCTAAGTGCAAATCACTTATCATGTTTTAATTAATATAAGGTGATCGAATTGAGAATATATTCAAAATGTTAATTTGCACGAAATATACTGTAGGAATTAAAAAAATAGCTGTTTGTTCGGATGGTAAGAAAAGGTAGAATATTATTAAGAAAATCGTGATGAAAAAGGCTGAGAAACGCCTACGTAGGTTGCAGCGTCATGTTTCTCAAAAATATGAAATGAATAAGGAGGGAAACCGAGTTGTCAAAACGAGCAACATTATAAAAATCGAAAACAAGATCCGACACCTACATAGACTGGTATTATATATCATAAATAATGATCATCATCAAACAACAAGCGATATCGAATTGTTATGGAAACGTTGAAGTATAGTGTGATGATGAAGAATAAGCATTTTGCAAAAGCTTGCTTGATATCATTTAGCAAAAAAACACATTAAGGTTAATGCTAAAATGTAGGATTCGTTGTATCCGAATTTACGCCCTCGGAGTGTTATATCAAACGAATGTAGCTTGTAGTTTAGCGAAATCGGACACGTAGAACAGGGAAATAAACAAAATCTATAAAAATTATAGATTCTTATTGATTTTTATAAATTTTTGGCAACGGTAATCCGACTATGTTACAAAAATTACTAGCTAGTTTATTATTAATGACGCAATCAGTTGAACTTCCTGACAGCTTAACTGTTATTCAACAGGGCCATCCGATTGCCGTAGTTAATCGTGAAGATTTTACAATGACACTTCCAGGTACACCAATGATAAACGATAAAAAGTTTAATCAATTTATTGAAAAACTTGATCAACAAATTTACCGTATCCCTATAAATGCGACAATCAATGAACAAGGTAGGATTGTACCAGGACAGGTAGGATACAGACTTTATAAAAAAGAGTTTAAGGATAAATTTACTACATATTTTTATAGTAAAGGACCTTCTAAAATTGAAGTACCAGAGTTAGATATTTATCCTAAAGTTGATAGTGAATTATTAGCTCATATTAGGATTCAACAAATTGGACAATATGTAACCTACTTTAATTCGAATAATAAAAGTCGGGTCCATAATATTTCACTTGCAGCAAAAGCAATTGATAATTACGTAGTTTTCCCAAATGAAGTTTTTTCTTTTAATAAGGTAGTAGGAGAGAGAAGTGGAGCAAAGGGTTATAAACGTGCACCGGTCATTGTAAGGGGAGAATTGTCTGAAGGAGTAGGAGGAGGAATATGTCAAGTTTCCTCTACTCTATTTAATGCAGTAGATCGCGCTGGTCTAAAAATTATTGAAAGATATACCCATAGTAGACGAGTACCATATGTACCTGCAGGACGAGATGCTACTGTTAGTTGGTATGGACCTGACTTCCGTTTTCAAAATAAATACAATCAGCCAATTCTAATTCGAGCAAAACAATATGGTGGAAGTATGATTGTTACGCTTCATTCTTCCGATGTAATCAATTATGAAGTAAGAAATGTCCCTGTAGCTCCAACTCGTTTACCTGAAGAAATAAATACAGAAGAAGACAAGCATTCTTCAAATCCTTCTAGAAAAGGAAAAATAGTACCACCGCATAAGTCGGTAGGGGATTAAAAATTAATACATACTAAGTAAACCCCACAAGGGAAAATAATGATTCTTGTGGGGTTTTGTGTTTTTCATGAATAAGAAGCATTTTGAATAAAAATTAATGAAAGCCTAATCTTTTCAACACTAGACTTATAGAAACTAAGGATTTAGAATTATAAGGAAGATTTGAAAACAAAGGAGAATTGCATGACAAAAATAAATGTATTATTTGATTCGAAGGATATGGAACGAAATACATTACCTTATTACTACGATTACGGAAAGATCATTTCAACTATTCAAAGTCAGCTAATAGATACATTTGGGGTAGATTTCCAAATGTATTCAGATGAGGATACAACCAATGAAATTTGGGAAATTCTAGAAGAAGATCTTAAAGAAGAATCGAGTGAAGTTCAATTAATCAGCCATATTTATAATGAGCTTGAAACAAAAACTATTTCTTCGAATCACACTGATAAAAAATTGGAACTCATCATTAAGCCAAGGGTTGAAAATGGATTATACTATTATCCGAATTACGGAGTAGCTTTATCGAAAGCGATGATATTTGAAGCGGATAATCAATATAATAGAGACCTGATTTTTGCAAAAAATGATTCATGTCTTTCATCCTTTTTTCAATACGTACTAAAAAGAAAACGAGATTATATTAAAAATTATGTAACAGTCTATACAGATACAGATGACGGTGTCGAAACATCAATTGAAAATATTACCAAAATGGTTAATAGAGAAGATGTATTTTTAGAAGAATCATTAAAAAGAGAAATTTATCGATCAATAGACCATTTCTTTAATGAAGGTCGAGATTTCTTTAAAACATATGATATCCCATATAAACGAGGATTTTTATTATATGGAAATCCAGGAAATGGAAAAACAACATTAGTAAAATCAATTGCAAGTAGTATTAACGCACCGGTTGCATATTGGCAAATTACTGAATACACATCAAGTTACACAATTAAAGAGGTCTTTAGTTCAGTGTTAAAAATAACACCAATGGTACTAGTTATCGAGGATATTGACAGTATGCCTCCTTCGGTTCGCTCAGTATTCCTAAACACAATTGATGGTGCAACTTCTAAAGAAGGTTTATTTTTAATTGGAACGACTAATTATCCCGAAAAAATCGATCCAGCTTTAATGAATCGCTCTGGTAGATTTGATCGAGCATATGAAATTAAACAACCAACAAAAGAAATGCGTTCTGACTATTTACAAAAGAAAAAATTAAATCGAATTTTAAACAATGAAGAATTACAGTTACTAATTGATTCAACGAATGACTTCTCTTATGCTCAATTAAATGAGTTATATATTTCAATCATAATTGAGTGGGACTGTGAACAAAAAGTAGATATCATTCGACTATGTGACGAAATGAGATCCATTTTACGTAAACAAAAAAAGCAAAATTGGGAAAAGAATCAAACTGTGGGATTTTCTTTTGAATAATTGATTTTTCTTTTTCTTGTGCTAGTTATGAGTATGATATCCATCATTATAACTTTGAAAAGATAGAAGCAAGGGCTTCTATCTTTTTCTTTTTGGCTCTTTTAAAATAGATTGTTGATCTCCTTATTAAACTACCATGAAAATTAGTTTCTTCATAAATAGAAAAATGAAAATACTAAAGAAAACTCTGCTCAAATTTTAAAAATGAGTAGAGTTAACTAAAAAGCCTAGTGATTACAGTAGACTGGAAAAAAGTCAGTATTTGTATAGACACTTACCATACATTTTCATTCGCCTTGGTGCAGCGCTTGCGCTCCCATAGGTGGTTAAATGGTAGGATAGTTTCTGAGGTGTATTAATGATAAATTAAAGAACTACATACTATATACGTAGGTTTTGATATAGATAATTAAGTAGGATTACTTCAAAAATAATAAAAATATTCCAGAAGGATATACTATCTTGGTAACGAATTTGCTTTTTTGGAGGAATGTACATGAAAAACCAAACTATCAACTTACTTCAAATGTCATTTATCCTAATTGGTAGTACTGGACTTGTTAACCATGTCATTATCATTCCTATGGTTTTGGACGTTTCGGGCCGTGATTCTTGGATTACCATTTTGATTTCGAGCGTTTCTTTACTATTCTTTATACCGATTCTCTACTTTATCCAAAAACGTATGGACGGAGTACAGTTGTTTCTTTGGCTTAAAGGAAATTTTGGGAGATTTATTACATACCCATTAATGGCTATGATCATCCTATACCTATTTTCCTCGGGTGTCGTCCTTTTAAAGGAAACGTTAACCTTTTTATCGTTTTATCTCCCAATGACACCTAGAGTATTATTAGGTGCCACTTTTTCTATTATCTGTTTCTATAATGCAAAGCACGGAATTCAATCCATTGGGTTAACGGCGGGCATCCTTCTCCCAATTGTCATTTTTTTAGGTTTTTTTGTCATGGCTGCGAATTTTCCGCATAAAGACTACTCTTTATTAAAACCATATATAGAATACGGAACTTCTCCTGTTATAAAAGGCATGATTTATCCAATATCAGGATTTGTAGAGGTAGCTTTTATCCTCTTTTTTCATCAACACTTAAATGAAAAAATAAAGTTTACTACTCTGATTTGGATTGGAATCACTTTTGTAATCCTAACCCTTGGACCAACGATCGGGGCCATCACAGAGTTTGGTCCATTCGTGGCTGCTAAGCAACGATACCCAGCCTTTGAAGAATGGAGGCTAGTCTCAATTGGTCGTTATATTGAACATCTCGACTTTTTATCAGTTTATCAATGGTTTGTTGGAGCTTTCATCCGTTTGTCTCTTCTTACTTTTTTAGTCTCAGATATTCTTCAAGTTACAAATAAGAAGGTAAATAGTGGAGTAAAACTTTTTTTCCTAGGGTGGGTCACTTTGATATCCATTTTGTCCATTAATGATACTTCTTTTTATTTGTTTTTATCCCGTCAATTTTTACCGGGTACTTTTGTATTTATACTCATGATTCTTGTACTTTTAGCCATCCTCTCTATGTTTGTGAATAAAGAGAAAGGAGGTAACACCAATGAAGCACAATAAGCAACCTGATCAAGATCAGATGAAGGTCAAGTGGGATGAAGAAATTTTAAGGGGCTGGTTTGAAGGAGCGCAAGATGTCATTTTCCAAAAACAGCAAATCGACAGTGGCAAACGTTATTTTTTTATTTTATCTTTATATTGTCAAAGTCTCATAGACATAAAAGAATTGAGAAAAACAATCATGCCTCATCTTCATGAAGTGTTGGAAAATGGATTTACCGGTGATGCAAAGGATTTGGAGTCAAAACTTGATTTCCCTATCACTTTCTTTAAATCAGATTTTTCACAGGAAGACCTCGCCCAAAAAATATTTGAAGGAGAAGTTCTCTTTTTCCTCACTGCGTCTAGACTGGTTTTTTCCATAAAACTAGCGCAGCTACCAGCAAGATCTGTAGAAGCACCTAGTACGGAAGTGACACTAAGAGGGGGAAGGGACGGATTTGTAGAAGAAATTCAAACCAATATTGGTTTAATACGAAAAAGATTGAAAACATGTTCCCTTAGTTATGAAGAATTTGTTATTGGAACTAGAAGTAAAACCAGGGTTGCTGTTCTTTTTTTGAAAGATGTTATTTCACAAGATGTTTTAGAACAAGTACGATCCAAATTAAATAATATTAAAGTCGATGGCATTGTTTCATCTGATCAAATTGAAGAACTTATTACAGACCGGCCTTTCAGTCTCTTCCCTTTATTAGAATATACTGGACGACCTGATTATGCTGTAAATTGCCTACTTTATGGACGTTTCGTTTTATTAGTGGAAGGCTCACCGACTGTATCCATTGGACCTGTTACTCTTGTGTTTTTCGTGAATAATGCAGAGGACCAGCATTCGTCAGCTCCTTCCGCAAGCTTGGGAAGAGTACTGAGGATTTTCAGCTTAATTGTAGCTGTTTTTCTACCGGGATTTTGGATTGCTTTAGTCGCTTATCATCCGGATCAAATACCCTACACATTGTTGGCAACACTGGCTTTGTCAAGAGAGGGAGTTCCATTCCCTACTACATTAGAGGGATTCTTGATGATTTTTTTATTTGAGTTACTGAGAGAGGCAGGTCTTAGAATTCCTACTACTGTTGGTCAAACGTTATCCGTAGTAGGTGGATTAATTATCGGGCAAGCTGCCATCAGCGCAGGATTGGCTTCTCCTGGTATTGTCGTAATGATGGCTATTTCTGTGGTTTCGACATTTACTTTAATCAACCAGTCGCTTTCGGGAACATTAAGTATTCTCCGATATTTTGTCTATCTACTATCAAGCTTACTCGGAATAACAGGGCTTATATTTTCTGTTTTTATTATTTGTGTTCATCTTGTGAATTTACGCTCTTTCGGGGTTCCATTTATGGCCCCCTACTCTCCATTTGTACCAACTAGTTTGATTCCGGCAACAATCCGAATTCGTTTTAAAAATATGATTAGGAGACCGAAAGAGATTCATACGAACGATAGCACGAAAAAAAAGGGTGAGGAAAAAAGATGAGAAAAAAATTTTTTCAAAAAAAACTTCTTATAGTATTTCCATCTATTTTTCTGTTAACCGGCTGTTGGGACACAAGAGAAGTAGAGCATGTATGGTACATGAATTCCTTAGGAGTTGACTTTAAAAATAATCAATACGTGCTCTATCCTCAATTTATCAATTTTTCCACTTTTGCCAAACAAGAAACTACTATGCGGACACCACAGCCAATTTTTATTGGAAAAGGAACCGGGGAGATTTTAGACCATTCAGCGTTCGATTTTTATAAATCGACTCAACAAAGGGTATCTTGGGAGCACATTAATACAATCGTATTCTCTGAGAATGTATTAAAAAATGGAGATATGCGACAAATTGATGAATTCTTTGCTCGTTTCTTTCAGTTTAGAAATACGATGTGGGTATTTGGAACGAAGGAACCAGTCGAGGAGGTTTTAGCAACTGGAACCATCTTAAATCTCTCACCACTTTATACCGTGAGAGATATCCCGAATGAAATGACAAAAAACTATTCTCTTTTTAGTCCTTTGATATTTTACAAATTTCGGGCTTATTTTTATGAGCCTGCGATGACCACACAAATCCCATTCTTATCGATTACAAAAAAATGGAAATCAGACAAAAATGATTTCCCTTTATTAAAATATAGCGGGTCGGCTTTCGTAGCTTCAAAGAGCTACAAAGGGTATTTGTCTGAAAAAGAATTATCAGGTTTAAAATGGACGGGCAAAACTTTCACCCGAGCACCGATACTATTAAAACAAGATGGGGAGCCCGTTACAGAAATCGTATTGAAAAAACCAAAAATCCAAACAGTAGCCTATATAAAGAACCACAAACCGCATTTTCGAATGAAGATTCGCATAGAAGGAGATATTTTTCAGGTTGTAAAATATTTGCCTATGAAAACCGTAAAACAAATAGCTGAAAAAACATTGAAAAAGGAAGTTGAAGAAACCTACAAAAATGGGCTTAATAAAGGAATTGATGTTTATCAGCTTTCACAAATACTTTATCGAAATAATGTAAAAGACTGGAAAAAGTTTGAAAAGAACGGAGTAATTCCGCTTTCGCCGTCATCCTTAGATGTCGAGGTAAAGGTGCAAATTATGACAAGCGGCCAATGGAAGTCCACCAATTTACAGAAGCCATTCTCAAAAGAACCATAATTAGGCTAATTAAATTGATGACATTTTTCCATTTAATGAAAACCCAAAAAGAAATTTAAACTAGCATGAAAGAGCGATTGTAACTTTCATTCACTGTTGTGAATCATAGATACATTGTTGGCTAACGCATGCTTTTGTTGAACAACAAGATCGACATAAAAGTCGATTTTTTTATTGAGCTTGATGGCAGTATAGTTACTTAAGAATTATTAAAATAAATAATATTTCGTATTATGTTAAAAAGAAATGAGAAAATCTCTTTAATTACTGTCATTAGCAACAATATCTTTTTATTTAAGTACATATGTATTGTATTTAGTTTCTTCACCGATAAATATAATTGGAACAATACTAATACTAATTATCTGGGGAATTGTACTTCAATTATTTAAAAATAAATTATCAGTAAAAGAACGTAACTTTTGGTTATGTTGTATTTTATATGTAGTGATTTATCATGTGTTGCATTATGCTTTTGATCCGATAGCTTCAAAAAATATTTTTTATGCAATAATTTTTGTAATTTATACTTACGTTGGTTTGATTTCCTTTTTTGTGTATTACTTTAAGAATATAATAAAATATTAACTTTTTATATGCATTCAATAAATATCTTATGCAACTAGCGCAATGCATTAGTTGGAGATCAAGAACAGCCAAAAGCTGTTCTTTTTTATTAAAGTAAATGGCAGATTAGTTGAACAAGGATTTGGAAGTTTTTAGATAGAAATATAAAATTAAGAAGCTCGACAACCACTTTGCCTGGTTTTTATTTGTCGATAGCCACATTAACGAAAAAACAAAGCACAATATTAAACATTTCCTTTTTATCATCGTGAAATAACCGATACTTATGATAGCTTGCGGTTGTCGAAAAATGTGTTTAAGAGTTTACACAAATGTTAAGGGATGTGTGTTAATGAAAGAGTTCTATCACTCTAAAAAGAAGAAAACTCGGAAATGGAAACGGCTCAAGAAGAAAATAGAAAGATGGAGACGAAAAAGAAATGTAATTGACTTATATAGGGATCAACTTCTATATTGTAAAGAAATTTCGGCTATGAAATATTATTATCAGGATTATCACCTTAAAAAGAAGAAAATTCGGGGGTGGAAAAGGCACAAGAGGAATATAGAAAGATGGAGACAAAATGTAATCGACTTAGATAATATTGATTATTTTCGAGAAAGGTATATAAAGTATGTAAAGATAAGTAAACATCCCTTTAATGAGTCAGTTCTAACAACTCCTCCGAATTGGTATAAGCGAATATGGTTAAGCGAAATGATTGAAGTATATTTAAGGTGGTATGAAAAAATGGCTAAAGAGTCTGATGATTTTTATCTGAAAATTTTGTTTTATGAACAGAACTTTATGCATACACGAATTGTTGCTTCGTACAAATACAAAGACACTTATTTAAATGAGCCCATATTCCCCAAAAACCCTGTTACAAAAATATTCCCATTACATAAATTTGAATCTATAAAAAATAAATTAGCTTTGTTTGATTGGGAAGCCCATATTAATGTCAAAATTTATTCGGAAAATGAGGATTTCAATGTTAATATACAGGCTGAGGTTCTGACAGAGGCTGAGGTGAATGAGATAAGAAATAAATCTTATGAAATCGAAAAAATTAAAGAACAACATGGGAATTTCATTGATTATAAAATTAATATTGGAGATGTTTGGGTGGGAACACTAACAAATCGGAAGCTCCCTAAATAGGGATGTTCCCATTTGTTGGAACATTAAACCTAACAGAGCCTTACTAAAAAAGTGATGGAATTATCCTAATTCCTTATACAACTACCATGGGAGTACGATATAAACTTCCATTCACTGTTGTGAATCTGAGGATTCATGGATGGCTAACGCATGCAATAGTTATATAACAACTAGGAGGAATAATTCATGCAGTGGTCTCAATGGTTACAAGGAGGTCCTTTCCTTGAGGTTAGTTTCTTATTAGAACTTAAAAAAAGGAAAAAAGAGACTATACAAGAAATTATCTTTAATTTATCAAAAGTAAGAAATAAAATTGAGATATATGATAAAAACGTTGATGAAATTATTGATTTTTTTGATAGAGGTTATCCTTTTGACGAAGAAGACCCACAATCAATTTACATTCATTCTCTAAAATTAAGGTTATATGTCTATTTATCAAGGAAACGAAAAGCAACACTACAAATTGAAATGATTTCTTCAAATGCAATAATGGTTAACTTTTGGTTTTATGGCTCAATCTTTGATGTCATTGAGTGGGATCAGATTGGAATAGAAAATGAAGAAATAATAGACTTCACAAATTTTCTTAAAGAGTTGTATGTCGTTTATGAATTTAAAATCGGTGGAATAGCAATTGAAGAAGATATCATCTCATTATTTGGATTCGATAAAGCATTTCCTAATGAATGCTATCGATATGAGAACATTTCTCCTGATCAATTTCTTCAAGAATCATATAGTTTCATAGATGTAATTTGGAATGAAAAATACAAGAAATTATGCCAAGCTCCATACAACCACAAAAGGCTAGACAATGATGGAATCCTAATTAATATCGGTATTTTTGATGAATAATCTTATGTAACTACCATGGGAGTACGATATAAACTTTCATTCACTGTTGTGAATCTGAGGATTCATGGATGGCT
Source organism: Gottfriedia acidiceleris (assembly GCF_050457485.1). Lineage (GTDB taxonomy): Bacteria > Bacillota > Bacilli > Bacillales > Bacillaceae_G > Gottfriedia > Gottfriedia acidiceleris_D. The sequence continues at coordinate 381,576 of NZ_JBCMJM010000001.1, forward strand.
AACACATGCATTAGTCGAAGATTAAGAGTTACTAAGGTGACTCTTTTTTGTTTAACTAAATGGCAGATTAGTTGCATAAGAAAGATTGGAGTGTAGTCAAAAAATAAAGGAATTTGAATATAGTTTGGTAAATATAGTAAAAGAGGAGGATGCCGAAATGAAAAAATTTATTGTAGCAATCTCATTTCTTTTATTAACTGCCTGTACAAACGGGAATAGCACATTAAATAAGCTAAAAGAAGACTACCCTACACTAAAAAAAGAAGTAGAAAAACTACCTAAAGATGTTCAAAATGAAATAGTCGTTCCTAAGGAACTACCTTTTGATGTAAAAACTGTGTCACTCGAAGTAGGAGAAAACATGGAAAATCATACATATGATCACACTTCTATTAAATATACTGATGGAAATGGTACCATATTATATATCACAACGTTCCACAATAAAAACACTGCCTTCAATGGAGACGATCAAGAACATAAAACAACTAAATTAAAAGATGGAACAAAAGTGAATATTATAAAGGATAAGGATAGTCCAAAGGAGATTCGATGGAAAAAAGATGGATTTTATCATGACATTACGTTAATTAAATTACCAAATGCTGAAACAAAGTACACGATTAATGACCTTGTTAAAACAGCAGATTCGATTGACGAGTAATTCTTCAACTATTAATCAAGGGATTCTTATGCAACTAAAGCATGCAATAGTTGAAGATCACAAGCTGCTAATATGCGGCTTTTTTTATTTAAGTAAATGGCAGTTTAGTTAAAGAAGAAAAAGGACAAATCATTTAAAGATTGTCCCTTTCTTTTATAAAATAATCTTAGTTTTCCCAAAAATTGGTTGATGCTAAAGCGTTATCAGGATCTTGATTATTTTGATGGATATGCCTATTCTCAACTTCAATTAGGTCTGAGTGGCGGAAGAACATTGTCGGTTCATTCATTTGGTCACTTCTTCTTTGACCAACAAACGATAATTCGAGTTTCTCTGCTTCTTCATCGAGGTCGCCTTTTACAAAAAAACGGAGTATATCCCCTACATTTGCACCTGCCAATAAAAATGGAAATGTTCTGTTTCTACAATTATTCGCAGGGATTATAAATTCATCATCAGGAAAAATTTCCTCTCCTGATCCAACACCTGTAACTGGATCTACATGACAAATCTCGGCAAATAACTGGATTCTAAAATCTCTAGTGGTTGGATTTTTAATAGACACACGCATTATATCTGGAGGAAGTGGAGTTGTATCACCTGTTACTCTTCCAGGAATTTTCATAGGACCTGTTGTGAGAATATCATTATTGTGATCTGACATATAATTGTTCACCTCCTTTTTAAATCTAAATTAATATATGAGAAGTTGAGAAAAATTGAATGGACAACCTTCCTAAGGGTTTTGTACATATTTCTCCAGTGGTGAAATATACAATAAAAAAGTTTGCTGGAATGTAGATCCACATTGAACTAACTGGGTGCTTGAGCCCAATTATTTCTTATTCTGTAAAAATCTCTATTCAACTTACCATTTCCTTTTGTGAAGAAGTGAACTTAAACTAATGCATGCATTAGTTTAACAAGGTTCGACTGCTTCGGCGGTCTTTTTTATTGCGCTAAATGGCAGGATAGTTAAACAATATTAGACAAGTTATTTATGTTAATTGTGTTATTCTATTTATAGAAACAAATTGTAATTATTTTCCAAAAAAGGAGGTTGGTTTATTTATGAAAAGAAAATTAGTATTATCTATTGGATTTGCAGGTGCTTTAGCATTATCAATCGGATTTACAAAAGATTTCCAAAATACAAAGGTATATGCACAGACTAATGGAGACCAATACAAATATGTGACTAGAGAGGAACAAGATTATAGAGAAGGTAATGCAGCTGAAGGAAAAAATATTACCACAGCTATAACAGTAGAAGAACAAAATATGGTGGAAAAAAGTTCATCTAAACAAGGATTTGTACCACAAGAAAATGGGACAGGCTTCTTTTTTGAAAAGAAATAAAGATAAAAATGCTATGTAACTAACGCATGCATTAGTTGCATAAGAAATATAAATGTTGTTGTAGTAAATGAGGTCATTTGTGGTACAAAAATAGGATAGAAATAGCAGATATCATTTCTGCTTTCTTATCCTTCATTTTTTGGCTTTAAAATGTGTGACATTTAATAAAAATACCTATCTATAAATATTTTTACTCATTTGCTTGACTTTCAATAAAATTTAATGGAAACAGGGTTATTTATTATCTTCTGGAACAGAAATTGGAGAATCACATACTAACCATCTGTAAATGTTACTTTCTATACGTTTTTATAATTGAGTTATCGCCTGCTGAGTTGACCATGTATCACTGCTGAATGCATGATAATTTGTAACTGCTGCTTGAAAGTCCATATCACTTGTAGTAGCAGTGGCATCATATACAACGGCAGTTTGAAACCCATTTTCGATTAAGTCTCTCATATGAGATTCAACACAAATATTTGATAGGACACCTGCTAAAATGACATTTTCTTTCCTTTGCTGACGTAACTGGTAAACTAAATCATTTGTTTGGGGGCTAGCGATTTTATGTGCGGTCGCAATGATGGTACGATTATCTAAAATATATGGGGCAAGTGATGGAACCCAGTCAGCCCCAATAGTAGGTGGAGTATAAGCACTTTGTTTTTGATAGACCCCGAGTTTTAATAACATATTTTGTTCAGCCCCAGTCAATTTCCATTTATAATCATGTGGATAAATGTAATGAGGGGATATAAAGAGTTGATACCCTTTATTCATTGCAGTTCTTATTAGAAGTTCAAGATTAACAAGAGTGTTATACTTTTCGATTATTCTTTTTGTTAAGTGGTATCCCTTACCTCCTGGTGAAAGAAAATCATTTTGAGGATCAGTTATGACAATTGCTGTAATAGCGGGATTAGGTTTAAACATTCAGTTTTCCTCCAATACAAATAATTATACATACTATCTTCTATATTCATTTGTTATTCTTTTATAAATGTATTTTTTAAGGATTGAATGTATTCTGTTTTTGAGAATTGACTTGTAATAAGACAATTCTTATCCGATATTCTTCCCTGGAACATAAATTGCCGAATCTTTTACATAGCCATTTTCAATCCCTAACGCAATCGTCCCAAGCAATTTCTCACTCGGTTTCATCTCCATAGTACAAGTAAAGAATCTAATATGATCAGATTCCTTTGTATCTTTAGTGATCACAGGACAAGCAAGAAAATTCCCCAATCGTTTTAAAACGGTATGTAATTAAAGAGAAGTTTCTTAAGCAACTAAAGCATGCTCTAGTTGAATAAGTGTTCCTAAAGGTTGTCTAATTTGACAACCTTTTTTAGTTCAAAAATCCACTTTTTAATTTAACAGCGTCTTCCTTTTATTTAATCTTGTCCTAATAATTTACTATTATAAGTTGCATTTCTCTTCTCTTTTCAATTTCATTCCAATTAATTAAGTGACTGTAATACGATCAAAAAATTTTAATACTTTTAATTCCATTTTTGAATAAAGTTAAACGAGGAATATAACTAATTTTCAGAAAAAACGATTGAAAAACGACACTAGTGTCGTTATAATTAATATAAAAACGACATAAGTGTCGGTTTTAAGGGGGTAAACAAGATGAAAGGTTTAAGGAATAATAAAGGTTTCTTAACATTAATGGTTGCTCAAGCGATTTCAAATATTGGTGATTGGTTAAGTATTGTCGCGATCATTACACTTGTAGGGTTAAAATGGAATGCTTCGCCAATCGAGGTTTCATTTATTATTTTATGTCTTGCTGTTCCGATGGCTTTATTAGGACCTGTTGCGGGAACGATAGCAGATCGCTTTAGTAGAAAGCAATTAATGGTTTTATCTGACATTGTACGTGCTGGTTTATTTGTTTTACTTGCATTAGCAAATACGTTGTGGATGGTCTATATTTGTTTGTTTACGATTGGATTGTTTTCTGCAGTTTTTAATCCTGCGAAAAATGGTAAGTTAAAGGAACTAGTTCCGAATGAAGAAATAAAGAGCGCAATGTCAATTACAGCAATGATTGACTCAGCTACAAAAATTTTCGGGCCGATTTTGAGTGGAATTCTAGTTTCGGCAGCTGGAACGACACCAGTATTTTATATTAATTCAGTATCATTTATTATCTCTGCAATCTTAATTTTCTTGCTACCAAAAGTTGCCAATCAGGTTAAAGGAGAAAAAGTGAAAGATAAAGCTAAATCTTCCTATAAAACTGAATTTATGGAAGGCGTATCATTTATTAAAACAAATACTCAAATTTTAGTCGGTATGTTATTTTTAGGTTATAGTCTCTTAATCTTGCAGTTATCAGATTCGCAAATTATAGTTTTAATAAGGGAACTTAAACATGCGTCACCAGGTTTATTTGGTTATTTAGTAACTGGTTCTGGAGTAGGAATGTTTTTTTCTAGTTTTATATTAGCGAAAAAAACAAATTATCGTGCCTATAATTTAATGTTAATTGGGGTTTGTGGAATCGGAATTGGTTTTGGTATGATGGCTTTATTCACACATTTTAATCTCGATTTTTCAATTGTTTGGGCACCATTATTAGGGTTGTTTGCAGGATTTGCAGCTGGCTTAGTGTTTGTTCCATTCCAGGCATCTGTTCAAGTCGATACCCCAGTTGAGTTAACAGGTAGAGTATTTGGCGTAATAGGAAGCGTTACCACAACAGCAACAATTATCGGACCTTTATTAGGAGGATGGCTATCAACTATAATAGGTGTCATTCCAACATTTATTATATCTGCATCACTTTTAGTATTTGTCTCACTAATAGGATTCTTAACGAAAAATAGAGTAGAGCGGGGGAAGAAAGATGTCTCCGAAAGTCAGCAAGGAGCACCAACAGCAACGTCGAACTAAAATTTTAGAAGCAGCAAAACAAGTGTTTATTGAAAATGGGTATGAAAGAACGACTATGAAGCATGTGATGGACGCATCAAATGTAAGTAGAGGTGGATTATATCAATATTTTGCTAATAAAGAAGAAGTGTTTGAATCACTTTTATATGAGTCTCTATTAAGAGTGTCTGAAGAAACAAGTAAATTATTGAATCAAAATGTTGATTCATATTGGGAATTACTTTTATTAAGAATGTTCGGTGAAAGCAGAGTGCCAAATGATCGAATGGATCCTTTGGCACCAATTACTTTAGAGTTTTTCATAACCGGTAGAAATGATGAAAGAAGAAAAAGGTATGGGAAAGAACGATATTTTTATGGTATTAAAATCTTTTCTGATGTCATAAAAGAAGGTCAAAAAAACAAAGAATTTAGTAAAAAGTATGATAGTGAAATTTTAGCAAGAATGATTGTTTCATTTATTGATGGACTTGCACTAGACTATGCAATACTATCAGCGGAAGAAATTATGATGAAAGAACAATCTGTTTTGTTTGTACAATTTTTAAAATTTTCTCTCGAAGTAGAATGAAGATTCGGGATTGTTATTAAATTAACATCCCGAATAAAATTATTTATTTAACATATTCCAGGTCTTTTCTCCAACTATCCCGTCCGGTGTTAGACCGATATGTTGTTGAAATAGCTTTACGGCATTTGCAGTCTTAGTACCGAAATGACCGTCTGGCGTAATGCCTAAAAGCTGTTGAATGGTAATGACATAAATATTTGAATCTCCTATTTTTATAACATGACCAGGGTATTTTAATGAGTGATTCAATAAATGCCCTACATTTATTTTGAAATGATTAAAAATTTCGCTATGTTTTACAAATGTGTATGGACACGGTTTTCTAGTAATATCAAAATGACGGACAATATCTTTTTGAGTTAAATTAAACATTGAACATAAATCATTCACAACCATCACTGTTCGATTGATGGTCGTATTTGAAATACGATTATCTTTTTCTACACACATTTCAACGGCAATTGATAATAAATTGGCATTGGGCTTTAATGCTTCAACTCCACGAAATGGTACACTATCCACAAAAGTATATTTTTCATTTGCATGGAATGTCACCTCATTTAAAGGGATAATACAAATTGCCTCTTTAAGATCCACAAAAATATGTGCTGAAGCATAAGCTGGTTTTCGCCCTTGACTAATTGCCTCAGCATTTTGTTGGGGTAAAACCTCGCCAAAATACTTATAATGTCCGTTAGCACTCGCACCTGGATTTGCAGTCCAATGAATAACGATTTTTTTAACTCCATTTAATTTTTGACCTGATCTTGTATATTGATTAATTGGGATGAATTTATTTTTCCAACTTGGCATGATAAAGCCTCCTTATATAAACTTTTAAGGATTTTTTAGTAAATAAGCCGTTAAATTCCATTTGTCACTACTATTAGATTATGAAACCTAAATTTTCATCATGTTAAAAACGGCTAGATAAACTAAGAAGATCCAATTTAAGGTTAAAAGAAGGTAAACGGTTATAATGATAGAATTTACATAGTAAGAGGAGCAAAAGTGGAAGGAATTCTCGGTACGTGACTAAGACAGACATGTAATTGGATTTCGGTACATGGCATAAAATTGAAAACTAAGAAAATGGCTATACTAATCGTGACCAAAGGAGTGATTAGATGAATTTTCGATCAAAGGAACAAATTTTAACGGAGCAGCCGTCTATAGAAAGAAAAATAGAATTTAGGGGTAATAAATACAAATTAGTTGATACAGTTCATGATGTTTCACACGGTGGGTTTGAGGATCTTACATGCTACACTTACCGAAATGAAACGGAAAACGCGGAAATATTATTATATGTGCAAAAAGGAAAAATTGTAATTGTTGAACCTTAAGAATAGGATTTATGACTGTCCTGTATATACAGGCAGTTTTTATTTGTTTTAGGACTAATATGATGACATTTAGAAATATTAAGTGAAACGATAGATTTGGAAAAATAGGAGGCATGTGGATTGAAAAAAGTTATTCTTTTATTCTCAATTCTTTTCTTAACAGCTTGTTCGCATGGTGCCAGTGCAGTTGAATCATTAAAAAAAGAATATCCTAAAACTATAAAGCAAGTAGTAGATCAATTACCTAAAGATGTACAAAAAGAACTAGTGGTACCGGAAAAGATACCGTTTAGAGCAAAGGATGTCACAATGGATGTACAAAAAAATCAAAAAAATGGAACTATTAATGCTACCTCTTTTAATTACTCAAATGAAGAAGTAGAGGTCACGATGTTTGTCATCACTTATCATAATAAAAAACCTTCCTTCCCAGATGAACAACAACCATTAAAAACAACCAAATTAAAAGATGGTACAAAAGTTTTGATTGTTGCTGATGATGATAATACAAAAACAATTCGTTGGAAGAAAGGCGGGCTTTATCATTCAATTTCACTTCTTTTTTCAGAAGAAACTGGTAAACAATACACTATTCGAGATTTAGTAAAAACTGCGAATTCGATGAGAAAATAATTAAAAGAGACCGCCAAAGAAATGACGGTCATTTTTTACACATTAAGAAAGTGTAAATAGGCAAACGGAGAAGAAAAATCGACTGAGATGCCAATTTTTAGGTATAAGCATAAATGCAACTACGCCTCTGACTTCCCCTAAACGGCTCGCCAATCGGCGAGTTTTCTTTATGAATTTTTAACTTCATTAAGAGCTTCAGTATTTGATTTACTTGGAGCAAAATAGCCTTCTGAATTAACTGCAGCTGGTATAGGTTGCCCTTTATTTTTGTTCTTCTTTTTTACATGTGGATTTTGATTGTGACCCATGAATATCACCTCCAAATTTAGTATGTGCTATATTTCCTACTTACTTTCGGAATTGTGATTAACAATAAGTGGGAAGTGGTTGCTAGGCAATTTTCTTCTCTTTTTGGGTATGTTTTCTTGAACGGTTAAGAATTAGTAAAGCTAATATTGAAAAGAAGATGGGACCTGCAATCATCCAAATTGTTGAGTTGTAATCTCCTTCGATAGCCGGTTGAATGATCGTAAAAAAGTTTGCAAATCCAACTACTAATATAACGAGAATGCTCGCAAATAAAGCAGATGAATTTGATTTTAAAATTTGGAATGGTTTATCGATTTGATCATTCCTTTTAAACATCGGATAGGCAATGCCTAAAAAAATATAAGGTAAAGTCATTGAAACATTTGTCATTAAAGTTATTTTATTAAAAAATGCAGATGCACCTTGACCACCAAAGGATGTTAGGACAATAATGATTGAAACAATTGCAAATTGTACCCACATTGCATTGACAGGCATTCCTTTTTCATTTGTGTCTGAAAATTTTGTCGGCCATAAGTATTTTGGTGTGCCCTTGATGATTGTTTTTAATGGTGCATAAATTAATGTGAAAAATGCTCCGGTATATGCAAGAAACATTGATAAACCGGTAATTCTTGCAAACCAAATTCCAATTAGATCGGCAGTGTGTGTAGATAAAGAAAAAGCTTTTCCAAGTTCTAATCCTAAATTGTACATTAGAACATATGTTATGTTCCCTAAATTCGTTGTGCTAGCACTTAAATCATTTGACCAGTTAATAAAAATACCTACTAAAAAAATACCTAACGAATATCCTACTGAGATAATAATTGCTGAAATCGTAATCCCTTTTGGAAAATTACGTTCGGCGTTTTCCGTTTGATCAACTAATCCGCCGATTGCTTCTAAACCGCCATATGCAAAGATTGCAAATACAACAAATGATAAGATAGCGAGGGTAGATAGATAATTTGGATTAGGTGAGTGAGTAAATGCTGATGAAAAGCTTTTAATTGGTTGAGCAAATTTTCCTCCATTGAATATAAAAATAAGGATACTTGTGATTAGCAATACTACATTTAATGAGAAAACTGTAACCCCACCAATCGTTGTAACCTTACTAATACTTTCAATCCCTTTTGAAGCGAAATATGTCACTACTAACATCCAAAGTAAAGCTAATATGCCAATTGATTGAGTAGATGAAAGTCCAAATAATGAAAGAGATTGCGTTTTGTCTCTTCCAAAAATAAAGGTTGATAGGGGAATCCAAACCTTTGAAGAGACACTAACCATATAAATTACATAGGAAGAGAACCACATAAAGGTTCCAATAAAAGCGAATCTAGGTCCAACTGAATCAGCCATCCATGTATAAATTCCACCTTCTGAATGCTTATATGCAGCTCCGAACTCAGCCATCATAAAAGCAAATGGAATAAAAAACGTAATAGCTGAGAGTAAATACCATGGAATTGCACTATATCCCATTAAATAAAAAGCTGTAGGTATATTTCCAAAGCCATATACAGTTGTAAATACCATTAATATTAAGCCAACAAGTGAAAGTTTTTTACTCAAGATCTCACCTCAAAAAATAGTCGATTATAAATGAATAGTAATATTTTCTTCAATAATCGGTAAATTATGAGGACATAACAAACGGCCTTAGTTTTACTAATTTTTTAGAAATAATAAGGAATAGTTTCTTTCTATTTTTCAAACGCTAAGTTGATAATAAATACTTAATAACTGTTTGTTCCAAAAAGAAAGGATGAACTAAATGAGCTTTAATGAAGTAGTATTAAGAGTTATATGCTCATTTTTTGTTTTATTTATTTTAACGAGATTAATGGGAAAGAAGGAAATTAGTCAATTAGATGTTTTTACATTTATAACAGCCATAACTATAGGAAATATAGCAGCATCAATTTCGGCAGATAAAACATTAACTATTGGGAATGGTATTATTGGTTTAGTTGGCTGGGCAGTTTTAACCATCATCATGGGGTATTTAAGTTTAAAATCAAAGACTGCACGTCGGTTTATTCTTGGGGAGCCAATTATCTTAATTAGACAAGGAAAAATAATGGAAAATGCATTAAAAAAAGCTAGATTAGATACGGAGCAATTTCAAGGAATGCTTCGTAATGAGAATATTTATTCGTTGAAAGAGGTAGAGTACGCTATATTTGAAATCGATGGCAGTCTATCCATTATGAAAACAAAAGATGTTAAAACGAAAAAAAATAAAACGTGGAAAAAAACTTTGTTATTTCCAACATCAACAGCAGTGGTAACTGACGGGGAAGTAAATGAAGATGCATTATCAAATTTAAACTTGGATAAAAAATGGTTAATGGCTCAACTCGAAAGGGTAGGTATAAAATCAGTTTCAGATGTGTTTTTTGTTGAAGTACAAACCGATGGGTCGTTATATATCGACTACCGAGAAGATCATTTTAATGAAGAAGAAAATTAATTGACTCACATCCTAAACTGGATATGAGTCAATTTAGTTTTTATCAAATTATTCGTAAATCGGCACCCAACCTTCAGTAGTAACAAACAATCGAACAGCAACTACTTTACGATCCTCTGCTAACGTGAAGTAGTGGCGTACATTTGGTGGTACAGAAATTAAATCTCCAGGATTCAAATTAACATGGAAAAAGCCTTCATTTCCTTCGATAATAAACGTACCGTGACCACTAACAATGAAGCGAACTTCGTCATCCGTATGATGATGCTCACGGTTGAAGTTTTTAAGTAATTCATCAAGATTTGGAGTTGCTTCTGAAAGAGTAATAATATCACTCGCTAAATAGCCACGTCTTGATGAAATACTGTCGATTTCAGCTTTAAATGTTTCAAGAATCGCTGCTTTTTCATCATCTGATAAAATAAATTTTTCTTGTAACGAACTATGTAATTGTTCGATATTCCAATTTTCGTAAATGACACCTTGTTCTTCTAAATATGCTTTTACTTCAACATCACTTGTAATATGATAATCTTTTTTTTCTACCCAAATTGTTGCCATTCTTCATTCCTCCAAATTAGTTCTTAATAAATGTATTTTTTTGTATACCTTGTAATGCGTATTGGAATAGAAACTCATAAGCTTCTAAATGTTTCTTAGCCTCAAATGCTGATTCAGCCCATACTGTTATACCATGATTATGAATTAATACAGCACCATGATCATTCTTAATATGTGGAAGAAATTCATTTGCAAGAGTAGGGATATGCGCATGATTTTTTATAATTGGAATTGTAATTTCTGCATCTTCTTCCCATAGTCCTAATGCTTTAATTATTTCGATACCAGAAAAAGATAACTCATCTTGATATGGAAAATCCTTTGTTATAAAGTTATTTGCTAAAGTGTGTACATGTAGAACGCATTTTGCATTTGTGTGTTGATAAATTAGACGATGTAAAATGGCTTCAGCTGATGGTTTTTTTGATTCATCCCACACAGATTGGTCAAATTCATTAACGAGTAAAAAATCGTCATAAGTATGTTTGGTTTTATCTTTACCACTAGTTGTAACTAAAAAGTTCAAAGGCTCCTCATTTACTTTAATTGATAAGTTTCCGCTAGTTCCTAAAAACCAATCTCGATCAGCAAGTACTTGTTTTACTTCACGGATTTCATCATAATGTTTGAAAAAGTCCTTCATACTAGTACCTCTCTCTCTAATGAAGCTCGAATATCATCGAAATTTTCAAAAGGAATAAAAGGTAAAGATAGTTCTTCGCATTTATCTTTTAAGAAATCTCGAGCAAAAATTAAATTGGCTTCTTTTGCAATTTGTAAGTCAGTAATTGAATCGCCAATGACAATGATAAAATCATTAGATTCACTAAATTTTCTTTTAACAGATGGTTTACACATTCCACAATCATTCGTACAGTTTTCATCACAAGAGTGATCCCAATGAATTTTTACAGTTTGACCTGTAAAGTCAGTACGATTACATAAAATATCCGAAGATGGAAGGTAATCCGCTAATATTGGATGAACGAAAAAATCTAGTCCGCCACTTACAACTTTTAACTCATATTGTTGAGCGCTTACAAATTGAATAAAATCGCTAAAACCATTTCGTATGACAGTACGATCGATTACAAAATCGGTCATTTCCTGTTTTTTCGTTGAAGGAATCGTAGCAAACATTTTCTCTACGCCTTCTCGAATCGATAGATTCCCATTTAATACTTCACTTGTTAATTCACTTACTGAAGGGGGAGCAAATTCTTTAATTAAATTAACGATATTGTCACCCTCCGTAATTGTTCCATCAAAATCACAAAAAATCTTTATTGCCATTGTTGTTTACCCCCAAAGTTGTAATGCTTTTTGTAGTGATGTATTTGGAAGTGCGTAGTCTTTTAGCTCAACTCCAGATAATGTTGCTGAAATTGCTTCTCTAAATGCATTACCTCCACCGATTGGTCCATCCGGATGACCATGAACACCGCCGCCGGCGTTAATGACTTGCTCAATTCCAAAATCTTGAATTAATTGAGGCACAAGTCCTGGGTGTATTCCAGCAGATGGTACTGGGAATGTCTCTTTTAATCCATTTGATACTGTTAAATTCTCAGCGATATTTAAAGCTGTCTCTTTTTGTAATGCTACTGATCCATATGGAGAAGGGAATAGACTAAAATCTGCACCAGCAATTCGTAAAATTTTCCCTAGTAATAATCCTGCGTCAATTCCATAAATTGGTGATGCTGTAAACGCACCCGATACAGCAGGATGAGCCATAATTGGAACATTAATTGATGGATCTTCCGCCAATCCTTGCAGTACATCAATTCCATACGAGAACACATTTAATAAAAATACATCAGCACCAGCTTCAGCAGCACGTAATGCTTTTTCTTTTAACTCATATGTACGGCCAGTTAAATTCACGGCGTATAATGTTTTGTGTCCCGTTTTTTCATAAACTTTGTTCAAAATATTTTTTCCGTAAGTTACGCGATCCGTAATAGAGGTAACCGTGTCAAAAAGAATCTCGTCATCTTTTATTAAATCTACGCCACCTAGAGCTTGTTTTTTTAATTCCTCTGAAATGTATTGAATATCTCTGCCGATAATTGATTTAAAAATGCTCATTAGTAAAGGTCGATCATATACATCCAATTTCTCTCGAATGCCTTTAATACCAAATTTTGGACCTGGAAAAAGATTTAAAATGTCATCAGTAAAATTTAAATCAATCAGTTTAATTTCACCATCAAGGGATAGCTTACCGAAAACGGTTGTTAAAATGGCTGGTAGATCAGCTGAAAAATTTAAGCTAGGATAATAGATTTCAATAATCCCTTTTGTCGGTTTATAGCCTAAAAAGTTAACGACATTTTCTTCGCATTCTATTTCACGAACTGAAAGAACTTTGCCTTTATGCTTTTGTAATTGAATTTGATCATTTTGAGGTAAAGTCGTCCAAGAACCAACCGTTAAACCTAGCGCGATTGACTCTGCCTTTTTTTCTAAATGATGATTTTTATCATAAACTTGGTAAGTTGCAATTACTCCACTCATTTCAAAACCTCCAAAAAGTTTTAATAAAACAAAAAACCTCTCCACTAAGGAGAGGTTTACCTACACCTTATCTGTCAGCAAATGCTGCGAGAATTAGCACCGTACTAGTTAACTAGCCGGTTGCCGGGTTTCATCGGGCTCGGTCCCTCCACCTACTCTGAATAAAGTTTTATTTAATTTTGAATTCTTAATCTAATCGCATTATTTCATGAACAATCACAATTGTCAAACATTAAATTTTGAAAATATTTCAATCTCTTTTAATCTAGAAACTGCTTCCTTCAATCGATCAGTATCTGATAGTAGGCCGACTCTTACATAACCTTCGCCATATTCTCCAAATCCATTTCCTGGAGCGACTGCAATATGAGCCTTTTCAAGTAAAAGATCAGCAAATTCCTGTGATGTAAAACCTGTTGGGATTTTTAACCATGCAAAAAATGAACCTGCAGGTGCAGTTACTTCCCATCCAATTTCGTGACAGCCGCTAATAAATACATTTCTACGCTCTTCATAAAGTGCTAATAGTTGTTTGACACTTTCTTGAGATTCAGTTAGTGCAACAGCGGCAGCTTCTTGAACAGCAGGGAAAATGCTAACATAAAGATGATCCTGTAATAGATTAATTGCTGAAATAACTTCTTTATTTCCAACTGCAAAACCGATTCTCCAACCAGCCATATTATAAGTTTTAGAAAGGGTATAAATTTCAATCCCGCATTCCTTTGCTCCTGGTGTTTGAAGATAACTTAAAGGTTTTTTGCCGTCAAAACCAAATGCACCGTAAGCAAAATCATGACAAACGGTAATCTGATTATTTTTTGCAAGCTCAACTGTTTCTTTAAAAAATTCTTCTGTTGCTATAGCCCCTGTGGGATTATTTGGATAATTGATAAATAATATTTTACTAGCATCCAAAACATCCTGAGGAATTAATTTATAATCTGGTAAAAATTGATTTTTTTCAAGTAATGGAAGCATATATGGTACTGTTTTTGAAAGAGATATACCAGATAAATAGTCTGGATACCCTGGATCTGGAACTAAAATTGTATCTCCTTCATCGCATAAACAAAGTGGTAGTTCAACTAATCCAGCTTTTCCACCGAATAAGATCGCTACTTCTTCCTCTGGGTCTAAATCAACATCATACTCTCGTTTATAAAATTCTACAACAGCATTTTTTAAAGAGCTCATTCCTCTAAACGGAGAATAACGATGAGTTAAAGGATTTTCAACAGATTGCTGTAATGCTTTTATAATATGGTCGGGTGTAGGTTGATCGGGATTTCCTTGACCAAGATTAATGACATCATGACCATTACCTATTGACTGATTCACTTTTTGGACTAGTGAAGCAAAAAATTGTTTTGGTAAATTGTTTAATAGTTTACTATGATTCAAGTTAATCACTCCAAAATATAATAAAATTAATTTGAATAGATCGTTTCTTAATCGAATGATTTTCATGAACGACTGTTGCAATAACTTTCACCATCATATATGCTCGATTTAAAAATGTCTATAAAATTTAGAATAGGGTGAATAAATTGTGATTAAAATTGCGTGTATTCAATCTGATGTTATTTTAGGTGAATCAAAAGCTAATTTAGAGAAAATGAAAACTCAAATAAACGAAGCTGTTAAAGAAAATGTTCGTGTAATCGTATTGCCAGAGCTATGGACAACAGGCTATTGTCTAGAAGAAATTGGTTTGCACACAGGTGAACAAGAAGCGGTTATTTCTGAACTTCAGTCAATCGCAAAATCAAGTAATGTAATATTGATTGCTGGTTCGTTCCCGATTGCAAGAGAAAATGGTGTTACGAATAGGTTAATTGTTATAAGCAATACTGGCGAATTAGTAAAAACTTATGATAAAGTTCATTTGTTCCAGTTAATGAACGAGCATCACTATCTTCAATCAGGGGAAACAGATGGTCTTTTTGAAATCGATGGATTAACGGCTGCAGGTTTTGTTTGCTATGATTTGCGTTTTCCTGAATGGATTGGAACTCATTCTCAAAAGGGTGCAAAAGTTTTATTTTTTGTTGCCGAATGGCCAATTCAAAGAATGAATCATTGGGAAATCTTATTAAAAGCAAGAGCAATCGAAAATCAATGTTATGTCGTTGCTTGTAATCGAGTAGGAAAAGATTTAGCGAATACATTTGGTGGAGGATCAATGATTATTGACCCTTGGGGAGAAGTAGTGACTAAAGGCAGCACGAATGAAGAAATCGTCTTTGGCGAAATTGATCCGAAAAAAGTCGATGAAATACGCGGTACAATCCCTATTTTTGAAGACAGAAAAGAAGAAATTTACAAAAAGTTTCAAAAAAGTAATTGACAAATTAAAAATCTATAAACTAAAATACGATTATAAAATCAAATATGCGAACTCTTATTTCGAGTAGGCGGAGGGATTTGGCCCGACGATGCCCAGCAACCGACCGTAATACCATTGTGAAATGGGGCGTATTGTATACGCCTGAGCTTAAATGCTCAGTAAGGCACGGTGCTAATTCCAACAGAAAAGTAATTTTCTGGTAGATAAGAGACGAAAGTCAATTAGTATTGCCTCTTTTCGTCTCGGAAAAGAGGCTTTTTATTTTGCAAAATTCAAGGGGGATGAATTTAGTGACTGTCATTGAACGAAAAGAATATAGACCATTAACAGAAGCAACTGCAATTACTTATTTACAAAAACTTGGCTATTTTAAAAATGAACTATGTGAAAGTATAGAAATCGGGGATGGGAATTTAAATTTAGTGTTTAAAGTTAATCCAGTAGGAAGCGAGAAAGGGTTAATTATAAAACAGGCTCTGCCATACGCAAAAGTTGTAGGTGAAAGCTGGCCACTTACATTAAAGCGAGCTACGATCGAGAGTAATGCGACAAAAATATACAATGAGCTAATCCCATTACATGCACCGAAAATTTTAGAACATGACGAAGATCAAGCCGTAACTGTAATGGAGGATCTTTCACACTTACAAATTTTACGAAAAGGTTTCATTGAGAAAAAGAGCTATCCGTTTTTAGCTGAACATATCGGTGAATTTTTAGCAAAGTCATTATTTTTCACTTCAGACTTCGGAACTTCACCAGCTAAGAAAAAAGAGCTAGAGTATCTTTTTAATAATCCTGACTTATGTGATATAACAGAAAATCTTGTTTATACAGATCCGTTTTTTAACAGTGAAACAAATAGTTTTGAAGAAGAATTAACAGATGTAATTCAAGAACTATGGAATGATGCAGATCTACAAATTGAGGTTGCGAAACTAAAATTAGATTTCTTATCGAAAAAAGAAGCTTTATTACATGGTGATTTACATACGGGAAGCATTTTCGTATCTGAAACAGAAACAAAAATAATTGACCCGGAATTCGCATTTGTAGGACCAATCGGATTTGATTTAGGGCAAATTCAAGCAAATTTATTATTTCAACTTTTCAGCCGTACTGAACTAAAAGACGAAATTATCGAACACATCTTAAACATTGAAAAAGTTTTTAATGAAACATTTATTCGACTTTGGGAAGAGCATAGTGTTAGACCATTTAACCAAAAAGCTCTAATTAACGAAAAACTAGAAGGATATTGGGTGGATGCAATTGGGGTAATTGGATGTGAATTAATCCGAAGAAGTATCGGTCTTGCTCACGTTGAAGATATTGATTCACTGGAACATAATCAAAAGATTGAAGCAAAGAAAAAAGTCTTAAAATTCGGAGTTTATTGTATAAAAAATAGATTTACTATTATAAATATTGGAAATTTAATTAATGGATTGGAGTAATAATCGATGACTACATTACAGCAAATACCTGAATCATTACAATGGAACGGTGAAAGTTTAAAAATTTTAGATCAAACTAAACTACCAACTGAAATATATTATTTTGATGCAACGACATTATTAGATGTACGTGAAGCAATCGTAAAATTACAAGTAAGAGGAGCACCAGCGATTGGTTTAGCAGCAGCATATGGACTTTATTTAGGCGTTCGAGAAATTGAAACTGAACAAATTGATGAATTTCATAAACAAGCAAGATTATTAGCGGATGTACTAATTAGTGCTAGACCAACTGCAGTAAATTTAGCATGGGCTGTTGAAAGACTAATTGGATCTAGTAAAGAAGCAGTGACTGTATCTGAAGCTAAATTAATCATCATGGAAGAAGCGATTAAATTACATTTAGTAGATGAGGCAACTTGCAAGGAAATCGGCGAAAACGCTTTAACATTATTACACGACGGTGCTGCAGTATTAACTCATTGCAATGCAGGGAGTATAGCGACAAGTCGATACGGTACAGCTTTAGCTCCACTTCACTTAGCAAAAGAAATAGGTTGGGAAATTTCAGCTTATGCAACTGAAACAAGACCAGTATTTCAAGGTGCAAGACTGACATCTTGGGAATTGAACCAAAGTGGTATCCCAGTTACTTTATTAACTGATAATATGGTCGGCTACTTATTACAAAATAAAAAAGTTGATGCAGTCATTGTTGGTGCTGATCGCATTACTGCTAATGGAGACACTGCAAATAAAATTGGAACATTACAATTAGCGATTTTAGCAAACTTTTACCAAATCCCATTTTATGTAGCAGCTCCTTTATCAACAATTGATTTATCAATTGAATCAGGTAGTGAAATTGTCATCGAACAACGTGATCGATCTGAAGTAACGCATATCGGAAATATTCAAATTGCACCAGATGGAATCAACGTACTTAACCCAGCGTTTGATGTAACACCGAATGAATTAATAACGGCGATTATTACAGAAAAAGGAATTGTTTCAAGTAATTATAAAGAAACGTTTAAAAGTTGGGAGAAAGAGTAATGAAAAAAATTATTGCAACACTATCAATCGCATCAGTATTATTAACAGCTTGTGCAAATGAACAAAATGCAGTTTCAACTAAAAAATCTGAAAATGCTAGTACTGAAGTAAAGAAAGTATCCGCTAGTAGCAATGCTGAAATTCCTGAAGCAATAAAAAAGAAAACAAAAATTGCTTTAATTATGGAGTTTTCAATTGGAACTTTTTCTTCACAATATATCGATGGCGTGAAAAAACAAGTTGGGAAATTTGGCGGAGAAGTACAAGTATATAATGCTGATAATGATTTAGCAAAGATGGCCTCCAATTTAGATACAGCCGTCAATTCAAAGGTTGATGGAATTTTAATCGATCATGGGAGAAAAGAAACATTAGAAAAAGGTGTGAAAAAAGCGTTAGCTGCAGGCATTCCAGTTGTTTCTTTTGATAGTGATCTAAATATTCCTGGTGTTACAGTAATTGACCAAGATGACTACAGTTTAGCATGGAAAAGTTTAAAGAGTTTAGCAGAAGGATTAAACGGAAAAGGGAATATCGCAACAATTTGGGTAGGTGGTTTTACACCGATGGAACGCAGAAAAGTTATTCTTGATGCATTTTATAAACGTTACCCGAATATAAAAGAGGTTGCTAGATTCGGAAAAGCAAGTAGTAATACGATGCTAGATACACAAGCTCAGGTAGAAGCATTATTAAAGAAATATCCTAAAGGTCAGCTTGATGCTATTTTTGCAACTTGGGATGAGTTTGCAAAGGGGGCTACAAAAGCAATTCAACAAGCTGGGCGTAATGAAGTAAAAGTTTACGGAATTGATTTAAGTGATGAAGATCTTCAATTAATTCAAGAGAAAAATTCACCTTGGGTTACTTCAGCTGCAAGTGATCCGGGAGAGATTGGAGAAGTTCAATCTAGATTCCTATATCAAAAAATAGCTGGAGAAGAAACGCCAGATATTTATTCTTTAGAACCTAAATTAATAGAGAAAGAGGAGCTTCCGAATAATCCAATTAAAGTTAGTGATCTAAGAAAATATAGTAAAAACTGGATACCTTCACAAGCTGCAACTTCACCATGGATGGAGAAGTTAGATAAGGGGAACTAAAGATGACTATTCAACTAGAATCTGTATATTTTAGTTATGGAGAATCAGAGGTACTGAAAGATATTAATTTTACAGTCAAATCTGGAAAAATAGACGGCCTGGCTGGTTTAAATGGTGCAGGTAAAAGTACGCTAATGAAGATTCTAGCTAATAGAATTCAGCCAACAAATGGAAAGTGTAAAGTAAGTGGAAATTCAACAATAGCATATGTCCCTCAAGAAGTTGATGAGGGACTTGTGCAAGGATTAACTGTAATTGAAAATTTAACGATTGCATTGAATCGAGAAAATAAGAATTTCTTCTTTTCAAAAAAGAAAAGTGTTGAATTGGTTCAAAATCGACTTTCAAAATGGAATTTGTGTTTACCATATTACAAACAAGTAAGTGACTGTTCTATTTATGAAAAACAATTTATTTTAATTGCAAAAGCACTTCTTAATGATGCATCTTATTTTCTATTTGATGAGCCTACTTCTTCCCTAGGAAATACTGAAAAAGAGAAATTTTTCTCATTCTTATATGATTTGAAAAAAATGGGGAAAGGTATTGTCGTCATTTTACACTCAATTGATGAACTTGTTAAATTTACAGATGAATTAACGGTACTAAGAAGTGGGGAAATCGTGTATCAAGGTAGTTCATCGACATTAACTGTAGATGAAATAATCGGACAAATGTCATCCGTTGAATTTTCATTTGAAAAAAACATAAAAGAGCGCAATGAACCAGCTTTTCAGTTTCGTAATATCCGATTAATTGAAACGAAACCTTCTATTAATATAGAAATAAATAAAAATGAGGTAATTGCCATTTATGGTGCAAATGGAAATAAGAAAACAAGTTTGGCAAAAACAATATGGGGCGATCGAAAACAATATGAATTAATAATAGGAAGAAACTCATTTTTGATCAAGTCTCCTCAGCATGCATATAAACAAGGCATTGCATTTGTACCAGAGGATCGAAGAAAAGAAGGTTTATTTCTAAATCACTCGATTAGAGAGAATATCTCGTTCAACAAAAGTGGTTGGATAAACAAAAATCTCGAAATTGAGAGTTCTCAATCCTTAATTAATACTTTAAGTATTTATCCAAAGGACACTGAAAAAGAAATTTTACATCTTAGTGGAGGAAATCAGCAAAAAGTAAGTATAGCAAAATGGATTTCACCGAATTTGAAGTGTCTTATTTTAGATGAACCACTAAAAGGTGTTGATATTTATGCTAAACAACATATTTTTCAATACATAGATGAATTTTGTTCTAACGGTGGTTGTGTTATTTATTTCACGAATGATATTGAAGAAGCTAATGTGATAGGTGACAAAATTTATACAATTATACAAGGTGAGTTATTGGAGGGTATACAATGACGCAATGGGCACAAACACAAGGTAGAAGATTATTTTTAGATTTTGGAGCGGTATTGCTACTACTAGTCGTTATTGCATTTTTTTCAATGACATCGAATTCCTTCTTATCTTATAGTAATATTTCTGATATTTTAAGATCGATTTCAATCGTAACATTACTGGCGATTGGAGTTACGTTTAGTTTAATCATTGATGGTTTAGACTTATCAGTTGGATCAACCGCGAGTTTAAGTACGGTTACAGCAGCATATTGTTTAATTGTTTTTAGACAAGAGTTATTAATTACACTATTAATTCCAATTGTTTTTGGTTTAATAGTTGGATTATTAAATGGTCTGTTTATAACGAAAGGGAAATTACCGGACTTATTAGTTACTCTTGCTATGATGTTTGTTGTAAATGGTTTACATTTAACCTTAACAAAGGGTTCCTCGATCTATGAAGGAATGACAATTAATAATGAAGCAACTACAGGTCATTTTATTCCTTCGTTTTTATATCTTGGGCAAGGGTCATTTTTTAATATCCCAGTTGCAGTCATAATAATGATAATTTGTATTTTGATTACACACTTATTTTTAGAAAAGACTACTTGGGGAAGAGTATTCTTCTTTATTGGAGGAAATAAAACTGCTGCACACTTATCAGCAATACCCGTAAACAAGTATCGAGTTTATGCTTATATTATTAGTGGGCTTTTTGCATCACTTGGTGGGATTTTACTTGCTAGTCGAGTTGGTACAGGGCAAGTTTCAGCAGGTACACCATTATTAATGGATAGTATTACAGCGGCATATATAGGAATCGCTATGTTTGGAAAAGGGAAACCAAATATAATCGGAACATTTTTAGGTGCGTGCTTAATGGGGATCCTTCTAAACGGATTCACGATGTTGAATGTACCATACTATGCGCAAGATATTATTAAAGGTATTTTATTATTAATTGCAATTTTGTTAGCAAAAAAAATTAAGAATTAGCTTTCATACTGACCGAATTCGGATTAGCGATGATTGATAAATTGTCATATCGAAGGATAAGTCAAATAGCCTAATATTTGAATACAAACTGTAATAATCTCCAAACTAATGGAGATTATTTTTTTTTATTAAAATAGTAGAATTTTAACTAATATTGCATAGAATAAAAAACAAATATTTTCATGTTAGATTTTCTAACATCGTATTGACAGATTATCTAACATGAAATAAAATACTTATAGATGAACGAAAGGAGCATTGCTATGAATGATCAAGTAAGACGCTCAACGCCACTTTTCCCAATCGGAATAGTCATTTCGTTAACTGAATTATCTGCAAGACAAATTCGATATTATGAAGAGCATGATTTAATTCGTCCTGCTCGTACTGAAGGTAATCGTAGATTATTTTCTTTCAATGATGTCGATCGATTATTAGAGATAAAAACTTTTATAGAACAAGGCTTAAATTTAGCAGGAATTAAAGAAGTACTCAATTTAAAATCGTCAGAAAAATCCAAAGAAACAGTGGTTCAACAAGTCATTGTTGAAAAATCAATATCAGATGAACAACTTCGAAAAATGCTTCGTCAAGAGTTATATCAAAATGGTAAATTAGGTAGAACTTCTTTACGACAAGGAGATATGTCTCGATTCTTTCATTAAGTTATTGATTAAGTCCGGATTATTCTAGCTTTTATATTTATATGGGGGGAAATATAAATGAAAAAGGAAACGATTTTAAATAGTGTTGAAGAATACAGTCTTGAATTTGTACAGTTATTTTTTACAGATGTAGAAGGAGTATTCAAACATTTAGAACTACCAATCACGCAAATTGAAAAAATACTTAATAACGAAACTATGTTTGATGGCTCTAGTATTAACGGATTCACAAAAATTGAAGCAAGTGATATGATGCTTTTCCCAGATTTGAATACTTGGAAAGTCGACACTAACGAAAAAGTTGGACTCTTCATTTGCGATGTTTATTACCCGAATGGTACACCTTTTGAAGGTGATCCAAGAAATGTGCTTAAACGAGCAATTGAAAAAGCGACCGAAAAGGGATTTACTTCTTTTAATGTAGGACCTGAACCTGAATTCTTCCTATTTACTAAGGAAGGAAATCAATTAGTTCCAAATGACAATGGTGGATATTTTGATGTAGCCCCCCTAGATAAAACAGTTAAAATACGACGTGAAATTACGAAAGCACTTCAGGCTTTAGGGTTAGAAGTTGAGGCTTTACATCACGAAGTTGCAATCGGTCAACATGAGATCGATTGGAAATACGCACCAGGATTACAAACAGCTGATAATATTCAATTATTTAAATATACAGTTAAAACAATTGCTGAAAAAAATGGTTTAGTTGCTACATTCATGCCAAAACCAATTTTTGGAGAAAATGGCTCAGGTATGCATTGTCATATGAGTCTAGGAAATGATAATGGTAATGCCTTTTATGATCAGCATGATTCAATTGGATTATCTGAAACGGCACGACAATTTATTGCAGGTGTATTAACACATGCTCGTGCAAATGCTTCAGTTACAAATCCAACAGTTAATTCATATAAACGTTTAGTTCCAGGTTATGAAGCACCAGTTTACGTAGCTTGGTCACAAAGTAATCGTACATGTACAATTCGTATACCGGCTGCAAGAGGTGCGGGTACTAGAATCGAAGTACGAAATCCAGACCCATCTGCAAATCCTTATTTAGCTTTAGCTGTTTTATTATCTGCAGGCTTGGATGGTATTGAAAGAAATTTAACACCTCCAGTCGAACGAAGTGAAAACCTGTATATGATGGATGACGTAACTAGAAAAGCAGAAGGTATTGAAACATTGCCTGGAAGTTTACTTGAAGCAGTTACAGAACTTGAAAACAGTGAATTCCTACAGCAAGTTTTAGGGAAACATGTATATTATTCATTCCTTCAAAACAAGAAAGAAGAATGGGATGCATATCGATTACGTGTATCAGAATGGGAAAAAGAAACATATTTAAACTGCTAATCACTAAACTTAAAATAAAAAAATAGAAAAGTGGAAGTAGCATATCTCTACTTTTCTATTTTAAAGTGTGTTAGACTAATTTTGTTTGTTGCATACGAAAGGGGAACTTTTATAATGGCTAAGTTTACAAAAGAAGATATTTTCCGTATTTCAAAAGAACAAAACGTAAAGTACATACGTCTACAATTTACGGATTTACTAGGGATTATCAAAAACGTTGAAATTCCAGTAAGTCAGCTTGAAAAAGCTTTAGACAATAAAATGATGTTTGACGGTTCTTCAATTGAAGGATTCGTTCGTATCGAAGAATCAGATATGTATTTATTCCCTGATTTAGACACTTGGGTAGTATTCCCATGGACTGCTGAAAAAGGTAAAGTAGCTCGTTTAATCTGTGATATTTACAATGCAGATGGCACTCCATTTGAAGGAGATCCTCGTAATAACTTAAAACGTATGTTAAAAGAAATGGAAGCTCTAGGCTTCACAGATTTCAACTTAGGACCTGAGCCAGAATTCTTCTTATTTAAATTAGATGAAAAAGGCGAACCAACTCTTGAGTTAAATGATAAAGGTGGTTACTTCGACTTAGCACCAACAGATTTAGGTGAAAACTGCCGTCGTGATATCGTTCTTGAACTTGAAGAAATGGGCTTTGAAATCGAAGCATCTCACCACGAAGTAGCTCCAGGACAACATGAAATTGATTTCAAATATGCTGGTGCAATCAAAGCTTGTGATGACATTCAAACATTTAAATTAGTTGTAAAAACAATTGCTCGTAAACACGGTTTACACGCTACATTCATGCCAAAACCACTATTTGGTGTAAATGGTTCAGGTATGCACTGTAACTTATCATTATTTACAAATGGTAAAAACGCATTCTACGATGAGACTGGTGAATTAGGTTTAAGTGAAACTGCACGTTACTTCATCGCAGGGATCTTAAAGCATGCTCCAAACTTTACAGCTGTTACAAACCCAACTGTAAACTCATACAAACGTTTAGTACCTGGCTATGAAGCTCCATGTTACGTTGCTTGGTCTGCAAGAAACCGTAGTCCACTAATTCGTATTCCTGCATCTCGTGGCTTAAGCACACGTGTAGAAGTACGTTCAGTTGACCCAGCTGCAAACCCATACTTAGCATTATCAGTATTATTAGCAGCAGGTTTAGACGGAATCAAAAATAAATTAGAAGCTCCAGCTCCAGTAGACCGTAACATCTACGTTATGTCTAAAGAAGAGCGCGAAGAAGTTGGAATCATCGATTTACCAGCAACTTTAGCAGCTGCACTAGATCTATTAAAAACTGACGAAGTAATCGTTGGTGCTCTAGGATCACACTTATTCGAACACTTTGTAGAAGCAAAAGAAATCGAATGGGATATCTTCCGTACTCAAGTTCACCCTTGGGAAAGAGATCAATACATGTCAGTATATTAATCAAATCAACCCTTGGCACAGTATGTGTCGAGGGTTTTTTATATTTTGGTCAAGAAGAAAAAGAGATACGGGAAAAAATGACAAAATAAGTTTAAAATGTTTGAAGATATTCTTTACATTGTTTATTGGTATCCATATGAATTTTTTAGTTATAAAAATTTCATGTTACGAGAAGAAATGGTCTGTTTTTGGTGGCAACTTGAAACGAAGATTATGAATGAAGGCTGGGCAAGTTATTGGCATATAAGAATTATGCGTGAACTAAATCTTGATTCAAATGAAGCGATTGAGTACGCAAAGCTTAATGCAGGAATAGTTCAACCATCAAAAACAAGCATTAACCCGTATTATTTAGGACTAAGAATGTTTGAAGATATTGAATATCGATATAATAATCCAACAAAAGAAATGAAAGAATTAGGCGTTAAATCAGGTAGCGGCCGAGAAAAAATGTTTGAAGTTCGTGAATTAGAGTCTGATAGTTCGTTTATCAGAAATTACTTAACGAAAGAACTAGTCATGCGTGAAGATATGTATTTATTCCAAAGACAAGGTAAGGAATATAAAGTTACCGATAAGGCATGGGAAAATGTTCGAGATCAGTTAGTTGTCAGCAGGGTAAATGGAGGATTTCCATATATCGTTGTTCAAGAAGGAGACTACTTAAAAAATGGGGAGCTTTATTTGAAGCATTCCTATGAACATATGGAACTGGATGTGAAGTATGTTGAGAAGGTAATGCCTTATATTCATCAATTGTGGGGTAGAGGGGTTCATTTAGAGACGAATATTGAGAATAAGTCTGTTTTGTTTAGTTATGATGGGAAGAATATTCATCGGAAGTATATTTGATTCTTGACTAAAGAAAAGGAAATAAAAGTGCGCTAAAAGAATAAAAATCTTTAAGTTTCACTAATAAGATTAATCCAAAAACATCATTCGATTAGAATGGTGTTTTTCATTTTTTACTTTCTCATTAAATTAAAATCTAAGGACAATCTAATGTAAATTTTCACTTAATAAAATTATGAAATTCCATTTGTATTAATAATTACAAAGTGATATTAAATTAAAAGCGAGAATAAGATTTATTGGAAGGAGGTGAACTATATGTTATCTGTATGCTCGAAAATGATAGTTGCATATGATCATTCTGAATTAGGCAAAAAGGCATTAGAAATGGCAATGAATATAGCAAAACAGGATAAAGGGATAGAATTGGTTGTTATTATGGTTATTAATATACCATATACCGTTTCTTACTATCGTATGATGCGTAACGCAGAACTCTTAGCAGCCAAGGAAATACTTAATGAAATTGAGAAAAAGTTAGATTCACTGCCAAACAATTCAAAAACATATGTATTGGAAGGAAACCCTACTGAAACGATTGTGGATTTTGTTAAGCAAGAAGACGGTGATCTTGTTGTGATGGGAAGTCGTGGTTTGAGTGGATTAAAGGAAATTTTCCTAGGCAGTGTCAGTCATTATGTATTGCAAAAAGCTACTTGCCCAGTATTAATTGTTAGATAATTGAGTGTTATTTATTTACTCATGTATTTTCAAAGATTTTGAAATTACTAGAAAGATCATTCTAATTGAAGATGATGATTTTCACATTACATATTAGGATTTTTAAACAGTTTTGCTACTAACTTTTCCCTAAAAAAATTATTTCTATTTAGGTCAATTTAATACCTATTAAAACTGTTCTTTAGAATTTAAGTATATTAAGAATCGAACTACTTTTATAAATTTAATGTAGTTCAATGAATACATCTAAATTATATGATCCTATTAGGACTATATCGAGGTGTTTAAATAAAAAATAATCGAAATTAGTATAGGAGGAAGAAAAGGATGTTAAATGTATGTTCAAGAATAGTAGTTCCATATGATAATTCTGAATTAAGCAAAAAAGCATTGGACAGGGCTATCACATTAGCAAAACAAAATAAAAGTATCGAATTGAATGTAATCACAGTATTTCATGTACCTGTTGATGTTACTTATTTCGATACGTTGAATATAGACGAGATACGCCAAACAGAATATGAGATAGCGAAAATAGCACTTAATGAAGTAAATAAAAAGTTGGAAGAACTTCCTAATCATACAGAAACATTCGTTTTGGAAGGTATTCCTTCGTGTACTATTGTGGATTTTATTAATAGTATTAATGCCGACCTCGTTGTGATGGGTAGTCGTGGTCTAAGTAATTTAAAAGAGTTGTTTTTAGGTAGTGTCAGTCATTATGTAGTACAAAAGGTGACTTGCCCAGTATTTATCATTAAATAATAATCTTTTTAAATTTTGTCGAACTTGATGTGCATTTTTTCTATGCCTAAATTATACAGATTTTGTAAATGACATTGTACCTATTTCTTATATTAGATTCAGTAGAGATTGTGATCAGTGAAGATGGTCAAATAGAAAATTTAAATAATTAGAAGAGCAAATAAAATCGAGAATTCATTTAAGCAATGTTTGAAGATAAAATAGAAATGAAAAAATTATAAATTAAAGAATAATATTTCACAAAGTACATATTTTTAACTGTTAATAAATTTATAATAAGAAAACGCTCAGGAGGGCGAGAATCAATGGGAAATAAAAATGTTGGAAGCTATGAAGTTGTTGTTTCGGATAATCCTGTTTCTAATTTTTTATTTAACAGTAGCAAATCTGCTTGGATTTGGTTAGTTATACGTATTTACTTAGGGTACGAATGGTTTTCAGCTGGATGGGATAAAATAAATTCAGACCTTTGGACTGGATCAAAGGCTGGAGTTGTGGTAAAAGGCTTTACTCAAGGTGCTTTAGCTAAAGCTAATTCTAATGTTCCTCATCCAGATGTAATGGATTGGTATGCAAGTTTTTTAAAGCACACGGTATTACCAAATGCTAAATTCTTTTCATATTTAGTAGCTTATGGTGAGGTTCTTGTAGGTCTAGGTCTAATTTTAGGTTTACTAACAGGAATTGCTGCTTTTTTTGGTAGTTTAATGAGTGTAAGCTATTTATTTGCAGGAACGCTTAGTACTAATCCCCTTTTATTTATTCTAGCTACTTTGTTAGTATTAGGATGGAAAGTTGCGGGGTGGTATGGATTAGATAGATGGGCACTACCGTTTTTAGGAACGCCTTGGGAAAAAATGTATATAAAAGAAACAAAACAAGTTACTAATAAAGTGTAATTAATTAGATAAAAGAAAAGCACTATACTTTGTATATTTAAAACCACCTGTAAAGGTGGTTTTTTAAATTGGGACTCTAAGGTTGATTATTTTTTTTATAAGTGCTACTTGAAAATGTAAGTATAAAAAAGGTCGTTTTTTTCATTTACTATTTGTAGTAATCAGATTATTTCTTTATAGGAGGAATAGGAGGCAAAAAGTAAGAATAGGTCTGGGGAAAAATAGTTTATCTAGCTTATTGATAGAGAAAGCTCATAATGAATTACATCACTTAAAAGTGATTTTTACTCTTTCCAGGCTGCTCTTCAATCTAGTAGAATTAATTAAAATTCAAAAAGATTAAGTAACTTAAATCTTAGAATATTTATTACTAATACATTTTGTTAAACGATGCAATCGTCTTTGTTATGGCGGTAATGACAGAAGCTGAAAAATCTATAAATAAATTTAATAAATAATTTAGACATATAAAACCTCTTTGTAATAGAAAGTAAAACAATAATTTTACTCATTATTATGAAAGAGTTTTTTTATTGACTTTTATTCCGTTAATAGATCAGTAAAGCCTCTCTGTTAATTGTACCCTTATATTTGTACTCAGCTTATCTAGTAATGTCTATATTTATAGTGAAAATTTTAGCTCTTTAGAAGACGGAAGGCTGGGCAAGTTATTGGCATATAGTTAGAAAGAGCCACGTTATGTGACTCAAATTATTCAACTACTTCGGAAGTGCGATTTAATGATAAAATTTTTCAAATCCGATTATTCATTCTACCAATCTAGTTTGAGTGGTTATCAATTCATAAATCAACTCATTGACTTTTAAATTTGTTTCTTTGTAAGGTCCTTTTACAATGAGATAACCTCTAATGTAAAACACCTAAAAGTTATACATTTAGGAAATCTTCCTGACACCAATTTACATTATTAAGACTGAAATAATTCAATCCACTCTCCGTCTGGTCCATAAAAGAAGATATATTTTGATCCATTTGGCAATGTTGTGACTGACTCGTCTACAAATGTTACATGATGGTCTTTAACACGTGTGATCTCGGTTTCAATGTCATCTACTGCAAATGCGAGGTGATGAACTTTCCCCTCTGCTGGTAAATCTGGGTTATAACCAGAAATTAATTCTACAATCGGTTCCTTTGAATCCTCAAATCCCAAGAACGCTAATTTAATTTTTGGATCGATATGGTCCTGTTTTTCCAAAAACACTAACCCCACGACTCTAGTATAAAATTCAATCGATGTATCTATATCTCTTACTTGTATCCCTATATGTTCGAGTTTTTTTACAGCCATAATGTCTACCTCCTATAAAAATTGATTCTTCGAAATATTATAACATATATAATAAAAAACGGAGTCAAGGACCAGAAACATTAGAAGGGTACCCTTTTGATATGTATCCTTTGTAAAGGACATTGAAAAGGGTTATGCAGTTTTAAGAAGTTGTTTTCTGGCAGTGGTCGAGAAAAAATGATTGAAGTTTTTGTTTACTCTTTTACCTTCAAAATATGACAACATTTATTGTTTGCTTTTAGTAAACAATAGTAGGTGCAATTGTTTTAAGGAACGATTGACTATATTCCCTGGAAACTTCAAAGAATTCTCTTTATCTATTTTTAAATGATCGGCATAAAAATTTAAACAGCCAAAAAATAAAGAGGGTACCCTTAAAAGTTAAACTTTTAGGACACCCACCTATCACTTTTTAGTAATTTGTAGTTTTCGCTACTTCTTTATTATTAGGTTCAGAAACACGGGTTAAAAAGAAAATACCAATAACAAATAGAATAATTAGACTAAATACACCCATATTAGAATGACCTGTAAGTTGAGCTGTTAAGCCGACTATTAATGGTCCCATGATTGATGCAAATTTACCGAAAATATTATAGAAGCCAAAAAACTCATTTGATTTTTCTTTAGGGACAAGTTTTGCGTAATATGAACGACTTAAAGCTTGAATTCCACCTTGAGATGTGGCGACAAGCATAGCCAAAATCCAAAAGTCTAAAGTAGAATTTAAAAAGTAAGCATATATACAAACAATCATATAAATAATGATTCCAACATAAAGCATAAATTTACCTGAAAACTTATCTGCAAGTTTTCCGTAAATAATTGCAAATGGAGCAGCGACAACCTGTGTGACAAACAAAATAATTAATAGATTTGTTGAACTGATTCCAAGGTCAGTTCCATAAGCTGTTGACATTGTAATGATCGTTCCAACGCCATCGATATAAAAGAAATATGCAAGTAGAAATATAAATAAAGCACGATATTGTCGGATATTTTTAAAGGTTTTTCCTAGCCTCTTAAAGCTACTTAATACAGGATTTTGTTCAGGTTCAATAAAATAATTTTGACGAACGTTTCGTAACAAAGGAATTGTAAAAATGCCCCACCAAACGGCAGTAATGAGAAAAGCGATTTGACTTGCGAGAGTTGTTGAAATTGAAAGTATTTCTTTCTGAGCTAATACGATTATAGCAATACTAATGATAAATGGAATTGTACTACCTATATATCCAAAACCAAAGCCTCGAGCGGATACCTTATTCATACGTTCTTCTGAAGTTACATCTATTAAAAAAGCGTCATAAAATACATTCGCACCAGCAAAGCCAATAGCTGTAATCGTATAACAAATCAAAAGTAAAAGCCAGTTATCATTAGGGATAAATGTAAGTAGTGCTGTAAAAGAAACACCGAGAGTAAAAAAGAAAGAAAAGAGCTTCTTTTTAAATCCTCTATAGTCGGCAATTGTTCCAAGAATTGGACCTAACATTGCTAAAATGAATGTAGAAATTGCGATCGTATAACCTAAATAAGCAGTAGAATCAGAAGCACTTATTCCGGCTTTTGAAGCAGAAGCTTTATAAAAAAGAGGGAATACGGCAGTGCTAATAATAATAGAATAAGCTGAATTGGCCCAATCGTAGAAAATCCAACTATTTTCTTGCTTCGTAAAACTCTTCATGAGTTTTTTCCTCCCAATGATTAATAACTGCTATAGATTAGATACTACTAATATTTTATTTATCCTCTACAGTTTTCAGTATATTATCTAAAAATTCCCTATATAAGCAGTGGACATGAGGAGAATCCTTAACATTTTTGGACACGTGGCTAAAGAAAAACACGAAAAAGGTAAAAAAGTAGCAGATGTTAATACATAATTTCCCACTTCTATGTTATCTTAGTTATATACACAATTCTTGGAGGTTACGAGTAATGAAATCTACTTTAAACGATACTACAAATGACAAACTACCATATTCAAGGACCAATCCATTTCAAGCGAAGGTTCTCAAAAATATTAATTTAAATGGAACAGACTCAAACAAGGAAACAAGGCATATTGAATTGTCATTGAAAGGGTCAGAACTTACTTATGTCCCGGGTGCTGCACTTGGAGTGATTCCTTCGAATGATCCAGAGCTAGTTACTGCTCTTATAAATGAAATGAAATGGGATGAAGAAGCAGTTGTTACTGTTGGTAAGCAGGGTGAAACACTAACTTTAAAAGAAGCGCTTACATCCTACTGTGAAATTACACTGTTGACGAAGAAGATATTACAACAGGCAGCTGTATTTACAGAAAACGAAGATTTGAAAAACCTTGTGTTGGTTGAAAATGCAACTCAACTAAAGGAATATTGCTATGGGCGAGATTTACTTGATATGTTACGTGATTTTGGTCCATGGAGTGCATCTGCTCAAGAGATCGTTTCATTATTAAGAAAAATGACTCCGCGACTTTATTCAATCGCAAGCAGTATTGCTGCAAATCCAGATGAAGTTCATCTAACAATCGGTGCTGTACGCTACACTACACACGGACGCGAGCGAAAAGGTGTTTGTTCTGTTTTATGTTCAGAACGTATTAAAGAAGGAGATACTCTTCCAGTCTTTGTTCAAGTAAATAAACACTTCTATTTGCCAGAGTCTGGGGACAAAGATATTATTATGGTTGGACCTGGGACGGGTATTGCACCATTCCGTTCGTTTATCCAGGAAAGAGCAGTCAATAAAGTTACTGGCCGTTCATGGTTGTTTTTTGGAGACCAACATGAAGCGTCAGATTTCCTTTATAAAAGCGAATTAGAAAAATATCAACAAGATGGAGTATTGACGAAAATTGATACTGCATTCTCCCGTGATACAGATCAAAAAGTTTATGTGCAGCATAAAATGCTTGAAAATAGCAAAGAAATGTATGAATGGATCGAAAAAGGAGCTTATTTCTACGTTTGTGGAGATAAGGAATATATGGCGAAAGACGTCAACGAAGCGCTTATTACGATTCTTGAAAAAGAAGGTGCGATGGAACGTGATGCAGCTGAAGCACATCTTAAAGATATGCAGAAGCAAGGGCGTTATCAACGTGATGTGTATTAAGATTTAAAGGTATTAACAATATAGGTATTTTATAACAAAAAGTAACCCTTCGTTCCAGTTGGTACAAAGGGTTACTTTTTTTATTGTTTTTAAAGTCAATTTTTTGCTCTAAAGCCTAATTTAATGCGACTTTTCTTTATTTGAAATATACCTTTTCTAAAGAGACATTAGTTAAATTCTTATTCAAAAGTGCCTTTTACAATTGGAGTACCATTTTCAACCATCTTTCTTCCAAGTGCAAATACTGTTTCAATTTCTAAAGTTTCTTGATTTAATAAAACAATATCTGCGTCGTTACCGGATGTTATGTTACCTTTATGTGATAGTTTTAGCACTTTTGCAGGATTTGAAGTAATTACTTGTATTGCTATTTCTAAAGGGATCCCTTCATTAATTACTGCATCTCTTACTTCTTGATATAAAGATGAAATTTTGCCAATTTGAAGTCCTAAATAGTCTCCATTTGTATCAAAAAAGGGAAGACTTGCCTGAGCATCTGAAGAAAAAGTTATGTTCTCGATCTGAACCCCTTCTTCAAGCATTACTCTTAGTCCTTTACTACACTTTACCTCGCCATCTTCTAAAAACTGAGGTATTGTACTTGTAGTAAAATCTACATATCCACCTTTAAGTGCAAAATCAATACCGGCTTTAAACAATTCTTCATTCCGATTAATATGAGTTGGGTGAAACTGACGAATTGGAATATTTGTATGATCCACTAGTTGATGAAGAAGGGAAAGTTTTTCTTTTCCATCACCTACATGAATTTCTAATATGCCAGCCTTTCCAGATAAAATACCTCCATTACGCGCAGCAGATGCGATCTTTGAAAGTTCTTCAATCGTTGGTTCCGAGGAGCGGTGATCTGCTATAGCGATTTCACCAACACCAATAATCTTATCAATCAGAATAATATCTCTCTGGATCGATTCTGTTAGTGTCTTTACAGGGATTTGATAGGAACCAGTATGAATATAACAAGTAATGCCTTCTTCTTCTAATCCACGTGCTTTTGCAAGTAAATTCTCCGTAGTTCTTGTTGTACCGTCTGTACCTAGTACACCGACTACTGTAGTAACGCCAGCGATTGTAACATTCGTAAGCATTAGTTCAGGAGTGCGTGTTTTAAATCCACCTTCTCCACCACCTCCAATGATATGTACATGTGAATCAATAAAACCTGGTACAACTAATGAGTTGGAGGCATCTATGACATCGTATGAAAGAAAGTCTGGTGGAATGGTGATATGATCTGCAATCATTTCAATTTTTCCTCCTGCTAAAAGTAAATCTTTTCTGCCAATAGAGTGTGGTGTGTATACTTGACCGTTTTTTATTAAGGTTAACAACTTTTTTTCCTCCTAATACCTTTGTTAATTGTTTAAAAAGGACCGTAATTTATTAAGTGTGCGATTACAACAGCAATTAAACCGATTAAATATTGAATGACTACTAATGGGAAAATCCATCGAGCCCATTTTGTCCAAGGTATTCCTGCAATTGCTAATCCTGCCATTAAAGTTCCAGCTGTTGGGAAAATAATGTTCCCAATTCCATCAGCAAAAGAAAATGATAGGACAGCAGTTTGTCGAGTAATTCCTAGTAGGTCGGCAAGTGGAGCCATTATTGGCATTGTTAACATTGCATGACCGCTACCAGAAGCTAAAATAAAGTGTATAGCTGCTTGGAAATTATATATTCCAATTACACTTAAAGACGCAGGAATATGTTTAATGACTTCAGTTACTCCATGAAGCATTGGATCAACAATATGTCCTTGATTTAAAACGACTAGAATTGCACGGGAAACACCTATAATAAGGGCGCCACTAATTAAAGTAGCAGATCCTTGAGTAAATGATTTAACAACTTCATCGATTGATAATCTTCCAATTATTCCAATAGCAATCGTTAAGATAATAAACAAAGAAGCAATTTCGCTAATATACCATTGATATTTAATAACACCATAAGCTAAAACAATATAGTTAATAAGAAAAGCAAAGAATATCCATTTATGTCTAGAAGTTAATTGAGCTTTAGAAGATAATAGATCATTAGATTGCTCAACTGAATATTTACCGTAAAATCCCATTTGTGGATTTTTTTTAACTTTCATGGCATATCGATAAATAAAAATAACTGATATTAAATAAACAATTACAAACAATACAAGTCGAAATCCCATTCCAGAAAAAGTAGGTAGTTCTGCAATTCCCTGAGCAATACCAACTGTAAACGGATTCATTATTGCCGTTGTAAAACCTGCTGATGCGCCAACTAATACGATTGCAGTACCGGTCATTGTGTCGAAACCTAAAGCAAGGGCTAATGGAATCAGCAGTGGGATATAAGCTAAAGATTCTTCAGCCATTCCCATTAAAGAACCTGCAATTGCAAAGAAAAGCATCATAATTGGAATTAATAACTTTTCTCTATTAGCTAGTTTTTTAGCCAAAGTAGAGATTAATGCTTCAATTGTGCCAGTTGCACTTAAAACACCGAAAAAACCTCCGATTATTAGAACAAAGAATATAATATTTGCTGCATCTACCATGCCCAAATGAATGGCTTTTATCATTTCAAAGAATCCAACTGGTGTTGCTACGATTGATTTAAATGAATTCGGATCAACTGTTGAATGTCCATTGATGTCTATACGTGCATATTCACCTGTTGGTAAAACATAGGTAAGAATTGTTGCAATAAGTAAAATTACTAATAAGAGTGCAAAGATATTAATTTTACGTTCTTTCATAACATTTCTTTGTTGTGCTATTTTATTAGCCTGAATTTGTGACATCAATTCATCTCCTTTTAAATTAGGGTGCTAGAATGATTTAATATTCTAGAATTAGTAGTAAAAAATTATAAAACGCTATCCTAAATTCCCTCCTATCTTTTTGAATCTTAATAACTATTAAAATGACTACAATCTACTATAAGCAAATAGCGTGCCAAGTTTTAAAGTCTATTTTTAAAGGAAATTTATGTGTTTTCTGGATTTGTTGGTTCTTTTGGGTGATATAATAGAACCAAAAAGAACTGTTTGGAGGGAATTAGATGAAGAAAAACTCACTTACTTTGATTACAGGGAGTAAAAAAACAAGACAAGCTCTGTCTAATCAGTTAATTCAATTACTAGAAGATTATATAAATATTAAATCCTATGCAATTGAGGACTGTGAGTTATTAGAGTTTAAAGACGATATTATTCTTTTTTCTTCTGAAGAAGCAAAAAATGAAACTGAAAAAATAGCAACAGTGAGTGGTAAACATGTCATGGTAGGAAAGAGAACACTTAATCATGAGAATGTTGAAAAACTATTAAGGATTGAGGAGGGGACAAATGTATTAGTTGTTAATGATGATTTTCATTCTACGGTTGAATTAATACAGTCCCTTTACCAATTAGGAATCGACCATGTAGAATATTTCCCATTTAAAAATGATCAATTATATTATCCAAATATAAGCATTGCAGTATCTCCTGGTGAAATTCACTTAAGTCCTTCATATATTAAAGAAGTAATTGATATTGGAGTTCGTCTTTTTGATATCTCCGCTATCCTTCAAATTGTTGAAATCTGTAATCTTAATAAAAACATTTCATCATTAATTTCGGAAAAATATATTAAAAATATTATAGAATTGCAAAGAGAAATTTTACTTGCAGAGCAAAATGAGAAAAAAGTAAATAGGCATTTACAAAATGTTGTAGATACGGTTGATGATGGTATTTTAGCGTTAGATCGTAATGGAAACATAACGGTATTTAATGAAAAACTTTCTTTGCTTTTTCAAGTACCTATTGAGAATGCGTTAGGGAAACACTTAGACAATGTTATGGAACTGCAAAATGTTAAGGAGTTTATTTTAAATGGATTTGAAGAATTTAAATTTTTTTCCATCAATGACATTGATTTAGTCATCTATCGATTCTATATAAAAGATGATGAAAGAGTTGTGGCTACCTTTAAAAGTGTAAACCGAGCTTCTGAAATTGAAAAAACTGCTCAAAGAGAGCTTAGAAATCAAGGTTTTTTTGCTAGATACGATTTTAAAGATATTATTGGTGAGCATCAATCCATTACAGAGTGTAAAAATATTGCCAAAAAACTTGCGATCACAGAGCACCCGATATTAATCCAAGGTGAGACGGGTACAGGTAAAGAACTCTTTGCTCATGCTATGCATCAACAATCCGATCGGAAAAATGGCCCTTTTTTAGCAGTTAATTGTAGTGCTTTTACGGAGAGTTTATTAGAGAGTGAACTATTTGGTTATGACGAAGGTACCTTTACAGGAGCTAAAAAAGGTGGGAAAAAAGGGTTGTTTGAAATTGCAAGTGGAGGGACATTATTCTTAGATGAAATTGGTGATATTAGCCTAAACGTACAGTCACATTTATTGCGTGTACTTCAGGAACAAGAGATTCGCAGAATTGGAGGTAGGAAAATTATTCCAATTAATGTACGGATAATTGCTGCAACTAATAAAGATCTTCAACTTAAAATTGCTGAAGGTTCATTCCGATCAGATTTATTTTACAGATTAAACGTTTTAAATCTATTAATTCCACCGTTACGATCTCGGAAATTGGATATACTTTTGTTAGTAAAACATTTTGTTACAAAAAGTGGTAAAAAAGTGATGATCGATAAAGACGTTTTAGAAAAATTATATCATCATGAATGGAACGGAAATATTA
Source organism: Gottfriedia acidiceleris (assembly GCF_050457485.1). GTDB lineage: Bacteria > Bacillota > Bacilli > Bacillales > Bacillaceae_G > Gottfriedia > Gottfriedia acidiceleris_D. Next base: position 419,054 of record NZ_JBCMJM010000001.1, read on the forward strand.
GGGAACTAAAAGGGGTACTTGATTACATGCTCACTGTCTGTGAAGGCGGGATTATTACTCTAAATGATTTACCTAATCATATTCAAACAAAAACTAATCGATTAAAGACTATCGAAAAAACTGACTATGAATTACCAACTAGTGTCCTTGAGGTACAAGAATCCATCACAATACTAGAATCAATTAAAAATTTTAATGACATAGGAAAGATAGCAAGTAGAGAGGCCATTTCAGCTAGAAGTGAGGAGATTGGTAGATACTTAACCTCACAACAAATTAGACTTCGATTAAATACAATGGAACTAAAAGGATTTGTTATTAAAGGTAAAGGAAGAGCAGGCACAAAAATTACTTCCTTAGGTACTGATTATTTATATTTCTTAAAGGATAAATCAAAATTATTATCGAGTGAACATTGATAGTATTCTGGTTTATTAACCATCTTCCTATATTTTATTACTAACTTGGAGCTGCATTGATTCTTTGGCCATATTTAATTTGAGGTTAAATTGCTAACCAAAGTTGATGTGTAAATTTAGCTATATATAGCGTTTAACTGCTCGATAACTGCATGTTTAGAACCCAATCTCACCATTGGGAAAGAGAACAATACATGTCAGTATATTACCCAATACAATCCTTGGCGCTATTGGCGTTGAGGTTTTTTCTATTTATGGACAATTTTCTTTTTAGTAATAGTTTCAAAAGTTGCCTGATAAACGCAAGAAAATTATATAAAAAAATGGATTTGCTAAAATAAAATGTTGATTTTTGAACTTAAAAAGAGGTTGTCTAATTAGACAACCTTTAGGACCTCTAATGCAACTAACACACGTCGTTAGTTGAACAATAAGTGAACAGAAATAAATGATTTGGAATGATTAGAATCACTTCTTTTGAAACATTGTTAATCCAATGTTTAGCCTACTAGTCTATTCGAATACTTGACGTAGCTCAATCTGTCCTTCTCCTAGACCATGTGGATCTGGCGCGCGCATCGCCCACTCGATTGCTTCCTCGCGAGATTTCACATCTATGAACCAATAACCTGCAATCAACTCATTGACTTCAGCGAAAGGCCCCTCTGTAATGGTCGGTGGTTCTCCGGGAACAGGGTAAGTAATTCGAATACCATTGGAGCTTGGATGCAGTCCACCGACTGACACCAGAACTCCAGCTTTCTTCAGTTCTTCATTATATTTCTTCATCGCAGCAAACATAAGATCCATCTGCTCTTTTGGCATAGTCCCTGCTTCAGAATCCTTAGAAGCCTTTACAACCATCATAAATTTCATTAGTAACTCCTCCTCTGGGTTATGGCTTTCTAATGTTAAACCCTAATACATTGGGAACATTCTTACTGAAATTCACATCATCTTCAACATAATCATAAAGTTCTTCATGTTAATTATATTGCCAGTAGAAGCTTTGTCCTTTTTAAATTATTTGACATCTGAGTTGAAAAAGCAATTCTTGTTATTCAACTAAAGCATGCTTTAGTTGAATAAGAGATTATCACTTTATAATAGGAATTTGTTCTTTATTCAACCAATCTTCAATAAATGGAGCTTGATGAGAGTTTAAGTTTTTAGGTATTTCTTTTTTATTTAGAAAACATAATTCAATACTTTCATTATTAGCTTCTAAAGTTCCTACATAATCAGTTACATGAAAAATAATCTGAACACTAAATACTTTATCTCCATTCGCATATTGAGCAAATCCATTTTCTCCCGAATAAATACCAAATAATTTTACATTACTAATAGTTAGATTAGTTTCTTCAAATACTTCTCTTTTAACTGTATCTTCAAAGGTTTCTCCTAATTCTAATAGACCCCCAGGAATCCCCCAAACATCATAATCGGTTCTACGTTGTAGAAGAATTCGTCCAGAACTATCTTCTATAATTGCACCACAGCCAACCGTTAATATAGTCTCATTTCCAACCATTTTTCTTATTGTTTTAATGTAATCATTCATAAGAATAACCTCGAATATTTTTTATTTATTATTTCGACAAAAAATTTAAAACGTCCTGCTTTTTAATTAGATCATCAGCCAATTAATAATTTTTCTTATTAAACTGCCAATTAGTTGAATAAGACAATCAACAATTTACATTAACTCAGCAAAAAAATTAAAGTAAGATTGAGCGATCCCATTCCAAGTAAAAATTAAATGTTTTCCACATATTTAATCAACTAATTACATTTTTAAAATGCATATCTTTATTAATAAAAGAATAAAAGTAAAACTGTAGAAATAAATAAATGTACGATTTAGGTAGAACATTATTTACTTTTTATAAGAAGACAATATTTTTATTTTAAAATATGAAGGGGGGAGTAAAGTTGAGTTATATAGACTCATTACTAGATCAACAAGTATTTGTGCTTCTATCTGGAGATATAGGTTTTGAAGGTATTTTAACTGATGCAGGACAAGACATACTTGTATTATATAATGGTCAAAAATATTATTACATCCCTTGGATTCATGTGCATCGAGTACATTTATGTCAGCATATTAAAGATAAGATAAATACTCCTAACGAGCCTTCAATTGCAAATGAAATCGAATCAATTTCTTACAGAAAAGTATTAACAAATGCGAGAGGAATCTTCTCGGAAATATATGTTACGGGTAATTTGACGTTTCATGGCTATATAACAAGTGTTCTAAGTGACTACATCGTTTTTTATTCACCCGTTTTTAAAATGATGTATATCTCTTTATCCCATCTAAAGTGGCTCTCACCTTATCATCAAAATGTAACACCTTATTCAATTGATAATGCAAACTTTCCAATTAATCCATCGAATATCTCCCCAGTGCGCTCGTTTGAATCTCAATTAAAAAAAGAAGAAGGAAAACTAGTTATTTTTGATGGTGGGAATGATCCGATGAAAATTGGGTTGCTGAATACGATTGAAAATAGTGTAATTGAATTATCGGTCGCAAGTGGAGAAGTAGTTTATTTAAGGCTTAATCATATTAAGTCTGTTCATTTGCCTTAAATGAATTTATGTTTTTTATAAAATAGTCCGACAGATTTTGTTAATTGGGAAGCTCTTATTCTAGAGCTTCCCTTTTTTATCGGTTTCTTATAGTGGAAAATATTTTAATTTAATTAATCTTAATGAAAAATATTTTCTAGTCTATATAATTAGAAAAAATATAAATCTGAATAGATCATTTCAAATGAAAGTTGAATACCAACTAAATCTGCTATTCATTGTGATTTTTCAAAAGGAACTTTTAGTCAATTGTAAATATAGTTATGTATCTTTAGGGGACATTTGCATTAGATAGGTAAAACAACCATCTTCTATAAAATAATGAATTCATCTAAAACATCATTGTTATATTTGAATAATAATATAACAAATGGACAAGTTTCATTGGAAAATATTTTATAAGAAGGTGAGTTTTATGAATTTCGAAATTCTAATGAGTGCTTCAGTTTTTCTATTAACGATGGCGGTCATTTTTTGGAGACCAAAAGGTATAAATGAAGCATGGCCTGCTGCATTTGGTGCAGTAATCATTTTAGTGACCGGGATCGTAACAAAAAGTAATTTAATCGATATTGTACACAAAATAGGTGAGGCTTCTATTACAATTATCGCAACGATTGTAATGGCGATTATTTTAGAAAGTTTTGGATTTTTCCATTGGTCTGCTGCTAGACTTGCAAGTTTAGCAAAAGGTTCAGGGCGCAGATTATATTGGTATATCCAGCTTTTATGCTTTTTAATGACATTACTCTTTAATAATGATGGCAGTATTTTAATTACAACTCCGATTTTAATTCTCCTATTAAAAAATTTACGTTTAAAACCACATCAACAAATTCCATATCTTCTTAGCGGAGCATTAATTGCCACAGCTTCAAGTGCACCAATCGGTGTAAGTAATATCGTAAACTTAATCGCATTAAAAATTGTTCATATGACACTTTATATGCACACAGCTATGATGTTTGTCCCTGCTAGTACAGGATTGCTATTTATGTCATGGCTAATGTATATGGTATTAAGAAATAAATTACCAAAACAATTGCCGGTGTCAACCGATGACATAGAAGAGTCATTTTTTATGAAAAATTTTCATCCTTTAAAAGGGAAAATGTCAGTAGAAACAAAACAAAAGAGAACAAAATTTATGTTAAAGGTATTGGGATTTGTTTTCTTAATGCGCTGCTTATTATTCGTCGCTTCATTTCTTGGGATACCGATTCAATATGTAGCAGTTTTAGGTTCACTAGTCTTATTAACTTGGAGATGGTATCACTTACGGACAAGCCCTGTTGATATCTTAAAAAAGACACCTTGGCATATTCTAGTCTTTGCATTTTCGATGTATGTGATTATTTATGGTCTCCATAATGCTGGTTTAACTGCAGCTTTAGTTAAATTCTGTGAGCCAATCGTAAATCAAGGCTTATTTCAAGCAAGCTTTATCATGGGTGGATTAGTTTCAATCCTATCTAATCTGTTTAATAATCATCCAGCTTTAATGGTTGGAACTATTACACTGACAGAAATGGGGCTGGATCCAATTACATTAAAGACGATTTATCTAGCTAATATTATCGGTAGTGACATTGGATCGTTATTACTTCCAGTAGGTACATTAGCATCCCTAATTTGGATGCACATCTTAAAACAAAATAAAATTAAGGTGAAATGGAAGGATTATCTAAATGTATCATTAATTGTCATTCCGTTAACAACAATCGTAACGTTGTTTCTACTATATTATTGGGTGCAATTAGTTTTCGCATAATAAACAATTTGAATCTACTAGAAAGAGGAGATGCAAGTGAGTGATGTACAATCATTAGTTGGAGAAAAAATTTATGTGCAATTATCAGGTGGTAGTTATTTTGAAGGAATACTAACAGATTATGGTAGAGACGTCCTTGTATTATACAACGGACAAAAATACTATTATATTCCATGGCTTCACGTTCATAGGGTTAGTCTTAGTAACAACTATAAAGACAAAATAGATAAACCTACAGGACCTTCAATTGCAGAAGATATTGGAACGATCTCTTATCGTAAAATATTATCAAATGCAAAAGGGATCTTTACAGAGATTTATGTTACAGGTAATATCACATTTCATGGAAATATTATAAACGTATTAAGTGACTATATCGTGTTTTATTCACCAGTATTTAAAATATTATATATCCCTTTATCACATTTAAAATGGCTAACACCATACAATTATAATGCCAACCCCTATAACTCAGAATTCAATTTATTACCTGTAAATGCAAATATGTCATTTTCACGCTTGTTTGATACACAATTAAAAAAAGAAGAAGGAAAATTTGTCGTATTTGATGGGGGAATTGACCCAATGAAAATTGGAATACTCAAGAGCGTGGAGGAAGGTGTCATTGAATTGATTGTAGCAAGTGGTGAGGTCACTTTATTGAGGCTTAATCATATTAAATCGTATCACTTACCATAGCTAATAATGTTCTAAAAATAGGTTCACCATTGGGAGCGTGTGCAATCCATGTGAGCATATAAATTAAATCGACCCTTAACGTTGTATGCGTTGAGGGTTTATTTATTTATTTATTTATTTATTCCAAAGACAAAGTAAAGAGTATAAGGTTACTAATAAAATCCTTAATATCTAAAATCCTCATTTACAGTTTATTTGTAATTTTATTATTTATTTTCAGAATTTTTACCCAATATTAAAATATAAATTTAAAAGTATCTTAAATTCGTCTAATAAATTAATAAGGTATCTAATCTTTAGTTGAATTAAAAAGGAGGAAAAGTTATGTTTTGTAAAATATGTGGAAATTCATTAGTAGAAAATGACCGTTTTTGTGGAAATTGCGGAACAAAAGTTATTTCTTTGAAAAATGAAGCGGTAATCTCAACAATTCAAGATGAAATTAATGAAGATATGACCTTAGGTGAATCGATTTCAAAAGTAGCTACATCGAGGACTGAGCGATCGAAACAAGAATCTGCTAGAAACTTACATAACGGGCTCTTTTCACAAACAGTAACTGAACCTGGTGCTAATAGCCAAGTTATGAATCAAATTAATTCAGACCAACTTAATCAATTTAAATCATCAATGTTAGATTTTTGGAGCTTCTTTAAATTAGCTATTAAAAACCCTTATGGTGTTGCACAAGGAGTTAATGAAAAATATTTTTTAAAAGGAATTATTATTTTAATTTTATATTCGCTATTAATTCCAGCAACTTTCTATAATGTATTAAAAATTGGTATTAAATCAACAGAAAGTGTTCTAGGAGATTATACTAACTTCAGTAGCCAATTAAGCTTTAGTGCTTTGGTTATTAGCCCATTTGTGATGATTTTAATTGTTCATTTGGTAACTGTTATTACATCTTACATTTTTTTAAAAGGTAAAAAAACAAATCTTCAATTAAAAGAAGTTATTGCGAGATATGGAACTTTATATTCTGTTAGTTTAGCTTTAGTTTTATGTGCATTTATTTTAAGTTATGTCTCAATAACACTTTGTTTAATATTTATCTTAGTATCGATATTTATGAGTATAAGCGTTGTGCCATTAGTAATATGTTCGTTTCAAAATACTAAAACAAAAGGAATCGATAGTTTATATATCATTTCAGTAGTTTACGTTGTAATGGTAATTACACAAATGATTTTGTTACGATCCATGATAATAAATACGATTGATAGATTTAGTGACTTACTGTTAGGAAAATTATTTTAATTAATAAATATCCAATAAAGTTTAATAAAACCTGCAAGTATTATTAGCCAAAACTCAATAGGTAAACAAAAACTAAGATACTATACCTAAGCTTTATAATATTATCCCATTTAAGTAGAAAGTGAAAACATAAAACATTCAATTTTTGGATGTTACTCTTTTACTTGGAGGGGACCTTTTTCTGGATATAATTGGACAAGCATTCCAATCTCTGTTCAGAGAGGAATATGAATAAAAGACAATTTATGCTTTAAAAATGGGGTGCGGAGTTGAAATACTCTTTCTAAAAGATTATCAATTCATATTTAACTCTATAAAAATCTAACGTTATAAGTTTCAGATATCTATAAAAAAACGTGCAAGGTATGTAGGGATACCTATACACGTTAGAAATATAAAAAAATAGAGAAGTTCAGGTTAATAGAATTTAAATATGTTATTTACCTACATGTACATTAGACCCATCACCAATAACATCGGAACTATATCGATCAATTCCGTCTGCAATCTTCATCAACAAATTTGTTAAATATTGTTGATCTGATAGCTTTCGATCTTCTTCGGGATTTGTCATAAATCCTAGCTCAATTAAAGTAACAGGAACCTTTGACCAATTAAATCCAGAGAGATCATCTCGATAGGATATTCCTTTTACTTTTGTAGATTGCTCTTTTTTTACTTCCTCAACAATATTCTGTGAAATTAGTAAACTATCCTTATAAAGTGAAGGAATAAATGGATTTTCTTTAGATGGAGTTAATACAGAAAATCCTTTTGTAGAATGATCAATCGACCCGTCGGCATGGATTCTTATAAATAAATCAGCATTGTTTTTGTTCGCTATATCCGCTCTTTCTTTATTGCTTAAATTTACATTATTTGTTGTACGAGTAAAAATGACATTGTAACCCCTCTTTTTAAGGATATCACCTAATTTTAGTGATGCCTCTAAACTTAAAATATACTCGGGCTTCCTTGTCACTACTCCAGTTGTACCACCAGCAACTTTTATTTTCATTACACTAGAGCCAGGTCCTAATGGTTCAAGCGCTGTATTTGCTTTACTTTGATGACCCGGATCAATACATATCACAAGTGGTTTAATGATGTTCTTCTTTTCATTTGTTTGAATGACTTTATTAGGTTTTTCTTTTACGTTATCTATATTAAGCTGCTGACTGTGTGATGATTTGTTCGGTTTAATATCAGATTTATCTTTTTGATAATATAAAAAACTTAAAATACAGATTGTAATGATAATAAAAAAAATAAGGATCTTTATATTAACTACCAACTTCAATTAATGTACTCCTCCCTAGCTTTGATTAGGTTTACATTATAAGTTTCAATCTCACTTAATTTACCATCATATGTCACATCTGGACTATACCATGATTTAGATAAAAAATAGTTGCGAAGATCATCTGACTTAAAAATGTATCCATGACGTGCATATATTTCGTTCCTAGCAATGCGCAATTCATCTTTGGCCAAATAATCTATTTCAACTTGAGTTAGTTTTCTTACGCTACTCGTTGGCAATAAAAATTCATTTGTAGTAGATACCTCATCATATACCAATGTATGGATCACTATGGCTAAATCATCTTTCGAATTTCCTTCCAATACAGGTATTGATAAACCGCAAGAGCCTGAATAATACATTAAATCTTCATTAGATAATGTGTGCGGATATTGTGCAACACACTCATTACCTACTAGAATATACCAAGATGTATTTTTAGCCATTGCTACTTCATCTGCAATATTTGCTACTTTAATTGCCCAGTCCCTTATTGGAGAAATATCTCCACTATCATATAAATTAAATATTAATTGAAGATTTTGTGGAGAAATATTATTAGCTGTTAAATTAATGACACCATCACTTTGTGTTATGTCCCAACTACCAACAGATAGACTTCTACTCCCATCGTAAATTTTTAATTGTTCTAATCGATTTATATAAGAAGGGATCGTTTGAGTATTAGTTGGATTTTTTTTAGATACTTTTACATTCTTTCCAGGAACTTTTATATTCTCTTGCATTTTATTTTTTTTATCTACATCATTCGATACATGTTGTGAGTGTTGATTTTTATTTGTTATTTTTGGATAAATTAAATAAATTGCTACAGCCAATATGATTAATACGGCAATTGAAATCAATATACCTTTGATTCTATTATACTTATTTTTATAATTACTTTCCTGCAAATTCCTATTTTCCGAACGAGTTTCGACTTGATTAGTCACTTCGGAATTATTAGATCTTTCTCCGCAATTTGTACAAAATTTTGACCCTTGCTCTAAGTTTCCACCACATTTAGTACAGTAAGCCAAATCTTCTCACTCCCTTTTTAATATTTAAAATTATTCTAATGTTGCCTTTAAGAAAAAATGCAATTTATTTTTTGTAGGAAAGAATGAGATAGGGTGGCTGAGTTGCAATGTAGGAAAGTTCGTTGGATTGCCTAGAGTTATTAAAAAAACGACTAAGAGGATTCTCTTTAGTCGCTTTGTAATTATTTGCTTAGTTTCAATAAAAGTATTGTGAAGATTAATGAAATTTACACAATAATATATATGATTAATCTCTATTTCAAAGCACAAAAATTTGATTTCCTTCCTATAATACATACAGGAAATCTATAAAAATATCCTAAAAAAAGGTGAATTCCCCCAATTATAAAATTCAACTAATTAAATATAATTATTAGAGTGATTTTTCTATTTATAAAAATTAAGTGGGGGGGGGAAGTTGGTTTTAAACTGAGGTTTTTTCTATTTAGTGTTAATTACTTGTTTTAAATACCAAAACGAGTATACTCTCGAAGTAATCCAACCTATAAATATACCACTAACGTTTAAGATTACATCATCGATATCCATCACTTTATTAGGATATCCTGTTACATAATTGATTCCAAGCTGAATTATCTCAATTGATAAAGACAGCAAAAAACCAATTAAAAAAATGTTATGAAACCTCAAATTTTTTCTTTTTAATACTACATAGAGAACTGGTATTGGAAGCAACAAAAAAATGTTACCAATTACTTGTATCCATAGATCATGTTCAATTGATTTAAGAATTGTGTTGAATGGTGAAAATTGATAATAGAGCTTACTAGTTATTTCAGGATTTTTTTTATAGAAATACGTAATTGGAAAGAAAACAACTTTTACTAAAGATAAGAAGTAAAAAAACCATATTGTAAAATGATAGAATCTTTGTTTTGTCAGTGTTTTACTAATCCATTTTATTTTCACAAAATATGCAATTAAACCTAGCAAAAATACAAATAAAAATTCAATAGGATCTAATGTTACTGAAAAGCCGATCATTAGTATTTCCAAGATATAGATGTATTACCTTCCATTTGAAGGCCTGTGTAGTTTCGGTAATAAATGTAATAACTCCCCTTTGTATTATTTGTAAGTTTTTTGATTCCACCAGTTACTGAAGGTACAGTAGTTAAGTCTTTAATAGGGTCTAGTCCAAAAACATCCATTTTTAACTGTAGTTCAATATTTGCCTGTTTTGTTTTTTTAGCATCTATCCAAATACCTTTTTTGGATTAACAGTAACAGTAAAGGTAGGATTACTACCTACATCAAGTCTTTTACTTTCCACTCCACCTGTCATGCTATATGAAGTAGAGTATTTACCACTTGCTGCAAAAGCAGTTCCACACATTAGTAAAGTTGAAGATATTGAACTCATAGCTAAAATTTTTTTAATTCGATTCATTGTAGATCCTCCTTGATTTTATAATGGGAAGTCCTTCAACAATTAAATCGGAAGAATATAAAAGAAATTTAGTATCATATGTGAACAAATATGGAAAATCGAAATAAAGGTAAAAAGTAGTACTGTAGCGAAACATTTAAAAACACTACTACCTGAAAGGCTGGTCTAAGATGCTAAATTTCGTTTTTCCAGGTTTAGTCTTAATTATTCTAGTTGCAGTTTTTGTACTATTTAATAGAATCGTTAAGAAATCTAAAAGATCATAGTTTGATAGAGAAAAGAATCTACAATTTGATTCTTTTTTTATTTGGCTCTGTTAAAAAATGATATTTAATTCAATTCAAATATTAAACAAAGATCAATTTTAAAAATCGAAAGAACCACTTTAACAAAGATTACAAAATGTTCATACAAATTTATACCTTATTTACAGTAACTATACAGTTCCTAAATACTCTTCCGTTATATTGAAAGTAAGAAAAAATACAATAGGGAGTGTTATTCATGGGGAACAAGAAAACGATTATTAGTGCTGCTTTAACAATTGCAACTGCAACAACATTAGGATTTAATCATTTCGTAGATGCAAAAGAATCCGATAATAGTCACAAACAAGGAAAAGCTAAAAATGTGATTGTTTTTGTTGGAGACGGAATGGGGGCTGCACACCGTGAGGCGATCCGACTGGCTACTGTTGGACAAACTGGTAAACTAGCAATGGATGATATGCCTTATGCTGGATTAGTACATACTAGCTCAACTACTGCTATTACAGATTCGGCTGCTGCGGCTACTGCTATGGCGTCAGGCGTAAAAACGTATAATGGGGCAATTGGTGTTGATGCAAACAAGAAGTCAGTAAAAACAGTCTTGGAAATGGCAAAAGAAGCTGGGAAATCGACTGGTTTAGTTACAACAAGCCAGATTACAGATGCAACTCCAGCAGCATTCGGTGCTCATGTGACTGATCGTTCAAAACAAAGTGATATTGCAAAACAGTATCTTGAAAACAGTAAAGTCGATGTATTACTAGGTGGAGGAGAGGACTTTTGGTATCCTGCTGGAAATGCTGGAAGCTACGAAGACCATCCAGCAAAGGACACTTCTGAACAAAGTAAAGGAACACAAGGAAATCTTGTTGAAGAAGCGAAAAAGCTTGGCTACAATTATGTAACGAATGCAAATGAGCTACAAAAAGCGAAAAATGGTAAGTTGTTAGGTCTTTTTGCAAATGAAGAAATGTTCGAACAAAGAGAAGAGGGAAAAGGTGATCTTTATGATCCAGTAGTATCTCTTCCTGACATGACAAAAAAAGCGATCGATACTTTATCGGATAATAAAAAAGGTTTCTTCTTAATGGTAGAGGAAGAAGGCACAGACGAAATGTCTCATGAGAACAATGCTGAAAAAATGATCAAAGCTGGTCAAGAACTAGATAAATCAGTATCTGTAGCTAAGGAATACGCAAAGAACCACCCTGACACTCTTGTTCTAGTAGTAGCAGACCATGAATGTGGTGGCTTATCAATTGAAGATGTGGACAGCAAAGATGAGTCAGGCGATGGAATTTCTAAAGAAGACGGACCATTTAATGTGGCAAACAGTAGTAATCAATTCATGATTGACTGGACAACAAGTAGTCACGGTGGCGTATCTGTTCCTTTAACAGCAATTGGTGCTGGAGCAGAGCTATTATCAGGAACATATGAAAACACTTATATCTATGAGGCTATTAAACAAGCAATGGGTTTGAAAAAATAATTTTTGTTGAAAAACATTCCATTTATCTAATGGGATGTTTTTTATTTAGTGCCCGGCAAACTTAGCAACAAAAAGAAGATCATCATTATTTACTAAATGAAAGAGATAAATCCAAGAAGGGAAATTACATATACAGAGAGAATTAATGTTTTAAGGAAAAACGGAAGAAATATTTATGCTAAAGATACTTTAATTACATTGAAACAATAAAATAATGAAGAAAAAGGTAGTGTTATGTTGAGAAAATGGGTTATAGTACTTTTTTTAATCTGTTTTTTATTAATTGCTTTTATACAGATTAATACAAAAAAACAAAATACGTTTAAATTATTTAATTTCAATTCGCTAACAAAATCGGAAATTCCAAAAATCGATCACATTGTAATAGTAATTGAGGAGAATCATGCGAAACAGCAGATTATGGGGAATCATTCTGCACCTTATATTAATTCACTAATGAACCAAGGTGCCAACTTAATTAACTATCATGCAATTGAACATCCTAGTCAGCCGAATTATTTGGACTTGTTCTCTGGTTCAAATCAAGGTGTCACTGACGATTCCTTACCAAAAACAAAATTCTCAACAGATAATTTAGCAAGTGAGCTTAATGAAAAAAAACTAACATTTGCCGGTTATTCTGAAGATTTGCCTTCAATTGGTTTTAATGGAGAATCCAACAAAAATTATGCACGGAAACACAATCCCTGGGCTAATTTTACAAATATCTCAAAAAAAGCAAATCAACCATTAGAAAAATTCCCAACAAATTTTAGTAAACTGCCAACTGTTTCGTTTATAATCCCTAATCTTCAAAATGACATGCACGATGGAACAATTAAACAAGGAGATCAGTGGTTAAAAAAACAAATTGATGCTTATGTCAAATGGGCAAAAACGAATAATAGTTTGTTAATTGTAACGTGGGACGAAGATGACTTTTCACATAATAATAAAATTCCCACCTTTTTTGTCGGACCCATGGTAAAACAAGGACAATTTAACGATAATTTAAACCATTTTAATCTTTTACATACTATAGAGGATATTTACGGATTAAAACATGCAGGGACAAATAAATCTGTTAAAACTATTAAAAATATATGGAAATAATTAGTGGCTTTTTAATAGTTGAGGTAGACAACAAAGATGATTCTAGCGATGTGATTTCTAAGGAAGACAGCCTATTTAATGTGAAACAGTAGTAATCAATTTAGGATTGACTGGACAACAAGTGGTGATTTTAAGAAACATTCCATTTTTTATGGTATGTTTTTTTGCGCTAAAGATTGAGTTGATCAATTAATTGTAAAAAAGTTGACAAAATTATAAAAAAGGGATTTGTAGAAAAATGTAGAATTTTATATTCATAAATCAGAAAGGAGGTGTTTTCATGTACTTAGAAGAAATACGCTCAAGAGCAAGGGATACCTTGAGAGGGAATTGGAAAAAATTTATTGGATATACGATCGTAGTGCATCTATTAACTACATTAGTTGAAAATAGACTTTCATTTTACTTCCCAAATCCCATTAAAAATGAATTGACGAAATACATATCTTTTGTAATTAACTGGGATGACTACCTAACGTTTATTTATAGTTTATTTATTACGGCAATTATTACGATTGGGAGTACACGGTTATTTACTTTTGCCACAAAGGAAGATGAGCAACCGTATTCCTTACAAACAATATTTTATTATTTTACAAACTTAAACCTATATTTAAATGCATTTTTACTAAATTTCTTAACTTATTTATATTCTACGCTTTGGACATTGCTCTTGATTGTTCCTGGCATTATAAAATCATATTCATATCGAATGGCTCCATACATATTTATTGAAGAACCACATTTGACTCCTAATGATGCCATTACAAAGAGTAGAAGAATGATGGATGGATATAAGTGGAAATTGTTTTGTTTAGATATTTCTTTTATTGGTTGGATTATTTTATGCATTTTAACGGTTGGTATTGGATTTTTATGGTTGTTTCCATATATGAATGCAAGTGAGGCACATTTTTATCATGAATTAAAAAATAAAGAAAATGATTCTAATATTAGAGTATAAGGTGATTTATATACAAAATACGGCTGACCTATTTGAAACGATTTAGGACAGCCGTTTTTTTACTTATTAACAATCTGATTTGAAGTACGAACCGTTAAAACAAAATAACCGAGATAAATAACAACATAGGCAAAGATCGAAGTGAAAATCGGAATAATGATCTTGTTATCTGTAGAACTAGATAAAGTACCTATTGCTCGTAAAATGACGAGACTATGACAAATTCCTACTATTAGTGGTAATCCAAATATAAACAAAGTTAGCGGTTTTAAGTGTTTTGAAAGTTGATCAAAAATCTGGTCACATACAATCACATAAAATTCAGGATAGTTCCAACGTAAAATTCTACCTTCTTTCATAGCTACAAATTTAAGGTTCATTTTACCTTTAGGTAGATTCAAATTAATCATTTGACGGAATTACCCCAAATTACAAAATACGATATGAACTATATAATTAAGAGATAACGATATGGAAACATTGATCAAAGATGCTTACCTTTTATTTTGGGTAGAGAGAATAGGAGGAGTAATTATGAAAGTATGGAAAATATGGTTAACTTTCGTTTTGATTATTGTTACGTTTATCGGTTCGATTTTTTGTTTTTTTTATTTTATTATTACTGGAACACCACCATGGGGTAAGGTTTATCAAAAAATATCGATGCGTTCTTATTTAGAAAAAAAGTACAATACTGAGTTTACAATTCATGAGGTAGGTTTTAACCCTCTTAATGAGGTAGGGTATTACGCGACGGCATCACCAAAAGCAAATCCAGACATTTTGTTTGATTTGTCTGTTTCAGTAGATGAATTATCAGGTTATGCTGACCTTTACCCTGTTGAATTTTGGCAAACGAAAGATGCCGAACCTATAAAAGACTATATTTCAAACTTATTTCCTCAAAACGAGCTTATGAGTTTCGGAATTTATCGAAAAGTAGACGAAGAAGTAAGTCCAAATATTCCCACTTTAAACACTCTTCATTATGATATGGGCTATTCTGGTGTATTATCGATTAATTTAAAAGGTGACTGGTTTAAAAAAACAGATGAAGAACGAAAAATACAGCTTGATAAAATAAACCAATTATCTTCATACATACAAAAGAAAAATTTACCCGTACTTGTATGGATTTATTATGCCACTGATGACTACTATGATCGAAAAGTTATTTACATCACACAGGAAGGGAAAGTTGTTGATTATCCGAATAACTAATAAAACAGAAAAATTTTCACAGCTAAATAAATCTAGTTTTTATAAGTAATGTATTTAAAGGTAGATAGTATTTATGAACTTTTCAAAAAAGGAAGTGATCTGTTGTCAGAAAATAGTATGGAATGTGAACCAAATGTATCAAAAAAGAAAATCTTTGCATCTCTTTTATTTGTTCCAGGTTTTTATCTGATGGTTTTATTTACAACCGGATTAATCGTATTTGTAGGTAGCGGATTAATCTTTATCATTCATTATTTTATAGGTAAGTTTTTAGGTGAATTAGGATTTTTATATTTTGGATTAATTTTACTCGATGCTTTACCTTTTTTTGGAATGATATTTGGAGTAGTGAGTTGTTTTATTGCAATTATTTCTATGTTTTTTAAAAATAAACAATTTGAGCCGGCTATATTAATTAATCCTCATGATCATCCAAAACTTCGTGAATTAATTTCTGAACTTTCTGGAAAAATGGATGCACAAATGCCAAACTCGATCATTTTGCATGTAAAATCAGAATTTTTTGTGTCTGAAGGTAAAATTAATGTCTTTAATGGAATTGCAAAAGGTAGAATAATATCGATCAGTTATCCCTTACTTCACGTATTATCGGTTAATGAACTACGTGCCATTCTTGCCCATGAACTTTCTCATTTTACGGGTAGAGATTTAGTTTTTAATAGGTTCGTTTCCCCTGTCTATAAAGGTGCAAATAAGTATTTAGACTATATTACATCCTTATTTAATCACAATGGTCGTTGTCGTCCAATATTTATAGCGATTCCAATGATTTTACCAAAAGTGCTTATGGAGAATTATCTTAGAATTTTTCACAAATATAATATGAAAATTTCTAGAGAAATGGAGTACAGAGCCGATTATATCGCATCAAAAATGTGTGGAAACGAAAATTATAAAGAGGCTTTGTCCAAGTTAATAAGTCATGGTAATGTTTTTATCGATTAATAGATGAACAAATGACCGAGAAACTTGTTCATGGCTTTCAATTTGAAAATTACTTTAGCTATTACCGTGAAAATGTTGAAAGTTACAAGAAGCAAATTGAAGAGTCATTAGGTAAAGCTTTAAGTGATCATGAAGCAGAATACGCTTCACATCCTACATTGAAAAATAGAATAGTAAATTTACCGAATGTTGATACAAAATATGATGACAATGAAAAAGCATTAGAGTTAATAAATTCGTTTGATTATTTAGAAGTGAGTATGACAAAGCATTATAATTATTTTTTAAATAACAATGCTATTCATTTCTAATGATTTATAGGTTTATATTTTAGATTTTAAGAATTTAATAAGTATAATTTAAAGGGGGGCTTACGTATGTATCAATATTTCCAAGGATTAGTTATTAGGGAAGGTACTGAGGGAATTCATGTCGATGATATTGAGGCCCTTTTTAAAGATGCTGGTTGGATTAGAAATACGCCGACCTGGCAGAAGGAAAAGTTTTCGTTAATTTTTAAAAACTCTACTTGGGCATATACCGTTTGGGATAACAACAAAATAATAGCTATGGTGAGAGTTATTTCAGATAAAATAATGTATGCTAACATATTAGATTTGATCGTAATGTCAGAATATCGTGGTAAAGGAATCGGAAAAAAACTAGTTGAACTATGTGTTCAAAAACTCCCTCACGGCGATTGGTTTGCGCATACATCTTCTAACAATTTCGATTTCTACAGAAAAAGTGGCTTTGAGGTCAAAGACTTATCTACAAATGGTACATGTGTGTATTATGGTTATACACAGGCCAGATTAGATGGACATCGGTAGACATTTGTAATTAAAAATTGCTTACATGAACCATTTAATAGATTTGTTTGTATGTGATGATTCCGAGTCGAATTTGAAAAAAATTATTATGATTTTATTAAATGAATAAAGTTTAGTAGTATTTGATATAATTGATATATTTAAATTAAACAAAAAAAATAGACAAGGAGCTAAAAATCAGCTCCTTTTTTCTTTTATGGTAACATAATAAGGAAGGATTAATATTCTTTTAAATTGAATATTTTAATGACTAACAAATATGAGAAGTTCCCTTTAACAATTTCAATACAAATAAATGTTTGCTAGTTTATAAGGCATTGTTAGATTCGGTCTTTCATGTAAAAATGCAAATGTTTGAGAACAGGAGGAAGCATCATGACAAAAATAGCAATTATTTCAGATATCCACGGAAATAAAACTGCATTAGAAGCAGTTTTAAAAGACATTCGCTCTAGAGAAATAGAGAGGATTTTTTGCTTAGGTGATTTAATTGGTAAGGGGCCTCAAGGCTCAGCGTGTATAGAGCTCGTTCAAAAAAATTGTGAAAAAGTAGTCCGTGGGAATTGGGATGTATTTATTCAGTCACCTGCTGAAAATGATTTTATTCAATGGTTTAGAGAGCGATTAAAAGAAGAAGACTATCAATTTCTAGCTTCTTTACCTTTTCATATTGACCTTGAATTAAATGGACAATTAATCAGGTTCTTTCACGCTTCACCAAGGAGTGAATTTGAGAGGATTTTACCTTTCCATCCAATTGAAAAACGGTTAAGTATGTTTGAAAATAGTGAGATAACAAATTCAAATAAAAACGATAAGACTCCTGATATCATCTTTTATGGAGATATACATACTACCTTTTTGGAAACTTTCAAAAACGGAATTTTATGCAATGTAGGAAGTATTGGAAATTCCCTTGATTTAACTTCGGCGTCTTATGCGATTCTTGATGGTTCTTATTCAACTAATTCAATCCAATTTGTAAGGGTGGAATATGATAGAGAAGCTGAACTTAAAATTGCCGAAGAGTTAAAATTGCCGGATCTAGATAAATATCATGACGAAATAATGTTTGCTAAGTACAGAAATTCATAATCTAAAATTAAAAACAGTGGGAAACTGTACCTTCCCACTGTTTATTTTATTATTTAGCAGTTTTTTTCAAAAATGGTTTTGACAGTTTCAATGAATGATTTTCACTTACAAATGTGGAACTTAATAGCAAAGCCCCACCAATCATTTGAACAATTGTCATTTTCTCTTGTAAGAAAACAGTTGAAATTAATAAAGAGGTGATTGGATCAACATAACTTAATGCTGCAATGCTTTGCCCGTTTAATTTCTGCATCCCTGAAAAGAATAATAAGAATCCAATGCCCGTGTGTACCACTCCTAAGATTATTATAAATGGAATTGAAGAAACTGACATTTCCAAAATCCCGAATCCTTCAGTAATGAATACATATGGTATGAGAAGTAATGATGCTGTTCCAAGCTGGATAAGTGTAATTTCTAAGCCAGCCATGTTTTTAATAAATTTATTGAGTAGCATTAGAGAAGCATAAAACACAGCTGCTAATAGTCCATAACCAATCCCAATAAAATCTTCTAATCTAGCCGTGCCGAGCCCACCACTAGCAACAACTAATAACATACCGAATATGGCTATGACAATGCAAATTAATTTCTTAGATGATAATTTTTCTTTCAGTACAAATGGAGATAAAATCAGGACAAAGACTGGTGCAAAATAATAACTTAGTGCCGCGTTTGATACAGTCGTATATTTGTAAGCTTGAAAAAGAAATATCCAATTTCCACCCAATGTAATGCTAGAAAGTAACAAAATATAAGCATTATTTTTTACTGATGTCCATGATATTTTTTTCTTACCGATAAGCATGTATGTTATTAAAAATAAACTACCAATTAAACCACGCAATAAAGCTATTTCACTCGAAGCTAAATCAATGTATCTTATAAATATGCCAATCGTACCAAAGATCACCATTGATAGTAGGAATTGAATTTTAGATTTCATCGTCTACTCCTTCGAATCTACGAAACAGCTTATATTTCGCAGATTCTTAATCTATTTTTAATATAAGCTCATATAGTGTTGTTTGAACAGCAGGAGTAAACGGTGGTGGCGGTGAAGTTGAAAATGGTTTCCAAATATATAAATTAATAGTAGATAAAGGCATTTCGATTCCCCCTATTTCAAAAGCATATTATTGTTACATTCAATTATACTAGATTAATGAATAGGTAATGAACAAAACAAACTTCAAAAATAAAGATAGGAGATTTAATATGGAAAAACAACGTAAAATTATTTTATACATTGGTACTTCTATTGATGGATATATAGCAAATAATGATGGAACGTTAGAATGGTTAGAAACAACAGAAGTAGAAGGAGACTCTGGCTATCATACACTTTTAGAAAGAATTGACACTGTTGTAATGGGAAAAGCAACATATGATGTCGTCCGTGGATTTGATATGGAGTATCCTTATAGTACATATAAAAACTATGTGTTTTCAAAATCTGCAAATGGAACAGATGAATATGCTACTTTTATAGATGAAGATATTAAAACTTTTATACAAGATTTAAAACAACAACCTGGTAAGGATATTTGGTTAGTTGGTGGAGGAAATCTAGCTCGAGAATTTTTTAAAGAAAATTTGATTGATGAATTCCAACTAGCGATCGCTCCGATCGTTTTGGGAAAAGGAATTTCTCTTTACACTGGTGATGACATTACCCAAAAATACACTTTAACGAAAGTAGAAAAATTAGGTCAACTTGCTATGCTTCATTATGTAAAGAAATAATATAAAGATATCAGTAAAACAATTAAATTAAAGTTAAATATCAGCACAATTAGCAGTAAATTCACACACTAAATTGTACAGAAAAGAGCATTGAAATAAATCAATGCTCTTTTTACTATTCCTTTAATCTGATAATAGGGTATTAGTCGTGAAACTCGATGCATACTGCAATTGAACTTTCATCAGATAGTGCTTTATAGGCTTTTGCATATGATATTACAGTACTTGCTACTAAGTAAATAGTCGAACTGATTGCTAGATCATTATGATCAAATCCATCTAATTCATAAATTTCCCCGTAATCTTCTAAGCTTGGACCTTCAAATTCTTCGGACCAATCACTAGCCCAATCATCATCTACTATTAACATACGGTTTTCCAACAATGAAAGTAGTATTGCAAGAACATTAGAAAAATTTTAATATTAAATTGTTCTTATAATTTTAGGGGAAAAGTCTTTAGTATAAAGGAGTAAGTTGTGAATGGTAGAAACAATAAACTGGAAAAATAATGCGATTGGACGTAAATTTATAACTTCTTTTAGCGGAGGGAAAGATAGTGTACTAGCTTTATATAAAGCTATGAAAGTAGGGGAAGCGGTTGGATTAATCGTTATGTTAGAGGAAGAAGGGAAACGTTCTAGATCCCACGGAATGCCTCCTGAAATAATACACGCTCAAGCTGAATCAATAGGTTTACCTGTTTTTACTGGGGTGGCAAGTTGGCAGGAATATGAAAAAGTATTTACGCTGCTATTAGAAAATGCAAAAAATCAAGGAGCGGATGTATTAGTAACGGGTGACATAGATATGCCTACTCAAGATTGTTGGCATGATAAGGTTACAAAAAATGTTGGATTAAAGCTTGATATGCCATTATGGGAAATGAATCACCGTGAAGCTGTCGATGAGTTTATAAATAGAGGATTTCAAACGATTGTTGTAACAGTCAACTTAACGTTAGGAATGCGGGAAGAAGATTTAGGACGAACGTTAACTCACGAATATGTAAAGGAGCTTGAAACTCGAGGCATTGATCCATGTGGAGAAAGTGGTGAGTTCCATACTACTGTGATAGATGGACCAATTTTTAATAATCCGATTTTAGTTAAAAAGTGTGAGATTATTAGGGACGGAGAATATGTTTATTTGCCTTTAGAGCTTGCATAATAGAATTAGAAATTAAGAATGTATATAAAATACTGAATTAATTATGGTAAAATTCAGATTACAAAAAAACATCCTGGGAGAACTTCCTATGCATTCTTTATTTCAAAAAGGAAAACAAAGATATATGAAAATTGGAATAAAACCTATAGTTTTCATTGCAATAATATCTACCGTTTTAATCGTAAGTGGATTTGATATGAATATTAAAGAGGTGTTGATTTATCTTGTACTTTATCAAATCGGTAAGAGCATTATCTATTACTTTGAATCAAAAAAAGTAAATTGGAAGGAAAGTATTAAAGGAATTATTATTTGTCTATTATTTGTATGTGTTTATCACATTTTATTTCAACTCTTGATCTCAGTTGGTTTTAAGTCAATAAAGATTATAAAAGTTATAATCGGCTTACTAGTTGCTACTTTGGGAATATTATCATTTTTGGATATTACTTTTATTATTCCTTTTAAGATTCTTAAGCAAAAAAGAAATAGAAAAAAATAGTACTTAGGTTTTTATAAATCAAATTAAAGCTATATTAATTATTATTTCAGTTTCAGGAATATAGTAATTTCATTGGGATAGTTTGTAATTTGTCTATCTAAATACTAGAAAATAAAAAAATTGGCAGAAAAAAACTAGGGAAGGTGAAATCCTATGAAATTGTTATTATCAATCGTTTTAGCAACCATTTTAGCTATATTTCTTTTGATGTTAGGAGAAGTTGGTATAATTATAGGTTTCGGAATTTTAGCAGGTACTTTGTTTAGAGGAGTATATCTTTTAAACGATTTAAGCAAAAGACTTTCAAAAGTAGCTCCAATTGTACCGAAATCTGATAAGGTAAAAGAAGCTTATGAAAATTATTTAAAAGAAAAAGAAATAAGCAGTTGAGGATGGAAATTATTCCGATCCTTTTGTTGTTGTATACTCTTTAAATGGCTCTTGACTTGAGTTACATCTTTGAAGAAATCTTCGTCATTATTTTCCGGTTTTCCCAGAGTATGGACTCAATCCAAATATTTCCTTCTTGATTTTATTAAAAATAATTTCACTTTTTAAATTGATTCCAATCCGTCATGATCCCTTATAAAACAATACC
Source organism: Gottfriedia acidiceleris (assembly GCF_050457485.1). Taxonomy (GTDB): domain Bacteria; phylum Bacillota; class Bacilli; order Bacillales; family Bacillaceae_G; genus Gottfriedia; species Gottfriedia acidiceleris_D. The sequence continues at coordinate 441,529 of NZ_JBCMJM010000001.1, forward strand.
TCATTGTTTGTATCTTAAATTTTTATTAAAATTTATTAATACTTTTTATAAAGAAACGTCCGAATTAACCCAAATTACAAAAAGAAGTTGTTAGTGTAATATTATAATAAAATTATAAATAATAGGATAGTAATTTTATATTATTTTAGAATTAAAATTTTATTATTTAATTTAAATTTTATTTTTAAATTCATGGGGGAAATAGTAGTGGTAACAACAAATAGTAAATCTATATCTTCATTAACTTTAGGCGTTTTATCGATCATCATTCCTTATATTGGCTTTATACTTGGTATAATAGGTCTATTTATTTCTAGAAAAAGTATTGCCGAAATTAATCGCACGAATGAAAAAGGGAAAGGTTTAGCAATTTCCGGAAGGGTTTGCAGTATTGTTGGAATATGCATACAGTCAATTTTGATTATCATTTTAGTTTTAGGAATTATTACTTTTTTTTCAATGAATGATAATATGACTTTTTAATGAAAACATAATAGAACAAAGGTTTTCGAATAAAAAGTAGAGAAATAGCTTTTATTAATGATAAAACTTTGAAACGACTTTGACTGTTTGGATTTAAATGTATATAGTTTATATTAAAGTCTTACGTATCTACATAATTTTTGATTGAGGAGGGACGGACATGGAAGTTTTTGCAGAATATTTAGCAGGTATTGATCATCCAGACTACCGTGAGCGAACTGCTGAAATTTTGGATTGGATTTCGAATAAATTTCCTAGCCTAGAGCCACAAATTAAGTGGAATACGCCGATGTTTTCCAATCATGGCACATTCATCATTGGCATATCGACTGCGAAGCAACATATGAGCGTATCACCTGAAGAAAAAGGTATTGTTCAATTTGCCGATGAAATTGCAAATGCTGGCTATAGTGCTACAAAAGGATTATTTCGTATTCCTTGGAAAGTCTCAGTCAATTATGAATTACTTGAGAAAATGATTGAGTTCAATATTCAAGATAAAGCAGAATATACGTCTTTTTGGCGTAAATAATGTTACATATTTTATAAAATAGTTGGTAAAGATTAAATTTAATAGCAGAACGTTTAAATAAAAATAGGAGCTGACTAAAACAGCTCCTATTTTTTATTCAGAAAGATTTAAAAAGTAACCAGGTCATTTTAAGGACTTAATCGAATAATATAGAATCAATGTTTAAAGATAAGTGGTGATTTAAGTGAAAAATAGCCTACCAAAAAAAATACATATCATTGGTTCAGTTGGAAGTGGTAAGACGACTTTAGCAAGGCAGATGTCCAATAAGCTAAATATACCTTTTTATGAGTTAGATAATGTTGTATGGAAAAGGCAAAAGGGCAATAAAGATATCAGGCGTTCCGAACAAGAAAGAGAATGCTATTTAGATACACTCATTCGTTCAGATACATGGATTATTGAAGGCGTTCATAATGAAGAATGGGTAGGTAAAAGTTTTCGAAATGCAGAGTTGATTATTTTTTTAGATACTAGCTATTCAGTTAGAACTTACAGAATTATTAAAAGATTTTTCTTACAAAAACTTAAATTAGAGAAGTCAAATTATAAACCGACACTTCAAATATTCTTCAAAATGTTTAAATGGAATAAGTATTTTGAAGAAGTGGGGAAACCAACATTTTTTAAAAAGTATAAAGATTACAATGATAAAATATTGGTTGCTAATAATATAAATGAGGTTGAAGATTATTTTACCGTAAATAGATCAAAAAATATAGGAATCGCAAAATAGCGGTTCCTAATTTTTTTATTGCAGCCATCTTAATGTAATGGGATTGGAAGGTTTTCTACTAATTCTGATAAAAATACAAATTTAGCTTCTTCTTTTATTTTAGGTATATATTCCTTTATTACATTTGAGGTAATTTCACCTGGTTCTCCTACATGTCCAATCGCAATCATAGTTGGTTCGACTCTTACTTTTTCTAATAGTAATCGAGTTTGCTTTTCTATATGTTTATAGGTGTATAAATCATCGAAAAATAATTTGTTTTCAATGACCGGGACGCCTATCTCATCCGCAATTTTAGTAACTACGCTCCGATAATTCGTCTTACTATCGAAAAAAAATAGGCCCCTTTCTTTACAAGCAGTTAAAACAATGCGCATTACTCTCTCATCGGAAGTTGCTTTTGAACCCATATGATTATTTATTCCTATTGCGTATGGGACGTCATAAATAGCGGCTAGAACTCTTCTTCGAATTTCGTCATCACTTAAGTTGGTCTTAATCGCATTTGGACCTAACCAACTTGCTTTCCCTTTCCTCGGTTCCATTGGTAAATGAACAATTACTTCATATCCTTTAGAATGAGCAACAGTTGCATCCTTTTTAGTAGAAGGTAAAAAAGGCATCACTGCAATTGTTAATGGGATCGGTAGCGAAAGCATTTGGTCCGTTCCTTTCATGTTATTACCAAAATCATCAATCACTATAGCAAGCTTATGATTAGGCTCAGCAAATACTGAAGAGCAGGTAGTAGATAGAGCTACAAATATAGAGAAAATAGAAGTAATCCAAAGCTTCATCGGTAAATCTCCTTTTCCATTAATTACTATGCTCTACTATTTTCTGTGATTATAAAGAAAATAACCGTAAAAATTGAAAAGAAACTAAAATGTTTAAATACAACAGCAAATGTGATTTAATGCTCAATTTAATAAATAAAAATTCAATTAAAATTAAAAGTTGAAAGTAGTATGAGTAGTCTATTGCTGCTCACTTTTTTATTTTAATTCCAATTTTACTTTATAAAAAAGGAACTTTAATTCTGTTGGAGAATGTAATTAAGTTAAAGTTTTGTTTTCATCTTAGGAGGATATATGAAAGATTTCCATTGCTGTGCAACGTGCCAGCATTTTAAAGCAGAGAAACAAGTAAAAGGTATGAAATATTATTGTAGTAGGTTGGGATTTGAAACAATGACGAACTATAAGTTTAATTGCTGGAGTCCAAATGAGAATGTGAAGAAGTTGATAAATAAGTGGAACATGGGCCGATAGACTTATAAACAAAAAGAGGAAGATAAAATGAATAGAAATAGATTATATAAATCGAATACAGATTATGTATTTTTAGGTGTATGTGGAGGAATTGCAGAAGCTTTATCAATCTCATCAATTCTTGTAAGATTGGTATTCGTATTTTTGCCAGTATCACTTCTAGTCTATCTAGTTTTGGGAGCACTGATGGGAAATGATGATTTTTATTACGTTGAAAATGTAAGAAAGAAGAGTAGGTTTAAAACGATGATACTTGCTTTTGTATTTGCTGTAATCGTAATAGTAATTTTATCAAACTTGGGTCTTTAGTAGCGACTTCAATTAATTAGATAACAGAAAAGTTGTAGAAGGTCCAAAATCGTTTGAGATAGAAACTTATCATAATAAGTGAAAAGGTGTGGTGAAATTGGACAACAACGAAGCCGTTTTAGTAGAGAATCAATTAAAGATCATCAATGAAATAAATACAATTTGTTTAAATCTAACAATTCAACTCTGGCTTCGAGGAGGGTGGGCAATTGATTTTCTTCTTGGTAAAGTGACCCGTGAACACTCGGATATTGATTTAGTCACTTTCATTCAATATCGGGAAGAGTTAGAAGAGGCAATGGTTATTGCTGGTTTTAAGAAAATACCGGTCAGTATGCTTCAAACAGATTTCATAAAAGATGAAGTCGATGTGAGTTTTGTATTTGTTAGAATATCAGAAGAAGGTAAAATCATAGCGAATGGTTTTCCAGATTGGGAATGGAGAAAAGATGCTTTGCCAATTCAACAATATAATTTAAAAGGTATATCAATTAATGTCCTAAACCCATACCAGTTACTTGAAGAAAAAAAGGTTTATGAAAAAGGTACGGGACGCAAGCTTCGTCCAAAGGATATTGAGAGTATGAGAGTAATTCAAGGAATGATTGATTCAATAAGCTAATTGAACTTGTTAATAGGCAGTAGGTTTAAAAGAAAAGGAGAGAAAAGAAATGAGTACATCTAAAATTTCTATGAAAAGTCCAACACCTATACTACGTATGTTTGATGAAGATAAGGCAAAAGAATTTTACATAACATTTTTAGAATTCGAGATTGATTGGGAGCACCGATTTGAAGTTGAATTTCCTTTATATATGCAAATTTCTTATAACAATTGTGTAATTCATCTTTCTGAACATCATGGTGATTGTAGTCCAGGTGCGGCTATTCGAATTGAGGTAAAAAATTTAGAGTTACTTCATTCAAAGTTGCTGTCAAAGAAATATAAGTATGCTCGTCCTGGCATTGAAGAAACTCCTTGGAAAACACGAGAGGTCCGGGTTGGAGATCCATTTGGTAATAGAATTGTCTTTTATGAAAACATGAAAGACTAAAAGAATTATTGCCAATAATGTGAAGAACAACTAGAGGATTTACTTTGGGAGCATTCTAATTAATCCTCTTAAAAATTGAAAAAATGATTAAAACGGGCTATGTTTTGTACTATTTCAATACTTTTTTTCTTGATATAAATGAAGACCAAACGAACTGTATTAAACCAGCAATCAAGATGCCTACAAGCGTATCCCTCATTCGATCCATCGCATAATCCTTTGATTGATGCTCAAATGCAAAGACAAATAGAATTGTGAGAGCGACCTGGTGAAGTACTTTTTTGTCTAATTTTAAATATTTAGCAATATATGTACCAATTAAAATTAAAAGTCCTAAGGTCCATCCATTGACTTTTAGATAACTCGCAATTATTACTGTAACTACAATTCCTATCATTGTTCCAATTACTCGCTTGATCGATAAACTAATGGTTTTGTCCATTGTCGATTGAATTGTGAGTATAAGAGAAACTGGACCTAGGTAGGGATGTGAGGAACCAAAAAGTTTTGAGATTTCCCATGCTAATGTAGAACCAATTGATAATTTCCAAATCAGACTAGTTATATTTTCAGTTGAGCTCAGTGATTGTGTTTCTTCCATAAGCACCTCTTGTAGAACTTTTCCATTTTTTTTATTATCAACTCAAATTAAATCCATTATGTATGATTTGTTATTAAGAATAAATAAGAAATTGAATACTTATAATAGTGTTTAACTATTAGACAACTAATAATTGAAAAGAGTTGAAACAATGATCACCGTCTTATTTGAATATAAGTTTGAAAAGAAGTTTTTAGAGGATTTTAAATCGAGGTTAAAAAAGTCAGCACATCCAAAATTTCATTCAGAGCCCTCAAATATTGGAATGAATTTTATGCAAAGGGAAGATGAGCAATATTATTACATTAATTTATTTATTAAATATAGAAGTAAAGAAGAATATGAAGAAAGAACGAGGTTTGAAAGAAGTCAGGTTGAATGGAATGAAACTTGGTTTAGTAAAGACATTACCCATGAACTATTATCAGTAACAATCTGGAAGGATTTTAGTCCAATGTCCTAACAACTTCATTGGAACGTGATTCTTATACTTTACGAAAATTTTGTGAACTTGGTTATATAGGATAATTTTTATGTACCCGCAAGGAATTCATATCCTTGCGGGTTTAATCATTTATTCGTTAAAGTAAAAACTGAAATTTCTGGAACACTAAAAAATCGAAACGGAAGCCGTGTTGTTCCTATCCCCCGATTAACATATAAGTTCAAAGGTTTTATATGATGATTTATTTTATATAACCCTTCAGTATAAATAGTTGCTAATGGCGGAGTATAAATCGCTTCGTGAAATGGAAGTTTTACTTGTCCACCATGACTATGGCCAGAGAGTTGTAAGTCAATGGGATACCCTTTAAGTCGTTCTGCCACATCGGGTTCATGGACTAGTAAGAGATTAAAGGCGCTTTTTTGTATATTTTTAAATGCTTCTGCCGGATTTGGTCTTCCTAAAAGATAGTCATCCAAACCAATAATATTTAGTTTACTGTGATCTTTTAAGACGATTTCTTTCTGTTCATTTTCTAAAACTGTAAAACCAGATTTTATGAAAACAGATGATGAGATTTTCTTCCCTGCACCACCAACGTCATGATTTCCATAAATAGCATATTTACCATATTTTGCTTTTAATTGATTAAGTACAGCAGGGATTTGATCTAATTTATTGTATAAAGCACTATTATCAATTAAATCACCAGTAAAGACAATTAAATCAGGGTTTTGTTTATTAATTTGATCGACAACATTATTTAATTGCTTTAATGTATAGTGAGCACTTAGATGACTATCACTAAATTGAACAATTTTCATTCCTTCCATCTGCTTTGAAACGGAATTTGATGAGATTGTTATTTGATTTACATCTAACATTTTTGGTTCAATACTTTTTGAATAACTATATAAACTAATAGGGAAAATTAATAATATCAACGTAAAAACTATTAATCTTCTAAGGAACCTCCGAAATATGGTATATTTCATATCTATAACCTGCCTTTTATGAATGAATTGATACAATTAAGATTGTAAATAAAATAAATAGAGCACTGACTAAAATTTCAATTATCCTCATATGATCACTCCCCCTAGAAAACAGTTTAAGCTCCTTTTGTTACATGAACGTGACAAAATAACAGAATGAACGGAGGAATTAAAAATCAATATTCTAATCGCTGATGATGAAAAAGATATGTTAAAAATCTTAGAGGCATATTTCAAAAAGGAAGGATACAATGTTTTCTTAGCAGAAGACGGAGAACAAGCTATCGAAATCTTTTATAGTGAAAAAATTGATTTAGCTATTTTAGATTGGATGATGCCTTTTAATAGTGGAATTAATGTGTGTAAAGAAATAAAGAAAAATGGTGAAACAAAAGTATTAATGCTAACAGCTAAAAGTGAAGATGAGGACGAATTACTAGCTCTTAAACAAGGAGCTGACGATTATGTACGAAAGCCATTCCATCCAGGTGTCTTGATTACTAGAGCTAAAAAATTACTAAAAGAAGAGCATCATATTGTAATTGGTAATATAAAAGTAGATTTTAAAGGTAAAATAGCATTTAAAAACGAGGGGAATTTAAGTTTAACGAAAAAGGAAATTGATTTATTAAGCTGTTTTGTTCGTAATCGTGGAAATATCTTATCACGTGAGGATTTATTAGTGAATGTATGGGGGATTGATTACGAAGGAGATGATCGAACAGTGGATACCCATATAAGAAGATTAAGAGAAAAAATAGGAGAAGATCTTATTCAAACACATCGAGGTTTAGGATACAGTCTTATAAAAGAAAAATGAATCGATTAGGAAGAAAAATATCGATCACAATTACCGTATGTATTCTTTTTGTTTTTATTTTTTATTTAATTATCAATTCGTATTTATTACCTAAATATTACTTATTTCAGATGAAAAATAGAGTACATGACCTTTCAACAGCAATAAACAAGATGCCAATGGCTGAGTTTAAACAGTCAATTAATCATTTGGAACAAAAAAATAATGTAACAATCGTTTATGAACCAATTCAAACAAATTTAGACCAGTTTAATGGATTATTAAGAGATAATCTATATAAAAAAAGAGTAACCTTAAATAAATTTTGGGTTACAGAACAAACATTAAGCCAAGTTAAAAGTGGTAAAAGAATTAGTAAAATCTACGACCAAGGTAAGTTGAAATCTAGTTTTTTAGTCGATTTTATTCAAAAGGATAATGTATTCATTGTAGTCGGTGTCTCGATTGTTTATTTAAGTGATGCGGTTCAAATCGTTAATAAATTTACTATTTATATAATGATTTTTTTGATTTTAATATTGATTTTAATGGTTTGGGTTTGGTCAAAAAAAATAACAGATCCATTAAAAGAGTTAAAAGATATTTCTAAAGAAATCGCTCAATTAGATTTTAAAAAGGCAAAAATTTCAACAAATGATGAAATCGAAGAACTTGCTAAAAGTATTAACGAAATGAGTGACAATTTGAGGATTGCCCATGATGATTTAAATCAACGGAATGCAAATTTAAAAACGTTCATTTCAGATATTTCTCATGAACTTAAAACACCATTGGCTTTAATCAAAGCTTATTCTTCAGGCATTAAAGACGGAATAGATGATGGAACTTATATTGATACAATCATTAAACAAACAGATCAAATAAACCGATTAATCGATAAATTATTAGAGTTATCAAGAATTGAACGAGAAATATTACATATCGAACAATTTGACTTAATTAAGTTTTTTGAATCTAGTTTGGAAAACTTTGAAATCGAATTGAATCAAAATAATATCACTTTAACAAAAGAATATAGTAGTACGAACCAACTAAATATTGAAGTAGATCGTGACCAAATTGAGAAAGTATTTAATAATTTAATTAGTAATGCAATTAAATATACAAAAAATCCGGGAATTAATATTAAGATTTACGAGGAAAATGGGGAAATTGTATTCATGATTAAAAATGAAACAAATCTTAAAAATTCTACTCAAATTAAGCAAATCTGGGAACCATTTTATGTTATGGAGGCTTCACGTAATAAACATTTAACTGGGACAGGCTTAGGTCTAGCGATCGTAAAATCGATTTTAATCCGTCATCAGTTAAAACATGTTGTGAAAATAATAGATGGAAACATACAATTTTCAATTTATTTTCCAAAACCCTTACAGTAAAGTAAGGGTTTTTAAATTTTCTTCTTAGTTCTACTATTCAAGCCATAAAGCAGCATTATATGAAAGTAAATTTATTTACATAGAAGTACCTATTATTCTATGTAAATCCATCTCTTAGGTTTTACATTTATTGATGAATAACCACACCTGTACCAATTGAAACCATTGAGGATAACTCAAGTACATCCTTATTGTACATTCGAATACAACCATGTGAAACAAAGTGACCAATAGTCGCAGGATTATCAGTTCCATGAATTCCGTAATGTGGAGCTGATAGTCCCATCCATAGTACTCCAAAAGGTCCACCTGGATTTGGATCTTTATTAATAATTGTATAGGTTCCTGTAGGAGTAGGAGTAAGCATTTTTCCAACACCGATTGGGTAAGTTTTAAGCAGATTGTTGCCATCGAAAAGTTTTAGTTGGCGGTTTGATGTAGAAATGTAGATCCAATTAGTCATTTTATCAGCTCCAGTTTTTAACCATAGTATGAAGAAAGTTAAATAGTTGTTAAATACAAGAGGAGTAATAGAAATATGAAATATAAATAGAAAAAATAGTATGTTCCATTACTTTTCTACTATTTCCTTAGTACCATGATTGGAGCAAATGAATACTCTATAGGACAAGCACTTTAAGGAGAGGATTAGTCTATAGTGTCTAATACTATTAAATATTTTCAATCTGCCCAAGAGGTTTCAAAAAAGATTGGCTGGTTAACAGAAGTAATTTATACTCAATGGCAAGTAGAAACAGCACATTTTACGTCTAAAAATTTTAAGAAAAATAACAATATCGCAGGTCAAACTTGGTATCCAGGTTTACCACTTAGTAGTAGAGGAACAGCTAGACCTAAAAATGAAGGTGGTTATTATATAAAATATAATGATCCAGTTCAGGGCTTTGTTGATTTTATTTTAAATAATCCGAGGTACAGTAAAGTTAGAACATACAAAACTGCTGATGAACAATTTAAAGCGATTGCTGAGGCAGGTTGGGCAGTAGCTCCAAATTATGCAGATGTGCTCATCTCGGTTAATAATGCAAATATTAAAAATGGATTATATAAAAGGATTATTCAAATTGAATTACATCCTTATAAGGGAATCTTAAAAAAAGGATCAAGGGGAGTACAAGTAAAGAAAATTCAAGAAAAAATAGGCGTTAAAGTGGATGGGATTTTCGGGATTTTAACCGAAAAAGCAGTGAAAGAATTTCAAAGAAAAAATGATTTAGTAATTGATGGAATTGTTGGGGTAAAAACATGGGGGAAACTTTTCAATCCAACAAATCTATAAGTTATTTAATCATTTATAAAATGACCTGTATGATAATAAATGCAGGTTTTTTAATTTAAACCTACTACATAAGAGGGTTTGAAAGAATTTTATAGAAAAGTTAACAATAATCATTTAAGAAAAGGAGAACGAAAGTGGAAATTAGAAATGCGGAAATGAATGATTGTGAATCAATTGTAACTTTAGATTCTCAAATTATTGAAAGTCGAATTAGGGAAAATCAAATTAAACGATCAATTGAAGTAAATCGATGCATTGTTTGTGAAATGAATAAGAGGATAGTAGGTTATATGATTTATCATAAATTTTTCTTTGGCCATTTATTTATTGATTTAATAATTGTTTCACCAAAAACGAGGAGGCTTGGTATAGCACAAAATCTCATGAAATATGTTGAAGTTTTTTCAGAAAAGAAATTATTTTCATCTACTAACAAATCTAATATCCCAATGCAAAAAGTATTTCAATCTCTAGGATATATTGAAAGTGGATTTATCGATAATTTGGATGAAGGAGATCCTGAAATTATTTTTGTAAAATTAATAGATTAATCGATATTTTTGGTTATTTATTTTTTGAAGAAGAATAAAAATATTTTTATTACCCCAATTATCATTAGCCACTTCCAAATACCCATCTTCAATACTATATTAATTTATTCTCAACGGGTTCTCTAACTTAGTTCGAAATAATCCTTGTTCATAGTTGATTTGAAAACGTTTACTTTTATTAACAATAAATAAGAAAAAGTGTGTAAAAAGTCCTGATGGATTGATTGATTTGTTACTTTAGGCTAATCAGTATAAAAAATTTTTAAATACATTCTTCCTGTTATTCTATTTTTCATTACATGATGAATAGTAATAATATATAAATGCTCCAATTATATCACTACAAGGAGTGGAAATATGGATTTTAAAAGGGAATTCATCTTAAAAACAAAAGCAATATATAAAGAAACTGTTACAGAAAATATGGCATATAGTAAGATGTGTGAGAAGTTCGAATCATATTTTGTTGATTTAAAGGAGTCTTTAAAAAAGGAAATTGAAGTTTCGAATGGTGAGTTTGATATTATGATTGATAAAGATGGTGTTATTGAGGTCTTATTAAATCAAAGAGAGCTATTAATTACGATTGATGACGCTGGGGTAGTAGTTAGTATTAAATATTTTGATGAGGTGCAAAATGAACAGGTTGAAAATAAGATTGATATAATTGAATATGAGGGTGGGGCATATAAGAGTCAAGTATTTCAATCACCTATTACTAGAAATATAATCGATAATTATTTAGCAATTGCGTTTAGAGATGATTTAGAGAAGAATTTTGAGAGTTATAGTGAATGATAAAGTGATTAATTTAAAAGTGATCTGTTCCAGTTAACTAATAGTAAGTCTAGAGCTTGGAACTTCCAAGCTCTTTTAATTTGTCTATAGTTCCTCCACTTGAAATCTTAAAACAGTTTTCAATTTTTCAGCTTGAGTTTTTCTTGCATCAGAAATATAAATCTCTTTATGTGTTTTTTGAACTCTTTGTAGATTATTCTCCTTACAGAACTCTTCCATTAATTTAAAAGTTCTTGGCTCGTCATCATAGCTTCCGATGTGCATGGTTTGAACACATAAGCCTTCAGTAATCGATTCGAGTTTTACGTTTGCTAGCAGTGGATTTTTCTTTTTTTGTTTAAGTTGATCTAAAATGGTGTAAGTTAAATCTTCTGTAACAAAGTCGGGTTGTCTAATCATTAATTTATATAAAAGATGTTCTTTATTTAAGTAGTCTAGTTTTCGACCTTCTTCATCTAAATCCCAAACACCTTCAAGAGGGAAGACAGTGTAATCAAAGTATCCTTCTGGAACAATGCCTTTTTTGGGTAACATTTTAACAGCATATGCTAAAGAATAAAGCGCTTCGACATTTTTTTTAAATAATTCATTATTTGGATTGCCTTTATCTTCAATCGTTATATATTTAAAGGTTGGTATTTTAATTTTACTAGGGTTACTTTTTGGTAAATAAATTTCTTTTAAACTTTTTCTCCACTCAAGTTTACTCACTAAAAAACCTCCCTTTATGATCAGTCAGTTTGGTTTATTTTGATATGTCTATGCTTGTTAAAAACAAAAAGCAATCACATAAATATGTCATTGCTTGTAAAAGGTTTAATGATATGTACGATAAACTCCTATTACTTTCCCTAAAATTGATACTTGTTTTAATAAAATAGGAAACAGGGCATCATTTTCAGGTTGAAGTCTAAAATGGTCGCTTTCTTTATAAAAGCGCTTTACAGTAGCTTCACTATCTTCAGTCATGGCAACAACAATTTCGCCATTTTCAGCAGTAAATTGTTTTTTAACGATTACAAGATCGCCATTCAAAATACCAGCATTGATCATACTATCTCCTTCAACTCGTAACATAAAAACTTGTTCGTTAGAAGGAGCGACAGATGTCGGTAAAGGGAAATATTCTTCTACGTTTTCGACTGCAGTAATTGGAATACCTGCAGTTACTTTACCGATTACCGGAATGTTAATAATATCGTTATAGATTTCACTGTATGATGCTTGTACTTCATTCACAGCCGTTGCTGTATCTCCAAGAATCTCGATTGCACGCGGTTTCGTAGGGTCTCTTCGAATATAGCCTTTTTGTTCTAGTCTCTCTAAATGACCATGTACTGTAGAGCTTGAAGCTAAACCAACAGCCTCAGCAATCTCTCGAACTGAAGGTGGATAACCTTTAATTTTTACTTCATCTTTAATATAAGCTAAAATTTCTGCTTGCCTTTTCGATAGTTTGTTCATTCTAATTTCCCCCTTGCCTATAAAGTAGATAATACGTTCCTCTTTATTTTTTTCATTATATCATGATAGGATATGATATACAAACGTTAGTTCTATTTTTTAATAAAGTAGTTTTCGTGTTCGTATGGAGGGAACAGTTAATGAATGCAATAATTTACGCGAGAGTAAGTACAGCAAAGGATTAACAAGAAACATCATTACATAGAAAAATGAATGTACTAACCGAATTAGGTGAGCGGATGGGAATGTGTATTCTAGAAACAATAGGCGAACAGGCCAGTGGATATGAAGTAGAAAGAGAAAGACAATTTCAGTAATAATAGATCACCAAGTTGACGCTTTGCTAATACAAGATGAAACGTGATTAGGAAGAGGTCATGCAAGAAGCGCTTTATTACATTTTTTTAAAGAAAGAAGTGATTAGATTATTTACATCTTCTAAAAATAGTCAGTTTCAATTAAGTGAAAAGTGATCAAATGGTTTTAGATATTTTAAGTATTGTCGAGGAATATTAACGGAGATTCATAGGATTAGGAGAATCGCGCGGATAAAAAACTTAAATATCTGTAGAAAATCTTTTAAATACAATAAGAATAACTTTGATTTAGTGGTGTTTTTTATAATTTTTATACAATTAATATTTTAATGTTTTAAAACAAGCCATATTTTTTTGTAAACCTATAGACTTATTAAATTACTATCTCAAATTGATTAAGTCAGATTCGTGAATTAAGAGGAGGAGAAAAAATGAAAGCAGTTATTTATTGCCGAGTTAGTACAGAAAAAAATACACAAGATACTTCATTAAAAAGACAAAGGGAAGAACTAGAAAAATTAGCAAATATTAATAAACTTGATGTGATTAAGATAATTGAAGAAAGACATAGTGGCTTTGATATAGAACGTGAAGGAATTATTGAAGCTTTAGCAATATTTAAGGATAAGCAGGCTGAGATCTTACTTATACAAGACGATACCCGATTAGGAAGGGGACATTCGAAAATTGCACTTATCCATGAATTACGCAAAATGGCAATAAAAGTTTATACAATTCAAGATCATGGGGAGATATCTTTATCGGATGCGGATTTAATGGTCTTGGAAATATTAAGTACAGTAGAAGAGTTTCAACGGAGAATTGCTAATTATAAAATAAGCAGGGGGATGCGTAGAGCTGTCGAGAATGGTTTTCAACCTCACAAGAATATATCAAATAATCATTTAGGAGGTAGGGAAAAAAAAGAATTGCCTGTGGAAGAAATAATAAATCTTAGAAACAAGAAACTTACTTTTCATGAAATAGCAGCTACATTACGAGGTTTAGGTTATGAAGTAAGTAGGGCAACTGTTCATAGAAGGTATAAAGAATATTTCGATGAACTAAATCAGGATTCTATTAAGAATTAAAGAAAATTAGAGATTGTAATTTAATAGTATATCAGTTAGCTTTTTCTAATAATCAAAAAGAAATACATAATATAATTTAAATAGATTTTTTCCTAATGAAGGATTTAGAATATCTTAACCTAGTATTAATGTAATGGCTGAAATGCTTATAAAATACTGACATCAAGTTTTGTTACTGACATGATGAGCCACCTTTTACATTTTGTATATTTGTGCTTGATCGGATCAGTATACTAAACCATACAATAACAAGTGTGATCATATACGCTCCTAAAATAAACGTGATTCCTACTACCCATTTGTCTCTGACAAACTATTTACTAATCATAAGGGGGGGGATGAGCAAATTAAACTCTATCACTTGAGAATAGATAAGGTAAGAAAGTCGTAATGAAAAAATAATTTTATGGTTACCATATTGACTTTTAATTTTACATTAAAGTCGGAAAAACCTAACGTTTTAAAATAAGATACTTTAATTACCCTATTTATACTACATTTTTTGCCTTTATGGTGTAAATTCGAATAATCCTGACGTTATCTCCATCAGGATATTTATATTATTGGGTTGACCCATCAACCCAATCTATCTTATAATTAAATTGTAAGAAAATTCCATCTATTGAAGTTAGAAGAGAGGATTGGATACATCTTATATTAGATATAAAACAAAAATGCATCTCAGTAGGCAACAAGGGCATTATAAATAAAAAAATACAACGAAGAGCTAAATTGATTAATCAAGATAGCACATCCATCTAACATTCATCGGCATATATATCAATCTTAAATTCCCCTTATCAATCTAGATTTTACATAATCTTTTATTATATCAAATTCCATTTCTCATAATACGAAAACCACAAATTAATGCTCTATGAAGGACTTACTTAATTACGCTTATATATTTAGTTATAAAAATATATAAAAAAATATAGATGGGTGGTGTAGATAAAAAAAGTTATCCGTTAATAGGACTAATTGCAAGTTTTTGAGTTTTATGGAGCCGTCTTTCTATTCTTCCAATTGGATCTACTAGGAATTGGATAAGCCAATGATCCATCAGAAGAATTAAAGACAATCGGAATTTCATTTTCAGAAGACCACTAAAATCGGAGGTAGAATATGCTAAGACGTCAATTTAGGTTGAAAAATCTGGTAAGCTTGTGTTTATCAGTGGGTATGTTGCTTTCTATGCTTCCAACAGCATCTGCTGTTGTAACTGAAAAGGAGAGCGAAATTAATAATGTTTCTAACAATCAAAACTATAAGACTATAGGAAAAGTAACAAAGATTACGAAAGAAAGAAATAATGTGTACTTGGATTTAGAAACAGGAGAAAAAATAAAAATTAACTTCCTAAAAAATAATGTTTTTCGACTGCATTTGGACCCAAAGGGCATTTTTGAAGAATATCCAACTCCTAATGAGCCTGAGCATGTAACAAAAATTATTGACAAAAATGTTGGCAGTTACAATAGACAATATGGTGAAATTGACATTAAGGTTGATGATCGTGATAAAAATGTCTATAAAATATCCACTGATGCTTTAGAGATAAGAGTAGATAAAACGACTTCAAAGATGAGCCTTTACGATAAAAAAAGATCAAAGATTCTTTGGAGTGAAAGTGAACCGCTAAAACATTCCAACGGAAGTACAGTTCAAACCCTTGATACAAAAGAAAACGAATATTTTTATGGCGGAGGTCAACAGAATGGATTTTATGCACATAAGAATAATTCCATAAACATTTCAATCGGGGGAGGTTGGGATGCAGGAGCTGCATCAAGCCCTGTCCCTTTCTATATAAGCACCGAAGGCTACGGAGTCATGCGAAATACTTTTAAGCCAGGCGTTTATGATTTTACAAAAACTGCTACTTTAACTCACAGTGAAGACAGATTTGACGCTTATTATTTTGTAGATGATTCCATTCCAAAAATCATTAATGATTATTCAGAATTAACTGGGAAACCGGCACTTATGCCAAAATACGGTTTCTATTTAGGTCATGCAGATTGTTTTAATGGAACTCATAATGGTCATAAGGACCAACGAACACTCCTGACTAATGGATTAAATACAATAGATCAATATGCAGATCAGGATATGCCGTTAGGATGGTTTTTACCAAATGATGGCTATGGATGCGGTTATGGCGGACTTGGTAATTTGAAGCAGTTCGTTGATAAAGCAAATAATCAAAAAGTAGAGGTGGGCTTATGGACACAAAGCAATCTCTACCCAGATCCCAATCTACCTGTTGATAGTCCTTTACGAAGAGACCTTGACGGGGAAGTTAAAGCAGGTGTAAGAGCAATAAAGACGGATGTTGCATGGGTTGGACAAGGATATTCCATGGCCTTAAATGCCACACGCTTAGCAGCAGAAGGAATTCAAAAAGAAGATAATTCAGGTGGTGCACGTCCATTTGTTATTTCGCTAGATGGGTGGGCTGGTACTCAACGTTACGCTGGATTATGGTCAGGCGACCAATATGGCGGTAATTGGGAGTACATAAGAATGCATATCCCTACTTACATTGGAGCAGGCTTATCAGGAAATCCAAACGTCGGCTCAGATATGGATGGTATATTTGGTGGAGATGCAAAAGTACAGACCCGTGATTTCCAATGGAAAGCATTCACTCCTATCCAAATCGACATGGATGGCTGGGCATCTGGAGGCAATGATTACAGTAAATCTAAAAATCCATGGAATTATGGTGAACCATATGCGTCTATCAATCGGATGTATTTAAATCTAAAATCACAGATGCTGCCATATATCTACACGATTGCTGAGGAAGCTACATCAAAATCCATGCCAATGATTAGAGGAATGATGTTAGAATATCCAAATGATCCTTACACTTACGGTACGCAAACACAATATCAATATATGTGGGGGCCGAATCTATTAGTTGCACCAATATATGATGGAAACTCTAATGCAGCTGAAGTAAGGAACGATATTTATCTTCCAGATAAAAATCAAATTTGGATCGATTATTTTACAGGTGAGCAATACAAGGGAGGTTCAGTTCTTCATAACATTAGTGCTCCATTATGGAAGACCCCTGTATTTGTTAAAGATGGGGCAATTATTCCAATGGCACCAGAAAATAATTCTATTAATGAATTAAATGGTTCTGAAAATAGAATATTTGAAGTATATCCATCGGGAAAATCAGAGTTTACTCTATACGAAGACGATGGGAAAACTGTTGATTATAAGGAAAAGAAAAATACAAGAACGAAGGTTACTTCAAAGGTGATTAAGGAAAGAGCTGTTATAACCGTTGATACCGCAAAAGGAAAGGGCTATAAAGGGATGGTTACAAACAGGGGCACAGAAGTGATTGTCAACACACGTGTAATCCCGAGAGATATAACGGTTAAGGTTGGAAATAAAGATATTAAATTAAGGAAAGTTACGAATGAAGCGGAATATAAAAACTCAGAAAACGTGTACTTCTATAATGAAAAGCCAAACTTGAACAAATATTCTACAAAAGGCTCACCATTTGAAAAGACTGATATTATTACATCACCAAAGCTTTATATTAAGGTAGGGAAAACAGACATCACGAAAAATAAAATAACTTTTACAGTAGATGGCTTCAATAATACTCAAAAGAAGGATGTAGTAGATAAAGAAGTACCAACGATTCCATCGGGGCTTCATGCTGATGACACCAGCATTACAGATCGAGAAATTAAATTAAATTGGGAAAAGGTTGATGGTTCGAATACAACTTTTGATTTAATGATCGATGGTATTATTCATACAAATGTGTTTAAGACAAGTGATAGTCAGCAAACACCATTCTATCTCCATACAGGTTTAACATCTGATTCAGAATATTCTTATCGAATAAGAGCAACGAATACAAAAGGCTCATCTGGCTGGAGTGATGAAATCAAAATAAGAACGAAGCTTGACCGATACAGAAATGTCCCTAAGAATATGACGGCAAAAGCAGATAGTGAACAGCCGGGACAAGAAGCATCTTTAGCAGTCGATGGCAAGGATGATTCATTGTGGCATACTCAATGGGGAGATGCTGGCAATAAACTGCCACATACCTTTGAGATTGATATGAAGCTAGCATATGAACTAGATAAGCTCGAGTATGTTCCAAGACCTGATGCAGGGAATGGGACAATATTAAAATACAATTTAGACGTAAGTCTAGATGGCAAAACTTATAAAAATATCATTACTGATGGAACATTTGAAAGGAATAATGAAACAAAAGTCATCGATTTTAAGGGAAATATTACTGCAAGGTATATTAAGTTAACCATTTTAAACTCTGTAGGCGGCTTTGGAAGTGCACAGGAATTCAGGCCATACAAAAAGGATAAAACAGGAGGAACCGTTGTAGGTGAGAATATACCGAATGGAGTCATTGATGAAGATGACCTACTCTTCTTTGCAAGCTATATGGGTGTTGACCAAACGGATACAGCTTGGGGACAGGTATCAAGGGTTGATCTTAATTTTAATGGTGTAATTGATGCCTACGATTTAATGTATGTAGCATCTAAATTAGGTGGAAAACCTCTTCAAGCAACAGGAAGGCCGGTTGCCGGACTATTGGACATTAGACCAAGTAAGCAGCAGTTACAAAAAGGAGAGGAATTTTCAGTAGAAATAATAGGAGCAGGATTAAAGGATATCAATGCGTTTAACCTGGAACTAGGGCTGGATCCGAACAAATATGAATTAGTAAAAGAATGTAAACCTGACGGGACTTGCGGTGAAAATATTGTTACGCCTTCAAATGACATAGCCAATATGTTAAATTACTCTGCTCTTGCGGGTATTGGAAATTCTGAACAACGAATTATGGCTGCGTTTTCTAACAAGGGAACACAAAATACATTAGATGGTACGAAGACATTAGTCACGCTTAAGTTAAAGGCTAAGAAAGATCTTCAATTCGATATTCCAATTACCAGATCCTTACTAATTAATACAGCCTTTGACACTATTGATAAAATAGGAGAGGTTTTAACTCCAGGACAGGAACCAGGAGGAGTTGAACAACCACAAGAGCCTAAGGAATTGCAATTATCGGATAAAGATATGACAGTTACTGGTGATGGGGAAAAGATGCAGGGCGGTGCAGCAGCTTTTGCCAATCTGATTGACGGTGAGATAAGTGAAAATTCATTGGCGGAATTGAAATGGAGTCTCACCGGAAATGAAGGAATTTCACTACCGTTGCCCGTTGATTTTAATTTTATTAAACCACAAGAGTTGACTAAATTTATTGTTTACAATCGCCCACAATATACGAATGGCAAAATTAAAACACTAAGTGCCAAAATATATTCCGATTCTGGAAAAGAGTATGATTTAGGTGCAAAAAGTGTTCAATTTGACGACAAATCAGTAACTTTCGATTTAGCAGTGGCTGATATACCGATTGGAACCAAATTTACAAAGTTATCGATTATCTTTAAGGAATCGCATAGTGGGCCACTTATGTTATCTGTTGCAGAGGTAAAAGTTTTTACAAAGAACCCTGCTTATGTAGAGAAATAATAGTAAATATTTAGATATGTTATAGGAAATGCAACAGGACAACATTGCCAACTATGTATGTATCATCGAGGTTGATGGGGAAATCAATTATGATGTGAACATCTTTAGTTTCGACAAGGAGTCTTAATCTGTACCAGTTGCTTATCTGGCCTTACTTATTGTCATGGTTGGCACGAAGGTTTCATTGCGGGTTAATAAAGGTTGGCGCAATACACCTGACTCACCGTCGCCAATAGGAACAGTGACCCTGTTGTTAAAGGCGTATAATAGAATTACTTGAAACAACTAACTATTATTCTCATAATTTAGTTTCTATGAGTTATTCTTTTGTATTAATTTGTACAACAACCCGTTTTTATAATTGGTTATTTGGAAGAAAAACTCTTCTTCCTTATTACATCCATTCTTTAATACAGATGAGCGGTACACAAGTATAAATAGAGATGGAGGTATTGATCAATTTGTGTATCCAGACAGGTTTTTGGTTACAAGAAATTTGTAAAAAAATATTCAAGAACTAAATATTGTCTTGAAAGAGACAGCATGCCCGTGGTTTGTAAAAATCTGGGGGAATGAAGATAAGGAAGTGTAGAGAAGAATCTCGAGCTTCCTTATTTTTTGATTTATTTTTAAGTCGTTTAGATAAAACATCATTATAATAGTTTGGAAGAAGCTATAACGTTATAGAACCTGGTTGTTAGGTTGACTCTACATGTGTCGGTGATATAATTTATGATATTAATAGAAACTAAGTATGGTTTGGAGGCATGTTTAATAAAATGAAACCATTGCAGCATGAAAGTTTAATCCCACTTTATCACCAATTAATGGAAAGGCTAAAGGATTCGATTGAAAATGGAAATTGGACCCCTGGTGATAAAATCCCATCGGAAAATCAATTGATGGTTCAATTCAGTGTGAGCCGGAATACCGCTAAAAAGGCAATTGAGGAGCTAGTTCAAGAAGGGATCCTTTACCGAATTCAAGGTAAGGGTACATATGTGGCAAAACCAAAATTACAGCAGTCATTGATGGGATTCTATAGCTTTAGCAAAGTATTGAAAGAAAAGGGACTGAATCCAAAGGATATCATTCTGAAAATAGAAGAAGTCAAACCGACTGTCAAAATCAAAGAAGCGCTGCAGTTGAGTGAAAATATGAATGTCATTGAAATGAAACGACTTCGCTGTGCTGAAGATGAGCCGTTTATTTTGGAATCATCTTTTATTCCGAAACATGTTGTTACAGATATAGAGCAGTTAAAAAAGGTAGGCGAAATTTCTTTATATGATTTATTTTCACAACAGTTCAATACCATTGTAACAAGAGCAAAAGAGGCTTTTGAACCAGTTCTCATCCGTGCCGACGAAAGTGAATATTTGCAATCGGAAGAAGGTCGTCCCGCACTGCTCCTTGAACGAACTGCCTACAATGCCAATGGTGAGCCTGTTGAATTTTGTATCTCCATTGTACGTGGCGATCGATGTCGCTTTTACACAGAACTACGTTAATCATAACTCATAGCATATTGTCTATGGGTTTTATATAAAGTTGACCTATACCAACAACCTAATAAATTTTAATCTTGTACCAACAATCCGTTGGAATTTTTTTGATTATTGTAAATTTATTGTAATGGGATGTTCACATGTCATTCATATTACCTTTCTAAGATCCATTTGTAGAAGAATTGAAGAGATAGTTTATAGTATTATTTGGAAAAATAATATTATTTTAAGAATGTTATTTTATTTTTTTATACATACCAATGCAATTATTGCAGTATTTATTAAATTGATAGTCTGGTCATCACACAAAAGCGAGCTTGATCAATTTGAGACAAGGGGTAGCCCGTTTAGTAAATGCAATAAGTTCTTGAGGAAGCGTAACAATTTTTTGTTGCCATGGCCACAAAAAATAGAAATGTCATATTTAATTTCTGCTATTTCTATATTACATTAAATTACTTATGAAGTTAATGAAGGGTAGCGTTTTCATATAAGTAGTTTAATAAACTCTTGAAATATTAAATCTGATAGACTAGTATATTAATATCTAATAAATTAAATAATAATTTGTTAACAATTAGTTAAGATGCCTTAGGGCTTAATAGGGAATCTGGAGCAATACCAGAACTGTCCCCGCAACTGTAAGTGTGGACGAAATAGACAAACCACTGAAACGTTTATATGGACGTTACGGGAAGGGTCTAAAGTAGGAAGATACACAAGTCAGGAGACCTGTCTTAGCTTTTAAAGTTTCGATTTCTTCGGGGGTTGAGAAGATGAAACGTTTGGACAAAAAGGATTATTTATTAACTTTCTTTGTGCTGACGTTTTATCCGTTCAACTTATGTTGAACGGATTTTTTCGTTTAAATGATTTTAAATCATTTTTAATTCTTATAGTATGCCTCTAGAAGAAACAAGTCTTTTTAAAAATTGAATAGATTAGGATTGGTGCACTTTGAAAATTAGTGCTTAATAGGGAAGTACGGTTTAAATCCGTCACGGTACCCGCCACTGTAAGGGGGAGTTCTATGCAGATGTCACTGAAGGAATTCGGGAAGACGCAATAGAATGATGAACCTAAGTCAGGAGACCTGCCTATACCTAATAGCTTTAATCAACCTACGGGAACATAGGTAGAAGTGCTGAACTTACATTGCTATTTTTTTATGTGTATTTTATTCTGCACCCCTATGTCCATAGGGGTGCTTTTTTTTGAAAAAAACTAAAAGGAGTGTGTGACATGACTACTTGGAATTTACAAGGGACGAAACACCATGTTTTGATTTGTAACGGTAGCAGCTGTATGAGAAAGGGTGGGGAGGAAGCGACACAAGCGATCCGAAATGAAATCACCAATTTAAGCTTAGATTCAATCATACATACAACAAGAACGAGATGTAATGGGAGATGCAAGGATGCTCCAGTTGCCATCGTCTATCCGTCAGGGACTTGGTATAAAAACGTAACCCCTGAAGTGGGAACTAAGATTGTTAAGCGTCATCTGGCGGAAGGTCAATGCCTTCAAGAGCATTCGATCTATCAATATTCCAAAGCTGGGTTCATACATCCAGAAGGGTCGGAATGCATCGAAGGAGTACAAAAAGCGGTTAAAGAGAAGATTTAACGGCGGATAGTAACTGGATTCTAGTTTGAAATTGTGGAAGGTGGCGTAATAGTGTGAAAGGTAAATTATTGGTTATTGGTTTTGGCCCTGGTGATGAAAAACATATTACCGGACGGGCAAAGGAAGCCATCCAAGAAAGTGATATCATCATCGGCTACAAAACCTACGTTGATTTAATCAAGGGATTAATAGCTGGAAAGCAAATCATCAGCACAGGAATGACAGAAGAAGTGAGCCGTGCCCAGGAGGCTGTAAAACAAGCTGAGCTCGGTTATACGGTAGCTGTCATTTCGAGCGGTGATGCCGGTGTATATGGAATGGCAGGACTTGTTTACGAAGTGCTAATTGAAAAAGGCTGGAAAAAAGACTCGGGGGTAAAAGTGGAGGTGGTCCCTGGCATTTCTGCCATCAACTCCTGTGCTGCTTTATTAGGTGCGCCGGTCATGCATGATGCCTGTACGATAAGTTTAAGTGACCATTTAACACCTTGGAGCTTGATCGAGAAACGTATCGAAGCAGCCGCTCAAGCTGATTTTGTGATTGCCCTATACAATCCAAAAAGCGGGAGAAGAACACGGCAGATCGTGGAAGCACAAAAAATTCTATTGAAATATCGCTCGCCAGACACCCCTGTAGGATTGGTAAAGAGTGCATACCGTGATAGTCAAAAGATCGTCTTAACCAATTTACAAGAGATGCTAGAACATGAAATTGGCATGTTAACCACGGTTTTAATTGGGAACTCTTCAACATTTTTCTACGATAGTTTGATGATCACTCCGCGCGGTTATCAGCGGAAGTATACATTAAATCAGGCAATTCAGCCGTTGAAACCGCATCAGCGTCTGCAAAAGGAAGCCGAACCATGGGCACTTGAGCAAATGGGAGATGTAACGCCGGTAAACAAGAAACTAGTCACCCCAACCTCAGTGAAAGAGTCGCCAAGAGAGTTGGCTGAGGAAGCCTTGCAAATGATCCTTGGTGAGACCTATGGACGAACCCAAGATTTAATTGTGAAGCAAGACTTTCAATCTATTTTTGAGGTAGCGGTCAGCCCTGGTGTCGCCAATAAAAAATTTACTGCGGTTCAGATGGCCATTCTTTCCGAAATTGTCGGAGAAGAAGGAGTCATGGAATACACACAAGACCATTTTATGAAGCTGCAAATTTTAACCTCTAAGCCTGATGAGATTATTGAAAAACTAACGGCAGTCAACTTTTTGATTGCTCCTGTTGGCGACGTATTAACCGTAAAAGCTTGTGATTTTTGTGACGGAGAAAAGAAGGATTCCATCCCTTATGCCGATGAGCTTCAAGAAAGGCTTGGCGGCATGGAACTCCCAAAAGAATTGAAACTTGGTGTGAATGGCTGCGGCATGGCCTGTTATGGAGCCGTAAAAGACGATATTGGAATTGTCTATCGTAAGGGAGCGTTTGATTTATTTTTAGGAGCCAAGACAGCTGGAAGAAGCGCTCATCCTGGACAAATCGTAGCTGAAGGTATCGCACCGGACAAAATTGTCGGGGTCTTAGAGGGGATTGTTCAAGAGTACCAACAAAAGGCATATCCAAATGAACGTTTCTATAAATTTTTTAAACGGGTCAAAGAGGTTCAAGGTTTTGTGTACCAGGATATCACTCCAAACCTTAAAATCGAAGCGGCTGTTTGCGGGGAATAAAGAAGAGAAGACTAGCGGTAATTGGAAGGTAAGGAAATTACAAACAAAGGGGAGGAAATATTTTGAGAGCAATTTTATTTGTGGGGCATGGAAGTAAAGATCAAGAGGGAAATCAGCAGGTTCGTGAGTTCATCCGTGAGATGAGAAAGACTTGGGAAGGTTCTTTTCTAGTCGAGACGTGTTTTTTAGAATTTGAACGACCAACAGTGAATCAAGGCATCGATCTATGTGTGGAGAAAGGGGCCGACCATATTGTGGTGATTCCGATCATGCTCTTACAGGCAGGACACTCCAAAATTCATATTCCAGCAGCTATTGATGAGGCAAAGAATAAATATCCACTTGTTCAATTTACTTATGGCCGACCAATCGGTGTTCATGAGGAAACATTTGAAATTCTAAAAACTAGATTAATGGAAATTGGCGAGAATGTAGAATCCATCGAAGACGATACTGCTGTCCTTTTGTTAGGACGGGGCGGAAGTGATCCCGATGCGAATAGTGATTTATATAAAATTGCTAGATTACTATGGGAAAAAACAAACTATAAAATCGTCGAACCTGCTTTTATGGGGGTGACCAATCCCTTAGTGAACGAAGGGATTGAGCGCTGTATTAAGCTTGGAGCAAAAAAGGTAGTAATACTGCCTTACTTTTTATTCACCGGCATCCTGATTAAACGGTTAGAAGATATGATGGTTCCTATTCAAAATCAATATGCAGCGGTTGAAATTCAGTTGGCTGACTATTTTGGTTATCATCCAAAATTACAGACGATTTTAATCGATCGAGTGGAAGAAGCCTTACGTGATGAGGTGAAGATGAACTGCGATACTTGCCAATACCGTATTAATGTGATGGAACATATCGATCATCACCACCACCATGATCACGATCATCATCACGGCCATGACCATCACCATCATGACGATGACCATCACCATGATCACGAACATGCGGTGCAAAAAGCTGGAGTTAGAGGATGATTTTCGTGTTAGCCGGAACAAGTGATGCAAGAGCCCTTGCTTTAGAAATAAAAAAGGAAGGGTTCGATCTCCTGGCCTCAGTTGTCACAGAAAATGCAGCAGTTGAATTAAGGGAGTCAGGTATTTGTGTTCAAGTAGGAAGATTAACGGATGCAGACATGGTGGAGTTGATTGACACAAAAGGGATTCTAGCGGTTGTCGATGCCAGTCATCCGTTTGCGGAAGAAGCTTCCAAAAACGCAATTAAAGCGGCCGAAACGGTGGGAATCCCCTATGTTCGGTATGAACGGGAGTCACAAAAATTTCAATATGACAAAATGAAAGTCGTCGAAAGCTACGAGGAAGCTGCGGAGCTTGCATTGACCAATAAAGGCGTGGTGATGCTGACGACAGGCAGCAAGACGCTTCAAATTTTCACAGAAAAACTATTAGGTAACCCGGACATTCGCTTGATCGCCAGAATGCTGCCTCGTGT
Source organism: Gottfriedia acidiceleris (assembly GCF_050457485.1). Lineage (GTDB taxonomy): Bacteria > Bacillota > Bacilli > Bacillales > Bacillaceae_G > Gottfriedia > Gottfriedia acidiceleris_D. The sequence goes on from NZ_JBCMJM010000001.1 coordinate 467,512, forward strand.
GGATAATATGGAAAAATGTGAGCAGCTAGGGCTGCCACAGAAAAATATTATTGCAATCCAGGGCCCATTTTCAAAAGAGTTTGACAAAGCTCTTTATAATCAATATGGCGTGTCCTTAATGGTGACTAAAGAGAGCGGGAAAGTCGGATCTGTCGATGAAAAGGTGGAAGCCGCCAAAGAACTGGGGATTGAGGTTATTCTAATTGGCCGCCCGAAACTGAATTATGGCACCGTCTATGCTAATTTTATCAACGTCATCGCAGAATTACATAAAAAGATTGGTTCCACACCAATCGTCACCAGAACAATCATTTAAATACAGGAGTGAGAGAAATGGATTTTCGTACAGAATTTAAACCGTTAACCGTCCAACCGGAACAGATTGAAGGTAGAAGTTTTGAAATGATTAATGAAGAAATTGGGGAGCACCCTTTTACTGAGGAGCAGTATCCAGTTGTCCAGCGTATCATCCATGCATCCGCTGATTTTGAACTTGGGCAAAGCGTCCTCTTCCATCCTGACGCTATTCAGTCCGGTATTCAAGCGATTCGGAGCGGGAAAATGGTAGTTGCAGATGTTCAAATGATTCAAAGCGGGGCAAATAAAGCACGAATTCAAAAATTTGGAGGAGAAATTAAAGTCTATATTTCCGATCCGGATGTCATCCAGGAAGCCAAACGCCTGAATACAACAAGAGCGATCATTTCGATGCGGAAGGCAATCAAAGAAGCAGATGGCGGTATTTTTGCCATTGGGAATGCTCCAACCGCCTTACTCGAACTTATCCGCCTGATTAAAGAAGGAGAAGTAAAACCTGGTCTTGTCATTGGATTGCCTGTTGGGTTTGTTTCTGCGGCTGAGTCAAAAGAAGAACTAGCTAAGCTCGATATCCCATTCATCACCAATATTGGCAGGAAAGGTGGCAGTACCGTGACAGTTGCTGCATTAAATGCCATTTCCATTATGGCTGAACGGGGATAACCCATGCAGGAAGTACCAAAAGGAAAGCTGCGCGAAGGATATACGACTGGGGCCTGCGCAACAGCAACCACCAAAGCAGCGCTGACGGCTTTAATTACGAGTGAACCACAAACAGAATCAACGATTTACTTGCCCGTCAAGCGGTTTGCAACCTTCCAGATAGAAAGCTGTGATGTAACGGACCAATCGGCTACCGCTAGTACGATTAAAGACGCGGGGGATGACCCAGATGCCACCCACGGGGCTTTGATTGTTTCCACTGTGTCATGGCTCGATGAACCAGGTATCGTGCTTGATGGGGGAATTGGGGTTGGCCGGGTCACAAAGGATGGTTTGCCCGTTCCTGTCGGAGAGGCCGCGATTAACCCCGTTCCCCGCAAGATGATTCGAGAGACGGCCGAAGGGGTATTAAAAGAATTCGGGATTACAAGAGGCATTAAAATCGTCATTTCCGTACCAACCGGTGAAGAAATCGCCAAAAAAACACTCAATGGACGCTTAGGAATCATTGGTGGGATTTCTATTCTCGGAACGCGCGGGATTGTCGTTCCTTTTTCCACAGCTGCTTATAAGGCCAGTATCATCCAGGCTATTAGTGTTGCTCGGGCCAGTAGCTGCGAGCACGTTGTCATTACAACAGGTGGTCGGAGCGAGAAAAATGCCATGAAGCAATTCCCCGAGCTGTCAGAGGAAGCTTTTATTGAAATGGGTGACTTTGTCGGGTTCACCCTTAAACAATGCAAGAGGCAAGGGGTAAAGAGAGTTTCGATGGTCGGCATGATGGGGAAATTCTCAAAAGTGGCAATGGGGATCATGATGGTCCACTCGAAAAGTGCCCCGATAAATTTTGATTTTTTAGCTGAGGTGGCAAGTCGTACCGGTGCTGATGCTACCCTGGTCGAGGAAATTCGAACTGCCAATACGGCATCACAGGTTGGTGATTTGATGACAGCACAGGGCCATCTATCCTTTTTCGAAATGCTTAGCGACCTTTGCTGCCTCGCTGCGTTAAAGGAAGTCAATGGCGGGATCGACATAGATACGACCCTATATACCATGAAGGGGCAATTGTTAGGAAAGGCGGTGCGAAAGAGTGACATCAATTAAAATGATCGGCATTGGGGACGAAGGGAAAGTAGGCCTGCTCCCGATGTACGAAAAGTGGATTAATGAATGTGAACTATTAATAGGAGGAAAGAGACAGCTTTCTTTTTTTCCTGAATTCGCCGGCGAAAAAATGGCGATTGAAGGCGGGCTTAATTCTCTAGTGGAACGGTTGCAATCGGAAACGAGAAACGTAGTGATTCTAGCTTCCGGAGACCCGTTGTTTTATGGAATTGGAAGCTATTTATCTTCTAAAATCGATTTGGATATTTATCCATATTTAAGTTCAATCCAGCTTGCTTTTGCCAGAATGAAAGAAAGATGGCAGGATGCTTATTTTACTAGTGTTCATGGTAGGAGTATAAAAGGGCTGGCACAGCGAGTCGATGGGAAAAAAACAGTCGCAATCTTAACCGACACAGAAAATTCGCCAAATAAAATCGCTCAGTATTTGCTTTCCTTTGGCATGACTGAATATGAGGCATTTGTGGGCGAGAACCTTGGCAGTGACCAGGAACGATGCCACTGGTTTACCCTTACTGAAATGAAGGATGAAGAGTTTTCACCGCTCAATGTAGTAATTCTTAAGAAAAAGGGTGAAAGCCCACATTGGCCGATCGGCATTGACGATTCGGAATTTTTACAGCGTAAACCAGATAAGGGCTTAATTACAAAAAAGGAAATTCGCACACTAAGCGTTAGTGCCCTAAGGTTAAAAGAAGATAGCACAGTTTGGGATATTGGGACATGCACAGGTTCTGTTGCGATTGAGGCAGCGAAAAGCGCCAGGGAAGGACAAGTGTTTGCTATCGAAAAGAACGAGGGCGACCTAGAAAACTGTAAGCAAAATTTAGCAAAGTTCCGTGTAGATGCAACACTCGTCCATGGAAAAGCACCAGAGGGATTAGAAACCTTCCCGGATCCGGATGCGGTTTTTATTGGCGGGACGGCAGGCGGGATGGAAGACATTTTGGATATTTGCTGTAGCCGCTTGAAAGCGTGTGGGCGCATTGTCTTAAATGCTGTCACGATTGAAAATCTTTCAGAAGCGATGCTTTTGTTTAAAGGGCGGGGCTATGAGACGAACATTACTCTTGCTCAAATATCCAGAAGTAAGCCCATTTTGAATCTGACAAGATTTGATGCATTAAATCCGATTTACATAATAGAAGCATGGCGCAAGGAAGGGGAGTAAACATGTTAGGTACATTATACGGCCTTGGGGTTGGCCCAGGGGATCCAGAACTTATTACCGTTAAGGCGTTTCGTAAATTAAAGGAATCACCAGTGATTGCCTATCCAAAAAAACAAAAGGGCAGCAAAAGTTATGCCCATCGAATCATTGATGTCTATTTTCAGCCGAATGAAAAAGAAATGCTGGGACTTGTCTTTCCGATGACAAAGGATCCAGTCACATTGGAAAGAAAATGGACGGAAACCGTGGAAAATGTATGGGCTAAGCTGCAGGAGGGAAAGGATGTCGCTTTTGTAACTGAAGGGGACCCTCTTTTATACAGTACGTTTATTCATATGATGCGTTTGATGCAGGAGAAGTATCCGCAAGTTCCGATTGAAGTTGTTCCGGGGATATCGTCCATTAATGGGGCGGCATCTAGGCTTGGAATTCCATTGGCAGATGGGGATGAACATGTGGCGATTGTTCCAGCACGGGATGACTACGAAACTATGAAAAAAGTCATTCAAGACAATGATTGTGTCATTTTTATAAAAGTAGCAAAAGTGATTGATTTAATGCTAGAAGTATTACGTGATTTAGATTTGCTTGACAAGGCTTCTGTCGTCACAAAGGTAACATCTAATGAAGAAATTATTTGGAGGGCAGATGAGCTTGAAGGAGCAGAACTTGAATATTTAACACTAATGGTGGTGAGAAAATGAAGCTTTATATCATTGGCGCCGGACCGGGCGATCCTGATTTAATTACGGTAAAAGGTCTTCAGCATCTTCAGGAGGCAGATGTCATTCTATACGCGGATTCTCTTGTGAACGAAGACTTAATTGCTAAAGCAAAACCTTCCGCCGAAATAATGAAAACCGCCGGGATGCACTTAGAAGAGATGGTTGACGTCATGGCCGACCGAATCCTGCAAGGGAAAAAGGTCGTTCGTGTCCACACGGGCGATCCGGCTGTCTATGGGGCGATTATGGAACAAATCGTCTTGTTAAAGAAGAGAGGAATCGAAATAGAGATTGTTCCAGGTGTGAGCTCTGTGTTTGCGGCCGCCGCGGCCGCTCAAGCTGAGCTGACGATTCCAGATTTAACCCAAACCGTGATCCTGACAAGAGCCGAGGGTAGGACACCTGTGCCAGAATTTGAAAAGCTGGCGGATTTAGCAAAACATCATTGCACGATTTCGCTTTTCTTAAGTGCGACTTTAACGAAGAAACTTGTCAAGGAATTGACCGGGGCTGGCTGGAGCAAGGATACTCCTGTTGCGGTTGTTTATAAAGCGTCGTGGCCGGATCAAAAAATTGTCCGGACCACACTGGAACACTTGGACGAGGATATGCGGGTAAACGGGATTCGTAAACAGGCAATGATTTTAGCCGGATGGGCACTAGATGAAAACATCCACGAACAAGATTATCGTTCCAAGCTGTATGACAAAACGTTTACACACGGATTCCGCAGGGGGGTGGAATCGTAATGATCGAGCTCCAAGAAGCGCAAAGTGCGGTCATCCAGCAGAAGGGGGACTATGCGGTTGTCGCCATTACAAAGCATGGGGTCAAACTGGCCCGCAAGCTGGGACATTCGTTTCAAAATGCCGATGTGTACTATATGGCGAAGTTTGAAAGAGGAGATGAGAAGAACAAGGACATCCAGTTATTTACCGGAAGCGTTCGCCTTCTTCTACCCACTCTTTTCGAGGCCTATAAGGGGCTGATCATCATCATTTCCCTTGGAGCCGTGGTACGAATGATTGCACCTATTTTAAAGGATAAGAAAACAGATCCTGCGGTTGTCGTTATCGACGATAAGGGCGAACATGTGATCAGCGTGCTGTCAGGCCATATCGGCGGTGCCAATGAACTAACGAAAGAAGTGGCGGCCACTCTACAGGCCCGTCCCATTATTACCACAGCTTCAGATGTACAGGAAACGATTGCAGTTGATTTGTTCGGAAAACGATTTGGCTGGATCTGGGACTCGGCTGATAAGCTGACGCCCGTTAGCGCTTCAGTTGTGAACGAAGAAAAAATCGCCGTGGTTCAGGAGTCAGGCGAAAAAGACTGGTGGCCATATGACCGGCCGCTACCAGGAAATATTCAGGCGTATTCATCGATCCAAGAAGCGCTGGCCGCAAAGCCAGATGCTGCCTTAGTAGTAACCCATCGGAATTTATACGAAGACGAAACGGACATTTTACATAATGGTGTTTTATTTCGACCAAAGGTGATCGTCCTTGGATTGGGCTGCAACCGTGGGACCACTGCAGCGGAAATCGAAGCAGTAATCGACGAAACGCTTGAGGAATTAGGGTTTTCAAAAAAAAGTGTCAAAGCGGTTTGCACGATTGATCTAAAAAAGGATGAAGCGGGACTGCTTGAAGTGGCGAAAAAAAACCGCTGGGAGTTTATTTATTACACCCCTGCTGAATTGAATTCGATTAAACTTCAGAACCCTTCTGAAACAGTCTTTAAATTTACCGGTGCATACGGCGTCAGTGAGCCGGCTGCTTTATTGTACAGCGCAGCGGAACATCTAACGTTGATAAAGAAGAAATCAGGTAATGTCACCATATCAGTAGCGGTGATTCCCTATTGAGAGAGGAGGGAAATAGAATGTCTACTCGTAGACTTGTGATTGCAGGGACAGGCAGCGGTGTCGGAAAAACGACGCTGACAATTGGGCTAATGTCTGCTTTAAAGAAAAAGGGCTATACCGTCCAGGGCTATAAATGCGGTCCAGATTATATAGACCCGACCTATCATACGGCCGTCACGGGGAGAACGTCAAGAAACATTGACAGCTGGATGCTCAACCACGAGATGGTTAAGGAAATTGTCACCCGTTCAAGTAATGAGGCGGATATTTCCGTCATCGAAGGAGTAATGGGATTCTTTGATGGGAAAAATCCTCTAAATAATACAGGATCAACCGCCGAAATCAGTCTCGTCACCGAAAGTCCGGTCATTTTGGTCGTGAATTGTGCCAGCATGGCCCGTAGTGCGGCGGCCATTGTGAAGGGATTTCAAACGTTTCTGAAGGAAGCCAATATTGTCGGGGTGATCGCCAATCGGGTGGGTAGCGAACGGCATTTTAAAATCGTTCAATCCGCGATTGAACAAGAATGCGGTATTCCCGTCCTTGGCTATTTGAAAAGAAACGAGGAACTCTCGATTCCGGAACGGCATTTAGGATTGATACCATCCGTTGAACGGGGTGAATTGAATCCATTTTTTGATCAACTAGGTGATTTAGTCCTTGAAACCGTTGATGTAGATTCTATATATGACTTGGCACAAGCCCCCCTTTTAAAGATAAAAGAATCCCAGTTTAAAAGAGCTGAGCAGGCAACTGTAAAAATTGCAGTCGCACGAGATGCCGCTTTTAATTTTTACTATCAGGAAAACCTCGACATGTTAGCAGCTGCCGGAGCCGAGCTAATCGAGTTCTCTCCAATAAAAGGTGAATGCCTGCCGGAACAAGTCGATGGATTGTATATCGGTGGCGGTTTCCCAGAGGAATTTGCGGAGGAGCTGACAAAACAGACAGAGGTAAACAACTCGATTCGAACGGCCATTGAAAAAGGACTGCCAACCTTGGCGGAATGCGGTGGGTTTATGTACTTAACTGAATCGTTGGAAACAACCGATGAAAGGAGTTACAAAATGGTCGGTATCATTCCTGGAAAGGTGAAAATGCAGACAAAACTAGCTGCTTTGGGATACCGGGAAATCACTGCAGAAGAAGAAAATTTCTTGTTAGCGGGAAACCTGATTGCAAGAGGCCATGAATTTCACTACTCCACCTTTCATCCGAGAACGGTTTTTGAACCGGCCTACCAAACGAAAGGAATGCGTGGATTTAAGCAGGAGGGCTATCGGAAAGGTAATTTAATTGCAGGTTATACCCACTTTCATTTTGGTTCATGCCCTGAGCTGGTGGAAAATTGGGTGAAGAAATGTAAGGAGTTTAAACAAAATGACTAAAGCTCTTCCAATTATGTTTCAAGGTACCAATTCGGATGTCGGCAAAAGTGTTGTAGTGACCGCCTTTTGCCGGATTTTCGCCCAGGACGGATATAAAACGGTTCCGTTTAAATCACAAAATATGGCGTTAAATTCCTATATCACAGTGGATGGAAAAGAAATCGGCAGAGCACAAGGTGTTCAGGCCGAGGCAGCATGTATTCAGGCAACCACTGATATGAACCCGATTCTACTAAAGCCGAACCGGGATAATCAATCCCAAATTGTCGTCCATGGTAAACCATATAAAAATATGGAAGCAGGAAGTTACCGCCGGGAATTCTTTCAAACGGGAATGGAACTTATTCAACAATCACTGTCTAGCCTGTCCCAAAATTATGAACGAATTGTCATTGAAGGGGCTGGTAGTCCGGCTGAGATTAATCTGAATGACCGGGAAATGGTTAATATGCGGGTCGCCAAAATGGCGGATGCCCCTGTGATTTTAATTGGGGATATCGAGAAAGGCGGAGTGTTTGCTAGTTTAGTAGGAACTCTTCAGCTGATGGAACCAGAGGACCGCGATCGTGTAATTGGTGTAATTATCAATAAATTCCGCGGAGATCTCCGCCTGCTAGAATCTGGATTAACGTGGTTTGAGGAGTATACAGGAAAACCCATTCTCGGCGTGATTCCATACTTGGAGAATCTAAATATTGATGCCGAAGATTCCGTGATTTTAAATCAATATACATATACTCAAAATACTGAAAAAGAATTGGATATCGCGGTCATTCAGTATCCGAAAATCTCCAATTTCACAGATGTCGACCCGTTTTTTGCTGAGCCGGATTGTCATGTCCGTTTTATAACGAGAGCGGATCAATTACACAATCCAGATTTAGTCATTCTTCCGGGCAGCAAGAATACAATTGAAGATTTGCTGTTTTTACGAAAGAGCGGCATCGCTCAAAAAATAGCAGAATTACTCAAAAAGAAACACTCCGTTCTTTTTGGGATCTGCGGCGGCTATCAAATGCTCGGTGATAACATCGAGGATCCGTTGGCGATCGAGTCTCTCCATAAAGAAATCGAAGGTCTTCAGTTACTGCCAATTGGAACTACCATTACGAAAGAAAAGACGACGATCCTATCAAATGGGAATTTGCATCTTTTCGGAAAAAACTTTCATGTGACAGGTTACGAGATTCATATGGGTGAAACCGTGGCGACAGGAGCGTCCCAAGGTCTTATTTTTACAAATGAAAAATGGGATGGTTGTCATTCCCCAGACGAAACCATCATTGGCACTTATTTTCATGGGATATTCCATAATGATGAATTTCGAGAGGAATTACTCAATCAGCTCCGCCATAAAAAGGGACTGGAGCCCATCCACATGCGCCCATCTTTTAACCAATTACGGGAAGAAGCATTTGACAGTCTGGCAGAACATGTAAGGGGACACGTTAAACTGGATGCAATTGAACAATTAATGAAGGATTATCAAAAAAGGAGATCACCCAATGAATAGCGTAATAACAGGAATCCAGCCTCTTGACAGAGAAATGGGAAGGCAAGTTCGTGAGTATATCGATACGTTAACCAAACCTCCGGGCAGTTTGGGGAGATTAGAGGAATTAGCCATTCATCTGTCGGAAATAACATCTGAAGCATTCCCGGTCGTGTCACCACCCGGTGTAATAGTTTTTGCCGCTGATCATGGTGTAGTCGAAGAAGGGGTGTCCGCTTTCCCGCAGGAAGTTACCGTGCAAATGGTCAAAAATTTTTTAAAAAGCGGTGCGGCCATCAATGTTTTTAGCCGGCAAATCGGAGCCATGTTTGAAGTCGTCGATATCGGTGTGGCAGCAGATATTGAAGCCGACGGGTTTGTGAATCGAAAAATTCGTTATGGAACCAACAATTTTTGCCAACAGGATGCATTAACAAGAGAAGAGGCCGAACAAGCCATCGCCGTTGGCTATGAACGAGCGGAACAGATGATTCAACAGGGAATCAAATGCCTAATTGTTGGTGAAATGGGGATCGGTAATACGACGTCAAGCAGTGCGATTGCAGCGGTTTTAAGTGGGCAGGAAATCGATGTACTCGTCGGCCGAGGTACAGGGATTGCACAAGAAAAAATTCGCCATAAACAAGAGGTCATCACAAGGGCGCTAAAGGAAAGAAACCCTGACCGGAAGGATCCCATCGATATCTTAGCAAAAATTGGCGGTTTGGAAATAGCCGGAATGACAGGTGCAATGCTCTCCGCTGCTCAAAACCGGATTCCGATATTGGTAGATGGGTTTATTTGCACGATTGCAGCTCTATTGGCAAGGGAAATCTGTGAGACAGTAGCGGAGTATATGATTGTCGGCCATCGTTCCGTCGAGCCTGGACATGAAGTTGCGCTGCAGTTATTAGGCAAGAAGCCACTACTTGATTTAGATTTGAGGCTAGGAGAAGGAAGTGGGGCAACAGTGGCCTTTCCAATCTTACAATCAGCGGCCCTAATGCTGAAAGAAATGGCCACCTTTGCATCGGCTGGAATTTCAAATGAGTAATTTAGGAAGGAGCGAGAAGATGACAAATGGAAAAGTGTATCTTGTTGGTGCTGGACCAGGAGACCCTAAGCTGATTACGGTTTACGGGATGGAGTGTATCCAACAGGCGGATGTGATTTTATATGACCGTTTAGTAAATGAGGAACTGTTGAAGTATGCAAAGGCGGAAGCAGAGTTGATATTTTGCGGAAAACAGCCGGGGAAACATCAGATCATTCAAGATCAAATTCACCAGCTGTTAATTGAAAAAGCCAGTCAGGGCAAGACTGTCACAAGATTAAAAGGAGGCGATCCTTGCATTTTCGGCCGTGTCGGTGAAGAAGCAGAAATTCTTGTAGAACATGGGATTCACTATGAAATAATACCGGGGATTACAGCTGGTATTGCTGCGCCTGCTTATGCCGGAATTCCGGTGACCCACCGCGATTATGCTTCCACCTTCGCGATTGTCACTGGCCACAGTCGTGCGGAAAAGGATGGGGATCAATTAAATTGGTCAGCTCTCGCTCAAGGAATTGATACGATTGCCTTTTATATGGGAATTGGGAATTTACCTTATATTGTTTCGCGATTAATAGAGAACGGAAAAAGTCCCGATACAAAAGCCGCCATTATCCAATGGGGGACCACAGCCAAGCAGAAAACGGTGACCGGAAGTTTAAAGGACATCGAAGTCCGGGTCCTAGAAGCCGGAATTACTCATCCAGCGATTGTTCTCGTGGGTGATGTGGTCGGTCTTCGCGAGAAAATACGCTGGTTTCAAGAAGCAGAAGAAAAACAATTAGTTGGAATAGGGAGGGTCTAAGATGTCAATTTTAGCGGAAATCAAAAACCGAAGAGCGATCCGTGATTATGCGGCTCGAGAGGTCGAGGACGAAAAGATTCACATCTTATTAGAAGCAGCGACATGGGCACCGAATGACCGCATGCGTGAACCATGGAGCTTTTATGTGATTAAAGGCGAAGCAAAAAAACGCTATGAAGCGTTGGCCTATGAATATCTATTGGAACGCTTTCCAACCAAACCAAATTTAATCGAAAGCTCGTTAAAGGTACTAAAAACAACACCGATCCATATTGTCGTTACTGCTGACATCGTTCCAGACGACGAAGAGGCATCTGCCGATAATGAATATGCCGTATGCTGTGCGATCCATTCGATGTGGCTTACTGCAAAAGAATTGGGATTAGGTCTGGTCTGGCGGACAAGGGGAGTCGGACTTGTTCGTGACCAACGAATGTATGAGTTTATTGGCTCACCCGAAAACAAGAAAATCATCGGGAATTTGTTTATCGGTTATCCCGATTCAGAAGTATTAAAAAAGGCGATGGTGCCGGATCGGACATCCTTTGAAGAAAAGACAGTCTGGCTGTAAGGAGGAGTGAAGCGGATGGAAGAGGTAACTGAGAACAAAGCAAAGCGCGGTCTTACATTAGTATACACTGGTGATGGAAAAGGAAAAACGACGGCAGCTCTTGGGCTCGCGGTTCGTGCCTCAGGCCGGGGAAAACGGGTGCTTATGATTCAATTTATTAAATCGCCTGATCGAACGTACGGGGAAAAAATTACGTTCGAAAAATTAGGGATTGAAATCGTGCAGACAGGAATCGGCTTTACGTGGACGAAAACACCAGAGGAACATCGGGTAGCACTAAAAACCGCGTGGTCTTTTACAAAAGAAAAGGTCCAGTTTGGCAGCTATGATGTTGTCATTTTAGATGAACTAAATAATGCGCTCGCAATTGATAAATTCCCGATTGACGATGTCCTTCCGTTAACAGAAGTTATTGAGTTGATTCAGCAGCGCCCTAAGGGGATGCATTTGGTGATTACCGGACGGTCAGCCAAAGAGGAAATCATCGCTTGTGCGGATTTAGTAACCGAAATGAAGCCCGTTAAGCATTATTATAACGAAGGAATTCCTGCCGTGAAGGGAATTGAGTTTTAATGGACTATATTGAAAAATTTGGACATGGTGGCGATTTACTGACTGCCCAACAATTGTTTGGTAAAGATTCATCGCAGCTGTTAGATTTCAGTGCGAATATTAATCCACTCGGTCCACCTGCTAGTGTAATTGAGTTGATAAAGGAGCAACTGGAGTCGATCGTCCATTATCCCGATCCCGCCCATCGTGTTCTTAAACAAAAGCTGGCGGAAAAACACTCCGTTTCACCAGAACAGATTTTGATAGGAAATGGAGCAGCAGAGTGTATCGCCCTTGCGATTTTAGGATTGCAGCCTGAAACAGTGGGGGTTGTATATCCTTGCTTCTCGGAATACGAACAGCTTGCTAGAGCTAATGGTGCTACCATCAATCCATTGGTTGGCAGGGAAGAAAATGATTTTAAGCCTGATCAATCAGAATTCCTTCAATTAATAGCGAAAACCGATCTTGTATTTGTTGGACATCCCAACAATCCCACTGGTGTCACATATTCGAAGGAAGAACTTGTCGAGATGGCAGAACAGGCAAAGAAGACAAATACATATTTGATAATAGACGAGGCATTTATTGATTTTCTTCCAATCAAAACACGAATCACGTTGCTTGAGGATTTGCAACGTTGGAAACAGATAATCCTGGTTCGCTCGATGACAAAGTTCTATGCGATCCCTGGTCTCCGTCTGGGGTATTTAGTGGCCGATCCAACCTTGATATTAAAGCTACAGGCGAAACAAGTAACTTGGAGTGTCAACCAAATGGCCCTATTGGCAGGAGAAGCGGTCCTAAACGAAAAGGTATACGAGGAAGCAACGATTACCCTAATTCAAGAGCAAAGAAGCTATGTCAAACTAGCCATTGAAGAGAAGCTTGGGTGGAAGGTTTTTCCAGGACAAGCGAATTTTCTATTTGTTAGGATAACATCTGGCATCACGGCAACTGAATTACAGTGGCGCATGGGTCATAAAGGAATCTTAGTACGTTCCTGTAACATGTATCCGGGGCTAACGGATCAAGATTTTCGGATTGCGATTCGAACCGGAGAAGAAAATCAATGCTTGATTCAAGCCTTAATTGAAGTAAGCAAAGAGGTGAATCCAACATGCCCCTAATCTATGTCACTGGAGGAATTCGCTCCGGAAAGAGTGAATTTGCAGAACAATTGGCATTCAGCCATGAAGGACGAGTCCTTTATGTTGCGTTTGGAGTTCAAACCGATCAAGAAATGGAAAAAAGAATAGATATTCATAAGAAGCGGCGTCCAACTGAATGGGGCGTATTAGAAGAGCCGAACGAACTCACTTCCGTTCAAACGGTCTATCAAGACTACGATGTTATTTTAGTTGATTGTATTTCTTCGTGGCTGTCCAATCATTGCATGTGGTTAACAGATCAAGAACTGAAGGAAGAAAACAAGAAAACCAGTTTAATAGAGGAAGTTGAACTTTGGATTAAGGTGAAACAAGAAAATCATCAGCATGTGATTGTCGTTTCTAATGAGGTAGGTCTAGGTGGTGTCGCCTTATCGCCGTTGGGGCGTTTTTTTCAGGATGTTCTAGGGAAAATCAATCAATTATTGGCAGCCGAAGCAGATGAAGCTTACATCGTCTTTTCCGGTCTGCCACTAAGGCTGAAATAATGAATGCGTTCCTAGCAGCCCTGATGTTACTCACTAGTATTCCCGTTCCGAAGATAGAGGTTTCAAAAATCGATTGGAAAAAAGGTCCTGTTAATTTTTCCATTAATCGGATTGTTAGTTGGCTGCCTTGTTATGAGGCCACATGTGAAGTAGTAAGAAATTAGGAGGGCTTTAGAATTCGATGTTGGTTCATGCCATTTATATTATTATTGCTTATCTTATTGATCGAATCATTGGTGACCCCAAAAAGCTACTACATCCGGTGGTCATCATTGGAAAGTCTATTAGTCGTTTGGAAAAAGCGATTCGTTTTTTCACTATAAAGGAAAGGTATTTAAAACTGGCAGGAATCTTATTTCCTATTTTGATTGCTGGTGGCACCTATTTAATCGTTGCTTTGCTACTTTACGGCATCAATCAGTTGAATCATGTTTTTGCCATCATTGCGGAAATCTGGTTAATTTCTACAACCATTGCGACAAAAGGATTGGCTGATGCAGGTTTGGAAGTATTCCGACACTTGAAAAATCAGGATATAAGGGCTGCAAGAAAAAGTCTGGGAATGATTGTCGGACGAGATACAGAAAACCTTGAGGAAAGTGAAATTTCTAGGGGGGCAGTGGAAACCGTAGCCGAAAACATTGTCGATGCCATTATATCACCGTTATGCTTTGCCCTTATCGGGGGTGCCCCGCTTGCAATGTTGTACCGAGCGGTTAATACGTTAGATTCGATGGTAGGATATAAGAATGAAAAATATAAAAACCTAGGCTGGGCCTCGGCCCGACTAGATGATCTATTAAACTATGTGCCTGCCCGGTTAACGTTTGGAATGATGCTGCTTGCTTGTTCGATTAAACGTCTCGATGTACTAGGCGCTTGGAAAATGATGAAACGTGATGCTAAACTTCATCCGAGTCCAAATAGCGGTTACCCAGAGGCAACGATCGCAGGAGCGCTTCAGATTCAACTTGGAGGAACGAATTATTATTTCGGAAAAGTCTCTGAACGGGCAAAGATGGGGGAACCATTACGGAAGATCAAAGCAGATGATATTTTACTTACAGTAACAGTTATGAAAACTACCTCCATTATTTGTGTCGTGTTATTTATGGTACTTTCGATATTAGTGGAGCTAAGCATGAAGTAGGGGGATAGGAGCCTGAACAATGAAACTAGGAAGAGGAAGCTGCAATGGCACATTTGGAGAATTGGTCCAAGGTGTCATGGAAGAGCGTCCGTTTTTAATCACATTGCCCATCCGGAGTTTACGAAGTGAGGCTAGATTTGTTCCAGACACAGCCGTTTCCCAGATAAGGGTCGTAAATTCCAAAATGAAAGCGAAGAAAGCGGGGGAAACGTTACTCCAACTTTTTGGAATAAGTGGAGGCGGGTATCTCGAAATAAATTCCAATATCCCTTCAGGCAAGGGGATGGCTAGCAGTTCGGCGGATATTGTTGCTTCATTAAGAGCAATTGCTGACAGCTATAGTATTACTCTCACAAATGAAATGATCTCGATGATTGCCACAAAAGTGGAACCTACCGATGGTGTAATGTATGAGGAAGTCGTGGTCTATGAATATATTCACGGTCAGCTGATTGCAAGCTTTGGGACCTTACCCCCATTCATCCTCGTTGGTATCGATCTTGGGGGTATGATCAACACAATAGAATTTAATGAAGTTCCGAAAGTGTACAGCCAAGGCGATCAACAGCAATTTATTAAAGCTTTTGATCTGGCTACAAAAGGGTTTAAGGAAAAAAATATAACTTATATTGGGGAGGCAGCAACCCTCAGTGCACGGGTGAATCAAAAAATATTGCCAAAACCTGTTTTTCCTCTATTAGATCAATTGGCAGATCGCTATCATGGCGGAATCGTTGTCGCCCACAGTGGAACGGTCGCGGGTATTTTACTAGATGGAAATCTTCCAAACAGGGAATTGGTGGTTTCACTCTTAATTAGGGAAATGTCACTCGCTTACAAGGGTGTATCTATAAATTTATTTCATTATGAAAGCCAGGAATAGATAATAATTTGAATAATTCACAAAGTTTGATTACAAAAGTGGGGGAACGTGTATAGTCAAGAGGTTTGTATTAAAGGATCATCTTTATACTTGGGGTGGTAATTACAGACACCCTAGTTTGTCGACTATTGCACGTCCTCAAAAATCCTCAATCTGTCAGTTAGGATTGATTTTTTATGTTGCAACTGTTTAAAATAGGGAGGAATTTTTTAATGGAAACTGTATCATTGTTTTTACTTGTTTTTGTATTAGGGCTTAGGCATGGGTTGGATGCTGATCATCTTGCCTTTATTGATGGACAAACCCGTTACAATTGGAGAATGGGCAGTTCGTTTGCTCGTTGGGTGGGGACATTATTTTCATTGGGACACGGAGGAATGGTAGCATTAACAGCAGGTATTTTAGGAATGGTAATAGATAATTTTTCATTCCCAGCTTATTTTGATAATATTGCATCATGGGTTTCGATTTCTTCTTTATTCCTTATTGGAACGTTAAATACATATAATCTTTTACGGACTAGAAACAATCAAGAAGAGTTTCAACTTAGCGGACTAAAAGGCAAATTTATTCCAAAAATTGCGAAGGGGACTACAAATCCTTTTCTTATTATTTTAGTAGGGGCTTTGTTTGCCTTGGCTGCCGAGACAGTAAGTCAAACCGCCGTCTGGTCTTTGGCGGCAGGAAATGTAAGTGAATATACCCCTTTATTTTTAGGGCTAGTTTTTATGTTTGGGATGATGATTACAGATACAATTGATTCGATGATTGTCTATAAAATGGTGAACCAGTCCAGCAAAATTGGTCAAGCTGCGTCAAGACTAATGGGTTGGGTGATTGTCGTCTTGGCATACGGGGTTTCCTTCTATCTGGCATTTACATTTTTTAACCCTTGGGCAGAACTAGATTTCGAAATCGTGGGAGTCATTCTTTTCATTTTCTTAGTTGCATCATTTATCTTTATAACCGTTTATTCCAATAAACAGAAACACGAATTAAATACTACGAATTAATTAGATAAGCTCTGACTATTTTATAGTGTCAGAGCTCTTTTGTAAGGCCGACAAAAAGATCGAATGGTATGAGTATAGTTTTAACGAATATGAGGGTTATTTTGCGAGCTAAGTTTAGTTGTTGTGTTCATTCTTATATTTTTATTTAATATTAAGTCTTTTAAAATCCTTTAAGGTCCTCGAACGATCGGTCTGTGGTGTTCTATCCTTACAAGGAGGTTTTGTCCCCTTATAAAGAATGTACATTCTTCCTTACAATCTTTACTCATTATATTTAAGTTTGTCTATAAAAATAAAGTGGTCTTATTTATTAACAATTAAATATATTTTTAAATAGTGACTTTATTAAATAAATCAAATGAGAAATTGAAATTAATAAATAGATTGTTCCTAACAATATATTAAGGGTTTTGTTTATTAACAATACTTTTAATAAGTAGCTAAACTGTGAAAATAAAAAGAGGTATGAAAAAGGCAGTTGAAAACGGGTTTAAGCCTCAAAAAAACTTAGAAGGTAGTTTAAACGCAGGTGGTAGAGATAAGTTGGAATTACCAATTTCCGAAATTGTAAGATTACGTCAAAACGATCTAACATTTGAAGAAATTGCAGCTACCTTAAAAGGATTTGGATATAACGTTTCAAAGGCAACTGTCAATAGAAGGTATAATGAACAGATGAATGAAATCTCCAATATTGAAAGCTAATGCAATTTATTGTAAGATGAGATACATTGAATAGAATATCAGACTCTGACTAACGATCGCTTTTTTGTTGCATAGACTGCTAAGCGCGGTGCTCATTACGCTTATGGTAAAATAGCTCGAAGTCAGACTTTCTCGCAAAGAAAGAACATATAATTAATCGTCTGATTATCAAAGTGATGGAACTAACAATGAATAGATAAGATACAAATAAAGGAGAGGTTACTAATGGTTACTAAAAAAACTTTAGATAGAATAAATGAATTATCAAAAAAGTCAAAAGAAGTAGGTTTAAGTCCTGAAGAGAAAGTTGAACAAGATCAATTAAGAAAAGAATATTTAGCAGATTTTCGTTCTCGTATGGTCGATGAGTTAACTTCACTTAAAATTGTTGATGAAAAAGGGAATGATATTACACCTGCAAAGTTAAAATATGAAAAAGCAAAGCGTAAAAAAAACTTACATTAAAAAAATTATTACAATATAAAATTTCATATTTAGTTAAAAATAATAGAACAAGCAGAAGAATATTCTGCTTTTTTCTATTTCTTGGAAAGAATTTGTTAAAATTGTCAAAACTTAGTGTTAGTTATTGTAATAAATCATGGTAAATTATATGATAATATCTATGAATAAGCTAAAGGAGCGAAATTTATGTCTAATAATATTGAACAATTAGCAATTAATACGATTCGTACATTATCAATTGATGCAATCGAAAAATCTAATTCTGGTCACCCAGGAATGCCAATGGGTGCTGCACCAATGGCATACGCATTGTTTGCAAAATTTATGAATCATAACCCCAAAAATTCAAAATGGTTTAACAGAGACCGATTTGTGTTATCAGCAGGCCATGGTTCAATGTTACTATATAGCATGTTACATTTATCAGGCTACGAAGTATCAATTGAAGATATTAAAAACTTCCGTCAATGGGGAAGCAACACTCCAGGACATCCTGAATTTGGACATACACATGGTGTTGAAGCTACAACTGGTCCATTAGGACAAGGTATTGCGATGGCTGTTGGGATGGCTTTAGCTGAGCGTCATTTAGCAGGTACATATAATAAAGAAGATTTAAATGTAGTTGACCACTTTACATACTCAATTTGTGGTGATGGAGATTTAATGGAAGGTGTTTCTGCAGAGGCAGCTTCATTAGCGGGACATTTACAATTAGGGCGCTTAGTAGTTCTTTATGATTCAAATGATATTTCATTAGACGGAGAATTAAATCGTTCATTTTCTGAAAGTGTAGAAGACCGCTTTAAAGCTTATGGATGGCAAGTTATCCGAGTTGAAGATGGTAATAACTTAGATGAAATTACTGCAGCGATTCAAAAAGCTCAAGAAGAATTATCAAAACCAACTTTAATCGAAGTGAAAACAACAATCGGCTACGGTTCTCCGAATAAATCTGGTAAATCAAAATCTCACGGTGAGCCATTAGGAAAAGAAGAAACGATTTTAACGAAACAAGCGTATGCTTGGGGTTATGAAAATGCATTCCACGTTCCAGAGGAAGTGTATGCACATTTTAATAAAGTAATCGTTGAAGCTGGTGCAAAGAAAGAAGCAGAATGGGATGCTACATTTGCAAAATACGAAGAAAAATATCCTGAATTAGCAACTCAATTAAAGAATGCGATTGAAGGTAATATTACTGTAGATTTAGAAACAGCGTTACCTAAATATGAAATAGGTAAAAAAATTGCGACTCGTTCATCTTCAGGTGAAGCAATTAATGCTATTGCAAACGTATTACCTAGTTTCTTTGGTGGATCTGCTGACTTAGCTGGTTCTAACAAAACGTATATGAATGGTAAAGGTGACTTTACAAGAGAAAGTTTCGATGGACGTAATATTTGGTTCGGTGTACGTGAATTTGCAATGGGTGCAGCATTAAATGGTATGGCTCTACATGGAGGAGTTCATGCGTTTGGCGCGACATTCTTTGTATTCTCTGATTACTTAAAACCAGCAATTCGCTTAGCAGCATTAATGAATTTACCAGTTACTTATGTATTTACACATGATAGTATCGCAGTTGGTGAAGACGGACCTACGCATGAACCAGTTGAGCAACTAGCAGCATTCAGATCAATGCCTAATCTGAATGTAATTCGCCCAGCAGACGGAAATGAAAGCTCAGCAGCATGGAAAGTAGCAGTAGAAGCTAAAGACGCACCTACAATGTTAGTATTGTCTCGTCAAGATTTACCAACTTTAGAGGGGACTACTACTGATATTTATAATAAAGTTTCTAAAGGTGCTTACGTTTTATCTCCTGCAAAACAAGATAAAATTGATATTGTATTAATCGCAGCAGGTAGTGAAGTACAATTAGCAGTTGGAGCACAAGAAAAATTAGCGGCAGAAGGAATTTCTGCATCAGTTGTTTCGATGCCTTCAATGGACTTATTTGAAAAGCAATCTGATGAATATAAACAATCAGTATTACCAAAAGAAGTTACGAAACGAGTAGCAGTAGAAATGGGTTCTTCATTCGGCTGGCATAAATATGTAGGATTCGATGGAGAAGTTATCTCAATCGATACATTTGGTGCATCTGCTCCAGGTAACTTATTAATGGAGAAATTCGGATTTACTGTTGATCATGTTGTTTCAGCAGCAAAAAAAGTATTACAATAAAAGGTAAAGATGGGAAAAGTAGGGAAAGAATTTTAAATTCTTTTCCTATTTCCTAAACCTTTTTTCAATATAATGCTTTATTAAAGATTTTTCGACAAAACTAGTTGATTTTCACTCCTTAAAAATGACAAATATTTTGAATGGAATTTTATATAATCTTCCTTACAGATAGTTGTTGGGAGTGGACAAGATATGAGGGAATATAAAATTTTTTTAATTCGAGAACCACTGTCTATAGAATTTTATGGGAAAGAGCATAAAATATATCAACTAGTATATGAGTATTATTACTCATCTATTGAACTAAGGAAAATAATCGAAAAACAATTGGAATATATAACAGAACCAATACCATTATTCGAGCTACATACATTTATTCGCAAATTTGATTCTCAACAGATTTACTTTTATGAGGAAACTGGTGAGTATCTTCTCGAACTTGTTGATGGTGCAAAAGCTCAGCTAAAACTTTATCCTCACGAACTAATTTTATATGCAGAAGGATCATTAGAGGCAGAAACAATATTCTTTGAGCTATTAAGAAAATTTCGTTCAACATTCATTGCAATTGATGTGAAGGATCAGCGATTTGGCTGGCTACGACCTATCGCCTATCAAAAGTATATTTAAACGATTAAATTGCAGTTTGCTCTTGTATAAACTGGTTAGTTTTAGTAAAATTGTTTCTAGATGATTTTAAGGAGGAAGCAATAAAATGTGGGTATACTTTCTAGTCGGCATCTTAGCATTAATTGCAGGTGTAGCGATTGGATTTTTCATAGCTCGTCAATATACAATGAACTACCTAAAGAAAAATCCACCAATTAATGAACAAATGTTAAAAGTAATGATGGCTCAAATGGGACAAAAACCTTCACAAAAGAAAATTAACCAAATGATGAAGGCTATGAACAACCAAACAAAATAATAAATCCTTTTAAAATATAAGGCTTTATAGATTGTTTAGAAATAAATATTGAACATATTCTTTCAGGAAACAGCTCTTTTTTAGTGAATCCTACATCAAGAATTTGTAATTATTTAAATCATGAATCATTTTACTAATTTAAACCACTTATCCTGTTGGAATTAACCAATAGGAGAGTGGTTTTTATGTTTTTAGAGGGAAATTTTTATGCCTACTAAAAGAAGTTAGCCTTAAATTAGAGAGGTAAATTAAAACACCGACTTTCGTGAAAAAGTTGGTGTTTTTTATCTTTTACTTAATATTGAATGTAGAAGAATTCGGATTGTCTTATAATTTTTAATATAACACTCCATTACAGTACTTAGTTAAGAAATGTGATTACTTTAATCAATTAGTACATCGCCAAATTATTTTAGAACAAATATTTTTATACAGAACATGTCGAAATCCACAAATAGTTGACAAATATATTGAAAATTAATCGCTTTATTCGTCGGTTTCTAACTAATTAACAAGTTACATAGAGAAGAAAGTCGATAAGAAATCTTGTGAAAGTTCCAATATTTGTCAAAATACTCATTATTAAAAGATTAGAATTATTAATAAACTATTAAATAATTTATTCTACTTCATCATATTTTTGCATCTAGAAAACTATCAATGAAGTTTATTAATTAGTAGATTGTAAGGCTTATCTAAAAGTTAGATTTCATGTAGGAGGAGGTAATTTGGCAGGTTGTTTTATGATTTATGATTATATGTTTATAGCTTTAAAGGGGAGATACAAATAAGCTCTTAGCTTAATCAGGAGGTGACGATAAAGAGGCGGAAAAGAAAAGATGCCATAACATAATCGACATGGCAAATTCGAAAAAAGAAAGCTACATAAATTATAGGTTATTTTACAAGTGAGAGGAGAATCTATTTGAAGCGTAGATTTAAGATTGCTGTATTATCGACCACTTTTTTGATTTCGATGTATTCAACAGCGGCATTCGCTGCTGAACCTGGGCTAGATAAAATGCCCGGACCAGTGGATCCCCAGTCATGGGTGAATCCAGAGGATATGACGTGGAATGATTATAAACCAGTCCCGGGTATTAACTGGAGTACCGATAAGAGTATTCAACCGGAAACAAATCTTAAAGGGGCATTGATTTTGGTTGACTTTCCAGGTCAGGATTTTATCATGACTTTGCCTAAAGGTAAAGATCTCATCGGTAATCCACAAGTCAATGCTGTTCCCCGCGAAAAGCTTGGGGAGTTTTGGACGAATTACTTAAATGTACCGAGTGAGTTAAATCATTATCAGACAATCGATGGCTTTTGGAAAGAGAATTCATATGGAAAATGGGGCGTAACACTTGATTCTTACGGCCCTTACCGCTTGGATAAATACGAATTTCAGTATGGGCTAGATAGTTTTAATTCTGGTTTTCTGCCAGGGAATTATAAAACCGGAAACCTCTTTCAAGACGGCATAAATGCTGCAACAGCTGATATTATAGCATCTGGAAAAAACTATGACTTTGCGTTTATTGTACATGCAGGCTATGATGAATCAACTGTTTGGCAAGAACTTGGTGAAATGAAGTTTATGAATCAGAACTCGGTACCTGCTGAATTTGGTCCTCCAAATTTAACAGGATTTGAGAGCATGCCAACTTGGGCAAAAACTCGTTATGTACCTTGGACCTCTTGGTTTGCAGCTAAATCTATTTGGTCTGCTGCATCGAGTGCAACATTAAACGGCAAATCGATTCGTGTTTCTATACAAGGAGAAAGTGATGGGATGTCCACATTTGCTCACGAATTTGGCCACCTTAAAGGACTAGGCGATAACTATAATAATGCAGCTTTAGATCCTCGAACCTATGCTGGTTATTGGGAAACGATGAGTCGTGGGTCTTTTAATGGTCCAGGTGGAACGCACACTCGCTGGATGATTCCAGCTACCCTTGGTTCTTCTTTGCCGGCACCACATACGCTTCGAAATAAGATGAAACAAGGATTTCTATCTAATGATGAAGTCCTTCAACTCAATCGTGATGAATTAAAAGATTCTGGTCCAGCGTTTGCGGATATTATCGCGCGCGAAGTACCAATTGGAAGTAAATTCGGTAGAAACGGACTCCATGGGATCAACATCAGTATGTCTGATTTAACTCCAAGCAATTACTTAAGCGGAGACTGGCGTAACGATATGATAGGTAACGTAAATAACGCTAAGTACAATAACTATACCCTTGAAGTGGTAGATAGAGTTGGAGCGGATTCCTTTGCTGCCGATTCTGGTGTATTGATTTCCAAAACGAAAAATGCGGAGACTGCACCGTTTATCTGGCCAGTTGATTCACATCCTGAAGATATCGCATTGAAGGACTTTACAAAGCCTGACGGTACAACAGTTTCGGTTACAAAAGGTGACCCAAGGCAAACCTTGGATTCTTTATTCCATGCAGGGAATGGAGCTAGTTTGGTCAGCGGGAAATTCGATGGTTCTATTAGCAAAGACAATGTTGTTAGTGAGTACATCGATCCTTACAATCATCTTCAGTTCTACATTTTAGGCAAATACAAAGGAAATGACGGTGTACTTCATTATCAGGTTGCAGTTCGTAACACTGAAGGATCAGGTGCCTATAAACGCGGCGTAAATGTAAGTGCAGGCACAATACAACCGGCCGTTGCAGGCAAGGTAGCAGTTTACCATTTTAATGTAACAAATACCGGCGAAGCAAAGGATCTTATTCGAGTTAACGCATCTGCAGGTGAAGATTGGACGGTTCAACTTGATAACAATATTGTTGCAGTGGAACCGGGGAAAAGCGTTGATGTACCGGTGTATGTGAAAATTCCTAAAGGTATGACAGCTCCAGCAAACATTAATTTTACGGCAACTTCAGAAACAGACTCAAACCAAAGGGCTACTGATAGCAATCTTTTGCTGAGCGATCTGAATGCAGCTGGTGTAAGTTCTATAATCGACAGCTTCGACAATGCAGGAGCTTTCAAAGCAGGTTCAGCGCAAGCCTTGAAGGCACATTTGAAATCTGTAGAACAATTTGAAAAGAAAGGTTCTGCGGATAAAGTTGTCAAACATATTAATGATTTTAAAGGATTTCTAGATAATGAAAATGCTTCGAAAAAGGTTTCCGCAAAAGCATATAATAGTTTAAAAGTGTACGCTGATGCAATGATTGAGGTTTGGAAATAGTATAGATTGACTGTTCAGGAAAGATTACATGTGCTGGGGCTAAGGGCGGTTATGATGTTTTAGAAATGGAAGAACTCTAAAGTGTGATTGCTTCATAAAGAATGTGAAAATATGAAGTTCATACAATAATTAGTAAAAATGAAACCACTTTCTATTGGATAATGAAACAATGGAAAGTGGTTTTTTTGTGATAAATTAATATAATTAAAAGGCCCCGATTAATTATCGGGGCCTTTACTAATTATGAACTATTTAGATCCCAAGAGAGAACAACATTAATTGTTTTTTTTAAATTTATTAATTTCATCCTTTATTTTTCGATTCAAGTTTAGTAATAAACTATTTTCTTTAGTACGTTTTGGTAAGTACCTGTGGGCTTGTTCATAAAATAGGTTTCTTTTACCTTTTTATTTTCCATAATTCACCTCCGTATTAAAATTTTACTATATAAAGAAGTAATTTTTTGGCCATATTATTTCTATTTTTTGTCAATATAACAAATCTTTATCGAGACGCAAATCTTTAGCATTACCGAGAATTAACAACCATGTTAAATAAGCAAATTATTAAAAAACATTTAATTTTATGTTATAATGAACACTGTGTTTTGAGTTTTCTAAATATTGTAAAATTAAGTTTAATAGCATTGCGGGGGTGAAGGAATGTCAGTTTTTAAAGATTTGTTTTGGTTTTTTAAACAAGAAAAAAGAAGCTATGTATGGGGAATATCTCTTTTAGTAATCGTTGCAATTTTAGAGCTACTACCTCCGAAGGTTATTGGTTATGTAATTGATGAAATGGTAAAAAACTCGCTTAATAGTAAAAACTTACTTTTTTGGGTAGGGTTAATTTTTATTAATGGGTTACTTCTTTATGCATTTCGATATTGGTGGAGGAGATTAATATTTGGTTCTTCTTTAAAGTTAGCCAGACAGCTTAGAGATGATTTATATAATCATTTTTCAAAAATGTCTCCATCATTTTATCAAAAAAATAGAATAGGAGATTTAATGGCTCACGCAACAAACGATGTTCAAGCAGTACGCGAGACAGCTGGGGCTGGGATCTTAACTTTTGTTGATTCTATTATTTTAGGTGGATCAGTACTAATAATGATGGCAGTTTCAATAAGTTGGAAGTTAACACTTATTAGTCTATTGCCATTACCAGTTATGGCCATTTTGACTCAATACTATGGTAAATTATTACATCAACGTTTTCATTTAGCGCAAGAATCATTTTCAGAATTAAATAATAAAGTTCAAGAAAGTATGAGTGGTTTAAAGGTTATTAGAAGTTTAGGGCAAACAAAAGAAGATGTAACCGCTTTTAAAAACCAAGCGGATTTAGTAGTGAAATACAATATGAGAGTTGCTAGAATTGATGCGCTATTTGATCCAACAATCATGTTAGTTGTTTCGATTTGCTATATTATTGCGGTTGTTTATGGCTCAAGATTAGTTATTGCAGATGATATTACTGTAGGGCAATTAATTACATTTGTTACTTATTTAGGAATATTAATTTGGCCAATGCTTGCAATTGGATGGTTATTCAATATTGTCGAAAGAGGCCGCGCTTCTTATGATCGAATCCGTTCTTTATTAAGTGTTGAACCTGAAATTAAAAATAAGAAAAATGCATTAGAAAAACTTCCGATGGGTGAAATTACTTATTCAATTGATTCATTTAAGTTTAATGTAGAATCAAATTTTGAATTAAAGGATATTTATTTTAACGTACAAGAAGGTCAAACAATTGGAATAGTTGGTAAAACTGGTCAAGGAAAAACAACGCTTTTAAAACTTTTATTGAGAGAATATGAAGTAGTTAACGGTAGTATTTCAGTTGGCGATTTAGATATTAAAGATACAACTTTATTATCTCTTAGATCACATATCGGTTATGTACCTCAAGAACATTTCTTATTTTCATCATCAGTTAAGGAAAATATAGCGTTTAGCCAAATTGATTCTTCAATCGAAACTGTACATAAAGCTGCCGAGATTTCTAATATTCATGCGGATATTTTAGAATTCCCGTTAGGCTATGACACGATTGTAGGAGAAAGAGGGGTATCATTATCTGGAGGACAGAAACAAAGAATTTCAATTGCTAGATCTTTAATTAAAAATCCTAATATTTTAATATTAGACGACTGTTTATCCGCGGTGGATGCAAAAACAGAGGAAAAAATATTACACTCTTTAAAGGATGAGAGAAGTGGGAAAACAACATTTATTACTTCTCATCGTATGAGTGCTGTCATGCATAGTGATTTAATCATTGTTTTAGACGAAGGAAGAATTATACAAAGAGGTAAGCATGAGGATTTAGTACAAATTGATGGTTGGTACAAAGAAATGTTTGAAAGACAACAACTAGAAGAGCTAGTAGAGCAAGGAGGGAGATAAAATGAATCAAGAGATTGAAATCGATGCTAAAAGGCAGAAAAAAGATTTAATACGTCTTCTTTCATTTTTAAAAAAATATAAAGTTTTACTGACTTTTGCATTTATTTTCTTATTCCTTGCAACAGCATGTGAAATGTATGGTCCAATTTTAGTTAAAAGATTTCTAGATGATCATTTAATGAAAAGGTATTTTCCAAAAGATACAATCATAACGTTATTTTCTATATATGTCGCAATAACAATCGGAAAAATCGTTTTATCATATTTACAGCTTTTAATGTTTCAGCAAATTGCTTTTAAAGTTGTTCAAGATATAAGAATGAAAGTTTATGAGCATGTACATTCATTAGCTTTTTCATTTTTTGATAAAACGCCGATTGGAAGTATTGTATCAAGAATTACGAATGATACAGAAGCTATTAAAGATTTTTACGTTAGTGTACTGGCAACCTTTATCCAGCAAATTGTCTTTTTAGTGGGAATCATTATTGCGATGTACTCATTAGACGTTAAATTAGCAACGATTTGTGTAGGGTTAGTTGTAATTGTTTATTTTATTATACTTACCTATCGTAAAAAGAGTTTTCCATTTTTTATGGAAACTAGAGGGCAGTTAAGTAATTTAAATGCTAAATTAAACGAACACTTACAAGGTATGTCAATCATACAAGCATTTAACCAACAAAAAAGATTACAAAATGAATTTGAGGGAGTTAATCAGTCTCACTATAATGCAGGTGTAAAAACCATACGATTAGATTCTCTGTTTTTAAGACCGGCAACAGATTTAATTTATACAATCGGAATCATGTTTGTTCTTAGCTTCTTTGGCATTACTTCTTTTAGTAATCCAGTTGAGATTGGTACAGTTTATGCATTTGTAAGTTATTTAGAGAGATTTTTTGAACCGATTACGCAAATGATGATGAAATTATCTTTATTACAGCAAGCTGTCGTATCATCATCCAGAGTATTTGACTTAATGGATGAAGAACAAAAAGCTCCTACTAAAGTTGGAACTGACTTACCAAAAGTTAAAGAAGGAAGTATTGCTTTTAAAAATGTATCATTCGCATATGACGGAGTACACAATGTCATTCATGATATTTCATTCTCAGTTAAACCTGGTCAATCAGTTGCCTTTGTTGGCCATACAGGAAGTGGTAAGTCAACAATTATGAATCTACTATTACGTTTTTACGATGTGAAAGACGGGGAAATTCAGATTGATGATCAAAAACTTTCAACATTTGAAGAAAGTGAAATACGTTCTAATATCGGATTAGTTTTACAAGATCCATACTTATTTGTTGGAGATATAAAAGGAAATATCTCTATGTATAATAACAAAATAACTGAAAGAGAAATTAAAGAAGCATCCGAATTAGTTAGAGCGAATGAATTTATTGAAAAATTACCAAATGGGTATGATGAGGCAGTTGTTGAAAGAGGTTCAACTTTATCAAGTGGACAGCGCCAATTAATCACGTTTGCGAGAACAATCGCAGCTAAACCTACTATTCTTATTTTAGATGAAGCAACTGCAAATATTGATAGTGAAACAGAAGAAGCAATTCAAGAAGCTTTAACAGAGATGAGAAAAGGTAGAACTACTGTTATCATTGCTCATCGTTTATCAACAATTCAAGATGTTGATTGCATATATGTATTGCACAAAGGGAAAATCGTAGAAGAAGGGAACCATCAACAGCTTCTTGCAAAACAAGGATTGTACTATAATATGTATCTATTACAAAATAAAGGGTCTTTATTATTGGCCGAGTAGTGAAAAAGTAGCTAGATTTTCTAGCTGCTTTTTTTATATAGAACTCTATTCAGGATGATATTAGTAAAAATTAATTCATTATTAATATATTCATAAAGTGTAGCTAAATAAATCGAATCTGAAGTTAACAGTTTTATGTGTTAAATTATCCTAGTAAATTCAACATTACATAAGTTATTTAGTTGATTATAAAACTAGTTAATTAACAAATAGTAGAAAGGTACCGAAACGAATAGGGAAAGATCCCAATTATAGTTCAAATATAGGATGTCTTGAAGATTAGAAAGGTAGACCGACATAAGATTGTTTTAGTGTTAAAGAACCAATTTTTACTAAAAATCGCTTAATATATTCGTTATTTATTATTTTATAATAATTAAATTTTAGTTAAATTGAATAATAATAAGTGAAAAATTAATTAATTTTTTCTAATTAAGGTCGTTTATGCATTGATTAAAAAAGGAAAATATTACTAAGATTTTTACGAAATTTGTTGTAATTGTTCGAAAATTGAGGTTTTTTAGCTTTTTATATCGAATAATATTTCTTTTTTAAGACTATTTCGAGAATTATAATCGATATCAGAGAATAAATTTAGTATTTTTGAAATTAAATATGAAAATAAAGGGGTATTAAATTTATTATTCTACTATATTAGTTTTTTAAATTTAGGAGTTTTACGTACTCAACAAGGAGGAATATGCTTTGAAAAACTGGAAAAAACCATTAATGACAGTAGCAGCGGCAAGTTCTTTATTATTAGTTAATGCACCAACATTTAAAGTAGCCGCACAAGTAAATAAGGAAGTAGCCCAAGGTACAGGGGCTGCAGTACTAGATGGAACAAATTATTTTGGAGACATGGATCCTACAACTACTTTATCAATCGATTTTGTTTTGAAACTTCAAAACAAAGATGATTTAGAAAAATATATTAAGGAAACAGTTACACCATACTCTCCTCATTATCGAAAATATTTAAGTGTGGATGAATTCAAAGCTAAATATGCACCAAATCCAGCTTATATCCATTCAGTTACGTCTTACCTGCAATCATATGGTATTAAAACTGATGTTCATGCAAATAATTTAACGATTACAGCAACAGGAACAGTTGCTCAATTAAATAAAGCCTTAAGTGTCGATTTAAAATATGCTAGTTTTAAAGGTAAAAGCATTCATGCTACTAAAAAGAACCCGGCTTTACCAAAAGTAATTTCAGATAATATTTTATGTATTTTAGGTTTAAATAATTATTCAAATTTAGAATCAAGAGCTGTTAAACAACCAGCAATTATAGATAAGAAAGATGTACCAACTGGTCCACTTAGTTTAACACCACAAGATTTACAAAGTCACTACAATGTTAATCCACTTTATAAAAAGGGAGCAACAGGTGCTGGCCAAACAATCGGTATTGTTACATTAGCAGAATTTAATACAGACGATGCTTATAAATTTTGGGATAATGTAGGAATTCAAACAAAGCCTAATCGTATTAAAGTAAATGAGGTTGATGGCGGTTCTGGATGGGATGGCTATGAAGAAACTACTTTAGATGTTCAACAAGCGGGTGCAATTGCTCCTGATGCAAATATTAATGTGTATGTAGGTCCGAACTCGGATACTGGATTTGTAGATGCATTTTCAAATGCAATTAATGATAATGTAGCTAAACAAATTTCTGTAAGTTGGGGATCAAGTGAATTAAGTATTGATTCATACGTACAGCAGCAAATGGAAGCACCAGAGTATGAAGATACATTTAATCAATTATTCATGCAGGCAGCAGCACAAGGAATTTCGATGTTTGCCGCAGCTGGTGATGCAGGTGCTTATGACGAAACTAGAGGTTCAGATAAAGTATTTAAACTTACAGCTGATTTCCCAGCAGCAAGTCCGTACATTACTGTAGCGGGCGGAACGACATTACCTTTCCAATTCCACTCTAATTCAACAGGCGTCGATGTCAAAGTAGGAGAAGAACGTGCTTGGGGTTGGGATTATCTAAATGAATATTACAAAGCTAGAAAACTACCAGATGCTAATTTAATTAATGGTGGTGGTGGAGGTTTCAGTACTCATTTTGAAACGCCAGATTACCAAAAAGGTGTTAGTGGTGTTAACCAGTTTTCTGCAGTAGATGAGTTTACTATTTCACCTGATTTATCAAATGTAACATACAAACAACCAACTGTTATTTCAGGACAAGGTACAGGACGTAACCTTCCAGATTTATCAATGGCTGCAGATCCATACACTGGATATTACGTTTATTTAAGTGAACCAGGTAAACCAGGTACAAATTCTGGGTATGCTGTATTTGGCGGAACTAGTTTCGTTTCACCACAATTGAATGGTTTATCAGCGTTAATTAATAGTGCAGATCATACTCAAGTAGGTTTCTGGAATCCACAAATTTACCGTTTTGCACAAAAAAGTTCTTCGCCTTTCACACCATTAAATAAAACAGGCGCGCAAAACGATAATCTATTCTATTCTGGTACACCAGGTACGCTTTATAACCAAGCTACAGGACTTGGAATACCTGATGTAGCAAAATTAGCTGATAATTTCAGTACTCCAGAAAAATAAGTTTTAATAAGAAAAAGTCGCATAATATTGCGACTTTTTTTCAGAGAGTTGAAATATAAAATGGTCAATAGGGAAAACAGACATTAAATGAACATTTATTAATGATAAATTATTATTTTTTGGATGTTCTATTAATGGTATTAAATGTTAATATGTTTGAGCAATTTTATGATTCTAATAACACTAGTTATGTTTTATTAGAAGTTAAAAATATTATAGCTAAATTTTTAGAAAAACATATTCAATTGCTAAGTTTAATTAATGTTAGAAATTAATTGAGCTACAAACGGATTATTAAACAACTGTTGATTATTTTAAGTAAAGGCTATTTGATTAGGATTTATTGCAGACTTCTTTAGATTGAATAAGTTGATTGGAACGAAAGGGGTGCTCGACTCCTATGGGATAAGCGGGAAGGCTAAAGACCCCGCAGGCTTGCCGAGGAGNNTTTGGTAATTTAATTGACAAGATTGTTTTTCAACAGCGTGAAAAAAAAGTCGCATAATATTGCGACTTTTTTTATATTTGATTGATGAAACTAACCTATGAATATAGAAAAATAACTAAATAAAATAAAGCTTCATCACTAAAACAGTTCCAATTGCACCAAAAACAACGAAAATAATATGTAATCTAAGTAATGATAGGATAATGGCAACTAATCCACCAATCAGTCCAACACTCATATTTCCTTTTTGAACACTTAATATTCCTGGGAAAATTAATGCACCCAGTGCAGCATATGGAACACCTTTTAACCAAGAGGATACCCAATTTGGAAATTGAATCCGATCAACAATAAATACAGGGATTATTCGGGGAATCATTGTCACTAGGCACATACCAAAAACAAGTAAAAAGACAATCATTCTTTGTGATCTCCTTTCATTAATCCAATTGCAAGTAAACTAGCAAAAATGGAAGACAAAATTAATGACCAGCCTTGACTTAAAAATGATGAAAGGATGAAATTTAATAGCATACTCACTAATACGATTAAACATGCTCTCCAATTTGTACGAATGGCTGGGGTTAATAACCCGATAAACATAGCGTATAAAGATATTCCCATGCTTTCGCTAATAATCTTTGGAATAAGTTTGGAAAAAACTACTCCTAAAATAGTACCGCTTATCCAAGTACAATAAGCAATTGTATGTAATGTAATTAGATAAGTAGACGAATAACTTACTGAACTGCTTTTTTTACCTAAAGTAGTTACAGCAAAATTTTCATCAGTTAGTGTGATCGATAAGTAGACTCTATGCCAAAATGGAAGAGTTTTAAATTGATGATTAAATGATAGACTCATAACAAAGTTTCTAAAATTTAAAATAAATGTAGCGATATAGATTTGGAAAAAACTCACACCTGCCAAATACATTGATAAACCCATAAACTGACTAGCACCTGCATAAACTAGCGCACTAAATGAGAGAGTATTTAGCACATCAATGTCAGCTTGCTTTGCAATTAATCCGAATGTAAAAGCAACAGGCAAATAGCCAATAATTAAAGGAACAGACGCTAAAAATCCTTCCTTCATTTCCTTACTACGATTCGCTTTAGGTTGTGTAGTTTTTGATTGTTGCAAAACAGTAGACATATTAAGTTATAAACTCCCTTCAATTAAAGTAACCTTTAGTAAGATTAGAACAATCATTTGTTCTAAAATTGAGATGGCAGTTATATAAAATGTTTTTAGACACTTTATATTTTCGTATTCATATTTGTTTAGAGTTTGGAAAAAGATTGGCCATCAAAGATTGTCATATGATTATACTATATAATTAAGAGAATTTTCGTAATACTAAAAATTTAATTTATTTTCTATTTGGGATCATGATTGAAATTTAAGCATTTGAAGTTAAAAGAGGAGTTCTTGGAAATACCATAAAAATTCTTGACTTATTCATGAAATTTATAAATTATAGGTAATATTTTCCAGTAGTAAATGATAAGGATTAATAATAATAAAATACTTGGCCATATTTTTTTAAACATGTTTCCACCTTAATAATAAATTAGTTTATTAAGAAGTGTGCCGAAATTTTAGTGAAAATATTCCAGTTTAATCACTATTCTTCAATTTTTTGGAAATGAATGAGTGATTAGAGATTCTTAAAATATGTGTATGATGCGGTCTATTAACTACTTTTAATACTAAATAAAAAGCAATTCTGTTATAATATTATCTAGAATGTAAAGATGGGAAGGGATGTAAGTTAATGGGGGATTTAAATATTGGTATTGCATTTGGAGCGGGATTTCTCTCCTTTATTTCTCCATGTTGTCTACCGATTTATCCAGCGTTTTTATCGTATATTACAGGGGTATCTTTAAGTGATTTACAAAATGAAAAAAGAATACATAAAAGTAAAATTTTATTACATACTTTGTTCTTTTTACTAGGTTTTACAATCATTTTTATTGTTTTAGGTTTTAGCACTTCCGTAATTGGTTCCTTTTTTATGCGTTATCAAGATTTTATTCGTCAAGTTGGTGCGATTTTAATTGTATTTTTAGGATTAGTCGTAACGGGTATTTTTCAACCGAAGTTTTTAATGAATGATCGTAGGTTTCAATTTTCAAAACGTCCTTCAGGATTTTTAGGTTCTACTTTAATTGGATTAGCATTTGCAGCAGGGTGGACACCTTGTACTGGACCAATTTTAACTTCAGTATTTGCACTTGCAGTAAGTAACCCAGGTTCAAGTCTATTTTATATGTTAGCATATACTCTTGGATTTTCTATTCCATTTTTTGTATTGTCGTTTTATTTAGGATCACTAAGTTGGATTAAAAAATATTCACATAAAATCGTCGTTTTTGGTGGATATATCATGATCATTATGGGAATCATGTTATATTTTGATTGGTTGACTAAAATAACAATTTATTTTACAAGATTTTTTGGTGGATTTACTGGATTTTAAACATTATTTTTCCAGTGTAAAAAATTGCAGGATTTGAAGTTATTGGATTTGCATCGATGTGGTAGAAGCAGTATTATATAATCAGTTTCTATGAAAAAAAGAGTGTTTAGTATTCACAAAAACTGTAGTAATCAGTTTTTAAAATAGTCAACGCATATAAGTATTGTTATTCTTTAAGATTGAGAAAAAAGGTAGTGAAAAAAATGAGTAAAGATATGAGTATAATTTTTAGCACAGTATTTGCAACTTGTATGGCTTTAGGTGTAATTGTCGTTAGACTAAAGGCTGCTAAAAAGCCGACAAACCTTAAAAAAATAATTTTACCTCCATTTTTTATGAGCAGTGGAGCTTTAATGTACTTAGTACCAGAGTTTAGATTGACGGGTTCTGAAGTATTAGAAGCTGTTTGTATGGGAGTATTTTTTTCGTTATTTTTAATTAAAACATCTAAATTTGAAATTGTGGATAATGAAATTTATTTAAAAAGATCTAAAGCATTTGTCTTTATCTTACTTGGTTTATTAGTAGTTCGAATCGTGATGAAGTTATATTTAAGTTCATCAATCGATGTAGGCCAATTGAGTGGTATGTTCTTCTTATTAGCATTTTCAATGATTGTTCCTTGGAGATTAGCAATGTACAAATCATATCAAAAATTGAGAAGACAGCTTCCTTCGAATACAATTATCACATGAAAAAACGTGTACCTTTTTGGGTACACGTTTTATTTTGCAAGTAAATGCTTAAAATCGGTAAAATCGATTTCTTTTTTCTTTAATGTTTTTACTAAAAATGCATGATCTCGTTTTGGAGTCGCTTTAATATACCCTTCAATAATTAAACCTTGTGTAATTTGTGAAGCGTTATTTAGTAACGCCAATTCACCAATTTTTCCAGCTATTTTATCTCGAGCTATATCTCTAAATAAAGATGGAACAGGTTTTACTAATTCTTCAAGTAATTCTTTCTGTTCAGTCGACCACAAATGTCTTGTTTTTTGTAAATATTCTTCCTGCCAATCTAAAATTGATTTCCCATCCTCTTTAGGTAATCTTTTCAAAAACTTTCTGAACATAAAGTATCCGCCGATTGACATCATTCCTAACAAGAAAATTGTCCATAAGACAATCATAATTTGAGAAAAGAACGAAAACATATGTATCCTCCTTGTATTAGGTAAACATACCACTATTATAGTAAGAAAATATGACAAGTATCAAGCAAGTACATATGTTTTTTGTCAAAAAATGACCATTTATTTTTAAGTACTAGTTTCATTTTAAGTATTTGCATCATATAGTAGAAAAAATAAAGAAAAAAGTCGTAGAGGAGGCGAAAGAATGTGAAACAAACTAAATTCTCTTCTCACTTTACTTTTCTAAGTATTTTATTTTATATGGCTGCCAGTTCAATATTCCTTGTCATTCTGTACAAGTTAATATCAATGCTTGTAGGAAACGGAAATGATTTAAAGACCTATCTGCAAATCGCTGTAGTCGTAATTGTTTTAAGTATTACAACTTTCCGCCTAATAAGAAGTGATATTGTATTAATCCAGGATGAAATTATTATTCATAAAGGCATTCTAACTGTTAAACTTAAAGTCAATGATATTACAGAAATAAAGCAACTAGTCGAAGTTTATGGAAAAAATAAAGAAATAATAACTTTATTAATTCATATTAACGAGTCAGTACAACCAATTATTTTAACCCTCGAAAATCCAAAAGCTTTTATAAGAGAACTGTTAATTTTAAATTCTGACATTATATTTGATGAAGAATTGATTATTTTAGTCAATAAAAATAACTAATAAATGAAAGCCAAGTTTATTTAATTGTAGACTTGGCTTTTTACTTTTAGAATATTGATCTCTTTATTAAATAATAATGACTGGTACGAACCATATGAACTAGAACTTGAGAATGATAGGCTATCTTTAGGTTACTTCAATCACAAAAATATTTAAGTAACTGACTTTTTTATTCCTATAACGCAATGATCGAATTGAATTAATAAGGTCTTTGCAGAGTGTCAGGCATTTTATTCTAATTATAGAAATGAAATAAATACCATTTAGTGATGAATTAGTGTTTTACTAAGTTTTTAATGTTTTTAGTGATATATGCAAGGTTAAGCATTATAATAAGGTATTCTTCAGTAAATTAATGTATATTATATTTGTTGAATAGATTCTCTTTTAAGTTAGAAAAGTAGGTGAGTAAAGTGGGAAAATATCAATTGGATACAAAAGGTCAGATGGCTGTGTCAAAGTTTCATGAAAAACAGACGCCTGCCAAATTTGATAAAAAGCAGCAACTGGAAAAAATGCGTGCGGAGTATTTGAAAAATAAGCAAAAACAAACAGAAAAATAAAATGAATGAAAGCATAGGAAGACTAAAATCTTCCTATGCTTTTCTTATTCGAAGTACTTTTTTCAATTATGATAGAGTTTATAATTCCCATAAATTTTAGATTCGGTGACAAGAAACTCGTCATCAGATAGCCATTTCCCCAGTAAAGTTTCAATGAAGAATCAATAGACTAGTTGTTTGGGTACTTCAGTAAACTCCAACAGAAACATTTCTTTTAATGGGCTGTTCCTTTTTTTGTTGTCGCTGCCTTTCCTGCTTTGTACATAAAGGTAAGAAACAGAAGGGTCATAACGCGTTCAATCCAAGTCAAAGAAAAGTTCACAAACAAAAAGGCAATGATTTCAACGATAAATGAAACGAAAGTAAATGAGATCGCGCCAACGAAAAATAATTTGTACCACTGGCGGTACGTTAAATGAATGTCCTTTTTTCGTGCAGCATACTTATACACAAGTGAAAACAAAACTGGCATCATCACTGGAATGATTAATACAATGAGCGGGATGACAATCAGTAGAAACAGCTCAGCATTGTCTCCGAATCCATTTTCTAAAACCGTCCATAACGATGTCGTATCCGATGCTATATCGAAATTCATCAAGAGCTCAAATAGCCCCGCACTTAACATGAAACTTGCCAGTAAATAGTAACCGATGATACTTCGTTTTTTCGAATGAAGCACTTCGTTGTACTTACTCGGCTGAAAGCTTGATAGCATGATTTTAAACATAATTTTCCTCCAAATTTCCAAATCATTTTCCATTATACAGGTGAACGAGCTTTCACATGACTAGAAATTTTTAACATATTCTCAAGAAAAAAGCCTCGAAATAAATCTTACGGTGTTTGTGTTAGATAGATGGATTAACCTTTTTATGAAAAAAGGCCAATATAGGTGGTAAAACGTCTTTTCGATGTACTCTATAAAGTACCTTCTTAAAAATGTTGTGTGTCTAGAAAAATAATTATTATCTCTATAAAAACTTAGCTGCTACTTGTGACTCAAATAAAATTTTAAGATTTTAGATGATTTTTATATTAAGAATAATTTTCAATTACGAGGGTTATGAATAGTTAGGTTACTTTAGTTTATGTTACAATAATGTACAGTACATAATTGTAGGGGGAATATAGCACTAATGAGTAAAAAGAAAAAATCTAATAGTAATCAAACGTTTGCTATTTCTGTATTTGTTGGAATAGTTGTTTTAGTTGGAGCATTATTTTTAGTATCTAAATTGCAAGATAAAAAGACTGAAGAAGTATATCCAACAATTGCTGGAGTAAATCAAGTGAAAGTTGATGGGTTTGACACAAAGGATCAACCAACATTTAGCAATAAAGATGCAAAAGTGGAAGTAGTTGAATTTGGTGATTATAAATGTCCAATTTGTGCTCAATGGAATAAAGTAGTTTTTCCACAACTTAAAGCCGATTATATTGATAATGGTTTAATCAATTTTTCATTTATTAACTATCCGTTTATTTCGAAGGATTCAAATTTAGCTGCACTGGCATCAGAAGTAGTCTATAAAACTCATAAAGATTCATTTTGGAAGTTTCAAGAGCAAATCTATTTAAAACAAGAAGATGAAACAACTACTTGGGCTACACCTGATAAATTAGCAAGCATTGCGAAATCTGTAATTCCGAATCTAGACGAAAAACAATTTAAAAAAGATTTATACAAAAAAGATGCAATGAAACAAGTTGCTAACGATGTTGCAATTGCTAACCATTATGGTGTAAACGGAACACCTACAATATTTGTAAATGGTAAAGCAGTGGACAACCCTAGCTTAGAATCAATCAAAGCAGCTATTGACGCTGAAATAAACAAATAAATTAATTAAAGGTATGCGAAAAAATCGCATACCTTTTTTGTTTAGAGAAAACGAATTACATTTTTTTCTTTACACGTGCATCTGCTTGAGCTGAACGTTCTTGTGCCTCCATATCATCTTGATCTGCTAATTCCGCTGAATACTCAACATCAAGTCCATCAGGCTTTACATTCTTATTAAAATTAGAATTGAAAGTACTTTTCTTTTTCAAATTAAAACCCTCCATTATATGATGCTAACTAAATTAAATTACATATCGTGGCTACTATGTTTTTTCTGTCTTGTATGATTTTGGTTCTTCACTTTATGAGAACCGCTTAATGGTTTTGGTTGTCCACTTTCATGGTCAATTGGGCTATTTCTTTTTGACGATTTGTTTGTCATTCTTGTCACCTTCCTTTATAAATAGCTTTAGTTGTAATCGAAAAAATATGCCAAAATGAAATATTTACTAATTTATAAATGAAAGCGTTTTAATCATTTTTTTCTAATAATTTTCGATAACCATTTTCCATATATATAAATAAATTAATGAAAGGGAGGTATTTCTTATGATCTAATTCATCTTATATTAGTTATAAAAATTGAATGTTGAGAAAATTATTTTTCATAATAAAAAACGACAAACAACAATTAAATCTAAGAAATTAATAGAGTAAAAGTTAATTTTTTTAGTTTGTCTGACTCTTTTGATGTATGAAACAAGTAATTTGACCAATACTAGTAATAGTCAAAATGAAAGAGGAGACTGATACTGATTATGCAAATACTAACAGTTTGTCTTATATATTCGGGTGTGATCGTACTCTATCTCTTGTTCAAGAAAGTTCAATATAATAAGAGACAAAAAAATGTGATTAATTTTTTCCTATACTATAATCGAAGAAAAAGTAATGTTAATAGAGATACGAAAAGAACAGGAGATATTATTTATTTAATGCCTCAATCGACGCTAAACAAAGGTATTTTAAGAAAGCGAAAAGATGATTTTGAGTAATGATCAAAAAATATAAAAAATAGCAAGCAATTCCTAAAAATTGCTTGCTATTTTTTTATTGTCTTTTTTTTGTCTTTTTATTGTTTAATTTATAATCAGCTGAAAGTGGCTCTTGTGCTGTTTCTTCATTAAAACCAGCAGCTTTCCCTTGCTCGATTGAAGCTGACATTCCGCTACCAGAATTATTTTTACGTCTAGACATGATTATTCCTCCTTATATAAGGCCATTTTCACCAACACTTTTAATGAATTGGTTTGAAAACTGCCTTTTATAATCGATATTTTTTCCTATATTTTTTTAAATACCCTAAAAATTCAATGGTAAATAATGTGAGCGTCATTATTATATTGTTTATTGTTCATCTTACAATTGGTGTTTTTTTATGTTTGTATTTCTCGAATTGACCGGGATTTGCCCAAAAACTTGGGCAAAATTATTTGACTAAGAAAAGATAAAATCTCATTACTAAATTTAGTAAAGTAACATTCAAAATTTCAAAGTGTAAAAATAAAACTTGTTCAAACCCTGTATCAGTGTTGTACAGGGTTTGTTTTAATAATACGGCTAACCAAATAATATTGGCATTACTTTACATATAGCTGATACATTACGAAAAAGTGAGTCTTTAACGAATGGAGCTGAAAAAAATAAGATTGTAAAAATTCACATCCTCCAATAATATGATTAATGGACAAAAAACTTATTATTTGTGCTTGAAGCATTTCAGGAGGATACGGATGAAACGATTTATCGAAATAGACATCGCAAGGGGGGTAACTATATTTTTGGTAGTAATGGGACATACGGCTATTCCAATCTGGTTAAATAACATATTAAGAGACTTTAGAATGCCGTTGTTTTTTTTTGTATCAGGTTATCTTTTTAGTAGTCAGAGGTACTTAAATGATACGCGGATATTATGGATCAACAAATTTTATGCTTTACTAGTACCGTACTTTACAGCAGGGATCTTATCTTATTTTTACTGGTTAATTTTAAACGCAGTAAACCCTTTAAAATTTGAATTTTTATGGTATAAACCTCTTGTTGGCATTTTTTATGGAAATGGAGTTAATGGATGGTTAGGATATAATGCACCTATATGGTTTTTAGTTTGTTTATTTTGCGTTCAATTACTCTATTGTTACTCTCAAAAAATCATTGGCGGATTTAGAATATACATACAAATAGGTATTTACTTAATTTTAGGGTATGTTGGCTATGCGATAAGTCGTTTTGTATTTTTACCGTGGGGATTAGATATCGCTTTGGTCGCTCTTTTATTCATGCACTTTGGGAATAAATTTAAGTATTATCAATTATTAAATAAACTAAAACCATTTGGTATTGTATCAATTTTATCTCTCATAATATTCGGAATTGCTACGTATTTTAACAATGCCGATATGAACTACAGGATTTATGATAACCTTTTTGTATTTTATACAGCTGGCATTTCCGGAAGCGTAGCAACACTTTCGATTGCTAAATTATTGTCTAAAATGAAATTTCCGACAAAGTTTTTTACCTTTCTAGGTAGAGAATCATTAATCATTTTAATTTTCCATGGTGGATTTGCAATTGCTACCTTGAAATTTATCGATATTCTTTTTGTTAAAGGAACTATACATTGGACATTATACTTTGCATTTGGATTAATAATTTCAATCTCACTATCGGTTTTCATTAATAAAATCCCAATTTTAAACAGATTACTAAACGGGAAGGGAAAACTAGTCATTACAGAAAATACCATTAGTCAACTAAAGGCATCATAATAAAACCCTAAAGAAAAAATAAGTACGAACTTTAAACAACAATTTCAATAAAAAAGCCCTGTTCAGTATGGAAGTGGGGGTTTTTGGAGAAATTATAATTAACCCTCTTCCATTTTGTGAAATTGTTGATTTCGTAACTGAAATTGGTTTCTTCCGTAAATTCTTGTTTTTCTAGGAAATTTAAAAAAGTAATACATTGATCGATAGACCAAGAATCAGGTATTTTCTTTTCTTTCTTTTGTACTTTCGCTTTTGCTAAAGGGGAACTTGATTTACTCATTACATGCAACTTGTGCTTCTTTTTTAGTTTTAAACCCACTATAGTTTTTTGTCTTCGTTTTCCTGTTATAGGATCTCTACCTAAATCAACGGAAAATCTCCAAAATCGCTACGTTTTTTCATTACCTCATAAACATTATAGTTATCTAATCAAAGTTATCCGAAACTCAAAATATGGTAACGATTGGCTAATTGATTAAAACGCTTCTGCGCATAAAATGTAAAACATTGTACATCCCATTCCTAATTTTAGTGCTGTTACTGCTACTTCAGTAACGGATACTGCAACTGCAGCTAACCACACATTATCACTTTTCATTGATGGGATATTCTCACAAGAATTAACAAGTGGATCCTTTAGCTTCAATTGCAATGTCTACAATTGGTTCTAAGATGTTAATAATAATAGCAACTAATCAGGCAAGACTCAAAAAGTATATGAGGTTGCTGTCGTTAAAATTGCTTAAGATTAATTAATCGTAAAAGAAAAACTAAAATACAAGTCAGCCTACTGATGTAGATAATTCATTTTTGGTGACATGAACGCAAATATGCCTAATTTATAGATAATAACGCTCCGTATCTTAATAAGGTACATATCATTATTTTTCTTTGTACATTAATATTTCTGTATCCATTATCAATACAGTGTATTTTTGTTATATAAATCATAATTTACATTCTAAATGGATAAAAATAAACATGTTTAAAAAAAGAAAATAGAGGAAGTAAGTATTAAATGAAGGTACTATAATGAATCGTAAATTGAATGTAAGCGGTTTTCAATTATTATGTATGATTTTTATGTTTATTAATGGTACATCGCCACCAATTGAAATATATTCTTTAGCCAAGCAAGATGCATGGATGAGTTTATTATTAGGACTTACTGTGGGGTGTCTAATATTTCTTGTATATATAAAGTTATATTCATTTTTTCCTGATGTACCATTTACCAAATATATACAATATATTTTAGGTAAATATATTGGAAAACTGTTAGCTCTAATCTATATATTATATTTTATTTATATAGGTGCACGAGTTTTGCGTAATTTTGAGGAGTTAATGGTGATTACTCTTTACAATGCTTCATCACGTATTTCAATTGGAATATTAATGATGATTATAGTCATATATGCAAGTTATAAAGGAATTGAAACATTTGCACGTTCGAATGAATTTATTTTTTTATTTATAATGTTTCTTATGTTTATAATTATTGGATTAGAAATTATTTCTGGTTTAATCAAAATTAATAATTTAAGACCTGTAATAGAAAGTGGATGGAAACCTGTGTTAAAGGCAACCCCGATATTAGTTGCAAATCCTTTTGGAGAGATATTTACATTTACTATGATTTTGCCATATTTAAATAAACAAAAGAAAGTAGTACAAGTAGGAGTAACATCATTACTATTTTCTGGGCTTATATTGACTTTGTTTTCAATGTTAAATACTTCCATATTGGGTATTTCTGAAATAGAAAGAACCATATATCCACTTCTTACAGCTGTTAGTTTTATTAGTATTGCTGACTTTATTCAAAGATTGGATACCTTTATTATAGTGATTTCCGTATGTAATTATTTCGTGAAGATTACTATCTATTTCTATTGTGCGGTATCAGGAGCAGCAGATTTATTTGGCATTAAGGAAAGTAAGCAATTAGTTTATCCTATTTCCGTTATAATGTTGGTTTGTTCAATGTGGATGACAACGAATTATGTTGCATTACGTAATCAAGCAAGGGATGTTGTCCCCTTTTTACTACAAATTCCTCTTCAAATTATAATCCCAATTTGTTTAATAATAATAGTGCTAATGAAAAGGAAACTAAAATACCCATCCTTATAAAAGAAAATCCCTGGATTTTGAATTGCATGCCAAATGCTAGACGCCGTTTAACATTTGGAAGCGCATTTATACAACAGTTAAGTTACTCTAAGTAAAGGTTATTTGATTAGGATTTATTGCAGACATTTTTTGTTGGATAAGTTGATTGGAACGAAAGGATGCTCGACTCCTATGGGATAAGCGGGAAGNNTGGAAATCAACATCACTCTACTCCTTTTACGAAAATTTATTGACAGGGGTGTTTTTCATCAGCGTGAGACCACATTTTTGTGGTCTTTTTCTTTTGCTCAAAATCAATATTTGAATTTAACAGAGTCTTATTTTTAGTAGGAAAAATAGTGAACTGGTAGTAATCAATTTGGATAGACCTCGTGTTTTTTCGATTTGGACATAAATCATTAATACAATTAAAAAAGCAATGACTGGAAAAACCTAGTTCAAATTGATGAATACTTGAAAAAAACTTATTAATACAATACCTAAGAACTTCTAGTTAATATAAATTTTAAGATAAAAAACTAATTGCTCCATTCATTCACCAGAGATTTAAAGGTACGAATAATAAAACGAAAATTATAAACAAACCCAACATAAAGAACCCCCTTAATATTCTGAACATTTATGCCAGTTTTTGTGGATTAGGTTATGAAGAGTTAAATAAGTTATATGAGAGCAAAAATAAAAAGAAGAACGTATTCATGTTTTTCACTACTTGCGAATCAAGAAAAAAGAAATTAGAAGAAATAGCTTGGAAAAATGATGTAGTTTGTGATGTGTATGTAGGAGAGGGGGAATAAGATCATTCAATTGTTACCTCGACAAAAAAGACTCCTAGAAAAATTTAGGAGTCTTTTTTGGGGTTCACACACTTTACAGCCTCACACCAACAAAAATCACATTTTGTTCACATTTCGTTCACGAACTTATAAAAATTTAAATTAATTATATTGAAATAAACAATGATATAATTGAGCAAAATATTATTAAATGAACTATTTGATTTATAGGGTCATAAGGAATACTTATTACAAATGATAAGTTACTTGTTATTTACTTATGATATACATTGTAATAATATATTATTGTAAGGTATTGAAAAGTTTGGATATAAAATATATTCAGACATTTTTTGCTTAATAGGGGGAAGAAAACATGGGGAAAAATGACGTT
The DNA here is from genome assembly GCF_050457485.1 of Gottfriedia acidiceleris. Lineage (GTDB taxonomy): Bacteria > Bacillota > Bacilli > Bacillales > Bacillaceae_G > Gottfriedia > Gottfriedia acidiceleris_D. Next base: position 511,490 of record NZ_JBCMJM010000001.1, read on the forward strand.
TTCCAATCTCGTTCGACATTTACTGCGAACGATAAAACTTATCATTATTATCGCTTAAAAGCAATTGAGGAAGCTGGAGTAGCTAAAATCGGTAAATTACCTTATTCGATTAAAGTGTTACTAGAATCAGTTCTTCGTCAAGTAGATGGAAGAGTAATTACAAAAGATCATGTTGAAAATTTAGCAAAATGGGGAACAAGCGAGCTACAAGATGTAGATGTTCCGTTTAAACCTTCTCGTGTTATTTTACAAGACTTCACAGGTGTTCCAGCTGTAGTTGACTTAGCTTCATTACGTAAGGCTATGGCTGATATGGGTGGAGACCCTGAAGTAATTAATCCAGAAATTCCAGTAGATCTAGTAATTGACCACTCTGTAATGGTTGATAAAGCTGGTTCAGTGGATGCATTAGATTTCAATATGGATTTAGAATTTTCTCGTAACGAAGAGCGTTACCAATTCTTAAGCTGGGCTCAAAAAGCATTTAATAACTATCGTGCAGTTCCACCAGCAACTGGTATCGTACACCAAGTTAACTTAGAATACTTAGCAAATGTAGTACATGCAATTGCAAATGAAGATGGTGAAGTTGTTGCATTCCCTGATACATTAGTGGGTACTGACTCACATACTACTATGATTAATGGTATTGGTGTATTAGGTTGGGGTGTAGGTGGTATTGAAGCTGAAGCAGGTATGCTTGGTCAACCATCATATTTCCCAGTTCCAGAAGTTATCGGTGTTAAATTAATCGGTGCTTTACCAAGTGGAACAACTGCAACTGATGTTGCGTTAAAAGTTACTGAAGTTTTACGTAAAAAAGGTGTAGTAAATAAATTTGTTGAGTTCTTTGGACCAGGTTTACAAAGCATGCCTTTAGCAGACCGTGCTACAATTGCAAACATGGCTCCTGAATACGGTGCAACATGTGGATTCTTCCCAGTTGATGCTGAAGCACTTAACTACTTACGTTTAACAGGTCGTTCTGAAGAGCAAATTCAATTAGTTGAAGCTTATTGCAAAGCTAATGATTTATTCTATACAGCTGACTTAGAAGATCCTACATTTACTGATTTAGTAGAAATCAATCTTTCAGAAATTGAATCAAATCTTTCTGGTCCAAAACGTCCACAAGATTTAATTCCATTATCTGAAATGAAAAAAGCATTCCAAGCAGCAGTTTCTGCTCCAATGGGTAATGCAGGATTCGGTTTAACTGATGAAGCAATAAATAAAGAAGTAAACGTTAAATTTGAAAACGGTACTGAAACAACTTTTAAAACAGGTGCAGTAGCAATCGCAGCAATCACAAGTTGTACAAATACTTCAAACCCGTACGTTATGTTAGGTGCTGGTTTAGTAGCTAAAAAAGCTGTTGAAAAAGGTTTAACAGTACCTGCTTATGTAAAAACTTCATTAGCTCCAGGATCTAAAGTTGTTAGTGGATATTTACAAGAAGCTGGATTAATTCCTTTCTTAAATCAATTAGGATTTAACATTGTTGGTTATGGATGTACTACATGTATCGGTAACTCTGGTCCATTAGCACCTGAAATGGAAACAGCTATTGCTGAAAATGATATGTTAGTAACTTCTGTACTTTCTGGTAACCGTAACTTCGAAGGACGTATTCACCCTCAAGTTAAAGGTAATTACTTAGCATCACCACCATTAGTAGTTGCTTACGCGTTAGCAGGTAATGTAAATATCGACTTCTCAGTTGAGCCAATCGGTCAAGATAAAGATGGAAACGATGTATTCTTAAAAGATATTTGGCCAACATCTGCAGAAGTTCAAGAAGTAGTTGCATCTACAGTTACTCCTGAATTATTCAAAAAAGAATATGAAAGAGTATTTGAAGATAACAAACGTTGGAACGAAATTCAAACAACTGATGATTCTTTATATAAATGGGATAGCGAATCAACTTATATCGCAAATCCTCCATTCTTTGAAGGATTATCAAAAGAGCCAGGCGTAGTTAAACCATTAGCTGGTTTAAAAATCGTTGGTAAATTCGGTGATTCAGTAACAACTGACCACATCTCACCAGCTGGTTCAATTGGTAAAACAACTCCTGCAGGACTTTACCTACAAAGTAAAGGTGTTAAACCTGTAGACTTTAACTCATACGGTTCTCGTCGTGGTAACCACGATGTAATGATGCGTGGTACATTTGCTAATATCCGTATCCGTAACCAAATCGCTCCAGGTACAGAAGGTGGATACACTACTTACTGGCCAACTGGCGAAGTTATGTCAATTTATGATGCAGCAATGCGTTATAAAGAAGATGGTACTGGATTAATGATCTTAGCTGGAAATGACTACGGTATGGGAAGTTCTCGTGACTGGGCTGCTAAAGGAACAAACCTTTTAGGTATCAAAACTGTTCTTGCTGAAAGCTTCGAACGTATTCACAGAAGTAACTTAGTATTAATGGGTGTTTTACCACTTCAATTTAAAGATGGCGAAAATGCTGAAACATTTGGATTAACAGGTAAAGAAGTATTTGCTGTTAATGTAGATGAAAATGTTAAACCACGTGATCTTGTTAAAGTAAATGTAACAAAAGAAGATGGCACAACTGTAGAGTTTGATGTAGTTGCTCGTTTCGACAGCGAAGTTGAAATCGACTACTACCGTCATGGTGGTATCTTACAAATGGTATTACGTGATAAATTAAATAATTCTAAAGTAACTCATTAATTTGTATAGAAAGCACGGTCTTTATTAGACCGTGTTTTTTTGATTTATTTTGGGGAAATGGTGTTGCGATTAAAACTGTTGAATCGCAAAAATAAATTGAAGGCATCACAAATAAAAAACAGAAATAGGAAATAAAAATCAAAAGTCACAATTAAAATCCGAATATCAGTAATCAATTAGACAGAAACGATCAGCCATACACCAAAATGTACGAAATGGATAAAAAAATTACGAATTAATAGGGCATTCCTGTTAAAAATATAAAAAAGTGGATTTATATTAAGATAATTTGAATGGAAAATAGTATGTAAAAGAAAATCCAAAGAGATATTGTCTAAGAACATATGTGAGCTTGTTCCACTTTTGTATTTATTATGGTTAAATAGAGATAGTTCATTAAAAGGGTGATTTGTATGAAAAAAGTAATTCCTTTGCTGATACTATTAGTAGCGTTAGGATATTCAATTTTTCAATTATATGAGAAAAAAGAAGAAGAGAAAAAAGTCAGTAACAATAATGATGCTTATATTGCTTCAATTCAAAAATTAGGTGTTCAAGTTGGACAGCAGGCACCCGATATCCAATTGATGACTTTGGATGAAAAGAAGGTTAATTTGTCTTCATTCAAAGGTAAGAAAGTAATCTTAAACTTCTGGGCTACTTGGTGCCCTCCTTGTCAAGACGAGATACCAGTATTAGAGAAATTCCATAAAGAGCATAAGGATATTGAAATGATCGGTGTTGCGGATTATATTGGCGAGAAAAAGGATTTAAATTTTATTAAGAACTTTGTTAATAAAAATAGTATGAATTATCGAATTTTAATTGATGAAAACGGTGATGATTTTCGTAAATATGGTGTGATTTCAATACCAACTACATACTTTATTAATCCGAATGGAGAAGTAGTTTTTAAACAAATTGGACCATTAACTGAAAAACAATTAAATGCATTTTTAAAATAAGAAAAAATTTACTAAAATGTAAGAAAACTCTTTTTTTTGGCAATACTAACATAAAAAGAAGAGGTGATTGTTTTGAGAAAGAAAAGACATAAATCGTTTCAAGAATTGATTCTTGAAAATAAAAATTCTCTATTAAATGATGAAGAAGCTTTGAATAAAATATATGATCGACTAGAAGAACGTTTAGAAAGAAAAGCTAAAGCGGAGTAATTTAGTCATTTTGAAAATCGAATTTTGTTTATACAAGAGAAGGAATTATTTCCTTCTTTTTTTGTTGTCAAAATTGGTCATTTTTTAATTTCCTTTTACATATTTACAGCAACATAACTCATACTATCGCTAGGGGGCGATAAAATGGGAAATCCAAAAAAACATCCTAAAGATTTTGTACCAAATCATGTGGGTACTCAAAACAAAGCAGCTGGTGGGAATAAAGGTAAACAAATGCAATATAAAGATCCTACTGGTAAACAACCTATCGTAGATAACGGGTAAATAACCAAAACACAAAAACAAATTTTGAATTGGAGTGATTTTTGATGGAATATACAAATACACCGAAGCCAGATGATCGTAGTGATAATGCAAGAAAAATTCAAGAGAATATAAACAATACGAAGGAAAACATGAAAGAAGCAGAGGCTTCAATGAAATTTGGAAATGAACAAGATCGTCAAAATGCAATAGATAAAAATCAACGTCGCGAGGAAGCTATAACAGCATTAGAAAGTGAACTAAGAGACGAGCAAGCATTTAATAATACAAATGACTGATTAAAAAAATAAGCTAGGTATTTAGAGTTATCCTCGTAAATACCTAGCTTTTCCTTTATGCTCTTTTAACTATATTAAAATTAGCTTCAAGAAGCTCCCAATTTTGAATAAATGGTAATCCTAATTTCCAATACGATATCCCTCGTATATTCTCTTCTTTTATTAAGTTAAACTTGGCTTGAATTGATCTAGCATCTTCGAACCAAACTTCATGTTTTTGACCATTTGATTCTGTATATCGGAAATGAGGTGCTTTAGCTTTGTTATCAAAAAGGATTTCGTTTGTCATTTGAATTGCTAAATTTGTCGCAGCTTCAGCACTTAATGCTTTAGCCATCGTACCTTGTTTAAATGGAACCTTCCAGTCAAATCCATATAGATTTTGACCCATTACAATTTTTGGTACAGGAATGACGGTCTTTGCATAGTTGATTACTTTACGAACTTGATCGATCGGTGAAACGGCCATAGGAGGACCGCCTTGCCAGCCCCAATCATATGTCATGATTACAACAAAGTCGACAACTTTACCTATGTTAGCGTAATCATGAGCTTCGTAAAATCTACCTTTTTGGTTTGAACTTGTTTTTGGGATTAAAGTAGCACTCAATATGAATCCTTGAGGTAGCCTTGATTTTACTTTATTTAAAAAATTAATATAAGCTACACGATCAGTTGAAGCAACATCTTCAAAGTCTATATTTACTTCTCTAAATCCGTATTTATTAGCAGTACTAATAATTGTATTTATCAGTTTATCTTGAACTGCTGGACTTTGTAATATATCGGTTGCTAGTGATGTTGAAAACTGTCCATTTTCAAGATTAGAGACAACCATCATATAAATACAGCGATTATCCTTTGCGATTTGAGGAATGTTTCCAAGTGGCGGTTCTGATAGTGTACCATCTCTTTTTGCATCAAAGCTAAAATGTGCTAAATAGGTTAAAAACTTACTTTCTGTTCGAGCCGATTCTTCAAGAGCTGGTTTTATTGGGTTTGAAGTAGGTTGTAAATAGCCAATTGATTCGATATTTCTTTTTTTCCGTGGTGGAAGATGTAGCTTTTGACCGACATTTAATGAAGCATATGGACTAATTCCACTTAAAGTTGCGATTTGACTTGAAGTTACACCATAGGTTAAAGCTAAATCATATAAATTATCACCGGGTTGAACAAAATATTCGTTTCCAGTAGTCGGTACAACAAGCGATTGACCTTTAATTATTTTATAAGGAGCTACAAGAGCATTAGAATTAATGAGTGCTTGGCGTTCAACTCCATAAAAATCTGCAATACTCATTACTGTTTCTCCACTTTTTACAACATGAATTTGCATCAAGTTTATCTCCTTCCATTAAACGTAGATATTCGTCTCTATTAAATATATGCCAAAGAGTTTGGATTAGAAGAGGATAGGTGGAAAAGCAAATTGAAATTGATTTTGATAATAAAAAACCTAGCCAAAGCTAGGTTTCAGACTGCTGACAAACGCTCGCTTTCTT
>NZ_JBCMJM010000002.1:0-52303 GCF_050457485.1 Gottfriedia acidiceleris
TGAAGGTACAAAAATTATTATAAAAAAATTCAAAAAAGTTATTGACTTTTAAATGAAATTTGATATAATAATTAATGTCCTAAAGAAAATGAATCAAGTGATTATTGCGAAGAGGTCACACCCGTTCCCATACCGAACACGGCAGTTAAGCTCTTCAGCGTCGATGGTAGTTGGGGGTTTCCCCCTGTGAGAGTAGAACGTCGCTTGGTTTTAAGTTTATTCCGCAGTAGCTCAGTGGTAGAGCACTCGGCTGTTAACCGAGTGGTCGTAGGTTCGAACCCTACCTGCGGAGCCATTTTTAACTTAATGCTTCCATAGCTCAGCAGGCAGAGTACTTCCATGGTAAGGAAGAGGTCACCGGTTCGAGCCCGGTTGGAAGCTTAGGAAAAGTTGTACTGGCCCGTTGGTCAAGCGGTTAAGACACCGCCCTTTCACGGCGGTAACACGGGTTCGAGTCCCGTACGGGTCACCATTATATTACGGAGGATTAGCTCAGCTGGGAGAGCACCTGCCTTACAAGCAGGGGGTCGGCGGTTCGAGCCCGTCATCCTCCACCATCTAATTAAATAAATACCGGAGGGGTAGCGAAGTGGCTAAACGCGGCGGACTGTAAATCCGCTCCCTGTGGGTTCGGCGGTTCGAATCCGTCCCCCTCCACCATTTATTGTTGGGCTATAGCCAAGCGGTAAGGCAACGGATTTTGATTCCGTCATGCCCTGGTTCGAATCCAGGTAGCCCAGCCATTTTTTTTATTTTATCGTAATTTTATTACGAGCCATTAGCTCAGTAGGTAGAGCATCTGACTTTTAATCAGAGGGTCGAAGGTTCGAATCCTTCATGGCTCACTCTTTTTTTTTATGTGCGGAAGTAGTTCAGTGGTAGAATACAACCTTGCCAAGGTTGGGGTCGCGGGTTCGAGCCCCGTCTTCCGCTCCATTCGCATATACTCAAATAGTGGGGCCTTAGCTCAGCTGGGAGAGCGCCTGCCTTGCACGCAGGAGGTCAGCGGTTCGATCCCGCTAGGCTCCACCAATATACATAAAGTTAAACCTTAGTCATTTGACTAAGGTTTTTTGTTGTATATAATCATATGATATAGTAATTCAATAGTTAAAAATGCATATGTATACAAAAAAATGTCGAGTTGACCCATTTGTTTCAAAAGATTTAAACTATTAATATAATTAATAACTTTAACAGTCAAAAAATTATATTTTTTCAAAAACAAGTAAGCGTTTTCTTTTATGAATTCAATAGATGGGGGAAATAAAAATGTTAAAAGATATTTCAATTATTGGAGTACCACTAGATTTAGGACAAACTAGACGTGGAGTAGATATGGGGCCAAGTGCAATTAGATATGCACAATTACACGAACGTATTGAAAGAATGTCTTACCAAGTAGAAGACTTAGGCGATATTTTAGTAGAACGTACACCAGTTAAAGAAGATAATTCAGAACATAATTTAAAGAACTTAAAATCTGTAAAAGAAACGTGTGAAAAGCTTGCTGCTGAAGTAGATGAAGTTATTAAAAGAAACAGAATGCCACTAGTACTTGGCGGTGATCATAGTATTGCAATTGGTACATTAGCAGGTGTATCAAAACATTATAATAATCTAGGATTAATTTGGTTTGATGCACATGGAGATTTAAATACTGCTGAAACATCTCCTTCTGGTAATATTCATGGTATGTCATTAGCTGTTTCTTTAGGTCATGGTCACGATTTATTAACGAAAATAGGTGGTTACTTCCCTAAAGTAAAACCAGAGAACGTGATCATTATTGGCGCACGTGATCTTGATGAAGGCGAAAGAGCAATTATTAAAGAATTAGGAATTAAAGTTTATACAATGCATGAAATTGATAAATTAGGAATGACAAAAGTAATGGAAGAAAGCATTGACCACTTAAAAGGGTGTGACGGTGTACACTTATCATTAGATCTTGATGGTCTAGATCCAATTCACGTTCCTGGAGTGGGTACACCTGTTCCTGGAGGAATCACTTATAGAGAAGGTCACTTAGCAATGGAAATGTTATCTGATGCTGATATTATTACTTCAATTGAATTCGTAGAAGTTAATCCAATCTTAGACGAAAGAAATAGAACTGCAATCGTAGCCGTTGCATTAATAGGCTCATTATTAGGTGAGAAGTTACTTTAATTATTAAATAAAATTCAGTCGGTCAATATGGATAATATACACCCCACAGGAGCGCCGAGGAGGCTCAAGAATCTCGCCCAATGGAAAGCGAGCATTCTGTAATGGAAATCAACATCACTCTACTCCTTTTACGAAAATTTGTTATTTAATTAACAAGGTTGTTTTTCAACAGCGTGAAGCTAGCATTCGCTAGCTTTTTTTTTTATCAAAAAAATCTGGAAAACTGTCTTTCAAAAAACTTCAAAATCAAATATGAATGGTTGGTCATTCTCCTATTAATATAAAGAGCCGACATATATAATTCTGTAATTATGTTTAATATAACTAAAACAGTCGTTAAAGTATTGTTAATATAATTAATAACTCACAAATTTTGTGTATTGCAAAAATATGGTATAATACTCAAGATACAGTTTTATTCTATAGAATTTGGAGGGTAAAAGATGCCTTCTTTACATATAAATTTTTTACAGTATTTACAGAATGGATTAGATATCCTAATCGTTTGGTTTGTTATTTATAGATTAATTATCATTATTCAAGGGACGAAGGCTGTCCAACTCTTAAAAGGTGTAACAATCATTATTGTCGTAAAAGTATTAAGCAGCCTATTCGGCTTGCATACTTTACAATTTTTAATGGATCAAGCATTAACATGGGGATTCTTGGCGGTTATTATTATCTTTCAACCAGAATTAAGGAGAGCACTGGAACAGCTTGGACGTGGCCGTTTCTTCTCTAGAACGACAGGTAGTGGGATTAACGACCGAAATGATATTGTTGAGAACATTGCAAAAGCCACTGAATACATGGCTAAACGAAGAATAGGTGCACTTATTTCATTTGAGAGACAAACAGGTATGGGTGACTATATAGAGTCTGGTATTCGAATGAATGCTAACTTATCATCAGAATTATTGATTAATATCTTTATACCAAATACACCACTTCATGACGGAGCGATAATTATACAAGGTGAAAAGATTACAGCAGCAGCCTGTTATTTACCTTTGTCTGAGAGTGCATTTATTTCAAAGGAATTAGGAACGAGACATCGAGCTGCAGTTGGTATCAGTGAAGTTACTGACAGTATTACGATTGTAGTTTCTGAGGAAACAGGTGCAGTTTCAGTAGCAAGGAATGGAAATCTATACAGAGAATTATCAAAAGACGAGCTTATAAATTTATTAAATACTGAACTAAAATCACCAGAAGAGTCCACTACATCTAAATGGAATTGGAAGGTGAAACGTAATGGATAATTTTATGGATAATCGTTGGATATTAAGAGGAATCGCTTTATTAGTAACATTATTACTTTTTATGTCTGTCAATCTAGTTCCACAATCAAGCACATCGGGATTAGGGGACATACCGTTTGTTAATAATAAAGAATTAGTGCGAGATATACCGGTAACTCCTATTTACGATCAGCGCAATCTAATTGTAACTGGAATTCCAAAGAATGTTTCAGTGCAATTAGATGGACCTAATAGTATTGTAAAAACTGCTGAAATGAAGAAGGATTTTGAAGTGTATTTGGATCTAACTTCTTATGCTTTAGGTACATATGAGGTTCCTTTAAAGATTAGAAATATTTCAGATAAAATAAAAGCAACTATTAAACCAAGAACAGTTAGAGTAACAATTAATGAAAAAATTGAAAAAGCGGTTTCAGTTAAAGTTGTTTATCTAAATGAAAAAAAGATTAAACATGGCTATAAGGCAGAAAATGCAATTGTAAAACCGGGTTTAGTGACAATAGTAGGATCTAGAGATGAAGTGTCACAAGTGGCATATGCAAGTGTTGGTGTGGATGTTACTGATGCGAATCAGACATTTAGTCAGGTGTTACCTGTTAGATTATACAATAAAAAAGGTGTACAACTTCCGTTCACTACAAGTCCAAGAAAAGTTGAAGTAACTGTTCCTATTGTTTCTGAAAGTGCTAGCTTCCCAATTAAGTTAGTGCAAACAGGAACACTTAAGGAAGGTTTAAAACTAAGTAGTCTTGCTAGTAAAGTTGATGCATTAAGAATTTATGCGTCTAAAGACTGGTTGGACAAGTTTAACGGACCTATAGAAGTGCCAGTTGACATATCTTCATTTGATCAAAGTGGTACATATGAAGTTAATGTACCTACTCCAAATGGAGCATTTAGAGTAGACTCAAGCACGATTAATGTAGACGTTAATTTTGATGAAGAAACGGAAAAGAAATTTAGTAATATCCCTATTAATTTAGTGGGTGAAAATAATCAATTTGAATATAAGTTTACTAAGCCTCCGTTAGGAAAAGTAGTAGTTACTGCTAAGGGATTTAAGGAAGACTTGGATGCGATTAATCCAAGCGATTTAAATATTACAGCAAAAGTTAATGGACTAGATCCAGGAACTAAAGATGTAGCGCTTACTATTACCGGCCCAAAAGGAGTTATATATAGTTTAGAGTTTGATACAATAACGATTGAAATTACTGATAAAAAATCTGCTCAAACTGATGAAAATGAGAATTCAGGCGATGTAGGACAGTCATCGAATTAGAAGGAGAGTTAAAATGGGTAAATATTTTGGTACTGATGGTGTACGAGGAGTTGCAAATAAAGAGTTAACTCCTGAATTAGCATATAAAATTGGACGCTGTGGCGGTTATGTATTAACTAAAAACAATGTCAAACCTAAAATTATTGTTGGGCGTGACACACGTGTATCAGGACATATGCTTGAAGGAGCACTAGTTGCAGGTTTATTATCAATTGGTGCAGAAGTTATGAGATTAGGTGTTATTTCTACTCCAGGTGTTGCCTATTTAACAAAAGCGCTAGGAGCACAAGCGGGTGTTATGATTTCAGCTTCGCATAATCCTGTTGCAGATAATGGAATTAAGTTTTTTGGTCCAGACGGTTTTAAATTGTTGGATGAACAAGAAGATGAAATTGAAGAACTAATGGATGCAGAAGTTGATCGTTTACCAAGACCAACAGGAAATGATTTATGTCAAGTTAGTGATTATTTTGAAGGTGGTCAAAAATACCTACAATTCCTTAAAAACACAATTGACGAAGATTTCTCAGGCCTATTAGTTGCTCTAGATTGTGCACACGGTGCCACTTCTTCATTAGCGCCATATTTATTCGCAGATTTAGAAGCAGATATTGTTACAATGGGAACAAATCCTAATGGATTTAATATAAATGATGGTGTAGGTTCTACACATCCTGAAGCTTTAGCAGCTCTTGTAAAGGAAAAAGGTGCTGACATCGGTTTATCATTCGATGGAGATGGAGATCGTCTAATTGCAATCGATGAAAATGGTGAAATCGTTGATGGTGACCAAATAATGTATATTTGTGCAAAATATTTAAATGAAAAAGGTCGTTTAAAACAAAACACAATTGTATCAACTGTTATGAGTAACCTAGGCTTCTACAAAGCAGTAGAAACGAATGGGATGAAAAGTGCAGTTACAGGTGTTGGAGACCGTTATGTAATGGAAGAGATGAGAAAGAATGGCTTCAATCTTGGCGGTGAGCAATCTGGACACATCATCTTTTTAGATCATATTACGACTGGTGATGGTATGTTAAGTGCGATTCAGCTCGTAAGTATTGTTAAAGAAACAGGTAAAACTTTATCACAATTAGCTGGAGAAATGAAAAAGTATCCACAATTATTAATTAATGTGCGTGTTACAGATAAAAATGAAGCACTTAATAACGAACGCATTAAAGCAATCATTTCAGAGGTAGAAGAAGAAATGAACGGCAATGGTCGTATTTTAGTTCGTCCTTCTGGTACTGAGCCACTTATTCGTGTAATGGCTGAGGCTCCTTCTGAGGCAGAATGTAAACAATATGTAGAACGTATTGTTGCTGTTGTAAAAGAAGAGGTTGGAGAATAATATAAATTAAAAAAATATGCATTGATGAGCACTTTTGTGTAAGTCTATGCATATTTTTGTTATATACAGCTATTCTATAACTTTTTTCAACATATTTTTGTTGACCATTTTTAATACAGTATAGTATAGTTGTTTTATTGTTTTCCTAACAGGGAAGGAGTATAGAAATAATAAAGTATTAAAAAAGCGCCAGAACTACACTAGACGTGAATGTGTAGTTGACGAGGTGGAGTTTTATCGAAGTTTCGGCGGATGACTCCCGGTTGCTGTATCACAACCGAAATTATTTATGTAAAACACATGGGTGACTGTGTGCACAATCATAAATAATCTGATACACCGTTTAAAACAAAAAAATGAACTCGCTAATGAGCGGAATATGAAAGGTAGGTGGATATTGCTTGTAAGTCCTCTACCATTATTAAACATGACGAGGGAATAGAAAATTAAATAGTTAAACGGTTAGGAAAACAGCGTTCCATTCCTATACATTTTGTATGTCTTGTTTTAGGACTTACTAAGCAATAGTAACTATGTGTGGAATCGTTGGATATATTGGAAATGATAATGCGAAAGAAATTTTATTAAAAGGTTTAGAGAAATTAGAGTATCGAGGTTACGATTCTGCTGGGATTTCTCTTTTAACTGACAAAGGTGTAGAAGTTTATAAAGAAAAAGGTAGAATTGCAGTACTACGTAAATCAATCCCTACAAAGGCGGACGGAAACGTTGGAATTGGTCACACAAGATGGGCAACACATGGTGCTCCAAGTAAACGTAATGCGCATCCTCACCAAAGCTCTACTGAACGTTTTACACTGGTTCATAACGGCGTTATCGAGAACGATGTACAATTAAAAAACGATTATTTAAATGATATTGAATTTACAAGTGATACAGATACTGAAGTAATTGTTCAGTTAGTTGAACTTCATATTAAAAAAGGTTTATCTGTACTTGATGCTTTCAGAGAAACACTTAAGCTTCTTAAAGGTTCTTATGCAATTGCATTATTAGATAAACAAAACGATGATGTAATTTATGTAGCAAAAAACAAAAGTCCATTACTAGTTGGTGTTGGTGAAGAGTTTAATGTTATTGCATCTGATGCGATGGCAATGTTACAAATTACTGATCAATTTATTGAATTAATGGATAAAGAGGTTATTTTAGTTACTAAAGATCGTGTTCAATTAATGGACCTTAACGGAAATATTAAAGAACGTTCTCCATATACTGCAGAAATTGATGCTAGCGATATCGAAAAAGGAACTTATCCTCATTTCATGTTAAAAGAAACAGATGAGCAACCTTTAGTAATCCGTAATATAATCCAAAAGTACCAAGGTGAAAACGGCGAGCTTGTAATCGACTCAGAAATTAAAGCAGCTTTAGCAGAAGCTGATAGATTATATATTGTTGCTTGTGGAACTAGTTATCATGCTGGTCTTGTTGGAAAACAGTTTATTGAAAAAATGGCGGGAGTACCTGTAGAAGTACATGTTGCAAGTGAATTCTCTTACAATATGCCACTGCTTTCAGAAAAACCATTATTCATTTATATTTCACAAAGCGGTGAAACTGCTGATAGTAGAGCATGTCTAGTACAAACAAATAAATTAGGTCATAAAGCAATTACACTTACAAACGTTCCAGGATCAACATTATCACGTGAGGCTGATTTCACTCTTCCTTTACACGCAGGTCCTGAAATCGCTGTTGCATCAACGAAAGCTTACACTGCACAATTAGCAGTACTTGCAATTGTTGCAAATGCTCTTGCAAAAGAAAAAGGAAAAACAGTTAACTTTAACCTAGTTAAAGAACTTGGAATTGTAGCAAATGCAATGGAATCAATTACAAACCAAAAAGAAGAGTTTGAAAAAATTGCTACAGAATATTTAGCTACAACTCGTAATGCATTCTTCATTGGTCGTAACGTAGATTACTTCGTTTGCTTAGAAGGCGCATTAAAACTAAAAGAAATTTCTTACATCCAAGCAGAAGGATTTGCTGGTGGAGAGTTAAAACACGGTACAATTGCTCTAATCGAAGAAGGGACTCCAATCTTCGCATTAGCAACACAAGAATCAGTAAACTTAAATATTCGTGGAAATGTAAAAGAGGTTGTTGCTCGTGGTGCTAACCCTTGTATCATTTCAATGGAAGGATTAAATATGGAAGGCGATCGCTTCATTTTACCAAGAGTACAAGAAGAATTATCTCCAATCCTTTCAGTCGTACCATTACAATTAATTTCTTACTATGCTGCTTTACATCGTGGTTGTGATGTTGATAAACCACGTAATCTTGCAAAATCAGTTACTGTTGAATAATCAAATTAGTAATCTTAAAGTTTATTAAAAAACAGATTTGAAAATAAAAACTGAGCAGGGAGTGTAAAAAGATGACCAAATTTAACGATGAAAATATCATCCCTACAAAAGACGATTTTCACGTTAGTGAAGTTGATGAGCGTGTCGTAATAAGAAAACCAATTAAATAACTTTAAATTTAAAATACAGGGGACTAATGGTGATGGCCATTAGTCCTTTTTTTATTTTGAACATGATAACACATAAAAGTTAAATTTCTGAAGTTTTATAAAAGAAATGCAAAAATTCAACAAAACTAAGAATAAAACTAAGAATAAAACTAGGTCAATGAATCCATCTTAAGAATATGGGAAAATTCGTATTTAAATACTAAGCAGGAGTGAAAAATGATGATAAAAATTTACGATGAAAACTTCATTACAACAAAAGATGACTTTCATGTTAGTGAAGTTGATGAGCGTGTTGTAATAAGAAAACCAAATCAGGTTGATCTTTAATAGAAGAGAGGCTAAGTTGAAATCTAAATTTTCAGCAGCCTCTTTTTTGTTGTTTCCGAAATCGCACCATCTCTCAGCTAAAATCTAACTTTCAGCTGAAAATCATAGTTCAATTATCACACCAACTGAACAAGTATCAGGCGGTGGTTTGAAATCATATTTTGATTTTAGTAGAACTGAATCGCCATACATAGATTCAGTTTGTCTTTTCGACGCATATAGGAGAGAAACAGAAGACGGAATAGATATCGTCATGCCTATAATTGAATCAAATAAAAAAGATTTATTAGTAGATCGAATAGCATTATTTGATAAGAGTAAAATGATTATGGAGTTAAGTCCAAGTGAATCAGAAACCTATCGACTTTTAACGACAGGAATTTACGATGAAAGCTTAAAGGTCAAAAATAAGAAAGTTATGTTTGTAATGAATTTAGAAAAAGGAAAGGCAAATTACAAATTAAAACATCAAAATAAAAATATTGTTGCCAATTATACGATTAAGGTGAGAGCGGTTATAGAAGAAAAGATTGATGGCATTGATTCGATCAAAGAAAGTGACATAACAAAATTAAATAAGCAATTGGAAGATAAAATAAATGCAGAGACTAAAGCTTTACTAAGTAAAATAAAAGAAAAAGACATCGATCCAATCGGTTTTGGTTTAAGATACTTATCTAGGAATAGTGAAAATAGAAATTTATCATTATGGAATAAAAAGTACGCTAACCTAAACTTTAAGATTAAGTCTGAAGTGAAAATTAAAGGGACCGGATTAATTAATTGAGTCCTATAAATAGATTTACGTAAAAAGAAAAAGAGATAGGTAAGTAGATAAAAATCTGTTACCTATCTTTTTTATGAACAAAATTAATTTTTCGTTTTCACCATAATTTCACCATACTCCATTAGAATTCAATTTATTAAGAAATGAGAGGAGGGAAATAACATGAAGAAAAGAGTAAGGAGAATATTTACATGGGTCTCTATAACAGCAGTTTTTGTTTTAGGGGTACATTTTTTTCTTAGATTACTAGGTGGTTTTCATGAAAGACGTTATGCTGATCAACATTCAATGTTCATGGATAGAGGCGATCGAAACGAATTTAGATCACATCAGATGATGCATGGTCCACACCATTTTCATGATTTTTCTTGGATTGGTTTAGTATTATTCCTTTTAATCGCATTTGCGGTAGTGACTTTTATCTTTAAAAAGTTAGTTAAAAAGGGACAAGCTAGCCAGGTTAATCAAATTTCATTAGATACAACTAGTTTTAACACACCTATAAACAGAACAAACGCAGATTTATTGGATAAATGGGAAAAAAATCTATTATCAAAAAAGGAGAATAAATAAAATGGGCATTTTTAAAAGAATGAAATCAATATCGTTGGCTAAAGTGAATGGAGCATTGGATGGTTTAGAAGATCCAATCTCAATGTTAAATCAATATATTAGAGAAATGGAAGAAGATCTTTTGAAAGGTCAGGAAGCACTCTCTCGTCAAATCTATCTAGAAAATAAGCAAAAAGCATTGATTTTAGAGACAGAAGGGCTGGTAAACAAAAGAAGTGGACAAGCTAAGCTAGCAGTTGAAAATGGTGAAGATTCCATTGCAAAACTGGCAATACAGGAAAAACTTGTTCATGAAAAACAGTTAAGCCTATATTCAGAGCAACTAAATACAATTCAAAATCAAACTCAGTCACTTTATGAAAAATTAGATGAACTGAAAGGTAAATATGATGAATATCTGCATAAGAGACTTTTACTAGTTTCTAGAGCAAATATTGCAAAATCAATTAAACAAATTCAACAAACATCTGTTTCATTTAATTCAGAAACAATCGCAAATGGAATCTCACGTGCAGAAGATCGAATACTTATGATGGAGGCAGAAGTACAAGCTCAAAATAAATTTGCATATCATACTAACCTATCTAATGGATATAAAGATAACGTAATGAGTGAAGAAATAGAAGAAGAGCTACAAAAGCTAAAACAGCATGCTGTGGAAACTGCGTAAGGTCATGATCTAAAAGAAATATAGGGGAGCACCGTATTAATTAACGGGTGCTTCCTTTTATTTTATAATTGATTTGAAAATGGAAAAGATGAAGAAGACAACCGAAAAAAATAGAGATACTTATATAAACGAGGGAGTATTTTTTGATGATGAATATACTAGTAGCGGAAGATGATTTGAAACTTGGTGAGCTAATCAGTTATATGTTAAAGAAAAAAGCAGGTTATAAAGTGGAATGGGTTACAGAGGGAGAAGAAGCTTATTATTACGCTACGAACAGTCATTATGATGTATTAATATTAGATTGGATGATGCCAGGTGGAACAGGAATAGAAGTGTGTCGTAGGTTACGCAAAGAAGGATATTCAGGAGCGATTCTAATCCTTACAGCTAAAGATGCCCTAGAGGACCGCATTGTAGGACTGGACTCAGGAGCTGATGATTATTTAGTTAAACCTTTTGAAATTGATGAGTTACTAGCTCGATTAAGAGCACTTTCTAGGCGTAATTATGCCCCTATATTAGAGGAAGAAATTCTTATTAGTGATATGATTCTAAATCGTACAAGCCAATCAATCAGATGTGGAGACACTGAAATACAACTAAGCCCACGCGAATTTCAATTAGTTGATTTTTTAATACAAAATAAAGGGCAAGTATTACCTCGTGAAATTATTTTGGAGCGGGTATGGGGTTTTGATTCAGATGTTGCAATGAAAACGATTGATGCCACTGTTAAACTTCTTCGAAAGAAACTAGATTTGCTTGGTAAACATGATTTGTTACAAAGCATTAGAGGGGTAGGATATAAATTTGATAACTAATCTTATTTCTTCTTTACGTGATTTTCGAAATCGCGGAGGAAGAGATGTTTTTAAGCGTACGCAAAATCGCCTAACAGTACTATATAGCGGACTTGTAATGCTTTTTCTAATTATATTCATTATCATAGTCTTTGCAGTGTTATATGTAGTCATAATGAATGATCAAAGACGTACAGTGGAATCATTGGCTAGTCAAGAAGCAAAAATTATCGAAAACTATATGATTCAAAATCAACAAGGAAGTCTCCAGGGCGATAACCAAGAAGTAGTTTTAGCAGGTGTCGATCAATTTTTTTATTATGTAGTTAATCCAAATGGCGAAATAATAATAGGACAAGAGGATATCCCGCAAATAAGGTCTAGGCTGTTTGGACAAATAAAAGATTGGATTCCTAAAGGAAATGAAACTCGAAAGGTAAAAATTAAATTAGAACATGAAGAGTTTGAAAAGGACATGAGAAAATTCCATGATCATGAAATACATGTTCCTTCAAATCGAAAAGAAATTAGTTTGATGGTATCAGGTAAACCACTATTTTATAAAGGAAATTTCATCGGTACAATCTATGTTGGAAAAGATATTTCGGATATTTATCATTTATTCAAATTTGTTGTCATTATACTGGTTGGCTTAACAATCGTATTTTCTGGAGTTGCACTATATATCAGTTTTTTTATGTCAAAGAAAGCAATGATCCCTATCTTTAAATCATTTAACCGACAGCGCGAATTTGTTGCAGATGCTTCTCATGAATTAAGAACACCATTAAGCGTTTTGTTATCGTCGATCGATGCAATGGAAATGACGATCGATACAGAGAAAGATGATTTTTCTCGAAAGATTTTATTTAATATGAAAGACGAAGTAAAAAGAATGACAAACTTAGTCAGCGGATTATTAACTTTAGCTCGTTCAGACTCGGATCAAGTTGAAATTAAATTAGAAAAGTTTGAGTTTCGATCCATTGCAGAAAAGGCGATTGTATCTCTACAACCGTTAGCTGCATCCAAACAAATCAATTTAAACTTAACTGCTCCAGAGAATGTAATCGCCAGGGGAGACTCTGAAAAGTTATCACAGCTCTTATATATATTAATAGATAATGGGATTAAGTATACGCCTATTGGAGGAGAGGTTCAGCTAGTACTTTCGGATAAAGAAAACGAACTTTGTATCCAATTAACAGATACTGGAATTGGGATTAAACCGGAAGACCATGCCCGAATATTTGACCGTTTTTATCGATCTGATAAATCAAGATCTAGACAAATTGGTAGCCATGGTTTAGGCTTGGCGATTGCAAAATGGATTGTGGAAATTCATAATGGAACTATTCAAGTAAATAGTGAAGTTGGAAAAGGAAGTACCTTTACTATTCGGATTCCAATTTCTAATATGAATAGTAAAAAGGCATAAGCCACAAGAGTAGAATAACCGTTACAAAGAAGTAAAAAATATAAATGGTTAAATTTAAATGAATTCGTTTCCTATTGTTTAAAAAGAACAATTGCCGAAATTAGAAATCCATTTTTCCTAAAAGAGAGGAATGTTGACGTTGAAAATTGCTTTTATTGCACACGATCAAAAGAAAAAAGAATTAGTAAATTTTGCAATGGCATATGAATCTATTTTATCTAAACATGAATTATATTCAACAGGAACAACTGGAACAAAAATAATGGAAAATACAAATTTAAAAATACATCGATTTAATTCTGGACCACTTGGGGGAGATCAGGAAATCGGTGCCTTAATAGCGAAAAATTTGATGGATATTGTTATCTTCTTTCGCGATCCACTTACAGCGCAACCACATGAACCAGATATTTTGGCTTTAATTCGTTTATGTGATGTTTACTCAATTCCTTTAGCAACAAACATGGGTACAGCAGAAATTTTAATTCATGGTCTAGAGCGAGGGGACTTAAAGTGGAGAAACATCGTACATGATAAACAAATTCGAGAAAGATAAGCAAAAAATCCTAAAAAAGATGTAGTAATCGAATAATTAACTTTGATGAAGGAAATAGTAATTCTAGTTCAGTTGAAAAGGAGGATTACGATGGATAATCAAGGATTTGGACATACACATGATACAGGTGAAACAGTAATGATTTCGGGTTATTATACTGATAAAGACGGGGAGCATATTGAATTACAAGCAGGACAAAAATTCCCTAATTGCCCTTCATCAGGAAAGCCAACTAAATGGAGACATGGACGTTAAGGTAGAAATTCAGTAAAAAAAGATTGTACATTGTACAATCTTTTTTCAGAGTGCTGAAATATAAAAATGAACATTTATTAATGATAAATTATTATTTTTGGATGTTCTATTAATGGTTTTAAATGTTAATATGTTTGAGCAATTTTATGATTCTAATCACACTAGTAATGTTTTTTTAGAAGTTAAAAATATTATGAGCTAATTTGTTAGGTTACTTTAAGTAAAGGCTATTTGATTAGGATTTAATGTGAACTTTTTTTTGTTGAATAAGTTGATTGGAACGNNTACTCCTTTTACGAAAATTTAGTAATTTAATTGATAAGGTTATTTTTCAACAGCGTGAAAAAAGATTGTACTATATTAAGTACAATCTTTTTTTACTGAACTGATATGCTATACATTAGTCCAAGATACATTGTAAACAAAAAGCAAAGACTAAATGCAATTGGTAGCATGATTTTTGTCTTTTTCATAAAGCTGATGACTAGTAACACTAGGAAGATGATCGACATACTCATTAACATCATTCCTTCAAATGTGAAAGTAAAAGCTATTCTAATAGGTAAAGTAATATCAATCCCCATAATCCATTCAATCCATTTAGACGGACCTTCATTTTGCAATGTTAAATTAATATTATGCGGTGGAGATTTAGTACCCATTATAGCTGTGAAAAAGAACACAATTATGATGGTAATATACTCTGCTTTTAACCAACTACGAATATTACTCGAAGGGCCTTCAGCGGACTTTCTCATTAGTACACCATTGAAAAAAGCAAAAAACAATACTGGAATGATGCTGATGTGCTTCAAGACTAACATCTGTCCATAAGGAAGTAACCAAGCATTCGTATAATCTTTTAATTTTACGACTTCTAGCATTAAGACTAAACCACTAATAAAAATAATAACGACACATATGATGGCTAAAGGTGTAAACCATTTCAAGAATCTACCGTAGTTATTAGTATCCTTAGCTAGCCAAGTGACATTAAATAGAATTCCACTCCAAATAGAAACCATTAGAAAATGACTACTTTGAAAGATAAAACCCGTCCAAAAATTCATAGAAGTTATATGACCTGCATAACCGATACTTAAAATCATCATGAATAGCCAAAATAAATTAAAAAACTTTTTACCATCGCTATAAATATTAATGACAAGCATAATGGCAAACATACTCGAGTAAATCCATGCATTACCTACAGCTGTTTTTATGAAAACAGAATAAAGGGCTGTTTTAAGATGAACATCATCTAGGAAAAAAGTAATAATCCGTAGAGCAGGAAATAATGAAAAGAATAATATGCCGACAATAACCAAATAAACAGTACCTTTCGAAATTGTGATTGTTGGTTTTTTATCTGACGGTACAAAATCTAAGACAAACTTTCCTGCTAATATCGAATAAAGGATATACGTTATGAACTCCGTGATTGGAACGATATAACTCATTTTCTATTCCAAAGAAAAACTCCACCAACCATTAACGCGATACCAAATAGCCCGATTGCAATTAATGGAATAAGATATTTAGATCTTTCTTTTTTAGGAGTAGCCTCTTTTTGTTTTTCTTTAGCTGGCGTTTGATCCTTAACTGCTTTATCAGTTGTTTTAGTTTCAGTTGTCGTTTTAGTTTCAACTTGCTTCAATTGCACTTTGAATGGAATTTGACCTGTTACTGGATGACCATCTTCACTTACAACTTTCCACTCAATCTTATAATCACCATTTTCTAAATCATTTGGTAAATCAGCTATTAATTTATTATCTTTAACTTGCACATTTGTAACAGCTGTAGCAGTTCCAGCTTTATACAATTTGATGGTACCTAATTGCTCAAGTGCCTCTTCAAATTCAAGCGTAATTTGTTTAATTGGTTCGGTGATAATTTGACCATTTGATGGATTAGAAGAAACAAGCTTAGTATGGGCACTCGCCATAGTTGGGAATAAAAATAGCAGTAAAATAATGATTGATAAACCTTTTTTCATATAAATCTCCTTCTTATGTAAAATATTTGTGCTTAATTTAATATAATGTAAAAACTTGTAATTATGAAATATTATTGTTTTAGTTAAATTAATCACTCTATTCAATTAGATAGTTTAGTTCAAAAATGTGATGTATTTGTGAAGAAAATGTAACTAGTCAGTTTATATTTGTAATTCTAAGAAAAGTAGTGGTTGGTTTTAATTAAGATAATTAATATATTAAAAACAATTCTTAATACTCTATTTACAGAACCTCCAAAGTAAATTAATAAAATTTCATTAAAATTAAGAGGTAAAATCTAATGAAATTTTAATTTTTTAGGAGGTTTTTTTATGTTCAGAAACAAACTTAAGAAAAAGTTAATTCCAGTGGCAGTGCTTTCAACAATGGCATTTGGTTCGTTTATTGGCTCTTTTGCTAATCATACAGTACAAGCTAAGGAAACAAACAAGAATGAAATTAGAAATGTAATCTTTTTAATTGGTGATGGAATGGGTGTATCATACACGACTGCTTATCGTTATTTAAATGATAATCCAAAAACAAATGTAGTAGAACAAACAGAATTCGATCATTACTTAGTAGGGCAACAAATGACATATCCTGAGGATCCAATGCAAAATATTACTGACTCTGCTGCAGCGGCAACTGCTATGTCTGCGGGAGTTAAAACATATAATGCAGCAATTGGTGTAGATAATGATGGGTCAAGAGTAAAAACAGTACTAGAGGCTGCAAAGGAAAAAGGAAAAGCAACAGGGCTTGTAGCTACTTCGGAAATTACACATGCTACACCTGCATCTTATGGAGCTCATGATGTAAGTCGTAAAAATATGAATGCAATTGCGGATGATTATTATGATGAACTAATTAAAGGTGGACATAAAATAGATGTCATGCTTGGTGGCGGTTTAAGTAATTTTGTACGAGAAGATCGTGATTTAACAAAACAATTTAAAAAAGATGGATACTCTTATGTAACGAATAAAAACCAAATGTTAAATGATAAAAATAATAAAATGTTAGGCTTATTCGCTCCAGGTGGAATGCCGAAAATGATTGATCGTGATGATTCAATGCCATCATTAAGTGATATGACAAATACAGCTATTAATAAATTAAGTAGAGATAAAGATGGCTTCTTTTTAATGGTAGAAGGTAGTCAAATTGATTGGGCTGGACATGATAACGATATCGTTGCAGCAATGAGTGAAATGGAAGATTTTGAAAAAGCATTTAAAGCTGCAATTGCATTTGCCAAAAAGGACAAGCATACATTAGTTGTTGCAACAGCAGACCACTCAACAGGTGGATATTCTATTGGGGCAAAAGGTAATTACAATTGGTACGGCGCACCGATTGCTGCAGCTAAACGTACTCCTGATTTCATGGCTGAACAAATTAGTAAAGGCGCAGATGTAGAAAAAACATTAAAATCGAATATTAACTTAGAATTGAAGCCTGAAGAAATTCAATCTGTTAAAAAAGCGGCAGAGTCAAAAAATATGTTAGAGATTGATAATGCAATCGAAGCAATTTTTGATAACCGTTCAGTAACAGGTTGGACTACTGGTGGTCACACAGGTGAAGACGTAAATGTTTATGCGTATGGCCCTGGCAGCCAATTATTTGCAGGGAAAATTGATAATACTGACCAAGCAAAAAACATCTTTAGAATCTTAAAGAATGGTAAATAAGTAAAAAAACAGATCCCGTTAAATAACCTTATTTAACGGGATTTAAGGATGAAAGGGGATTTTTATGAAAAAATTGATTCCATTTATTTTACTTTCTTTAATGCTTTCAGGATGTAGCTTAGTTCAGAAGGAGAAAACGACTGCTTCAGCAGAGAATATAAAAAATGTCTCTACAATCTCCAAAAGTCGAGCAAAGTCTTTAAACGATTTATATGTTCCAAATCCACAGGTTTCAGATGATACGAGTTTACTTCTTAAAGGTCAAACATTTAAAGATGATAAAGGAGAAGTTACTTTAGAGGGCATTGCTTCATTAAATAAGTCCTATGCAATTGGTCCAATCGAAATGAAAATTAAACAGATTAAGCTGATTAAAAACTTACCGACCTATTCTTTAATGGATTATTTTCATTATTATACAGAAAGCTATGAAAGTTTTCGATTCATTAAGGTAGAGGTAGAAATCATTAATCACTCGAATAAACAATTACACTTCGGTCCAGTTGCCCATTTGATGACAAGTAATAATGAAATAAAGGAATTTAAAGATGACTTCTATATTGAATATTTAGGTGGGGAATTGAATCCTAATAGTTCAAAGCAAGGAGCAATGGGATTTATAGTTGATCATACCGATCCTAGCTTGAAATGGATTGAGCTAACAACTAGTGATGTATTGGATGATCAGCATAAAGTAATTGCGAAAGCACAAAAAATAAAAGTTAATTTTAATTAGATTGCAGAAAAAAACTCCTTTCATAGTAGAAAAAGGAGTTTTTTATTTATAAAGTTACTTCATCCTCAACTGGTGGAAGAAGTACGTCATTTTTATCAGGATACATTGTTTCAATATGGTTTTCTCCCCAAGAGCACAGTAAATCTAAAACTTCTTTTAAAGACCATCCGTAATCCGTTAAGGAATATTCCACTTTTGGCGGAACCTGATTAAATACTTTTCGGTGAACGATATTGTCTTCCTGTAATTCCTTTAGCTGCTGAGTTAACATTTTTTGGGTAATGTTCGGCATTAATTTTTTTAACTGAGAAGTTCTTTTCGTCCCTTTTGTCAAATGACAAAGAATCACTACCTTCCATTTACCACCAATTACATCTAATGAAGCTTCAACCGGAATATTGTATTTTTTCATTTTCTCCTCTCCCTCATTCATATTTAAACAAAACTACCTACCAACATATTTTTTATGATTAAAATATCATAACATTCTCGTCGCAAACTGTGTAGTTTCAAGTCTGATAAAAAACTTTTTGTAATTTTTTCTCTGTTTTAAGCCTTTATTCGCTTAAATGTTACTAAAAAGTAACTATATCACTTCAAAGTACATACTTCTCTAACTTATTCTTATCGCTCATAATGACAAATAGTTAATTGATTAACAAACATTTACTAAAAAGTATTTTTAAATGTATAAAGGAAAACGTTAATCTTTTTACTATTCCATTTCATTTATGTTTTGAATGACAATGAGACTTTATTCAGGCGCCATGTCTCTTGTATTCAAACTAATCATAAAAAATAACAATAACAAGGAGGATTCTCTATGAGTTCAACCGCTGCTTCAATTAAGATGCAAGAGAAAAAAAGTGGTACTCCTGCGTTAATGGCTCTTGCCATTAGTGCATTCGGTATCGGAACAACCGAATTTGTTCCTGTTGGTTTATTATCAACTCTAGCTGGTGATTTGAAAATTTCAATTACTTTAGCGGGATTATTAATTTCTGGATATGCGATGGGTGTTGCATTTGGAGCACCAATTTTAACCGCATCAACAAACAAAATTGGTCGGAAATCGTTACTAATGCTATTAATGGTTATTTTTATCATTGGAAATAGTGTTGCCGCCTTTTCAACTAGTTTTGGTTTATTGTTAGTTGCACGAATCATTACTTCATTTTCACATGGTGTATTCTTCTCAATCGGTTCAACAATTGCGGCCGATGTAGTACCTGAAAACAAACGTGCAAGTGCGATCGCATTTATGTTTACAGGTTTGACTGTTGCGACTGTAACGGGTGTTCCATTAGGCACATTTATTGGTCAGCATTTTGGATGGAGATCAACTTTTGGAGCTGTAGCATTACTAGGTGTGATTGCAATCATTGCAATTGCAATATTAGTTCCAAAAACAATTAAACAGCCACCGGCATCAAAATTTAGTGATAACCTGAAAGTTTTAAAAAATGGGCCATTACTTTTGGCCTTTGCTATTACAGCATTAGGATATGGAGGTACTTTTGTAGCATTCACATACTTGTCATCAATCCTAGAAAAAATTACAGGATTTGCTCCAAACTCTGTCAGTATTATCTTACTTGTTTATGGAATTGCAGTAGCACTTGGTAATACGATCGGTGGAAAAGCGGCTAATAAAAATCCTTTAAAAGCACTTACGTGGATGTTTGCCGTTCAAGCGATTGTTCTTATCATTCTATCGTTTACGGCTCCATTTAAACTAGTAGGAATTGTAACGATTTTCTTCCTAGGCTTGCTTGCTTTTATGAATGTACCTGGTCTACAAATTTATGTTGTGAAATTAGCTGAGAAGTATGTCCCATCTGCTGTAGATATTGCATCAGCGTTAAATATAGCAGCATTCAACGTAGGCATTGCAATTGGTGCATTTATTGGTGGTTTAGTCGTAGATACAATCGGCTTGATTCATACACCGTGGATAGGTGGGATCATGGTATTAGGAGCAGTTCTGCTAAGTATCTGGAGCGCTTCTTTAGAAAAGAAAAAGTAAATTTTAAAAAAATACTAAATAGATAAAAGGAGAAATTAAAATGAATAATTTAGTTAAGTTAAATAATGGTTTAGAAATGCCAGTTATAGGGTTAGGAGTTTTCCAAGTAGAAGACGGACAAGTCGTAATTGATTCTGTAAAAGCTGCAATACGAAATGGCTACCGTAGTATCGATACTGCAGCGATCTATCAAAACGAAGAAGGTGTAGGGCAAGGGATTAGAGAAGCCCTTGAAGAAAATAATCTTAAACGTGAAGACTTATTTATTACATCAAAGGTATGGAATGCTGATCTAGGCTACCAATCAACTATCGATGCTTTCGAATTAAGTTTAAAAAAACTAGGTCTTGATTATTTAGATCTATATTTAATCCACTGGCCAGTAGAAGGTAAGTATGTTGAATCATGGAAAGCACTTGAAACACTATACAAAAACGGTAAAGTAAAAGCAATTGGAATGAGTAACTTCCAAATTCATCACTTGAAAGAAGTAATGGCGAATGCTGAAATAATGCCTATGATCAATCAAGTTGAGTTACATCCAATGTTAAGTCAAGTTGAACTAAGAGAATTTTTAAAAGCAAATTCAATTCAAGTAGAAGCATGGGCTCCATTAATGCAAGGACAATTATTTGAGAATGAAACATTATTACAAATAGCAAACAAACATAATAAATCAATTGCTCAAGTTGTATTACGTTGGCATTTACAAAACGGTGTAGTGATTATACCAAAATCAATCAAAGAACATCGCATTCAAGAAAACGCAAATATTTTCGATTTTGAACTAACAGAAGAAGATATGAACCAAATCGACTCTCTGAACCAAAACCACCGTGTAGGTCCAGATCCTGACAATTTTGATTTTTAATCAAATAATAGAAGTAGACGACTGTCAAATCTTTGACAGTCGTTTTTAGAGTGTTGGAATATAAAATGGTCAAACATATATTATGTGAATCTTATTTAATTATATAATCAATTTTTGATGAACTATTAATGATTTTAAATGTTAAATATGTTTGAGCAGCTTTATAATATCAACAATCTTTATTAATTGTTTATTCTTGTGAAGTTAAAAATATTTAAGAGCTAATTTTTGGGTAAACAAGTACAAATGATTATTATAATTAAGTTATGTTCGATCTTAGTTGACCTACAAACCGATTAACAAGCTGTTAGTCTACTCTAAGTAAAGGATATTAGATTAGGATTTTAATGTAACCATTTTTTTGATGAATTAGTTGATTGGAACGAAAGGGGTGCTCGACTCCTATAGGATAAGCGGGAAGGCTAAAGAATCTCGCCCCATGGAAAGCGAGCATCCTGTCAAAACTTATAAAAAAATTAATAAATTCGATCTAAATCATAGAGGCATTTTGTAGTAAGAGTCGAATATTCGAATATAACAATTTCATTTATAAAAACTTCCTCACCGTAAGACTTAAGACTTAGTAAGTTTAATACTTAAGTTCGTTTCAAATTATATACTGTTTCGTTACGATAAACATAGTAGCGAAGAACATTGGAAAACGGTCAAGCTGTAGTAGAGGAGTTGATTACTTTGAAGAAAGAGAATAAACAGTTTAATACGATGAAAGAACTTACGTTACACATAGTATTAGCTACAATATCAATCTTAATATTAGTCACTAGTTTACCTACTGTCTTAACGATCTATAAAATATCATTTATTTTTGCAATCATGGGAATTCTGCTACTAGATTTCTATCTAGTTGTATCGAATCATAAAAAGTTTTTAAAGGTTACAAAAATAGCACTAATTAGTTTACTACTTTGTATATCAGTAGTTGGAATTGTATTTTATGTTAGTCAATTTCTAGTATTTGTAGATAAGTACGGAGTTGAGCGATTATTAACCAATCATATCGCAACTGCAAAATTATTATTTTTCTTAATCTGTTTGTTTCAACCGATTTTTTTACCTTTACCAGAAGCACTTACTATTCCTGCGGGTAGTGCTGTGATTGGATCGTTTTCAGGAGCGTTAATTGGATTTTTAGGTTCAACTTTAGGTATTGTCATTATGTATTTCTTAGCAAGAATAGGTGGACTTAAATTAGTTTCAAAGTTTGTTAAAGAAAGACAGTTAAAAAAATATCAGGAATATGTCAAAAAAAATGAAACAATTATTTTAACCTTAATGTTTATCATTCCGATTTTACCAGATGAAATTATTTGTGTCGGGGCAGGAATTAGTAAAGTATCTTTCAAGAAGTTTCTATTAATTGCTTCGATTTCAAAATTAATAACATCATCTTTACTATCATACTCTGTCTATTTGGCTAAATTTTTCTCTTTAACAACATCGCAAATAGCTTTAACTAGCTCCATTTTAATTGCCTGCATCTTATCTTTATCATTTATGATTAAGAAATCAATTAAACGGACTAATTCAAAAGATGCTTATGTAACTCAAAGTGAATAATAAAAAAGGCAATGTAATGGTTTAACCTTACATTGCCTTTTTACTTATTAAGAAAGTTTAATATTGCGTTTGTCGAAATTGAAAATTTCCTGAGAAATAATGTAGAAAACATGACGAATTTACAGCAGTACTTTAATACCTTGAACAATATTCCATATAAAGACAATTAAATTAACAATGAATGCTAATATAAATCCACCGATAAGAGCAAAACCTGCACCGTCACCAAAAGTATTAAAAGTGAAAAGGGAAATAATCGCTAAAATAATAATTGTTAGGAATGGGAGTATATGTGAAAAAAATGCTCGTTTAGAATGCGATTTTAGTTGTTGATCCTTTGCAACGAAATAAACAATTATAGGGAATAAAAAAGGTGCGAAGAATACGCTAAAATAACATAATGCGGACAAAATCTTATTTGTTTCCATCTTTTTACCTCGGTTTCTTAAAAAGTTTTAATTAATCTTAGTATAGTTTAATTTATATATAAAAATCGATTTATTTATTAACAATTTTTTAAAATACATAATTTGAATAGTTTAGGCTGAGAAATGTGTATCCTTTTTTTGTCTCTTTTTTAAAGAAATGTAAATGAAAAATCCGACTAAGATTGTAGCAGTAATACAAATTGTAATCCATGGTGAGCCAAGCAAGAAATTTCCGTATAAAGTATAAAGAACTGCAATTGGAACATTACCAGCAAATACAATTGCTATATAGGACAAGTATTTCATATTAGTGGAGGCTGCGATAAAGCATGCGCCATCTGTCGGAGCTAGTGGAGTTGCAACTGTTAAGAATAAGTATCTCTTTCGATTCGAAATAATCTCTTCAAATAGAGATGGATATTTATTCTCCATGAATTGCTGGATCGAATCACTTAAAATACTTCTACTTAATAAGTAAATAATTGTTTCTGTGATGGCCATTCCGATTAATGATAAGAGAATGGTTTCAAACGGGTGAAAAAACAAGCTACCTACTACTATTAATACAGAGCTAGGAATGAATAGAAAGATTCTTGCGCAGAAAATAGCGACAAATAATAGCATCGGATTGATGGAAGAATTAGCAATAAAATGTTTTATATCTTGCAATGATAAATGAAATAAATGATATCGAATTGCGAGTAGTAGCATTAAAATCCAAAAGCCGATTACAGTTAGTGGAACGACTTTTTTCATGATTTATGCTCTCCTTTTAAGTTAGAAAATCTTTTGTTATAGTATTCTATTCCTCGAAGACAAGAAAACTGATTCATTTTTAAAAATTAATAATAAAGGTCATAAATATGTCAAAAAAAGAATAAAAATAATTATGCACTAAATATCTCAAATTAAAGAGAATTGAGGTGGAGATATGCTTGATGAAGGCCTATTAGTTATTAGACTTGTTTTAGGTATTATTTTATTAGGTCACGGGGTGCAGAAAGTATTTGGTTGGTTTGGTGGTTACGGTATTAAAGGAACTGGACAATGGTTAGAGTCGATTGGGATCAAACCTGGTGCATTTTTTGCTTTTATAACAGGAGCAGCAGAAATCGTAGGTGGATTCTTTGTAGCGGCTGGTGTATATACAGAAATAGGCGCATGGTTGATAATAGTAGTGATGGCAGTAGCAGTAATAAAGGTTCATATAAAGAACGGATTCTGGAATAGTTCGAACGGATTTGAGTTTAATCTATTAATTATTGCAGCCGCAGTAGGGTTGTTGCTCACTGGTCCAGGATCAATGGTTTTATTTTAAGAGAATGATAGTTAATAAGACTGGAGGGAGTCTCACTATTGAGGCTCTTTTTTTCATGAAAAATATCCCTCATTCGTGATACGATAATATTAGTAATGACATTATATGGAGGGATCAAGATGGCAGATGCTATTTTTGAACAACTTAGGTTTACAAGGGTTTATACATTGAAGGTTCTTGGTTCTGTTTCAAAAGAAGCTGTAGATGTAATACCAGCAGGATTCAATAATCATATTCTTTGGAATGCAGGTCATGTGCTAGGGGCATATGAGCAATTACTTTATGCTAACACTGGAGATACTGGACAACTTTCAAAGGAATTCATTGATTTTTTTAAAGGTGGGACTAAACCAGGTGACTGGCAAGCAAAGCCACCATCATATGAGGAAATTGTTACTTTATTAGAACAGCAAGTTGAACAAGTTATTTCTACATATGAAGGACGTTTAGATGAAATCATTTCAAAAGAGATGAAATTAGGTAGTTTTGAAATAAAGACAGTCCGAGACATGATTAGCTTTAACATTTTCCATGAAGGGCTACATGCCGGATTAATAAACGGTTTAAAAAGATCACTTGGCCAATAGCGTTATTTTTTGACATTTGTCCGCACATTAAATCTAGGAGTTTATGCTCCTAGATTTTTTTGTTATAATCATGTTTAACTATTTGTTATTTAGGTAGTTTTAAAATTGTGGTAATTCAAAATAAAATATGGCTCTTTCTAATTTATTTTTGTTTTTTAGTAACATTAATAATAATATTAAATAGCAATGATTATGACGAAAAAGGCCAAAAAAAAACGAGGTTATATAAATGAAGAAAGAAAGTAATTTAATTATTTACGATCTAATTTTGTATTTAGTATTTCCGCTTGTTTTATATAAATTTTTACAGCACTATTTTAGTGACTATTGGGCGATGCTTTTACCGACAGTTCCAGGGATTTTATATACTTTATTTCGTTTTTGGTATACTAAACAGTTCAATGTAACTGGTATTTTTATTATCTCAACATTAACTGTTAGTACTGCCGTTGATTTAATGGCATTAGGTTCTGCGAAAAACTTAATTTTGTACAATGTGTATTATCACTTTGGAGTTGTAGCGGTATTTTTAATTTTAATGGCTTTAAAAAAGCCATTACCATATTATTTTATGATTGATATTGCTGCAATACAGGGGCAAGATCGTGAAGAAAGTAAAAAATTATATAAACATCCTTCACTATTTAAAGTGTTTCAGTATTTGTTTGTCGCATGGATTATTAAAGATATCGTATTTGCTGTTGCACAATGGTGGATGGTTGATACGTATGGATTAAAAGCATATTACTCACGTACAATAATCTTTACAGTTGGTGGATATGTTTTTGGCATAATTATGGCGATCGGCTATGCAATGGTTACGATGAGAGCTCAAAAATTAAAAGGAGACGACTCAGAGCAACCCTCCGATGAAATTATTATTTAGTAAAAGTCCTTTCTATAGAATGAACCCCACAGGTTATAAATTCCTGTGGGGCTTTTTAAATTATTGATGTCCATCTATCCCTTGAATGAATTTCCTACTCCTTGCAATACCTGCTCTTCTTTAGTTGCTGCGTTTATGAAATCAAGTTTTTGTATTCTTTCATTTTCTGGTTCGACATGAATTAATATTTTAGGATCAACTAAAACCTTTTTTATTTCTTCTTCTATTTTGTCACATAGTAGATGGGCTTCTTCAATGCTCATGTTTGATGGTAATACTAAATGGAAATCTATATGCTCCTCAGCACCCGAGCGTCTTGTGCGTAAGTCATGGTATTCGATATATTGGGATTTAAAAGAATTTAATACATTTTCGATTTGTTTTAACTCATCTGTAGAAAGTCCAGTATCAAGTAGGGGAGTAAACGACTTACGTCCAAGTTCGATTGATTCCTTCATTATATAAATTGCGATTCCAATTCCGATCAATGCATCGAGAAATTCCCAACCAGTAAGACTTACTAAAATTAAACTTACTGCAACTCCGAGTGATGAATACACGTCAGTTAATAAATGCAAAGCGTTTGATTGCATTGCAACAGAATGAGTTTCATTTCCTACTTTTTGAACGATTTTTCCTACTCTCCAATTGATTAACGCTCCAATTAACATGACGACTACCCCGATAATTGGCATTTTTATTGGAGTAGGATGAAGTAGCTTTTCAACAGATTCAATGATAATCCAAATACCAGCTACAAATATTAAGATTGTCTCGACTGTACCTGAAATATTTTCAAACTTACCATGACCATAAGGATGTTCCTTATCGGGCGGTCTATTTGATATCCTTACAGAGAAAAAGGCAATGACCGAAGCAACTAAGTCCAATAAAGAATGAATTGCTTCCGAGATAATTGCTACGGAACCTGTAAAAATCCCGAATATTAATTTTAATAAAACGATGAATGTGTTACTACATATTGAAAGTACTGCTATTTTGCTTGAACGCAATCTATTCACCCCTGTCCAATTTTTTCTACTTCAGTTAAGAGTTTTGTAATAAGGCAACAAAAAAGAAAAACCACTAACAGTTTGTTAGTGGTTTGTTTTTTTTAGATTTAATTTATATTTATTTAAATGATTTTTCATTTTTGAATCACCTTTTCTCTCGCATAAAACATATTCTATATTATAGATATTATTTTGAAAAGGAAAAGCTGTGTGTATGAAGTGAATATAAATCGACAATATTATTCAAAAATGGTTTGACATCTATTTTTAGACTGTGTTATACATAGACTAATATAAAAAATAACAGTCTATTCGTAGAGGTTGCATTGTATATGAGTATCATTTTAGAGAACTGTGGGTTCTATGACGAAATGAGAAAGGATCCTATGCCGAAGAAATAAATTGCCACACATTTTATTTCTGGGACTACATTTAATAAATGTAGTACTGTCACATGTGTTTGTGAAGAGCTATTGAAGAGAGGTGATTGGCTAAGTCCTTTTTAAAAGCGATAGGCACATGAACATATCCTTCATGTGTCTTTTTTAATACACTAATACATTGAAGCTAGCTTCTTAGAATGATCTTACATTTGATTTGAAGGGAGAATACGAATGTATTTACATGGTAATAGTCGAATTAATAATGAAGGACATTTAGAAATCGGAGGTTGTGATACTGTAGATTTAGTAAAAAATTACGGTACACCTCTATACATTTATGACGAAGCATTAATTGAATCAAAATGTAGGGAATTCCATGAAGCTTTAAGAGAAACAGGAATGAAATATCAAGTTGCTTACGCGAGTAAGGCGTTTCTATGTGTTGAACAAGCCCGAATAATAGAAAAAGAAGGTCTTTGTCTAGACGTTGTTTCTGGTGGAGAGTTATATACAGCTTTGCAAGCAGGTTATCCAGCTGAGAAAATTCACTTTCACGGAAACAATAAAACAATTGAAGAAATTGAAGAAGCTTTAAATGCAAAAATCGGTTGTTTTGTAGTCGATAATTTCTTTGAGCTAGAAGTATTACAGGCCTTAGCTGAACAACGTAATGAAGAAGTATCAATCTTATTACGTGTTACGCCAGGTGTTGAAGCACATACACATGAATACGTAATGACGGGTCAAGAAGACTCTAAATTCGGATTCGATATTATGTCTGGTCAGGCTAATGAAGCAGTGGAAGTTTCTTTAAATTCAACTAACCTAAAATTATTAGGAGTACATTCACATATAGGATCTCAAATTTTCGAACCAGACGGATTTGTTCATGCAATCAATGTATTAATGAGCTTTTTAAATGGACTTAAAAACGATTTAGGTTTTACAGCTGAAATATTAAATGTAGGTGGAGGCTTTGGTATTCGCTATACTTCAGAAGATGAGCCTTTAGCTGTTGCTATTCATATAGAAAAAATTACTACTATTATTAAACAGCAATGTGAAGAGCTAGACTACAAATTACCAGAATTATGGTTAGAGCCTGGACGTAGTATTGTAGGTGAAGCTGGAACAACGCTTTATACGATTGGTTCAACAAAAACTCTTCCTTCAATTCGTAAATATGTATCTGTTGATGGGGGAATGACGGATAATATTCGTCCTGCACTATACGGATCAAAATATGAAGCGATGCTTGCAAATCGAGCAAATGATGAGAATAAAGAAGTTGTATCGATTGCTGGTAAATGCTGTGAAAGTGGCGATATGCTAATTTGGGATTGTAACTTACCTGTTGTACAAAACAATGATCTATTAGCTGTATCTTGCACTGGTGCTTATGGCTATTCAATGGCTAATAATTATAACCGTATCCGTCGCCCAGCAGTAGTATTTGTTAAAGATGGTGTTTCAAGAGAAGTAGTCCGTCGTGAAACATATGAAGATTTAGTTAGAAATGACAGAGTATACATCGAAAACTCTAGTAGATAGATAATTAACGTTTTTGTGTTATTTGTATCAATACTGACACTTCTATATAATATAGAAGTGTTTTATTTCGTATCCTTTAATAAAAGATGTTAATTTATCGACATATAAAGACATATTTATCATTTATATTACAATATTGTAACAATTGCGACTCTCTTCGGGAATCTATGGTATAAATATTTACGTAGATTAGCGAGAGGAGAAACGCTGAAATGTTAAGAAAAAAACTAGCAGTGCTGGCGATGGCAAGTACAATAGTATTATCATTAGCGCCAAATGCTTCAGTATTAGCTGATAGCAAAGTTGAAAAAAAGCAAGCTGAAGTAGATAAGTTCCAATCACAATTTAAAGAATTAAGCAACGAGATAGAGAAAATAGATCAACAAATTAAAACAACTAAGCAAAACATAGAAGCAAAAAAAGCAGAAATTTCTGAAACAGAAGAAATCATTAAAGATAAAAAAGCAAGAATTACATATTTAGTAGACAGAATTCAAAAACGTAACGATTTATTAGAGGATCGTTTAGTTGCAATGCAAAAGCAACCAAAAGTTAATCTAGTAACAGACGTTTTATTTAATTCTGATTCAATCGTAGATTTCTTTAATCGAGTAAACTCAATTTCAACACTTTTTGAAGCTGATGAAAATATCATTAAAGAACAAAAGTCTGAGCAAGCAGAAGTAGTAAAAGAAAAACAACTTGTTGATCAGAAGAAAGAATCTTTAGTAACTGCAAAAGAAGATTTAGTTGCGCAACAAAGTGACCTTTCTAAATCACAAGCTGATAAACAAAAATCATTAAATACTGCTGAAGCTAACTTAAAGTTAGCAGTTAAAGAACTAGAGAATGCAAAAGAAGATGAAAGAGTTCAACGTCTTGAGCAACAATCTCTTGAACTAGCTGCTTTATCTAGCGATGATGAAGAAGATGACAGCGTTAGCACTCCAGCTGCTAAATCTAGTTCAAATTCTGATTCGAAATCAAGTTCAAATTCTAGTTCAAATTCAGATTCAAAACCTAAATCAGATTCAAATAATGATGGTCCAGTAGCAACTGGCTCACTTGTAGATTATGCTTTACAATTCCAAGGTGTACCTTATGTATTTGGCGGAACGTCTCCAAGCGGTTTCGATTGCAGTGGTTTCATCTGGTATGTATATTCACATAATGGATATGGCATCTCTCGTGGAAATGTAAAAACATATTGGAGCAATGCTACAAAAATCAGTTCTCCACAACCTGGTGACCTAGTATTCTTACAAAATACTTATATTAATGGTCCTTCACATATGGGTATTTACATTGGTGGAAATAAAATGGTTCATGCTGGAAGTAAAGGGATCAGCGTAATCAGCTTAAGTAATAGCTGGGTTCGTTCTCACTTCTTAGGCTATGGAAAATTCTAATAGTTTATTAACCTCGTATTATAATTAGTATAGTACGAGGTTTTTTATATTGTCTTAAGGGAACAAAAAGGTATAAGCTTTTAGCTTATACCTTTTTAGTGTGTAGAGAAAGTACTAAAATTTGATTTTCAGACTGATTGCAAGCGCTTGTCTTTCGAGGCGCGAAGCCTGGTGAGGAGCGGAGTTACCCTAGACGGTAATGAGCACCGCAGACAGGCGAAGCAACGAAGAAAGCGAGCGTTTGTCAACAGTCTGAAAGGTATAAGCTTTTAGCTTATACCTTTTTGATTTGAAACCTGTTCTTTTAGTAAATCACGTATTTCAATAAGTAGAGCTTCTTCTTTAGTAGGAACAACAGGTTTTGCTTCTTCTACTTCTTTCTTTCTAAATGAAAGTTTATTAATTAATCGAATAAAGAAAAATACGGAAATTGAGATGATAAGGAAGTCGACTACTGTTTGGATGAATGAGCCATATTTTATTTGAGTATCATTGTATGTGTACATTAATTTCGAGAAATCTACACCACCTGAGATCAATCCGATTAGAGGCATCATAATATCTCCAACTAAAGAAGATACGATCTTACCAAAAGCACCCCCAATAATTACCCCAACTGCTAAATCAAGTACATTTCCTTTTAAAGCAAACTTCTTAAATTCTTCTAACATCTTATATCCTCCTGTGTAATTATCGTATAAGTTTACATACAAATCTTAATTCTTTCAAGTTAACAATTGGTCTTTTTTAAGCAAAAATATTTATATCGGCTATTAGATATGGTAAATATAATTAATGACAATTTTTAGGAGGAGTAAAGGTATGGGCACAGAATTAGCTACATTTGCTGGTGGATGTTTTTGGTGTATGGTAAAACCGTTTGATCAACAGGACGGAATTATAAAAGTTGTTTCAGGCTATACAGGTGGGGAAAAAGAAAACCCAACATATGAAGAAGTATGCACTCATTTAACAGGTCATTATGAAGCTGTTCAAATTACATTTGATCCAGAAGTCTATCCGTATGAAAAATTATTGGACTTATTTTGGCAACAAATTGACCCAACAGATGTAGGTGGGCAATTTAATGATCGAGGTAGTTCATACAAAACTGCAATTTTTTACCATAATGAAAATCAAAAAGAGCAAGCTCTAGCTTCGAAAGATAAACTAGAGAAAAGTGGCGTTTTCAAGAAACCAATTGTGACTGAAATTTTATCTGCAAAACCATTTTATGAAGCAGAAGAATATCATCAGCATTATTATAAAAAGCATCCGGTTCGTTACCAACTTTACTTTAAAGGATCTGGTCGTCAAAAATTTTTAAAGGAACACTGGAAAACGGGCCAAGAGGAGCTAAAGGAAAGACTAACACCAATTCAGTATGCTGTTACTCAGGAAGATGCAACTGAACCACCATTTAGAAATGAGTTTTGGAATCATAAAGAAAAAGGAATTTATGTTGATATCGTATCAGGACTTCCTTTATTTAGTTCATTAGATAAATTTGATTCAGGCTGTGGATGGCCAAGTTTTACAAAGCCGATTCTAAAAGGTGAAATAGAAGAGAAGAAGGACTATAGCCACGGGATGTTGCGTATTGAAGTCAGAAGTTCTGAAGCTGACTCGCATCTAGGGCATGTATTTGATGATGGACCTGGACCTGAGGGCCTTCGCTACTGCATAAACTCTGCAGCATTAAGATTTGTTCCATATGAAAAAATGGATGAAGAGGGCTATGGTAATTATAAGAGTATCTTTCTTAAATAGACTCTAAGGATATTTAACTAAGTTCGATCTAATTGAAATAATTAAAATTTGAACCGAGATGTCTATTCGTCTCGGTTTTTTTTGTTTATTTAGAAGGGAGATGGTATTGGTCTTACCAAATCATTAGTTTCTTAATTTTGTCCTAAATATTTTCTAAAAAGTTTTCTGAAAATATTTACAATTGCGAAACAAGTGTGTTAATATAAAAGTGTCACAAAGTTGTCACAAATTAGGTATTGCAATTCACAAAAAAGACGAAAACAGGAGGTTAATCATTATGAAGCGAACTGATTATGAAATCGTTGAAACATATACTCAATATTCTGGTATTGCCTTTTTTATTGGTCTTATTCTTTTTTTACTATATTTCACTGGAAGCGGTTTCTTACATACGGGCGTAAGCTTAACGGTGAGCATAGTATTGATGGGCTCTTGTTCAACCTTATTTCTATTAGGTACTTTTTTGGGATTGATGTTCTCAATTTCTTCAAAAGAACAAGCTTAAAAGTTAAAAAAAGAGTGGGTGTTCAAATGGCGATAAGTCAATTTGAACGCCCTTTTGTTTTGTATAACATATTTTATCGGATACGTGTATAAAGTAATTTGAAGCTTAAAATTCTTCCGATACGATTAAAATATGGAAGTTATGATGCACTAGGAGGTGCCGCTTAAGGATGAATTTTTTTAAAAAGTTAAAAGGTATGGATCGTAATGTGTGGATTCGAGTGATTGGTGAAACGATTACGAGTAGTGCAATGATGATGCTTATGCCATTTTTTGCACTCTACCTAGAAGGAAAAGTTGATTCAATGCTAAAGGTAGGATTTATTATGTCAATCTCACCTATAGCATCATTATTTGGTTCGATGGCTGGAGGTAGACTGGCAGATTTATATGGTCGAAAACGTATGATGGTTTTTTCGACGCTTGGAACATCTCTTATTTTAGTATCCTTTGCTTTAGTAGAAGGCTATACAGCATTTTTAATTTTATCAATATTACTAGGTATTAGTAACTCGTTCTTTAGTCCAGCAGCTTCAGCAA
This sequence comes from Gottfriedia acidiceleris, assembly GCF_050457485.1. GTDB lineage: Bacteria > Bacillota > Bacilli > Bacillales > Bacillaceae_G > Gottfriedia > Gottfriedia acidiceleris_D. The sequence continues at coordinate 33,286 of NZ_JBCMJM010000002.1, forward strand.
TGGTAGCTGATGTAACTGAACCAGAGGAAAGAACTGAAGCATATGGTTTATTAAGGGTTGGAAGTAATGTAGGTACTGTGATCGGTCCATTATTAGGAAGTTCAGTTGTTTACTTTTCGAAAGACAGTTTATTTTATATTGCAGCTATCACCTTAGGGCTTTATAGTATGGCACAATTAATTCTGCTAAAAGAAACACTTCCTGCAGAAAAGAATGATAAAGAAAAGAATGAAGTAACGAAAATACCTTTTAAAAAGGTTATGAAAATCATTAGATCTGATAAATTATTAATTTTTTACGTAGCAACGGGTGTAATTATTTCAATGGGTTTCTCACAAATTGAGGGTATGCTACCACTTTATTTTAAACAAACCTTTCAATCCCAATTTGGTATGTGGAATCCCTATCCATTTCTAATGTCGCTTAATGGATTGTTAGTTGTTCTTTTGCAATTTCCAATTTCAAGTTATTTATCGAATCGTTCAATTGGAAAAACGATGTTTTATGGAACGATATTATTTGGATTAGGCATTTTATCAATTGGTTTTGCACCTCCATTATTCCTTTCAGTTGGATTAGGTAAATGGATGATTCTATTTTTCTTAGCAATTATCTTCATATACTACACATTTGGGGAAATGGTCATGTCGCCAGTCCAAATGACATTTGTGGCGAATATTGCACCTGAAGATTTAAGAGCGACCTATATGGCGGTTGGTAGTATGAAATGGACGATTGGTGGATTTCTTGGACCTTTACTTGGGGGCTTTTTATTTGATTTAAAATTAGGAATATGGCTTTTTATTATTCTTGGATCTGGAGTTGTATTGTCTGGGATAATGTATCGCTCACTTGATGAAAAAGTAGCGATTAGAGATAATCAGCAGGGTATAGCGCAATAGGTCGCAGGATGCTTGTTTCTTTGTTGCTTCGTCAATGAAATTCAAGTTTTTGCTTCTTGTCTACAAACTAAGTATAGCTTAAGTAGAGCTATGCTTTTTTTAGTTGTAAAGAAATCACAAAACAGATATCATTGCATATGTTGTAAAGAAAAATAGGTTTCTACCCATAAAAGCTTATACACATTTGTATAAAGTGGTACAATAGGGAGAGCAAAAAATAGTAGGGGGAACATCATGAAGATTAAGTTAGGATTATTATATGGCGGTAAATCTGCTGAACACAAAGTATCATTACAAACAGCTTTTGCCGTTATTTCTGCTTTAGATCACACAAAATTTGATGTGTATCCAATTTATATAACAGAACAAGGCGAATGGTTACAAGGGAAACAAATTGAGGGGAAAGTAGAAAGTGTTGCAGCTTTAAAATTCTCAAATGAAGATCAACATGTAAATGAAATCGCTCCTGTCGCGTTAACTTCATCAATTATTCCTGCAGCTTCAAATCAAGATTCAACTGGCCCAGTTGACGTTATTTTCCCATTATTACATGGACCAAATGGTGAAGATGGAACAGTTCAAGGTTTACTTGAGCTATTAAATATTCCTTATGTAGGAAATGGTGTATTAGCTTCAGCGGCTGGTATGGATAAAGTGATTATGAAAAACTTATTTGCTCAGGCTGGTATTCCTCAAGCTAAATATGTACACTTCTTAAAAACAGAGTGGAAATCAAATGCAGAGTCTTGCTATGAATTAGTCGAGAAAGAATTAGGCTATCCTGTATTTGTTAAACCTGCAAACTTAGGTTCAAGTGTTGGTATTACGAAAGCTAAGAATCGTGAAGCATTAATGGCTTCATTTGAAGAAGCATTCCAATTTGACCGTAAAATAATTATTGAAGAAAATATTGTTGGACGTGAAATTGAAATTGCTGTATTAGGTAACGATCAAGTTGAATGTTCTGTTGTTGGTGAAATCAAACCATCAGTAGAATTTTATGATTATACTGCAAAATATGAGAGTGGCGATACTGGTCTAATTATCCCAGCTCCTGTAGAAACTGAAACATATGAAAAAATTAAGCATTATGCAGAAGTTGCGTTCAAAGCAATCGATGGATCAGGCTTAACTCGTGCTGATTTCTTTGTAACAGAAGATGGTGGCGTATTAATGAATGAAGTTAATACAATGCCTGGATTTACTCCGTTCAGTATGTATCCTCAATTATGGCAGGCTACTGGATTAACATATCCAAAATTAATTGAAAAATTAATAGATCTAGCAATTGAACGTTACGAACAAAAACAACAAATTAAATATAATATTTAACAATTGAAAACACTATTCATGGTTGAATAGTGTTTTCATGTGAATAGAAGAAAAATGCTATAGAAGAGGAGTCGGTGACAATGTCAATCGTACGTACTTTATCTCAAATCATTAACATGATCCCTGGTAGCGAATTAAAGGGTGAAGATTTAACCATCAACGGAGTTTCAACAGACTCTCGTGTAGATTTAAATGGAAAATTATTTATACCGCTGATTGGTGAAAAATTCGATGCACATCAATTTTTACCTCAAGCAATTGAAAATGGTGCTAGTGCAGTACTTTGTGCTAGAAAGTTCTCAAATGTACCAACAAACGCATCTGTCATCTTAGTTGATGATACATTAGAAGCATTACAAAATCTGTCTAAATCATATTTAAGTGAGTGGAATGGTAAAATTGTTGGTATTACAGGAAGTAATGGGAAAACATCGACAAAAGATATTTTAACTAGCATTCTTTCAGCAAAATATAAAGTACATAAAACACAAGGGAACTTTAATAATCATATCGGACTTCCGTTAACAGTATTAGCGATGGCAGAAGATACAGAGGTTGCTGTCTTAGAAATGGGTATGAGCAATTTTGGCGAAATAGAATTTTTATCAAATTTAGCTGAACCTGACGCGGCAATAATTACAAACATCGGTGAGTCTCATATGCAGGAACTAGGCTCAAGAGCTGGGATCGCAAAGGCGAAGCTTGAGATTGCTAGCGGACTATCAAGAAATGGATTACTTGTCATTAATGGCGATGAACCATTATTAATCGAAGGTACAAAAGATAAAAACTTAATCTATACAATCGAAACTTTTGGTTTAAGCGAAAGTAATGATGTATATCCAACGTTTATTGAAATGAATGAATCTGGTAGTGAATTTGAAATAAATAAAGCTAAGGATGTCCGTTTCAAATTGGGCGTACTAGGCAAACATAATATTAGTAATACATTAGCAGCTATTTCAGTTGCGAGAAAGTTTTCATTAACTTGGGATGAAATTAGTTCTGGAATGCAGAATTTAGAAATGACAAAAATGCGTATGGAACTATTAAAGAATGAAAATGGAATAACAGTTATTAATGATGCCTATAATGCAAGTGTTACATCTATGAAAGCGGCTCTTTTATTTGCTTCAGAACTAAAAGGTTATAATCGAAAATTTGTAGTATTTGGCGACATGTTAGAATTAGGTGATCAAGAAATTGCTTTTCATGAAGAAATTGGAGAAGAAGTTGTAAATCTTCATTTCGATTTTCTTTATACTTTTGGACCGTTAAGTAAATTTGCAGCAACGTCAGCTTTTGAACAAATGGACTCTTCAAGAGTAAAAAGCTTCGCAGATAAAAATAAGTTAATTGAAGATTTATTACAACAGGTAGGACCAAATGACCTAGTATTAGTTAAAGCTTCTAGGGGAATGAAATTAGAAGAAGTTGTAAATGCATTAGTAAATCAGGAGAAATAGGAATAAAAGTTTTCCTTATTCCATTGGTTCTGCTCTTCGCTTCTTGCGTGTAAAAATATACGAAGTGAAAACTTTATATACGTAATTTAACAAAAGAAAACTGTTCGTAATATAAGGGATGAAGAAGGCCATAAAACATGATTTTATGGCGAATTTAACTATGATTTAAGGGTAAAATATAGTTTGGAAATCAAATTGTTAGAATATAACTTCATTTGCTTTTTAGATAGAATGTCCGTATAATGGGTAGATATTGTTTCCTTTTCATGATACTTCGGACTATTGTTTTCCACTAAAAACGAACCTTCCATATGAACAGTCACGAAACATATAATTTTTTAAATTTTTATAGATCAATTGAGATACAAAGGAGATTAACCAAATTGACAACATTTCAAGAATTAGGATTAAGTAGTAAAATCCTGTTTGCGATTGAAAAATTAGGCTTCGAGGAAGCTACACCAATTCAAGCGCAGACTATTCCATTAGCAAAACAAGGCCATGATGTAATTGGTCAAGCGCAAACTGGTACTGGTAAAACAGCCGCTTTTGGTATTCCATTACTAGAAAAAATTGATGTAGATAGTAACAATGTCCAAGGACTTGTTATCGCTCCTACACGAGAACTAGCTATTCAAGTTGGCGAAGAGTTACACAAAATCGGTATGAATAAAGGTGTAAAAATCCTTCCGATCTACGGTGGACAAGATATTAATCGTCAAATGCGTTCATTAAAAAAATTCCCACATATTATTGTAGGAACTCCTGGTCGTATTCAAGACCATATTAACCGTCGTACAATTCGCCTAAACAATGTAAATACAGTTGTATTAGATGAAGCGGATGAAATGTTAAACATGGGATTCATTGAAGATATTGAAGCGATCTTAAAAGAAGTTCCAGAAAACAAACAAACACTTCTTTTCTCTGCAACTATGCCTGACCCAATTCGTCGCATTGCAGAAACTTTCATGACAAATCCACAAATCGTAAAAGTAAAAGCAAAAGAAGTTACAATGCCTAACATTGAACAACATTTTATTGAAGTTCAAGAAAAGAAAAAATTTGACGTTCTTACACGTTTATTAGATATTCAAACACCAGAATTAGCGATTATTTTCGGTCGTACAAAACGTCGTGTTGATGAATTATCAGAAGCATTAAACTTACGTGGATATGCGGCAGAAGGTATTCATGGTGATTTATCACAAGCGAAACGTGAGCAAGTACTTCGTAAATTTAAAGCTGGTTCAATTGATGTTCTAGTTGCAACTGATGTAGCAGCTCGTGGATTAGATATTTCTGGAGTTACACATGTATACAACTTTGATATTCCACAAGATCCTGAAAGCTATGTTCATCGTATTGGACGTACAGGACGTGCTGGAAAATCAGGTATAGCGATGTTATTTATTACTCCTCGTGAGTTTAATCAATTAAAAAATATCGAACGTACAACTAAACGTCGTATGGAACGTATGACTGCACCTACATTAGACGAAGCAATTGAAAGTCAACAACGTATCATTGCTGAAAAATTAACTTCGACTATGGAAAGTGATAATTTAGCATTCTACAAACGTATTGCAGAAGAATTACTTGAAGAGCATGATTCTGTAAGTGTTGTAGCTGCAGCTTTAAAAATGTTAACAAAAGAGCCAAATGAAACACCAATTCGTTTAACTGATGAGCCACCAATGGTCAAACGTGACCGTGGCGGACGCGGAGGAAACGGTGGCGGTGGCGGCGGATACCGTCGTGGCGAAAATAGACGTGGCGGTGGAGATGGACGTCGTAGCGATAATCGTCGTGGAGATGGACGTCGTGGAGACCGTGATAACCGCGGCGGAGGAAACTTCCGTGGCAAACGTAACGAAGGTTCTCGTGATAACAACCGTGGTGGACAACGCAAACCACAAGACAGCAGTAAATAAGTAACTAGTTAAGGTACATGGTAAAATCCATGTACCTTTTTTGTTTATAATTTTATTTTCTCGTAATGTGTGAATTTGGACAGATTCCATACACTAACTAAAAACAGATGAGAGTTGGAATGATAATGTTAGTAAGACTTGGATATGTCGCAATGAGTATGAATTTACAAAACGCCTCGCCATCAAAGACAATGACGGTTGCTCAGTTTTTAAAACAAAAGGATAAAGATGCGGCTATTCGTAAGCTAGAGCATATTGCTAAAACTAATATTAATAACTGTCTAAGACTACTAAAGCACAACAAAGCACATGATATATCTTTTTTTCGCCTGAGCAGTAAATTAATCCCTTTAGCAAACCATGCAGAAGTAGCAGACTGGAATTACATAAAGCCATTAAAGGAAAGTTTACTTGAGTTAGGTAAATTTGCGATTACGAATGAAATGAGGATTGATTTTCATCCGGATCATTTCGTAATCTTAAACTCAACCGATGAAGAACTATTAAAAACATCGGTAAAAACCTTAAAAATTCATTATCAGCTTTTAAAAGCGATGAAAATTAATACAGAACAACGATGTGTACTCCATATTGGTGGAGGGTATGATGATAAGGAAAAATCACTGGAACAATTAATAGAGAATTTTAGCCTTGTTCCTGCGCAAATTCAAAAAATGCTAATGTTTGAAAATGATGATACTACCTTTACGTTTGATGAAACTTTATTTGCTTGTGAAAAATTAGGAGTACCACTTGTATTTGACTATCATCATCATCTAGTTAATCATACAAATGAAGACTGGGTAAAAAATTGGAGTTATGCAGTCGATACATGGAAAGCTTCGAGCTTGCCTATGAAAATGCATATATCAAGTCCTAGAGATGAGAAAGACATACGTGCTCATGCTGATTTTGTGGACCCTAACATGTTTATTACATTTTTAAATGAAATTTCTGGCTCGGTTAAGCAAATTGATTGTATGATTGAAGCAAAACAAAAAGATAATGCACTATTTCAATTAATGGATGATCTAAAAGCTCATCCGTCTATTGAAATTATTAATGATTCAAGCTTTTATTTTAAAACGTAGTACTCGAAAGTTAGGGTGAGGAAATATGATCGTAGGTATTGGATTAGATTTAGTAGAAATTGAACGAATGAAAGAAATTATAAGCTCGCAGCCAAGGTTTGCGAAAAGGATTTTAACTGAAGCTGAATATGAAATATACGACAACTTATCAGAACGAAGAAAACTTGAATTTTTATCAGGAAGATTCGCCGCAAAAGAAGCTTGTTCAAAAGCTTTTGGCACAGGAATTGGGAAAGAATTAGGGTTTCATGATATTGAAATCTTAAATGACGAAAAAGGTAAGCCTGTATTAACCGTTGATTTGCCATTTATATCGTTTTTATCAATTACGCATACTGAACATTATGCTGCTGCTCAAGTGGTCTTACAGCAAATATAATACCTTTTAAACAGTCACTCTCTTGGGTGGCTTTTATTTTTTTTGTTTCTACGTAGTTGCTAAATTTTAAGAATTAATTAATATGTGTAACTACAACATTGTCTTCACTTACAGCCTTCGCTAATCAGAGCGTTTTCTTTAAATTTTTTAAATTAGCTTGTCATGCTAGTCTGCATATTTTAGAGCTTGACCTCATATAGTTTCATGAGGATATGAGAAGCAAGGTTGCAACGTGCATGAATAAATCAAGATTTTACTTCTAAGCTACTCGCGCACATTTATTCATAAGCCTTTGCATAAAATTCTCTTTTTTACAATTTAAGAGGAATAAAGGAGCTGGGGAGATGAAGAAAAAGCTTGTAGCGATGCTTTTGACAATCATGTTAGTACTATCATTGGCTGCATGTGGCAAGAAATCGAAAGATGATGTTGTAGGTTCACTTAGCAATCAGATGGAAAAAATGAATGGTTATAAGGCGGATGCAACATTAACGATTAATAATGGTAATGATCCTCAAAAGTATGAAGTAGTCATTTGGCATAAAAAGCCTTCTTACTACCGCGTACAATTAAAAAATGCTAAGAGTGATCAAAACCAAATTATTTTAAGAAACAAAGAGGGTGTGTTTGTTTTAACGCCAGCATTAAATAAAAGCTATCGCTTCCAAAGTGATTGGCCATCAAACAGCAGTCAGCCATATTTACCGGAATCATTAGTTAATGACTTAGTACAAGATAAGAATGCAACGTTTAAAACAACTAAGCTAGGGTATGTGTTTGAAACAAAAACAAATTACACAAATAGACAATTGCTCCCAACACAAGAAATTACTTTTAATAAAAAAGGTCTTACACCAGAATCAGTAAAACTATTAGATACAGATAAAAATGTTGTGTTGGATGTTAAATTCGATAAAGTACAATACAATGCGAAGTTTGATAATGATGCTTTTGATGTGAAGAAAAATATGACAAGCGCTCGTTTAAGTGTACCTACATCTACAAATCCAAATAATGATCCTAATTTATTAGTTACACTTTACCCTAATTATTTAATGAAGGGTGTTGTGTTAGATGACCAACAAGAAGTAAAAACAGACAATGGTGTTCAGGTTATACTTTCATATAAAGGGGATAAAAAATCGTTTACTTTAATAGAGGAAAAAGCACGAATTTCAGAGTCTGGAACAACGATGGAAATCACTGGTGAACCAGTAGATTTAGGTAAAACTGTAGGAGCATTATCAGATAAGATGATCACATGGTCATACGGTGGAACAGATTTCACGATTGTTTCTAAAAACTTAACTCAAGGTGAATTAATTCAAGTTGCCCAATCAGTCGGAGATACAGGCACAAAATAATATTTTTTTTCAAACTTAAAAGGGCGTGATGATGCTTTATCACGCCTTTTTAAATTTTAAATAAACTATAAATGAGTAGTATATTGGTTGACATTTATAGTAAAATAAGCAAATAATTTTACACATATAAAAAAGAGTAATGGGTAAATCGATAAGGAAGTGTAGATCATGACAGAAACATCATTTTATCGCGACACTTGGGTAGAAGTAGATTTAGATGCAATTGAGGAAAATATCAAAAATATTGTATCGCTTTACCCTAATCATCAAGAAATATATGTAGCTTTAAAAGCGAATGCATATGGACATGGTTACGTTGAAGTAGCTAAACAAGCATTGAAGTCTGGAGCAACAAGATTATTAGTTGCTTTTATTGATGAAGGGATTTTTCTGCGTAACGCGGGTATAGAGGCGCCGATATTAGTGTTAGGAGCAACTAGACCAGAGGATATTACCGTGGCAATCAAGAATAATTTAACTTTAACGGCATATAATGTTGATTGGTTAGAAGGTATTTCTAAAAATCTAAAAAGCACAGATCGTACAATGATTCATATTAAATTTGATACTGGGATGGGTAGATTAGGCCTAAAAACAAAATCTGAATGGGAGCAAGCTGCATCGATCTTACGAAAAAATCCATCAATTATACTGGAAGGTTTGTTTACACATTTCGCTACTGCAGATGAGCTAAATAGATCCTATTTTAATGAGCAAGTAGATAAATTTTATGAATGTATAGAATGGGTTAAGAGCAGTGGATTCTCTCTAGAGCTAATTCATTGTGCAAATAGTGCAGCGGCTGCATTAGAAACAAATTTATTTAATACTGTACGTGTTGGTATTATCATGTATGGTTTAACTCCATCTTTAGAAATAAAACCAATGTTACCATTTACATTAAAGCCAGCACTATCGCTTTATACGAAAATCTCTCATATTAAGCAATTACCAGCTAATAGTGGTGTAAGCTATGGTGCAACGTATTTTACTTCTGATTCTGAGTGGATTGCGACGTTACCAATTGGGTATGCAGATGGCTGGCTTAGAGATATGCAAGGATTTTCTGTGTTGGTTGAAGGTGAAAAGGCAGAAATCGTTGGTAGAGTTTGTATGGATCAGTGTATGATCAAGCTTTCTAACCATTATCCTGTTGGTACAAAAGTAACTTTAATAGGAGAAAGTAAGGATGGAGCAGTAACGGCTGAGGAAGTTGCTACACATATGAATACAATCAATTATGAAGTAACTTGCCTTATAAATCATAGAGTACCAAGGGTATATAAAAAGAATGGAAATATTAAGTCCATAAGTAATTATCTAGTATCAGATTAATTGTAATTTGATGTATTAAAGTATGAAACACTGTTATTTGGTTAAGATAAACGAAGATATGTGTCTTTCCAATCACTGAAAATAATGGTATGATGTAGTATAGGGAGATATATGGGTAATAGTTGATTCTGGAGGTGCTGAAACTTGTCCGAACTAAATGCGACAACTGAAATAACAGTACGTTTACCAAAACATGTAGTAAGCGAACTAGATGGATTAGTAAAGCAAGAAAACGGTAATCGAAATGAGTATATTTATCAAGCGACTAAGATGTTTTTAAAAGATCGTAAAAGACGCCAAAGTCGCGAACAAATGCGACGTGGATACATGGAAATGGCTAAAATCAACTTATTAATATCTTCTGAGTCATTCTATGCTGAGTCTGAAGCGGATTCTAAAGTGGAGCGCTTAGTTAGCGGGGGGTAATCACTTGATAGTAAAACGTGGCGACGTATATTTTGCAGACCTTTCCCCTGTAGTTGGCTCAGAACAAGGTGGAGTTCGTCCGGTTCTCATAATACAAAATGATATCGGTAATCGTTTTAGTCCTACCGTTATAGTCGCTGCGATTACAGCACAAATCCAAAAAGCAAAGCTTCCAACACATGTTGAAATCGATGCTAAAAAATATGGATTTGAACGTGATTCGGTTATACTACTAGAACAAATTCGAACGATTGACAAACAACGATTAACCGATAAGATAACACATCTTGATGATGAGATGATGGATCAGGTTGACGAAGCGTTGCAAATCAGTTTAGGACTTGTTGATTTTTAAAGTTGCTTTTATAGCAGCTTTACCTACATAGATTATAATAAATTGTTTTGTAACCCTTTCGTCTTGAAAGGGTTATTTTAGGTCCTTTGAAATTACCAAAAATTGGAGGCGTTATTTTTGTCACAACAATTGATTAATAAAATTGCATCTGATTTATCGATTACTACAAAACAAGTAGCTACCGTAATTGAATTAAAGGAAGAAGGAAATACGATTCCCTTTATTGCCAGGTATCGAAAAGAAAAAACGGGTTCTCTTGATGAGGTACAAATTCATTCCATTTTAGAAAAATATGAGTATGCTGTAAATCTTCAAACGAGAAAAGATGAAGTAATCCGTTTAATTGAGGAAAAAGGGAAACTGACTGATGACTTACGTAAAAGTATTACATTAGCTAAAAAGCTACAAGAAGTTGAAGATTTATACCGACCATATAAAGAAAAAAGAAGAACTCGCGCTACAGTTGCAAAAGATAAAGGGCTAGAACCTTTTGCAGAATGGTTATTTTCAATGCCAAATGAAGGTTCACTTGCTGATGAAGCGTTAAAATACATAAATGTTGAACTAGAAGTTAATACAGTCGATGAAGTTATTCAAGGTGGAAAAGATATTATTGCGGAATGGATTGCGGATGATGCTACTTATCGTAAGTGGATTCGTGAAGCTACCTTCAAAAAGGGAACGATTGATAGTACGGTAAAAAACTCCGAAAAAGACGAGAAAAAAGTATACGAAATGTATTACGAGTACTCTGAACCAATTTCGAAGATTGTTCCACATAGAATACTAGCAATGAATCGTGCTGAAAAAGAAGATATTTTAAAGGTTGCGATTCAATCTCCTTATGATGAGATTATTTTATATTTAGAAAAAAGGGTTATTACAAAGGACACTTTTGTACGACCAATCTTAATGGAAGTCGTTGAAGATGCATATAAAAGATTAATTCAACCTTCAATCGAAAGAGAAATTCGTAAAGAATTATCCGAAAAAGCTGATTCACACGCGATTAATATTTTCTCAGAAAACTTGCGTTCATTATTACTGCAACCACCATTAAAAGGGAAAATCGTACTAGGAGTAGACCCGGCATTTCGTACAGGTTGTAAATTAGCAGTAGTAGATGAGACGGGTAAAGTGCTCAAAATAGACGTGATTTACCCTCATCCTTTCAAAGGAGAAAGAGAAGAGGTTCAAAGAAATAAAAGAGAACAAGCAGTTGCAAAAATTAAAGATATTCTTGTCAAATATAAAATAGAAATGATCGCAATTGGAAATGGTACGGCTTCGAGAGAAACAGAGTTGTTTATATCTGGAATTTTAAAAGAAATGAAAAATAATACTTACTATGTAATCGTAAATGAAGCCGGCGCAAGTGTTTATTCAGCATCTGAGTTAGCAAGAGAAGAGTTCCCCGATTTCCAAGTTGAGGAACGAAGCGCAGTATCAATTGCAAGACGACTACAAGATCCGTTAGCAGAACTAGTAAAAATTGATCCGAAATCTGTTGGGGTAGGATTATATCAACACGATGTATCTCAAAAGAGCTTAAATGAATCCTTATCATTTGTCGTTGAAACTTCTGTTAACCAAGTTGGTGTAAATGTAAATACAGCATCAGTTTCATTACTTCAATACGTATCGGGCTTGTCCAAAACAGTAGCGAAAAATATTGTTAATTACCGTGACGAAAAAGGGAAAATTACAAATCGAAAAGAGCTTAAAACAATACCGAGATTAGGCGCTAAAACATATGAGCAATGTATTGGATTTTTACGTGTTCTTGAAGGAGATGAGCCTTTAGACCGTACAAGTATTCACCCGGAGAGCTACGTACAAGTAAAAAAATTATTAAAGCAATTAAATTTCTCAACAAGTCAAATTGGTTCAAATGAATTGAAAGAACAGTTAAAGACGATTAATTTAAAAGAAGTATCAGAGCAACTGGATATTGGTGAAATTACGCTAAAAGATATTTTAGCATCATTAATGCAACCTGAAAGAGACTTACGAGATGAATTAGCAGCACCAATCCTTCGCCAAGATGTTCTTCAAATAGAAGACCTAAAAATAGGGATGGAACTTGAAGGAACAGTAAGAAACGTAGTCGATTTTGGTGCGTTTGTTGATATCGGGCTAAAGAACGATGGCCTTGTTCATATTTCTAGAATGAGTAGCAAATTTATTAAGCATCCACTTGATGTTGTATCAGTTGGTCAAGTAGTAAAAGTATGGATTGCTGAAGTAGACCAAAAGAAACAAAGAGTAGGTTTATCTATGCTACCAATTGAAGCGAAAGAAATCGTCAAAGCTTAATTTTTTGATAATAAAACCAACATTGATTCAATAATTTAATTTGATAACGGTTTTTTTCATAAAATGCTTTTTGAATTTGAGATTTCAGCCAACTAGGCATTACCATGATGAAAACCTCCAACTTAAAAATCTTCGCCCATCTTTTTTTGAGGATGGGCGATGAAATAAATGAGTGAGGGGTAACCTTCCGATACATTGTATAAAAAGGATAACTGTATTGTTCATTTTGATAGTAAAAATTACGCCGTTGTAGAGAGATTTACTAAGAGCAGCCCATTTAGCATAAATCGTACTAATAAGATCTTTTGAAATTCTCATTTGTAAGTTTAATGTATGCGCATACCCAAGAATTTGTGAGTTGTTCAGTTATAATAAAGAAGAAAAAAAGGATGGCGATTCATAAATGGATAATGAGGAGATACAAAAACTGGTTGAAGAACTATCAATCAATTATTTCGATCGACCATTTCTCCACCAAGCTTCTTTCAATACTAGGTTGAGGACAACTGGTGGTAGGTATTTATTAAAAACAAGTAATATCGAATTAAATAAGTTTTATTATGAAGAACACGGAATTGAAGAGTTAAAGGGGATCATATTACACGAGCTATGTCATTATCATCTTCATATTATGAAGAAAGGATATAAGCACGAAGATAGAGATTTTAAAGAGCTATTAAAAAAAGTAGGTGCTCCTAGGTATTGTAAACCACTAAATTCAATAAAAAAAAGAACGCATTCTTATAAGTATAAATATAGATGTTCAGGATGTGGGCAAGCTTTCTTAAGAAAAAGAAAAGTGGACATAAGTCGCTATGTATGTGGATTATGCAAAAGTCCATTAAAACTATTATAAATAGTGTTGACATCTAATAGGCATTTAGTTTATATTAATACTTGTCATCACATTTTAGCACTTGATGAAAAGATTAGTATTTTTCCGCAGTAGCTCAGTGGTAGAGCACTCGGCTGTTAACCGAGTGGTCGTAGGTTCGAACCCTACCTGCGGAGCCATTATTATAGAGAAGTACCCAAGTGGCTCAAGGGGCGCCCCTGCTAAGGGTGTAGATCGTTTACGCGGTGCGAGGGTTCGAATCCCTTCTTCTCTGCCATATATAAGGCCCGTTGGTCAAGCGGTTAAGACACCGCCCTTTCACGGCGGTAACACGGGTTCGAGTCCCGTACGGGTCACCATTTTAACCTGGAGGATTAGCTCAGCTGGGAGAGCACCTGCCTTACAAGCAGGGGGTCGGCGGTTCGAGCCCGTCATCCTCCACCATTAATTACATATGGTCCCGTGGTGTAGCGGTTAACATGCCTGCCTGTCACGCAGGAGATCGCCGGTTCGATCCCGGTCGGGACCGCCATTAATTACTACAAATTGTAGTATTTTTTTCTTTATTTGGAGAAAATTAGTAACAGTGGATGGTTGGAGTTAGATTTTAAATATTTTAAATGTCGGATTGTTTTTTATCTTGAGGAGTTAATTCAAGGGGTAAAGCAATACAACATAAAAAAAAATCCTGCGGTGGAACTTCATGAAGCATATTCGGAGAAGTAGAGCACGCAGCTTATTCATTGGGCTATAGCCAAGCGGTAAGGCAACGGATTTTGATTCCGTCATGCCCTGGTTCGAATCCAGGTAGCCCAGCCATTTGTTTTTTTGTAAGGTAGTGTTTTTTGTTTTATTAGGATGTCGGATTGTTTTTATCTTGAGGAGTAGATTCGAGGGGTTAAACAATACAACATAAAAAAAATCCTGCGGTGGAACTTCATGAGGCATATTCGGGGAAGTAGAGCATGCAGCTTATTCATTGGGCTATAGCCAAGCGGTAAGGCAACGGATTTTGATTCCGTCATGCCCTGGTTCGAATCCAGGTAGCCCAGCCACTTTAATTTTGTAATATGAAATGTTTGGGATAAGGGGATTTACTTTTATCTTGAATGCGATCGTGTAAACAGCAAGTAAGTTTAAAAATGGATTGTTTTTAGTTATACTTGTAATATCATTGTATATTCTGTGTTATTATGAGCCATTAGCTCAGTAGGTAGAGCATCTGACTTTTAATCAGAGGGTCGAAGGTTCGAATCCTTCATGGCTCACTTTTGTTTATTCGCGGTCGTGGCGGAATGGCAGACGCGCTAGGTTGAGGGCCTAGTGGAGGTTTCTCCGTGGAGGTTCAAGTCCTCTCGGCCGCATCAAATTATATATATAGTAATAAGGCTTCTACGTAATGTAGAGGCCTTTTTTGTGTTTAAAAATTTATGACTTTTATAGAATAGTTGCTCACGGTACTAGCCTTTTTTGGGCTTAAAAATGAGTATTAAAAATTTTTAAAATACATTGTATTTTATGTTATTCTTGAACTGTTATCTGTAAGCGGATTCTCGGAGTTTAGCCACCAACTAGGGATGATTCCAAATTCCCGAATCCTAAGAAGTGAAGTCATCCCGGCACCAAAGGATGTTGCAGAACATCTTAAAGTTGAAGAAGGAAGTCGGGTACTAGAGCTTGAGCGACTTATGTATGTGAACGACCGTCCACTTTTTTATGATATTGCACATTACTCACTAATTCGTTTCCTGATTTGGAAAAGAAAATTGCAACTGATGAATCCACATATAAAGTTCTCTCAAAGGACTACAATACAGAAATCCTAAGCAACGATAAAATCATCGACGTAATCGGAACGACAAAAGTATATGCCAATTACCTTGAATGCGATATAGGAGCCAATCTTTTTAAAATCCTAAAAATTGCCTATGATTCAAAAGAGGAACCAGTCCACCTTTCAACGTTTATGTGTGAAACAAGTAAAGTAACCTTAACCGTTCATCGTACAAAATAGAGATAATTCTATTTTAAATAAATTACATATTTTTATCATTAATAATTTGCAGGATTTACCTGGATAGCTTTAAAGTTTTGATTAATATCTGCGTAATGCCACCATTCTTTAGAATAGCCTACAAAACCTACTTGTCTCATTGCCTTATCCATAATTTGATAACTCTTATCCTGCACACTGCTTCGTTTATAGCTTCGAGATGCTCGTGAAGAAAAATCATCGAATTTAGATTGCATTTGTACTTCTTTTCCATCTAAAGTACATAATGTAATATCCACCGTTGCGCCAAGTTGGTGTCCACGGATATTTTTAGGATCAGGTTTAGCTACATAATTCGAATTAGGATATGCGTTCCAAAGTGTTTGTTGTGCAGATAAAGGACGATAAGCATCCCATACTTTAATGGTATATCC
Source organism: Gottfriedia acidiceleris (assembly GCF_050457485.1). Classification (GTDB taxonomy): domain Bacteria; phylum Bacillota; class Bacilli; order Bacillales; family Bacillaceae_G; genus Gottfriedia; species Gottfriedia acidiceleris_D. The sequence continues at coordinate 49,448 of NZ_JBCMJM010000002.1, forward strand.
TTGTTTTTTAAATATTGCGTTTGCTTTTGCTAATTTTTTTGCTGTGCTTGTCCTAAGTATTGCTTGACTAAAATTATAAATACGTTTGCCAGTAAAGTTATTGGTTGTGTTATATTTCAAGTCAACAATAATACTTTTATCTAATGAGTTAACGTTAGTGAACTCCGCCGCCACATATTTTCCATTTATAAATCCGGTTGTTTTTTTAAATTTAATTTTATACCATCCACTGGATTGTTTTTTAATAACCGTTAAAAGTTGGCCTTTTTTAACTGAACCGATCAACTTATATGATGTACTAGGCCCACTACGGACATTTAATTTATTTGCAGTTACAGTATAAACTTTATTTGCTGCATAGGTAGAAGTTGGATTTGTAAAGAAACTTATCGATAGAAATGAAAGAGTTAAAAAAACTACAAATATCTTCTTAATAATAATTATATTTCACCTTCTTTAATATTTTAATAATCTATTAACTATAACCATTATTCTACAGAAAAGTGCACATCACCTTTCATTTGAAACTATAAAGATAAAATAAAAAACATTACCGTTAAGTAATGTTTTTTATTTACAATATTGGAGATAAGAGGCGTGAAATTGCTTCTTTTAACTTGACTATGACTGATCGCTCTTGATATTTATCAATTGTAAGCTCACTACTATGATTACTATCAAGTAAAAAAAGACTTTGTAGCTCAGAAGCTTTTTCTTCTGAGTAGGTAATCGCGTTTATTTCAAAATTCAATTTAAAACTACGTGTATCAATATTCGTAGTTCCTACCGAAGCTACTTCATGATCAACAACGATTGTTTTAGCATGTAAAAAACCATTCTCATAAAGTAGTATTTTTGCGCCATATGATAAAAGTTCTCCAGCATACGATAGAGAAGCCCAATACACGAATGGGTGATCTGGTTTACTTGGAATCATTATTCTCACATCGATACCGGATAAAATTGCGATTTTGCACGCATCCATAATGCTTGCATCTGGTATAAAATACGGTGTTTGAATATAAACACTTTTTTTGGCAGACATAATTAACTTAACGTACATGTTTTTTAAATGCTCTGTTTCAGAATTTGGTCCACTTGCAACTATTTGGATAGGGGTATTTCCTATATTTTTTTCATTATTAAATGAGAATTCGTCCATATTATGTATGGGTTGGTTAGTAGCTTGTTGCCAGTCTAAAATAAATCTACCTTGAATTTGGTTAACTGATTCTCCCGTTATACGAAAATGAGTGTCTCTCCAATAACCAAATTTCTGATCAATACCAAGATATTCATTTCCAATATTGAACCCTCCTATATAAGCGATTTTCCCATCAATAATACATAGTTTTCTGTGATTCCTATTATTTAATCTAAAATTGATGAGTCTTAAAAATGAAGGGAAGAAAGCTCTTACCTCACCACCATGTTTAACAAGTTCTTTGAAAAAAGAAGGGGTAATTCTTTTGGAACCAATGTCATCATACAGGACTCGTACTTTTACACCTTCTGCTGCTTTTTTTGAAAGTTCATCTCTAAGTTTCTTTCCTAACGAATCACGCTGGATGATATAGTACTGGATATTAATCTCTTTTTGGGCAAGTTGTATGTCTTTAAATAGAGAATTAAATTTTTCGTGTCCATCTCGAAACGTTTGGATCTCGTTATCTGTCGTTAATAAAGCGTTAGCTGACTTTAAATTCATCATAATTAAATGTGAATGCTTTGATAGTAGTTCATCTTGAAGAAAACCTTGATCATTATGAATTTTATTAGCCTGGTTCGTAACAGCTAATTGTAGATAAGTTCTTTCCTTAGTCGATAGATGGTAGAAATTCTTTTGTTTTAGCTGCCTACCTAAAAATAGGTATAGTAAAAATCCCACTATAGGTATAAAAAGTAAGATCATTAGCCAAGCCCATGTAGCGACAACATCTCTTTTTTCAATAAATACTAGTACTCCTGCTAGAAGTATATTGACGATAAGGAGGATTGTAAGAAAATTATTGATATCCATTTTTCACACTTCCTATTAGTTAAATTACCTTATTTTAGTTTAATATCTTTTTTAATGCTCATTAATAATATTTTTTATTTAAAAGAACAAAGTATTCGAAAACACTTCATAGTAACTCTAACATACAGTTATATTATTTAAATACCAATTCTATTTCGTTAAAATATCAAAAAATGATATATAGCACTCCTTTATAAGAAAAAGGAGTTGAGCTACTTTTATCGGGATCTGTCCTTAAATTGTACTATAGTAAGTCAGTTATTGTTGAGTAGTACTATGTCAGAAACGTTAAATATGTACTGTTTAAAGCTACATTAATAACTTAAAAAGGCTCTTAAGCCCAGTTAAATCAAATAAGTAAATAAACTTTTGATTTTTTTGTTTGAAAAGTGTTGACATTGAATGTTTGATGCTTTAATATAGTTTAAGTCACGTCAGACAAGTTAACGAAGTCAACGAAAGCTTATCGTAGTAAGCTTTTAAAGTTTAAAAAAACTTTTAAAAAAGTGTTGACATAAACAGTTGGATGTTATAAACTGTAAAAGTCGCTAACGAAGACGACACATTTTATAATATGCGCCCGTAGCTCAATTGGATAGAGCGTTTGACTACGGATCAAAAGGTTATGGGTTCGAGTCCTTTCGGGCGCGCCATATTACGGGAAGTGGCTCAGCTTGGTAGAGCACCTGGTTTGGGACCAGGGGGTCGCAGGTTCAAATCCTGTCTTCCCGACCATTTCGCGGGTGTAGTTTAATGGTAAAATAGAAGCCTTCCAAGCTTCGGTCGTGGGTTCGATTCCCATCACCCGCTCCATTATGAACTTTGAAAACTAAACA
>NZ_JBCMJM010000003.1:0-515938 GCF_050457485.1 Gottfriedia acidiceleris
AAAGTTCACTTCATCGCGTCATTAGCGACTTTTTCATGTTAACATCCTCAGAAGAGCCTGTCAACATTTTTTAAAATCTTTTTTCTTTCGACGCCGTTATCTCTTGGCGACATAGAATAATATAACATCGATAAATCACAGCGTCAACACTTTTTAAAAGTTTTTTTCAAAAAAGATGAAAACTCTTTTCTAAAAAGAATACACATGTATTTGGACATATAAATAGTAAGTCATAATACTTTAATACAAACAAGCTGAATACAATTAAAAAAGTACAGTATAAGGAAGATTCTATATAATAGCGAATTGTTCAATATCATCTATCCGATTTGAGAGAGGTGTAATTAAATGCATGGTTTCGTGCTGTTTTCAAAGCAACATATTATTACATTATTAATCATTCTCCTCCTTCTTATCTGTTTGTTTTACTTCAGAAATTTAATAAACAATAAGAAAAAAGTAGATTTATTCATCCGCACTCTATTAATCGTCTCAATGCTTACAGTTGAATTTCTATTATATGGATGGCTTATTAAAACGAAACAGTGGGATTGGGGCGATTCATTACCTCTCCAACTATGCGGTATAAGTATGTATCTATGCTGTTATACACTCATTACAAAAAATTATAAAGTTTATGAGATCATCTATTTTTGGGGATTAGCCGGGGCTATCCAAGCTGTACTTACTCCAGATATTAAATATAGTTTTCCTCATTTTAAATATATACAATTTTTCACTACTCACGGAGGAATCATTATTTCTATTTGTTATATGACATTGATCTTTGGATATACTCCAACTCTCCGTTCATTACTAAAGTCCTTCCTCTATTTAATTTTATTGGCTATACCTATTTATTTACTGGATTATGTCATAAAAGGAAACTACTTATTTTTAAGAGCTAAACCTGCTGGAGCAAACTTACTAGACTTTTTTGGGCCATGGCCATATTACTTAATTGTATTATGCTTAATTCTTATCCCCTATTTTTTGATTTTATATCTCCCAATTCATTTTTTAAACAAAAAGCTGAAGATAAACCCAGTACCATCTGATCATACTATCAATTAATTAATGTGTGGATGTCCTGTATTTAGCATAAATTCAGTATTCATCAATTGCATTAAATAAGTTCGAATTGTTTTCCATGTTAGCACTAACATTTCCTATCTCATTTATGCTATATTTACAATGAATGGGGTGGACAAAGTGGCAAAAAAGAAAAGTAGTAAAATTAATAATATAAGAACGTTTGCACTTTCATTATTATTTATTGGCTTCATCATTATGTATGGTGGTGTATTTTTCAGAGAGCATAAGATTGTCATGACGATTTTTATGCTTGTGGGATTTTTAGCGATTATTGGTAGTACAGTTGTTTATTTTTGGATCGGAATGCTGTCTACAAAAACAATTCAAGTCATCTGTCCGAATTGTAACAAAACGACTAAAATGCTTGGTAAAGTTGACATCTGTATGTATTGTAATGAGCCACTTACATTAGACCCTTCATTAGAAGGAAAAGAATTTAATGAAAAATATAATAGCAAACGCGATGCTAAACAATAGCATAATAAATAAAGCACATTACAATTATGTAATGTGCTTTATTATGATAATGTTTTTTCTTTACATTTAGGACAAATACCGTATACTTCCATTCTATGATTGGTTACTTCAAATCCCGTTTCCTTTTCAACATAAAGATTGATTCCTTCTAATCCGTCGTAATGAAAGTCATTCATTTCACCACATTTTTCACAAATAATATGATAATGATCAGTTGTTATATAATCAAAACGACTAGAAGAATCACCGAAGTTTAATTCTTTAACCATTCCTACTTCACGTAATACTCTGAGATTATTGTAAACTGTTGCCACACTCATATTTGGAAATTTTCCCTCAAGTGCTTTATAGATTTCATCAGCAGTTGGATGCGTTCCACTTCCTATTAAATATTCTATAATTGCATGCCTCTGAGGTGTAATACGTACGCCGCTATTCTTTAAATGTAAAATTGCATCTTGAATATTTTCCTTATGCAACGCCGTCTCCCCGTTTCTATAAAATAGTTCCAAAATTAATTACTTATTATTAGTTTATTCAACTGCAAGAATATTTGTCAACTTTTTGAGAATTTCTTAAAAAAATTAGCCAATGCTTGTATTCCATATACCAAAACAAAAAAAATGTGCGAGAATTCTCTCGCACTTCAATATGCTATCATCTGAGGAGGTATGCCCTATACTCCAATATATTCTCTAATGCAATATAGGTATAGACGAAAAGCTCGATTATTTTAGATAAAACGATTCTTTCTCAAAAAAACTTAACATAAATCAAGTTAATTGAACCAAATAGTTTGTACAAATTTTAAGAACGACTAATCACACTATAAACATCTTCAACATGATTCTTTACTCTAACTTTTTGCCATACATTTTCAATACAACCTTCTTCATCAATTAAAAATGTTGTACGTTCTATTCCTATGTATTCCTTACCAAAATTATTCTTTAACTTCCATACATCATATAACTTTGCAACTTCAGTTGTTTCGTCTGAAAGTAATAAAAATGGTAGCTGATGTTTTTCTATAAATTTTTCATGTCTTTTTATAGGATCAGGACTTATTCCTAAAATGACAGTTCCACTATTCATAAACCTTTCATATGAATCTCTAAAGTCACAAGCTTCCGTAGTACAACCTGGTGTCATATCCTTTGGGTAAAAATAAAGAACTACTTTCTTACCTCTAAAGTCTGATAAAGTTACATCTTCTCCATTACTTGCTGGTAAAGTAAATTCCGGTGCTTTGATTCCAATTTCAACAGTCATAATAATCTCCTTAATCATAAATATTAACGTTCTTCTTTAAATACTTGTAAAACAAAAGCTGCTGGCATCGTATAACCGATGAGCGCTTCAATCATAGCAACCCATCTTCCGATCCCCACTGGTACAATATCCCCATAGCCTACAGACAAAAGGGTGATTGCGCTAAAATATAAGCATAACCCCATTATATGGTAATTAGTCCCTTCAATAGGAATAGAATGCTCAATTAAAATTGGATGTGGCCCATGCTCTAGTATAAAATACACTGCGCTAAAGCCTATAAGTACCGTTCCATATATTAAAAATAAAAGAATGTAATTATTAATTGAAATAAGACTTTTATTGACTTTTGTAGTTGAAGTATTCCATAAATACACTAGACTATACAAAATTGCAAAAATAGCAATAAAAAAGAAAAAAGCAGTTCCCATTCCAATCACCTCATTTCAATTTATGAAACAAGCTATTGAAATAGAATACTGCTTAGTTACCTGCACCTTTATATTTTTTTACACCTTGGTTCCAAATTAAAACAGATATAACAAAAACAACTAATCCCATAACAGGCGTTAAAAATGAATAGACATACCATTCACTTCTACGTAGAAAATACGCAGCCGGATAAACACCAACAAATGCAAATGGTAAAATCCATGTTAATACAAAGCGAATGATTGGGTGATAAATATTAATCGGATAACGACCATAGTTTCCTATATTATACATTAACGGCATAATAGATGTTCTTGCATCTGACCAAAAACCGATACTTGCTAAAGCAATAAAGATTCCGGCATAAACAAACATTCCACCAAAAGCCATTAATAAAAATAAAAATGGATCATACCAAGTGATTGAAAGTCCTAATTTAAAACCTGCATAGATCATAATAATTAATCCAGTAATAGCACCTAGTAAAGATTCTAACTCCATTTTCTCTAATACTACTTGAAAAAGACTATGAATTGGTCGAGTTAAAATACGATCAAACTCTCCCTTAACAATGTAACGATCATTAAAATCCCATATATTAAAAAATGAACCAAAAAGAGCAAACGGAACTAAAAAGAAACCATAAATGAATACAATTTCATCTCGGTTCCATCCTTCAATAAGTGAAGTATGATTAAATACTAATAATATAAAAATTAAATTTACAGCCTGAGCCATCAAATCTGATAAAAATGATAAAAAGAAGTTTGCTCTATATTGTAATTTCGTTTTTAAATATTGACCTGAATATTGAAGAAATATATTTAAATAAAACATTCTTTAACCTCCTTGTATAACAAGATGCTTTTTAGCTTTATACCATATAAGAGTAATAGGAATACATAAAATAATGATCCAAATTACTTGAAATAAAAGGCCTCTTAAAATCAATTCACCTTTTATGCCTTGAGCAAAAATCATACTAGGAATATAGCTGATCCCTTGAAATGGTAAGTACTTCATTACATCTTGTGCCCAAACCGGAAAGAACGTGATCGGAATCGTTAAACCTGAAAATAAATCAATGATGACACGTTTAGCTTGAATAAAACCCATATTATTTTGAAGGAAGAATGCCATTAAACCTGTTAATAAATTCAATTGTGTATTAATTGCAAAACTGAAAATCGAAGCAATTAAAAATAAACCTAAAGTTTTTAAATTAAATGAAACATCTAACCGAAAAATTAAAGCAACTATAATAAAGCCTGGAATTGAAAAGAAAAAGAATCTGAAAATCCCCTCACCTAGCCCTTGCATCACTTTAGTTAGTAAATAGTTATAAGGTCTAATAAGCTCTATTGCTACTTTACCTTCTACAATTTCTTCAGCAATTTCACGGTCAAGATTATTGAAATAAAACGCCCTTGCCATCCAAGCAATTGCTACATAAGTAGTCATCTGGTTTACTGAAACACCTTGAATTGATCCTTGATGACCATAGATTGCTTTCCATAAAAAGAAATAAGCACCTATATTAATCGTATAAATAACAATACCGGTATAATAATTAGTACGATACGCTAACATCATTAAAAAACGGATTCGAATGATTTCAATATATTTACTCATTACTAATACCTTCTTGGTAGATGTTTCGTATAATTTCTTCTGTAGAAATCTCTAACATCTTCATATCTTTAACGGGATTTGATTGAACTACTTTTGCAATAATCATAGAGATAAGTGTTTCATCATTTGGTAATGTAACACTCCAAATATTTTCGCCTTCTTCTACTTCTTTCCATTTTACATCAGTTCGTCCGATTAATTCGTTTAATGTAGTATGATTTACAGGCTTAATAAACTGGAATTGAATCTCTTTCTCTTCACCCCATTGTCCTTTTAACTGTTCAAGTTTTCCATCATATATGATTTTTCCTTCATCTAACATAACTACTCGATCACATAATGCCTCAATATCAGAAATATCATGAGTTGTTAAAAGAATTGTTGTGCCATATTTTTGGTTTAACTCTTTTAAAAACTCGCGAATTTTTAATTTTACTAATACATCTAATCCAATTGTTGGCTCATCTAAAAATAATAAAGGTGGATTATGAATTAACGCAGCTGCTAATTCACATCTCATTCTTTGACCTAAAGATAACTTTCTAACAGGTTGATCTAATAAAGGCTCAATATCCAAAGTCTTTATGATATAACCCATATGTTCTTCATATTGCTTATCTGGTATTTGATAAACTTTTTTAAGTAATCGAAATGATTCTTGTACTGCAATATCCCACCATAATTGAGATCTTTGCCCAAATACAACTCCTATTGATTTAACAAAACGCTCTCGATCTTTTTGAGGGTGGTAACCATTGACTGTTACATCTCCAGAAGTAGGCGTTAGTATTCCCGTCAACATTTTAATTGTAGTCGACTTCCCTGCACCATTCTCCCCGATATAAGCCATCATTTCACCTTTTTTTACAGAAAAGCTTATATTATTAACGGCTGTTTTTGTTTTATAGTTTCTTGTAAACAAATCTCTAAATGCACCTTTTACACCAGAGCGACTCAAGAAAGTTTTAAATTCTTTGTGTAAGTTCTGAACTTCGATCATGTTTTCCATAAGACTGCCTCCATTTTTTATTCCGTCGCTTAGTGTATTTGAAATACGAACTAAGTACAATAAAAAAGTACTAAAAAGTAGTTTCCAATTTTTTTCGTACTATTTTTGTGAAAAATATCGATTCTACAAAATGTTCAAATTTCTTTTTAACTTGTAAAGGCTTACATTTACCACGCGCTAAAATTTCGTGCTAGAATGTAATTTAACCACATAAATAATGTAAAGATGCCGGTTAAATTCTTTCATTTTTTTATCAATAATGGGAGGTACTCCATGAATAATCAAAAGTCAATTGAAATACATAATGAAGCTTTAGAACACATCGTTGGAGGAGTAAACAGTCCTTCAAGATCGTTTAAAGCAGTTGGTGGCGGAGCTCCTGTCACAATGAAGCGTGCAAAAGGCGCATATTTTTGGGATGTTGATGGCAATCAATATATAGATTATTTAGCAGCATACGGTCCTATTATTACTGGCCACGCTCACCCTCATATCACAGCGGCAATCACAAAAGCAGCAGAAAATGGTGTCCTTTACGGTACTCCTCATGAACTTGAAGTACAATTTGCCAAAATGCTAAAAGAAGCGATTCCTAGTATGGATAAAGTCAGATTTACAAATTCAGGTACTGAGTCCGTAATGACAACTATTCGTGTAGCGAGAGCATACACTGGTCGTACTAAAATCGTTAAATTTGCTGGTTGCTATCACGGTCACTCAGATTTAGTACTTGTTGCTGCTGGTTCTGGACCATCTACTCTTGGTACTCCTGATTCCGCCGGTGTACCGCAAAGTATTGCTAATGAAGTGATTACAGTTCCATTTAATGACGCCACAGCATATGCAGAAACAATGGAAAAATGGGGTCATGAAGTAGCTGGTGTACTTGTTGAGCCAATCGTCGGTAACTTCGGAATCGTTGAACCGAAAGAAGGATTCTTAAAAGCTGTTAATGAAATTACGCACAATCATGGTGCATTAGTCATTTATGATGAAGTAATTACTGCCTTCCGATTTATGTATGGAGGAGCACAAAATTTATTAGGAATTGAACCAGACTTAACAGCTCTTGGAAAGATTATAGGCGGTGGATTACCGATTGGAGCTTATGGTGGTAAAAAAGAAATTATGGAAACAGTTGCCCCACTTGGACCTGCATATCAAGCTGGTACGATGGCAGGTAATCCAGCATCAATTGCAGCTGGAATTGCGTGTCTTGAAGTATTAAAACAAGAAGGTGTCTATGAAGAATTAGATCGTCTAGGTGCTATCCTTGAAAAAGGTATTCAGGAAAAAGCAGATGATCACAACATCCATATAAAAATCAACCGCTTAAAAGGTGCCTTAACTGTTTATTTTAACGTTGACGAAGTAACGAATTATGAAGAAGCAAAAGAATCCGATGGAGAAGTTTTCGGTAGATTTTTTAACCTTCTTTTAGAAGAAGGTATTAATCTAGCGCCATCAAAATATGAAGCTTGGTTCTTAACTACAGCTCATACTGAACAAGATGTTCACCAAACAATTAATGCTGTTGGGAACGCGTTCCTAAAATTATCTACGATTAAACTATGATATATCTGAGGTCACTACAACTTGAAGTGACCTCTATTCATACATAGTTAATTCTGAATAATCAATTTTTTTACCATAAAATAGGAGGTAGTTAAATGAAATTTCAAACAAAAACAGAATGGTCACCAGGTTTATTTAGAGATTATTACAATAACGAACATGATGCATGTGGGATCGTAGCCTTTATCAATCGTTCTATAACTCAAACAAGAGATACGATCGATATTGCTGCCGAAAGTTTACGAAAGATGAATCATCGAGCGGGATTTACGAACGGTGAAGGTGATGGTGTAGGAATTCAGACTGACATCCCTACTCTACTTTGGCAAGAAAAACTTACATCTGTAGGAATTAGTCCAGAAGTTGTTTCACACCCTTCATTTACAGTTGGGCATTTCTTCCTAGATGAAAAATCAGAAATACAAACATTGCTCCAAATTTTTGAAGAAAATGGTTATGAAACTTTATATCATAGTTGTAATCAAACCTTTACTTCAGCACTTGGTCCGATCGCTCAAGCAGTAGAACCTGAGTTCTTACAAGTAGCTTTACTCCCAATTAAAAATCACCAAATCACATCCCTATTTGATTTAACAAATATTATTAGCAAAAAAACAAATGTAACTGTTGTCTCTCTTAGTCAATCAACTTGCGTTTATAAGGTAATGGGAACAATCGATACTTTATTGTCATACTATTCTGATTTACAGCACCCTAATTTTCAATCATCTGTTGTGGTAGGTCATAATCGATACTCAACAAACACATCTTCTTCGTTTTCAAGAGTTCAGCCATTTAGCATGCTAGCACATAATGGAGAAATTAATACAATCGAACAATTAAGAATTGAAGCAAAACAAATTGGCGCAAATATTAAGCATGGAAATAGTGATTCACAAGATGTAAATATAACACTTGAGACGCTTATTCATAAATATAACTACTCTTTGAAAGAAGCAATGGAACTGTTATTCCCACCTGTACCTGCAGAATATGAATCAGATCCAGAAGTAAACTCCATTTACAATATGATTCGAAGTACATTCGGTCCTTATTGTCAAGGTCCCGCAGGTGTACTTACAAGAGAAGGAAATGAATTTGTTGCTAGTGTGGACGCTTTAGGTTTACGTCCTGTTTGGTTACTTGAAACAAGTGATTATTATGTATTTTCATCCGAGCAAGGCATCCTTTCTCCAGAATTATTTATATCCGAGCCACATGCTCTTTCACCTGGAGAAAAAGTCGGTATTAATTTATTAAAAGACCGTGCTCAACTATTAACACACCGTGAATTAACTCATTTCGTTACAACGAAATTAAACGAAAAATTAACAATGAATCTAGCAAATAATGAAGCAAATTCAACTGATTACGTAGAACACTCACCTCCTTCAATTCATCCGTTTGAATATGGAGCTTTTGGATGGCAAAAGGAACAAATCCAATTAGTTGAACAAATGGCAGAAAAAGGTGCAGAGCCTATTCGTTCATTAGGGCATGACGCACCACTAGCATGTTTAGATGAAGCTAGAAAAAATCTTTCTGATTTTATGAAAGAAACCGTCGCAGTAGTAACGAACCCTGCGATTGATCGTGATCGTGAAACAGAGCATTTCTCTATTTCTGTCATATTAGGAAAAAGGCCTTCCATTACAAAGAAAGATTCAGGAATTGTTCTACAACTCCCTTCTCCGATAATAGGTGATGGTTTTGTAGGAAATACGCTAAAAGCTAATCGTCAACAAACTTCGTATGAAGAAATTCTAAATCTATATCAATTAGAAAATAAACTTTATACAATTCAAAGTACATTTTCTAATTTGCCTTTAGAAGAAACATTGTCTCAATATAAATACGAAGCTGTGGAAGCTGTAAAAAATGGTGCAGAATGTATTGTGATTACCGATGATGAAGCTCATAAAAATAATCAATACTGGATTGATCCAGCTCTTATTACAGCAATAATCCATAATGGACTTGTAAATGCTAAGTTAAGAAGAAACTGTTCGATTGTCTTAAAGACAGCTGCAGTCCGTAATCTTCACGATTTAATGGTAATGAAAGGTTTAGGAGCAGATGCAATTAATCCTCATTTCCTTTTTGGAACTATTTCAGAATTGGAAGCTCCTGAAAAAATAGTAAAACTTTATGATGTTTTAAATAAAGGGATTGAAAAAGTAATTTCAACAATAGGTATGCATGAGCTACGAGGCTATGCAAAAATGTTCAGTAGCATTGGATTACAAGAAGATATCGCTTCGTCTTTAGGCGTAATAAATTTCTTCGGTGATCAAACAGTTTCTGGATTCAAATTATTAGAGGCTGATTCGAAAAAACGTTCTGAAGATTATAATGCAAATAACGCAACAATGCCAAAATCTTTCCACGTATTCCCTCGAATTTGGAAAGCTATTGGCGAAACGGCGCAAACAGGTAGTTATGAAACATACCGTCAAAAATTAAATCAAATCGAAGAAGAGCGACCTACTACAGTACGTCATGCGCTTTCTTTAATTGAAAGTAGTAAACCATTTGATTCAAGTCAGGTTTCATTAGAAATAGCTACTCACTCACTACCATTTATTATCAGTTCTATGTCATTCGGATCTCAAAACGAAGTTGCTTTTAGAGCATATGCTGAAGGTGCAAATCGACTGAACATGATTAGCTTAAATGGTGAAGGTGGAGAGATCCAAGATATGATTGGTAAATATCCAAACACTCGTGGACAGCAAATTGCTTCAGGTCGATTCGGAGTTAACGCTAATTTACTTCACTCTTCTAACTTAATTGAGATTAAAATTGGTCAAGGTGCAAAACCTGGTGAAGGTGGTCATTTACCTGCTTCAAAGGTTACACAAAAAATTGCGGAAACGAGAAATGCAACACTTGGTTCTGATTTAATTTCACCTTCAAATAATCATGATATTTATTCAATTGAAGATTTAGCTCAAATGATTAGTGAAATTAAAGCTGTTAATCCAAAAGCAAAAGTTGCTGTAAAAGTCCCTGTTGTTCCTAATATCGGCACAATTGCTGTTGGTATTGCAAAAGCGGGTGCAAACTTTATCAATATTAGCGGTTTTGATGGAGGAACTGGTGCTGCCCGTGTTCATGCAATTCAAAATGTAGGTTTACCAGTTGAAATTGGAGTTCGTGCAGCCCACAATGCACTACTTGAATCTGGTTTACGCAATTCTGTCGAAATTTGGGCGGATGGTGGAATGAAAAGCGTAAATGATGTAGTAAAAATGATGATACTAGGTGCAAACCGAATCGGATTTGGAACTTTATCAATGATTGCAATCGGTTGTACGACATGTCGTGGTTGTCATTTAGATACATGCCACGTTGGTATTGCAACACAAATCGAATCAGAAATTGAAGCAATGCGTCACGGTTTACGAAAATTCACACCTAGACAACTTGAAACAGCAGTAACAAATTTAGTACAATTCTTCACTGCATTCAAAGATGAATTGCAAGTGATTGTTGGTTCATTAGGAGTAAAAAATGCTCAAGACCTTGTTGGTAAAACTGAATTCTTAAAACAAACAAGATTTTTAGATACGCTAAGTTTAACTAATTTATTATCTACTAATAAAATTGAAGAAAAAGAATATGTACTTTCGAATGGAGAATCTGCTAAAGTACTTCAAAGTAATGACGTTGGAGTTTATGCAAAGGTTGACAATGAATATCGCCATGCTGGCAGTTTATTAATCCATGACCTAGTAGTAAAAAAACAAACGCAAGGTGTAGCTTCCCCTGTCGAGATTAGCTTCGAGGATCAATCCATTCCTGGAAATGGCTTAGGAACTTATACAGTAGAAGATTATTCTGTATTCGTTCAAGGCGGAGCTCAAGATGGAGTAGCGAAAACTGCTTTTGGTGGAACAATTTTTATTAGTAAAGCGTTAGGTGCTAACGGACAATACTTTGGTGGTTCGGTCGGAAAATGCTTTGCATATGGAGCACAAAAAGGACAATTCTTTATCCAGGGTAACGCTGACTCGCGAGCAGGCATTCGTTTATCAGGAGCAGATGTTGTAATTGGTGGCCGTAATCAATCTAGTCAACCTATTTCACAGAAAACTCGCCTAGGTGCAAAAGCAAATATAAACGGTTTTGCTTTTGAATATATGACTGGTGGTCGTGCAGTTGTACTAGGAGATCCAGGTCCATGGATGTGTGCTGGTATGACTGGCGGAGTAATTTACGTTCGAAACTCATCTGAATTAGGTCTTACTAAGGAAGCTTACCAAAATCGAATCGCAAAAGGTGCAAGTGTAAGTATTGTACCCGTCGATAAAACTGGTAAAAACGATCTAAATGAATTGTTAGAACAATATATCTCACTTTTAACTCAGCATAATCAGCATGACGAAGCTGAATTTGTTCAAAGTTTATTAGACGACATTGAACAAAACTTCTTACAAATTAAGCCTAAAAAAGAACAAGCGGATCCGTCTGTTTCAACTGAATGATTTTATAAAAAAGAAGCGAAATATTTCGCTTCTTTTTTCATTATTTAATAGTAAAGCCCTTTCATTTCTAAGTTCAAAATCTTTTAACTTAACTAACAATTTAATCTTTTTTCTCATTCATATAATTAACATAATTTCTTAAAAAATTGTATTGATAATGCGTGTAGTTCATTGTATAGTTACAGGATGTTACATGAGAAAAAAATAAAAGTTACTTTTAATTGAAGCAATTTTAAAAAACACTCGATGTAATAATTAGTAGTTTAGTAGTAATATAGTTAAACGTTCATATTTCATTACAAGCATTAAGCTAGACAAACAAAAAGGAGTAATACAATGAGATTAGGAGCGCGTGTTCTAAAAACTGGTATAGCTATTACGCTCGCCATTTATAGCGCGATGTTTTTTGATTTATCAACAGCTTCGATTGCAGGTATCTCTGCTATTTCGGCATTAAAATCATCAGTAAACCAATCATATAAATCATTAATTGAACAACTTCAAGCTAACTTGATTGGTGCAATACTGGCAATTATTGCAGTGGTTACTCTAGGGAATAATCCAGTAATTATAGGATTTACATGTATTCTCGTGATTATCATTACATTAAAACTAAAACTCGAAAATACAATTGCTACAACATTAGTTACTGTAGTCGTAATTATGGAGGTAAGTACAAGTACCGAACACTTTGCCATTTTTACTTTCGATCGTATTTTGGCAGTAACAATTGGTGTTTTAGCTGCATCATTTGTAAATATTTTCTTAATGCCTCCAAATTATGAAAAAAAATTATCTCGTGGCATGATTTCGATTACTGAACAAACAAATAAATTAATGATGATGGCTCTACACAAAACTGTTAGCCATAATGGATTAAAAGATGAAATTTATCAATTAAAAGAAATCATGAGAAATGTTACGAAAATATATCGCTTATACAAAGAAGACCGAATTATTCTTGTTGGTCGTAAGAAAAAAGAGCATGAAAAATCTCGTAAAATCGTATTGTTTAGACAAATGCTTGTCACAGCCGATAATGCATTTGATACGTTAAAAGCTTTAAACCGATTAGAATATGAAATTAATGCATCTCCGAAAGAGTTCCAAGATTTAATTAAAAATGAACTAACATGCTTAATGCAGTACCATGAGCATGCATTGATGAAATTAATTGGGAAAGTAAACTGTGATCAAACTTCCCCACTTCATAGAGAAGAAAATATTTTAAAAGATAAATTAACTAAGGCATTCTTGGACCACCATGATCTTAATGACGAAGAAAAACAAAAAACATGGTTACATTTATTCCAAGTAGTATCTGCCATTTTAGAATATAGCGAAAATGTTGAACATTTAAATACACTCGTTGATAGCCATCAAACTTATCACAAAGAATACCAAGTTCAAGTTGAACAGGTTGAAACAATGTAAAAGCCTTCGAATTATGGAGGCTTTTTGTTTTGAGTTTGAATCAAAGTAAGTAGGGTATCTCGACGGAGTTCTTTATTTTGAAGATGATTTTTTCAATCCTTGCCAGCCGATTTTTATCCATTTTTAGATCGAATGGAATTTTATTTGTGAATTTCGGATTTTATTTGCAGTTCGTCCTTTAATTTACACTTTAACATTATTTATTCACACACTTAGTCCCCCTTATTTGCGGTCTTCTCAAACTTATTACAACTCAGATTTAATTCGTCACTACTCTTCTTCATACAAACCGTATTTACACTTACTTCCTCAAATAAAAAAAGCACAAAGAATTTCTTTGTGCTAATCTTCTATACCGAACTCGAACTAGTTTCTAAATTTTGAATTTCAAACAAATGATAGTAAGATTCTTTTTTAGCCATTAATTCCTCATGCGAACCAATTTCGACAATATGACCTTGATCAATATAAACGATTTTATCTACATGTGTAATAGTAGATAATCTATGTGCAATAAATATTGTTGTACGGTTCTTTGCTAGTTCATGAATTGCGTCTTGGATATACCTTTCATTTTCTAAATCAAGAGCTGAAGTAGCTTCATCAAATATTAGAATTGAAGGATTTCTTAAAAATACACGGGCAATTGCTACACGTTGTTTTTGACCACCAGAAAGCTTTACTCCTCTTTCCCCAACAAGCGTGTCATATCCATCTGGTAAACTCATGATAAAATCATGTGCATTGGCTGCTTTGGCAGCCGCAATAATTTCTTCTTCACTAGCACTCGGATTCCCATAATGAATGTTCGATTTTACAGTATCACTAAATAGAAAATTGTCTTGTAAAACGATACCGATTTTTTCACGCATACTTTTTAAATCAAAGTCCCTTATGTCAACACCATCAATTTTAATAGACCCTTTTGTTACGTCATAAAAACGTGGTATTAAACTAACTAACGAAGACTTTCCACCACCACTTGAACCAACCAATGCAATCTTTTGACCAGGTTCAATTTGAAAAGTTACATCTTGAATGACCTCATCATCAACGGCATTATATTGAAAAGATACGTGATTAAAGTGTATTTGACCATCTAACTTCTTTGCATAAATTGGATTTTCCCGATTAACGATATCATACTTTTCATCCATTAATTCAAAGACACGGTCCATCGATGCAAACGATTGTGTTAATGCCGTTGAAGAATTCGCTAATCTTCTAAGTGGATCATATAAACGATCAATATATCCAACGAATGCTACCATCTCACCAAGTGTTAAGTGACCATGAATAACTTGATATGCAGAAAATCCGATAATTAATAATGGTCCAATATCAGTTAATGTATTAATAATTGTAAACGTTCTCGCATTCCATCCTGTATGCTTAAGAGCACGATCTAAAAACTCACCATTTTTTTCTTTAAATAGTCCGCTTTCATAATCTTCCAATGCAAAACTACGTGTTACTTGCATTCCTTGAATTCTTTCTGTTAAGAACCCTTGTAAAACAGCTAAAGCTTGAGATCTTTGACGAGTCAAAAATCGAAGTCGACCGAAAAAGTACTTTACTGCTAATGTATAAAACGGCAAAACGATTAATGATACAAGCGTTAACTTTACATCCATTGTTAACATGATTGTAACTGTGATTAAGATTGTAATTAAATCTAACCAAACATTCATTAACCCAGTAATAACAAAGTCTTTAGTAGATTCAACATCATTTATTACTCGTGAAATGACTTCACCTGTCTTTGCATTAGCATAATATCTTAAGCTGAGTTTTTGTAAATGTTTAAATAAATGATCTCTAATGTCAAATAAAATTCGACTACCGATATATTGAGCATAATATTGTCTGAAATACTCAATAGGCGGTCTTACAATAACAAAAATTCCAAATGCAATTAACATGATGTAAATAAGATGTGAGCTTTTGGTTGCAATTGGTAATGATGAATTAATGATATTATCAACTACATATTTTAATAAAAACGGTAATATTAATGGGATTCCAAATTTAACGATACCGATAGCAATCGTTAAAAAAATATGAAATCGATATGGTTTAACAAATTTTAAATAACGTTTAATACTTCCCATATTTTCATCCTTTCATATCATTCAAAAAGAAACTGTTGAGCAGTCTTTTTGAGATGATTAATTCTCAAAAAGACTTAGTCCGCTCAACAGTTTCGATTAATCACGATACATTAAGAATCGTTCATACCAATTATCAATAAAATCGGTAGCAAACGGCCCTTTTCGTTGATGAATTAATTCCTTTAAATAACCTAAGTTCTTTTTTAAGATTGGGTCAATTATAGGAGGATAATTCATTATTTGTCGATGATTCTCATATTCATCTTCATCTAACAGCACGTAAGTCATGTCTGGAAAAACTTTAATATCTAGATCATAGTCAATATACTTAATGGCACCATCTTCATAGACGAATGGTGAGCTAATATTACAGTAATAATAAACCCCATCTTCTCTAATCATTCCAATGACATTAAACCAATAATCCATATCAAAGTAACAAATTGCTGGCTCTCGTGTAACCCATGTTCTACCGTCCGATTCAGTTACAAGCGTGCGATCATTTGCGCCAATTACTAACTGCTGCGTCCCTTTTAAAATGGTTGTCTCTTCCCATATACGATGAATATGTCCATTATGTTTGTAACTATGTATCTGTATTTTTTCTCCTGGTTTGGGAACGTTCATTGTTTCTCCCTTCTTTCTAGTGTGGACGCATTTCAACACTTTATTTATACTTTACACTTCTATTATAACTAGTTCTTATCCATTTTTAAACAAAAGGGAGGTTAATTTGGTAAAATGCCCCATTGTTTTTTTTATTTTAATGCAATTTTCCTCTCATCTGAGAAAGATTTAATAATTTGCTGTGTTTGTATTAGAAAGGTGTCTTGGATAGCTTTTAATTCAGATCTCATTATATGTATTTCATCTTGGATAGAAGACAATTTTGACAAATCCTCTAATTCAAATAGTTGGTTTTCAATTTCTTGACATCGTTCAATTTCTTCTTGAATCTTTATTAACTGATCCATTGTTTCAAGCTGACGACTTACCAATTCATCGAATACTTGCATAGCATTCACCATCCTTATTTCATTATTACACTATTTCTTGAAAACTAACATAATCCCTTTGACTACATTTGACGATATTTGACTATTGAGAAGAAATTAATAATTCTATGTGGATTTTAAATGGTGGACATAAATTACATGAAGGTAAAAGAGCACCCTTATATAAGGGTGCTCTTTTTGAACGTTCTTTATAACAACTAGACTGCATGATCTCTCATCAGACAGGAAGATGATTATGGAAAGTAAGACTATACTTACTATCTCCTCATCAACAGCGCACTTCTAGTAATTCCTCTTTAGGGATTATTGTTGGTTTTGTTGTCCAAAGTTTTTAGAAGCAGCTTTTTGTGTAGATTGTGCATTTGCTTCTCTTACAGCTTGAGCATCAGTTTCACTTGAAAACTCTTGTCCAAAACTTTGGTTTTGTTGTTTAACTTTTCCAATGTTAGTTCCAGATGCTGTTTTTCCAGCATTGAATTGATTGTTGTTGTTCATGATTTATCACCTCCACGAATAATATGATGTCCATTAGTCGGAGTAATATGTAAAAAACTTTACTTTTATTTTTTTGTTTAATGAACTGTTCGAGTGGAAAACTATGAGAAGAAATTTAAAGGAGGCTTATTATGTACGTTGGCAGAGATCTATCGGAGTTATCAATGACTCCAAAAACTCAATGGAAAGATAGTGAATTGGAATACTATCATCATTCATTTCAGCAAATTACTGGTTATTTAAATATCGAAGGTAGCACAATGCAAAAAGAAATAATAAAAGAAATTGAATCACGTGGTGGTCTTCATAGAAATGAAGCAGACTGGACTAGTGGTACTCGCCCTACTTTTGACTAAAGTGACTCTTAAACCAAAAAGAACCCCAACTATTTGTTGGGGTTCTTTGTTTCATTACTGTAACTTTTCGATTTGCTGATAAATTTTTTGATGCACTACCGGAAACGGCAGTTCTTTACACTCATCTAATGTTACCCATTTCTGATTACTTGTTAAACTACCCTCATTAATTGCATCTCCAACATATACATCCATTTTCCATACAAGATGTGAAAAAACATGCTCAATATTAAATTGATAAGATAATCCTTCAACTACTAATTGAGACTCTTGATTTAAGAAAAAACTAAGCGTATCACTTTTAGATAACATCGTTGATTGTAATTCAGCAGTTGGAAACTCCCACATATTAGCAAGTAATCCACTAGAAGGTCTTTGTTGAATTAAATATTGATTTTTTCTATTCTTAATGACACCAACTGCTAAATTAATTGGCTTTGGTGCCTTCTTTTTACTTTTTATAGGTAACTCAGTCACAACTCCAGTTTCAAAAGCTAAACATTGCTCTCTCACAGGACATAGTAAACATGCAGGATTTGTTGGTGTACAAATTAATGCACCAAGCTCCATTAAACCTTGATTAAAAGCAGACGGATCTTCATGACTAATTAAAGCTCTTACAGCTTGTTCAAAAATTTTTCGATTTTTCGGTACACCAATGTCTTCCCAAATTGTTAATATTCTAGATAATACCCTCATTACATTCCCATCAACGGCTGGCTCTGGTTTACCGTATGCAATACTAAGGATCGCTCCAGCAGTATAAGGACCTACACCTTTTAATTTACTTATTAATTCTGGCGTATCTGGTACTTTACCTGAATACTCTTCATGGACTTCTCGGACAGCCGATTGCAAATTTCTAGCTCTAGAATAATAACCAAGTCCTTCCCATGCTTTTAGTACTTTTTCTTCCTCGGCATTCGCCAAGTCAGCAATAGTAGGGAAATTTTGCATAAACTTATTATAAAAAGGGATTACTGTATCTACACGTGTTTGCTGAAGCATTATTTCTGAAACCCATACTCGATATGGGTCTTTATTCTTTCTCCAAGGTAAATCTCTTTGTTCTGCTAAAAACCAATTAACTAAATTATTTTTAAAGTCATTTTTGGGGAAAACTTCTAATGTCGTATTTAAATCATTATTCATAACTTATACCTTTCTCTAACATCTATATGTTTTTGTTAATAGTCAATACTATAAAAATTAAAAGGGTAAGTAAAGGGAGGAACTAAATGGATACTGGTACTCATCTTGTAATGGGATTTACACTTGGCGGATTAGCAACCCTGAGTCCAATTGTCCTACATGACCCACATTTGACAAACTCACTCTTATTAACAACAATCATCGGATCACAATTACCAGACAGTGACACGATATTAAAATTAAGAAATAACGCAAAATATTTAAAACATCATCGTGGAATTACGCATTCAATTCCAGCAGTCATTTTATGGACATTATCACTTTCTGCGCTTATGACATTATTTAACAATAGAGAACACTTTGGACTCTATTTATTCTGGTCTTTCCTGGCAGTAAGTGTACACGTATTTGTTGATTTATTTAATGCCTACGGAACCCAAGCACTAAGGCCTTTTTCAAAACGCTGGATTGCTTTTGGTATCATAAATACTTTCGATCCAATTATTTTTGCAATCCATTTAGTTGGAGTTCCATTTGTTATTTTTCATTTTAGAGCAGGTCCGATCTGTGTTATGCTCTATTTCATTATGATTTTTTACTATGCGTTTAGATATCGACAAAAACAAATCGTGATTCAAACAGTCACAAAAAAATTACCGGATGTAAAACGTGTCTATGTTTCACCTTCTATAAAATACACTCATTATCATATTGTAGCAAGTACAGATTCTCATCATTATGTTGGCAAAATAAAGAAAAGAATCTTTAAAATACACGACGTATTTAAAAGGATCCCGTTACCAGTAATTGAAGACGTAAAAGCAGCCTTTAAGGATGAAAACGTTAAATCATTCCTGGCATTTTCACCAGTTTATATTTGGGAATTGATTGGACATGACGACCATAAAGAATTAAGACTAATCGATTTAAGGTACAGGACAGAAACCTACTACCCATTTGTTGCAGTAGTTAAATTTGACTACGAACATAATATTATCAGTTCATTCACTGGCTGGATCTTTAGTGAGAAAAAATTACAAAAAAAACTAAAAGCGGAATCTTGAAAAACCAAAAAATAACCCTTAGCAATTTTTTTGCTAAGGGTTATTTAATTAATGAAGAAGATTGTCTTTCTCTTTCGTTTCTATAATTTCTAATCCTGGTGGCTTTGCAATTTTTATATCTGTTTCATGCAAATATTTTCCATATTGGAAAATAAATTGTTGAACAACCTTTTTAGACATTTGTTCTCCATGATATTCTCCAGCTTTAGCATAAGTTGCTTCAAAATCTTCCCATAGCCATTCAACCCAAATTTTTGCTTGAGAGTATGTTAAATGACTATTTTCTTTTAGTAATAGCTCAGTTAATTGCTCTAAATATTTCTCCATATAATTACACCTTCCAATTTTTAAACATTTATTATCATCATATCTAAATTCAAAATGGTCATCATATTGATGATGGTTCATTTCATCAATTAGTTTAATCACTAGGGGGTTTTTTAAAATGACAACAAAAAGCGAACGTTTTTCAGCACAAAAGCACGATACGAAAATCGACGGTAATATCGATTATAAATCAAAAAATGCTTCTAAGCGTCCTAACGGTCAAATAAATACAAGTCCACAAAGAAGAATGGCAAAAAGTGATCCTAGTAATGATTAATATTTAAAATAAAAAGCCAGGGGCAATTCGTCCCTGGTTTCAGACTACCCACCAGACGCTCGTTTATAAAGTAGAGCTCAGTTTTCAATCAGTCTGATTTTATATTTTTTGAATTAGTTCGTTCCTTGTTTCTTTAATAATGCGATTGGGATTCCTATTTCTTCTTCACTAGTACTTTTATGACCCCAAGCAAAAATACCATTCATATATGTGATCATAAATAATACACCAGGTTCTTCAATTAATTCATATTGTTCGCCAGGAATAAATTGACTTGCGTCTAATAAATATGATTGAGCCATCGTTTTTTTACGAAGTATAACTTCAAGTTCATTGATCATATCCATTTGTTCAGCTTTTCTAGCTTGATGATTCAAATTGCTGATTTCTTGAACTAATTCATCTTTCGTTAAGTCACTATATCGTTTTGGAATTTCCATTTTAAGTCTCCTCTAAATCATTTAGATATTTTTATTATATCAAGCTAATAACAGACAACCAATTATTTTAGTTTCAGACTGCCCGCCAAACGCTTGCAATCAGTCTGAAAATCAATTGTTTTGAACTTTTTGTCTACATACTTCATTCAAGTAATTTAGTATTCTTCCTCTTCTAAAATTAAAATTGCTTTTTCAATTAAATCAATTGGGAAACCTTTTCGAAATAATACTGTTTTCATTTTTTGAGTATATTCCCAGCCACTTAATTTTTCATATTTCTTTTTCGCTTTTCTAGCATGTATTAATAGAGCTTGTAATTCATCATCTTCTTCACTTTCATATTGTGTTTCTTCAATTGCAATCGAAGTGATGTTAGCAGAATATCCTTTTCTTCTCAGCAATTCTTCAAGCTTTGCCTTTTTTTGATTTGTTGAGTACTTCGAAAGTACAGACACCTTTTTTTGGCAGAGTGAAATAGCATGTTGAATTTGTTTATCTTTCGAAAATAAAATTAAGCTTTTCTCTATTACAGAATTGTGAATACCTCTTGCTAGTAATTCATTCTTAATGATTGTTGGTCCTTTCAATGTCGTATTAATAGACGTACGGACATAACTTTCAGCGTATTTTTCTTCATTAATATACCCTTCTTCTACAAGTCGGATAATTGTAGTTTGTATTGTATCATCTAAGAATTCTTGCTTTGTTAAATATTGTTCTATTTCTTTTTTTGTTCTCATCATTCGAGATAAATAAACAACGCTAGAAAGATATGCCTTTCTAAGTTGATCGGCATTTAATATTTCTTCTAGTTCAAATGGCTCAAATGATTGACCTTTTATTATGTTAAATTTAACAAGAGTATCAGCGTCTACACTAAACGAATACTCTTCACCATTACCACTATCTGTGTAAATATTAAATCGTTCTTTATTTAATTTTTGAACTTGAATTTTCGTTATTATAGACATAATTTACCTCAAAATAAATTTTGTTTTTATGTACACATAAAAATAATAATATCATATTATGTATTAAGGAGATGCGTGGATGAAAATTCTTCTTACAGGCGGTACAGGGTTTATTGGATCTCAATTAATAAATGAATTTATTCGACATGAATTTCAATGTTATATTGTCACAAGAAATATAAGAAAATCATCTAATCCATTTATTACTTATATTAATTGGGATCAATTAACCTCGAATTCTTTCGGGGAGTCCATTGATGTAGTCATTAACTTAGCCGGTGAATCAATAAACAGCGGTAGGTGGACTAAACAATTAAAAGACAAAATTCTACAAAGTCGTATAAAATCTACAAATATTCTAATTACATGGTTTGAAAGACAAGCCCATCGTCCAAACCTTTTTATTAATGCTAGCGCAATAGGGTTTTATGGAACCTCGGAATCAATAACTTTTAATGAACATGACAAGCCTATTTCAAATGATTTTTTAGCATCAACTGTAAGAGAATGGGAAACTGTTGCCAGAAAAGCTGAAGAACTGGGAATTCGGACTATTCTCGCTAGATTTGGTCTTGTATTAGGGTTAAACGGTGGAGCACTTCCAAAAATGATTTTGCCTTATAAATTGTTAATTGGTGGTCCTATCGGAAAAGGTACCCAGTGGATATCATGGATTCATGAGAAGGATGTTGTTGGACTAATACTTCATTCGATAAATAATACCGAAATTAGAGGGCCAATCAATTTAGTGTCACCTAATCCAGTAACAATGAACGAGTTTAGCAGAACCCTTTCAGCAGCTTTACATCGACCAAATATATTGAAAGTTCCAAATTTTGCCCTTCAATTATTACTAGGTGAAATGAGTATGCTAGTTTTAGAAGGTCAAAAAGTTATGCCTTCTAAAGCCATTCAAACTAATTATAACTTTCAATTCCCATCTTTAAAAGAAGCTTTACTGTTAACTTTAAATTAGTATTTGAAAGGATTTATCATGAATCTATTATTTAAAAATGCAACCATTTTTCCCATTACATCTCAAGTTTTATATAACCATGATTTGTTAATTGAAAATGGGAAAATTAAAGAAATTGCACCTGAGATTTTTTCGATTGAAGATCAAACAATTGTCATAGAATGTGCAGGAAAACCTCTTTTTCCTGGTTTTATTGATGTACACACTCACTTAGGTCTATATGACGAAGGAACTGGTTGGGCTGGAAATGATGCGAATGAAACAATTGAAGTATTGACTCCACATATTCGATCCATGGATGGAATATTGCCACTTGATGTTGCTTTTACTGATGCCATCCAACATGGAATTACAACAGCTCATATTATGCCTGGTAGTGGAAATGTAATTGGTGGAACAACTTGTACAATTAAAACATATGGTAAAAGTGTCGATAAAATGATTATTCAAGAACCGTCTGGATTGAAAATCGCTTTTGGTGAAAACCCAAAAAGAACTCACAGTAACGGGAATAAAGAATCAATTACTAGAATGGGTATTATGGGAATGCTTCGTGAAGCATTCTATGAAGCTAAAAACTCGCATAACCCAGATGACTTTCGAATTTTACCAATTATTAAAGCTTTAAATAGAGAAATTCCAGTACGAATTCATGCTCATCGTGCAGATGATATTTTATCAGCTATACGTTTTGGCGAAGAATTTAACTTAGATATACGAATTGAACATTGTACAGAAGGTCATTTAATTATTGACCATCTAAAGGATCGAAACCTTCAAGTATCTGTTGGTCCTACATTAACTAGACGTTCAAAAATTGAATTAAAAAATAAATCCTGGACTACATACAAAGCTCTTGCTGATATTGGGGTAAGTGTTTCAATTACAACTGACCACCCTTATACGCCAATTCAGTATTTAAATGTATGTGCAGCTATAGCAGTTCGAGAAGGTTTACCTGAGCTCGAAGCTTTAAAAGCAATTACGATTAATCCAGCAAAAAATCTTAATTTATCTCATAGAATTGGTAGCTTAGAAATTGGTAAAGATGGTGATGTAGTATTATGGTCCCATCATCCGTTTCATTATATGGCTAAACCATTACTCACTGTCATAGATGGTAGAATTGTGTATAAAAATATCGAATAATTTTAGTTTGCAATTTGAACAAAATCGTTTATTATAGTATAGTAAGAACGTTTGCGGTAAATTAAATAGAAAGTGTGAAAACACTTTTCTTATATAGTATTTTAACGGGAAAGGCAAATGGTGAGCCACCAGTAAATCGCTGGTCCTAGTGGGTTCGATTCCCACCCCGAAATTTTAGGGTGCATTAAAAAATTATTCATAATTTATTCATAGTTAATGCACTTCACAGGACTTTAAATTTTATTGTTTAGTCCTCACAAAAATTTCGCGGGTGGCGTAACCTTCTTTCGCTACCCTTATTATGAGGAGGAGTAGAGATGCTGAAACAGCGAGATTTACAAGATTGTTCTGTACTTTTTGAACTTATGGTGCATCCTGATGTCTTTCCCTTTGTGCGCCATAAAGCAAATTCGTACGAAGAATTTCTATTTATCACAAAGCAGGCAATCGAACTAGAAGAACAAGGAAAAATGATATCAAGAACAATCTTAGATGAGTGGGGTAACCCTATTGGTAACATTTCTTTACATGATATTGAAGGTGGATACGGCTTTTTAGGAACATGGTTAGGCAAACCTTTTCACGGAATGGGTTATAACAAACCTGCAAAAGACGCGTTCTTCCATGAGTTATTTCACGATTTAGGAATCAACTCAATTTTTATGCGTATTCGTAAAGTTAATAAGCGCTCTTTTTATGCTGCAAGTAAACTACCATACGCATCATTAGCAAATGAATCACGTAAATGTTTATATAATGAAATTAATCAAAATGAAGAAATTTACGACTTATTTGAAATTACTAAAGACAATTATTTATTGCATACAATGCGTGAAGATTACCAACAGCATGAAGTAACACATTTAAAAGAAGCATAATTTAGTATATCAGCCACAAAAATTGGAGAGACTTACTAAGGATTTTATAACTTAGCGAGGTGTTTTTTGTGGATAAACGAAAAGATAAAACGAGACGTAATTTAAGTTCTACTCAAGAAGTATTATATGCAAAGGAATTTAAACGAGCTGATCGTGCTGCAGGTTATACTAATTTTAATGGAGTAGGCAAATAATTTTATTCAAAAAGGCTTTCTTAGGAAGCCTTTTTTGTTTTTCCACAATAACTTTATACCTAAAAATACTGCATATAAACATCTTTAAAAATTTACAATATCTTATTTAAATTTCACTTGATTCAATAATATAAACCGAAGATGGTCTAACATAATATTCCTTACTAAGTTTTTCTTTTATTCGATCCATTTCATCTTCAATTTTTTCACCTCGAACAAAAGAACCCCCTTCGATTCCATTCTGGTCATCTAGTAAAACATACCAAGAAAATCGAAACTCCTTCATTAAAATTCACCCTTTAAAATAAGAAACTATAAATAACTATTTTTCATTATATTCACTAACCTCAAATTTATTTTAGTCAATCGTCTAAATAATCATAAAAAGCTAATAAAATAAACTGTCCTTTAAATGTTAGACGCCTACTAACATTTAAAGGACAGTTCATAGTAATTAGTGTTATTAACAAGTTTGTATTTCTTTCTTTTGAGTTAATAGTTGATAAGCATGATTAACACTTTCATTTGATGGTGGTTGAATATCTTTTAAAGGATATTTTAATCCTAATGCTTCCCATTTATAGACTCCTAATTGATGATATGGTAAAATTTCTACTTTTTCCACATTATTTAATTTATTTATAAAATCACCTAGTTTTATTAGATTATCTTCTGAGTCGGTTATTCCAGGAACTAAGACATGTCTAATCCAAACCGGGATATTTTTCTTGTCCAAGTATCTAGCAAAGATTTTAATCTGCTCATTTGATTTTCCCGTAAGTTTTATATGTTTTTTTTCATCAAAATGTTTTAAATCCAATAATACTAAATCGGTGTATTCTAATACTTCATCTAATTTAGAAAGAAAATTTGGATCTGTACTGAAACATCCACCAGATGTATCAATCGTTGTATGAATCCCATTTCTTCTACAAGATTTAAACAGTTCTAATAGAAAATCTAATTGTAATAATGGTTCTCCACCACTAACCGTAACTCCACCTCCAGATGATCTCATAAATGGAATATACGTCTTGATATCCTTCATTAATTGATCAACTGACATATCTTTACCTGCTCCAATTTTCCACGTATCTGCGTTATGACAATATTGACATCTTAATAAACATCCTTGCGTAAAAATTACATATCTAAGACCTGGTCCATCGACAGTTCCACATGTTTCAATTGAATGTATATTTCCTGAAATCATTGTCATTCTCCTCTGAACTAATTTTTTCCTTATTTAGTAAAAACATTAAAGCCTAGTGAAGTATGTCCCCCACTAGGCTTGAAACACAGAGATTTCTACATAGAACCGTGGAAAGTTCTATTTATTACGTCAATTTGTTGTTCCCTAGTTAGTTTTATGAAGTTAACTGCATAACCTGAGACTCTAATCGTTAATTGTGGATATTCTTCAGGATGTTCCATCGCATCCATTAATGTTTCTCGATTGAATACATTTACGTTTAAGTGATGACCGCCTTTTTCTGTATATCCATCTAACATTGCTACTAAGTTTAATATTTGTGTACACTCGTCCTTACCTAAAGCTTTTGGAACGATCGAAAAAGTATTTGAAATTCCATCTTGTGCATCTTCGTAAGGTAATTTCGCTACTGAACTTAATGATGCTAGAGCGCCATTTGTATCGCGTCCATGTAACGGATTGGCACCAGGAGCAAATGGTTCACCTGCTTTTCTTCCATCTGGTGTATTACCTGTCTTTTTACCATAAACAACATTAGAAGTAATCGTTAGCACTGATGTTGTATGAATTGAATTACGATAAGTTTTATGCTTTCTTACTTTTGCCATAAAGCTTTCAACTAGTTCTACAGCAATATCATCTACAAGATCATTGTTGTTCCCGTATTTTGGATACTCTCCTTCAATTTCAAAATCAACAACGATTCCATTCTCATCGCGAATTGTTTTAACATTTGCATGCTTAATAGCTGATAATGAATCAGCACATACTGACAATCCTGCAATACCTGTTGCCATTGTACGTTTTATATTTGCATCATGTAACGCCATTTCAATTCGTTCATAGCTATATTTATCATGCATAAAGTGGATACAATTTAATGTATTAACATATAAGCCTGCTAACCAATCTAATAAAACGTCGAACTTAATTTTTACTTCTTCATAGTCAAGATACTCAGATGTAATCGGAGCATACATAGGTGCTACTTGAGCTTTTGATTTTTCGTCTTTACCACCATTAATAGCGTATAATAATGCTTTAGCAAGATTTGCACGTGCACCAAAGAATTGCATTTGTTTACCGATAGTCATAGCGGAAACGCAGCATGCAATGCCATAATCATCACCATATTCTGGACGCATAATATCATCATTTTCATATTGAATTGAGCTAGTTTTAATTGACATTTTAGCGCAATATTGCTTAAATCCCTCTGGTAGTTTTGATGACCAAAGGACAGTTAAGTTAGGTTCTGGCGCAGGTCCTAGGTTATCCAAAGTATTTAAAAAGCGGAATGAGTTCTTTGTTATAAGTGGACGACCATCTATTCCTATTCCACCGATTGACTCTGTTACCCAAGTAGGATCGCCAGAAAATAGTTCATTATAATCAGGCGTACGAGCAAACTTGACTAATCTCAGTTTCATTACAAAATGATCGACTAATTCTTGTGCGTCTTGTTCAGTTAAAGTGCTTTCTTCAAGATCTCTTTCTATATATATATCCAAAAATGTTGAAACTCTCCCTAAGCTCATAGCCGCTCCATTTTGCTCTTTTATTGCTGCTAAATAGCCAAAATATAACCATTGGAAAGCTTCTTTTGCGTTTGTTGCAGGTCTAGAAATATCAAACCCATGATTTGTTGCCATTTGTTTTAATTCATTTAATGCACGCATTTGTTCATTTAGTTCTTCACGATCTCTTATTACTTCTTCTGACATAACACTTGTTGTTTTATTTAAAGTATCAATTTTATCTTTAATCAGTCGATCTACCCCATATAACGCTACCCTTCTATAGTCACCTATAATTCTTCCACGACCGTAAGCATCAGGTAGACCAGTAATCACACCAGAACGTCTTGCTGCTTTCATTTCTGATGTATAGGCATCAAATACGCCTTGATTATGTGTTTTTCGATATTCTGTAAATATTTTGCTTATTTCATCATCAACTTTGTATCCATAAGACTCACATGATGCTTCAGCCATTCGAATTCCACCAAATGGTTGTAATGATCTTTTAAACGGTTTATCTGTTTGGAATCCAACAATTTGCTCTAATTCTTTTTCTAAGTATCCTGGTTCGTGTGAAGTAATCGTAGATACAATTTTCGTATCCATATCTAAAACTCCGCCATTTTCGCGTTCTTCTTTAGATAGTTTAAGTACTATATCCCATAGTTTGTTAGTTGCATCTGTTGGGCCTAAAAGAAAAGAGTCATCACCAACATAAGATTTAACATTTTTTTGAATAAAGTCCCTTACATCAATCGTTTGTTCCCATCGTCCAGTTTCAAATTGTCTCCATTGTTCCATTGTATTACTCCTCCTCTTCTGCATATAATACAGAAAGTTAATTAAGTATATAACAGATTACGTATCTAATTTAACATACGATGAACTGAAACAATCGCTTGTATTATGAACATATTGTGAAATATTGAACAAAGTAGTTGAAAAGTTAACTCATATAAACATTTAGTTCTTTCCACTAAATTACAGTTGCTTCATATATATAGTAATTCACTCTGAAAACTTTCCTGTTAAACGACAAACTGTTATACTCAAAAGATAGTAACTGTATTAGCATATTCATGAAATTTGTGGACAAGACATTCACAATCCAAATATGCGATAATACTATGGTTAATACACAAATGAATAATCCAATTGAACAATGTTTATATAAAAGGAGTAATTTATGAATACAAAACTAAATCTTTCTAGTTCGATTAATGAAAAATTAAATTTAATATATAATGAACAAATTCAAAAAGTTCTAAAAGAAGAGCAATTATTAATCGGAACAAAACAATATGTTTCTCAAGACAAAACGATTTTAGAAGATGCTATTACTGCCCTTCTTCTTGGTAAAAATATATTATTAAAAGGTCCAACAGGAAGTGGTAAAACGGTTTTAGCTGAGACTCTTTCAAAAATGCTTTATCAACCGATGCATAGCATAAACTGTTCAGTCGATTTAGATTTAGAAGGTATTGTTGGATACAACACAATTGCTTCTAATACGAACGGATCTGAAGTAGTATTCATCGATGGACCTTTAATGAAAGCAATGAAAAAAGGTCATATTTTATATATCGATGAAATTAACATGGCTAAACCAGAAACATTACCATTACTACATGGTGCACTTGATTATCGAAAAATGATTACAAATCCATTTACTCAAGAAGTAGTAAAAGGTGACGAAAACTTTAGAGTAATCGCCGCAATAAATGAAGGGTATGTAGGAACAAGCGAATTAAATGAAGCTTTAAAAAATCGCTTCATTATTATAGATGTTCCATATATTAACGGGGAATCATTACTTCAGTTATTAAAAGATGAATCTGAGCTAAAAGATGAAGATCTTCTGAAGAAATTTACAAGCTTTTCAAGTGATTTAATCCCATTAGCAAGTGAAGGCAGAATTAGTGAAGATGCCGCAAGTATTCGTGGTGTACTTGACGCATGTGATTTATCTGTTCATATACCAGTACTTCGAGCAATTGAACGCACAATTATCGCTAAATTAAGTGATGACATTGAGCGCGAGACTGTTAGAGAACTAGCTGAAAGTTATTTTCTTTCTTGAAATGAGTGATGATTAACATATGAAACAAATCATTTTTAACAATAAAAAAATCGACGCTTCCACTTTTCTTCAAATGGAAAATTTATCGATTTCTCTTTCGAAAGATCGTAGTTCATTTTTAGAATTTGATTTTCAGGCGTATTACGACGATGAAGAACAAAAATTTACTGTAAGTCATTTTTGGGATACACAAGAGCATAGTACACAGTTACAAGGTTTGAAATCAGATGTGTACTTAAAAGCTTTAGGTAATAAACATTACTCAGATTTTAGTGAATTCAAAGATACACTAAAGGAATTACAAGAAACTCATTTAAAAAGTTTCTTAACACAATTGTTTGTCCTTCTTGAGGATATCCGACTTGAAGAGTTAATTAGTCATCAAAGACCAGGTACAAGACAATTATTTTCTACGAGAAAAAGAATATATAGACATTATTTTCAATCACAATTCAAAGCAAATGAAATGCGTAATTTCCAATTAGATCAATTGTTTTGTTTAATTTATCTTTCACTTACTTCTACTCAATTAACTTATCAAACGAATGAACAACTAGAGGATATTTTACCCATCCTCTTCCAGTCGTTTGAAGCTAAGAAAACAAGTGATATTTCTTCCATTGTATTTAGAGTGCAGCAGAGACTACTTTCACTGTATAAGGAAGATATGATTCACACATATTTTGGCTATTTACCGTTAAATAAAATTAACGAATTAGCCTCATGTAATAGTAAGGTAAAAGAGCTTCAAAATGATGACCAGCAAGAAGGTCTTGATGAAAGAAATAGCGAAGATGAAAGATTATCAACCTGGCATAGAGAAAGTAAAAATAATGAAACAGATGATAATTTTTTACGATTTGAAGTTGAAAGTGGTACAAAAACTTCTATTAAAGCAAATTTTGCACGAGAAGAAGAGGCCGGCGATCAGGCAATTGCAAATGCATTTGGTTCCTCCAAACAAGGAGAGAATAAAAAGTCAAAACAAACTGATTCATATGAGGCTACGAATTCATCCTCCTCACAGCAAAATCCTTTTGGTAAATACAATAGTAATGTTTCTATTAAATACAAAGAAGCAATTGGGCAAACAGTTACCGAAAAGAAACAGTATTCTACATTGTCTTCAATGGTTTCTAAAGATGTTAAAGAACTAAGAAAGACGATTGAAAAATCATTAGAAAATAAACAAAATGCACCTACTGATAAATACTATGGTAGGTTAAATAAAAAATGGATTCGACTTTTCACAGAAGAAAACCCTAAAATGTTTTATAAAAAACAAACTGAATCGAAAGAATTAGATGCTGTTTTTTACTTATTAGTAGATTGCTCCGGATCGATGTTTAATAAAATGGATGAAGTGAAAAAAAGCGTCATTTTATTCCATGAAACATTAAAACAATTAAAAATCTCTCATAGCATTAGTGGCTTTTGGGAGGATGCTTCAAATGCTACAAAAGAAAACAAACCAAATATTTTACATCAAGTCATTCCGTTTTCAAGCTCTTTATCACCTTCAGTAGGTCCAAACATCATGCAACTTCAAGAAGAAGAGGATAATCGTGATGGCTTAATGATTCGAATTGTTTCAGAAGAGCTCGCTAAACGTTCGGAAAAGCATAAATTTTTGCTCGTATTTACAGATGGTGAACCTTCTGCATTAGATTATTTCCAGGATGGGATTATCGATACGCATGAAGCAGTTAAACAAGCTAGAAAACTTGGAATTGAGGTAATCGGTACATTCATTGAGGAAGAAGAACATCAAGAAGAAACTTCACAATTAATGAAAAATATTTATCAGCACCATTACTTAATCGCATCAAATGCAGAAGATTTAAGACTTCAATTAAAACCAATGTTAAAAAAATTATTATTAAGAAGCATAGATTAAGATAGTTGTCCATAAAATGAAAAGAAATAGGTTGTAGCAGACAAAGTTCTAATAACTTGATGATCAGACTGATTGCAAGCGCTTGTCTTTCGAGGCACGAAGGCTGATGAGGAGCGGAGTTACCCTAGACGGTAATGAGCACCGCAGACAGACGAAGTAACGAAGAAAGCGAGCGCTTGTCAACTGTCTGATCGGCTTACTAGTAGCCTATTTCTTTTTTTATAAGTAGTTAGAATATTTTGTCGAACGGATTTACATAACGAAATCGTATTTCCTATTGATTTTTAAAATTAAACGGAGTACGATAAATTTTGACGACTTAGAGAGATGCATATTTAAAGAAAAGCTAGTGAATGACCGCTAGTTTGTTTTGTATTTAAGGGGGATTAAGACTATGCCTACTTCAATTAAAGCAACATTTTCACGTGTACGATTCGTATTACTGGTTGCGTTAGTAGTTTGGCTAAAAACGTATATTGTTACTCTGTTTGGATTCGATTTAAAAATTGATACAGTCTTTCAAAATGTAATATTATTTATTAGCCCTTTGGCATCCTCATTATTCCTTGTAGGGATCGCACTTTTTTTCAAAGGGAAAAAACGTAATTCGATCGCGCTTTTGATTAATTTCATTTTAACCTTGCTATTATGTGGAAACGTTTTATTTTACGGATTCTTTAACGACTTCATAACATTACCAGTGCTGTTTCAAACTAGTAATATGGGTGATTTAGGATCAAGTGTAAAAGAACTAGCAAGCTTTAAAATTCTATTTATGTTTATTGATATTCTTATCCTATATTTGATCTCAAAGAAATTTCCTAAATTTTCAAACACTGGTCGTGTACCTTCATTTATGAAGTCAACTTACTATTTAATTACGATTGCAATTGCAGTTTTAAACTTAGGCTTAGCTGAAATGGAACGACCTGAATTGCTTACTCGTTCGTTTGATCGTGAAATGCTTGTAAAAAATCTTGGATTATATGTTTACCAAGGTTATGATTTATCACTTCAAACAAAGACTTCAACACAAAAGGCCTTTGCGGATAGCAGTAAATTAACTGAAATTGAAAACTATGTAAATAGTAACGGCGTAAAAGCAAATGCAAAGCTTTTCGGTAAATATAAAGGTAAAAATGTTATTGTTATTTCTTTAGAATCAATGCAAAATTTCACAATTGGCGCAAAGGTTAATGGGAAAGAAATAACTCCATTTTTAAATAAATACATTAAAGAAAGTTATTATTTTGACCACTTCTATCACCAAACTGGTCAAGGAAAAACATCTGATGCTGAGTTCATTATTGATAACTCTTTATATCCATTAGACCGCGGTGCTGTCTATTTTACACATGCAAATAACGAATATATGGCTACACCTGAAATTTTAAAAGATCAAGGATATTATTCAGCTGTTTTCCATGCAAATAATAAAAGCTTTTGGAATCGAAATGTAATGTACCCTTCTCTAGGTTACGATCGCTACTTTAACGAAGTAGATTATAATATTACCGATGAAAACTCGGTAAACTGGGGATTAAAGGATGAAGATTTCTTTGAACAATCACTTCCTCTTTTATCACAAGTGAAACAACCGTTTTATACTAGATTCTTAACTTTATCAAACCACTATCCTTTCGTACTTGATCCACAAGATCAATACATTGATCAATATAATTCTGGTGACGAGACACTTGATCATTATGTAACGACAGTACGATATATGGATGAATCAATTAAACACTTTATTGAAGGTCTAAAAAAATCAGGTTTATATGATAATACTATTCTTGTTATGTATGGTGATCATTATGGTATTTCTGAAAACCATAATCGTGCAATGGCTCAGTTCTTAGGTAAAGACGAAATTACTCCATATGACCATATGGATTTACAACGTACGCCATTTATTATTCATTTACCTAAGCAAAAACAAGGTCAAACAATCTCAAAGGTTGCTGGTCAAATTGATGTAAAACCTACGATTCTTCATCTTTTAGGCGTTGATACAAAAACAGATATTGAATTTGGTAAAGATCTATTTAGCCCAGATTATTCGGAATTCATTGTTTTCCGTGATGGCAGCTTCGTTACAAGCAAATATTATTATGTAGCTGGCTCTAATGAATTTTATAATCGATTAACTGCTGAAAAAGTAGAAGTTCCTGATCAAGAAGCGAAACTATTAATTGATAAAGCTAAAAAAGAGCTAACACTTTCAGATAATATTGTTTACGGTGATTTATTCCGTTTCTACAGTGGCAACAAGCATAAAACTGGTACAATGCAAACAATAACTGAACCAAATCAGTAATAGGTATTTCAAAAGAACCTCATAGTCTAGTAATTAAATTTTTAGTTTGTCAACAGTCTGAAAATCAAACTTTTAATATTTTGTCTATACATCGAGAGATGCTTTTACAAGCATCTCTTTTTGTTATAATATGGTATTTATACATAGTTTTTTAATTAAAATATAGTGGGAGGATATTAATTGTATAAAAACTCTAAGTTATTATTTTGGACGATCGAACTACTATTATTATTCTTAGTCTTATTCGTTGGAACAAAAATATCATTCTTATTTCAACCAATTGCTATTTTAATTAGTACTTTATTCGCGCCAATACTTGTCTCAATCTTTCTATATTTCCTATTTGCACCAATAGTTGATTTTTTAGAGCGAAAAAAAGTACCCCGTTCAATAGGCATTCTTCTTCTCTATCTCGGATTAATCCTAATTGCTGTAGTATCTATCATTAATGTATTCCCAACCTTAACTGAACAATTTAAAGATTTAGTAAATAATATGCCAACAATTGTAAATGAAGCAACAAATAAGATTGGCCTATTAGAGAAGTGGTTAGGAAGTCAAAATTACGTTGAAATTAAAGATTTAGAAAAGAAAGTTGCAGACTATGCCCTAGTATTTATCGGTGGCATAACTGGTGGAATTGGTGCGTTTTTCAATATTTTAAGTAATGTAACGTTAATCATATTAACAGTTCCATTTATACTGTTTTATATGTTTAAAGATGGTCATAAATTTCCAGCTGCGATGTCTCGTTTTTTACCGCAAAGCTTAAGGAATGAAGCTATTCATATTGCAAATGAAACAAGCGAAACATTGGCTTCATACATTCAAGGTCAAACGATTGTTTGTATTTTTGTTGGAATTGGAACATTTATCGGATATAGTATTATCGGGATACCTAATGCCTTAATTTTAGCGCTAGTAGCTGCTATAACAAATATTATCCCTTACTTTGGCCCGTTTATCGGTGGAGCTCCTGCAGTGATCGTTGCGGCTCTAATTTCTCCTAAATTAGCGTTATTCGTTGTACTAATTATTTTAATTGTTCAACAAATTGATTCAAACTTAATCTCACCATATATCATGGGGAAAAAGTTAAATATTCATCCTTTAACGATTATTTTATTATTATTATTTGCTGGTAACTTTGCTGGTGTACTTGGTATGGTTTTAGCTGTACCAACATATGCAATTTGTAAGGTAGTGATTGTTAATATATCTAGGATCATCAATTTAAGGAAAAAAGCAAAATTCGCAGATAAGATTATTGATGACGACATTGAAACAAATATCGAAATAAACATTAACAACGATAACGACCAAAAAGAATAAATAAGAGCAAGAATAATGAAGTTGGAGTGATATCTACTCCTAACACTTCAATTATTCTTGCTCTTTTTTTACAATTTAAACGTCTCTCTTCCCTGCTCTCTATTTAAGAGCCATTCTTTCCTCCACAGTCCACCAGCATAACCAGTTAGCTTACCATTTGACCCAATAATGCGATGGCATGGAACGATGATACTTAATGGATTTCTTGCATTTGCATTCGCAACTGCTCTTACTGCCTTCGGGTTCCCTATACGATTAGCAATTTCTGCATATGAAGCAGTTTCTCCATATTTAATTTTAACTAGTTCCCTCCACACACTTTCTTGAAAAGGAGTTCCTTTCGCAATTGATTGAATACTAAATTCCTTCCTAGATCCATTGAAATATTCAATCAATTCATTTCCTGCATCCTTCAAAGAAGGTGGTACTATTTTTTGAATTTCATCATTCTCTTCTTTGACAAAATCAATATATGCTACTCCTTTTTCATTTCCAACGATCCTTAATGTACCTAACGGAGTGTCTATATAAGCTGTATCTAATTGATTCATAAATCATTCTCCTAGATTATTTATCTAAATTTGGAAAATACTCCATTGCTTCAATACATTGATTATAACCGTTCCGCTTATAAAAATTAACACCTTGCTCGCTTGGCCAAACAATAACAAATTCGAACTTCATTTCGCTTACCCATTTATTAACTTGGGAGATTAATTTTCCTCCAATCCCCTTCCCTCGATAATCCTTTAATGTATATACATTCGTCATGAAAGCAAAAGGATTGGTCACTCTACCAGGTCGGGGTACTTTTTGAATAAGTTCAATATAAATATGGGAAACAACTGTACCTTCTATTTCAGCAACCCATATATACCACTGTTTACTGTTCATTGCATTTAGTAAAAATCACGACATTCACTGTAAAAGTCATTGTATTCACTCTCTTTAATTCTTCCCGACTCGTAATCTTCCAAAGTAAGGTCCCATCTCATCTTAATTAACTGCTCAATGTCTTTTATTTCTGCCAACCTCAAATTCATTTTATTCCCCCTTAATCCTCTGTACCTAAAACATCGGTATTAGGTGGAATATACCCCATCTGCCGAGCCATCGAGACAATTTGTCCTTTATGATGATATTCATGTGTGATCGTATGTACTAGCAGTTTCATCGGTGTGAAAGATACTTCTTCATTATGATCTCTCCATGGAATCTTTCTAACAATTGGTTTATTCAAACAGTCAACTGTCATGTCCAATAATTCACTCATGAATAAATCAGCTTGTTCAAATCTTGATTTTATATCATCAAGACTAATATTCACAACGTTTTCCTTTGGCGTAATTGGCTTTTTCGTTTTCAATAATATAAAAGATCCAATCCACGCAATATAACATTCAGCCATATGTAGTAAAGTTTCTCTAACACTTTGGAAACCAAACCCGTCTAATTTACGAGTAAAATCCTCAGGCTTTAATTCACCACAAAAATTTAACAATGCTTCACGATTTTCTTTTACCCATTGATATTCCTTCAGATTCACTAAACTCACCTCTTACAATTTTGATTAATTAAGCTATTCTACCAAGTGGTAAAAATTACCTTTAAGTAAAAAAAATAAAAGGTCTGTATATACCTACAGACCTTGTTTTGTTTATACAAATAACTTTAAACTTACTTGAACAATTAATAAAACAGAAACTGAAATTAATAGAATTCTGGCTAACTTCATTGGAACAAATTCCGCAAATCTTAACCCTACTTGATTACCTACAATTGAAGCAGCAGCCATCGTCACAGCAATTTTCCATTGGAAGTGACCTGTCATATAAAAAATGATAAATGCTGATAAACAACTCCCAAAATTTAATACTCTAGCCAACTGAACTGCATTAACATAAGTAAACCCTTTTTTAATAAAATACAAGATTGCAAATGTTGAAGAACCTGGACCAAAGCCCCCATCATAAACACCAATCCCCGTTAAGATGCCCCTATCTAGCAGTGTTTGCTTTTCAACACCACTTTTATTCGTAGTTTCATAGTTCCACTTTTTACTTGCAAATGTTAGCCATAATGAACCAGTTAATAAAACTAATGCCACAATATTCATTACATGTTCATCTAACATACTCGTTACAAATGCACCAATTCCCCCACCAATGAGCGAAACTAATATAAATTGAAAAATAACTGAGGCCTTAAAATCTTTCTTTTTAATTGTATAAAGAATACTACTAAACGACCCCAGACCTGAGGCAAACTTATTTGTGGCAATACCCGTTTGAATAGGAATACCAAGAAAAATCATCATCGGGAGTGTAATTAATCCCCCGCCACCTGCTAATGTTCCAACTACTGCTGCACCGATTCCTAAAATAAAAAGTAATAATAGTGAGTCCATTTTCCTATCTCCCTTTTTCGCGTCTACCCTTACTATACACAAAATATTCGAAAAAAGGGAAACTAAAGACCTTATTATATGTGGTTGATTATGGAATAGCGGGACTAAGGAGAGTAATTTAAGGAGGGTTGGGACTTTTGGTGTAAATAAACGACGACCGCAATTAAATTTCGAAAATCGAAAATAAATTAGAAAAATACCTATAGTGGTAAAGGCATTAGAACGTAATAGTTGTGCTGAAGTAGCTAATTTCAACTGGATTAATAGCAAAATTGCTCTAAGTATTCCCTAATCGGATAAAAAACGGAAAGAATTTGCTAGTTTACTATAAAGAGTAGCAGTAAAATCCCTCATAAATGAATAATACTGACAAGATACCCCAACTCAACAAAAAAAGAGCTTGCCCATCCGTCAATTAACCTGACTTATGGACAACCCTATATGTTTAAAAAATACTCAAGTTATATCGTGAAGCCAGTAACTCTAATAATTTTATACCGGCTATACTATTTCCTTTTTCATCAAGTGACGGTCCATAAACACCAATTCCAAATCGGCGAGGTACCGCACCCATAACACCGCCAGAAACACCACTTTTAGCAGGAATTCCAACTTTAATCGCAAACTCACCCGATGCATTATACATCCCACAAGTAACCATAAAAGTGTTACAAATCTTTGCTATTTTTTCAGGTATAAGCTGCGTTTTAGAAATTGGATCCCAACCATCAAGCGCGAAAATAAGTCCTATTCTCGCCATTTCTACACAGTTAACTTCGATTGAACATTGTTTTGTATATAAATCTAATAACAATTCAACATCTTCAGTAATAATTCCATGCTCTTTCATAAAGTAACAAAGCGATCTATTCAAGTGCGCTGTTTCAAATTCTGATGTAGCAACCTCTTTAGAATAAGAAAGATCTTTATTATCTGTTAAAACCCTCATAAAGTTTAAAAGTCGATTAAAGCGATCATTTATACTATGACCTTTAATCATACTTGTAACTGCCAAAGCCCCTGCATTAATCATTGGATTTAACGGCTTTCCAGCAGACCTAACTTCTAATTTTGCAATTGAATTAAACGGATCACCAGTAGGCTCCATCCCTACTCGCTCAAATACATAATCTTCTCCACGATCCATTAAAACTAAAGCGAGCGAAATTACCTTCGAAATACTTTGCAAAGTAAAACGAATGCTCGTATTTCCAGCCTCAAAATGTCGTCCATCAGGCAAAAACACAGCCAACGATAAATCCTTTTTATTTGCCTTTGCAAGAGCAGGAATATAATTGGCTACTTTTCCATACTGAATAAACTCCTTTGCCTCTTCAATAAGGATTTTCAATTCCTCCATATGGTGAACTTCTTTTTCCTCTCGAAATCCATTCTGCGTCATAAAATCACCTGTTTATTTCATTTTTAAGGGAAAAACCTTCCCAAATCACTTTATAAGAGTATGTCTAAAACAATTAACTCCCTACCTACTCTTCACTTATTTCTTATCTACTTCTCCTACCAGATCTGCCCTCATTTCTTGATCTCCCTGTACTTCTTGATCTTCCAACACTTTCTGTTCTTTCGCCTCTTCTGGAATTCCCCGTATTTCCTGTTCTTTCCGCTCTTCCTGCATTTCTTGATCCATCTGCCCTGCTTGCATTTCCCGCTCTTTCCGCTCTACCTACATTTCCTGTTCTTTCTGCTCTACCCGCATTCCCTGCTCTTTCTGCTCTACCCGCATTTCCTGTTCTTTCTGCTCTACCCGCATTTCCTGTTCTTTCTGCTCTACTCGCATTTCCTGTTCTTTCTGCTCTACCCGCATTTCCTGTTCTTTCCGCTCTTCCTGATCTTTCTGCTCTGCCTGCATTTCCTGTTCTTTCTGCTCTGCCTGCATTTCCCGCTCTTTCCGCTCTACCCGCATTTCCCGTTCTTTCCGCTCTACCTGCATTTCCTGTTCTTTCTGCTCTGCCCGCATTTCCTGTTCTTTCTGCTCTACCCGCATTTCCTGTTCTTTCTGCTCTGCCCGCATTTCCTGTTCTTTCCGCTCTTCCTGATCTTTCTGCTCTGCCTGCATTTCCTGTTCTTTCCGCTCTTCCTGATCTTTCTGCTCTGCCTGCATTTCTCGATCTTTCGGCTCTACCGGCATTTTCTGATCTATCCGCTCTGTCTGAACTTTCTCCTCTTTCCATTTCTATTCTCTTAATTGAAAGATTAAGCTCTTTTTCAATTACTCTCATATCTTGAAAATCCTTTGGAGTAGCAAATGTAATCGCAATACCAGTATCTCCTGCACGTCCTGTTCTTCCAATTCGATGTACATAGCTTTCTGTATCCAATGGTATATCATAGTTGAACACGTGAGTAACACCTTCGACATCAATTCCTCTGGCTGCTACATCTGTTGCTACAAGATATTGTATCTTAGCTTCGCGGAACAATTTCATAACTTTTTCGCGCTTGCCTTGGGTTAAATCTCCGTGTAATTCTTCAGATAAAAGACCTTTTCCTTTAAGCTGTTCATTTAACTTATTAGCTCTTCTTTTTGTTCTGCAAAAAATGATTGCTAGAAACGGCTCTGCTTCTTTGATTTGATTCAATAAAGCATTAAATTTTCCGCGATCTGTTGTTTCAATAATTAATTGTTCAATTTCATCAAGTGTAATTCTTTTAGCCTTTACTTTAATAATTTCCGGCTTTTTCATGTAACGCTTTGCAAGTGATTGGATTTGATCTGGCATAGTTGCAGAAAATAATAAGGTTTGTCTCGATACAGGAGTTTGATTGATAATATCTTCTACCTCATGTAAAAATCCAATATGTAACATTTGGTCTGCTTCATCGAGCACTAGAAAATCAACTTTATCTAATTTTATTGTTCCTCGTCTTAAATGGTCTAAAAGTCTACCAGGTGTTGCAATGATTAAATGTGCACCACTTTTTAGTTTACGAGCTTGTTGTTCAACATCTTGCCCACCGTACACAGCAAGTACTCCAAAATCATCACTAACAATCCTTTTAGCCTCAGCAGTTATTTGAAGAGCCAACTCTCTTGTTGGAGCAACGACTAATGCTTGTGTATGTGGTAATTCTAAATTAATTCTTTCAAGGATTGGAAATAAGAATGCAAATGTTTTACCAGTTCCTGTTTGCGCCTGTCCTATTAAATCCTTACCTTCAAATACAATTGGAATTGCCTTCTCTTGAATGGGAGTAGGTTCTGTTATCCCTAATTCAGTTAGATACTCAGTTAATTCCTCACTTAAACCTAAACTTGAAAATTTATTCATTCCTTTTACCTTACTTTCTATTTTCTATCATTAAAATAATGTGAATTTATATAGTTACTAAAAAAATGACTAATCCATTGTATCACAACGTTTATTAATCTTTTAAAATAATTCCTATTTTACTGTGTAAGTATAATAGGTCAGATTTCTTCTGCATCAAATTATTTTTCACAATTCTTGAGTAAAATAATCAATAAATTATTTAAATTAAGATTCCAAGAATAAACAGGGAATTTCTATATGTTGTAAATCAGTATAAGTTAGTTGATTTCAACTACAGGATGCCCGCTTTCCACGGGGCATGCCTGCGGGGTCTCAGCCTTCCTGTATCTCCCATAGGAGTCCGGCAACATTCATTCCAATCAACTTCTTCAAATAAAAAAAATTATTTTTAAAATCATCGAGAATGTTTATTACTTTATAATTAACTTTAATAAATCCAGAAACTTATCCTCCAAATAAGTTCACACTTCATAAATTTTATAACTTTTTATTTACTAAAAAAGTTCAATTATCGTTAAACATTCTTAAAAAATATCGATAACATTTATTTAGATCGACTTTCTAACTCAATTCACTATACGGGTTTTAGTTACCACTCTCATTTTTTACAGCATGAAAAACGGTAACCTTTTGTAGGTTACCGTTTTAGTAGTTATTGTATTACTCTAATCCTAATGCTTGTAAAACATCATCGATCGTTTTACTCTTATACTTTGTTTCTGCTTTTGGTGAATTGTCATTCCATGGATTTTGCATTAAGTAGTTATTAATTACATACTGCATATCTTTTGCATCAACAACACCATCATAGTTAATGTCAGCGTCACGCTTATTTGTACCCCAATAAGTTTGGATATATAGCGCATCTTTTACGTCAATGACATTATCTTTATTTACATCTCCGCCAGGAATATAATCATAATTGATTGGTTTAGATCCTGCAGTCGTTTTTCCATCATCTTTTACACCGATTGTAAAATCTTTTGAGAACGTAAAGTGACCTGGCACATCAATTTTTAATGTAAATTCATCATCTGTTATCGGTAATCTTGTTCTAAATGCAGCTTGTGATAAGCTACCAGCGTAACCTAATGGATCAGTGACACCATATTCTTTTCCATTTACATCTTTCACGCTAATTTTTGAACCTGCTTTATTGTAATCAATTGGTTTAGGTAGAATTTCACCACCAAACGTCACTAGTCCCTCAGCCTGTAC
Organism: Gottfriedia acidiceleris; assembly: GCF_050457485.1. Taxonomy (GTDB): domain Bacteria; phylum Bacillota; class Bacilli; order Bacillales; family Bacillaceae_G; genus Gottfriedia; species Gottfriedia acidiceleris_D. The sequence continues at coordinate 42,097 of NZ_JBCMJM010000003.1, forward strand.
TGTACCTCTCATTAACGAATACGTCGGTGTAATATAAAAATATGGTTGAATTCCTTGTGTCGTTTCAGTAGTATTATCAACATTTGTATAAACAGCGTTAAAGAATCGACTTGAACCTGTTGCACTGTAGAAGTTCATTGGCCCTTTGTAGTATTGGTCTTTTGCTTTTAATGTTAAGTCCACTAATGGTACATCTCCTGCTATTCCAGTATTCGCTAAGTCTCCTGTTGCATTTGCAGTGATTGTCATTTTAGTTAGTGAACTATTAAAAGGAGCAGTCGTATATTGAACATCTAGTTTACCTTTAAATGCCGCATTAGGTTGTACATTGACTAAATCAAGGAACTGACTCGGATAAAGGAATGTGAATTCTGCTTTCTTCACGTTTGTTTTTACATTCTTTGTGGAGAATGTTAATGTTGTTGATTCACCCATGTTTATACGTTGCTTGTCAGCAATCGCAGTTGTATAAGCCGTTCCTTTTCTTACAAAATATGCATCAATAAAACTACCATAATTTCTAACAGTTGATTTACTATAATCTGAGAAGTCGTACTCTGTAATTGCATTGACAATTGGACCAGATGTACTTAATGGAATTTCAGCATTGAAATTTCCTTGAGTGTCCAATGGAATACTTGTTTCTTTTGAACTATTAGGATTATAGTACGTAAAATTGTTATCCGCTTGTGAAGCGTTAATGCCCGCTGCTTTCATCTCATCAATTTCTTTATCAAATACATTACCTGATACAGTAACTTTTGTATCAGTTGGGTTAGCAGTTTCGTAAATACCGCCAGCCTTCATATTATTCATTGTTACCTTTGCTTCTTTAACCCCATTGTAAACCGGTGCATCTGCAGTGAAAGTTTCACCTTTATCGTTTGTGCCCACCATTCTAATCTTATATAATCCTGGATCTAATTCTTTAAGGTCATATGCAATTGGATTATCTGTATCGCCAGTTAAAGGATAGTATTGACCATTATTCAGAACGCCACGGAAATAATACTCAATATTCTCATCTGCTCCCATTCCATCAGCTGAGCCTAAGAATCCGAACTCTTTGTCTGTCTTTGGATCCACAAGGAAGAAATCGAAATTACGCATATGAGAATTTAATTTAAAGTTTACGCCAATTGACCATCTTGTCGCATTACTTGCCGCTTCATAAGGCACTGTAAACGCTGATGGATTACCCGTTAAGTAGTCGATACCTTCTTTTACAGTATGAATAGCAAATGGAATTTTATAAGTATCATTAGGATCCTTTTGGTTTGTATATACTACATACCCTTCATATGTTCCAAGTTTTGCTGTTTTAGGAACATTTATTGTCGCATCCATATTTGCACTGCCATAACGTTTTACTTTTACAGAAGATTTAACATCTAATGTAACCCCGTTAGCAGTAGCATCTTGATCTGCTCTAGAATCATTTGTAAATCGTGCATCCAACGTTTGGAATTGTACCTTTACATCATATGTTTTATCGACGGAACTCTTATTAAATAACGTGATTGAACGATTATCTGATAAGTCTTTACCAGTAACAGCTTGTTCACCAAAGCTTATTGCACCAGTAATGTTTTTAATTTGTTTAATGCCTTTACTTGCTAGAGTTGTTCCTCCATTATTACTTGAGTTATCTTTTACGGTTGAAGTTTTGTCTTTTACTTGAATTTCTGTCTGAGAATGAACAGCATCATATGGGTTTACACGGCCAGCACCAACTTCGTATACACTGTATTTATCAGATAAAGGATCTGCTGTGTTCATCAGAGTTGCTTTAATATCTGAAGGAGACATATCAGGATGAGCTTGTTTTAATAATGCTGCTACTCCAACAACATTAGGAGTTGCCATTGATGTTCCAGATAAACGCTCATATGCGTATTGATAGTTTCCAATTTGATCTGCTCCGTGCATATAAGATGGAACAGTAGAGAAAACAGATACCCCAGGTGCCGTTACTTCTGGTTTAATATCGTATAACACACGGGATGGACCTCGTGAACTGAATGGCGCTAATTTATCGCCAACCGTCACTGATTGTTTCATGTTGCTAAATGTAAAACCTAGAGATGTACCCTTTGATGCACCATTTACAGGTAATTTAGCTGAAATAGCTTTTCCTTGTGCGTTACTTAGTAAAAATGTTGGTAGTAAGCCGTATCCATCTCCAAGATATACATCACCTAAAGGAACATCTGCATCATATAAAACAACAGCTTTTGCACCATGTGCTTTAGCAGTAGCGATGATTTGAGTGATGCCAATGCTACCGCGTTGTGCTAATACCACTTTCCCCTTTACATCGATTGGATTAGAATTACCAGCAGCCCCCATCCAATAACTAGTCTCATTACCATATGATACATTTACCATTTGTAATGTTTGTCCTTCAAAATCTCCAATATTATCAGTTAAACCTTTAGCAGCTAACTTTAGATCTGCAGGTAAATCACCTGTTGAAGGATGTAATGCCCCCGTAAAACTCGGAATTGAAACAGATGTGTCACTTGCTCCAACTGTGATAGCTAAAGGTGCATTACCAGGAGCACCAAGAGAATACATTCGATCCCCAGAGTTTCCTGCTGCGACAATTGCTGTTACACCTGCAAGAACTGCATTGTTAACGGCAATACTTGTAGGGTATAATGGGTCATTGTAATTTGCTCCAAGAGACATATTAATAATGTCCATTCCATCTGCCACTGCTTTATCGATCCCTGCCAAAATAGCTGATGTAGAACCCGATCCATATGGGCCTAGTACACGATAAGAATAAATATCAGCTTCTGGTGCAACACCTTCTACAGCAAAGTCTGCTTCATTTTTAGCCTGTCCAGCAATTATTCCAGCTACATGCGTTCCATGTTCAGTATAATACGCTCCACTTGAAGTTAATTCTGCTTTCCCTGACTTCTTCCAATCTGCATATGTTGTTTCCATTGGATCATTGTCATTGTCAACGAAATCGTAACCGCCTTTAAATGCTCCTTTTAAATCTGGATGATTGTAATCAATACCAGTATCGAGAATACCAACTTTTACTCCCTTACCTGTAAAGCCTTCCTGATGAAGTTTTTCAACTCCAGGAAATGTAACCATTGTATGAGTTGCTGCTTGCTTAGTTGTTGATACATCACTGATTGAAGGTGGCTCAACTTGAACTTGCATATCACTCCAAACAGCTTTTACTGCTTTAGATTTAAGCAGTGATTTTACTTTGTTCGCTGGTAGAGTCATAGAGACCCCATTAAATGCTTTTTTATATGAACGTTTAATAGAATATGGATTTTTCTTTGATTTTAATTCACTACTAAAAATTGTTTTTAAATCTTTTTGGAACGTATCATGTGACTCGTCCACCTTTGCTTTTGCATCATCTGCTGATAGCGTTACACCATCTGATTCTGCCTCTAAAACCGCAGTCTGCTGAGGCTTCTCCTTAAACTCGACAATGACAGAAGTAACCTTGTCACTTGTTTGATCGACTTCAGAAGATAATTGTAGTCCCTCTTTGTCACTTAATTTCAATTGCTTAATTGCCTCACGTTGCTGCGGAGTAAGATTTGCTAATACTTGTTCAATCTTTGAAGTTGCTTGTGCATGAACTTGTTGTGAAAAGGAACCTGGTGTCATTGTAGTACTAATAAGTCCTGTTGTTAATGCTAATGTTGTAACATTTCTAAACATTTTCTTTTTCAACTACTATCCCTACTTTCTTTTCTTAATAAGTTCATTATAATGAAACTTGATGAGATTTTATTTTCTGAAAATTATGTCAAATTGTGTTTTTTTTAATTTATTTATGTTTTCTTCTTTAAATAAAATAGTACTATGCAAAATTTCGCGAGGAGCTCTCCTTAATACCATTGATGCTTAGTAGTTTTATATACTTATTTATTTGGTCAGAAGTCGCATGGTCCTTATATCTCCAATATATAAGAAGACATTTATTGAATCTTTCTAAATTGCCTATTTGATTTGCTGTATAAGCTACGTCCAATAATTCATCTAAACCCTTTGGTAGCTGTAGACTTTCACACTGATAAAAAGCATATGCATAACGAAAATCTAAATACACCTTCTGCTTTAACCATGGTTCGGCATCTATTATCAACTCATCAATTTTATGTTGATATAAATCTAAGATTCTCTTAGCGTCATCTAAACGATTCAAGCGAATAAAAGCTTCAAGTACTTTTGGTAACCCAATATATATATCCTCTCTATCTTCTAGCCAATTGAGATACTGATCTACATACTCAAGATGTCCGTACTCTAAATAAGAAGCAAATCTATTTCCTATAGCCAAATCAGCAAAATAATCATTTACTTTTGCATATTTTTCTATAAGTTCTATTATTTCTTCTAGTGAGCCTCCAAGACGTGCAAGTGCAAAGCTTTTATACATAAGTGCTCTTCCATAATACTCTCCATCTTTAACCAATTTGTTTAACCTCTCTGCGTAATAAAGCACCTCTTCCCATTGCTCGCGCCTATAATAAAATGCAGATATACAAAAATATGCTTCCATCCTCACTTTTTTTGGCATGCAAAATAGATACTCCAACACAAAAGTCAATGCCTGCTGTCCATCCTCTGTCATTCTTAAAATATAAAAACGCCTAAAATAACTAATTGCCAATAGTTCTAGACTGTCCTTCGAATCACTTTTAATAATGATTTCGTACAAATACAAGGCTTTTTCTTCTTTACCAACTTTAAAAAGCTCCTCTGCGACAAAAAATATATAATTCAAATAATCGATTCGAGTCATAACTGATTTTTCAGTTGTCATAACATGTAATAGATTTTGACAATGTTCCTCATAACCATTAGAAAAACATTTAAATAAAAACTGTACACATTTACGCTTGTCCAATATTTCTTCTTCGTTAAAGCATTCCTCATAAAAGTAAGAATAAAGTGTACCTTCTTCCAACCCAATAGCTGCTGTAATGGCATCTAAATACTTTAGTGTAAGCAAGCGCTTATGATTGAAAATACGACTGATTTCACTAATATGTATACCTGACTCTTGAGCCAAATCTGTTTTTGTCCAGCCTTTCTCTCGGCATATACATTGAATTTCTTTAAATAGAGCTGCGTTCATACTTCTCACCCACCAATAATATTTACTTCTACTCATCCCCAAACGTAATAAACGGTCAATCCTCTTAAAGCAATTAAATTACAATTTCATTATAACGAGACTTGATATAATATTATTTCTGAAAAATATTGTCAATTTGCATTTAATCTTGTAAACATACTCTATTTTTATGGACAAGCAATCGAACAAGGGCTTTCCATTAGTCACATAATGACGCAAAGAGAACCCTTTAATTAGTTAATATTATATGAATCTACTTGATAACTTTAGATTATTGAATCAAACCTAGGCATTAAAAAACTCTTTTGCTGAAATACTAGAGAAAAGATTCATTTCTTCGTTTTAAATGATAAAAAAGGTAAGCATATACTCTACAAAGAATTGTTAATACAGGAAATAAAAAGGAGCTGATTAAATGAATGGAGTTTTAGATATTGTTATTTTTTGTAAAAACACAAACTCTTCTAAGAACTGGTATGAAAAAGTTGGATTTGAATATTTAAGAGGACACGATGGTATGTACTGGTTTAAAGCAGGGAATGGCGAGCTAATGCTCCATCCTACAGATACGCAATCCAATACTGATGCAGTCTTTCAATTAGTCGTAAATGAAGTCGATCCACTGTTTGAAAGTGTGTTGGAAAAAGAATTGACGCCATTAGATTTCTCAAATGGAGAAAAAGTCATCACAGAACCTACTGTTCAACCATGGGGTTTTAAGGAATTTTGCTTAAGAGACCCAGACGGTTACATATGGGCATTTGTTCAAAAATCATAATTAATTAAAGTATAAAGTAAGAAAATCCACAGGATAATTCATTTTTCATGTGGATTTTTCTTTATTTTTTTAGTTTTAGATTAACGAAATTACTTTGAAATATTCACTTCTTTTTTTAATAGCCTTCCTTGCTTTCTATACATAGAAAACGTTGACCAATTTGCAATGAATACACCGGATAATATTAGTATGCCACCAATCGCCATAATTGGTTTGATCGGTTCGTCCATTACGAAATAACCTAAGACACTTGCAATTAATGGTGATACATAAAGCCATGTTGAGGGGAAGACCGGGTTCGTTTTAGATAATAACCAACTGTATAATCCATGTCCCCCTATTGAACCTATAAATACAAGATACAATATTGGCCACACGGCGTCCCAAGAACTTAAACTTTCAATTTTCGGTTTTTCTAATAAAAACGAAACTAATAGTAGAAATATTCCACCATATAACATTTGAAAAGCATTGATTAAAAATGGCGATACAGTACTATATTCTGTTAATATTTCTTTTGAGGAAATCGATCCAAATCCGTAAAAAGCCTCTCCTAATAATACTGCGATACAAGCAGTAACCCATAAGTAAGAGACATGCTGACTTATCCCAGGTAAACAGACAAAAATTACACCTGCAAAAGCCATTAATAACGCTATTAGTTGTTTACGCTCAATTCCCTTATTATTTCTCCTTAATTGGAAAAGTAAAATCATCATTGGACCAGTTGCAGACAAAACTGCGGCTAACCCTGATGTTATATACTGCTCAGCCCAATATAATGTTGAAAATGTCATAAAAGTTAAGCAGAATCCAATATACATAATTCGTTTTGAAAAAATAAATTTCTTCACATTTACCCCTTTAAGTAGAAAATATAAAATGACAATCAGTCCCGCTAATGTAAATCGAATGCCGGCTGAAAATAATGGCGAAACGCCTGACTCAATTCCGAATTTTATTGCTAGAAAAGTTGTACCGAAAATCATGCAAATAAAAATATAATTAATAATGATCATTTCATCACCCCTTTGATAAAAGTATTATATTAAAGTCGGAGTATAACAGTATAATAGAGCATATAACAGTTAGCTCTTTTTCCATTGACGATTGATCTTTTTTAAATTAATTTATAACTAAAAAACTAGTGGTGAATATATGAAAATTCAAATCCATAAAAAATCAACAGTTCCGATTTATCTCCAAGTAAGCACTCAAATTGCAGGTAGCATTCAAAGTGGTCTACTTTTGCCTAACGAAAAATTACCATCTTTACGGATATTGGCAGAAGAACTTTCTATAAGCGTCTTAACTGTTAGAAAGGCTTATAAATGGTTAGAGACAAACGGTTATGTCACGGTGGAGCCAGGTAAAGGAGTATTTATTAGTAAGAAAGTAAAAAAAACAGCACAAGCCGATTCAAGTAATAACTGGCAACAGGCTTTAGGAATCAATATTGTAAGATCTCAATACTTAATAAATAGAGAACCGTTAAAGTATGATTTTTCAAAGGCAGTTGTGTATCCACGTCTGCTTCCTAATAAATTTTTAGCGGATGAAATGCAAAAACTTTTAAGAGATGATGCGTCTATATTAACAACCTACGGACCGGTTCAAGGAGATATTGAATTAAGATCGGAAATTATTAAACATTTATTTGAGTTTCAAAAAATACGTTCTAAAGCTGAAAACCTAATTATTACAAGCGGGGTTCAACAAGGAATTGATTTAGTAGCCCAAGCGCTATTAAAAACTGGGGATTCAATTATAGTCGAGAGTCCGTGCTATGGTGGTGCACTTGATATTTTTATAAATAAGGGGATTCATATAATACCTGTCGAGATGGATGAAGAGGGAATTCGATCAGACTTAATTGAAGATATGTGCATTAAATTTACACCAAAATTAATTTATGTTAACCCTACCTTTCAAAACCCAACTGGAATCTCAATGAGTAATGGTCGTAGAAAAGAATTAATTGAACTAGCACAACAGTATCATTTTTTTATTCTTGAAGACGATTCATTTAGTGATATTTATTTCGAAAAAGCATTTCAATATTACCCCATTAAGTATTATGATCAATCAGATCACGTCATCTACATTAAAGGATTTAGTAAAACTTTAGCACCCGGAGTTAGAATTGCCGCAATGCTGGCAAATGGACCGGTTCTGGAATGGCTACTTGCGGTAAAAGCTTCAATGGATGTGGGTAGCCCTTTACTAACACAAAAAGCGATTTTACCATTTCTACGGACCGATCGAATGCGAAGTCACGTTGAAAAACTACGAATTGCTCTACAAATTCGCCGTGATACAAGTGTTGAAATACTTTCATCTGTTAATGATCAATTAAATTTTCGGATACCTGATGGCGGCTTTAATTTGTGGCTTGCATTTCATAAAACCAATGTAGATATTTTTAATTTATTAAGAAAAGCTAATCATGAAAATATCTCATTCTTACCCGGTGTAGCATGTTTTAACAACAATACAGATATTTCTTCATTTCGGATTAGTTACTCACTAGTTAGCGAAAATGATTTAGCCGAGGGGTTAGAGAAACTACGCAATCTAATTAAACAAATATAAAACTATTGTAAAGGAAGGCCATTTAGAACAAGATGCTTAATTTCAAAAAAATAAACTTATTACCACTTGTCATAACCATGCCAGCAATGATAATCGGAGTACTTGCCATGATCAATAACCAAGTGCCCCCGTCCATTTACGGTCAAAATATTTTAATTGCTATTGTAGGAGGAATCATCTCATTTTTAGTACTGTGTAGAGATCAGAAATCTACAACGAAAAAGACAAATATCATTGTCATTACATGCATACTCATATTATTTTTACTTACCTTTTTGGACAAAGGATTATATGGTGTACATCGCTGGGTAGCAATTGGTCCAATAAGATTTAATATCGCTTTAGTTTTAGTTCCGTTATTAACAATTCAACTATCAAGCTTAATGAAATCAAAACCATTTTGGCTTACTTTTGGTTTTGCATTAGTCTTTACAGTATTATTACTTTTTCAACCAGATGCATCTCAACTAACAGCTTTTACGATCGCCATCTCATTTCTTTTACTAAATATGAAAAAGAATAAAAGCGTTCAATTACTCCTTTTAATTGTTTTTATACTTTTAATTATTTTAAGCTGGTCTCACTTAGATCAACTTGCCCCAGTTTCTTATGTTGAGGACATTTTAAGTTTAGTAAAGGAAATGGGAATCGGATGGCTAGTCTTTGCGGTAATCTCACTTTTTATTTTGCCAATGCCATTTTTCTTATTTCCGCCAAACAGTGCAAAACCATTATCGTTTAGTCTAGGGATTTATTTTTTAATTAGTATTCTTTCCACCTTTTTTGGAAACTTCCCTGTACCGATAATGGGTTATGGAACATCTCCTTTTATCGGTTACTTAATTGCTATTACTTGGTATGTATATAATAAAAAATGAACCATTAAAAAGGTTCATTTTTATTTTTCTCACCAATGAGATGGTCTTTTAAGTGTTGCTGGTATTCTAGTGTGATAATCTCCCTTTGCTGAGTTAATTTGAGCTTGAGTAAGAAAAATACTTCCTGAAAGGTCCGCACCACTCAAATTAGCATCACGTAAGTCTGCACCGATTAGATCAGAACCCCTTAAATCGGCTCCCTTTAAATCTGCAGCAATTAGATAGGCTCCTCTTAAGTTTGCTCCGATAAAATTCGCATCCTTTAATTTAGCACCAATAAAGTCTAAAGCTCTACCGGTAGCTTTTTGACGCTTCTTATTGTTGTTAAATTTTTTCAAAGCCACGGTCCTTGCTTGCTCACTAACACGTAAAAGTAAAGAGTTAACTTCTGCACGGTGGGCTATGATATCTAAGTTTTGTATTAGATTAGGGTCCATAAGTGTTAATTTTTCAGTTTCTTCTAATATTATTTTTATTTCATTATGAATCTCACTTGCAGCACTAATCGTCAAACTTTCATTTAAATACCAAAGCATTTCATGCAGTTGCTTCATAATTGGAAATACTTCATACATCTCATTAGCCAATTCTGGATTTTGTCGCCAGTCTTTTCCATTAAAGGTTACTTGTGATACTTTTTGTCCCGCTCCAAAGCACTCAAAAACAGTACAGCCTTTGAAACCTAACTCTCTTAAATTCTTGTGAACTCCGCAACGAAAGTCTGATTGTAAATTATGACAAGGTTTGCCTGCAATTTTATCATTAGCAAAATCAGCCGAGGCAGCAAAAGGTAATGCGACACAGCATAGACCAAAGCAACTCTCACATTCCGCTTTTAGAGCTTGATAACGCTCATTTACTAATCCTATATTTCCAATTTTACTAGCCACTCCCTGCGCCCCCTTCCCACTATATATAAACGACTAATATTTTTTATCGTAACATCGTAAATTTTTTTGGTCAAACATAGTTCAGCTTATTAAGTGCAACTTTCAACATTCATTAGGCGGTGTTCACTTTTCATTCTTTTAGCAATAAAAAACAGATAATTATATAAAATTATCTGCTTTAATGTACTTTATTTAATTGTTACATCTTTTAAAAATGGAACAAAGTTAATCCAAGTTTGACCTGGTGAAAGTTTTATTTCAGTTCCATCTAGTGTAAACGGAATGATTCGACCATCTACATTCTTCCATTGTATATTCATATACTTTCCATCAACAATATAATATCCTTTTCCTCCATGCTCGATATCAATAGAACGACGACCATAGCTATCAATAATTTTATGAGTCGCTTCTATGACTAAAATATTTTTAATATGAAGCTCTTTCCCGTTCAAAGCATCCTTTGCAACAATTCCATTTTGAACTCGCAGAAATTGTTTAGTTGAATTCGAATACTTGTAAGTCACATTATTTCTTGCATCATGAGAATATTTTATAAATACTTCACCAGCATTTTTCCAAGAGTTATCAAATACTAAGTCTTTCTGCGTAAAATCTAATGGAGTAACTTTTTCTGAATAAGAGTAATGTCTTTGAGCAACTCCTTTTTCAATACCCTCTTTCAAAATATAAGAATTGTGAGGTGCTTTTCTTGTCTTGTCTCTTTTAAATAACGTACCGTCGTAGATCAGTCCATTTAATGCATCAATCATTCCTGAATCCATCATTTGTTTCGCCTTAGGACTATTTCCGTGACATATAAATAATGCATGATAACCATTTGCCAAGTTGATGTAATAATCTCTCGCACTTCTCACGGGACCTATTTTCTCAGGTATATCGCTTTGAAAAATGGCTAGAAACCTTGTAATATCTCCTTCTGCTAAAATTTCATAAACCACATCAGCATTACTTAATCCACTTTGAGGTCTAGCTAAATAATAATTATTAACCATAACTGCAACAGGTCTTTGTTCACTAGCCTGACTTATTGGTAATCCACTTAAAGGAGCATAAATTGTATCAATTTCTCCTTTATCAATTACATGTTCATTCGAAGTATTTTTATCATCATTTTTAACTGTTTTTACAGACTTTTCGCCATGCTTACATCCTACTAGAAGCATACTTATCACAATTATTGATAAAATTTTCTTATGCATTGGCTCCCTCACAATCTGTTATTTTCTTAAATTGTATTAAATAACTTTTAAAATAGAAAGGATTTGTTAGAATTTTTCAAAAATAATACAACAGTCTTATATTCGAGGTTATTCCTTAATATATGAACTTGTTTTGTTTAATAATCAGCTTAAATTTGTTCTTATTTTATTTAATCTTAAATATTGTATAAAGATAAGAATGATTAGAGGAGTTGAAGCTATATGATTGTAGTTCATTATATCGAGAAAAACGTTGAACTATTAAACCAACTACTCAAAAATGTACCCTCTGAAGGAGATACTATTTCCATTAAAGGTCGAAAAGGTAAAGTATTAAGTGTTAATCAAATAAATGATAAACATGTGCATGTAATTGTAGAGCTAGAAGTTATTAAGAAAGTACAGGTTTTAGCAAAAGATGATAAAAAAAGAAGAAGATAAATTTCTAAAACTTAATGGGAGATGATTCCCATTATTTTTTTTGAATTTTTGTCCACTATCACAATTCATTTTTCCACTTAATACTATGAACTATACTGTCTAAATGGAATGTATTCCTTTTTCAAACTGTACTATTCATGATAAACTAGGAAAAGTTTTAGTAAATCAAAGTAATAAGGAGTTTTAATATGGAAATTAAGAATATCCATCATGTCGCTATCATTTGTTCTAATTATGAATTGTCTAAGCATTTTTACATAAATTTATTAGGTTGTAAGGTAATTAAGGAAACCTATCGAGAAGAGCGAGACTCTTATAAATTGGACTTAAGTATTGGAGAAAATGGACAAATTGAGCTATTTTCATTTCCCAATCCACCGAAACGACTTACAAATCCAGAAGCAGTTGGGTTACGCCATTTAGCCTTTACTGTAACTAATATAGAAGAAAGTATTCAATACTTAAAACAAAATGCTGTCTATGTAGAACCAATTCGAATTGACGAGTTAACAAATAAAAGATTTACATTTTTCCATGATCCCGATGGCTTACCATTAGAATTGTATGAAGAGTAGATTTTGAAAAACAAAACCCAATCTTAATAAAAGATTGGGTTTTGTCAGAGTGATGAAATATAAAATGGTCAATAGGGAAAACGGACATTAAATGAACATTTATTAATGATGAAATTATCATTTTTTGGATGTTCTATTAATCGTTTTAAATGATAATATGTTAGAGCAATTTTATGATTCTAATAACACTAGTAATGTTTTTTTAGAAGTTAAAAATTTTATGGGCTAATTTTTAGAAAAATATATTCAATTGCTTAGTTTAATTAATGTTAGAAATTAATTGACCTACAAACTGATTATTAAACAACTGCTAGGTTACTCTAAGTAAAGGCTATTTGATTAGGATTTATTGCAGACTTTTTTNNNNTCCTTTTACGAAAATTTGGTACTTTAATTGACAAGGATCTTTTTCAACAGCTTGACAAAACCCAATCTTAATAAAAGATTGGGTTTAAATGTAAGATTATGTTTTGTTTTTTTCTCTTTTTTCTCGATTCTTAAAGAGAAACCTTTATCTTATCTGTTAAATTAAATGTTTCACCATTAATTTCTAATGATACTGGTGGACCATATTCCTTTGTGACTGTTATCGTTTTTTTGGCAATTGTTATTTCTAGTCTTGCTCCTTGCCATAGTAAAGGAAAACTCATTTTATCCCAATTTGTAGGTAATTTCGGATCAATTTTTAAACGATTTATGTCCATGGAGATATTTGCAAAGCCAAAGATTGCTACTAGCCAATTTGCTCCCATAGGCGCAGCATGAATTCCATCATCTGATGATTTTGGATTCGGTCCTAAATCGATTAAACATCCTTCTTGAAATAATTGGTAAGACTCTTCCCCGTAGTCACATCTTGCAGCAACAATTGCATGAATTGCTTTACTTGTTGGAGAATCATGAACAGTACGCTCTTCGTAGTATTCTAAATTCTTTTTAGCGATTTCCGTTGAGAACAAATCCGGGAAAAGATAGAGCAACATGACAACATCAGCTTGTTTTAACACTTGTAGTTCGTATAGTTCTTGTAGGGAATAATCTAATAGAATATCCCGACTTGCAATGGATTGTCTATATTCAGTTAAATCAATCTCGGGTTTACTTAAAAATGTATCATCTTGCGGGATGACATTTTCATCATTTTGGTTTGGTAAATATAATCGTTTTAAAAAATCAGTACACTTTTGCTTTAATTCTGCATCAGGATCATTATATTTTTCCATATAATTTAACGCATTCTGCACATTATAAAAAGCCATGTAATTCGTATAAGCATTATTATCTACTTGATCTGTGTATTCGTCTGGACCGATGACATTTTTAATGATTAAATCGCCATTTGTATCAGTGGGCCTACTCACCCAAAAGCGTGCAGTTTCTTTGAGTAGTTCAAGTCCATCATTGGCCATAAAGCTTTCATCTAGGGTATTTTCATAATATTGTACGACAGCAAATGCAATGTCAGCTACAATATGTTCACTTGATTTTGCTAAATTTGAGCTTTGTACGATCTCGGGTTTTGTATTATTCACTGAACCTTTTTGTGTTTCTTCTTTTCCGGAAAAAGCACTTGCCCAAGGAAATAAAGTACCCTCATAACCTGATTGGAATGCATTTACTTTTGCTTCTTTAATATGATGATATCGATATCTTAGTAATCTTTTAGCAATCTCTGGTTCAGTAAACAAGTGAAACGGTGCAATAAACATCTCTGTATCCCAAAATATTAAACCATTATTGCCCTCACCAGTTAATCCCCTTGCGCCTATACTCAATCGATCATCATGACAAGGAGTCATTACTTCTATGTGGTACAAAGAAAAATCTAGAGCTAACTGATCTGCCTGTTCCTTTGATGTTATGACTACTCTTTTTTGCTTCCAAAAATCCTGCCATTTGATAGTCGTACTATTTCTCAAATTATCATAACCCTCTGATAAATATTTCTGTACAGTATTAACACTAGCTGCAGAAGGTTCTTCCCGTAACATATCATTAGATGTATAAACTGAGCTAATTTTTGAAAACTCAACAGGTCGATCAACTACGAGATCTTGTGTAATTGAGGCTAGAAGCTGATTATTCAACGTAAAATATGAAACTTCACTCTCATCAGGAGTTACACAGCATGTTGCGATAGCAATTTTATGTTTAGTCTCCGTAGTTTGATAAACACCATGCATAATTCTATTATCCATTATTCTTACTAATTCTTCTGTAAGTTCATTCTTTTGTTGACTGACACACTCCGCATTAATACCTGTTTTTATTTTAATTTTGGCATTACAATCTAAAGCTGTGACAGTAATTTTTGAAGCAAGTAAATGTAAATCATCCTTTGAAACGAAACGCTGAAACAAAAAGTGGAATCGATTTCCATCTTTATTCTTCCAAATTACCTCTCTTATTAATTCGCCAGTCAGCATATTTAATTTTCGATCATAAAATGTAAATTGACCAGTTACATTCGAAAAAATATCACCATTTATTTCAATTTCCATTCCAATTAGATCTGGAAGATTCACAATCTTTGTCGTTTGACTTGGAGATAACTGATTATAGATACCTGCTATATACATCCCCCTAGTTTGTCCTTCATAGTCTTCTTCATGACAAGATCTCAGACCTAAGTAACCATTACCTAATGCCATTAAACTTGCATATTTATTAATTAATTGCTCGTCAAATTCTTTTTCAGTAATCATATTTACTTCATTCATATAGTTAAATTCTCACCTTTATAAAAATTCATATAGTAAAAGTTTGCAATAAATCTTCTTATTTTAAACTTGATATTATAAAAAATAATGGCTGATTTGTTAAAAATAAGATTACTGACAATAAAAAAAATCGTGTCACTATTTCTAACACGATTTTTTCTTACAGTTCATTATTAATTTTTTGCGAGAGTTAATTGCCAAGATACACCATATTTATCATTCACCCATACAAACTTTTCACTGAATGGATATGATTGTAAAGGCATTAATACTTCACCGTCTTGACTTAATTGTTTGTATGCATTTTCAATTTCTTCATTTGTTTCACAAGTCACATATAATGAAACAGCTGGTGTAAACGTAAATTTATGTTTAACGGTACTATCAATGCACATAAATTGTTGGCCGTTTAATGTGAAAGTAGCATGTATTACTTTCCCTTCAAATTCACCCATATCTGCTCCATAACGCTTAATATTCACAACCTCTGAATCGTTAAAAAGTGACATATAAAAATTCATTGCTTCTTCTGCTTGTCCTTCAAACATTAAAAACGTTGTAATTTTTTGCATTAAAGTCAACTCCCTTTTCATTTATATTAAAAATTCATTGTTTAAACAATCTTGGTTTATAGTGATTTCATTTCTTCGTTTAATTTGTTAAAAATACTGCGCAGATCCTCTTTAGAAACTGTTGAATATAAATCTCCAATACTAATTTCGCAATAACAAACTTCCTCATTAACTGGTCTTAAGTTACCGGTAATACCAATTTTTGTTTCTTCATGAATAGATTGTAGTATGTTTTTAACCTTTTCGATCGGAGCATTAAAATGGACATGAAACATATTAGAAACAGGGATAGTTGGGACAGTATTGATTGCTTGGCAACTATTAAAAAATTTGGCTAACTCTACTGCATCTTCATAGTATTGCCCCATCCTATTTGCTCTTTGATCAAAATAATAATTTGCACTTATTATGTAAGGATAAAGACTAATTAAATCTCCTCCATGTCTTCTTTTCCAAACTTTCGATTCGTCGATAAAATCTCGGTCACCAGCAAGAATTGCTCCTGCTACTCCACCGACGCCTTTATAAAATGACATATAAACACTATCAAATAAGCTACATAATTCAGAAACTGTCTTATTATAGTATGGGAGAATTTCCAATAATCTAGCACCATCTAAATGCAATTTAATTCCCTTTTCACGGCAGTATGAAGAAATCGATTCTAGTGTTTCATATGATGGTAGTTGTCCCCCAATTTCTCGTTGTGGTAATTCTAGTAATAAACAAGAGATTTCCTCATCCATTGCTAAAACATCCTCTAACTTAATAACACGACTTTTATCCGCTAGTAAAATAGGCTGTATATTATGTAATTTTTTCAAACCATCTTCTTCATGAATTTCTAAATGTGATAAAGGATGATAAGCAACTTTATTAATTCCTTTTTGATCGCACCAAATTCTTAATGCGATTTGCTGCGCCATCGTACCACTTGGAAAAAACACTGCTGATTCCTTACCTAAAAACTCTGCCATTTTGTTTTGAAAATCTTCAATAAAATTCCCTGCACCATAAAGATCGCTTTCTTCACTACCATTGAATTCGTTTAGAGCATCCTTTAGTACTTGGATATTTCTGAATCCATTACCTGCTAATTGTTGGTTTGTATTTTTAAACGATTCTATAAAAGGATTAATGTTATTCAAATTGAACTCTTCCTTCCGACTATTTAATTTACTGTTATCCCACTTAAAAAAATTCTCCATAACGACCAATAAATCCTTGAATCTTATAAAATTAGTAAGTTAATCGATAGACTAAAAATCTTTCATTTTGATTTTTCGTATAAGCATCTGCTAATAGGATCTCTTGTTTTAATTCAAAGGCAGTCTGGTTTTCTAAAAAATAAATATAATCATCCGAACTATAATACAAAATGATTTCAACATTTCTTTTTGTTTGCTCAACTGAAATTAAAATATTATTTATGATATTCATAAAAATTTGGATTGAAAATGGATTAAAAAAATAGAAACAATTATCTAATGGATTAACTTGATAATCTTCAGCCAAGCAGCAATAAAACAGGATCTTGTCTTCGCTTGTCTTTGTTTTTTTTATGTAATTCTTTTTATTTTCAATCGCTTCATTATAATATTTTTCACTCATTTCAATTCCAACAACAGTAGCATTAAATAAGCTATTTATATAGAAATTTAATCTTCCTTTACCGCATCCGAAATCAACTATTCGGTCATTGCTGGAGAGTATGTATTGTTTAAATAGTTGTTGTAAAGCGCTATAAGGTGTTGGCTCATATCGATGATAATGAAAAGATTCATTAAATCCTTTTTGCTCTCCCTCTGTTTTTATATTCAGTAGGTTATCATAATACTTATCGTCCATTTTTCCACGACCATTCGAACTAATATTTTGTAAATATCTTTATCATACCGTTTCTAAATAGTTCAGTCTAACCTTACAAAAAGAAGCGTGTTATTTAAACACGCTTTAACTTAAACTTCTTACCCGCTCCAATATATTGTAATAGCGATAGATCGTCTTCAATAATCATTCCTATTACATTTACTTTCTCATCGCTTGGTAGATTAGTAAGCATAATTTGTAGTTCTCCTCCATATCTGCCATATAATTCATTATCGATTGTAATAGAACCCCTGTTTCTTATGATCATATTTGCTGGTTTTAGACTATTCTCGCCAAAGCTACCGTATAATCTAGATTCCATTGATCGAATACAATCGCGTGCAGGGTCTTCGCGATTCGTGTGGACTTGCTCCACTATGGAAAGGGTTTCTTCTTCTTGTGTATACGGTCTATATCTTAATTCAATAAAATCCTTTGTTCTCGAAAGTGCTTCCATCGTTTCTATTTTTATACTAATATCACCAACTAAAACTTTATCAATGTAACAGTTTTGAGTTAGGTCTAAGTAAGCTAGCAGTGGGTTAATTCCACGATGCTTTTCTAATGTTGGTAGTCCTTTAAAAAGTGGTCCTCTCATTTCATCATTTCCTGGAATAAATGCCATTGTTGAAATACCAAAGTTTTTTAACCATTTGTTTTTTTCGATTAAATAAGTTGTTGCTAATCCGGTTTCTGGGCGGGGATAAAAATTATGCCAAGCCTCTACATTTTTAGTTTGTAATCCATATTTAAGTAATTCGTCTAAAAATGCAGGCGTAAGTGTACTAGCATTAAGTGCAATCTTCATTTTTTTAGAAAGATCTGCTATTTGTTTTTCATTTAATCCGTAATCTACTCGTAATCCAGTAACTCCCCAATTTTGTAATTCGCTGACGTTTGAGTAATCTAACCCTAAATGTGTAAGTGTTTTTGCTGAAATATCTGCCATAAGCTCCATATCATTTTCTATTGCCCATGTACCTAGTAGTTGAAGAAGTTTTTTATAAGTTGAAGGGTCATCTTCTGGTATGTGTAGTGATGTAAAGATTGAATGAAATCCATTTTGTTTTGCTATTTCGATATATTTTTTATTGTTCTCAATATTTTTTTCAGATAAATAGATTGATATACCTAGCATAGTCTCTTTCCTTCTTCCTACTATTAGATTTATACTATTTGGTTATCATTTTAAACTTCCGAAATAAAAAGTCAATATAATACATTATATATACGAAATTTTATTTCATATTAAAGTAATATATTCTTAGTTTGTCTAGTGTTTTCCTATTAATCACTTAAAAACAAAAAAAGAAAGACAACATTAAGTTGCCTTTCTTAAGTTCATTATTATTTATAAACTACGATTGATCCAACTGATTTGTCAGTAGATTGACCATTAACTCGAACTTTTAATCCAAAGTGTCCGATGTTACGACCAGCATCTGGTAAGAATGCATTATTGTAGTCTTTGCTATCATTAAATAATGAGATACCTTCTAGACTTGGAGATACTAACGATCCTGTAGGTGCAACAACATTATACCCTGATGTTGGATTTAATCCGAATGCTGCATCCGCAACAGCGTATCGTGAAACTGCTTGATCACCATAGCTCCATAATAAATTCGTATCATCGTGTGCATCTACAACACCTAAGAAACCGTCTCCTGGGTGAATACCTGTCCAGTTTTCTGTAAATGTATCATCGACATACCATACTACTAAACCGCCATCATAGCTTACTAAAGAGTTTCCGCGTTTAATATGAGCTAAACCTTCGTCAGCACCTTTTTGGTTACGCCATTCTAATAAGTAGTAATGATCTGAATATTTGTTACCATCAAACTTAGTAAATCCTTTTAAAGTAAATGGAGAAGTTGCATTTTCAGCACCATCATCAACAATTGTAGCTCCATCTGCTACTACTTTAATATTGTCAGCAAAGAATCCAACGTTCGAAGTACCCCAGTCAGTTGCAGAACGTAAACGAAGCTGAATTTTTTGGCCTTTATATGCTGATAAATCAAAGCTTTGTGCTTCCCATCCATTTGATTTTCCAGTGAAACCAGGCATCGAATTTAAGATTGTTGGATATCCTTCAGCTACAACATCACTTCTAGTGTGGCCGTTTCCTAATGATTTCCAAGTTGCTCCATTATCAGTTGAAACTTGAACAAATGCGAAATCCCATTGTGCTTCCATATCGTACCAAGCATCAAAAGTTAATGTTGCTGAAGCTTTTCCTGTTAAATCTACATTTGTTACTAAACTATTATCCATTTCATCTGCTTGTCCACCCCAATACTCATAAGTGCCAGCAGCTGGTTTATTAATAGGTGTTACTTTTTTCGGTAAATTCACTTGAATTGCTTGGTTGTTTTGACCAAGTGGTGAATTTGCTTGATCTAATAAGAATTGAGTACCTTTTGTAGATACATCTTCCCAATTTACAACAGTTGGGTTAGTCCATTTTCCACCTAAAGTTGATTGGAAATATGATTTTGCCCAAGGAGAGAAACCTGTTGGCTCTGTTCCAGGGATTTTTCCTGCCCAAGAACCAGCTGACATGATTGACCAATATTCAACAGCTTCACCAGCACCTGAGTAGATTGTATCGTACTCATCTGGTAAACCTAAATCATGACCGTATTCGTGTGCGAATACACCTGTTGCACCGTCTTCAGCCATCATTGTGTAGTCATAGAATCCTGGTTTACCTTTTCCAAGTCCATCTGGATCTACGAATTTAGCAGAACGATGTGACCAAATTGCATTGTCTCCAAGTGTTCCACCACCAGCATCTTGTCCCATACCTGAGTGAATAATTTGTAGGTGATCTACTAAACCATCTGGCTCCCAGTAGTTTCCATCGCCATCTAAATCATGTGGATCTTCTAAATCATAATCTTGTAAAGGAATTCCAGCAGCTATTGCAGCATTATAAGTATCGACTACTAATTGTTTTGATCCACCTGGTGTTACATTATCATGTCCAGTTGCAGAATCCTTTCCGTAATATGCTGCAGTACCAGGTACTTTTAACCAACCGTAAGCTTTACCATCAATCGTATAAGTTCCACCAGATTGTTGTTCATAATATTGTTTTTGTGAAAGGAATGTTTCACCGTTTGGACCTTTCACTCCATTTTTACCAAAAATCAAATCTTCATAGTGTTGTGTATTGTAATCAGTATAGTAATTGTTTGTATCTTCCTTCTTTAGATTATTATGAGGAAAATCAGAATACTCTACCATTAATGTTAAAAGTTTACCCTTCTTTTGAACACCTGGAGAAGCTGATTCCGAAACTGGATCAGGAGTACCTTTTAATTGACCATTTTTCTTACCGTTTCCGTGTAATAGGCCATTATTAAAGTCTTTAAATTCACCATGTTTAGCAGCTTCTGCTTTTTTTACTTTGCTAGCAATTGGATCTTTTTCTGTTACTAGATCCGCTTGACCTTTAACCGCTAAATAATTCTGTAATGCGGCTTGTTTCTGAGCTTGAGAAGCATTTGCAGAAATCACCCCACGTTTAACTAATGCAGCTAATAACTCTTCGTCATTAACTAACGATAAATCTAAAGTACTTTTTGAATGCTTAGCCAATGCACTATGTACTTTACTTAAGCTTTCAGATGATGCTGTTTTTAATGGAAGTCCAGAAAATAAAGTTCCGGCAACCATTACTGATGCAAAACTAGTTACGACAAACTTGTTCAAAATAAGCCCCCCTTAATAATTTTCAAAGTACATTTTAATAATATTCTAAAAATTCTAAGGATTATAGAGGGTTTTATTCATCAAATACTTACAAAATTCACAATAATTTTACAAAAAAAATACTTTACTACATAAAAGCTCGTCGAATTTCGTCAGTTTTTATAACTTGCTTTTTCGACATTGCGTTCTTTAGTCTTATATTATTCTTTTAATCTAATTTTTAAAATTAGCACTTTAGAATTATTAAAATCACATTAAAACTAAAAATAAAAAAGTAATACATGTAATTGTAACTATATACAAAAATTACCTTCTTCAAATCTTGACATTTTTTTCCTTTTCCAATATAAAAAGAAGATAAGTCAAAAATTCACCTTTGCTTATCTTCCTTGAATCGTTATTAAAATTGGACTACCTTCTTAACTTGCCTGCTTCTTCACTATACTCATGAAGTTTACTAGATACTTTGTTACCAATTCGGTTAAAGCATATGACATATAATGAATCGATTATATTTTGCTGGGCCATTTTAGAGGCAATACTTCCTATTCGATTATCTTGTTCCATATCAGGTGTGCAAAGCTTGATATCAGCTTCCTTAAATAACGGAGACTTGCCAAGCTTAGTAATCGCAATGATCGTTGCTCCCTTTTTCTTAGCAAAGCGAGCAAGCTCTAATACATCCTTTGTTTTCCCTGAATTAGAAACGGCAACAAAAATATCGCCTTCCTCCATATGACCTACTAAAGTGATCACCATATGGAAGTCAGGAGACATAATCGCATGGTAGCCAATTTTCCCAAATTTATATGCTCCGTCCATAGCTGATACAGCTGAACCGCCTACTCCATAAAATATAATTTTCTTAGCTTTTACAATTTCTTCAGTTGCTTTATCTAATTCTCTTTTATCTAAAGTTGATACCGTCGCTTCAATAGCCGCTTTATTTACATAAGTTACTTTATTAAATAAATCATACGGTGTGTCTTTCTTATCCATTACAGAAAAATCATTAATATTCATTTCAGCTACAGTCAAATCTCGAACTAATGCTATTTTAAAGGCTTTAAAACTACCGATTCCTATTGTTTTACAAAATCTAACAACACTTGCTTCACTAGCTCCAGTATTATTAGAAATATCTTTAGTCGTTAAGTTTGGTACAATTTCAGCATGATCCATTATATAAACAGCGATTTTCTTTTCGGCCTGCGTAAATCGATCCATATAATTTTCAATTTTTGATAAGATTGTTAAATGTTTCATTTACTAAACACCTTTCTGTAAAAAACAAACAAAGTACTATTATTCTCTATTATGAACCAAATGTTTAGAAAATCATATTAATAACCAAATTAATGTTGTTTTTTAGTACTTTTTACATTTAAAAACTTATTAAAAATAAAAAAGTGTAGGAAAAATTCTTCCTACACTTTTTTGTCATTATTGTTGTACTGTAACTGTTTGTGGTTTTACTGATACTTTAAAACCATCTTTACTAGATACATCCGCAGATATTGTATATGTACCATTTGGAACATCTGCTTCTGGAGTCCATTTTAAGTGAATTTCATTTTTATCTTGTACATCCATTGAGTCAATTACATTACCATTTGCATCTTTAACATAAACTTTCCAATTTACATTGTTATTTGCAAATGCATTGATTCCTGCAGGAGTTTTTGTATTTACATTTTTATTCGGATACACACTGAAGTAGCTAACAAGCATTCCATCGTTAATATAAGAAGGATCTCCCCAAACTGTATAGCTTTGGTTTAGTGCATAGTCTGCTCCTAATACTACAACGCTTTTTGGCTCTTCTTTTACTAGAGTAGATGTTGCACCTTGAGGTAATGACTTATATTTTCCATTGTACCAAACAATCGCACCATTATAACCACTTCCAACATCATCCGCTTTGAACGAAATTTCATATTGACCGTCTTTAGGCGTTACTTTTATATCTGTGACAACTGGTGCAATTGAGTCAATATGCAATGGAAGTTTTACGATCTGTGGCTTCGCATCATTGTAATCAAGCGTTGTTTTGATTACATAATTATAAACGCCATCCTTCACTACTTGCCCATTTTGATCTTTTAAATCCCAACCATATCCAGTATTCAAATAGTCTCTGTAAGACATAATGTTTTTACGGAATTTCCATGGCTTACCAGTATATTCACTAAAATCACCTAAGTATTGAAGTAGTTCACCCTTATCATTTTCAACATACATTTCAGTTTTAGCTAAGTTTCGTAGCACTGTAAATGATGGGTATACTTCTTTCAATGGAGTATTTGGAGACATTACAATTCGATCCATATTAAAACTTCCTGTTCTTGGATCATACCCTAATGGGAATACCCCTTCTGCTCCTATTTCATCATTCCAAAGTGTTGTATAGCCTAAGAATGCATCTTTCTCATATGCTGCTGGATCAATGTTTTTTGGTTGATCCCATTTGCCGTAATACCCCATGTAAGGTACTGATAGCGGTACTGCTGAATCGCTATTATTTCCAGAAGGAACTAGACGTACGTATCCCTCGACAAATGAACCATCTTTTAAGCTTGATGGAAGTTGAATCTGAACATCTAAATTCTTTTCTTGTCCTGGTTTAATTTTTATTGTCTTTCCTTCTGTACTTGTTACTGTTTCACCATTTACAGTTGCCTTAGCACCTTGTACACGTTCACTTTTTAATGTTAAATATTCTTTTGAATCTAATTTCCCATCATTGTCTAGGTCAATTTCTTTTGTTTCTCTACCATCTGTATATACATCTACATACACTTGATACTCTAAATCTTTTACAGACAGATTTTGAAGAGCTTCTGCATTTAATTTGAAGTGAATATTATTATTAACTTCTTTTAGTGCAACTGCTCCAGCTTGCTCAAGTGGTGTTTTCTCTCTTGTCACAAGTACAGGCGTTTTAATTGCATTTTCAATTTGCATTAGACCAGAACCTTGTACACGAGGTGAATATGGTACTTCATTATTTGTACTTGGATCCTGAATTAGTTTAGAAGTATTCATTAAAGCAATTTTTGCTTTTAACACTGTTTCTTCTGAGTGCTTTAAGCCTTTTTCGTAAAGTGATTGTAGTACTAAAGCTGAGCCACCTGCCACATGTGGAGTAGCCATCGATGTACCACTCATTACCTCATAGCTATTACCAGGTATTGTTGAGTAAATATTACCTCCTGGCGCAGATATTTCAGGCTTAAAGTCTAATGTATGCGGAGCCCCGTATGATGAAAAATATGACATTGTATTCTTATTTGGATTGTCTACATATACACCTTTAGACGGTTTCATTTTTACAATATAACCGCTCTTTAATTTCGAAATTAATGCATCACCGATTGCTTTACTTGTCGTAGCTGCTTGTGGAAATGTTGATATAGGACTCCAATAAACTCTTGGGTAATCTATATCTTCATTAGCAGGGACCATAATAACTGCTTTTGCGTTCTTCTTTTTCGCTTCAGATTGAATATACGAATATGTACCATACTTTACATTTGGTTTCGCTACAACAATCTTGCCTGTTAAATCTGGAAGATTTTTAAAATCTGCTGTTTTACCTTCTCCAACATATACCATTTCATAAGAATCTAATGGTGATAATACTTTCGAAAGGTTAAAATTATATTGCGTTTGATCTTTGTATGGAAGTTGTAATCCATTTTCCTCTTGTAGCGTACTCATATGTATACTTGTATTTTCATATGAAGCAACAGATAACGCGAAAGGACTTACACCTGGTTCCCCAACTGTACCAATATCTGGATTTTCAGCATATGGCTTTGCAGAAGATTGTAACAAATTATTTTGTGTACTATAAGCAGAATTTCCTCCCGCTACAACTACAAGGGTACCTTGCTCAGTTGCTTCACGAATCGCTTTTTGAATTGGATCATCTATCTCACTAACAAATCCTGAATCAGAACCTAAACTCATATTAATGACATCTGCGCCCATCGTTACAGCGTGCTCGATACCTGCTATGATATCATCTTCATACGCACCACCGTTTCCTTTATCAGAGAATACTTTTTCTGCTAATAACTGAACGCCTGGAGCAATACCTTCTACACCATCATTTGATTCATCACCGTTTGCACCTATTGTACCTGATACGTGCATACCATGCTCATTTCCAGCAACACGCGGAATAACATCTGTATCATGATCTGCCCAGTCATATCCAGTTGGAACTTTGTCACTATACCAAACTTCTCCTACACTTGTCTCAGCAAGTTTACTTTTAATGTTTTCTTGATTCCATTTTTCTTTTGCTTTTCCTTTTTCAGTGATTGTCATGTCTTTATGCGTATAATCAATACCTGTATCGACAACCGCTACTAACAATCCTTCACCTTGATATCCGTAACTTTGCCATACTTTTTGAGCTTGTACTAATTCTTTACTTGCTCCCATTGAAGTCTGGAACTTTCTTGCAATATGTACATTTGTTACGCCCGATGTTTCTTGAATTTCTTTTAAGTTACGATATTCTGTCTCCATACTAAAACCATTAAATCCTTCATAAAAGCGTTGATTTATTTTAGGTACGGATCTTTCCTTTGTGATCTTTGAGATGACTTGATCTTGCTTTTCTTTATAGCGTGCTTTTTTAGTTTGAGTAGAATCCTCAGAAGTTGTTGGTTGCTCTACCTCAACGATTACACGTACCTTTTCATTTGGTTTATAAGCATGAGCATCATTTAAATTATTATAGCCAAATGGATCTACAGCTTCTTCCCCAGTTTGTTTTTGTTCTTCAGTAAAAATCTTTTGACCTTGCTTTGCGATTTCATCTAAACTTGGAGCTGGAACTTGATTTTCATCTGTTCCTTCAGCAAATCCAGTTGAAGTAAATAACATTGAAGCTAAAGTTGTCGTTGCAAGAACTTTGTAAGGAAAGCTTTTTCTCTTCTTCATTTCTAATCTCCTCTACAGTAAACTTTAATGTTCTTAATCTATTAAAATAAAAATAGATTCAATCCAAACAGATCCTATGAATTGCTAATGCTTTACTAAGAAACTTGGTACTAGTTTAATTTTAATTACGTTGTCTCTATAATCATATTGGGTTATTCAAGCGGACTTTTGGCATATTCAATTTGGAGAGAACTTAAAGAATTCAAGTAGAAAAAAAGTGGATTTTGACATATTCAGTCGAGGATGTTCGAAAAAATTTTATTAACTTGGGAAAATTGTATTAATTAGGTTATGACAAATTGGAGTTATATTAGTTTTTATTAGATAAAAAAAGCATTTTTCCATTTTCATCTGGGTCTATTATTTTATGAATAGGTAAAAATATGCTATTAATAGTAGTCAGAGTAATCTGTCTTCACTATATTTACGACAAGTTTCTACTTATTTTTCACCTGAACTTTGGTAGTGTTGGTGAGTTGAACTAAAATGGAGCATTTTTATGTAAAAATTGTTTTTAGCTTATTAATGAAGTAGTTTACAGAAAAAACACTTCAATTTAGGAAGTATCTTAATGGTATCTAATAAAATTTGATTGTTTTGATGTATTTATTGGTTATGTCCTTGTATTAATTGGGGTTTAGCTATTTTAATTGCATTTCCACGTTTTTAATTACCGTTTCCCATTTTAAAACTCCACTATTATTTCATTCCACCTCAAAAAAATCAGAATTTTTCATACAATTTTTAAATCTTAGTTTGTTAAATTACCTTTTTTTGGATAGAATGGATTTGTAGGCTTTTAAAGTCTTAATACATAACATTAGGAGTGAAAAAAATGCCAATCGATGTTTATTTAAATTTTAATGGTAATACACGTGAAGCAGTTGAATTCTACGCGGCTGTATTTAACACAGAAACACCAAAAATTATGACTTTCGGTGAAGCACCCCCAAATCCAGAATACCCACTTCCTGAAGAAGCGAAAAATTTAGTTATGCATACTAGACTGAACATTAGCGGTAGCAACGTTATGTTCTCTGATACTTTCCCTGGTTTCCCATTTAACCAAGGTAATAATATTCATTTATCTTTTTTAAGTGAGGACTTAGAAGAACTTAGATCTGTCTTTACTAAATTAAGTGATGGCGGTAAAGTAGAAATGGAACTTCAAGAAACATTTTGGAGTAAAGCTTATGGTAGCCTAACAGATAAATTCGGCATTCATTGGATGTTTAATCACGGTACTGGTGAATTTTAATTTATAGATAAAAAAAGGAAATGAACCCTGTTAATAGGATTCATTTCCTTTTTTTCACATATCTCTACTACACTTCCTCAATTGAGATCTCTCTCATCTTGCTCCTCAATCTATATTTCTTTTCATTCAGAATATTTACTATATAATAAAGTATATTTCTAGTTCTCTAAAAGTAGGTGAAATTTTATGCAAATACTATTAAAACGATTATCACAAAATAGAGAAAAACTTAGCCAGCTTGAAAAACAAGTATTGGATTATATTTTACAAAATACGGATTATATTACGAAGCTGAATCTTGATGAATTATCAAAAGAGCTTTATGTATCTACAGCAACAATTAGTAGAACATGCCAGCAATTAGGCTTTCGTGGGTTTCAAGATTTAAAATATACCCTTTCAATGGAAACAAATAAAGTTCAAAGTCCAGTTTCCTCTACCTCCTATCTACTTAATACGCATATGGAGAGAATGAAAGAAGAAATGGAAAAAACATTGGAATATATTGATGAAGAAAAGATTAAGCTAGCTGCTAATTATCTAAAGCAAAGTACACATGTTGAAATATTCGGAGTTGGTAACTCACTTCCCACTTGTGTCGACGCTTCTAGAAAACTCATGTTTGCAGGAAAGTTATGTAATGCGCGAACTGATTGGGACGAGCTACGTAGTGCTGCAAATAGTTTAACAGAAAATGATTTGGCCATACTAGTTTCATTTAGTGGGGAGACTTTACATATGTTAGAATTTGCCCATATTTTAAAGAAAAGGAATGTTAAAACGATCGCCATAACTGGCAACCACTCAAATCGTTTACAAAAAGAAGTTAATCTATCACTTCAAGCTTATATTACAAGCACATACTTTGGTGAGCTTGATATGACTTCAAGGTTTCCATTAAGTATGGTACTAGATTTCATTATTATTGCCTATTTAAACGAAATGAAAATATGTTAGGTATTCAAAAGAGACAGAAGTCGTCTATTACCAGACCACTACTGACTCTTTTTATTTATGAACTTATTAAGCTACTTAAAGTAAGCAATATACAAAAAATGTACACGCTTACATAAACACCTCAAACGGTTGTTAAACGATTTTGCCGTGAGTATTTTTAAAACATAATAAAAAACGAAGGAGCTAAAAACATGGCAAAGAAGAAGTCCGTTAAATCACAACTTTGGGAATTTTTTCAAGGGCTAGGTAAGACCTTTATGGTGCCTGTAGCATTATTAGCCTTTATGGGGCTTATATTAGGGATCGGAAGCTCATTTACTAGTCCGACAACTATCGAGACATTCCCATTTTTAGGAAACTCCGTACTCCAAGTTATTTTTAGCTTTATGTCCACTATTGGTGGATTTGCATTTTCATACTTACCAGTTTTATTTGCAATGGCAATTCCGTTTGGACTTGTACGATATGAAAAAGGTGTTGCTGCTTTCTCTGGATTTGTTGGCTACGTCATCATGCACTTATCGATTAATTTTTATTTAACTGAAACAAATCAATTAGTAGCAGCAGATAAAATGCGTCAAGCTGGTCAAGGTATGGTTATGGGTATACAAACAATTGAAATGGGTGTATTAGGCGGAATCATCGCTGGTATAGTTGTTTATTTGCTACATAACCGCTTTTATAGTATTAAACTCCCAGATGCATTTGCATTTTTTGGTGGTGCCCGCTTTGTTCCAATCATAACGACACTTGCTTTATCAGTAGTTGGGATCATCATTCCGATGATCTGGCCGATTTTCGCAATTGCGATTACTGGAATCGGAAGTTTAATTCAAAAATCTGGCGTTTTCGGACCATTTTTATTCGGTGCTGGTGAGCGTTTACTACTACCATTCGGTCTTCACCATATTTTAGTTGCAATGATTCGTTTCACGGAAGCTGGTGGTACTGAAGTCGTTAATGGTCAAACGGTTTCTGGAGCTTTAAATATTTTCTATGCACAATTAAAAGCTGGTGCTCCGATCAGTCCATCAGCGACCGCTTTCTTATCTCAAGGAAAAATGCCTACATTCATGTTTGGTTTACCTGCAGTAGCGCTTGCGATTTATCATACTGCCCGTCCAGAAAATCGTAATAAAATTAAGGGGCTATTAATCTCTGGTGTTATTGCAACTTTTGTAACCGGTATCACTGAGCCAATCGAATTCTTGTTCTTGTTCGTTTCTCCACCTTTATATTTCATCCACGTTATTTTAACGGGACTAGGTTTTATGGTAATGGCTTTATTACATCTAACAATTGGTAACACAGATGGTGGAATTTTAGACTTTATTATCTTTGGCGTTTTACAAGGAGTAAAAACAAAGTGGTATCTTGTACCTGTAGTAGGGGCAATTTGGTTTACCGTATACTATTCAGTTTTCAGATATGCAATTTTGAAATTTAATTTAAAAACTCCTGGTAGAGAAGAAAAAATTGATGATCAACAAAGTGAGGAACCATTGGTGAAAGGCACAAATGCCCAAGCATTAAAAATTCTTACTGCTTTAGGTGGCAAAGAGAACATTCAATCACTAGATAACTGCATTACAAGATTAAGACTTGTTGTAGATAATATGAATATAGTTAATGAAAAAGTTCTAAAGGATTGTGGTGCACTTGGTGTTGTAAAGTTAGACGAACACAATTTACAAGTCGTTATTGGTCCACAAGTTGGTATTCTTAAAACACAATTAGAAAAATTATCATCTTAAATTGGGGTTGTACGAAATGAAATACAAATTTGATCAGATCGTTGATCGGACCGGTACTTATTGTACACAGTGGGATTATATTGAAGATCGATTTGGAGTACCGGATTTACTACCATTCTCGATTTCAGATACTGATTTTCAAAGTCCCGATGAAATAATATATGCGTTAGAAAGGCGAATGAAACATGGTATATTTGGCTATACGCGATGGAATCATGCTGAATTTAAAGAATCAATAATAGACTGGTTTCGTAAGAGATTCTCCTGTGATATTAAAGAAGATTGGATTGTTTATAGTCCTAGTGTCATTTATTCAATTTCAAAAATAATTGAATACTTAACGAATGAAGGTGATCATGTCGTTGTCCAAACTCCTGCATATGATGCTTTCTTTAAAGTAATTAAAGATAACAATCGTTTCATTTCTGACAATCAATTAATCTACGAAAATGGAAAATATCGAATCGATTTTGATGATTTAGAACAAAAACTATCTCACGAGCGTGCCAAGATTCTTCTACTATGTAGTCCGCATAACCCTTCAGGACGTGTTTGGACAAAGCATGAATTGGAAAGGATTGTAGGTTTATGTAATAAACATAATGTATTTATTATTTCTGATGAAATTCATATGGATATCGTATATAAACCTAATTTCCATATTCCGATTATAAACACAAGCATCAATTTGGAGAATGTATGTATTTGTACTTCTGCAAGTAAAACATTTAATACTCCTGGGCTAGGTGGATCATATATGATTTTACCAAACCAAATGATCAACAAAGAATTTCTTCTATCTTTAAAAAATCGAGATGGCCTTTCATCCGCAAGCATTTTTGGGACACTAGCGACGATCGAAGCCTACAAAACCTGTGAGGACTGGGTTGATGAATTATCGGAATATACTCATGATAATTTAAAAACAGTAGAAAATTATCTTAACAATTATCTTCCAAAACTTAAATTTACATTACCAGAATCAACCTACTTAGCATGGATTGATATTTCCGAGCTATCTTTTTCTAGTGAGCAATTACAACATGCACTAGTTCATCACGCAAAAGTTGCCATTATGCCCGGGGAGACATATGGTGAGATTGGGAAAGGATTTATCCGTATGAATATTGGATGTCCCAAATCTAAAATTATTGAAGGATTAAATCGTCTAAAAAAAGCAATAGATTACTTAGAAGGTAATAATTAGTTAATTTAATGACCCTCTAAAGGTAGGAGATCAGTAAACTACTTTTAGAGGGTCATTCATTTGAGAAAATAGTTAAAAATTGCTAATTCAATTTTGTGAACAAGTAGTAATTAATTAGCGAATTAACATATATTCTATTAAGTCGTTTTTTTTTAGAATATAAATTAGGGAAGTGTTAGAATGACATCCACTAAAGTTATTAAGCCATTCTTATTGAACTGGTATGTCTTACTTTCGTTTGCTGTACTTGCTGGAATTAGTCAAATGCTTTGGTTAAATTTTGCACCTCTAATTTCATATTTAAAATCGCATTATGAAGTTTCAGAATCAGATATTAATTGGTTATTAATTGTATTTCCATTAATTTATATCGTATTTTCTATTCATTCAGGTAAAGTAATTGATCGAGCTGGATATCGATTTAGTATTTTACTAGGTGGCATTTTCATGTCCGTTTTTTCTACTATTAGAATTTTTGATTCAAGCTTCTCATTTTTACTAATTGGTCAAGTAGGAATTGCGATTGGCCAACCTTATATTTTAAATGCAATATCAAGTTTAGTAGTTGACTGGTTTCCGAAAAATAAACAAGCTACCGCTACTGGCATTGGCACAGTCGGTATGTTCTTCGGTATGGCAGTAGCCTTAGCAGGGACACCGCTTCTTGTAGATCTTTTTGGATTCCAAGCCACATTAGCCATTATGGCAATTTTAACAATTCTTGCAACACTCGTCTTTTACTTCATCGGTCACCATAATTCAGATTTCAACCGAAATTCCAGTACTTCAGGAAGTTCTAGTACTACATTTAAATTATTGAAAAACAAGAATCTTTTACTATTAAACATTGTTTCCTTTCTAGGCTTAGGAGTCTTTAATGGACTAACATCCTGGCTTGAACAAATCTTAAAGCCGTACGGAATTTCATCAGAACAAGCCGGAATCATTGGAGGCACTTTAATAGTCGGTGGTATTATTGGTTCGATCGTTATCCCGCTGTTTTCAGATAAAGTTGGTAAAAGAAAGCCCTTCTTATTAGTTACTATAATCGGCTCCCTATTATTAATCTATCCTGTTTGTACTTCAGGGAAATTTACTTTTCTAATTGTGATAGGCAGTGCACTTGGATTCATATTTTTACCGGCCTTTGCTTTACTATTATCTGCTACAGAAGAGCTAGTTGGTGAAAAAGTTTCCGGTGAAGCTACAGGACTACTTTTAATGGCAGGGAATTTAGGAGCTGTAATTGTAATTGGAGCGATGCAGCTAATTAAAGGCGAGCATACAACGTGGAATCATTCAGTTTTTTTCATGCTATTTTTAATGCTTATTGGATTTTTCCTTATGACTTTATTTAAAGAAAGAGCTTGTTTGATAGTTGAAAACAAAAAAAATGATAACGAACAAAAGTAAAAAAAGCATTGGAATCCATAAATTCCAATGCTTTTTAAAATTATGACTTAAATTCTATCTTCTCCAAGTATAACCCGCCTGGATCTGCTAGATTACTCACTTGAGCACGATCTTTTAATTCAATTATTTTCGATATATTTTCAGCTTGTAATCTACCTGCTCCAACTTCAATTAGTGTTCCCACGATTTTTCTTACCATATTGTATAGGAAACCATTTCCGCTTATTCGTATTTGAATAAATCCGTCTATCTTTTCAAAATCAATCGAGTAAATTTCTCTTACCATCGACTTCTTTTTAGATTTAGCATTTGAAAAGGCTGTAAAATCATGTTCACCTAAAAAGTACTTGGCTGCAGCCTTCATTTTTTTAAGATCTAGTTTTTCTTCTACATGCATACTATATTTGCGCATAAATGGATTCGTATATTCCTCATTCCAAATTTTATATATATACGTTTTTGCACTAGTATTATATCTTGAATGGAAACGGTCAGATTCAATCGAAACTTCCTTTATACTTATATCTCTAGGTAAATAACGATTTAAATAACTTTTAATTTCTATTTCAGGCATGTTCTCTTTTATTTTAAAATTAGCAACCTGTTCAAATGCGTGTACACCTGCATCAGTTCGACTACTTCCAATAATTTCAATTTCTCTTCCTACCATTTCTGATATTACATTCTCGATTTTACCTTGAATTGTATTTTCACCATTACCAAGCCTTTGCCAGCCTTTATAACGGCCCCCATCATATTGTATGACTAATTTATAATTGTTCATCTCTTGCTCCTTTACCTAACACTATGTATGTACTATTTTCCTACTTCCTGCTCTTAACACTTTACCACTTTTTTATTACATATCCTATTTTTAGCCCATTCAAGCTAAGTTCATAACTTGTTTTACTTTTTCACAAACTACTTTAAGACTATATAGTAGAAATGTGATATTTTACATTATACTAATAGTAACAATTTTGAGGGAGTTTGACATGGTACTTGATGAGTTGGCATTAAAGATCATTAATGAAGTTAGAAAGTTAATACAAGAAGATATCATTATTATTAATACAGATGGCATCATTATAGCAAGTACAGACCCAGCACGAACTGGCACATTTCATGAAGGCTCATTAATTGCAATTAATGAAAGAAAAACGTTCACAATTACATCTGATGATGAAAATCGTTTAAATGGTGTGAAGGCTGGAATTAATCTTCCTATTTATTTTCAAAATGAAATAGTCGGAGTAATTGGCATTACAGGAAATCCCGAGCAGATTTCCCCTTTTGGAGAAATGCTCCGTAGAATGACAGAGTTATTGATAAGAGAAAACTATTATACAGATCAAATTGATTTGCAACAAAGAACGTTAGAAGCATTTGTATTTGATTGGATTCAAGATATTGAGTGGGATGATTATTTTTATGAACGTTCTACTATGCTAAATATTGATTTAAATTATATTAGGCAGGTTATTATTTTTGAATGGGAAAATACCAATATGGTCCCTATCGATACAAGACAACTAATAATTGATTTGGCGAATCGAAATAAAGATGACGTATTTGTTCGTTGGGGTAATAATCGAATTGTATTTTTGATGAAAGTTGACGATACGAATAAAGATATTCATAAACTACAAAGAATGCATGATTTATATGAGATCATAAAAAGCCGATTAAACTCACCCATTTCTGCAGGCGTTGGGCAACAAATCTCTCCAAAACAATTGCATCAATCATATCATCAAGCAGATCGAGCATTAAAAGTTGCATTACAATCAAGTTCAATTATTTTTGATGAAGATTTAACAATTGATTTAATTCTGCAGGAACTTTCACAAGAGATTAAGAAAACATTTATAGAACGGACAATTGCACCTTTATTAAGTGAAGAAGATTTATTTATTACAATTAAAGAGTATTTAAATCAAAATCAATCTCTTAAAAATACCGCACAATCCTTACATATTCATATAAACACACTTCTATATCGCCTAGGTAAAATTACTGAATTAACGAAATTGAATCCTAAAGATATCCAAGATTTAGTTAAATTGTATATCGGAACATACCTACTAGATGATTCTACAAAAAAACACCGGTAAATGGTGTTTTTTCTGTATGTTCCTCTATAGTAAATTCATCTATTAACTCTTTATACTTGAATTAAGATAATGGGAGGAATTTATTTATGATTACAAATGACATTGCACAAAGTTTTATAGCAATTGTTGGAAAAGAAAATTATGATGATTCAAAAGTGGAGAGACTCGTATATTCTTACGATGCTACACCAAATTTGCAAGCTCTTCCGGATGCAGTCATTAGTCCTCGCTCTACTAAAGAAGTATCCGAAATCGTTAAAATATGTAACGAAAACCACATTCCAATCGTTCCTAGAGGTTCTGGAACGAATTTATGCGGTGGTACTTGTCCAACAGATGGCGGTATCGTTCTCTTATTTAAACACTTAAATAATATTCTCGAGATAGATGAAGAAAACTTAACAATTACAGTTCAACCTGGTGTAGTGACTCTTGATATGATCAATACAATCGAAGAAAAAGGTTTATTTTATCCACCAGATCCAAGTTCAATGAAAATTTCTACAATAGGTGGAAATATTAATGAAAATTCAGGTGGTTTACGTGGATTAAAATATGGTGTAACACGTGATTATGTAATCGCACTTGAAATCGTATTAGCAAACGGAGACATTATTCGAACTGGTGGAAAGCTAGCAAAAGATGTTGCAGGATATGATTTTACTCGTTTATTTGTTGGTTCTGAAGGAACTTTAGGTATTATTACCGAGGCTACATTAAAGCTTATTCCAATGCCAGAAACGAAAAAAACTATGCTTGCATTATATGATAGCTTGGAAGATGCAGCCAAAACGGTTTCTAAAATTATCGCTAATAAAATTATTCCTACTTCCCTTGAATTTATGGATCAACCTACTCTAGAAGTTGTTGAAAACTTTGCGCAGATTGGACTACCGACCGATGTAAAAGCTGTCCTATTAATTGAACAAGATGGTCCTAGTGAAGTTGTAAACAGAGATATTGAATTAATAAAATCAATTTGCCAGCAAGAAAAATGTATTTCAGTTAGTGTAGCTAAGTCCGAAGAAGAAGCAGTAGCATTACGTACGGCTAGACGCTCTGCTCTTTCAGCTCTTGCACAATTAAGACCAACAACAATTTTAGAGGATGCAACTGTCCCTCGTTCCAAAATTGCTGAAATGGTCTCTGCAATAAATGTGATTGCTGAAAAACATAATGTAAAAATTTGTACATTCGGCCATGCAGGCGATGGAAATCTACACCCTACTTGTCCTACCGATGCTCGTGATCACGAAGAAATGGAACGCGTTGAAATGGCATTTGCAGAGATATTTGAAAAAGCAATTGAACTAGGTGGCACAATAACAGGTGAACACGGTGTTGGTATCGTAAAAGCTCCTTACCTTGAATTAAAGCTTGGTAAAGAAGGCATTAACGCCATGCTTGCAGTTAAATCAGCTTTAGATCCGAATCATATTATGAACCCAGGCAAGGTCTTTGCAAAAGACAGTCGTAAAAGAATGGTGGTGTCAAAATGACAACACTTCAAGAAAAACAAGCGATCGGTCAACAATTTAAAGAACGTATGAATGAAGATGAGCTTTTAAACTGTATGCGATGTGGTTTTTGTTTACCGAGCTGTCCAACTTATATTGAATCAGGTCAAAAAGAATCACACTCACCACGTGGTCGCATCGCTTTAATGAAAGCAGTAACGGATGGATTAATTGAACCGGATGAAGATGTGGAACGTACACTTGAGCTTTGTCTTGGATGTCGTGCATGTGAGCCTGTTTGCCCTTCTGGTGTGAAATATGGTCATCTACTAGAAGAAGCTAGAGATATTATTGCTCAACACAAAAAACATTCACTTCCTGCACGAGCTGTTCGTAAAGTTGTATTTAAAGAACTTTTCCCGCATCAAAAACGTATGAGACTTGCAGTTGGTCTATTAGGTTTATATCAACGAACAGGCCTTCAAGTCGTAGCAAGAAAAGCTGGAATTATGAAGTTGATCCCAAACAATTTATCTGCAATGGAAAAGGTTTTACCAAAGGTCCCGACTATGAAACAAATGAAGTCACGCCCTGACTATTTGCCACCACTAAAAGAAAAAGTAAAGAAGGTTGCATTTTTCTCTGGATGTTTAATGGATACAATGTTCTTAGAAACAAACAATGCAACGATGAAGCTTTTACAATTAGCTGGTTGTGAAATTGTCATACCAAAAGACCAGGCGTGTTGTGGTGCATTACATGGTCATAGTGGTGAAAAGTCCATTGCAAAAGATATGGCAAAGAAAAACATCGAAGCCTTCGAAAATCTCGGAGTAGATTATATCATTACAAATGCAGGTGGCTGTGGTGGTTTCCTAATTGACTATGATCATCTTCTTAAAGACGATCCAAATTGGAAAGATCGAGCTCTTGCGTTTAAAAATAAACTAAAAGATATATCAGAAATTCTAGTAGAAGTTGAGTTTCATAACAAAGTAAAATTAAGTTTACCAGAACAAATTATTACGTATCAGGATTCATGCCATTTAAGAAATGTCATGAAAACCGCTTCTGCTCCAAGAACATTATTGAAATCAATTCAAAATGTATACTATCACGAAATGAAAGATGCAGATCGTTGCTGTGGCTCAGCTGGTATTTATAATATCGTCGAATCCGAAATGTCGATGCAAATACTAGATTACAAGATGAAACAAGCAACAAAAACACAGGCTACTACAATTGTAACTGCTAACCCTGGATGCTTATTACAAATGAAGCTAGGTGTAGACCGAGAGAATCAATCAGAACATGTGGAAGTGGTACACATAGTTGATTTACTTTTAAAAGCTGCTGAATATAGAGCAAATTAATTCAAAAAAACACAAGGAGATTAATTTCCCTTGTGTTTTTTTACTGCCCTACTATACGTTTTGTCTTTATACAATCAAGGGCCAAGGAAATAATCCTTGGCTCCCATGTAAATATTAATGATTTACAACTGTATATGTTGCAGCAGCACTAGTATTACCTGCTTTATCTTTTGCAGTTACAGAAATAACTGTTCCTTTTTTCTGTGCTTTGATACTAACTGAATAAACTCCACTAGAGTTAGTTGTTGCAGATCCCAATACAGTAGTACCTTTCTTAACCGTCACAATTGAACCTTTTTCAGCTTTTCCAGTAACTTTTAAATCATTGTCGTCTACACGATTAATCGTTGGTTTAGATGGTGGGATTACATCCACAACCACTACACTTGTACCTGCACTTACATTTCCCGCAGCATCTTTAGCAGTTACAGTTAATGTTGTACCCGCATATTGAACAGGGATTATCACTGAGAAAGTTCCAGTCGATGTTGCTTTTACAGTTCCTAAGATTGTTGTTCCTTTCTTAACAGTTACAGTCGAATTTGCTTCCGCTTTACCTGTTACAACTTTATCGTTGTTATCAACTCTGTTAACAGTTGGTTTTGCAGGCGCAATTACGTCTACAACTTTTGTTGTAGCAGCTACACTAGTATTACCAGCAGCGTCTTTAGCATAAACACTTAAAGTAGCTCCAGCTTTTTGAACAGGAATCTTAACAGAATAAGTTCCAGTAGATGTTGCTTTTGTAGGAGTTCCTAATACCGTACTACCGTTTTTAACTGTTACAGTAGAATTCGCTTCCGCTTTACCTGTTACCACTACATCGTTATTATCAACTCTGTTTACAGTTGGTTTTGCAGGTGCAATTACGTCTACAACTTTTGTTGTTCCAGCCACACTCGTATTCTCAACAAAGTCTTTAGCATAAACACTTAAAGTTACTCCTGCTTTTTGAACTGGAATCTTAACTGAATAAGTCCCATTATATGTTGCTTTTGTAGGAGTTCCTAATACCGTACTACCGTTTTTAACTGTTACAGTAGAACCGGCTTCGGCCTTACCCGTAACGACTAGATCATTATTATCAACTTTATTTACAGTAGGTTTACTCGGTGCTACGTTGTCATAGAACTCTGTATAAACTGAATAGTAGTCATCCTCTGTATTGTCATTAAGATTGTCGCGATCCCAGACACCAACATAGTATGTACCAGCTTTTACTTGAAAAATATAATACTCACCATACTCATCGTAATCGTTCTCTAACAGTTTTATTTTCCCAGTGTCTACACGGTCTTTTTCATATAAATAAAATTGTAGATCAATAAAATCAGAGCTGATATTATCCCCTTATAGTAGACAAGAAAAAAAGCCTATCCCTTTTAATGGATAGGTATTCTACAAATAGTGATTAGAATTTGGAGTGTCCTCCATTGAACCTTGTTGTAAATGTTCATATTCCATTATTAACACCCCAGATTATTATTAAGTTCTTCTGTACAGCTTAGGTAGTTAGCACATTTCTCTTTGAAGCATTTAGTTACCGTTCCTGGTTTAAGTTTATCTTTAAACTTCTCATAACAGTAACACATTTCATCGTCCTGTTTAGGCGCATTCTTTCGACCAAAGACCATTGGTCCGATATCAGACGGTTTTAAGTCTTCTATTCTATTATCTTCTTTGTACTTATCTAAACACGACTTACATATACAAGACTTTCTTACCTCTTCTGATGATATCTGATTAAATATCTCTCTTGGGAAATACTCACCATTACACCAACAAGTCTTCCCACTCGAACACTTATTCTCATTACCGCACATGGGACAGAGCTTAATTGCCATTATATACCCTCCTCAATAATCTGGTTAACAAAAGGAATTATCATTTAATTCTATTCAATCATTTAATTGGTTTACTAAATTTATCCATTTAATTATATCATTCATTATTAAACTAAACTGCCATATAATTGATTAAGAAATTCAACAATCTACTTTAATAGAGCAGCTTAAAAATAAAAACACAAGGAACTTTAATTTCCTTGTGCTTTTTCTTAAATTACCTAGCCCTGTATTATCCTTACCCCTGAACTATTTACTTTTTTAACGAAGAAATAGCAGTTCTTGTTTGATCGATATACTGGATTGTTTGATCGTATTCTTGTGTCGCGACAGCCATAAATAAAATATCGATGACATGTAGTTGAGCCATCCTTGATGACGTTGCTCCACTTCGAAATGTTGCCTCCCTATGTGGAGAATTGAATAATTTAATGTCCGCTAAGTTTGATACAGAATTGGAACCAAAGCCAGTTATACTAATGGTGTTCACGCCGTTTTCCTTTGCAATTTTAAGTGCTTTTTGGACCTCTAGCGTTTCTCCAGAAAATGAAATACCTACTAAGACATCATTCTCTTCGTGGTTCGCTATTTGAACAGCTAACAAATGCAAATCAGTAAATGCAGAGGTGTATTTTTTTATACGTAAGAATTTTTGTTGTGCGTCTAAGGCGACAACCATTGACCCACCTACACCGAAGAAATAAATATTTCTCGCTTTTGTTAAAGCTTGAACGGCTTCCTCTAAATCACTCACATTAATAATATCGCTAGTATCTTTGATAGCCTGGATATTGTTATTCATCATCTTTTTAATAATGGAACCAGTTGATTCCCCTAAATTGATATCTCTTGATCCTACTTCTGTTGTTGTGATAATATCACCTGCAATTCGTAGCTTAAGCTCTTGAAAACCCTTTAGACCTAATGAGCGACATAATCGAATAATTGCAGAATTACTTGTTTGACTTCTTTCTGCAAGTTCAAAAACTGTATACTGAATCGATTTTTCTGGGTTTTCAATTATATATTTAGCTGCTCTTCTTTCAGATGGTGGAAGTTTATACAGCATTTCGTTTAACATGATTAAACCGCCATTTAATGCATTCATTTAATCTACTCAACTCTCTCTTTATTTGTATAAATGATAGATTTGGAAATTTTCAACCGACATTTTCCCCTCTTTTAATCGGATTCGAAATATGACTCTAAACAAATTATAAAATAATAAGAATAAAATCTGAATTATATTTTAATATGAAATAGAAGGCGGCATTCTAGTATTACTAGTTGCCGCCCTCTAATTAATTTTTTACTACCTTGCTAATAAAACCACTGGCTTTATTCAAACTAATCATTGCTTCATCGTAATTCATTCCGGTTAAAATCATAACGATTGCTACTTTCGTTTGATTATTTGCTTTCAGTAAATAATTACTTGCCGTTTCATAATCACAGCCAGTAGCTTCAACTATTATTCTTTTTGCTCGATCAACTAGTTTACTATTCGTTAATTGCAGGTCTACCATTAGATTTTTATATACTTTTCCAATTCCAATCATTGAAGCTGTCGAAATCATATTACAAATTAACTTTTGAGATGTTCCAGCTTTTAATCGGGTAGAGCCTGTTAACACTTCTGGACCATTATCTACTTCAATTTTTAGGAGGGCAACCTCACCAATTTTTGAACCTTTATTACACGCTACCGCTACAGTTTTTGCTCCAATC
Organism: Gottfriedia acidiceleris; assembly: GCF_050457485.1. Taxonomy (GTDB): domain Bacteria; phylum Bacillota; class Bacilli; order Bacillales; family Bacillaceae_G; genus Gottfriedia; species Gottfriedia acidiceleris_D. Next base: position 83,544 of record NZ_JBCMJM010000003.1, read on the forward strand.
TCGTTTGCATACTTTAAAGCACCTATTACATAAGGCGTTCGACCTGATGCTGCAATACCGATCACGATATCATTTTTTGTAAGGGATATTCGTAATAAGTCTTCTTTACCTAACTCTTCGCTATCTTCGGCACCTTCTACAGCTTTAATAAAGGCCCTCTCTCCACCTGCAATTAATCCAATGACTTCACTAGGATTCGTTCCAAATGTAGGTGGACATTCAACTGCGTCAAGCAGACCAATTCGTCCGCTTGTACCAGCACCTGTATAAATTAAACGTCCTCCGTTTTGAAATGCTTCAACAACTAGCTGAACTACATTTGATATCATCGGAATTTGTTCCCTAACTGCTAGAGCCACCTTTTGGTCCTCTTCATTCATTATATTTAAAAACTCATCAACGCTTAGTTGATCTAAGTTACTCGTACGATTGTTTCTAATTTCGGTTGTTAAGTTTTCTAACACAATTACACCTCAATCATAAGGCAGGATTTTAACTCTTTTATAATTCCTGCTCTTCCTGTTTTTACTGCACTCAATTATTCCTGACGTGAATTAACTTCTTTCATAGCTAATAGATATCCTCCGAAGGTCGAAGAGATTTCGTCCGTGTATAATGTTACTGTTGGATAGTGCTCATGTATTGTTTGAATAAACGTTTTCTGAACGACTGGTATTCGACTTAGTATACTTCCTTTTATTGCAACTCGTGGCTCTTCTCGAAGATTTAACTTTTTTATGGCTTGGATGGTCGTTTTTCCAAGAAGTTGACCAGCTTTTTCTAGAACTGATAAGGTCATTAAATCACCAATGTTGGCCATTTCAACTATAAATGGAACATGTGAAGCAATCTCCGCTTTTGTATTGTGATAAATATATTTTTTAAGTTCTTCTGCTTCTTTTAACTGCAATTTTTCCAGCATTTTCAAAGATAAATAACTTAATGAAACACCTTCATCAAATTCCTGTGTAATCTTTTTAAAGATTTCCATGCAAATCCAATATCCGCTTCCTTCATCCCCTAAAAGGTGTCCCCAACCGCCTGCCGTAACAGTCCGCTCTTTATGGATTCCGATACAAATTGAACCCGTACCAGCGATTGTTAATACACCACTTTGTCCATTTAGTAATGCTGCATGTGCAATTTGTGCATCATTAACAATTTTAAAAGGGATACGAAATGCATCATTTAGTGCCTTTTCTAACGGACCTCTGTCTTTCACTCCACCAATTCCAGCAATTCCTAAAAATAAGAACAGGCAATTCTCTTTTGATAAAGGGCTCAGGCAATTTTCAATTGCTTCTATAATGTGATTAATTCCATCTTCTTCATTGATTAGTAAATTACTAAAACCAGAATAACCTTGACTAATAATTTCACCTTTTAAATTATAAGCAATAGCCTCTGACTTAGTTCCTCCACCATCAAGACCTATAACATATTTCACAAAAACTGCCCCCTACCTTCTTTCGTTTATTCTATGACTATATGAATCAATTATTTCTCTGCTAATTTTTTATGTAAACGAATGATATGCTCTATAAGCTTTTGTTCACTCATTGCAGTCATTAAATGATCTTGAGCATGAATCATTAATAGAGACTTTTCACATGGCTGACCATTTAATTCAGCTTGAATTAAAGTCGTTTGGGTTTTATGTGCATGACCAATTTCTCGGTGAGATTCTTCAATTAAGCGATCTGCTGTTTCAAAATCATTTTTTTCTGCAGCCTCTAATGCTTCGTATGCTAGTGATCTTGCATTCCCTCCGTGTGAAATAATTTCAAAAATTTCCTGTTCATTAGTCATCATCATATTCATACTCCTTAATTTTTGTTTTTATTATCCTTATTGAATTACCAATTCTTCTTTATAAAATAATGGTAAGTATTCTTTATGAGCATCTAAAAGTGCATCTAGTACTTCTTTTGCAACTTCATCACTTGGAACTAAAGGATTAATCGTTAGTGCCAATAATGCCTTCTCATAAGATCCAGTAACGGCCGCCATGGCTCCAACTCGTTCAAATGATTTAATCTGCTGAACTAATCCATTTATTTGAGGTGGTAATTCACCTACTGATATCGGAATTGGTCCTTGCTTTGTAACGATACAATTTACCTCTACAGCTGATTCATTCGGAATCCCTTGTATTGACCCATTATTTTGAACGTTTAGTACTTGGATATCCTTTTTATCGTTATAAATAGATGTAATTAAGCTACAAGCTGCATCACTATAATAAGCCCCACCTCGTTTTTCAAGCTGAGGAGGTTTAATAGCTAAATTTTCATCTTTATATAATTCAAATAAATCATCTTCCAACTTCTTAACGACCTCTGCTCGAGTAGTGCCTGTTTTAAAAGACTCTAGCTCTTCATCTAATATATGTTTCGTTTTGTAATAGTAACGATGGTATGGACAAGGAAGTACACCTAATGATATGAGAAATTCTTTTTGCCATGGTAATGGTGCAATATTTTTCATTGTCATTTGTATTTCTGGATTCACTAATAACGCTAATACATGTTCAGTCACTTCTTTTCCATCAACATAAACATGAAGTCCATAAACCATATGGTTTAATCCAGCAAAATCAATATGTACACGACTTAGATCAACTTCTAACAATTTAGCAATCGTCATTGTCATATTGATAGGTACATTACAAACTCCAATCACCTTTTTATGTTTACTATATCGAAGTAATGCTTCTGTTACCATTCCAGCAGGATTTGTAAAGTTAATCAACCATGCATCAGAGCATAGTTGCTGCATTTCTTCAGCAATTTCAAGTAATACAGGTATTGTTCTTAGGCCTTTAAATAGACCACCTGCACCGTTCGTTTCTTGACCAATCATGCCGAATTGTAAAGGTATACGTTCATCTTTAATTCTTGCCTCTAATAAGCCTACTCGCATTTGAGTCGTTACAAAATCAGCATCCTTTAGCGCTAATTTTCGGTCTAACGTTAAATGAATTTCCATTGGAACTCCAGCTTCTTTTACCATTCGTTTAGCTAAATTACCAACGATCTCTAACTTTTCCTTCCCTGCTTCTATATCAACTAACCATAGCTCACTTACAGGTAGCTCGTCATATCTTTTAATAAAACCTTCCACTAATTCTGGAGTATAACTAGAGCCGCCACCTATTGTTACGATTTTAATTCCTCTTTTTTTATTCATCTAAAACACACCTTCATTTCATATTTTTTCTTATGAATTGAATACAACAAGATAACAAGTCACGGTGCAGAAAACTAATAATGTAAAAAATAAAATTAAAGCTTGTTTCTTATTCTTAAACTTACCTTCAATAAAAACAATCACGCTTGTAAGTCCTACACTCAAACCAATACTATTTGTAATAAATACAGCAAGATCTCTAGTCATTCCCAAAAGGAGTAGAACAGGATTAAAGATAAGATTAAACGCAAGAATAAATACAAAAAATGCAAATGCACCTTTATAACTAAAAAAATGGAGATTCTTTGTAGTGTTCATGTTAATCTTCCTTTCTTGATTACTTGATAATAAATAAAGGAAGCTGGGATTAATGATCCCAAACTCCCTTTACTATGAATTTATAAAGAAACTTTTACACTATTATCCATTTCAACTGTAGATTCTTGAGCTAACAATTTTTTATCGTACATTTTGAAGAATGGTAAATAAATAACAACAGATATTGCCAGATTGATTACTACTAGGATAATAGCTCTCCAATCTCCACCAGTTGATAAATATGCACCTATTGGAGCAGGTAAAGTCCACGGTACCATTACGTATGTTGGATTCACTAATCCTCCTGCTGTTGCAAGGTAAGAAATTGTTGCACCAATTATTGGAACGATCATAAATGGAATAATTAATACAGGGTTTAATACAATCGGCATACCGAAAATTACTGGCTCATTAATGTTAAAAATACTTGGGATAATTGCTGTTCTTCCAAGAGCCTTTGAATAACTAGATTTCCCCGCAATTAACATCGCAATTACTAAACCTAATGTTGCACCCGAACCACCAATCCAAATAAACCACTGGAAGAAAGTTTCAGGAGCAATGTGTGGTAACTGACTACCAACTTTACCAGCTGCAACAGCTGCAGAGTTATTAGCTAAATAAACTTCCCAAACAGGTCGTGCAACTGCACCTACTACTGATACCCCATGGATACCAAATGCCCAGAAAAATGTGATTAAGAATACAGGTACTAAAACACCCGGTAATGAATCACCTGCGCTAATTAGTGGAGCTACAGCTTTATCTACAAGTGAATGTGTATCAATCTTAAATACAACAGTTATTAAAGTCATTACTGTTAAAACAACCGTTACAGGAATAAGTGCTTCAAAAGAACGTGCGACAGAACTTGGCACTGAATCTGGCATTTTAATCGTAATATTTTTCGTTTTACAAAAACGTAATACTTCAACTGCAAAAATAGAAGTAATCATACCTACGAAAAGACCATGGCCACCCATGTTTGCCATCGGTAATACAAATCCCACTTTATCGATCATTTGAACCCCAGTTGTAAATAAAAATGCGGAGCCCGATAATAATGCGCCAGAAAGCGGATCTAGTTTATAGCTTTGTGACAAGCTATATCCAATCCCGAAGGTAATATACAGGGTCATTATGTACATTGTAAGTCGGTACGGAATTAAAATATCCGCAGCGTGTTTTGCTGCCCACACCCCAACCGCAGAATCTGCAGGCACTGGCGGAAAGGCAATAATTAAGAACAAGCTTCCAAAAATAATAAAAGGTAAAGCTGAAACTACACCATCACGAATTGCGCGTAAATGTTTTTGTTCAGATAGTTTTGCCATTGGTGTTGATAAATTGTTTTCCAAGAATGAAATAAACTTATCCATTTGTTCTTCTCCTTTTTTTTATTAAATTATTAAACTACTTAACTAGTTCTTGAACTAATTTTAATAACGTTGGCCCTCCAAGTGGACTATATGCTTGAGGTGGAATGACAGCACAAGGTACATTTGCCTCGTCAGATGAAGCTTTAAAACCATCAAATCGGTGTCTTACTTGTGGTGCAACCATCGCTACATCCCAACCATTCTTAACTTCTTCAGCAAACTCTTGAGTCCCTACTGCTAAAACATCTAGACTTAATCCGTTCTTTTCTCCCTCTTTTTTCAGAGCGTTTACTACAATTGCACTCGACATACCGCCTGCACATACAAATAATACCTTCATACTCTTATCCTCCTAATATAGATTCAATAAATAAAAGATTCGAAAAACTGAAAACGTTTTCTATGAGGCAATTATATTCTTAATAAAATAAAATTTCAATTATTTTCAATAAAAAATGAAATAAAATTTTAAGAAGATGTAAAAAAAAATTTCACATCTTCTTAAATAATGATTATTTAGTTTTCCTTAAACTGAAACTTACTCCAAGGATGTAAGAAATCTAGTAGGAAGATTTCTTCCTCTGCAATGCGTCCAACTACATTCGTTTTCCCTGAATTCTCCATATCCTGCAGCGCTATTTGCAATTCGCCTTTATACTGTCCATATAATTCATTTTCTATTAAAATATCGCCTCTACGAATATGTGGAGTATAAGTAGGTTTAAACTCTTCATCTCTATATTTAACGCGAGATTGGGTAGAACGAATTAAGTAATCTGATACGTCTCCGCGGTAAAAATGAAACTCCTCTAAAACAATCTTTTTCTCTAAATCTGTAATTGAATCATGTAAGTCAATATTTAGTGTAAATAAGTCTTTACCGTTCTGATTTAGCTCCGCAAGTTGTTTGAACTCTTCTTCAGATGCATAAGCATTTGCGATAATAACATCATCAATTAAGTCTGAATAAAATAAGTGTTTCGCTTGCGTTACGACTGATAGATTACGGTGCATCTCTAAAGTACAAAGACCTTCTGATACAGGCCAAGGTCCATATGTTGCAGCTTGTGAATTAATAAATGCTGCTGTACGGATACCATGCTTTTTAAACTCTTCACTACATTTTACAAAATGGGAATAGCTTAAACCTGCATAACGATGAGGATAAAAATTATGAGAACCGATTAAATTAGATTGATTTGGCTTATAGGCTAATATATTTTCTAAATATTTCGTAGCATTACTCATGTTAATTTCAATTTTCAACCCATATGGATTGTAAGTCATAATGGACTCTTCATTCCCAGTAAATCCCATATCAAGTCTAATCCCATAAGCTCCTAAATCAGCAAAAAATGATAAATCATTATATGAAATATTTAATGTGCCAAATACTCGCGGGGCAATATCAACAATGACTTCCATCTCTAAACTATTTGCATAATCAACTATTTCTTTGAACTCTTTTAAAATTTGTTCCTTGTCACCATTTACTGATAATAAACAAGTAAAGATTCGTTTAAAACCATATTGATGAGCTAATTTAATATAAGCCTTATCTTTTTCAACAGTTGAGTGCTCTGGATAAATTGAAATTCCTAATTTTTTCACGATTATTCCTCCTAGTATGGTATTGGTGTAATATTTCCTAAAACAACTAAACGATTTGCCTTTGTTGCTCCAGGTACATTACTTGGTAAATCGTTTAAAGTTTCATTTGCTAATATCGCAAAGGCAATTGCTTCTTTTGCATCCGAAGAAAAACCAATATCTTCTTGAACTAATACTTTTGAATCCACACCTAATAATTCTTGAAGCATACGTAGAAGCGTTTTATTATGACTACCTCCGCCGCCTACAATTACTTCATCAATTGGATGATCTGGTAAAATAAACTTTTTATAATTTTCAGCAATCGATTTTGCAGTAAACATCGTCATTGTAGTCACCAAATCAATCGGTGTAATATCACTAAACTCTTCCAATATTTCATCAACAAACTGTGTACCAAACAACTCTCTACCTGTTGTTTTAGGTATAGGTGCTAAAATATAAGGAATACTCATGCATCTTTCTAGTAATCTCTCATTTACATTACCTTTAGCAGCCAAATCACCATTAGCATCATATGGAACATTAAAATAACGCTTACAAATTTCATCAATAATCATATTACCTGGACCTGTATCAAAGGCTACTAAATCATCGATTGTAGAGTTCCTTGGAATGATCGTAACATTACCGATCCCACCAATATTTTGTAGTAAACGAGTTTTAGTCTTACTTTTATAAAGTAATAACTCAGAATGTGGAACTAAAGGCGCTCCATACCCACCAGCAGCCATATCCATCACTCGAAAATTGGAAACTACTTTCGTGTTTGTTTCATATGCAATAACTGCTGGCTCTCCTAACTGCAATGTAGATTGAATGAAATTCCCATGAGCTTCAGGCTGGTGATAAATCGTTTGACCATGAGATCCAATAAACTCAAGTTGATCTAATGAAAATTCGTTTTTACTACAAATTTGCTTTACTGCATCTGCAAAAGCATAGCCAAGCTTAAAGTTTAAACTACATAAATTCTGAGCGTTTGAAGAAACAAGTGTAATCGCATCTTGAATTTCTTTTAATAAACCTTCCTCAAGAGGAACTGTCATAAAATCAATCAATCTTACCTCTGTCTCAGGTCCACATCCAGTGATTTCTACTAAAGCTGCATCGATTCCATCTAAAGATGTACCCGACATTAATCCAACTGCATATCCCAATTCATTCACTCCTTCATATTTTTATTAATAATACCTTAAAACAGAATTTCAAATTTGTAAAAGAAAAGAGTGAAAGTTTATTTAGAATTTTTCAAAAAGTAATTGTTGATGTTTTTAAGAAATCAGTGAATAAAAAAAGTTTTTTTCAGGTTGATTTAGTCGCTACATACCTACCCTGTTTCATTCCATATCTTTAACCTAATAATGAATTATTACTCATTTCGCCCTCTCCCACAAAAAGAACACATAATAAAAACTCCATATAAAATATTTTCTAAAAACACATTCATTACTTTGATAAATAGGCATAATTATCTTGTACAAATTAGTAACTAGTAAAAAAGTATTGAATGAGCAACAGAATAATTATACAATTCTTTACATAATCAAACAAAAATTCTATCTAACAATAAGGAGAATCTAAGATGAAGCATTTAGAAACACAAATAGATGAATTAGCAGATCAATATTTTACGAGACTAATAGAGATCCATAGACATTTGCATATGTATCCTGAATTAAGTAATCAAGAATTTCAAACAACGAATTTTATCAATCAAGAATTAGAAAAAGCTAATATCAAAAAAATACAGTTGAATAGTCAAACAGGAACTGCAGCCGAGATCAGTGGCGATTCAGGGCCGATTGTTGCACTCCGAGCTGATATTGACGCACTTCCAATTCAAGAAGAATCTGATTTGCCGTTTCGTTCAGTTATTGATGGAATCGCTCATATGTGTGGACATGATGTTCATACTACTATTACTCTCGGAGTTGGATTTATTTTACAGGAATTAAAACACCTGATTCCTGGTACAGTTCGATTGATTTTTCAACCTGCTGAGGAGTCTGAAGGTGGCGCTGAGCAAATGATCGCTGAAGGCTTACTTAATGATGTAAAAGCAATTATCGGACTTCACAATATGCCGGATCTTCCAGTTGGTACGATTGGAATTAAAGAAGGCTTCCTAATGGCAAGTGTAGATGATTTTGAAATTAAGATTAAAGGGAAAGGCGGTCACGCAGCACTTCCTGAAAAAGCAATTGATCCGATTGTGATTGGCAGTGCAGTTGTCAACCTTTTACAAACTCTAGTTAGCAGAACAATTTCTCCAAAAGACTCTGCTGTCATAACTGTTGGATCGTTTCAGGCTGGGAATACAAATAATGTAATCCCTGAATTTGCAGTTTTAAAAGGCACAGTTCGAACTTCAAATGAAACAATTCGAAAGCAAATTCAAGAAAACTTTCAAACACTAGTTCAAAATCTTGTACATTCACTTGGAGGAGAAGTAGAAATAGATTATCAAGTATTACTGCCCCCAGTATTTAACCATTCAAAAGTTACTTCGGTAGTGCGAGAAGCAGCAATTTCAACAGTCGGAGTAGAAAATATTGTGACTGCAGAATCAACAATGGGCGGAGAAGATTTTTCATTCTATCAACAAAAAGTGCCTGGTTCTTATATATGGTTAGGCTCTGGAAATAAAGAAAAAGATATAACCTATGGATGGCATCACCCAAAATTTAAGGTCGATGAAAACGCAATAAAAATTGGTGTAAAACTAATGACTCGATCAGTATTAAAACTATTAACTGATACAACTCTTGATAAATAATAGACAAAAAAGTGAAATCATTGATTGAACAATGTTTTCACTTTTTTATTTTTCATATATTGGCTTGAATGTATTTTAAAATAACTATGTGAAAGGTCTAATGGATTATTCTTTTTTCCTAATAATCAATCTAGCTAACATATAGCCGAGGATTGTAACGAAACCACCAAATACTCCAGAAATATATCGATTATCCCAATTAAAATAATCTTCTAATATTGTAACTGTAAGTGCATAAAAGACAGACGCAAATAGTATATGAGAAATAGTCATTTTTCTTTTCAAATATTTTTTCATTAACTTTCTCCCTCTTAAAATTGCTAATATATTATTCTATTTAATTGATGGATAAACCTTTTTTACAGCCATTTAAACCTATTAAAAATCAAAAGAGTAAACTTAAGATACTCCAATCTAGTCACTACCATTTCCAACACTTCCAGCTAATATTTTAGGACATTCATTAATATAATTACCTTGTAAAGTTTATAGGGGGGATTATATGCAGGATATTGTACAAACTGCCAATTTTGAGCATTCGTTTTGGTTGCATGTGTTAAGAGATCATTCCCAATTTATATTGGATACATTACCGTCTAAGCAAGAGGAAGAAATTAAGATTGCAAAATCATTTTACGTAATTTTTAATAATTTATTTACTAGGGTAAATAACAATGAAAATATGAACGAAATTACAATTCAAGCAGAAAAAAGTGCTTTAGCACTACGCGATTTCAAACTTTCATTGCTAACGAAACATATTACTGACGCTAATTTTAAAATTTACTTAACACCAACATTTTTAAACCATATGGTTAATGAATTAGAAGAATATTTATTAGTCCTATCCTACTTAAAACAAAATCAAATCCCACCTATCTTCAATGAACTTCATCATCATTTATTATGGGTACTAGATGCAGCAGGTCATGCAGATGCCATTTATACTAATCTCGATAGTACAGAAAATATGTTAAGAAAGAAAAGCCACGAATTTACAAAGCATTTTGAACACTTCTATCTTAAAGCAGTAGAACTGACCGGATATTTACGTACTAAACTGAGTACATTTCCTGCATTAAAAAGAATGAATCAAGACGTAAAATTAGAAATTCAGCTATTTCAAATATTTCTAAAAGAAATTGAAGAATTAGATATTTCCAGCCATATGTTGAGTAACTTTTCCGCTTTAATGGCAGATCATATGTACAGAGAAGAAATGTATTTCTTAAAAAAATTAGAAGAGTCTTCATCCATTAATAATTAATATTATGAAAAATAAAGCACTCTATTTAACACGTAATATGATGTGTTAAATAGAGTGCTCTTTTACTTTAATTAAACTATTGTTTTATTGAAATCCAGTTATTTTTAATTACTTTTATGACTGCATTTAAACGATCTGGAACGTCTAATTTCATTAAAATATTGGCAACGTGATTTTTGACTGTTTTATTCGAAATAAATAATTCCTTACCAATTTGGATATTCGAAAATCCCTTTACTAAAAGGTGAAGAATTTCGTATTCTCTATTTGTAAGTAGCTCTTTTATATATGAATCATTGGGCGGCATAAAATGGATTGAATTATCCTTAAGAAATTTGTATTCTTTTATCAATTCATTCGTAAAGCGATTGTCTACCATGAATTGTCCACCCTGCACTAGCTTAACAGTATTCACTAAATATGCTTCGTCAACATCCGTTAAACAAATACCTTTTACTCCTACATTCAATAAACGATCTATTTCATAAAAGTCTAAAGAGTTTTTAATGGTAATAATTTTTGAAGAATCATCATGTAACATAATACTTCTTGCATGCCTTACCATTTCTTCTCCCGAAACTTGAGTTATAAGAATTGAATTACTTACTTCCTGGAACGAAAAACTATCTTCTAAATTAATTTTAATAGCATTTATTCGATTAAATTCTAATATTGTACGAATCCCCGCAACGAAAAGCGAATTTTCAACAAAAATAACAGTATTATTATTTCTTGGATGATTTGGAACTAATTTTGCTAACATTACTGCCACCTCCAATTTGCAAATTTTTTATAGCAACATTTGTATTGTACATATTTGAATTGATTAAATAAATTTAATATTTTTGAAATTAAAGTTAAGTACTTCTTAAACAAAAGATTATTGTTATTAAAATTTAAACTAAATCGTTAAAATAAAAGATTCAAAAACTTACGCTCTTATATTATGATATCTATGTACAGATATTTTTTTATTACTATAATTTTCCCAAGGAAAAATTTTACTTTGCACCGTTTCAACTTCTTGCTTTTTTAGTAAAAAGAGATTATGAACAAAATTCAAGAATTATTTTAATAATATAAATTTAACTATGCACAAGATTTTCCAGCAAAAAAGGTGTATCATTAAACTGTTTTCTTATCTTAAGTGTTTCTTCATACTGTATATCCACACAATATAATTTTATTAGCTCCTCTAAATTAATGAAATTACTAAATTTTAACCAACGATGTTCACTATCTTTTAAGTTTTTATGTTCTTAAGTTACTACATGTATTAGAATTTTTTATTATTAGGAGATTACTATGAATTTCGAACAATTAGAGTATATTGTTTATGTAGCAAGTGAAAAATCAATATCTAAAGCTGCCGAAAAGTTATATATCTCTACATCAGCTATAAGCCAATCTATTTCGCAACTAGAGAGAGAATTAAATATAACAATATTTAATCGCTCAAGGATAGGAACTACTCCTACACCTGAAGGAAATATTGTAATAATGAAAGCAATAAATATATTATCGAATATTAAGCAATTAAATGAGGAACTTTTTAACTTAAATATAAAAAAAGAAAAACAGTTAAAGATCGTTGCAGCAACTGCATTTTTTGATATTTTTCAAGAAGCAGTAACAAATTTCAATTTAGAAAATCCTCAAATCTCAATTGACGTTGAGGAAATGCTACAAGAGCAGTTACTAAAAAGTTTTAATCCAGACCGTTATGATGTTGGTTTCCTACCAATAGAGAAAGAAGAATTAGATAAATATCCAAAATTGGATAAAAAGTTAATCAATAGAGCAAGAGTAGGTATTGTAGTTGGAAAGAATTCTAAATTATTCAATTATGAATATGTAACACCTGCAGATTTAAATAATGAGAAAATAGTAATATTAAAAAATACAAAAAATGGCATAGTAAAAAAGTTTTCAAAATGTATTACTAATCATGTGATCTTAACGACAAATAATCCTAGACTACTATTAAACGTCGTTAAGGAAAGTGCTGGTTTTTCTTTTATTCATGAGTTTACAGTAAAAAACTACCCAACATTTCGTAGTGATGAACTCAAAGTAATACCAATTACATATACTGATGAAGCGAATTACATCTATCAGGATATATGGGCTATTTATTCGCGAGAACATGGACTATCAAGTTCATCCAGTGAGATTATTAAACACATATTATTTCAGTTAAATAAATAATGAAAAGGAATAGGAACAATCCACAAAAAGGCTTTCTATTCCTTTTTCATATTATTCATAAGTAACAAATGCAATCTGAACAGATATAATTTATAATAAATAAAAAGTTTTCATGATTTCTTTAGGAGGTGATCTATTATGACAAATACTGTTAGTTTGTCAGATAAATCAACATCCCATGCAAAGCCTAGATTCTGAAAGGCGATACTTTGCATGGGTAGGTTTTACTAATCGCCCAAGTAAGCAGTTCTGATTCAACGGCTTTGCACCTTATTTACTAAATAAGAATAAGGGGCTGGCAAAGATGGCATATATAAAAGCAACTGCTATTTTACCTGAAAAGTTATTATTGGAAATACAAAAATACGTACAGGGAGAAACACTTTATATTCCAAAATCTGAAAAAGTTCACAAAAAATGGGGCTCACGTTCAGGTACAAGAAAGCTAATTGATAATCGAAATAAAGCAATTAAAGAAGCATTTAAACATGGTCAATCAATTGAGCAATTAGCAAAAGAATATTTTCTCTCAATCGAAACAATAAAAAAAATTGTATATACTAAATAAATTAAAAAACACTGATAACATCATCAGTGTTTTTTTATGGCAACTTTGTTTCTTACATAAACTCAACATATATAAATTCACTTTTTTGATGTAAATTAAAGATGTTAAGTTATAAATCGAACTTTCCTCTCAAATTAGGAGTGATATAAATGAAACCTTTTATTAGAACAGAACAATATAATTTTATTAAACATCAACTTCAAGTCTTAACAAATGGACATTCTACAGTAAATGATAAAACTGTTTTAAATGCTTTGCATTCACTAGTTAATGATAAAATACTAAGTTTATTTCCTGAACTTACTGAAGATCAACATATACTCTTCAGTCCAATTAGCACAATTAAAAATTCTGATCAAGCAGATGTTTTACTGAACCGACTAAAGCCTTATATAATTCCTTTTAAAGAAGTATCAGAACAAACCATCAAAAAGCTTTTTCCTAAAGCTAAAAAGTTAAAGCTTCCTTTATTACAAACTATCGATTTAGTTGAAACAACCTATATTGGATGGGATGACTTAGGCTCTAATTCAAAGTTTATTGTCACTTATTTAAATGACAAACTAATTGGTTTACAAGGTACTTTTAATCCTATGAAAAAAAGAGGCAACTGCACAATATGTAATAAATACGGTGACTTAGGATTATTCATGACAAAAACAAAAGGAAAAATTGAAGGTACTTTTACACAAAGAGGAAATTACATTTGCAAGGATAGCCAAGTATGTAATCAAAATATTATGTCGCTAGATAAACTGCATGATTTTATTATGTTGGTTAAGTAGTGAATACTAAAAAATCGCTTAGTGCTACAAACCTAAGCGATTTTTCTATTATTTATCGTTTATTCTACGTTAGTATCTGTTGATTTCTTTTTAGAGAGAAACCAACCACCTAAAGCGATTAATAGCATGACTGACCAGAAAATCGTATTCCAGATTGGTCCTTCAACGAAATGATGTGAAATAATGTGTAGAGAAGGATGTGCCAAAGTATGCATTAGTAGTTTAACCCCTACCCATCCAACTAAAAGCATAGCTGCTGTTTCTAAACTTGGTCGTGTTGTCAGCAATTTAACAAAAATACCTGCTGCAAAGCGAATGACGATTAAACCGGCAATTGCTCCGATAACAATGACGATAAATTTAGCTCCATCCATGCCACCTATATTACTCATTTTTGTATTAGGTAGATCAATTACTAGCGCTACTGCTGCTAAAATAGAATCAATCGCAAATGCAATATCTGCTAATGATATTTGAGCAACTGTCATACCAAAGCTTTTTTCTTTTTTTCCTTTATCATCATCATGCTTTTTAAATAAATGCTTTAATGCTATGAAAATTAAATACGCCGCTCCGATTGCTTGAACCTGCCATACATTAAAAAGAAATGAAATAATAAAAATGGCACCGATTCGAAAAATAAAAGCTAAAAGTAAACCAATATTGATTGCTTTCTTTTGTTGTTCCTCTGGTAAATGTTTTGCCATAACAGCAAGCACTAGTGCATTATCGGCCGATAATAAACCCTCTAATAAAATTAGAATAATTAATACCCAACCGTACTCTAATAACAAAGATACTTCCATGTTTTCCCCCTATTTAATTTACTTTTAACCTTTTTTTAACTACTTTCTAATTATATTCCCATTTTTATAAATTCTTTATCCAAATTTTTGAATATTCTAGTACAATTTTCACCATTTACACTTTTATCAGCTTCAAATTAGTTGACTTAGTCAACTTTATTCATTTATATTATTAGTAATCTAAAATTTCAGAATATTGAAGGAGATAAAATTATGAATTATGTTGAAAAAATACGCAAATTTAACAGACATTATGCTAATGTATTGGGAAAAATTGATCAAGAAATCTATAATCACCCTTTTCCATTAACCGAAGCGAGAATCATTACAGAAATCAATGAAAACCACGGATGTACTGCCACAGATATTATCGAAAAACTCGGTATTGATCGTGGTTATTTAAGTCGCATTATTCAACGATTCGATGACGAAAACATCATTTCAAAAATCCAATCTCCTGAAGATAAACGTCAATATACTCTTCATATAACAGCAAAAGGAAACGAAATCTACAATAAATTGGTTAATGATGCGAACATTGGAGTAGAAAGTATGATTCAAAGCCTTTCTACTCCTGAAGTAAAAGAGCTAGTAAAATCAATGGAAACAATTGAATCCATTTTCTCATTAAATCAGTCACCTATTCCTGAAATATTAATTCGACCATTTAAACCTGGCGATGTTGGGTATGTCGCTTATATTCATGGAAAGATTTATAGTACAACCTACCAATTTGGACGTGTATTTGAATATTATGTAATGAAAGGATTAAGTGAATTTTTATTGAATCCCAACGGAGGCGAACTTTGGGTCGCTGAAGTAAATGGAGAAATCGTCGGATCAATTGCTATTACGAAGGCAAATGAGTTAGTAGCACAGCTTAGATGGTTTGTATTAGATGAAAAATACCAAGGATTAGGGATCGGTAAAAAACTAATCGAAACAGCACTCAACTTCAGTAAGGAAAACCAATTCAAACATGTATTTTTATGGACTGTAAGCACATTAGAGACCGCACGCTATCTTTATAAAAAATATAACTTTACTTTAACTGAAGAGAAACCAAACTTTGAATGGACTGGATCTGAGTTAATTGAGGAAAGATGGGATTTAGTACTATCATAAAAAAGTAATGAATATAAAAATTTTATGGGATATCTTTTAGACTTTAAGACGGAGAAAATAATGAAAAACAAATTGATAAAGACTATAAAAATATTTTCAATCATTGCGGGGGTCATAACTGCTATATCTCTAGTTGGTTATTATACTTTAGATTATCTATTTGGAGATATGTGCGGAAACGAAATTACCCATAAGGAAGTTTCTCCTAAAGGTGATAAAGTAGTTTATATTTTCCAAAGAAATTGTGGTGCTACAACTGGATACTCTTATCATCTATCTATAATGGATTCAGATCAGAAGCTAACGAATAAATCAGGAAATACATTTGTTTCAGACGGTTTATTTAAAATAAATTGGATAAATAATAAGAAAATACAAGTTAATTATCCAAAGTCCACTAAGACGTACGAAATGGATCAACACGTAAACGGAACTAAAATTGTATATGTAGGAAAATAATGTTACTTTTCCAATAATAAAAGAGCATCTATTAAGATGCTCTTTCAAAGTGTTGAAATATAAAATGGTCAATAGGGAAAACGGACATAGAATGAACATTTATTAATGATGAAATTATCATTTTTCGGATGTTCTATTAATGGTTTTAAATGTTAATATGTTTGAGCAATTTTATAATTCTAATAACACTAGGAATGTTTTTTTAGAAGTTAAAAATATTATGAGTTAATTTTTAGAAAAACATATTCAATTGATTAGTTTAATTAATGCTCCATATGAATTGACCTAGAAGCTGATTAATATACAACAGTTAAGTTACTCTAAGTAAAGGCTATTTGATTAGGATTTATTGCAGACTTTTTTTGTTGGATAAGTTGATTGGAATGGAGGGATGCTCGACTCCTATGGGATAAGCGGGAAGNNGCGAGCATCCTGTAGTGGAAATCAATATCACTCTACTCCTTTTACGAAAATTTGATAAGTTAATTGACAAGGTTGTTTTTCAACAGCATGAAAGAGCATCTATTAAGATGCTCTTTCATGCTGTTGCCATATCTACACAAAACCTAAATAACTTTTTGTAATATAAGGATAAATGATTTTGCCATTTATACTGTACTTATTAAATAAATTTGTAAGTGCAGTTCGATATGGCTCAAATTCTTCTTCCCCACTTAATGGAGAAAAAGAAGAAGATAAGTTTCTACCTAAAAATCCTTCTAAATCCATTTCCAAATCATTTCTAAAAACCATCTTTTCATAGTTCTCGTTTTTAAAAAATTGGTTATAAACATCTGGCGTATCTTCAATTCCGCCACTAAAACCTTTAAACCTAGGACAAGTTTCTTTGCAAATCTCCTGCAATTCAATCATTAATGGACTTAATAAATCTTTACTATTCCAAACTAGAGATACTTTTAAATTCTCTTTTAGGATCCGTTTGCATTCTAAACGGAATTTTTCTTTATCAAACCAATGAAATGCTTGCGCTACTGTTATTAAATCAACACTATTATTTTTTAAAGAAGTATTTTCAGCTGTTGCATTAATTGACTTATATTGATCGTATTCCTTCAAAGTCTTCTCTGCGATTCCTCGCATCTCATCATTTGGTTCAATTGCTAAAACAGTTAACTTTTTTTCAAGTAAAAGCCTAGTTAAAATACCCGTCCCTGAACCAATGTCTGCAATAACATTCCCCTCACCTAAATGATTTTCTGAAAGTAAATAATTGATATATTCATTAGGATAACTTGGACGAAACTTCGAATATAGATCTGCCTTACCAGTAAAATTTTCAATCAATACAAAACACCTTCTTTAAAAATGTTTTTTAGGTTAAATTTGATGAGCATGAAGTCTAGCAAAAATCCCATCTTCCTGTGATAGTAGTTCTGTATGTGTACCATCTTCAGCAATTCCTTCTTCAGTAATTACTAAAATACGATCTGCTTTTTTAATTGTACCTAATCGGTGGGCAATAACTAATGTTGTTCGATCTTTTGATAAATCATTCAATGCCTCTTGAATAATTGCTTCTGTCTCTGTATCTAATGCTGAGGTAGCCTCATCTAATATTAGGATTGGTGGATTTTTCAAAAACATTCTAGCAATTGCTAGTCGTTGTTTTTGTCCCCCAGAAAGCTTTAATCCCCTTTCACCAATTTGAGTTTCATAACCATCAGGTAATGAAGCAATTAAGTCAGTTAAGTGGGCTTTTCTAGCTGCTTCTTCTATTTCTTCATCGGTTGCATTTAACTTACCGTAAGCTATATTTTCTTTTAATGTACCTGTAAATAAAAAGACATCCTGTTGTACGATTCCGATATTTGATCGCAATGATTCTTTCGTCATATTTCGAATATCAATTCCATCAATTGTGATGGCACCGGTTAAAACATCATAAAATCTTGGAATTAATGAGCAGATTGTTGTTTTCCCTGCTCCTGAAGGACCTACAAAGGCAACTGTTTTACCGGCCTCAATAGAGAAGGAAAGATCATTTAAGATTCCACGTTTGTTTTCGTAACCAAAAGAAACATTTTTGAACTTAATATCCCCTCTTAGATTAATTACTTCAATTGCATCAGGAGTATTTACAATGTCTGGCTCATTATCAATTAATTCAGTAAAACGTTTAAAGCCTGCCATACCCTTTGGATATAATTCAAGTAATGCACTTATCTTATCGATTGGTTTAAATAAAATGTTTAAATATAAAATAAACGCTACTAATTCTCCATACGATAAAATTTTCGTATAACTTAACCAAGCTCCAAAAACTAGAATAACAAGTGTCATTAATCGAGTAGATACATAGATTCCTAATAAATTCACACTCATAACTTTATAAGCTTTTAATTTCGTTTTACGGAAGTATTGGTTATTTTTATTAAACCGTTTCATTTCATATTGTTCATTCGTAAAAGATTGAACTACCCTTACGCCTGAAACACTATCTTCTACTTGCGCATTTACATTTGCAATATTTCCATACATTTTACTCCATGAATTATTCATTTTCATGTTTGAGTATGAAATCAACCAAACTAAAAATGGAACGATTATGATTGCTACTAACGCAAGCTTCACATTAATTGTTAGCATAATCCAAAATGCACCGATGAAGGTCATAATTGCAATAAATAAATCCTCTGGACCATGGTGCGCTAATTCACCAATATCCATTAAATCATTTGTAATACGGCTCATTATATGACCAGTCTTCGTATTATCAAAGAAACGAAAAGATTGACGTTGTACATGATTAAATAACTCACGACGCATATCAGTTTCAATATTAATACCAAGTTTATGGCCCCAATAATTTACAACAAATTGCATACCAGAACTTACTAAATAAAGTACTAAAAGTCCGATACTGATCGAGATAATTTTACTCCAATTCCCTTCCGGCAGCAGTTTATCAATAAACCAAGACACTGCTAGAGGAAATCCAAGCTCCATTAATCCAACTAATATTGCACAGAAAAAGTCTATGTAGAATAGCTTTTTGTGCGGGCGATAATAACTAAAAAAACGTTTAATCAAAATACAGCACCTCGAATTCTATTGATTAATCTAGTTCGTTAGATGTTAATACCTTACCATATGTGTTTTAAGTGTGCTATCATTTCAGAATTTTCCAACTAACCAACAAAAATATCGAAAAACTGATTTTCATTAAACAAGTATAAAAGACCAATAGTCTCATATTTTAATAAAGTATGTACTAATTCATTTACCACTTTAACTCTTCAAATGTCGAATTGTGCTTTTAAATATTTTGTAAATTCTAAATAAAATATATTTTATTTTCAAGATTAGTGTGTTACGATTCAACTTGTGTGTTACTGGATATTTTTACCATAAAGGGGGATAACTTAAATGTCGTGGTTTACAAAATGGGCCTTTAATAATAAAGCCGCCATTACCTTTTTATCAGTTCTCATTTTATTAATTGGAGTACTAAGTTACAAAAAGCTTCCAATGGAATTCCTACCTGCTGCAGACCAACCAATTGTTTCTGTCATTGTTATGGGCCAAGGTACTGATTCAAAAACAATGGAGGATCAAGTAACTACTCCGATTGAAAGTGCTGTCTCTGGTGTGAAGGGTAAAAGTCATATTTATTCAAGCACAAGCAATGGTTTTTCAAAAATTGATGTATATTATGAATCAGGAACAAATATGAAGGACGCTAAACAAGAAGTCCAAGAATCTTTAAATAAAGTCACACTACCTCAAAATGTTAGTAAACCTACAATTGTCCAATTAAACACTTCCATGATCCCTATCGCTGATGTTGCAGTCACTTTTGAGGATGGTTTAAGTCCGAATAATATTGATTTTGCAAACAAAAAAGTTATTCCATATTTCAAAGACATAAAAGGCGTAGCTGACGTTCAAACATATGGTACAGAAAAATCTTTTGTTTCTGTAAAAATCGATAATGCGAAGCTTGCGCAGAATAAAATATCACTAGAAACTGTCATGGGTATTATTCGAGGCCAAAATTCTGCAGTTTCAGTTGGCGAAGGTATTATAAATGATAAAACTAGTAATATTAAAGTCGTTGGGAATTTAGATAATATAGACAAAGTAAAGAATCTTATGGTCGCTGATCATGTTAAGTTAGTTGATATTGCAACTGTTGAAGTGAAAAAGCCAGCAAGCAATCTAACAAGAATCAACGGAAAAGACGGATTATTATTAATCGTCACGAAGGATAGTAATTCTAATGCAGTTAGTATTACAAAGGATGTAAGAGAGGCTACTAAACACTTAAATAAAAAATATAAAAATATGAATTCAGATGTCATGGTCGCAACATCAGATATGGTTAAAACTTCCGTACATGCAATGATTAAGGAAGTTTTACTTGGTGCATTATTTGCTACGATTGTCATCATGTTATTCTTAAGAAATGTACGTTCAACACTAATTACCATTGTTTCAATTCCGCTATCGCTATGTTTAACATTATTTTTACTTGCAGAGTCTGGCATTACACTGAATGTTTTAACACTCGGTGGAGTAGCTGTAGCAGTTGGACGTTTAGTTGATGATAGTATTGTCGTTATTGAGAATATTTTTAGAAAAACTCAATCAGAGAAATTTTCAGTTCAAATGATTATTGACGCTACAAAAGAAGTCGGTAGTGCAATCACAGCCTCTACTTTAACGACTGTTGCTGTATTTTTACCAATAGGAATTATTAGCACTGGGCTTAAAGATTTCATGCTTCCATTTGCTTTAACCATTACTTACTCTTTATTAGCTTCATTATTTGTCGCATTGACCGTCGTTCCATTATTAAGTGCATTCTTCCTTAAAAAGGCTAAGTTAAAAGCTCATAATCCTTCAGTACGATATAAAAAAGTTCTTACTTGGTCATTGAATCATAAATGGGTAATTGTAGTCGTTTCATTTTTATTATTCGTCGGCTCAATTGGTACTTATTTCGCTATGCCAAAAGGTGCAACAGATAATTCTTCTTCAGATTTTGTTCAAACAACTTTAACGTATCCTAGTGATACTCCGGTTGAAAAAGTAAAAGAAAATACACTTAAATTAGAAAAGTATATTCTTGAACAAAAAGGTATAAAAGGAGTTTACACTCAATTAGGTAGTACAGCTGATGCTGCAAAATATGGGGATGTCCGCTCTTCTACCCAAGCAGTCTATTTAATTACATTAGATGATAAAAAACTTACTGATCAAGTCGTAAAAAAAATCAATACACAAAAATCTAACTATGCAGATGCAGAATTAACTACAATGGCATCTAGTTTATTTGGAGGTTCTAAAACTCAAATTACGATCGATGTTGTCGGAAATAATTTAAATGATTTAGAGAATACCGCAATTGAAATTAAAAATGAGATTAAAAATATTGATGGAGTTAAAAAGGTAACAACAAACGAGGAAGATAAAAAAACTGTTTATTCATTAGAGGTTGACCCTTCAAAAGGTAATGCTGAGCAACTATCGCAACAATTATTTGTTATGTTGAATCGAACTCCACTTGGGACAGTTACAATTGATCAACAACCGACTGATGTTTATCTAGAACCAATATTAGAACCTAAAACTCCTGAGGATATAAAATCAGTACCGATTATGACTAAAACTGGAATGATTCCAGTGTCATCAGTAGCTACATTAAAAGTAGAAGAAAAGTCTACTAATCTATACCATAAAGATGGCGATCCATATTTAAGTATATCTGCTGAAGTAAAACCAGATAAACTTTCAAAAATTAATGCAGATTTAAATAAAGTTATTTTTGGAGATAAAAAATCAAAAGGCATGAAAATTGCTGATGGTGTAAATGTATACATTGGTGGTGCCCTTGCACAACAATCACAAGATTTCTCAGATCTATATATGATCATGCTTGTCTCAATCGGATTAGTTTTCCTAATCATGATTATTACATTTAAAACATTCCGTGCACCAATTGCTATCCTATGCTCTTTACCTTTGGCGGCGATTGGGGCTGTGCTTGGATTAATTATAAGTCGTATATCGGTTGAACCAACAGCACTATTAGGAGCACTGATGCTTATTGGAATTGTCGTGACAAACGCAATCGTATTACTAGATCGAGTAAAACAAAAAGAAAAACAAATGATTCTACGTGAAGCAATTATCGATGCTGCAGTAACTCGTATTCGACCAATTCTTATGACGGCTGTTGCTACAATTTGCGCAATGCTACCATTACTATTCAAAAAAGCCGAAACCGGTAGCCTTGTATCCCAAAGCCTTGCAGTTGTTGTAATTGGCGGGTTAACTGTTTCAACATTATTAACATTGATTGTAATCCCTGTTATTTATGAGTTACTTTATTTTAGAAAATCTAGAAAACAGCGTAGACAGCAAGATACTAGTAAGCCAGTAAGTTTGTAAATAAAAAAGGGATATCTCGTTTTTTCGAGATATCCCTTTTTTTGGTTAGAGATCAGTCACGATCACTTTGTGAACTCAGCTTAATTCAAATAAAAACAAAAACACAAGGAAAATGAATTACCCTTGTGTTTCTGGTTTTTATCCCTATCAACTTCCTGGAGGTTTTGGATCATCTTCTTGCTTGTTGGATGCGTAAATATCATTGTTTGGCGAATGATGACTTTGAATAGTTTTTATTCCTACACTCACCAGAACTGTGATAACTAGGGAAAGAGCGATAAGTTTAATCTTCTTTTTCATCTGAGAACTCCTGTATTATGTGTCTTCTTCATTTGATGTAAACTGATTTGTAAATACTTATTAGCTAAAAGTGGATCACCTTGTCTTTGGTAATATTCAGCAATTCGTTCACTGTATTCATAAACCTTCATTCGATTACCGTGTTTCTCCATAATTGGTAAGCCGTCTGCCATTAAATACCAGATTAGTGCCTTCTCTTCATTTTTTGCTTCAAAATATAATACTCGTAATTTCACATATTCTAATTTTGTTGTATCTTCGAATGTCTCTAGTTCATGTTCTAGCATATTCACAACTTGTTCATTTTTTTGTAGCTTTAGCATATGAGTAGCAATATTTCCTAATGTAAGGTAATAACTCTCAGTATATTTCTCTATTAACACAAGTGATTTGTAATAACACTCCAATGCTTTTTCTGAAAAATTTTGAGTACCATATAAAAAACCTAAATTATGCCAAGCCATTTCTTCAATTGTTGTGTTTTGAATTAATTCTGCATCATCTAGTATTTCTTTTAATAAATTTTCTGCTCTTTCATATTCACCTGTTTCAGTTAAATGGATTGATAAAATTGTTTTCACATCTAACATTCTTATAATATTATTTCTTTTTTTGAAAACTTCTAGAGCTTTATTACCGAAATAGATTGCTAATGCAGATTGTCCTAATCTACAATGCATTAAGGATTTTAAATAATAATATTCAGTTATGTCATCTCGATACAGTTTCCTTAAATCTTTTACTTCTTCTAGTAAGTCTAAAGATTTAATAAAATTATTCCTTTTATGATTAAAAATTGCATTTAATACATTCCAAACAAATAGTTCAAACTCAGAAAACATCTTCGTATTCTGACCCATTTTTTCTATTAATTGCTCTGCCAAATCGACCTGATTTAAAAATAAAGTATACCTCAACATGTATAATTCAAATACATAAAGCAATTCCGTATATTGGACAAAATCCTTATATTCAGTGAGTTCTAGATAGAGTGTACTTGCTTTTTTATGATGCAGTCGTTCAATTGCGTCATAGAACTCTTGTAGTTTTATTTTAATATGACTAACTTTATTTTTTTCATCTTCAACTGATATACCTAACTTCATACACAATAAGTTTAAAGTTTCGATATTAACCTCTTTTGAGTTGTTCTCAATCTTACTTAAATGAGAAATTGAACAAATTCCATCACATAGTTGCTCTTGAGTCATCTGTTGTTTTTTTCGATGGTAATTAATAATTTTTCCAATTTTCATAGGTATTTTCCTTAAATATTATTTTAATATTATTAATATTCATTATAGTGTAAAACTACTCCTATTTCATCTTACATTTTTTCCCAAAATTATAAAACTCTAATTATATATATATACCAAAAAAAACATAGAGTCGAATTCAGACTCTATGCTATTTAATAAATTATCTATAATAAATCAATCTCTTTTGGTAGTTTAACAGCAGATAAAATTAGCGTCTCCTTTACTCGATCTTTAGCGTAAGAAGAATTGTTTAGTATCTCGTGATCAAGATAACCAGGATGACACATGACTTCAACAGATTGACCGTCCTGAACCCGTGTTAATAGCTTATCAAAATAGTCATCTGTCACGCCTTCCCCATAGAAATCATGAAGAAAAATATCCGTAAAAGGAGCGACTCCTTGTAAAGCATTTTCAGAAATGCGTCTAGCACTTAAATTATATTTTTGAGCTAACTTCTGTACGACTGGTAAAAACTCAGGTACGGTGTGAACATGGTGGTGGCTATCAAAATGAGTTGGTTTTAGTCCCGATTCTAAGAATTTTTCTATTTGTGCAGTCCATTCTCTTTCTAATTCATCTAGTGATATATTTTTATCTTCAAAGAACTCATGTCTACTTTTAAAGTTACCATTTCCATTAACAAGTGTTGGAACATCATTTAAAAGTGGCTTTCCACATGTTAGAACAAGATGGATTCCTACTTGAAGGCTTGGATTTTCTTTTGCTAGCTCTACTGCGTGACTTACGCCAGGCATATTCATCATCATCGTAGCTGAGTTAACAACTCCATTTTTATGTGCATCAATTATTCCATAATTAATTCCCCTTGAATAACCAAAATCGTCTGCATTCACAATTAATTTAATCATTTAACTTTCACCTCTTTAAAAAATTGAGGTAAATATTTTTTATGTGCTTCTAGCATTTCATCAACAATTTCCTTAGCAACTTTATCAGATGCAACTAACGGGTTAATCGTTAACGCTAGAATTGCCAAATCATAATCACCTGTTACCGCTGCTTCAC
This sequence comes from Gottfriedia acidiceleris, assembly GCF_050457485.1. Taxonomy (GTDB): domain Bacteria; phylum Bacillota; class Bacilli; order Bacillales; family Bacillaceae_G; genus Gottfriedia; species Gottfriedia acidiceleris_D. Next base: position 109,040 of record NZ_JBCMJM010000003.1, read on the forward strand.
AAGCTACTCTTTCAAATGATTTGATTTGTTGAACGAGCCCTCTCACAGATACCGGTAGATCCCCCATTACGATTGGTTTTGGCCCATCCTTTGTGATGACACAACTAACCTCTACCGCCGAGTCATTAGGAATACTAGCAATCGAACCATTATTCATCGTATTAACTGGTTGAATATCACCTTTATCGTTATAAATAGAAGAAATTAATCGAACTGCTGCATCACTATAATAAGCTCCGCCTCGTTTTTCGAGCTGAGGTGGTTTAATTGATAGATTTGGATCTTTATAAAGTTCAAAAAGATCATCCTCTAATTTTTTAACAACTTCAGCACGAGTCCCTACAGTTTCGGCATTTTTAATATCCTTTTCAACCATTTCACGAGTTTTATAATAATAGTTATGATATGGACAAGGTAATGCATTTAAAGCACGAAGAAACTCAGGTTCCCATCCATATCCTTGAATATTCTTAACAAAACTAGAGTTTTCTGGATTCGTTAATAATTCAATGACTTGATCTTTTACACTTTCGCCGTCAACAAACACATCTAATCCATAAACCATATGATTTAATCCAGCAAAATCAATCCGTACACGAGAATGTTCAACATTTAATAATTTGGCAATTCCCATTTCCATTCCAATTGGGACATTACATAAACCAACTACTTTTCGATGGTCGGTGTAACGAAGTACCGCTTCAGTAACCATACCAGCAGGATTCGTAAAATTAACTAACCAAGCATTTGGACATAGATCCCTCATATCTTTTACAATATCTAAAATTACTGGAATTGTTCGCAAACCTTTAAATAACCCTCCTGGTCCATTTGTTTCTTGACCAAGTACACCATATTTTAAAGGTATTCTTTCATCCTTTGCCCTCGCATCTAACAAACCAACGCGGAATTGCGTTGTAACAAAGTCAGCATCTTTAAGCGCCTCTTTTCGATCAAGGGTCAAATGAACTTCTACAGGAAGACCTGCCTTGTGAAACATTCGTTTTGCTAATTGACCAACAATCTCTAATTTCTCTTTGCCTTCTTCAACATCTACAAGCCATAGCTCTCGTAATGGAAGCTCATTGTACCGCTTAATAAAACCTTCTACTAACTCTGGAGTATAACTAGAGCCTCCACCAATTGTCGCAATTTTGATTGATTTACTCATCCTATGTACCTCCATTTATTGGTTGTTTACCTCTTGCCGCAGTTCAATAATCTCCCTTGCTAAGTCTTTAAGCGTCATTGCTGTCATTAAATGATCTTGTGCATGAATTAATAGAATTGGCGTATCAAAATCTTCTCCACCAGCCTCTGCCTGAATCAATTGAGTTTGAAAGCGATGTGCTTGACTAAACTCGCGATCTGCCTCTGCAAGCTTCTCAAAAGCTAGCTCAAAATTTTTTTCTTTTGCTGCATAGATTCCCTCCATTGAAAGACTTCTAGCATTTCCACTATGCAAGATTAACTGAAAGGAAAGGTTGTACAATTCTTCTTTTGTCACTAGAATCACATCCTTTACTAGAATGTAAGAAAACAATACCAAGAGCCTGCCTATAGGCAAGCTTCCAGTGTGTTTACGCAGAATCAAAAATCTGAGTACCCAGACTAATTGAAAGCGAGCGCTTCATAATAGTCTGGGCAATCCCCTTTTTGCATTTCTTATTTTGGTGAGCCTTGTTCAGTTTGTAAATTTTGTTTATCCCACATTCTAAAGAATGGGAAGTAAATTAAGAACGCTATAACAAGATTAATCAATTGCATTGCAGAGCCTCTCCAGTTACCTCCAGTTGCTAGCCAACCGCCGATAATTGGTGGAGTCGTCCAAGGAATTGCAATACCATGTGTTTTTGGAGCAAATCCCGTTTTCATTCCTATATATGTGGTTACAACAAGTACTAATGGCGTTAGAATAAATGGAACTAAAAGCAATGGATTCATTACTACAGGCGCACCGAATGTAATTGGTTCATTAATATTGAAAATACCAGGTCCAATCGATAGCCTTCCTAGTTGTTTTGCATGTTGACTCTTTGCAAATAAAAGCATCATTAGTGCAAAACAAATTGTTGCACCAGAACCACCCATGTAGATGAAGATATCAAAGAATTGTTGTGTAACAACATTTGGCATTGCATGATGACCTTGAAGAGCTAAACGGTTTGCATCAGTTGCTGCTAACCATACTGGACCCATTACACCACCAACAATTGCTGCACCGTGTAAACCAACTGACCATAATAATTGAATTAATAATACAGCAATTAACGCGCCAGCTAATGAACCACCAAGTCTACTAAGTGGATCTTGTAATAGATCCCCAACGACATTGTGTAAAGTTTCATAGTGTGTATGTTCAATTAATAAACGAATAATCCATACTAAGAGAATAACTAGAAATGCAGGGAATAATGCAACGAATGATTTACTTACACTAGGTGGTACACCATCCGGCATCTTAATAACAAAATTCCTTTGAATTACCCATCTATAAATTTCAGTTGAGAACAACGCAATTATAATAGCAACAAACAGACCCTTACTACCTAAAAATGCCATAGGGAGTACTCCGCCTACTTTAATAGCAGCAGTCGCTCCATCTGGAGTAAACATTGTGAAATATGGTGTTGATAAAATAAATGAAGCAATCGAGATCGCACCAGCATTCAATGCATCTACTTTGTAATGTTCAGCGAGTCGATATGCGATACCAAATCCTGCAATGAGCGCCATTATATCAAATGAAGCACTTACCGGATAAAGAAGCTTTGTTTGCCAAGCGGCACCGAATGTTTTTGCCATAAAATCTGGATATCCGTCAAATGGTAAGAAGCCTAAAATTAAGAAAATAGAACCGACAATAATAAGAGGCAGTGTCAAAATGATTCCATCACGTAATGCTTGCAAGTGTTTTTGACCTGCAATTTTTCCAGCTATAGGCATTACTTTCTCTTCTAACGTTTGAGTAAAGTTGGCCATCACAAATCACCCCTATATGAAATTATGAACCTATTAAATCGATTGCGAATTTCAGGACCTCTGCTCCTTTACACATCCCGTAATGAACCGGATTGATGGCATCAACTGGTATTCCTTTTTGTAAACCTTCTTTTTTTAATTGTGGGAGTAGATACCTTACTTGGGGACCTACAAGTAATACATCTGCTTGATCAAGATGATTTTTAACATCATTAGCACTCACTGCCCAAATCCTTGCATCGATTCCTTCAGATTTTGCAGCAGCTTCCATTTTTGTAACTAATAAGCTTGTAGACATACCGGCAGCACAACATAATAATATGTTCATTTAATCCCCCTTTCTCTCTAAAGGAAACGCTTACAATACAATTAAACTTCTACTAACAAGCAGAATCTACCCCTTACCTCTCTCCCTCTAGAATTTTAATCTCAAGAAATATATATTCACCATTTTGGACATTAGGACAAATATAAAAAATATTTTTTCACTAATCGTACTCTATAAGTTCCTGTTCCTAAAGTCGCTTAAAATAAAGCTTTGTACAAGCCTAAAGTACGATAACTTGCCAGACTTAACTGACAGGATTTTGCATTTAATCTATCTGAAAAAAGTCTCGTATTTGTAATAAATAATGAATGTATTTTGAACTGAAATGCTAGTTCCTACCATTTTTAAATCTAGTAACAAGAAAAAGGAAATGGTTCTAACTCAAACCATTTCCTTTTTTATCTTCATTACTATTAGGAAAAATAAAATCAAATAGAGGACTTAAGTTACATACTTAAGTCCTCAGCGTTAAAAAGTATGAGCTTCAGTCGTAGTTTTCGACTAAGACATTCAATTTTTTAATCTGTTCTTCTACACCCGTATCCGCATTAACGAATATTTGATATGTGTCATTGCCTCGTGTTCCTACAAATTCATAGCATAGTACTTCTTGATTCAGTTTATTTAAAATGATCGCTTGGCGCTCTTCCATTATTTTCAAGTTTGAACTAATACTATTTCTCGCTTCTTCAACTGATATTTTCGGCTTTGGAATCGTTCGTTTTGTGTATGCTGCTAAGTAATTTCTTGATGAAAATCCTACAATGCTTCCGTCATCAAGAGCAATCTTCATCGTTACAGATTCAGGATAGATTCTTACGCCGTCCTGTTTTGTCACATATGTAAATACACCAATCGTATCATATTGTGAGCTTTCAGTTAGCTCCATATTAGAGAATTTATTGCGTTCTAAAAATTTAAGCCCATTAATAGAAGCCTGATTTAAATCGATTTTTTGTGCCTTAATATTTCGACTATCAATCACCCAAACTGGATATCCTCCTTTTTCGGTAATATCCATATAAATTTCGCTATTTGTTTTTGGTTCCTTAATTTCTAAGCTATAGTACCGATCTGCTAATTTTTCACCTGTAAGATCAGCTTTTATTTGTGCTGTACTATTTAATTCAAGAAATTTCCTCGCAATTTCTTTCGCTTGCTCTGTCGTTATTTTTTCTCCTTTTACATTCGAAAGGCTTGCACGATTTACTTTATAATTTGTCAGTGAAGGGTCTGCATTTGCATCGGAATATGACATTACATTCCTTTCCACTGTCTTAAATCCATCAATAATTACGTTATTTTTCGGATTTTGATCTTTTGCATAAGCAAGCTCTACATCCATCCAACGTAATTTATTCTCAAATACCATATGTTGAACTTTTCTAATCTCTCCTTGAATTTCAGCAGAGTTATCATATAACTTTTGCAGTGTTGCGTATTCATTTTGGGTCAATGGTTCTTTATCTAAATCTCTTACTGCAGTTCGATAACTAAAATCGCCAATATTTGTTAGAAATTCCTCCGTTTTATTAACTGGTAATAGTCTCAAAGGAAGTTGCCCTACGTTAGATCTAGCTTGAGAAGTTAGTCCCCATACTTCAACTAGTGCTGGAGAGAGGGATGACTTTGATTTCATTGCTAGAGTATCGCCAATTTTATCATGTAATAAATCTAATTCATACGTTAGTTCATGAAATGCCCGTTGATAGTTGTTTTCTGCTTGGATATTGATTTCGTTTTTAGCCTTATGCTCTGTATAACCCCAATATGATGTTCCGATAAGTCCAATTGCTAACACGCCTATTGCAGCTTCCTTAATCACTTAAAACACTCCTTTCTTATCGGCAAAATATATGTCTACCAATTTGTTTTATTTGTGGTCTGCTCCAAATCCAAGCACTTGTCGCTGTGTCTGGATTAAAATAATAAATTGCACTTTCACTCGGATCCCAACCATTTACAGCGTCTAAAACAGCTTTTTTGGCCGTCTCATTTGGAGTTAAATAAATTTGTCCATCAGACACAGCGGTAAATGCACCCGGCTCAAAAATAACACCTGACACTGTGTTTGGAAACGATGGATTGCTAACGCGATTCAGAATTACTGCAGCAACTGCTACTTGTCCGATATACGGTTCACCACGCGATTCACCATAAACTGCATTAGCCATTAGCTGAATATCATTTTGCGAATAACCATTCGGAACATTCGATCCAGCACCTGCATTTTCACCTTTTTCATATTTTGTAGCTTTTACGAGCATCGCTTTTGTCTTAGCTCCAACAATCCCATCGACAGGCATTCCGAAATTATTTTGGAAATTCCGAACCGCCCAATATGTGTTGTAGCCAAACACCCCATCGACCTTGCTAGTGTAATAACCGTTGTATTTTAAACGAGATTGTAATTCAATGACATCTTCTCCTGTAGCACCCATTTGAAGTACTTGGCTTGTAAAAGCATTTACATTTTTAAGTTGTACATTACAAAAGAAACTAATAAATACGATTAGTAATATTAAAGGACCTTTTAAGAAAACTAGTTTCCTCATCACAAACCTCCTAAAGTATAATTATCTCTTTTTGTATTTTTTTCAAGAACGACCAATTTATGTAAATACTTTTGAAATACAATAAGATTTCTTTCCGAAGTTAAAAACAAATCAGTTTTTTATCCAATAAAAAAGGGACCTTTTGGCCCCATTTTTACATTTTATTAAAGGTTATACCTTCACCATATACTCGATCATAGATTACCCAATCCCATATATCATTTGATTGATTTTGAAGTACCCAATCATACCATGAATGTTCAATCTGACCGTTTGTTAAAACCCTCATTAGAAGAGGTGCAATTTCGTATGATTCTAATTTAAGATTTCCTTTTTCTAAAAATGGCTTAGAAAAGTTTCTAATCTTGTCCATTGTATATTTGTCATTACTCCAAATCCACATCGGTGTTTCATTATACCAATCTTCTCCTTCACTCTTCTCCACTGGTGCTCCCCAATGCTCGTATGTTGCCTTTTTATCACCAAATGTTGGACGATGGTCACCATAAAAAAGGACGATTGTAGGATTCTTACGTTTTTTTATTTCTTGCCATACTGAAACAAGAGAATTGCCGCTTTTATAAATACCACTTGCATAACTCTCCACTTTTCCTTTTAACTCCACATCCATAGGTACTCCACTAACTTTCATGTTCTCTTCAGGGAAATGGCCTTTACGCCAGTCAAAATGATTTTGCATTGTCACAAAAAATACAAATTGACTCCCTTTTTTATTAATTAATGATAATGCTTTTTTCGAACTACACTCGTCTGATAAATAGGAACCAAATTTTTGGCAAGAAGATAAATCTGCTTCTGACAAGAACTGATTAAATCCTATGTTAGGATAAACTTCTTTTCGTTTGAAAAATGATGTTTTAAATGGATGAAGGGCTATCGTATCCATACCAAATTGTTTAACATCTTGAATGAAACTAGGTGATTGTCTATTCCCCATTTTTCCTTCTTGATATGGTGTCCGTTCTTCGAATTTACGTTTTAATTTTAGACTAGTTAATACTTCAAACTCCTCGTTAGCGGTCCGTCCTCCAAATGTATTACTTATTAGCGTTCCATGAATCCCTTCATTTATAGAGCGAAGAGGTACATTTGGATCAGTGTTCCATTTTAATTTCATGTCATCTAGAATACTGTATGCCTCACTTTGAATCACTAAAATATCTGGTAATTGTTTAGGTTTAGAAAGTGGTTTTAAAGATTTGATTTCTTTAATAACCTCGTTCTTTACTTTGTTAGATACTTTAGGTTCTTCACGTTTGCTATTTACATAAGTTACTAAAAATGCAGGATACATACCATATCTTTCGACACTAGTCTCGTAATTCCAAGGTATATATTCTACTTTTGAGTTTTTTACAAAATAAGCATAGCCTTCTTTTGAACCAAATGTAAAAAAGACCCCAAGTAATACGATTAGTAAAAAACGTAGACTATTTTTCCTTGCAGTAGCATTTCTCCATTTTTTATAGGCAAAGAAAGTCCCTAAAAACAGAAATGTTATGATTCCAATTAGACCTCCCCATTTGAGAAGAAATGGAAGCTTTGAAAATTGTAAAAAAACGATTGGGTCACGCAGGAAAAATAAGTCACTTGGATGAAAAGGCTCACCAGTATATTTTATTTTTTCTGATAGTGCATATGAGAAAATTCCAATTGAACCTATAACCGTAATTAAAATCCACCAAACATTAAAGCCTAGAACAGAAAGTCCAATTACTAGTATTGAAACAACAACTGACACAATCATAAAGTTCCACTTAAAAAAATCCGTAATAATCCAATTCTGATAAAGATTTACATTGTTCTTCCACAAATAATTATGAGACCAAATAACAAGTAAATAGCTACAGACCAATCCGATTAGAATTGGTCCTAGCAAATTAACACTCTTTTTAATCATGAAGAATCTACCCTTTACAAAATTATTAACACTAACTTTGTTTATTTTGTTTTTACATTAATTTCTCATTCGTTAATGCTTCATCAAGTTGGTTGAATTGTTGCATTAATTTCTCCGAAACTAATGATTCAAACACTTTAGTAGCACCTTCAATATCGCCAATCTCAGATTTGTACTTCGTTTCAAATCTGCTGAGAATACTACCTTCTTCAAAAATTCCCCATATATTATTCCCACTACCTTTGTAATCGCTCAACTTAGAAGGTAAATATGGATTAATATTTTTATAATCCTTCGTAAAAGCATCATTAACAATCAGACAATCGAATTTTGTTGTAAAATTTAAAAACTCTAAAAAGTTAACATATGGGTTTACTTTTACATGTTTTTCAATTACTTCTCCTGAAAGTTCATTTGCAAGTGATTTGGGATCTGAAGTGAAAACATGAAGTTTAATTTTATCTCTTAATTCAGGTTTCGTTAATTTAAGCCCTTCAATTATTTCATTTAATTTCCTCGTTTGATAAAACGTTCCAAAGTACCCTAGGTTTACTTTGTTTTCATCAATTCGATATTTACTTGCTTTAACGTGATAATATTGCTTCGGTAATGTCGGTTGATTACAAATTCTAGCTTTATTTAAAATGACTTCTTTCATTTCTTTCATTGGGAACATTTCTGACATGTATTTCAACTGATTTTCATTTGTAAAAACAATTTCATCTGCAAATGCATAAGCAATGTATTCACACCAAAAAAACATATTGTTATTCAATGCTAGTGGGAAGTTTTTTTTCTTTAAAAGTGCATTTACTTTTTTATAAAACCCTAAATCAATAATTGCTGACTTCCGTTCATTTCCATGAATATCTAATAGAATCGGATCAGAGAATTCTGCCACCCATTTTGTCTTTGGATTTTTCATTTTATATTCAAATGCTAAAAAGTGTGAAGCAGGCCATAGTGCTCGGCTATAAATTTTATGGTATGTACCATTTTTTCTTTCTTTCAATTTAATTTCCTTAAGAGATTTTTTAATAAAGTCTTTCATTGATTTCCATTGTTTAAAACTACTTGCAGATGATATTTCCATCCGATTATTAATAAAACCATCCACCATTGCATTTTGTCGATAATCGGTTTCCCTTACCTTCGACATATTATTATAAATTACGTCCACCACTTCATTATTTTCGATAATACGCTTAGCCATTACAGTTCCACTTGTATCAACATATGGTGGAAAACAATAAGAAATAATTAAAGAACGCGTATCTCCATTGTATAGCTTAAAATAAGGGAAATAGACGAAACTGTGTTTATTTACTTCTTCAATTACTTTTTCTCTCAATTCATTGCTATTGTTAATATATCTGTCTATAAATCCATATTGAGCGTGTATTTTTCCTTTAATGAATTGTTGAATTGTAGGACTATTCGTTTCTCCTAGTAAAACATCAAGATTTTTCATGACTTCCAAACGTTCTTGTACATTGAACTCAAATGAATTTTTCCGTCTAGAAACTGAATTGTCTCTTAAAACTCGATAATAAATTGCCTGCTCTTCTAATGGAACAATCTTTAAGTGAAAATGATGCAAAGCAAATAATTTAGTAAAAAACACTACATCTTCTCCACTTTTCAAACCAAGTTCGTAGCGTTGGGTTTTTACTTTCTTTGTTGGTATTAATTTACAAGCATTCATTGTTAAAACACTATTTAAATCAGTATAAGTATAAATTTTAGTATCTAACGCTTTTTTAATTTGGGAGTTAACAGGATTATTAGGATTACTATTACCTTCTAGATCTACGTCCACAACTTGTGAAATGACAACAGATTCTTCATCAGCATGATTGAATAATTTTTCAAGAAAGTTAGTTGATATATAATCATCATCATCCAAGAATGTAATGTATTTTTTTGATGCTTGTTGAATTCCCATATTTCTTGCAGCTGAAACGCTAGCTTCTTCTGAATGAAGAATGTTGAAGTGATTAATATTATGTTCCTTAATGAAATTCAACAATATCTCTTCGGTCAGATCTTTTTCTCCATTGATAATAAAGATTACTTCAAAATATTTTGGTGATAAAGTTTGATTTTTTAATGATTCAATACATTTTTTTATCACTTTTTCACCTTTGTATGTCGGGATGATTACACTAATACCATTTATTAATTTTTTAAAATGATATTTTGAAAATATTAAGTCTTCCGGGATTTCCTTATTCATTCGTTGGTAAATTTCAATTTTTATTCTTTCAATTTCTTCTAATCTTTGCTGGATTTCAAACTTGTTCAAAACTTACTCACCAACCTCTTATCTTTCTAAAAAGCCATCTTTTAGCTTTCCAATAAAACTGAATTAATCTGCCTAGCTTTGAGTGCATTACTTTTCGATAACGTTCTTCCATTATTTGAATTTCATTCTCTAGCTTTTCAATATACTTTATATTTTTATAATGCAGCTCTAACGCTGTTTCTTCATTAATTAATAAGGTTAAGAATTGTTCATAAAACTGAGACTCTATGTCCAAATTATTGAAATTAGATTTAAACTTGTTTAATTTTATAAACCAACTAGGTATTTCTAATTCATTCTCAATTGTTTCTGCATTTAATGAATGAGTTCTTGGGTCGATTGTCATCTTGATGAGTCCTTCCTAATAGCTTGAATACTTAATAATATGCCCTAAAAAAGCAGTTTTTTTTCATGAAATGATGAATTAGAAATCATTTCTTAAGATAAAAAAAAGACAATCACCATATCGGTAAATTGTCTTATGATACATATACTACTTTGAAATTAGATTTGGATTTGATTATCCCTTTTAAATTTGCGAGTTACATCTTCATATACTCCTGAACCAAACAACACACCTATTAAAATTAAAATAAATCCGACTACTTGAGTTAAAACAATTTTTTCACCTAAAAATAATACCGCACCAATAAGTGAAAAGAATGGATTTAAATTTAAAAATATAGCTGCCTCTGTTGTGCCAACCTTACCAAGAGCAAAATTATATAGCATATGCCCCAGAGCTGTTGCAACAACTGCTGATGCAAAAAATACCGCCCAAATTCCTACTGAATGATGCACCATACTAACCATTCCACCTGGTTCAAGTATTTGGCTAATTCCGAATAAAATAATTGAACCCATAACTAGCATATATCCAGTCATTAATCTTGGATCTAATGTTTTCGAAACTTTTTTTATTAAAACAAAGCTAGATGCTTGAGCTAAGATTGCTAAAAACACATAAAAATCTCCATGCGAAACACCATGAAAACCTCCACCGCTCTGGAAAACTATAAAAGCAACACCTGCAAAACCAAATAAAACGCCTAAAATTCTAACAAAATTCATTACACTACCTAAAAAGAAAACCGACAATAAGGCTGTTAAAAGCGGCCCCATTCCGAGAATTAGGCCCCCGTTTGACGCTGAAGTTTGAGAAAGACCGATTGATAAAAAATAATGATGGGCAACTACATTCAATAGCATCGCAAAAAATACATACCCAAACTCTCTCTTAGTAAGCAAACGAACTTTTTTTATTAAAAATAAAATAATAAAAACACTTACTCCAGCAGTGAAAACACGGATAGCTGTCATCGTAACTGGCATAAAGTTCTCTACTAGAACTTTTGTTGCAATTACATTAAATCCCCATACCACCATAATACAAAATAAAATGATATAAATTTGTTGCTTCTTCAACTTCCCCACTTCTTTCTACTGGCCTAAATATAAAAAGAGGGAAAGTTCCCCTCTTCAGACTGTTGTCAAACGCTCGCTTTCTTCGTTACTTCGCCTGTCTGCGGTGCTCATTACCGTCTAAGGTAACTCCGCTCCTCACCAGGCTTCGCGCCTCGAAAGACAAGCGCTTGCAATCAGTCTGATAATCAAGTTTTTAGTACTTTGTCTAAACACTGAAGAGGGAAAGTTCTTCTCTTATTTTAATTCAGAAAACTTTTAAATTACTTTTTCTAATATAGTAAATTTTTGAGATTTATTCAAAGTGTATGCTCAGGTTCACTAAAAATATGTTCCTTGTTTTACTTAAAAATAAAATACTACCCTAGTAACAGGTAGTATTCGTACTATAAAAAATATAAGAATATAATCAAGTACCACAGAAAGTCTGATAAGGACGATTCGGATCAGGAGGTAGTGTACAATAATTTATCTGTTCTTTCGATTCAATAAAAGGATTAGAAAGTGCTTTAAGCAATTTCTCCATCACACTATAATCTCCATTCTCTACAGCTGCTTCTAAAGCTTCTTCTACGCGATGATTTCTAGGGATTACGGTCGGGTTGTTGTCTCGCATCAATTGAAGAGATGCTTCTTTTGATTCTGGTTGTCTACTTAATCTCTCCTGCCACTGCTTCTCCCACTGTTTAAATTCAGATGATGTAAATAAAGGTAGCTCGTCTTGATTACCATATGTTAATGCTCTAAACGTATTCGTATAGTCTGCTTTATACTTTTCCATTATTTCAAGTAACTTATCAATTAATGACTTATCCTGTTCTTCTTCATTAAATATTCCTAATTTTCTCCTCATGCCTGCAATCCAATTATCAACATAAATAATTGGGTATTCTGAAATTGCATTCTGTGCTATTTCTAAGGCTTTTTCCTGATCATCATGCAATAAAGGTAATAATGTTTCAGCAAATCGTGCAAGATTCCATCCAGCCATTTTTGGTTGATTTCCATATGCATAACGACCGCGGAGATCAATTGAGCTAAATACAGTTGCTGGATCGTACGCATCCATGAATGCACAAGGACCATAGTCGATTGTTTCACCACTAATTGTCATATTGTCAGTATTCATTACACCATGTATAAAACCAACTAATTGCCATTTAATAATTAAGGAAGCTTGGCGCTTAATGACCTTTTGCAGTAGTGAAAGATATCGATTTGGATCATTAAGTTCAATTTCCGAATAATGCCTTTGGATTGTATAATCAGCAAGTTCTTGAAGTTCATTCACACTACCCCATCTTGAAACATACTGAAACGTACCAACACGAATATGACTAGCAGCAATTCGGGTCATTACTGCCCCAGGTAATCGAGTTTCACGCTGGATTTGTTCACCTGTCGTTACAACAGCAAGACTTCTTGTAGTTGGTATCTTTAGTGCATGCATCGCCTCACTAATAATGTATTCGCGAAGCATCGGGCCAAGTGCTGCACGACCATCTCCACCTCGTGAATAAGGAGTTCTACCTGAACCTTTCAGTTGTACATCAAATCGCTCGTTTTTTGGAGTGATCTGTTCACCGAGTAATAATGCTCTTCCATCGCCTAGCATATTAAAGTGTGCAAACTGATGCCCTGCATATGCTTGGGCAAGTGGTAATCCACCTTCTGGCACTTGATTCCCGGCAAAAACATTTACACTTTCTTCGCTTTGAAGTGATTGAACATCTAGTCCAAGTGATAAGGCCACTGGTTTATTTAGAACAACCAATTTCGGTGAACTTACCGGATTTAAGTCTTGAGTAGCAAAAAAGAATTCCGGTAATTTTGAATAACTATTATCAAAATTCCATCCTGCATCACTTTTTACATTTCCCTGAGTCATCTTATCCCCCTTTTCCACTTTTTTCTTTTTTTATTATTTACTCTCTACATATAACAAAAAAACCATAGATTTACTATGATTTTGTTTTCACAATCCATTCCTCAGGTTAGTGTCTACTCCACAACTTTAATATATTCTACCATTGAATGAAAAAGGCATAACTTCATTTAGCTGATTTAACGAAAATAACGGCTACTCTACAGCAACCGTTTCTAGTATCGTTTCCTGTTAAAAATACAGTTCAATTTCCTCGAAATTTTAAAATTCTTGTTTATCAATCATTTCTCTGTCTTGGACACTGTTTGATGTATTTACGATAAGTTTATTATAAACCTTATCACAAAGCTTGATCGCACAATAGCCAAGCAATCCTCCAGAGCTATTTAGTATTAGATCATCCACATCAAAAATCCCTAGAGAAAAAACAACCTGTAAGCTTTCTATGCATAAACTAAAACTCAAAGAACTAATGAATACGCTTATGAATGACATCCCTCTATTTTTAGACAAAAGAACAAGAAACATTCCAAATGGGATGAATGCTACGATATTCCCAACCAAATTACTAAAATCAGGCCATGATGAAAGACTATGAATATTAATGAATATAGTTTTAAATGGGATAAGATTTCCCATTTTCAATTCGTTTATGAGATTAACAGGATTCCCGAGATTAGTCTGAAGTTGATACAAAAGAAAGGATAGATCTCTCCAGCGGTATTTAAATAGAATAACTCTAATTAATGCATACATATAAAAGACAAATAGCGCTGAAACAAAAATTTTGTTCATTAATTTTATTATTTTCATTCTGCTAAACTACCCTCCTTAGTATTTGTCGAGTTGTTAAATACCGTCACAATCACACCATCCATATTGTTTCCTGATAATTCATAACGAAGATTGGTAGGTACATGAATGGTCGTATTTTTAGTAACATGGTAATAAGATATTTCGTATTTTTGGCCATTTATTGTAGTAGAAATAGACTTTTGTTTTTTTAAGAAATCCAAATACTCTTCTAAAGAAAAATTCTTTTCCTTCATAATCACACTGTGTGGCAATCCAACATAGCGAATATGCCAAGGTTCATACTGAATGCCTGTAATTGCCGTTTTATCCTTTGGATAGCGTATGATAAAGCCATATTTCCAAGCATTTTTTTCTAGCCACTTACCTTCAGGTGCCTCATTCATTTTCATTTTGGTAGATCCTACATCAAGTGACAAGCCCAAATTATGTTCACTACGGCCCGCAGGCAAGGCATAGTCTGATCCCATTTCATGATAAAGTGCATTTTGCTCATCAAAGTCACGAAAGCCACTATTAATTGTAAAATTACGAACTCCTTCTTTTCTAGCATCAACGATCATCTTCGAAAATTTACGGGCAACATCCTCTGACAATTCAATTTTCGTATCAAGCAATTCGTATCCTTTTTTCAATTCTTTGTGAGTAAATAAGTTTACAACATCTGATTTTATACTTTCCTGGTGTACAGGATATTTTTTGTTTATTAAGAGTAAGTTTCCTTTATAGACCTGTTCTTTTGTAATACCCTTCGTTTGGAAACGATCAGAAGTCTCTTTATTATCTAATCGTTCATTGTTAATTTTTTTAAATGTTTGAATCTCTACTTTATCTTGAAGAGACGTTTCCTTTTTAACGAATGTAAATATCAGGCAAATTACTAAAACAACTAAAAATCCCCACTTCTTCATTTTCACGTTCCTCCTAATTCTGATTGATCCTAGAATAGGAAAAACTTTTTAAATAAAAAGTGGGGTAAACTTTAAATTTTCCTTAAATTTTTTATGAAACTTTTATACTTGGTCAATTGGGATAGTGTCCTGAGGTAATCGCACTTCAAATAAAGTCCGGATTATACTACTTTCAGCCGTAATTGTTCCATTATGTTGCTCCACTATATTCTTTGCAATGAATAAACCAAGACCTGTGCTATCTTCTTGATGAGATCGCGCTTTGTCACCGGTATAATACATATCAAAAAGAAATGGAAGTTCCTCCGGAGGAATACAATCCCCATAATTAACAACCTGAACAATCACTTCTTGCCCATCAACAAACCCATTAATATCTACAAACTGACCATCATGTCCATATCGATTTGCATTGGTTAAAAGATTTTCAAACACACGAGCTAACATCTCTCCATCACCCAAAATAGGTAAATGGGGCAGAAGATTCATTCGAGCGATCAAATTATTTTTCTCAAAAACAGGGTACAATTCTTCTTTTAGTTGAAAAAGTAGATCACTTAAATTAATTTGTCTTTTTTCAAGAGGTAACATGCCATAGTTCATTCTAGTTATTTCGAATAACTCATCAATCAATTTTTCTAAACGCTGAGATTTAGTAAAGGCAATCGTTAAAAAATGTTTGACTTGTTCCTTAGTTAGCTTCTCATCCTTAAGAATTAAATCTAAATATCCTAACACAGAAGTTAGCGGAGTACGCAAATCATGTGCCAAATTTACAACTAATTGCTCTTTACTGTTTTCTGAAAAATCGCCTCTTTGTACCGCTTCTTCTAATTTTTCACTTGCTAGATTAATTGCTTGAGCAATGTCTTCGAACTCATCATTTGACTGGATCGAAACCCGATGTTTAAAGTTACCATGAGCAAGATAATGAATCCCTTTTGATATTTCATTAAAATAAGTAGAATAGGGCTTAGTGAGTAAATAGAAAAATAATATCGAAAGTGGGATAAATAGAAATAAAAAGAAGTTAACGTCTCCAATACTCTGTATGAATCGACGAAGCTGGGCTAAGGGATCACCATAACGAACCATCGTGTGGTAATAAAGCTGTAAACCTTTAAAAATTATGTAAGTTATAATACCAGCCAGAGTCATACTTAAAGCAAATAATACAATGATTTTGGAGCGAAAACTACGTATAATTTTATCCATTAAATGAATACCCCACTCCCCAAACCGTTTTGATTAACTTATTTTTCCGTTTATCTTCTCCGAGTTTTTTCCGCAAGGTGCGAATATGTACCATTACTGTATTACCACCTTCAAAGTATGCATCACCCCAAACCTGCTGAAAAATATTTTCTACGCTAAAAACTTTCTTTGGATGACTGGCTAATAAATACAAAATATCAAACTCTTTCGGTGTTAGCTCGATGTTTTCACCATAATGCAAAACTGTCCGTTGATCGGGGGAAATCATTATTTCACCAAATTCCAAGAGAACTTTATGATCATCTACTTTCGGTTGGTTCAACTTCATAAAGCGTCGCAATTGAGCATTCACGCGTGCAACCAATTCAATGGGGGTAAATGGTTTCGTTATATAATCATCTGCTCCAATAACCAGTCCTTGTACTTTATCGAAATCAGATGTTTTAGCACTCAAAAATATTATTGGCATATTATGCCGCTCGCGAATGAGTCGCGTTACTTCATAACCATCCATTTTCGGCATCATTATATCCAATATCAACAAATCAATCGACCCGGTCTCGACTACACGAACAGCCTCATGTCCATCCGATACTTTAATAACTTGATATCCTTCTTTTTCTAAATGTAAGGCTATCAGGTCAGCAATCTCCTGTTCATCATCCGCTATTAAAATAGATATAGGCTTCATCTATTCTCCTCCTATTTATCGTTACATTCAGTGGATGATTATCCAATTAAATATGCTAGCTTTTTTTCCCAATAAGCTTTAGGCTCTTTATTATTTTCTATTATTTCCTCTTATTCTTCAAGAATATGGTCCATTTTGGAATAAGGTTTAACTTTTTTAGAATCCTTTAAGACATAAAAAAATACCCCTTTAGATCATCACATCTAAAGAGGTTTTTCTTCACGGTATTTAATATCTACTTTTATATTCCACACTTCAACTGAACTTGGCAATTATCACATGTATTACAACCACCATGTTCAACTACAGTACCGGCTAGGCAGATTGGACAAGTGTCTCCGTTTTCTACACCTACGTTACCTGTTTTAACTTGAGCAGTTTCATCAGTATCGTTTGTCATTGCATCTTTACTATTTTCAACTGTTTCTAGTTCTACATTTGTAAAATCATTTTCTTCATTTGTTAGCGATAGTACTTGGGAATCACGTGAACCGTCTACATAAACAGTCCCGCCTTTTGCTCCACCTTTGTGTAATCTTTCATACACTTTTGCTACTTGTTCAACAGAATAACCTTTAGGAGCATTAACTGTTTTACTAATTGAAGAATCAATCCATCTTTGGATAATACATTGAACATCAGCATGCGCCTCTGGAGAAAGGTCCATTGTTCCAACAAATTGTTCTGGTAGATGTTCAATCATCTCATAAACATTTTCTTCAGTTACTTCATATCCATTTGCTTCTAACCATTCTAATGCGATATCAGCTACAACTGGAATGAATTTACCTAAACGTCCTGAACGGAAGTATACGAAGTTAAAATAAGGCTCAAGTCCAGTGCTGACATTCATCATCGTTCCAGTACTTCCTGTAGGAGCAATTGTTAATAAGTGCGAATTACGAATGCCACTTTCTAAAACAGCTGCACGAATTTCTTCAGGCATTTTCCTCATATATCCTGAGTTAATAAAACGTTCGCGTCCATCTTCAAAAGTCGATAAGAATGGGAATTCTCCCTTTTCTTCCGCTAATTCAATTGAAGTTTTATAAGCAGTAGTTGCAATCACTTCAAAAATTTGATCAACCAGTTTGTTGCCAGCTTCCGATCCATATACTAGGCCACAGCGGATTAGTAAATCATGTAACCCCATTACACCTAATCCGATACGGCGTTCACCTTTTGCTTGTTTCGTATTCTCTTCTAAGAAATACGGCGTTGCATCAATTACGTTATCTTGCATTCGCGTTCCGATTTGAACAGTTCGCTTTAATTTTTCCCAGTTAACTTTACCATTTTCCGTCATTTCGGCTAAGTTAACAGCTGCTAAATTACAAACAGAGAATGGAGCAAGTGGTTGCTCACCACAAGGATTTGTTGCAACTACTTTTTGGCCATAAGATACAGCGTTTGTCATTTTGTTTGCATTATCTAAGAAGAAGATTCCTGGCTCAGCAGAATAAGTTGCACAAACATTGATTAAATCCCAAAGTTCTTTTGCTTTTATTGTGTGGTACGTTCGTACACCATATCCACGTGCAGCCCATTCACGTACATCTCCACATTCCTGCCATTCTTGATCATAAATTAAACGCATTTCATCGTCATAGTTTTCTAAATCAGGGAATTGAAGCTTGTATTCTCCATCATTTTCAACTGCTTCCATAAAATCATCAGTTAAACAAACAGATATATTTGCACCTGTTAAAAACTCAGGGTTGTGAACTGAATACTTACCACCGTCATTAAGCAGTTCTTTTGCCTGTTCTATTTCAGGTGTATTTAATTTCCCTTCAATTGTTGCAATATGAATTAAAGCTTCATAAGCTGCTTTTTCAGTTGCACCAATCGGTTCGAACTTTAACTTTCGCTCTACTTCTTCACGAATTAATTTCGATTTTGTAGTTTGTGCAATATAGCGTAAAACCTTTGGATTTTGGTTCTTTGATACGATGAACTCTACAATATCAGGATGATTGACGTTCATCATAATCATTTGAGCACCACGTCTTGACCCACCTTGAATAACTAAATTTGTTAATTCAGATAAATCATGTAACCAAGAAACTGATCCACTTGAGCGACCATTCACACTATAAACAATTGCATCGCGAGGACGTAAAGTTGATCCGTTTGTTCCAACGCCACCACCGCGTGACATAATTTCCATTACCTTCTTACGGTGTTCACCAATCCCATCACGAGAATCGTGAATATGAGGCATTACATAACAGTTAAAGAATGTTGTTGAAGCTCCTGTACCGGCACCAGCCAAAACACGTCCCGCTGGTACAAAAGTTTTGTTAGCTAAAATTTCATAAAACATCTCTTTTACTTCGGAGAATTTTTCTGGAGTTTCTGCAGATGCAAGCCCACGTGCAACACGGTCTGCAATTTGTTCGTAGAAGATTTCAAGTGGTTTGTCTACTTTATTAAATGCAACTGTAATGATTGCTCCGTCTTCAAACTGAGAATCTAATTGAACAGTTACTTCTTCCTGACTATTGTCAATAGCAATTACTTCACCATAACCACGACGAGGAAACTTTGGATCATCCTTATATGTTAGTACAACCAGGTCACCTACACCTAATGTAACAAGCTTAATATCTTTAAATGCGTATCGATCTAACATAACCGTTCTAGATACACCTTTAAATGTTGTTTTATGCATCTTTGGATTAATAGGTGTAATCATTGGAAAATGCATTATGTCTTGATTTAATTTCTTTATATTAGCAGGTAATTCAGCATCAATTATTGTATTTATCATCACCTGTTCCTCCTCGTATAGATTATATCGATTTTACCATATATCGATATATAGGTGTTCTCTTTCTTCCCAACACCCATATGTAGTATTTATCCCGTCTCAACAAGATATAAATATACCGACTTAAGAAGTAAAAGTCAATGTAAACGACCCAAATAAACTTATTTAAATTTGCACATTTCCCCACAAATTTCATTGACAAATTTACTTTTAACTAAGTGCTGATAAATATCCACTTTAAGAATTACGAATTAATCAGTATCCTTCAGTAGTAAGATTATAATTATATTTTTTATATAAAGCTTGATAATTTCTCCAATAAATAGTGTACAATTTATAGAAATTAAAGAAATGGAGAAAAACAAATGGTAACTTGTAAAGAAACAAGAGTCATCAGAACAAATTTGGTTTTACCAAATGATGTAAATAGTCATAATACTTTGTTTGGTGGAAAACTTATGAATGACTTAGATATTATCGGAAGTATTTCTGCAATGAAATTCTGTAGATCTTCAATTGTAACTGCATCAACTGATTCAGTAGATTTTCTACATCCGATTACGATGAAAGATTCGGTCGCATTCGAAAGTTATGTAACTTGGACTGGCACTTCATCATTTGAAGTTTTCGTGAAAGTAACTGCAGAAAACTTAAGAACTGGAGAAGAAAAAATCGCTGCTACTGCTTTTTTAACTTTTGTTGCACTGGACGGGGAAGGTAACTTAATTAAAGTTCCACAAATTGTTCCTGAAACTGAGGAAGAAAAATTCTTATATCAAGGCGGAGAAGAACGCGCTAAAATCCGTAAAAATAGAAGACTCAAAAGTAAGGAATTAGCAGACTTTTTTTACAAAAAATAAAAATGGGACGACTAATGTCGTTCCCATTTTTAAATTATACTGTCATTTTCCAACTAGATAAAGCTAACCAATTTTCTCTTTCCTTATATTCTGGAATAATTTTACCGACAAGTCGCCAAAAGGACCTGTCGTGATTCATATGGACCATATGGCACATTTCATGGACAACTACATAGTCAATTACCTTTTGAGGTGCCATTGCTAGTTTCCAATTAAATGTTAATTGCCTTTTTGAATCACAAGTCCCCCAGTTTGTTTTACTATCAGTAATACGAATTGATGATGGCTTTACTTTAAAATTACTTTGATACTTCTGAATACTCTTTTCAACTATTGCTTTAATTTGTTGGTAATAAAACCTTTTAAGTGCCTGTTTTATTCGTTCATCCTCTAGTTGTTTTACAATAATATTTAGCCTATTTCCTTCAAAAACTACCTGATCTTGCTGAATACTTTCATCGTGTGAAATTTGTATAGGATATGAATTCCCTAAATAAAGAAATGTCTCACCGAATTCATAAGTCCGTTCTTTTGGTCCACGAAGTCGCTCCTTCATTTCATTTGATTTTTGAAGTATTAACTCCCAATTAGCCTCTAAAACTTCAATGACACTTTTATCTGGTGTATCTTTAGGAGCCTGAACCTCAACGTTTCCATAAGCATCTATATAAATACCGATCGATTTTTGCTTTTTATACTTTATATTAAAACTGATTGTTTCATTTAAATATGTATGTATCATTTTATTTATCACCTATCGCTAACCTTCTAATCCTGAATCTTTCCAATTATATAATATACTACAGTAGAAGTTTTAATTTTTAAATAGTAAAAACAACACTCTAATAAACGAGTGTTGCCTGAAAATTTTTTATTCTATTATAACTGGCAGTTCTTTATACCCATACACAAATGTACTAGGTATAATTCTAAGCTCTTTTGTTTTATCCAACTTCATATTTGGTAATACCTTTAGCATCTCAGTAATACATATATTTGCTTCCAACCTAGCCAGCTGTGACCCTAAACAAAAGTGTACTCCCGATCCAAATGCTAGATGATTATTGGGAGAGCGATTAATGTCAAAATCCTCAGGTTCATTAAAAATGGTTTCGTCTCTATTTGCCGAGCCTATCCATGCCATGATTTCTTGACCTTTTTTTAGGTTTATCCCATTCAAATTCATATCTTCTGTTACAAAGCGATTCATGCTATGAACAGGAGAGCGAAAACGTAGTGATTCCTCTATAGCTGCTGATATTAATGATTTATCTTTATATAATTGATCGAGTACATTGGGTTGCTCGAACAATGTAAGCATTGTATTCCCAATAAGATTTGTAGTCGTTTCATTTCCTGCAACAAGTAAAAGAAAGCAGAAGTTTAAAAGCTCTTCAACAGATAATTTCTCACCATCTACGTTTGCAGCAATTAATGTAGATACTAGATCATTTTTAGGATCATTTTGCCTTTTTTCAACGATTTGATAAAAATACGCTTGTAAGTCATATAATGCTTTACCTTGCTTTTCTATTAAATCATTCATCTCATCAGGAGAGAGAGATTGAGTACTTGAGACTACAATATTAGACCATTCTTTAAACTTTTCACGGTCTTTACTTGGTACTCCAAGCATTTCAGAAATTACAATAACAGGTAGTGGAAAAGCAATATCCGCAATGATATCGATTTCAGGTTTGTCCTTTATTGATGCCAATAATTCTTTTGTAAGTGACTCAATTCTTGGTGCAAGTGCTTCAATTGCTTTTGGAGTAAATGCTTGACTTACAATATTACGATATCTTCGGTGGGTAGGTGGATCTAAGTCTAGTAAGGTTGGAAATAATCCATTTCTGTTTGAACTAAATTGCCTAAAGTTTTGTAAGACCATTTGGACATCCTTATAACAAAATACATCCCAACAATTTCTGTCCGGATCAAATGAAATGGGAGAGTTTTTTCGCATTTTTTTAAACCAATCGTGAGGGACGTCCGTTTCAACTAACCCTCTTGGTCGAACTAATAGTCCAAAACTCTTTTTTTGTTCCTCCACCCTTATTCCCCCTTAATATGTAGCTTATTAACCGTTCTTCCAGACAAGTAATGATACATGGTACCGCTATGTAACTATACAATTTATGCAGATTATATTTTTCCTATAACCATCTATATAAATCATTTGTCCAATCTACTTTCTCACTTTGAACTTACATTTGAATACCACCAATTGTTGTTTCAAACCGAGTATGATTTAAAAGGTCTAAGTTTCTTTCAATATTTTTGGATTCGCGAAAACGAATTGCCCATAAACCTGCCTTCAGCATCCAACTACTTGGATTTGCGACCATGTTTCCGATCGATGTGACCTCATTATCATGCACTTTAATCAGCCCTTCCCACTCACTTTCATTAGATGCAGCCAGCTTTTTTGCAAAATCCCATGCATAATTTCGAGACTTCTCTAAACTAAAGTTTATGATTGCCTTTGAAGCTTTTGGGTCAACATGATCTAAAAAACCGATCCAAGGTGATATTCGATCCATGTCATCCCTTACCTCGTCCACCAATGATGCCAAAATACTATTTATTTTCATAAAGTCATTGTAAAGTGATAAAATATCAGAGCCTTGGCATACCGTCGCAGCAGCTACTCCTAGATCCAAATTAATATGTGCATTAATGCCAAGCAACAAATGCTGTAGCAAAATAGATTGTCGGTTTTCTGCGTGACGAAATGCTAAATTCCAACTGAGACTTAAAGGTTCACCATTTAAATAGTTTTTAAGTGCTTTTAAATAGAAATTTGCGAAGTTCACATCCAAACTTTCCATTCTTGCTCCGTCTTCAAACTGATTATTTAAAATTCCAACTTTTACTTTAAACGTTACCAACCGATATAAAGAAGCAAAATATCCTAGTTTATTTTTTGTTTTATTGCTCATTGAAATAATTTCATCTAACTGTTCAATTACTTCATTGATTGTATTTGCGCTACCTATATGATTTGATAGACTATTCATTACTCACTCTCCTAACTTTTGTGACAAGTACGTTGTATTAGATTTGTTAATCAATATGCTATTTGTTTTAAAAAGATACTTTTAATAGTGGGGATATCTTTTGATATTCAGTGCGTCTTTTGAGAATTCCTTCGAATGGCGAACAGTTCTTAAATAACAAAAAAGAGCAAAGTAAATTTAGTCATAAAAATGCACCACCAAATGTTAGACCGTGTCTAACAATTTGGGGTGCACTTCATAATTACCTTATGGATTTTCTTTATATAGAATCGATGAAGTACTAATGTTTCGGCTAATTCTGATCGCTTTCAGGTAATTTATCGAAATCCTTAAGCAATCCTTGAATATTTATCTCATAAATAGAACCAATCTTTACAATAGGTGGTTCAGGACGCGTACGTGCATAAATGCTCTCATAAATATCTTCTATTTCTTCGCCTGTTAAGTCACCTCTTTTTAGCAGCTCTTGTGCGATTGAGTGAACGAAATCGGCGTGTTCAGTAACAAGTTTTTTTACTTGGCTCATTTGGTCCTTTAGAAGAAGGTTAATTTTTGGTCGTAGTGCTCTAAGACCTTCTGCTTGTGAGCCTAATGCATTCCAGCTGAATAACTCATCGCCCATTCCAACTAAACCTAAATATGCACCACCAAGTAGGGTTGCTTGTTGCAGATCAGATGTGACACCGTTTAATTTCTTGTGGAGAAACTCTTCTTCTACTGCTCTAGCCGCCAAGCAAACTTGGATTGCTGCTAGTATTTCGCTGTCGCTTCGATTATATCTTTCTGTTGTTGGCTTAGTAGCAGCCAGACCAAGTGCGTCACCCCTACGAATAATTGTTACCTTCCATACTCGATCATGTGGCTTTAACAAATATTGAGCTACGGCGTGACCTGCTTCATGATACGCTACATTTCTCTTCTCATCTTCACTCATGGATCTAAGTGGCTGCTTAAGTCCCCACTCATATGTTTCCATTGCATCTCGGAAGTCAGTGTAATTTGCACCATCAGCACCACGCTGATGAGCAATTACGACAGATTCATTCACTATATGTTTAATTTGTGCTGGACTATATCCAATCGTATCAAGAGCAGCTCGCTCTGGTGTTAAAGATGAATCGATTTTCACCTTTTTTAGATAATATTGGAAAACATCAATACGTCCATCATAATCAGGAGAATCTACCCAAAGTTTTCGGTCAAAACGCCCTGGTCGTAGTAATGCTTGATCAAGTACATCAGGTAAATTTGTAGCTGCAATCGTCAGAACTGCGGGGCGGTCTGCTTTCTTTTTACGTAACCCGAGTGAGCGAAGAAATTTTGCTATTTTAGAACTATCAATGTTTGGAGGATCCATTTGTAGTAATAGCTCATTCAATAATCCAGAACCCATTCCCATACCGAACAATCCACCACCACCGGCTCCCCCTCCTTGACGAGACATTCCAATTGCGTCGACTTCATCGATAAAAATGATACACGCTCCGTAAATATTAGCTAACTTTCTAGCCTTTTTGTAAATTCCCATTACTTTCAAATTCCCTACACCAAAGAACATGTTTTGAAAACTTGGAGCCGAGGCATAAGCAAAAGGTACTTGGGCCTCATTCGCTATAACTTGTGCTAGATAAGATTTCCCTGTACCAGGAGGACCACAAAGTAGCAATCCACGAATTGCCTCTCCTCCCATTTCCTTAAATTCTTTAACACCTTTTAGTAATGTTACGATTCGTTTTGCATTTTCAACAATCTCAGGGTTTCCACGATAATCATCCCACGTCGATCCAGTCTCACCAGGTAAAATCCAATAAGTACGACCTCTGGCTAGAAACCAGAAAATTGCTACAAACTGAATGATCGCCATGAAAATCATAACAGCGAACTGAAATAAAAGACTAACAATCGATAATGCTACACTCCAGTATGTTGGCCCTCCTTTAATAAGCACAACACCAATAAAAACAATAACAGCTAACCAAATTAATACTCTTCGCCATTTAACCCATTGATATTTTGTCATAAACATTACTTCCTTCTAGGGAATTTTTTGAATATTCTATGATAAAATTAGCCCATTGGTGCCTAGAAATATATGTATGCAAAAACTAAATAAATTTGTGTATTTAAATAAAATAAAAAAACCTCTTTGCCATAAGCTTTTAGCTTGTTTAAAAGGCCCCAAAAATTTGATTTTCAAACTAAAAAGCCCCCATTAGATGAGGGCTTCAATATTTATTGAAATTTACTAAAAATGTCTTTCAAATACTTAATAACGATTGCGATTCCAGCAATGAAATAAAATGTTATTAAAATCCATCCTGTAGGATCAAGTCCAAACATTGTTATTAAAAACTTCAGTGGAAAAATGAAGTATAGAATATCCTTTAAATATCCTAGTATAAAAGATGTATCGAATGAACCTTTCCAGAATGAACGGATAAATGCTATTACAAAATCAAGAATCATTAATCCAGTAACAGCCCAAATAGTATATAGCATCCAATCCGCAAGTCCGAAGCCTAAATCCATAGTTATCACCACCTTACATCATACTATTCAAAGAAAATAGGCTGGTGATATGAATTCACTTAATTTTCAGATAATATTTTTTAAACCTTTTAAAGACCATTGTTCTGTTCTTTATCCTTGTATTTATCATATTAATTTAATAAGAGATTAATTGCTAAAATGAGTCTAAGTTCCCACTTCATATTTACTAAAAATACTCTTTTACTAAAATTTATTATATGGAAAAGACAGAACATTACACACTTCAACTTTCCTAACCAATCATCGTTTTCCAGCTACACAATAGCCCAACTAAACATACCCAAGTTCCCCCATCTGTACTTGAACATAAAATATTAGTAAAAAAATATAGAAAGGGAGAAATAGTAGTGGGATTATTTATTAATAAGAATGAACACCCTGATGTCTTTAAAAATAATGAAACAATACAAACACCGAATCAAGGGCTTGTTCGGCATAATTACTTAGCTGAGCTAATGGAAGAACAACAAAAAAATAACATGAGCCTGGAAAGATCAATCTCTGAATTAAAGCCACGATATGAGCAATTAGAAGAATTGCAAACAAATCAGTGGAATCATGTTAAAAATCAAATAAATAGTCTCATAGGTAGTAACCGTGAGCGCGAACAATTTGAAAGAATCATGATCCAGCGGTTAAATACATCAGACGCAAATGAAAGTTTGGAAAAACAATCGCTAATTACTCAAATGATGAGTTTAAATGAAGCTTATACAGAATTGGCAAAACGATTGGAAAAAAGTGAATCTGATAATCAAGCTCTCTCATTACAACTAGATAAGCTAATTGAAAAACAAAATGAAGTAGCTCATGGATTATTACAGCAAGAGGAATTTCAACATGGGGTTTTAGATCGCCTTGATACTCAAGAAGCAATGATGGATAGAATCTCTCACCAGCTCAACAACTTACGCTCGATTATTTTTGAACGAGCAAGCTATATAACGACAAAACTTGAAGACAGCTATAAACTAACAACAGACTATATTTATAAACTAATAAATGGATCCGATAAGCCAAAATCCTATACTACTACAGTGAGCAATAAAAAAGAGGAAAAACAAAAACAAGCAGACTAAAAATATGGTAAACGCTCAATTAAAGATTGTTCGAAAACTTTTTTAGTTTAATTAGATCGAATATAAAAAAAGCTTCTCGAAGTCTCTATCGAAAAGCTTTTTTTTTGTTCACTTAAAAGTAGACTAATGCGACTTTTTCTTTCTCTTCTAAGTTTTCGATCATTGAATACCAATAGTCGGGTTTATTAGATAACACTGTATAATAACGTTTTAAAAACTTTACGATCAAGTCTGATTGAAGATCATTCATCTCCCCATCCATTGGAAGGAAACAAAGATCTAGACCTGATACAGCTTCACCGTCATTGTTCCATGATGGATGGATATATTCAAAATCCAGACGCT
Organism: Gottfriedia acidiceleris; assembly: GCF_050457485.1. Taxonomy (GTDB): domain Bacteria; phylum Bacillota; class Bacilli; order Bacillales; family Bacillaceae_G; genus Gottfriedia; species Gottfriedia acidiceleris_D. The sequence continues at coordinate 136,695 of NZ_JBCMJM010000003.1, forward strand.
TATAACCTAAGTGAGCTAATACTTCTCTACGAACATATGGATTCATTGGTTTAACGCCGCCAAAATCATGGTGTTCTACTCGATATGGATCGTAAATTTCAGCAAACATACCTGATAACTTTTTATTATTTTCAGTTGCTAATGTCTGTAAATCTACTAATCTATTTTGTGCCAAATATGGGCCGATTCCCAAACCAGCTTGGCCAATTATTGTAAAGTCAGTCATGGCAACATTAAAATCTTCATAATAGCGGTATTCTGTAGCTCCTACTACTCTATCTTCATGAACAGCAACAAAAACACGAATTCCTGGATCCTCCAAAGGCTCTTTCCAAAGATCAAATTCTAATACTTCTTCTGGAGGAAATACATCTTGCATTAATTGATGCATTTGTTTAAATAATGGGTCATTAATATTTGTAATTCTTTTATATTCCATTTTCTTTCTCTCCCTTTAATTAGAATGTTTAAATGGATTTTTCCATTCCATTAGAGTCCCATAATTGCATGATTCATCATCCTCTAAATAATTGGCTACTACCTTAATCGGGGTACGACCACATCGAAGTAGAAAACTAATAACTGAATCCTTTAGCTCCCCTTTTATTACAGCATCTATGTATTGATCAGGTGAAAAGTTATCCGCCTCTTTATGATATCCTGGCATCCTGCCTCCACCAAGCAATCTTTCCAAACCAAGATGTACAACAACATCATACATAGAAAACATTAACCATTTGCCTAAACCTAATTTTCGATAGGTGGGTCTGACGCAAATATCAACGACATAAAGTGTATTTCCGTTTGGGTTGTGGTTACGAATATAACCATGATCAGTAACCTCTTCCCATGAATGGTCAGGATGGCTAGGATCAAAATGCACAAGTAGACCTGTCATAGAACCCGCCATTTGACCATTTACTTCTATACATAACGCTCCCTCTGGAAAAAGAGTTACATGGTTTTTAAGTTGCTCCTCATTCCACCATAGTTCCGATGGGAATGGTGGCGGAAAGCTTTCTTGTTGAATACGGATTAAATCAGTAAAGTCATTCTCAATATAATTACGGATTACCACTGGGACTGGTTTGTCCTGGTCGAAAACAAAAAATTCCTTTCGATACATGTGCTAAAACTCTCTTTTCTATTTAAGAATTAGTTTACCAATCTGGATAAAGGTCTGTACGTCTGTCGCGCCATGTTGTAACGGATCCTTTTTCCCGAACTTTGTATAATAAATCTAAATTAAGATCGGCTGTAACAATCATATCCTGATTCATTTCGCCTTCTACCATAATTCCTTTTGGAGGAAATGGGATATCATTAGGAGTGATTACAACTGCTTGACCGAAATTTGCACGCATAAAATCAACAGTTGGAAGTGAACCAATCGTACCTGTATTTACAACATATACTTGATTTTCAATTGCTCTTGCATGACATGTATAACGAACTCGGTGGAACCCATGGCGATCGTCTGTGCATGATGGACAGAAAATGACATCTGCTCCTTTAGCTTTTGCCATTCGAACGATTTCTGGGAATTCAATGTCATAGCAAGTCAACATCGCAATTGTACCTTTATCTGTCTCAAAAACCTCTAGACCGTCACCTGCACTCATATTCCACTCATTTACCTCTGTTGGTGTAATATGTAGCTTTGCCTGCTCACCAATTCGTCCATCTGGATAGAACAAATGTGCAACATTATATAGTCGATCGCCTTTTTTAATAACATGCGTTCCTCCAATAATGTGCATATTGTATTGTTTTGCCAACTTCAAAAATAAAGAACGATATTGCTCAGTAAAATTAGGTAAATCTTGAATCGTTAATGCCTTACCTTTTTCATTACCAATTGACATAAGCTGAGTTGTAAAAAATTCAGGAAAAATGATAAATTCGGCTTCAAATTCCTCTGCTGTCTTAATATAATGCTCTACTTGTTTTTCAAACTCTTCAAAGGAGTTTATTGTGTGAAGATGATATTGAACGGCTGAAACTCTTAATTGCATAGTATCCCCCTCTTCCCATTAACTCTTTCTCTATTACTATTATTATTGAATAAATAGAAGGAACGGGCAAGTATGTACTCTTCATTACATCTAGTAAATAACTTAACTTTGCACTATTTACTTAATATTGCAACATTTTTATTTTTATCCAACGTGATAACTAGATCAGTCATTCCAACAAATAATCCGTTTTCTACCACTCCTGGAATTAAATTGAGCTCTTTTTCTATTATTTGAGTTTGAATATGATTAGGTATACTGCAGTCAAAAATATAGTTTCCGTTATCCGTAATAAACGGAGTCGCTCCATTTAAACGAAGTTCAGGGCTTAAACCAATTGCTTTAATATGTTTCATCGTCATTTCCATGCCAAATGGAATAACTTCTACAGGAAGTCGGAACTTCCCTAATCTCTCAACCATCTTAGTTGGATCAGCAACTACTATAAATGTTTCAGCTGCTTTCGCAATGATTTTCTCTCTTAATAGTGCGCCTCCCCCACCTTTAATGAGCTCGAAGTTTGGATTAATTTCATCGGCACCATCAATTGCTATATCAATCTGTTCAATTTTACTAAAGTTTACGAGTTGGATACCCACCTCTTTAGCAAGCTTTTCAGTTTGTATGGAGGTTGGGATACCCTTTATATTCAGCCCTTCCTGAACTAATTGCCCAAGCTTTTTTATCGTATATAAAACTGTAGATCCCGTGCCTAATCCAACAACCATACCATCATTTACAAATTCTGCTGCCTTTTCTCCTACAACTTGCTTATCATTCTCATTCATGTTTACACCTTCTATTTTTATGTTCTATTTCTTAACTAGTATAAGTAATTATTCCAAATTTCATTTTTCGATAGGATGATTAATTTAATAGTACTGTATAAAAATAGTTTGAATAAAGAATTTTAACTAAGAAAAACTAAATGAAAAAATACTAAGTAAGGTGAAGAATATATGGATGTCCCTAATTTTGTACTTAAGTTTTGCATCATCTTAATGATTTTACCTGTGACGATCGTGTGTTGTTATTTTGGTTACCTAGATAAAAACTTACAAATAGTTATTTTTGGTTTTGTACTGCTATTATTTTCAATACTCGGTAATTACTTTGTCTTTACAAGAGGCAATAAAAATAGTAAATCGGAGCAATAAGAACCTTTTGTTAGTAACTTCTTTGTTATGGAAAAACCGACCAATTTGGAAATTCAATCGATCGGTTTTTCACTAGTATTTTGAATTTTTCACTTTAAAACCAACTAATAAAAGGCGGAATACTTTGAGGAAATTTAAATAGATTGAATGGGTCATATTCTCGTTTCACAACTCTAAGGCGATTTAAATTCCCACCATAATATGCGGTTGGCCAATTTCTAATAAACCGATCAGGCCAATTTACGTAGTCACCAGTAGTGTATCTTGATAAGGCATTCCTTAACTCTTCGACCCATTGATTGTTTTTTCGTTCTTCTTCTGGGTTACTCCAATTAGCAAGATACTCTTGAGCAATAATGGCATCCCTGTAATAGTAGGCAGTTTCATCTGGTCTAATCCGCTTTACTGCTCCTCCAAGAGATTGGTGCCAAATACTTGATTTTCCATTTGGTGTATTTTCTAGAAAACTTTTCATGATTAAGATTGCTCTCTTTGGAAAAGTTTTATTTAGAAAAGACCCTGATCTCTTTTTATAAGCTGGGACATTACCACTTGGATCATCAAAAAAATGAACAGCTTCTATATAAGGTACTTCCTTTACCATTACTTTTATGGGTGAACCAGTTTCTACTAGTGGCCGTAGCAGTTCGTTTAATTTTGTTACTGGCTCTACAAATTCCCCTTGAGCAATAATTTGATTTACTTCCCTAGATTTTAGTTCAATTTCTGAAGTTAGCTTGATATCCGTGTTAATTGCCCAGTTTTGCCAAGCATCAAAAGCGGCTTCAAAGTCTTCCCACTCCCAAATAATCGAGAAAATCGAAACAGTTGAAATTGGATGTACTTTAAATTTAAGCGACGTGACAATGCCAAAATTTCCGCCGCCACCTCCACAGCAAGCCCAAAAAAGATCACTATTCTTTTTCATATTTGCTTTAATCAGTTTGGATTTCCCATGCACATTCGATACAACTATTTCTACTTCAAGTAGATTATCACATGTAAGACCATACAAGCGCGACAGCATCCCGATACCCCCGCCAAGTGTAAGACCAACGAGGCCAACACTACTTTCAGTACCTGCTGGGATTGTCGTACCATTTTCCCATAGTATATTATATACTTTCCCTAAATCAGCCCCGGCTTGTATTTTTGCATTCATGTTTTTGCAATCTACAATAACTGTATTCATTTCGCTAACATCAATAACAAGACCACCATCTACGAGTGAAAAGTTTTCATAGTTATGCCTGCCACTTCTTACTCTAAATGGCATATTATTTTCCTTTACCCAATTCAAAGCATTTAATACATCTCGCTTCTTTTGACAAAATACAATTATTTTAGGGAATTTTGGATTGTTTAGAGTATTATTTGTTCTAGCCTGTTCATATTCCGCATCACCTAGTGTAACAATCCGTCCAGTAAGTTTTGTCTTTTCCAAAAAATATACCCCCTTTCAAACATACTGTAAAGAGAATGCTATATTCTATGAAAAAACTCCTAGAAAAGACACTTGCCTAAGTGTGTACACTAAATCCGCTCATTATCTCTTTTTTACAATCATACGCAATCCATCTTTCGGCCGAAGTGTGATAAGCGGTTCTGTCTCCACTTTATGATGATTAGGAGCTAGTTCAATCGTATAATGCTGAACGATTGTTGCTAATACTAAAGTAGCCTCCATAATTGCGAAATGATTTCCGATACAAACACGTGGCCCACCACCAAAAGGAAAATACGCATATTCAGGAACCCCTTCTACCCTTCCATTCTTAAAACGCTCTGGAAGAAATTCTTCTGCATGTGAGAAATACCTTTCAGAACGTTGCATGATATAAGAACTCATCATGACTGTCTCACCTTTTTGAATTCTGTAGTCACCAATGCTGACATCTTCTATTGCTTTTCTACTAATTAGCCATGCAGGAGGATATAGACGTATACTTTCCCAAATAATTTGCTGAGTATAGATTAAATCTTTCATAGAATGATAATCTGCTCGTCTTTTACCTAGAACACGATCTACTTCTTCATATAATAATTTAGCTTTGTCGGGATGCTGAGATAAAAGATATAAGGACCAAGATAATGCATTTGCAGTCGTTTCATGGCCTGCCAGGAAAATTGTCATTGCTTCATCCCTTAATTGTTGATTCGTCATACCTTCATTAGACTCTTCATCCCTTGCTTGCATTAGTAGTCCTAATAAATCTTCTTTTGTTTCTGAGCTATTTCTTTTTTCAATAATTTCATATAACACCTTATCGATTGCCTTAATAGCCTCTGTTAAAGATTTATTTTTTGGTGTATTCAGTTTAAGTGGAGCTTTTAAAACAGATCGAATTCGCTTAGTTGCAATATCCATAATAATGTCAAAGTGTTTCCCAACACGATCATGTCCTTGATTCAGATCCATACTAAACATAGTTTTAGCAATAATCGCTAATGTAAGCTCCATCATATCTCTACTAATGAGACGCTCTTCACCATCCATCCATGAACTAATAAACTCTTCCGTGAGCAATGTCATATCCTCTGCATAGGATTGTATATGCTGCTTTGTAAATGATGGCTGAATCAAACGCCTCTGCCTCATATGTACTTCATCTTCACTCGTTAACAATCCCTCACCAAGCAAGGTTTTCATCTCTTGAAATGGCTTTGATTTATGGAAAGAATGCTGCTTAGTTACTAATACCTCTTTTATTAAATCGGGCTCCAATAGCAAGTTCATTTTACGATGAGCAAATCGAAATGAGACAATCGTATCATGATTTCTATAAAGTTCACTTAAAAAAGATATTGGATCTTTCCGAAACTCATTCAAATGCCCTAATGGTGAATAAGAAGCCAGTCCTTTTACTTCAAGCACAAAAATCACTCCATTTCAGGAAATTTTAATCACAGGATACTCTTATTATATTAAGAAGAAGAGAGGGCTAATGCTTTTTATATTTTGATATACGCGTACTTAAATTTAGCAGACTTGTATTTTAAGAGTTATTTTTTAGAACTTAAAAAAGACATCTGTGTCCGAACCATTCTGAAACCATAAAAGAAATAGCATGACCTTTTTATCATTCAATCTCGTGATTCTCGCCATAGTGTTTCTCTTATTTCTAGTCCACATGCCTAATTCTTATCACAGTTTGTCGAAGCTTTTAATTGTTTGTTAATAATATAAACATTCAAAATATTCTGGTTCGTTATATAATAAAATTGTCTTATTTTTCGACAGGATAATGAGGAAAGGCTCAGTTTTTTTAGGGAAATGTCGAAACAAAAAATGAGGAGGAATGGAGTTCTCACAACGGCTCTGATTCAGGTTTAGTAAATGTAATGTTACTATTGGTGATTCATCTTTCTATATGAAAGATAACTTTACGCAAAGTAATGCCCTTTTCGATGATTCTCAAGATTATAGCAACCCTCAAGATCCAGATGTTGGCCGAAATGTTCCTAAATACGGATTGAAAGTTCGTGTAGTGGGTCAAAGTGCTGACGGTTCAGTTGGGAAAATTGTTGTCTTTAAATAAAAATGAAGTGAACTCAAAAAGTTTATAAAGTTGTTAGCGAGGATTGAATCCTGTATTGTACAGGGCTCAATCCTCTTAATTTTGTCTTAAGTCGTCTTCCGCTTAGCTCTATAGAAACAACAAACATTTTTCTCATTCAATAATTCCTATTTCTTGAGCCATCTGAACAGCTTCTTCCTTGTTACGCACTCCTAACTTTGTGTAAGCCGTGGAAGCATAGTTTCTGACCGTACCATTTGACAAATATAACCTTGAAGCTATCGTATTGTATCGTAGTCCCTTTGCTACTAGCTGCAATATTTCTATCTCTCTAGCTGTTAGCTCATAAGCAGTTGCTTTTGATTGTGGTGTCTCATTTTGCGCATCAAACTTCTCAAATATTTTGTGAGACATTCCCTGATCTATCAGGGTCCCACCTCTGTGTATAAGTCGGATCGCATTAGCTAACTCCAACGTTTCAATAGATTTAAGTAAAAAACCATCCGCACCGTTACGAAGGGAATCCAACGCCTGTTCCGTATCCTGAAACGTTGTAAAAATCAATACGCGGATATGTGGCCATTTTTGCTTAATCCTTTTGGTTGCTTCGACTCCATCCATATGATGCATATCTAAATCCATTAGTACAATATCGGGTTGAAGGCGCCCGCACATATCGATGGCTTGATTGCCATCTTCAGCCAAACCGACTACATTTAAATCTTCATATCTTTCTAGTAGTGTACTCAAACTTTCCCGAACAAACGGTTGATCGTCGACAATTAATAAACGAATGAGTCCATCTTTTATTTCAGTTTGTCGCGGTATAGTACATGTAACAAGCATTCCTTCATCTGGTTTTGTATATACAGACAATTGACCTTGCAAATTCATTGCCCGCTCTTTCATCGCTTTAATACCAAAACCTTCCTGCCATTCTACATTTCCCTTACCATTATCTTGCACTTCCAACCTAGTAAATTGTTGTTCAAACTGCAATGAAACTATAATTTCATTCCCCTGACCATGACGTACTGCATTTGTAAGGGACTCTTGTAAGCAACGGATGAAAGCTATTCTCGCTTGCCTAGAAAGTTCGTATTCCTCTCCGAATGCTCGAAAGCTAACATTCACCCGAGCGTACTCTTGAAATTCAGCTCCAAGATTTTGTAGAGATTGCATTAAGGAAAGCGATTGACACGGAGAATCCATTTGATGTAGGTAACCTCTCACGTCCTCAATGCTTTTACGTCCCATTTCAAGCAGAGAATCTAATCTCTGTATACCCTTTTCGGTAACAAGCTCGGTACGTAACGTCTCCATCCCCAATATAATAGATGTATAAGCGTGGCCAACTGTATCATGAAGCTCACTAGACAGCCTGCTTCGTTCCTCTGCAAGTGTAATGCGTTCGATCTGAGACATATATTGCTCAAGTACCGCATTTTGTTTACATATCGCTTCATTTTGCTTATGATTGACGATTAATAAATGAAAAGCGAACCCCATTACATAAGCGAATCCGTAGTAGGTGACCATAATCCAATAGCTATTACTTGGCGCAACCGCATAGAAAATTCCAGTTATTATAAAAATTGTTGTTGGAGCTGTCCAATAATAGGACAAATGCTTACTATTTGCTGCGATAAGAAACACCGATATAAGAAATGTGTTGTAAGCTTCTGGAAATAAAGAAGTTAAATAGATACATAGACCGCCATATAGCAATATTTCTGTGAACAAGTAATATTTGTAATTGAACAGTAAGGCTACCCATGGAATAGAGAAGGCAACAACCTCCCAAGGAATAATAATCCAAAGTGGTAATGTTAAACCATCCTGAAAATTTAATGTAGCTAGGATGATAGACATACTAACAAGTAGACGGATTCCTAACATAATCCAATCATACCAAAACCAATACTTAACCATATTCAACAAGTCATTTACCCCCTAAGTAGCCTTCCTTCTTATTTCCTATATTATAGAATAATCTTTATCGCATTTTTATACTTTTAAGTTTAGACTGCAAACTTCTATCGATTTAGCTGCCGAATCATGCTGCGTGTATAACCTCCAATTTTTTTTGCCAAACCATCTACTAATTTAATACTTATAGCGGTAGACACTATACCCATAGACATTACAAGGAGTGACTTGGCAAAAGTATCTATCTGCATGAAAAAAATGTTCATGTCGATGTATCGATACAGTAGTGGTGCTAATAGAAACATAAGTGGCATTACATATAAAATGACTGCACTTATGAGACTGAAAATTCCAATCACAAATTTCTGCATTAACCAAAAGACAGCAGACCAGGTGCGACGATTCGTAATCCCTAATTTCACTTGAGCCCAGTCCGATGTATCCGTTGTTACACTTCTATTGTAAGAGTCTGTCGAAATATCAGTGTAAATTTTCGTTTGTATACGCTCGTATTGGATAAAGGATGTGGTAGTCTGAAGTACGCGTATAATTAGTGGAATCCCGACTACAGTAAATGAAAGGGTGAAACTCAATAGCAGAGCTACCAGGTAAAAACAAAAATAAAACAGTCCTGTAACGAAAGTTAGTAATAAAAAATAACCATTCTGGATGAATCTTAATCTCATAAGTTTCATCACTCCTCTCTGTTTAATACCAGCATCATACTGCTTTCTTTGTCAAACTCACTAGTGTAAAAATGTCATATGACATTTTTACATAATGCTAAAAAGGGCGAAGTAGCCTACTCCTGTTTAAAAAAAGAGGATTTCCACACAAAACAATCCCGTTCTTGGCTCTGCAAGAAGGGATTGTTGTACTCTTAATTAATATGAGATGGACTTGTTTTTCGGATATGAAAAATTATATCGAACTGCTCAAGTAGTGAAGTATCATAATATAACGAACTGTTTGGGAGGATCTGTCCCCCTATACTCAGTAATGGCTTCTTTTCTCTAACCCATTTCTTTGCTTGACCATTAAGGTGACGGTTATCTAACAAAAACATATTATATGGGACTTTTCCAAGAATATAATTGAAACTATTCACATCTTGTGGTATCGTATCCGTTGCAATCTTACCTCCAGTGGAAGGATTATATTCGCTGTATAAGGTAAATTTCCCCTCAGTAGTTGTACTACCAATTGAGACATAATTATTGTCTAAACGTTCTTTCAAAAACTGTCCCGCAACATTAGGGTATAATTTTTCATCGATAATACCTTTGGCTATGTGGATATTGTGTGCCCATACTATAGTTTTACCGCCAAATGTCTCTTGTGCCCACATTGCATGATCAGCCAAATATTGATCATGCAGCTTCACTATACTTGGATAATCATTAGGAAGCAGCATTGTGGTAAATTTCTCTATTGCATTCGCCGTCTCTTTCACCCAGATAAACTCGGATGAAACTCTCCCTGTGTTTGCTTGTTCATTTTCATCATTTAGCAATTGGACTACTTTCTCAGCATTTGCCTTGAATTTTTCTTTCATTTCAGGAGTAAGCTGCATATATTCCTGTATACTTCTAGTGTAAGAAGAAAGCTCTTTATAGTTTTCTTCCACTTCTGCCCGTATATCTGGTCGATGCTGCTTTACATAATCAGTTACTTTATGAAAGACACTTTGGTCCATTGTTTTTAAGTCAAGTCCGATAAATTGGATCTTCTTTTTATTGGATGGATCAGCATTATAATCTTTCATCCACTCAATCATGGCTATAATTTCATCAGTAGGATATAACAATTTCAAGAATTCTCTAGGATTCCCTTTTCCTGTTTGGATATATTCATTTAGCTTTAAGCCGTTTCCCCAATCTTCTTCCATTCCGAAATTCGTAAAACCCATCTCAGTAACCAAGTATTTCACAAGACGAAACTTCATGGTGAAAATTTCAGAGCTTCCATGAGTATTCTCTCCTAATCCTACATATTGTGCGCTCCCAATCATGTTCTTAAGTGGTTTTAAATCGTCAAATGGTTTTGATGGTTCTATCGTTTTTAATCGCTTTGCCTGTGATTCTATTGAATTAACGATATTATTTTGGATTGGTTGAACTGAATCTTCGACTGCTACCGTTTGAGCTTTTCCTTCTCCACCAAATCCTGCGACTAATATAGCTGTACTAACCATTGCACAATACATTTTTTTCTTATTCATTTTCTCACCCCAATTGAATTATTCAAAAGCAAGATTGATTCATGTACTTACACGGATCAATCAATTGCCCTGAATTCAATTGTTATTTATTCAATATCACATTTTCTAGTTACATATTGTCATAAGATTAATTGACACAGGTCATATGCTGATCATTACACTTTCGTACTTTCGGTTTTATCTGTAATTTTTACAATATTAACTCTAAGCTAACTCTACTTTAACTTCCAATTAACCTTTTCAATATTCGACTAAACTGTTACTGCCATTCAGAGAAAAAAAAAAAATCGAATTTACATTCGATTTTTTTTGTACAACTAATGCATGGTTTATTTTTGTTTTCGATTTGCTTAAGTTCATCAATCATTCATAACCTTATGGCGTATTCTGATTGTTTGACCTCTGGTTTTGTATATTGCATTCTTATAGACTCATGCTTTTATTTAAAGGTCATATTTTTCTTAAAACAAATGAATGTTTTCCTTCTTACATGCTTCTCGCATTTCATCAGGCCATACAGAAGATTGAACTTCACCAATATGCGCTTTACGTAAGAAGAACATGCACATTCTTGATTGCCCAATACCACCACCAATTGTTAGTGGAAGCACTTCTTCTAGAATACCTTTATGGAAATCATAATCGCGTTTGAAATCTTCACCTGTCTTCGTTAACTGATCATCAAGTGATTTACTATCAACACGGATACCCATTGATGATAATTCAAATGAGGATTGCAATACTGGATGCCAGAATAAGATGTCTCCGTTTAATTTCCAATCGTCATAGTCAGCTGCACGTCCATCATGTTTTTCACCAGAACGAAGTACATCGCCAATTCCAATAATAAAAACTGCACCGTGCTCTTTTGCAATCGCATGCTCACGATCTTTCGGTGTTAATTCTGGGTATTTATCTTCTAATTCTTGGGCTGTGATAAATACGATATTTTCTGGTAAATACTTCCCAAGATACGGATATTTTTCAAATAAATAATTTTCTAAATCTTTGAAGATTCCATAAATTGTTTGTACGGTTTCTTGTAAATAATCTATTTTACGCCATTCTTTTTGAATAATTTTTTCCCAATCCCATTGGTCAACATAAATTGAATGAGTTGCATCAAGTTCCTCATCACGGCGAATCGCGTTCATGTTTGTATATAAGCCTTCACCAGCTTCATAACCATATTCATGCAGTGCAAATCGTTTCCATTTTGCCAGTGAGTGAACAATTTCTAACTCTTCTCCTGAATGTAGCATATCAAATTCAATTGGGCGTTCTACACCGTTTAAGTGATCATTTAAACCCGATTTTTTCGTTACGAATAATGGTGCAGATACGCGGAACAATCCAAGACGTTTTGCTAATTGATCCTCAAAAAATGTTTTAACTTCCTTAATTGCGATTTGTGTCTCTCTTACTGTCATTAATGATTGATACATGCCTATTTCCTCCTAAAATGTTTGGATGTAGTAAAAGAAGCCAACAAAAAAAGCCCTTCTTTCCCAAAAAACTGGGACGAAAGGCTTTGGTTCCGCGGTACCACCCAAATTAGCAACAGAGGTTGCTCACTTATTCAGTACGGAGATTAGAGAGATCTCGATACTGTTCTTCTTTAACGGCGAAGTTCACGGCTAAGTCTACTTTCCTCAAAAGGATTTCGGTTAGCGACTCCAGGAGGTTCTTCATAACAGGCTTCGTATCAGGCTCACACCACCCCTGACTCGCTTTGTCTACGTCCTACTACTACTCGTCCTTTCACAGTCGTTTTGTTGTCACATCTCTGAAACATTTTATTAATGATTATTTTATAGATAAAAATGAGAAAGTCAACATTTTTTTCAATTTTTATTTTATTCTAAACAAATAAACATGATAATGATATGTACTTAAACTGTTCTCTTTTTTGTTTTTTCAGCCTGTAATGGTAGGTTTCATTCATTGTTGCGAACTCTTGTTTCATGGATGGCTAAAGATCAACTAACGCACTGCATATGTTCAATATGAATGGTTATAATTTTATTCTAATTCTCCAATAAACCAAAGCTCTCCTTCATGAGTAACTGCAATTTCCTCGGTATCTTCTACATAATCAGAGATAATTTCTTTATATCCAATGATTTTCATGTTATTAGGAACATTGAGATCCCATTCAGACTCTAAATTTCTGTTAAATAATGGAACCCACTTTTGAAATTCATCATCCTTATCAATCTATTAAAATGATTATCACCTGAACAAGAACCACTTCAATTTCGCTTAAGTATTGTATGTAAATCTAGTTTACAAATACCGTCATCGGCAATAAAAAAAGGACCTTCCAGGAAGATCCTTTTTTTGCTGCTTCTTCATCTAACGCACCCTAAATGAGAAATTAGGTTTTTTCATTAATATAAAAAGACTTATAAGTATTTATCACTAATCACTTTCATATGGTGTAACTCGTGCCCGGCAATGCCATATGCAATGGTACCTATCGAAACTGGACTGTTCATTACAGTTCCATTTCGATCCCACGCTGCATCATCAATGGTTGAAATAAGGCTTACCGTGTTGGAGCGTACCGTGTCTAAACCAGCTAGTAGCTGCTCCCAGGATAATTTGTTGAAGTTTGCCGCAGAAACGTATTGATCCTGATCCATTGCTGGGAGTGGTGCACTTTCATTTCGTGCAATGGCAAGCATTCGATACGACATCACACGTTCCGAGTCGGTCATATGCCCAACCACTTCTTTTAAAGTCCATTTCCCTGGTGCGTACGCCTTCCTTGCTGACTCCTCTGATAAGCTGCTTAAGAGGGTAATGGTATTAGTTCTTTGCTTACTAAGTATTTCTATAATATCTCCATCTGGCACAAGACTTACATACCTATAATGCTCTGGATTTTCAATAGATAATGGTCGTGGACGCACAAGAATCCTCCTCATTGGAATAGTTAATTATGGTTCTAGGCAAATATTCGACTGTCAAGAAGATATTTCCTTTATTTTTGATATTTAATTTCATTACCGCAAAATATTTGCAAATTAAAAACTTTTTTGATACATATATTTTGAATTTCATATGCAACTAACGCATGCGTTAGTTGAATAAGAAGTAAATGTATAATCTTTTAATCATCGACTGAAAATGTGTTTATATGCCAATGTTTCGAACTTGTTTTTTTATTTGCTTTCCAACCAGTCTTTTTAAGTTCTTTAGCAATCAACAGATTAAAAAATCCATGTCCGACCAATACAATATCAGTATGTTCTTGGGCATATTTTTTTAATAAATTTGATGCTTTTGCAGCTCTAACTTTCGCTTCATTCAAAGACTCACAGTTACTTGAATAACCACCAAACCACAGACCTCTAAGTATCACAGCCCAAATTCTCGGTTTTAACCTCAATCCAAGCAAATTTGACATAGGTGTAGGTAATTCTGTTTCACGAAACAAAGGATTTGATTTAGAAGTAATATCAGGATTTAAAAACTCTGCTGATTTAATCGTTCTTATCAAATCACTTGTAATAATTACTTTGGTATTCGCTACTATTTTGAGAGTTTCTAATGGATAAGTCTCTTCTTCAAAGACCCCATTATCATCATATTTTTGTATCCAATTTTTAAACTCTCTACATGTTATTGGTTTATCTTCAGTCCACAGAGATTTACCATGTCTTATCAATGAAATTTCCATAGAACACTCCTAAAAGTTAATTACTGTACTGATAAATTTTACCATATTTTGGAATTTTACCGTTATTTTTTGAAACTTCTTATTCAACTAAACTGCCATTTTGTTCAATAAAAAATGACCGACAAAATCGTCGATCACGTTGTTCAACTAAAGCATGCGTTAGTTGAATTATCAATTACAATACTTTATTTAATTGACTCTCACTTTTTTATACATTTCTAAACAAATATAGAGAAAAACCGAGTGTGTCTCTCCCCCACTTCAGATATGTACTTCTCCACATCCTGATTCTTTGTAACATCGCATCGTGGTCTGGATCATCAGGATGTTCGTAGCAATAATTCTCAATGGACATTGCATAAAGCCACTCGTATTCATCCCATTCATCTTCATTTGTAGTATAAGACCAGAGAGGGATTAGCCCTAGTTGTTCGCCTTCTTTCACATTCTCGAAGTGGCTACGCAATTCGGATTCTTCCGCCCCGATCGCCTTCAAATATTCCTCACTCGGCTGCTGTTTCCAGTAGCCTTCTCCTATAAGTATATAACCACCCTTTTTCACACATTTCCTCAGCGTATCCAGCGTTTCAACCAATCCACCTAGAGCATGAGTTGAACCAATGCAAATCCCCATATCGAAAGTATGGTCCGCAAGCTGAAGTATCTCTATTTTTGCATCCCCTTTTATAAATTGAATGCTATCCAATGGAATTCTATCTGCTGCACGCCTTTTTGCTTCGTCAATTGCCCCTTCGTATAGCTCTATAGCCGTCGCCAATACTCCGTAGTACTCAACCATACGAATCAGCAGTTCACACGTACCTGCTCCAATATCGATGATTTTATTACCGGACTGAATAGATGCATATTGCAATATTCTATTAATTTTCTCTACACTCACAGGGTTGTAAAAGGTGTGATTCCTATGAGCAATCTCTGAGAATTTATTTCTATCCATATTGAGCAGTCTCCTTTTGAATTTATTGTATTTTGAACTCATATTAACACCTAAATCCTTTACGATCTTTAACTAATGCTGAGCGTTAGTTTAAGTGTAATTCTTCACAATTTGTATTTTCTTTATTTCACTTTTTTTGTTTAGCACTAAAAATATTAATACCAGATACTACACACAGCAATAACAGTAATAATAATCTTAACCAATCCATTGTAAGCCATAAGACACCGCCATTAACAATATTAGGGCTTAAACCGGACTCATCAACAAAAATACCTAAATTCAAAAATAACTTAAGAGAAATAAGTAATGAAAAAAGGCTTAATAAAAATACTGTAATCGATAATTTCCGTTTTCCCATTGTATAACCCCCTTTTTGAAAAAATTTTTTTACTAAAACTTCTCTAATCTTACCATAAAATACCATAATTTCTTATTCAACTAACCTGCCATTTAGTCAAACAAAAAAATCGACCATAAAGTCGATCCTGTTGGACTACAATTGCACCGCGTTATTTACATAAGCAGTTATTACGTTTTTTTAATTTTTAATCCAAGTTAGCATGCGTAGGATAAGAAAAGGTTCAAACCAAGTAATTAATAAAAATATGATAAAAAACGATGATACTGCAAAAAATTTAGTGTTCCCTCTTTCTCTTTTGGAAATTGCTATAAAGCTACATATTGCCCCAAATAATAACAGTAAAAAACCAATTAATGCAATAAGTTCGTTGAAGCCTGGAACCACATAAATTATTCCAAACAAAACCAATCCAATGATTAATAATATTAGTGAAATTGTACTGAAATTTTTCATAGTTTCACCTCTTTTAATAATTATTATTTTTTATTAACCACTTAATATTTTAACATATATTTCCATTTCCGTTTTCTTTGTTCCACTATTCTGCCTTTTAATCGCATAAGAAAAACTCCAATTCGCTTAAACAAATTCAAATCATAAAAAATAAAAAAACAGAAACAAGCCACCACAATCGACTGTTTCTGTTTTTAAATATTATTTCCCTTTATTACGTGTCATTACGTCAAATACAACTGCAAGAACAAGTACTGCTCCTCGGATGATGTATTGGTATGAAATATCTATACCCATTAAGTTCATCCCACTTGTTAATGAAGCCATTACGAATGCACCGATAATTGTACCTGTTACTTTACCAACACCACCAGCAGCAGAAACACCACCTACATAAGCTGCAGCAATTGCATCTAACTCAAACATTGTACCTGCTTGGGGAGAAGCAGATGCAAGACGAGCTGTAAACAATACGCCTGAAAGGGCTGCAAGCATACTCATTGAACCGAATACAATGTAAGTGATTTTCTTTACGCTAATTCCACTTAACTGAGCTGCTTCAGGGTTTCCACCAACTGCATAGATGTGACGCCCTAAAGGAGTTCTCGTTGTAATGAAATGATAAACTGCTACAACAATAAGCATGATCACAGCAGTCCAAGAAATTCCTTGATAGCCTGCAAGTATATAGCAAATGTAACCAATGATACCAGAAATAAATAATAATTTAATAACTTGCATTGGCATTGAAAGAACTTCAAAACCGTATTTTATGTTTACGCTTCTCTTTTTAAAATCACTCCAGATAAAAAGAATGATAGAGATCGCACCAATTAATAGTGTTGATATGTGTAAACCATTCAAATTTCCTAAACTAGGAATATAGCCATTTCCAATCGCTTTAAAGCTTTCGTTAGCAACAATGATTGTACCAGTTTTAACAAGAGACATTAGTAGTAATCCCTTGAATATTAACATTCCTGCTAATGAAACTACGAATGAAGGGATTCCTAAATTAGCAACAAAGAATCCATTAATTAGACCAATAATAGCGCCAAATACTAGAACTGCAATGATAGAAATCCAGACTGGCAAACCGTGTGTTAGAAATAGAGCAACTACTGCTCCTAGAAAACCAGCAACGAAACCAACTGATAGGTCAATATGTCTAATGACAATTACTAATGTCATCCCAACTGCAAGGACTGCAACATAACCTGTCATATTGATTAAATCACTTAAGTTACGAGATGACATAAATAATCCATCTGTATTTAAAGTAAATACTAACATTATTACTGCAAGAGCTATATACATTCCATATTCACGGATGTTTTTCCTTAATAACATGCCTGCTTCTTGAAAAAAGTTCATTTTATTCAACCTCTCTTAAACGGTAGCTAGAGCCATAACGCTCTCTTGAGTTGCTTCTTCTCTTGATAATTCCCCGGTTATTTTGCCTTCTGCCATTACATAAATTCGATCACTCATACCAAGGACTTCTGGAAGTTCAGAGGAAATCATGATAATACTCATGCCTTGTTCAACCAGTAGATTCATAAAACTATAGATTTCAAATTTTGCACCTACGTCTATTCCACGAGTAGGTTCATCAAGAATAAGTACATTCGGATTCGTAAATAACCATTTACTCAACGATACTTTTTGCTGATTACCCCCACTCAATTTCCCAACAATTGAAGTAATTGAAGGAGCTTTTATGTTTAACTTGTTTAAGTAATCATTTGCAACAACAATTTCTTCATGTTGATTAATCACGCTTGACTTGGAAATTTCAAATAAGTTCGTAATCGAAATATTATTTTTAATATCTTGTTCAAGGATCAGTCCGTCGCCTTTACGGTCCTCTGTTACATATGCTATACCAGCTTTTATTGCATCTTTCGGATGTTTAAAACGTTTTTGCTCACCTTGTACTAAAACGGAACCATCAAGTTTGAAATTTGTTGGATTACCAAAAATACTTTTTGCTAGTTCTGTTCGACCTGATCCCATTAATCCAGCAACACCGATAATTTCGCCTTTTCGAACATTTAAATTGATATTATGAAGAATTTTACGACCTAATTTTGGATCGTACACATCCCAGTCTTTTAACTCTAATGAAACTTCACCAAACTTTTGATTTGGACGCTTCGGATAAATATCATCAATTTCACGCCCAACCATATGTTTGATAATTGTGTTTTCGGTGATTTCTTCTTTATTTAAAGAGCAAATTGTTTTCCCGTCACGAAGTACAGTAACCGTATCTGCAACAGCAATTACTTCTTTAAGTTTGTGCGAAATCATAATACAAGAAATGCCTTGGTTCTTTAATTCTTCCATTAAGAAAAGTAGATTTTCACTATCATCTTCATTTAAAGCAGCTGTAGGCTCATCAAGAATTAACAATTTAACATCTTTACTAAGTGCTTTAGCAATTTCAACAAGCTGCTGTTTACCTACACCTAATTCTTTAATTTGCACTTCCGGATTTACATCCAACTTTACCTTTTTTAACATTTCGATTGCTTTTACAATCGTTTCATTGAAATCAACAGTCATACCCTTTTTAATTTCATGTCCGATAAAAATATTTTCATATACGGACAGTTCAGGAAAAAGCGATAATTCCTGATAGATAATTCCAATCCCCTTTTTTTCACTATCACTAATTTTTGAAAACTTTTGAACTTCATCTCCAAAAACAATATCACCTGTATAGGTTCCAAATGGATAAATACCACTTAAAACTTTCATTAAGGTCGATTTTCCAGCACCATTTTCACCAACTAAGCAATGTATTTCCCCTTTTCTAACTTTGAAGTTAACATCACTTAATGCTTTTACACCTGGAAACTCTTTTGAGATATTTCTCATCTCTAAAATAAATTCACTCATATGATCCGTCTCCCGAATTTGCCATCTACTTGAGTCATTGAAATTGAATAATTAACAAAATAGTGACGGTTAGACCATCACTATTTTGCAAGTTTTTTCTTTTATTAATTACTTCAATCCAGTGAAGTCTGAAGCACTATAGTATCCAGAATCAACTAAGTCTTTCTTCACTGTGCTTTGATCAACAACAATAATATCTGTTTGTTTTGTTTTGATATCAGCTTTACCGTTGTTTGTAACGCCTGAAGCATCAGGTGATTCATTTTTTAAGATTGAAGTTGCAGTAGCGATTGCATCTTTAACTAAAGTACGAACATCTTTGAAAACAGTCATAGATTGTTTGCCATCGATAATGTATTGTACAGAAGCTTTTTCAGCATCTTGACCAGAAATTACATATGAAGATACGTCTTTATCTGATTTAAATGTATCAGCGATTGAACGAGCTGTTCCATCATTTGGAGCAAGAACTAATACATCACCTTTGTCAGCTTTTGAAGCTTTTGTTAAGTTAGATGAAGTTAAGTTTTTAGCTACGTTGAAATCCCAGTTCGTTGTAACTTGACCAATAATTTTTGCTTGCTCATCACGAGTTAAATCAGCCTTAGCTTTTAAGCTATTTGCAGCAGCTGAATTCTCAACTTTGAATGTTCCGTCTGCAATTTTAGGTTGAAGTACTTTCCAAGCACCTTGGAAGAATAAGAATGCATTGTTATCAGATGCAGCACCTGCGTATAGGTATAAAGGTTGACCTGCTTTACCTGAAGCATGGTCTACAAGATATTGTGCTTGTGCAGCACCTACAGCAACGCTATCAAATGATACATAGTAATCAACTGCGTCAGTACCTGTAATTAAACGATCGTAAGAAATTACTTTAACACCAGCAGCTTTTGCAGCTTCAGCTGAAGCAGCAGCAGCAGCACCGTCTTGAGGACAAATAATTAAAACTTTGATGCCTTTTGCAATTAAAGAATCCACGTTTGCTTTTTCTTTAGCAGAGTCACCTTGTGAGAATAAAATTTCAACTGAATAATCTGTATCTTTTAAAGCATTTTTAAAGCGAGTTTCATCTTGAGTCCAACGTGGCTCATCTTTCGTAGGTAAAACGATACCAATATCAACTTTACCATCCTTACTTTTCTTACCAGCAGAAGTGCTATCACTTGATGTTGCTGAAGATCCACATCCAGCTGCAACTAGAGTCATTACTAAAAATACTGAAATTATTGCAAAAATCTTTGATAACTTTTTCAAAGTGTTTCCCCCTTTTTTTCTGGTTACGCTTTCATAAATAAGGTTATCACGATTTTTATTGGAAACGCTTACCCATTTCCTTCACTCTTTTGTCTATTATCTGCACTAATTTACCTCACATCGGAAAACGTTTACATTCAGAATATTAAAACTAGCATTATCTTAACTTTGGGACATATTAGTGCAGTTAATTTCGTTTCAAACAAAAAAAAGAGTCAAACTTAAAACTCAATAAAAGTATGTACAAATTAAAATGCAATTCGTAAATACGATTAATAAGTATGTCGTTAGACTCTTGTAACAATAATTATTCAAATAAAGTAAGTAATCGTTTATCAGTTCAAATTCAAGTATTTAAATTCTCTTTAAATATTCATTAATACCTTTTTTCGATATTCCTTAGGAGATTCATTCGTACATTTTTTAAATACTCGGCTAAAATAATTTGGATCATTATAGCCAACTTGGTAACAAATTTCTTTTAAATTCAATTCTCTTTTTTCCATTAATTGTTTTGCTTTATTGATTCTCAAATTCATTAAATAATCACTGAAAGTCTCACCTGTTTGCTTTTTAAATAGTTTACTAAAGTAGACTGGATTCAATTTTAAATAGTTGGCCACTTGCTCAAGTGAGAGATCCTCTATGAAGTGATGAGCGATATATTCCCTGGCCAATATCATCAGATGATTCGTTTTGATTTCTTTTTCTCGATCGATCTTTGTAACTAAATGAATAATTTGTTGCTCCACAAACATTTTCAATTCACTGATTTCGTTAATGTCTGGAATATGAAATTTCTCAACTTCAATCGATGAACTACGAAGAGATTGGAAAACTTGATTAAATAGTGAATTTAATTCCCTTCTAACTTGCTTAACATTATAATTAACAAATCTTTCATACAAAGTATTAAATTGATTCATAACTTCTTCCAAATCAGCTTTTCTAAAAGTATCAATTAAAACTTGTTTTTCCTCGTCCGGTATACTTAAAGAAAGATTTACTGAATGCAGATTAACACGTGTTAACTCATCACATTCTAAACTTGCATGAAATGCCTCATTATAAGATTGTCGTAACCCTTCAATTCCTTGCTTTAAAGACCCAATACCAATCACTGTTTGATAACCAGTTTGATTTTCTATGTATTCAATGGTCTTTAAAGCATCTTGATAGAGTACAAGCGATTGAAGATCAGCTTCTCGGTTTGGCTGTACTGGAATAAATATCGCTAATTGGCCATCTACAATGGGGCTAATTAAACAATTCCTCGAAGATTTCATAAAATGCCTTACACATTCATAAATTCTCCTCTGCTCCTTGTCATTTTGACTAATTTCTTTAGGCAATTTAATGACGTTCGCATAACCTAACTCGATTTCAAAACCGAGAATACTAGACAGTTGAGACACATTTAGTTCTTGAACAGTATTAAACATTAACATTAACGTATATTCATTTTCAGTGAGAGGACGTATAATCGATAAATTTTCAATAGCCTCTAATTCTTGTAATCTTTTCTTATGATCATCTTCTATTTCATCGATCATCTTTTGAAGTAAGGAGATGATATGATCTCGTTTAGCAGGCTTTAAAATATAATCTTTAACACCTAATGAAATAGCTTCTTGTGCATACGTAAAATAGTCATATGCAGTGACAATGAATATTTTTGTATCAGGTAGTTTTTGCTTTATAACAGAAACAGCTTCAAGCCCTTGAATACCAGGCATTTTTATATCCATAAAAATAATATGAGGCTGGTATTCTATTGATTTTTCAATCGCAACTCGTCCATTTTCAGCCTGTTCAAATTGAAATTGATTAGGCATCGAACGGTTAATCATCAGTTCAAGTCCCTCGCGCTCTAATGGTTCATCATCAACAATTAATAAACGATACATAGGTACCTCCTTCAATTTTAAAATTTTGATGAGACAGGCAGCTTTAAAATAATGGTTGTCCCTTTATTTATTTCACTCTTAATATCAACAATATCTTCTTCTCCGTAAAAGAGGCGCCAGCGTTTAAACACATTTGTTGTTCCTAATCCAGTTGAGCTTTTTTGAGAGATGATCGGCATAGACGATGTTAAAAGAGCCTCTCTAGTCTCTTCTTTCATACCAGCACCATTATCATAAATTTCAATGTAAATATATTTTTCATGATTTTTGATTGTAATTCCTATTACTGCTCCTTGCTCCATCCCCTCGATACCGTGTATAAATGCGTTTTCAAGAAGTGGTTGCAATGTTAAACAAGGAACTTTATTTCCTAAACAAGACTCCTCTATATTTAATTCGAAGCTTACACGATCTCTAAACCTCGCCTTTTGAATCGAAAAATATTCCTCAGCATTTCTAACTTCATCCAAAAGAGTTACAGGCTCGTCTAATTTTCGTAAATTATAACGTAGCAAATTCGAGGTTGATACAGTTAGATCACTCGTTTGCTCAGCCCCTTCAATATAAGCTAACTTAGATATAACATTTAACGTATTGAACAGGAAATGCGGATTTATCTGACTTTGTAAAGCTTTTAACTCAAGCTCCTTTACAAGTCGGTCCTTTTCTACAATTTCGATATTTTTCATCATTAAATTGCTTAAATTTTTGGACATTTCATCGAGGATTTTACCAAGAATACCGATTTCATTATTTCGATACAGTGTAGGGGGATCCACATTGAAATTACCTTTACCAATTTGTTTAGCCATATAAACTAATCGATTGATTGGAATGACAATACTTCTAGACAACCATATTGCAAAAACAATACTAATGATAGTCGTTATAACGAACAACTGGACACCTAATTGATTCATTGACTGAGTATTTGCAATAATCTTTCGAAAAATAGGCTGATAATTACTAAGCTCTAAATCAACTAAGTTTTGACTATCCTCTCTAATAAACCCTGATATTTTCTCTATATCGCGGTATTGATCTGTATAACTTGAAAAATTTTGCGAGACTAAATTATCCGTAATTGACGATTCTAACTGTAGAAAAGAATCGATCATATGGGTAAAGTTTTCTAACACAAGCTGATTATTTTTAGTAGCATTATGTGTTAATAATTCCTTTTTTAATCTTTTTAAATTGCTTTTATGCTGCAAAATCGATCGATAGTTTTTTGGCTGTGGATTAATAATATAACTACTCACCAAGCTTAAATTCTCCTGAGTTTCAGAAGAGATTTGTTTATATAAAAATATTTTATTAATCATTAAATTATAACTCTCTTGAACTTTCTTACCATTTTCAAAAACAAAAAATGAAACTAGATTTAATAAAATAACTAGAATAGGGATAAAAATAAATAACTTTGTCCTAATTTTCAACGTTTCTCCTCCTGATCAACGTTTCTTTCGTCACCACCTCGGTTGGTGTAAAATTTTCTTTATTAATGCCTTTTCCATGTAACCAGTCGATTAATAATCCTACAGATTGAAAGCCCATTTCATATGGCTTCTGAATAACAGTTGCTTTAATCGCATCATCTTGAACTGCTTGGAGTGTACCTTCAATGTTATCAAATCCAAATATCTCAACTTGATTTAGCTTTAAATTTTTTGATGCATTCAAAATGCCAATCGCGTCTAAAGCACTCGTACCAACCATAACTGAAATGTCTTTATTATTACGAAGCATACTTTCAGTTTGAAGCTTCGCTTGAATAATCGATATATTAGAGGACTCGATATCCTTTACTACTAGTTTCGGATGCTTTTTAACAATACTTAAAAAGCCATTTAATCTCGCCTGCTGACTTTCTGATTTTTCACTCCCTATAATAACGCCAATTTTCCCAATACCATTCGTTTCCTCTACAACAACTTTTCCTAACTGCTCTCCCGCGCTAAAATTATTTGTACCAACATAAGCAATACGCTTGCTTTTTGGCGCATCTGTATCAATTGTAATAACAGGAATATGTTGTGTAACCGCTTTATTAATTACGGGCGAAAAAGTATTCTCATCCAGACTTTGTACGATAATACCATCCACCTGAGAAGCAATTGCCTTTTCTAATAACTTAATTTGTTCTTCTGGACTTGTACGTAAAGGACCGATATATTCAACATTTACTCCATACTTTTCTGCAGCAACATCTGCCCCTTCTTGTACTTTCCTCCAATAAGGATTATCAAACTCCTGCGAAATTAGGACAAAATGGAGTTTTTTCTTCGGTTCTACTTCTCGACCCTGTAATTTTTGAACTGAATTTTCAATATTTCTAGCATTTATTTCAAAATGAATAAGTACATAAACAAACAATAAAAAAAGTACGCTTAAAATAATCGACCATTTTTTCTCTTCCATAACGTCCTCCAGTCCTATATTAAAATAGTACATTTTGATTATACAGTTTACAAGACTATTAGACTTTACAATTTTTTCCCTTTAATTTAAATGAACGAATGGTTTCATAAAAAAATCTTCACGAAATCTGTCTTTAAGCTACTTTTAAATCGTTATATTAGAATTTATTTAAAAAAATGATCCCCTTTTTATTAGGAGATCATAATCGTAAAACTTTATAACTTTGCTTTGTGTAATTACGTAATAAATTCTTTTTGTTAATACTAAAAATTTTAGTCAACATGTGGAGATTCAATCTCCATAACCAATTGGGTGACTCTTATGCCAGTTCCATGAATCAGCTATAATTTGACGAATATCGTTCCGCTTTGGATACCAACCTAAAACTTTTTTTGCTTTTTCGGATGAAGCGATTAATATATCAGGATCACCCTGGCGTCTTTCTCCTATTTTTAAAGAGATAGATTTGTTTGTAACTTCGCAAACTGCATCTATAATTTCTTTAACCGAAAAACCTTTATTATTGCCTAAATTGAAAACATTACTTTCTCCACCACTTATTAAATAACTTAGCGCTAAAGTGTGAGCATTAACTAAATCTTCCACATGAATATAATCACGAATGCAAGTACCATCCGGTGTATCATAATCATCTCCAAAAACGGTGATCTGTTCCCGCTGTCCTAAAGCCACCTGTAAAATAGAAGGAATTAAATGTGTCTCAGGTGTATGGTCTTCACCAATCTCACCTGTTTCTCTTGCACCAGCAACATTAAAATAACGAAGTGCAATGAATTTTATACCATATGCTTGATCACACCAATTCATCATTTTTTCCATCATTAGCTTTGTTTCACCGTAAGTATTTGTAGGATTCGTGTGTAAATCTTCGGTAATTGGAATTTGTTTTTGCTTTCCGTACGTTGCAGCTGAAGAAGAAAATACAATGTATTTAACTTGAAACTCATTCATTACATCTAAAAGAACTTGCGTACCATAAACATTATTATCAAAATACTGAATTGGTTTTTCCATTGATTCACCAACTAATGAATTTGCTGCGAAATGAATAACCCCTTCAATCCTTTCAATTCGAAACACTTCTCTTAAAAACGATTTATTCCGAATATCTCCTCTATAAAAAGATGCCTTAGGATGAACAGCTTTTTCATGACCAGTCTGAAGATTGTCAACTACCACAACTTCCATACCTTTTTCAATTAGCTGATAAACCGCATGTGATCCAATATATCCAGCACCACCTACAACTAAGATCCTCATTAAAATTCATCTCCAATCCTATATAGAATAAATAATAATTTTTAACCAAATTTATGATGACTAGTTGAAATCTTCTCTTCAATTAATCCTTTTAAATATGGAAGTAATTGCGGATATAAATCTTCCCTCTGTAGGCCGATTTCCATAATTGCTTTTAAATAACCAAGTTTATCACCTATATCATATCGATTACCTGAAAGTTCAAGAGCGAGCAATCCTTCTAGAATACAACTTTTATGAAGAGCATCTGTTAATTGATATTCACCACCCGCTCCCTTTTCTAATGATTTAAGAATAGGAAAAATAGATGGGTTTAAAACATATCTACCCATAATTGCCATATTTGAAGGGGCCTCCAATGGATCTGGTTTTTCAATTAACCCAAATACATCATGTATATTTTTGTTAATCATTGATGAAGAGATGATTCCGTATTTATTTACTTCTGATGTTGGAACTGGATTGACTCCAATGACTTGTTTACCAGTTTCTTCATATAAATGAATCATTTGCTGAAGGGCTGGAGGATCCGAAATCATAATATCGTCTCCAAGTAATACTGCAAAAGGTTCATCACCAATAAACTGCTCAGCACACAGTATGGCATGCCCTAACCCTAAAGGCTCTCTTTGGCGGATATAATGTATATTAGCCATTTCACTGATATTCTGTACGACTTTTAACGTATCTAGCTTTCCACTCATAAAAAGAGATTGTTCTAGTTCAAAAGATTTATCAAAATGATCCTCAATTGATTTTTTGTTTCTATCAGTTACAATAATGACACTTTCTATCCCTGATTGAACCGCTTCTTCGACAATATATTGAATCGCTGGCTTATCAACGATTGGCATCATTTCTTTTGCTTGTGCTTTTGTAGCAGGTAAAAATCTAGTTCCTAAACCTGCTGCTGGAATAACAGCTTTTCTTATTTTCATTAATTAAACTCCTCCCACTTTAGATTGATTAAATACCCAATAACGACTTCCGGCATAATTCACTAATACGCTGATACAGGTTGCTACTAATTTACTTACTATGACTGATAATCCAACCCATCCACTACATACTTTTAAAATGAAAAGAGTCAAAAGAAGTGTGAGCAAATTAACGATGACAAAGCGTATTTTTTCTTGATTACTATTTTGATTTTTAGATTTAAATGTCCAGCTTTTGTTCAATAGATAGCTATTAAAAATTCCACAAGTGTACGAGATCACTTGTGCGAATACATATGGTAAATTTGTAAAGACATAGATTAGTAAAGTAAACACAATGAAATCTACACCTGTGTTTAACAGTCCAACAATTCCAAACTTCACTAAGCTTTTAAGTTGCTTCATCATGTTTGGTAATCTAGGTTTCTTTTAGATTTTTCTTTCTCTAACCCTTGTAACTCTCGAACAATATATAACGGTCGCCCCTTCGTTTCATCATAAATTCTTCCTACATATTCACCAAGAATTCCTAGGATAATAAGGACAAATCCATTAAATAGAAGCATGATACTAATTAACGACGACCAACCTTTTATAACCGAGTCAGTAAATAACGCTAAATAAATTACGTAAATCATATAAAGAAAACCTAAGCTTGATAGAAGTACGCCTAAATAACCTGCTAGTTTTAAAGGCTTATAAGAGAAAGATGTGATACCATCCAAACAAAGCTTAATCATTTTTTTTAGTGGATACTTTGTTTCCCCAGCCAATCTCTCGTCTCGCTCATATTCAATTGCAGTTTGTCTAAATCCTACCCAGCTTACAAGACCACGTACAAAGCGATTGTTTTCAGATAGTTGCTTCATTTCATCACAGACTTTACGATCCATTAATCTAAAGTCACCAGTATCAACAGGAATTGAGATATCAGTAGATGCCCTTAAAATTCTGTAAAACATAGTAGCTGACCATTTTTTGAATAAAGTCTCACCATTTCGCTTTACTCGTTTTGCATAAACTACTTCATAGCCTTCCTTCCATTTTGCAATCATATCTAGGATCAAGTTGGGCGGATCTTGAAGATCCGCGTCAATGATAATCACTGCCTTTCCTGATGCATAATCCATTCCAGCTGAAATTGCAATTTGATGCCCAAAGTTCCTAGAAAAATCAATTAGTTTCACTGTATGATCCCAACCACAATAATCCTTTATGATGTCTACAGAACGATCTTTACTTCCATCATTAATAAAGATTAATTCGTATGGATCACCTGCACTATTCATAACTTTTTTTAATTGTCTATATGTTTCTTGAATAACTGCTTCTTCGTTATACATTGGAATAATGACCGAATATTTAACTACTGACATATTAAAGTCCCTCCTTTTTATAGTGAAACTTTGTAAAGCTTCTTACTTCCACCTGGGAAGCCCATACCATTGCTACTATCAGATTTAGACTGCCATTTATCAGAAGAAATCTCTTTACCATGCTTTTTAATCCATTCTGTAATTTCAGAACTTCCTCCTCGGCCACCGCCCATTCCGTCAGAAATCATGAAGTATTTCACTTTTCCTTCTTTCACTAGTTTTTCAAGTTTATCAACTGTTAGAATTGGGTCCGACCCTGAGAACCCGCCCATTGCCATTACTGATTTACCAGTTTCAATAATATAAGCTGCGGCAGTACTGTAATCAGCAGTAGCAAATAAGAATTTCTCACCAGAATTACTTTTCGTAAGATATGAGTACGTTTTCTGATCTATTTGCTCATTACCCATGCCACCACCATTTTTATTAGTGCCTTGACCTGACATACCACCTTGCATATTTCCGTCCTGCTGACCTTGTCCTGGTATATCGCCTTGTGTATTTCCATCCTGTTGACCTTGTCCTGGCATATCGCCTTGTGCATTTCCGTCCTGTTGACCTTGACCCGGCATTCCATCTGGCATATTTTCTGGAGGCATATTACCGTTTATTCCACTAGGGGCACCTCCAAAATTACCCATTGTTGACGTAGGAACTGCTGCAGGTAACATACTACTTTGTCCATAAGTAATTGGCGTAAATGCCCAGTAAATAGGTCCGATTAGTAAAACAAAAAACCCTATGATTGCTGCCATAAATTCCATACGGCTTTCACTTGCCTTCATGATTGAAAGCCAAATTGTTACACCAATACCTAATAGTAAAATCGCTAACGACCAACCAATTCCAATAATTGAATCATATGGATGAACGATGTACCATTCGAAAATTGAAGTAATAAAAATAGCCGCTGGTAGCAAGAAAGATTTCCAATTTAACTTGCTACGATAAAGTTCGAAAAGCTTTGACCACCCCGTCCCAGCAAGTGCTGCAACTGGTGGAGCAAGCATGATTAAATAATATTGATGGAAAAAGCCCGCAACACTGAAGAACCCCATAACTGGCACTAACCAAGCCGTCCAAAATAATGCTTCTTTATGTTTTTGTGTAAAATTCTTTTTGCGTAAATCAATGAAAATCCCAACTAAACCAAATAATACAAATGGAATTAACCAACTCGCTTGTCCTGAAAGCTCAGATTGGAACAAACGAAATGGCCCAGCTGTTCCAGTATTAAACATACCGCCACCACTTTTACCATTCGGACCTCCATCTTTATTGAAGCTTGGTGCTCCTTCTGGCATCGCATTTTGTCCTTGAGTTAATGCATTATTTGAAGCTGTATCATTTGAAGTACTAGTACTACCACTATTTTGAGATGTACTATTCTCGGTGCTATTTTGGGAATTGTTATTATTTTGACTAGGTGGTTTTCCTCCACCTCCATCCATACCAACTAAACGTGAGACACCGTTATAACCAAATGCAAGTTCAAGCACTGAATTCGTTTGGCTACTCCCTATATAAGGACGTTTACTTGCTGGGATTGAATCGACAATTACGGCCCATGAAAGTGAAACAGCTAAAAGGACAGATGTCGCTAAAGCCAAAATGCCAAGTTTCTTTTTCCAATTAACTTTTGCCGCAATCCAATACAGTAAATAAAACGCTGGTAAAACCATATACGCTTGTAGCATTTTTTCATTGAAACCAACACCGATCATTGCAAAAGCAACAAGTACATACCATAATTTATTTTTCTTAAGCCCTTTAAATAGGAACCATGATCCGAGTAATAAAGTAAAGACAAGCATGCTATCGATATTATTTGTTCGACTAACTGCTACTAAAACTGGTGTAATCGCAAGTGCTAATGCACTTAATCTAGCGGCCGTTTTACCGAATGTCGGCTTCACCATCACATAAATTAAAAGTACTGAACCTACTCCTGATAAGGCTTGTGGAAGAATAACACTCCAACCATGTAAACCAAATATATAAGCACTAATTGTTTGAATCCAAAATGTAACCGGTGGTTTATCTACCGTTACGTAACCTCCAGGATCAAAAGATGCAAAAAAGAAATTGTGGAAGCTTTGAAGCATACTTGCGACTGCCGACGTGTAATACGAATTTACGTATTTATCCGTCCAAATGTTATACCCATTAAGAATTGCTGAAAGTAGTACGATTAAGATCAATGGGACATCTAATCGTGATTTCCATTTTGAGAACATTGTTAGATCACTCCTATAATTTAAAATTCATTTGAACAATTTTTTGCTGCATGCACATTGTCTTTGTTTACTTAAAACCATTGTGCCTTGTAAAACTGAATTCTCCATGAGTGCTAACTGAAAGTTTGCTGAAAGCTTAACCACATCTACGAAAAGCAATTTTATTTGTGCTAATATATGAGTAAAAATTAGTATTGGAAGGTAAATATAGATGACAACAATAAAGGGGATTAAAATACTGCTTGTAGATGACGAACCACATATATTGCAGTTTTTACAATTAGGCCTTGAAAATGAAGGCTTTATTATAGAGACAGCATCAGATGGAATCAGCGCAATTAATATAGCTCAACAATTTAAACCACATGTCGCGATCTTAGATATTATGATGCCTGGCATGGATGGATTTGAGACTTGCAAAATGTTAAAAAAATTAGGACTAGATCTTGCCATTATTATGTTAACAGCGAAGGACGAAGTAGAAGATCGAGTGAAAGGCCTAAAAATCGGAGCTGATGATTATGTTGCCAAACCATTTAGTTTTGACGAATTACTAGCAAGAATAGAAGCTAGAATCAGAAATCAATTCCCTAGCCTTTTTAGTGAAGTTATTATAGGTCCTTTTCGAATTGATGACAAAAGGAAAGAAATTAATTATCAAAAGAAAGCACTTGAGCTATCACCAACTGAATATGAACTTCTCAAATACTTAGTGTTAAACCATGGAATCGTCTTAAGTAAAGCGATGATTTTAGATAAAGTTTGGGGCTATCAATTTGGGGGCGAAGAGAATATTGTAGAAGTTTATATCCGCTCGTTAAGAGATAAATTAAATGATAAGGAACACCGATTAATCCGAACACTAAGGGGTGCCGGTTATCGAATCGACTTACTATGATAAAACAGTTTAAAAGAATTCTCTCACCAAACTCACTTAAATATCAACTATTCTCTAAGTCATTATTCATATTAGCCAGTCTACTATTGTTAATAGGCGGGCTCCAATACGTCTTAATGAAACAATTTATGTATCGAAATCAAGCTGAGTCTTTAAATGCTCAATTACGATCTATACCATGGGATGTACTCTCAAAACAATATTCACTACCAAATGACTTTATCCAAAAACCAGAAAAACCAATAATAAATGACGATAACCCAAAAAATCGAATATTATTTTTACCTAATATGTCATTAGCTTTCATCGATGCAAATGGTAAATGTCTTAATTTAGCAAAAGAAAGTAACCTAACCACTCAATGTCTCACAAAGAACGAATATAAGAAAATAGTAAATAAATTTAAAAATAGAAAGCCCGTAGGTTACCAAGTAGTAAAAAATGAAAAAGGTGTACAACAGTTAATTGTCTTCCAACCATTTGGAAGACCTGATCATTTTGAAGGAATTGTTCAAATGGGAATTGAAACAAGTCCTATAAAAGATGTTTTACTACAGCAGCTTTTCATCTTTGGAAGTTTATCTTTATTAGCATTAGCCGGCGGACTTGCCCTTTATATTCCCGCACTACGTAGGACACTAGTACCATTAAATAAAATGGTGACAGCAGTAGAACGAACGAATGCCGGAAACTTAACAGAACATTTTCCAGTTAATCAAGGACAAGAAGAGATTGACCGATTAGCTGAATCATTTAACAACATGCTGAAACGACTAGAAACTTCATTTAAATCTGAGCGAGAAGCAAAAGAGCAAATGCGCCGCTTCATCGCAGATGCATCTCATGAACTTCGTACACCTTTAACATCAATACATGGATTTTTAGAAGTACTATTACGTGGAGCTGCTGATAAACCTGAACAACTATATGCCGCACTGAATAGCATGCTTGGAGAATCAACAAGAATTAAAAAACTAGTAGAGGATTTATTACTCCTAGCAAAACTTGACCGTGCACCAGAAATGAATCTAATTGACACTCGACTTGACGAACTAATTTCAGAAATGGAACCACAACTTCGAATATTAGCAGCTAACCGCAATGTACAATTTGATTTAACAGCCAACATTAATGGAATGTACGATCCTGATAAAATTAAACAAATTATCTTAAACATATTTCAAAATGCCGTCCAACACACTGATCCAACAAAAGGAACTATTAAATTATCACTTGTTATCAATAACACACCTACCCCATTTGCAGAAATCATCATTAGTGATAACGGTTCAGGTATCGACGAAGCACACCTACCCCATCTATTTGAAAGATTTTACCGAAGCGACAGCTCCCGCACTAGAAAATATGGTGGCGCTGGCCTAGGTTTATCCATTACCCAATCAATCGCTAATGCTCACGGCGGTAATATAATAGTAGAAAGTGTATTAGGTGAAGGTAGTACATTTATTGTTCAATTGCCGATTTGAATATGTATTTGATTTATCGTAAGCAATAAATTAAAATGTGCTGGCTCATAACTGGTTCATGAGAAGTACAATAGCAAAAGATTATAATATGCTTCCTCATGACTGCTTCATGAGGAAATTAAATTACTAAAAACTGTAATATGCTTCCTCATGACTGCTTCATGAGGAAGTTAAATTACTAAAAATTGTAATATGCTTCCTCATAACTGCTTCATGAGGAAGTTAAATAGCTAAAAATTGTAATATGCTTCCTCATAACTGCTTCATGAGAAAGTTAAATAGCAAGATGTTGAAAAATACGTACTCATAATTCGTTTATGGGTATGAAATTTTGCAGAACGCCAATCGACGAACTCATTTTTCACCAGTTTAAATCCACCTTATAAGGTGGATTCTTTGTTTTTTAAGACCTACAAAAAAAGGCTTGCAATAAGCAAGCCTTCTAAAACACCGTTATTTATTTAATCTAATTATGATGGAGACGGAAATCTCGCAGCTTCAAAATGAGTACTAACTTCACCATTTACATTTGCTCCGATTACACCAGCAATGCTACTTTGTGCAAAAACCTCAACCTTATCCAAAGCATTAAGTTTCTGTATCGTCGAAACATTAACAGCATTTCCGAAGTTAATTGGACCAAAGAAATCATTATCAATCGCGATTGCGGGTCTTCCATTCACACGAATTTCGATCCGTGCTCTATAGTTGACATTGTTGTTATTTGGGATAAAAGAAATCGTAGCAGAAATTAAATAGACCCCATTATTTTTAGGTCTAAAAACTGAGTTAAATGGATTATATTCATTTGCTAAATCAAATTGTTTAAGTTGATAATTCACTTTTACAAAAGTGTTTTCAGGAACAGTTTGATTTGCATTACTAACAGCTCTAAAAGCCGATGCAATATTAATATTCTCTTTATTCTCTTCATTTGAATCATTTTGTTTTTTCATTTTTGGAGGCACACTTTTCACTTCACTCTCTAATAAACTCCTATCATTATATTGAGACCAGGCTTAAGTGATTGTATGCTTGTCCTTGTACGAGTACTATTTATGGCGACCTAAATCTTATTAACTTATAGGTTCCGTTAAATTAACTTTTTGATCTACTAATCAAAAAAAGGGCTTTACTCATTAGAGTAAAGCACCTATTAATTGAAGAACATGTATAGCATAGTCGCTACATGAACTGCCACAACATCTATTTCAATTATTACTACTATCCTTTCTACAAGTTCATGTTAAGGCGTTTTTTCCATAAATACGTTATGGTAATAAAGATATAGATGCAAAGTGTAATAATCGTTACGATGATTGGTGTCGTGAATATGATTCCAATTAGAATCATCATTAAAGCGATTATCACAGCCCAAGTCGTATATGGGAACCATTTAACCAAATAGTCACCTGTTTTTCCAGATGACTGTTTACGTGATTTCAAATGGGCAAAGGCAATGATCAACCAGATGAATAATACGGTATATCCTAGCGATCCCATTAGGAAATCAAAGGTCTTGCTTCCTGCAAATAAGGAAATTAGTACACCGCCAAGTAAAGTGGAAGTACACATTAATATTGCGTATACAGGAACTTTCCTCTTAGATAATCTTGAAAAGATTCTCGGAATGCGACCGTCCGCAGCTTGCGTATACAGAACGCGGGATGAACCATATAATCCAGAGTTCATCGATGAAATAATCGCTATTAAAACAACGGCGTTCATAATATGGTCAGCACCAGGTATCCCTATCATTTTAAAGACCATCACAAATGGACTTTCAGGCACCCCGTTTACTTTGTTCCAAGGAATTAAACTAACGATGATGAAAAATGGAATGATATAAAAAGAAATAATTCTGACCAATGTACTTCGAACGGCTTTTGGAACCACTTTTTCGGGATTTTTCGTTTCTGCTAATGTAACCCCGATAATTTCAGTACCACCATATGAATAAATTACCACCAGCATAGCTGAGATTAAACCTGTTGATCCATTCGGAAAGAAACCGCCATGATCTGTTAAGTTATGGAAACCTACTGCTTTGTGATCACCAAAATTCACTAGCAACAACACTAATCCAGCTAGGATGAACACAATGATGACAGTAATTTTAATTAAGGCAAGCCAGTACTCCGTTTCAGCAAAAACCTTTACTGACAGCAAGTTTATTGTTGTAACTACCACCGAAACAACTAATGCCAGTATCCAGATTGGATAGTCAGGCAACCAATATTGAATGAAAATGGCAGCAACGATTGATTCGGCCGTGATGTTCAATACCCACATTTTCCAATAGATCCAATCAAGGAAATAAGCAGGATACTTTCCTAAAATAGATTGGACAAGATCCCTGAATGTTCTTGCATCGCTATTGCGAACTGCCATTTCAGCTAAACCTTGCAAGATAAATAATAAGATGATGCCTCCTAGCAAGTAAGCAATTATTATGGATGGGCCTGCCATATCAATTGCTGAACTACTTCCCTTAAATAAACCTGCCCCAATGGCACCTCCTAATGCCATCATCGTAATATGTCTTGACGTCATTGTTCTTTGTAAATTCCGTTTTTCCGTTTTCATATCCTAACCTCCCAAAAAATCAAAAAAGGCATATCATCTCATTCTTCATAATCAAATGAAGAAAGAGACGATATGCCTTAGCTTACCGCGGTACCACTCTTATTGGCTCTTTTGTGAACCCTACTTTAAAAACCTTGTAACGAAGGTCAATCGTTAAAACAAGAGAAAAGATTAAATCTAATCTTTCGCTTTACCACTCCCAGGCAAGTTCAAAGTATCATTGGACTGCGTTGCACCAACCCGCAGCTCTCTTAACCTAATAATTAACTTTTACTACTCCTGATCTTTGCGTTTTGATAAATATTTCTGAATATTTTTTATAATAACTAATACTATACGGACGTGAAGCAAACTTGTCAACAGTTTTTTTAGGATAATAATTTTCAAAAAACAAATCATAAGCTTATTGGTTCAATAGCAAAATAGATCCGTGAAATCCTTTTTTGAAGTATCATCTGTCAATTTCGTTAGCCCGAAAATCCAAATAAATCAAACGATATTTGTTTCAAATATGACTATTTATCAATACATTTTTAGTGGTCACATGTGAAGACCAACTATGAATAAAATGACTAAAAGAAATGGAGAGTGCCAAGAATGAATGAAATGATTGAAAGTTTGAAAAGTATACACAATGAAATAAGTCTTAAGCTTAGCAATGCTTTCAACTTTTCAGAAGCCAATGATAAGCATAACCAAAATTCACATCACGATTATACTGAATTATCTAAAGCTGCTAAAGAACAGTTAGAACAAAATAAAGAACACCAGATAGCTAAGACAATTTTAAAACATTTGGAAACATTACTCAGTGAGGTTGATAAAATAAAAAACGCTTAACTTTTAATTGTTACATAACAATAATATTTTTAATCAAAATAGCACTCCCAACTAATACAAAAAATCTCTACGGAATCTTCCATAGAGATTTTTAAAAATACATATTTGATTATCTTTTTGCTCCTGTAAAGCGTCTATTTAAAAACTTTGCAAACAATCTAGCAAATAGATTAAATAAAAGGATCATTACAATTAAGACTGCAGCAGATTTTGTAGCAATGCTTTGCGCATCTGGAACTATACCTTCTGAATTTAATTTCCAGATATGAACTGTTAACGTTTCTGCTGGTCTAAAAATATTAAACGGGTTCAT
Source organism: Gottfriedia acidiceleris (assembly GCF_050457485.1). Classification (GTDB taxonomy): domain Bacteria; phylum Bacillota; class Bacilli; order Bacillales; family Bacillaceae_G; genus Gottfriedia; species Gottfriedia acidiceleris_D. The sequence goes on from NZ_JBCMJM010000003.1 coordinate 173,440, forward strand.
TGGTGTATTTAATGGAGCAGCATTATTTAGAATCGGCGTTGTAAGTCCAGCAGTATAAATTAATGCCGCTGCTTCTCCAAAAATTCTTCCAGCTGCTAAAATAATTCCCGTAATTAATTGTGGAATTGCTGTTGGGATACTAATTTTAGTAATAGTTTGCCACTTTGTAGCTCCTAATCCAAGACTACCTTCTTTACTAGTTTTAGGAACATTTAATAACGCTGTTTCACTTATTCTTGTTAAACCTGGAAGATTTAAGATTGAAATCGCAAGTGCACCACCAATTAAAGTGTAACCCCATCCAGTCATCGTTACAAATACTAATAAACCGAATAAACCTACTACGATTGAAGGTAATGAAGCCAACGTTTCAATACATAATCTTAAGAAATTTAAAAAACGACCTGGTTTTGCATATTCTGCCATATAAATCCCAGCTCCTACTCCAATTGGAACTGAAATAATTAATGTTAACACTAAGATATAAAATGAATTAAAAAGTTGTGGTCCGATCCCACCACCGGCTTGAATATTACTAGGTTTTCCAAACAGGAAATTAAAGTCCCAGAATCCCCAACCTTTAAAAATAATTTCGCTTAATAAAAATAATAATAGTATTACAACTAAACCAGCTATTAAACAAAGTATTCCCGTCCATATCTTATCCATTTTTCTTGCCATCATGATTCATATCCTCCTTTTCGTCCAATTAATCGAATAACTAGTATAAAGAGGAAGGATATTAGAAGTAAGATCATTGCTAGAGTCCATAGAGTGTTATTCCATGCTGTACCGTTTAATGTATTTGCCATATCCATTGTTAAAATTCCTGTTAATGTTGCCGTTGGGTCAAAAATACCATTAGGGAACTTAACTGTATTTCCGATTACCATTTGTACTGCTAACGCTTCACCAAAAGCACGAGCAAGACCTAAAACGATTGCAGTTAAAATGTTTGTTTTTGCAGCTGGTACAATTGCCAACTTAATTGCTTGCCATCTAGTTGAACCTAGTCCGTATGATGCCTCTAAATATGTTCTAGGAACAGCTCGGACAGCATCAGATGCTATACTTGCAATTGTAGGTAAAATCATGATACTAAGCACAATAATCCCTGCAATTAAGCTAAACCCTACGCCACCTACTGTATTTCTAAGAAGAGGAACTAATATGGTTACGCCAAGAAATCCATAAACTACTGATGGAATACCAACTAGAATTTCCAATACTGGAATTAATACTTTTTCACCAAACTTCGGTGAAATAAAATTCATGAAAATTGCTAATGCAATCGCAATTGGTGCAGCGATAATTACAGCACCAACAGATACTAGAATTGATCCAACAATAAAGATTAAAGCACCATATGTTGGGTTCGAAGCATTATTTGGACTCCAATGTTTTGAAAATAAAATTTCACTTAACGATATATGATTTACTGAAAATGATTGGATTCCTTTACTAACAATAAAACCTATTATAGAAATTGTAATAGCGATCATTAAGAAACCACATAAAGTTACAAGAGTTCTTCCAAGGTATTCAATTAGAAAAAAGTTTCTTTTTTTGAAATTCATGATAAACCCCTATCATCCATTAATAAATTAGTTTGAGAGTTGGTATAAAACCAACTCCCATTTTTTTATATTATTCTAAACCTGTCATTTTTGAAGCCGGGATATAACCCATCTCAACTAACTTATTAGAAAACTCGTCGCCACTAACAAATTCAATATATTCTTTTACAGGAGATTTCGCATCGCCTTTTGTAATCATGTACTCATAAGAATAGAATGGGTAATCACCTGCAACGATATTGTCTGTAGTAGATTCTTTTCCATCAATTTTCACAGTTTTTAATGCATCTTTTTTATCGCCGATTAAATATGAATTAGCAAGATAAGAGATTGCTCCAGGAGTAGAGTTTACAGCTTGCTCAACTGCACCGTTTGAGTCTTGAACAGTTCCTACGCCATCATTAATCTTAACGTCTTTCATAATTTTCTTTTCAAACGCTGCACGAGTACCAGATGATGCTGGACGATTAATTACATTAATTTTTTCATCTTTACCGCCAACTTCTTTCCAGTTCGTTACTTTTCCAGCGAAAATATCTTCAATTTGTTGAAGTGTAAGTGAATCTACACCAACATCTTTATTCGTTACCATTGAGTAACCAACACCAGCAACTTTTGCTTCTACTAATGAACTTGCTAAAGATTTATCTTCTAATTTATCAGCAGCTGGTACATCCGAGTTACCAATTTGAATTGCTCCCGTAGATACTTGGTTTACACCAGTACCACTACCGCCACCTTGAACTGTAATTGATACTTGTGGGTACTTCGCCATAAATTCAGTTGCCGCTTCGTCTGCTAATGGTTGTAATGCTGTTGACCCTGCAGCACCAATTGTTCCTGTTAATTCTACTTTTTTATCATCTGTATTAGTCTTGCCAGTTGTTTTTTCATCTTTATTAGAACATCCTGCTAACATACCTGTAATAGCCATTGCTGCAAATGTTAATTTTAATCCACGTTTCATTTTAAATCCCCCTAAAATGTTTGTTTTTATTTTTAATTTTGTTTTTAATTTTTGTTTGTTATCTCTTACAATCTCTACTTTAAAGTTTTTAAGTTAAGCAAGTTTTAATCAATCGTAAAGAAATTGTAAATCTTTTTAAGTAGTAGTATGTTTAATTGATTTATGGGCATTGAATGTAACGATAAAATACTAATTGCTTATTAAAACTTGCTAAATATAAAAAAGAAAACTACTTAAAAGTAGCTTAACTTTTAAGTAGTTTCAGGTGCTGATCTGTGGCGAGTAGGGAATATTAAAAAATACGAACACAAAGTGAAATTTATAAATTTACTTCTTTGTTGACATACTAAAAGAAATACAAAAAGCTGACTCAAAAAGTCAAAGACCTTTCGAGTCAGCTTAAATTGAATTATTATTGTAAACCTGACATTTGTGAAGCTGGGATATACCCCATTTCAACTAACTTATCAGCAAATTCATCGCCACTAATGAATTCAATATATTCTTTTACTGGAGATTTTGCATCACCTTTTGTAATCATATACTCATATGAATAGAATGGGTATGCACCAGAAGTAATATTATCAGTTGAAGAATCTTTTCCATCAATTTTCACAGTTTTTAAAGCATCTTTTTTATCGCCAATTAAATATGAGTTAGCAAGATAAGAAATTGCTCCAGGAGTAGAGTTTACAGCTTGTTCAACTGCACCGTTTGAATCTTGAACTGTTCCTACGCCATCATTAATCTTAACGTCTTTCATAATTTTCTTTTCAAATGCTGCACGAGTACCAGATGATGCTGGACGATTAATTACATTAATTTTCTCATCTTTACCGCCAACTTCTTTCCAGTTTGCAACTTTACCAGCGAAAATATCTTCAATTTGTTGAAGTGTAAGTGAATCTACACCAACGTCTTTGTTTGTTACCATTGAGTAACCAACACCAGCAACTTTAGCTTCTACTAATGAACTTGCTAAAGATTTATCTTCTAATTTTTCAGCAGCTGGTACATCTGAGTTACCAATTTGAATTGCTCCTGTAGATACTTGGTTTACACCAGTACCACTACCGCCACCTTGAACTGTAATTGAAACTTGTGGGAACTTCGCCATAAATTCAGTAGCCGCTTCGTCAGCTAGTGGTTGTAATGCTGTTGATCCTGCAGCACCAATTGTTCCTGTTAATTCTACTTTTTTATCATCTGTATTAGTCTTACCAGTTGTTTTTTCATCTTTATTAGAACATCCCGCTAACATACCTGTAATAGCCATTGCTGCAAATGTTAATTTTAATCCACGTTTCATTATTGTTTGTCCTCCTAAGGAAAGTTATTATTTTCTACATCTCTAACTATAAAAAAGAATAATTAACCTAGTTTTAAACGATTGTAAATAATTCGTAAAGTTGGGATAGGAGGATAAATTAATGATAAAAATAAAACTCACTAATTATTTTAGAGAGTCTAGAGAAACAATCTATTTCGTTTACGATTAGTGAAAAACATACAAAGTATTACTAGTAGTTTTGAAGTAAAGCCTTATTTATTCACTTTTTCAAGACATAGTTTTAATACAGCATTAAGTAAAACATTCGCTCCTTTACCACAATCCTCATATGAAGTTAACTCATCTTCACGATGACTATATCCATTAATACTTGGGACAAAAATCATAGCAGTTGGAATATATGAAGCAATGAATTGAGCATCGTGGCCGGCACCGCTATACATACGATTTTCTTTATATCCTAACTCTTTGCAAGCATATTCCACAGCATTTACGACTTCTTCATCAAAGTTAACTGTGTCTCGATCCCATAGGCGTGTGGATTTGATTGGACAGCCACTTATATTTTTTGGCAGTTCTTCCACCATTCGTGTAACTTCTGCAATAACACTCGGATCCTTATGTCTCGCCTCTAAAGTAAAGGTTACTTCTGAAGGAATGACCGTGTGAATATTTGGATATGCATTTATACGACCGATTGTGTAAACGAGCTCTGAATCTAGTCTTTGTAATTGCTTTTGTAAATCTACCACCACATTAGCAGCAGTGAACATCGGATCTTTGCGCATGCTAATTGGCGTCGTCCCTGCATGGTTGGATTCTCCAAATACAGAAATTTCATAGCATACCATTCCTAGTACACCTTCTACTACTCCGATTTCTAAGTTTTTCCGTTCCAGTACAGGTCCTTGTTCAATATGTAGTTCGATATAAGCAGTAGCTTCTATTAAGCGATTTGTTTCAAAACCTTTAAAACCACTTTCATTTAATGCTTGAGCAAATGATATTCCATTTTTATCTGTGGAAGCACTCATCTTCTTTTTATCAAATTTGCCAGACAGTACGCCAGAAGACATTAGAGATGGCTCAAATCGTGCACCTTCTTCATTTGTAAAATTGACAATCATAATTGGATAATCTAACTCGATGTTTTCTTCTTTTATTGTATAGACGGTTTCTAAAGCTGTAAGGACACCTAGCACTCCATCGAAACGCCCGCCTTTGATAACGGAGTCCAAATGTGAACCGATTACGATTGGTGGCAAGTTTTGCTTACCTGGTAATGTTGCATACATATTCCCCATATCATCGTATTTTACTGTCATTTCCACTTCTTCACATAACGCTTTAAATTTCTTACGTGCAGCAATATCCTCGGCAGATAATGCAAGTCTAGTTACTCCGTTGTTTTCCGTTTTACCATATTCACTAAACAACTCAATTAAAGTCTGAAGCCGATTAGCATTCGTCTTGATCATATGAAGGCCTCCTATATTTATTAGGTAATCTCTTCTGCCACTTAAACCATTTCTCTTGTGTTAATTAATAAACTTACTCTCACTCCAATGAAAATATTAATAATAATTGATACAAAACAAACATTAATTCAATAATTGAACGAGAAATATTTACTTTAATGAGGTTATTTTATTAAATAATACGATGGAAACTGCTGTTATAATACTAGCAATTGCAACTTACTTATTCATTCAAAACAAAGTCAGACGTATTCCCATTTTTGGAACTGCTTCTGTCTTTGTTTTATAAATTTATAACTTACTTTAAGACCCTACTAAAAACTTGCTTCATCAAAAATTGCTATTAACTTACCTAACCCTAAGTGTAAAAAGGAATCACGATAATTCAGGAAGATTGAATTTTATACCAAATAGCCAATGGACAACATTTAGCTTTGTTTTAAATGAGCCCTTTCTTGAATTACCATTAAGTGTCTGTATTTCAGAAAATTTGGATTATTTTATCGTTTCCCATTGATTTGTGTTGATAAAAAGTTATAATTATTTTTGAAAACAAATTTATGCAAACGTTTGCAGTACCGTGCATTACCTTCATACATATTTTTATTGCATCTTTTGTATAAACGTTTTCCTAATTTAGAGAGATGAAAGGGGTTTTTTCATGAGGAGAAAACAGAGAACAATCTTATCGCTTGTCACTGTATTCGGTTTAGTTCTCCAGATGTTTCCGGGACTTTTTACAAATGGAACTGTAAAAGCAACAGAAACGGTGGCTAAGCAAGTTGTACTTGTAGGAAGCTTTCAAAAATTGTTAGGAAATCAAGGTGATTGGGACCCATCTTCGACCAAAACAGAAATGGTGTATAAAGGTAATGGTCTCTATACATTTACTGGTACTTTACCGGCTGGTGAATATGAGTACAAAATCGCCATTGGCGGAAGCTGGGCGGAAAATTACGGTGAAGGCGGAAACCCAGGCGGAAACAATATCAAACTATTATTGTCCGAACAAAAAGATATCACCTTTTACTATAATGATAATACTCATTCAATTACTGACAGCACTCATTACACACCTATATTAGAAGAAAAACAACCTCGTCTTGTTGGGACTATTCAACCTGCAATTAATGCAGGATCAGCTTGGAGCCCAGCAGACTCAACAGCCTTTTTAAAAGATGATAATTTCAAAAATATCTATTCCTTTACCACAAAAGTGCCAAGTGGTACATACGAATACAAGATTGTACTAGGAAAAGATTGGACCGAGTCTTACCCTACTTCCAATCTGAAGTTAACTGTACTCTCTGAATCTACTATTACATTTTTCTATAATAACCAAACAAAAGAAGTTTATACAGATTATAAACCAGCAGGCTCTGATGGCCTGATTGACCAGAATGCCCTCACTCATGATTCATGGGACCAAATATACAAAAAGCCATTTGGGGCCGTTCCGGAAAAGACACCTGTCACCTTCCGGATATCAGCTAAGAAAGGAGATTTAACAAGCGCGAGCCTTTATGTAAAAAATTATAATTCTGGCACAACAAAGGTCTTAGCTATGAAGAATGTAGGCTGGTCAAATACAAATGGCAAAGGTGACCTTGAATACTGGGAAGCAACGTTTACGCCAACAGACAAAGGGATTCATGGGTATAAGTTCATTGTCAGGGATCAAGATACAACAGTTGAATATGGAGAAGACACACAAGAAGGTCATACCGGAAAAGCAGTAGATAAAAATGCAAGCCTTTTCCAACTGACAGTATATGACCCTAATTATCAAACGCCAGATTGGATGAAAGAAGCTGTAGTCTATCAAATCTTCCCCGATCGCTTTTATAACGGAAACAAGAGCAATGACAATGTGAAGGATAAAATTGGTGCTCGTGGTAATCAGCCAATCGAACATCCCTCTTCTTGGTCAAGCTTACCTGATAATCCTTATGAACAAGGAACTGGATCATATACTGGAGACGGGGAGTTTAGTAATGATTTTTATGGAGGAGACATCATTGGAATCAAATCTAAGCTTGATTACCTTCAATCACTGGGAGTCAACACACTCTATTTAAATCCAATTGCTCTTGCACCATCTAACCACAAATATGATGCAACAGATTACAAATTAGTGGACCCGATGTTTGGCTCAGAAAAAGAATTTAAGGATTTCACAAAAGAATTAGCAAAACGCAATATGCATTTAATTTTGGACGGTGTTTTTAATCACGTCTCAGACGATTCCATCTATTTTGACCGCTATAACAAGTACAATACAGTCGGTGCATATGAATATTGGTCTCGTATTTATGATTTGATGAATAATGAAAAATTGTCCGAGGCTACTGCCACAGAGAAAGCGAAAAAGCAACTTCTTTCTGAAGGGCAATCTTTTAGCCCATACGGTTTTGAAAACTGGTTCCATATTGAAAATGTTAAAGTGCCAAATGAAAAAGTCAACGGTGTTTCAACGGGAGAACATTATAAGTATGAAGGTTGGTGGGGCTATGACAGTCTCCCAGTATTTGAATCAAAAGAAGGTTCAAAAGTTGATCACCCTAGTGAACTTAATAACACTGCATTTGCTAACTATATAATGTATGACAAGAATTCCGTAAGCAAATCATGGATTGATCGCGGTTCTTCCGGTTGGCGTTTAGATGTAGCGAATGAGGTAGACAGCGCATTTTGGCAGGAATTTCGAAAAGAAATTAAATCAAAGACGATGACAGGTGCAGGACAAACTCTTCAAAAAGATGAAAAACCACTAATTTTAGGAGAAATTTGGGATGATGCTTCCAAATACTTTTTAGGAGATCAATATGACTCCGTAATGAATTATCGTTTCCGAGGTGCCGTACTAGATTATTTAAAGAATGGTAATGCAGAAAATGCACAAAACTCACTCCTTGCAGTACAAGAGGATTATCCAAAGGAAGCTTTTTATGCACTCATGAATCTAATGGGATCACATGATACTGCACGAGCTATATTCCTGCTAGGCAACGGGACAGATACTTATAACAGAGCTGAACAGGATCCGAACTATAATTACAATGAAGGTGTGAAACGATTAAAACTAGCCTCTATCCTTCAAATGGGTTACCCTGGTGCTCCGACCATTTATTATGGAGATGAAGCAGGTCAAACAGGATCAAAAGATCCAGATGATCGCCGTACGTATCCATGGGGAAATGAAAACCAAGATTTGATTAAACATTATCAAACTATTGGTCAAATTCGTAGTAAAAATACCGATTTATTTAGTCATGGAGATCTTCACCATATTTATGCTAAAGACGATGTATTAGCTTACGTTCGTACGAAAGGCACAAAATCAGCCCTTATCATCATCAACAGAGGGAAAACTGCACAAACTGTTGATGTTGACACTAAAAAGCTGATTGCAAACGGAATTCGTCTAGAAGACCAACTAGATAAAAAATACGCTGCTACAGTGAAGGATGGCAAGTTGACATTGAGCGTTCCTGCTGAATCAGGAAGAATGTTACTATCTAGTAATGACGTGAAAAATCCACAGTCAGTTAAAAATGTAATCGGTACTGTAGGCTCTAAACAAATTACTTTAAATTGGACAGGAACTGGCACAAAATTCAATGTTTATCAAACAACCGTTGCTGGCGGTTTATGGACAAAAGTAAAAGAAACTACAGACACTAATGTAACCATTTCAGATTTAAATAATGGTCGTAACTACTATTTTTCTGTTACCGCTGTAGATTCTAATGGAAACGAATCTGAACCAGCAGTATCAGTTGGTCTCGTGCCTCATTACGATGTTAGCAAAGCTAGCGTGTCCAATATGACAGCATTAGCCAACCAGGAGCTGAATTTAGCGCTTGATTCCACTGTTAAAGCAACCTTTTACTTGCCAGGTGCAACAGAAACAGGTCCAGCTGAAGGAATTACGGCCGAGCTTCAAGTAAGAATGAAAGGCCAGGCTGCTTGGGAATCATACAAAGCTTTATATAATGGTCAAGCTCAAGAAAATCAAGCTAATGAGTTCCAAGGTAGCTTCACACCAATAGAGGCTGGCATATATGAATACCGAATGGCCTTTACACCAGATTTAGGAAATACATGGTTATACTCTGAAACAGGAGAAGTGAATTACACACGTAGCACTTTAGATACTACTCCTCCTGCTAGTGCGGTCACTTTGGAGACACCAATACAAGAGTCTGGTCAGGTTAACTTGAACTGGAAACTTACGCAGTCAGACCAGCCATATAAGACTGTCATTTATCGTGACGGTCATATACTTACTTCAGTAAACGGGGGCACTACTACCTTCCGTGACTATCAGGTCACAAACGGTACAACCTATAATTACCAAATCCGCGTCTTTGATCAAGCAGGGAACTATGTGAATTCAAATAATGTAACTGTCACACCAGATATAGTAATGGTACAAGTCACCTTTAAGGTACATGCACCAGATGACACTCCATTGTCAGCACAAATGAATATACCTAACAGCTTAAATGGTTGGAATACAGGTGCATGGTCAATGAGCCGAAATGGTGCTGTTACACCAGATTGGGAATATACAGTTGAACTTGAGGAAGGAACTGAAATTACTTATAAATATACGAGAGACAACACATGGGATCATGAAGGATTAGCAGACCATACACCGTCTGATCCAACAGATGATGATATCAGTTACTATGGTTACGGCGCGACTGGAACTGATATGAAAATAGTTGTTTCAAATCAAGGTGGCAACAAGATGAATGTCCAAGATACGATTTTACGTTGGATTGATAAGCCACTTGTAGTAAGCCAAATTGATGTGAATGGTTCAACTTTAACCGTCAAAGGGAATTCTATAAAAGGTGCTGACCTCATTATCAACGGGGAAAAAGTAACTGTCGATAATGAGATGAATTTCACCCAATCTATTAATCTAAAAGAGGGTCAGACACAAATACCAGTACACATTGAACCAACAGAAACAACCAAATCCACAATTTTTAAAGGTGATGGTGGTTCGATCAACAAAAACACAAAAAACTATGTGATAGATGTTATTAATAAAACGATTAGTGAGTCTAAATAAATAGAATTAAGAAAGGTCTACCGATATTTGGTAGACCTTTTTTGAAATATTGTTGCATCCATTTAATATAAGATAATATTTCCTTAATGAATTAATCCTACAAAGTTTTTTCCGAGTATGTATTCCTTTTCGTTATCAGGGATTAGAAGGGATTCCACCCATCTTTTCTTGTCCGAATAGTCATATTCATTAAATGTCTTCATTCCATATGGTCCGTCACAGCCAAAAAGAACTTTACGGTAACCTAAAGCCTCTACTGCTTGTTTTACAATTGACGGATTGAGATAATCACTTGATGTATCAACATATACATTTGGCCTTTCCTTAACGTATTTCCATAGTTTTTTCCAAAATGGTAGACCAGCGTGAGCATAAATTAATTTAAGTTTAGGGAATTTTTCAGGTAGATATTTATAGGAGTCAAGCTCTGAAGAAAGATGAATGATCATAGGTACACCTTTTGATTCACAAAAAGCAGCCACTGGATCAAGAGCTTTAATACTATAACTATGCATAAATGGATGAGCTTTTACCCCAACAAAACTAAGGTTTTTAAGATAGAATTCTATTTCTTCCATAAAATTAGGAATCATAGGGTTCACTGCTACCCAACCTAGAAAACGGTCTGGAAATCTTGTAATTGCAGTTGCTACAATATCATTGTTCGGCTTGGTAAAAATCTTAAATGAGTTACCATAAAGTTTCAAATGGCCATCTTTCACAAGCCCATCGTAAATTTTGTGCCCAATTTGAGGTGTATTAAGTATTAGAAAACGGAATAGTCTTTGTAAGTGATAGTGACTATTGCTATCTATTTCAAACATTGTTTCATTCATGGGAGCGATTAGAGCCGTTTTTGTTACATTATTTCTATCCATCCCCTCTATCATTTTTTCTAAAGTCAGCATGGACTCATCTACATGAAAATGGCAATCAACAATAATATAAATCTCTCCTCTTCAATTAATTTCTTCTTTTTCTTGCTTTAACAAAATTGAAGTTAATATTTTAATGGTTCATTTTCAAGCCCTTATTACTCGTATCAAATATATGCTTTTAATAAAATCTTTATTAATATTAAAGACTTCTGTCCAGATTCAAAACAGCTTTGCAAAACTGCTACAAGACAACCGCCCGAGGGTTAGTTACCTTTGTTTAATACACCCTCAGCCAAACACTCAACATGTTTTAATTTGCAACTGACAATACATGCGATGCTGATGAGTTTAATTCCTTAATGAATTAAAAAAATCGGTAATCTCTTTAAAAGTTTACCGATTTTCAAGTCATTATTTATTATTCTAAACCAAGTGCCTGTAAAACATCATCTAATGTTTTGCCTTTGTATTTCGTTTTTGCCTTAGGAGAATTATCATTCCAAGGATTTTGCATCGTGTAATTATTGATTACATATTGCATATCATTTGCATCGACAACTCCATCAAAATTAATGTCAGCGTCACGTTTATTTGTACCCCAATAATTTTGAATGAATAACGCATCATTTACGTCAATGACATTATCTTTATTGACATCTCCACCAGGAATATAGTCATAGTCAACTGGTTTCGATGCTGATGAAACTTTACCGTCCTCTTTTAATCCGATTGTAAAATCTTTCGTCATCGTAAAGTGACCTGGTACATCAATTTTCAGGTTAAAATTATCATCTGTAATTGGTAATCTCGTTCTAAATAGGTGAGTATTTGTTGTAGTATAGCCGAAAGGATCAGATACACCGTATTCTTTCCCTTTACTATCAGTTACGCTTACTTTTGTTCCCGTTTTATTATAGTCAATTTGTTTCGGTTCTGGTTCTAAACCACCAAACCTAATGAATCCTTCTGCTTCTACACTTGCTCTCATTAATGAATAGGTTGGTGTAACATAGAAATAAGGTTGAATGCCTTGAGTTGTTACAGTCGTATTGTCCACATTTGTATAAACTGCGTTAAAGAATCTACTTGAACCTGCTCCATTTAGGAAGGTCATTGGACCTTTATAGTAGACATCTTTTCCTTTAAACGTTACGTCTACCAACGACGCATCCCCAGCTATTCCTGTATTCGCAAGCTCGCCAGTCGCCGTTGCTGTTATTGTCATTGTAGTTTTACCAACACCATTATCAGGAACAGTTGTATATTGAACATCTAGTTTATCTTTAAATGCCGCGTTCGGTTGTACTTTCACAACATCAAGAAACGCACTTGGATATTGGAAAGTATATACAGCTTTCTTCACGTTTGTTTTCACATTCTTTGTTGAGAAAGTTACTGTCGTTGAGTCACCCATGTTTATACGTTGTTTGTCAGCGATTGCTGTTGTATAAGCCGTTCCTTTTCTTACAAAATAGGCATCAATGACACTACCGTAATTTCGAACAGTTGCTTTGCTATAATCTGTGAAGTCGTATTCCGTAATTGGATTTACAATTGGACCTGATGTAGCTAAAGGTATTTCTGCATTGAAATTACCTTGTGCATCAAGTGGTATACTTTTTTCTGATGAATTATTTGGGTTATAATATGTGAAATTATTATCGCCTTGAGAAGCAGTAATACCAGCTGCCTTCATCTCGTCAATATCTTTATCAAATACATTACCAGAAACAGTCACTTTTGTATCAGTTGGGTTAGCCGTTTCGTAAATGCCTCCAGCTGTCATACCGTTCATTGTTACTTTTGGCTCTCTCTCACCATAGTAAACCGGTGCATCTGCAGTAAACGTTGCCCCTTTATCGTTTGTACCAACCATTCTAATTTTATATACACCTGGCTCTGTTCGTTTAAAATCATACGTAATTGGGTTGTCTGGATTACCAGTTAATGGGTAATATTTCCCTTCATTCAGGACGCCTCGGTAATAATAATCAGTCTTCTCGTCTGCTCCCATTCCGTCAGATGAACCTAAGAATCCGATTTCGTTGTCTGTTTTTGGATCGACAAGGAAGAAATCAAAATGACGCATATGAGAATTCAGCATAAAGTTTACTCCAAGTGACCATCTTGTCGCATTGCTTCCTGCTTCATATGGTATTGTATAAGCTGAAGGACTGCCTGTTACGTAAGCAATACCTTCTTTTACTGTATGAATCGCAAATGGAATTTTATATGTTTCATTCGGATTTTTTTGATTTGTATAAACTACATATCCTTCATACGTTCCAGTTTTTGCAGTTTTAGGAACATTAATTGTCGCATCCATATTCGCACTGCTATATCGTTTTACTTTTACAGATGATTTCACATCTAATGTTACTCCATTCGCAGCTGCGTCTTGGTTTGCTCTAGAATCGCTTGTAAAACGTGCGTCCAATGTTTGGAATTGAACTTTTACATCGTATGTTTTATCTTCAGAGCTTTTATTAAATAAAGTAATTGAACGTTGATCTGTTAAATCCTTATCACTAACAGCTTGTTCACCAAAACTTAGTGCTCCTGTAATATTTTTAATTTGTTTCATACCCTTATCTGCAAGAGTAGTTATTCCATTACTAAACCCATCTTTTACGGTTGTCGTTTTGTCTTTTACTTGAATTTCCGTTTGAGCGTGAACAGCGTTATATGGGTTTACACGTCCTGCCCCAACTTCATATACACTGTATTTATCAGATAATGGAACTGCTGTGTTCATTAGTGTTGCTTTAATATCTGCTGTGTTCATGTCAGGATGAGCCTGCTTGATCAAAGCCGCTACCCCTACAACATTCGGTGTTGCCATCGATGTTCCAGATAAACGCTCATAAGCATAATCATACTTTCCAATTTGATCTGCTCCGTGCATATAAGAAGGAACTGTAGAGAAAACAGAAACACCTGGTGCCGTTACTTCAGGTTTAATATCGTAAAGTACACGTGAAGGACCGCGTGAGCTGAATGGTGCTAATTTATCCCCCGTAGTTACTAATTGTTTCATATTGCTAAATGTAAAGTCCATCGTTGAATAGAGTATATTTCCTTTTGCATCAGCTGTAGGTAATTTTGCCGCTAGTGCCTTTCCTTGTGCATTACTCATTAAAAATGTCGGAAGATAGTTAAAACCTTCTCCAAGATATACATCACCATTCGGAACAGGTGCATCGTATAATACAACAGCTTTTGCACCATGTGATTTAGCATTCGCTATAATTTGACCTAAGCCGATGCTACCACGTTGCGCAAGGACAACCTTTCCTTTTACATCTTTTGGCTGAGATGTACCAACTGCTCCCATCCAATAACTAGATTCATTGCCATAGTCTACATTGACCATTTGCAGAGTTTGGCCATCGAATGTTGTTACGTCATCAGCTAAACCTTTAGCTGCTAGCTTTAAGTCAGCTGGTAGGTCTCCTGTTGATGGATGTAATGTTCCTGTATACGTCGGAATTGAAACAGATGTGTCACTTGCCCCAACTGTAATCGCTAATGGTGAATTACCTGGTGCGCCAAGTGAATACATTGTATCCCCAGAATTTCCTGCAGCAACAATTGCTGTAACACCTGCCAGAACAACATTATTAACAGCAATGCTCGTAGGATATAATGGATCATTATAGTTTGCACCAAGAGACATATTAATAATGTCCATTCCATCTGCTACTGCTTTATCTAAACCTGCTAAAATAGCAGATGTTGCCCCAGATCCATAAGCTCCTAGAACACGATATGAATAAATATCAGCACCTGGTGCAACACCTGTTACTGAAAGGTCTCCACCATTTTTCCCTTGTCCAGCAATAATACCAGCAACATGTGTTCCGTGCTCAGTATAGTACGCTTCTCCGCCTGAGGATAACTCCGGCTTACCAGACTTCTTCCAATCAGCATATGTCGTTTCCATTGGGTCACTATCATTGTCTACGAAATCATATCCACCTTTAAAAGCATCTTTTAAATCTGGGTGGTTGTAGTCAATTCCAGTATCAAGAATACCGACTTTTACGCCCTTTCCTGTAAAGCCTTCTTCATGAAGCTTTTCGACACCAGGAAAAGTAACCATTGTATGAGTTGCAGCTTGTTTTGTTGTTGTATCACTGATTGATGGTGGCTCTACTTGAACTTGCAAGTCACTATAGACAGCCTTTACTGCATCTGATTTAAGTAAAGATTTTACTTTGTTAGCTGGAATTGTCATGGCAACCCCATTAAATGATTTTTTAAAAGAGCGTTTAATTGAATAAGGATTTTTCTTTGCTTTTAATTCACTGCTGAAAATTGTTTTTAAATCTTTTTGGAATGTATCATGTGAAGCATCTACTTTTGCAATTGCATCTGCCGCTGTTAAAGTTTCGCCATTTGATGCTGCTTCTAAAACTGCAGTTTGCTGAGGCTTGTCCTTAAATTCGACAATGACAGAAGTAGACTTGTCACTTGTTTGATCGACATCAGGAGATAATTGAAGCCCTTCTTTGTCACTTAATTTTAATTGTTTGATTGCTTCACGTTGCTGAGGAGTAAGTTTTGCTAGTACTTGATCAATTTTTGAAGTTGCTTGTGCA
Organism: Gottfriedia acidiceleris; assembly: GCF_050457485.1. GTDB lineage: Bacteria > Bacillota > Bacilli > Bacillales > Bacillaceae_G > Gottfriedia > Gottfriedia acidiceleris_D. The sequence continues at coordinate 189,318 of NZ_JBCMJM010000003.1, forward strand.
TGAACTTGATGTGAAAAGGAAACTGGTGTAACCACAGTGCTGATTAGACCGGTTGTTAATGCTAAAGTCGAAACATTTCTAAGCATTTTCTTTTTCATCTAATAACCCCTTCTTTCTTTTTTCTATAAATTGATTATATCGAGAGTTGATTTGATTCACATTTTGCAAAATTCATTCAATTCGAAATTTTTTTACAAAAAAATAAAATTTTTTAACATTCTTATCAATTATTGCCATTTAATGTCAGTAATTATCAAAATTTAATGAATTTTCTATTTTATCAAAAAATATTTTTCTGTAAAAATGATATTTATTCAGAATAATTTACATGAATTTACCTTTCTTTGCGAAACGACTTCATTAATATAAATAAAGCGCAGACTTATATGGTTACTATGTAAACTAAAAAAACCTATGCGTTTTTTTTAGTTTACATATGGAGTATCAACCATTCTATTAGAATCGTAGTGTTGAATGTACTATTTGCATGGTTTAAGGCTACCTTAGTAAATTTTAGTGTTAGTTGTACTTTGTTAAAACAAAGAAACCTTTTTACATTTCCTTCAATGAAAAAGACTCCGATATAATATCGGAGCCTTTTAAATCAAAAATTATATTTATTTTTCTATTATTTAATGCTTAATGCACTCTTAATAGTCTCTAAAGTTTGTGATTTATATTTCTTTAATGGTGTTGGCGCATAGTTGATTGTTGGATTTTGCATTAAGTAGTTTTCCTCTACAAATGCCATATCTTTTTCATCTACTACACCATCAAAGTTAATATCCGCATCACGTTTATTTGTTCCCCAGAAAGTTTGTAAATAAAGCGCATCCTTTACGTCGATGACATCGTCTTTGTTAACATCTCCAGCGTTTGTTGGATTCATTTTAAATAGGTATAGGTTTTGATATGTCACTTTTCCATCTTCATGGAATCCAATTGTAAAGTCTTTGTGGACTGTAAAATGTCCAGGTACATTAAATTCAAGCTCGTAGTGATCGTCTGTTAATGGTAAATTTGGTACTTTATAACCTGTACCACTAACTACTCCTTCATAAACGTTTCCATTTTCACTTGTTGCTTTTACTTTAACTCCAGCTTTTGCATAATCAACCCCACCAAGTGGACCACCATCTGGAGCTAAGAATGCTTCTGAAAGATTAGCACCACGAAGTAAAGAAGTAGTTGGTTCCATATAGATGCTAGGATTTCCAGATACAACACTATTTGTTGTATTATTACTATCTGTTACTGAAGTACTTAAATACGCTGGCCATATTGCCGCAGTTGCAGTATAGACATTGCTCATTTTAAACGCTACATCAGCAAGTCTTAAATCACCTGATAATGGTGTAACTCCATCTTTTGTTGTGATCGTTACTGTAGTTTTATATTGAGTAACTCCTGGAATAGCCGGATTGTCTGTCACAGTCATATTTACTTTATCAGCTATACTTGGATTTAGTGTAATATTCATTGATGCTACATCCGCATTGTGATTAAAATTATAAACGACTGTTTTAACATCCTTAGCTTTATTTAACATTAACGTCGCATGAGCTGTTTCGCCCATTTTTGTCAAACGTTTATCAGGATTCATGTAACCGTATGTTGCATCATCACGCGTAACAAAAATATCTCTGCCTTCTTTAAATGTTTTATTTGATGCCACGTCAATCGCATAGAATACTAGTTCCATCGCTCTTGTTGAAACTGTCGGAATCGTTGCTGTAAATGTACCGTCAGGATTTACAGGTACTGCTGTTGCTCTACCACCTAAATAATCTTGATAATAAACTTTTGTACTTCCCTGATTAACGTTCATGCCAAGCTTTTGCATTTCTTCTGTATCTTTATCATAAACTGAACCAGTGATCGTCACGCTATTTTGACCGTTTTTATATTCAACAACATCTGGACTATTAATTGTCACTTTTGGTGCCGTGTTATCAAAATAAACAGGTGCTTCTTGTGAGAATGTTTTCCCTGCATCATTTGTACCGATAAATTTCAGCTTGTAGTATCCCGGCTTCGCTAAATCAGGGTTATACGCGAATGGTTTTTCCTCATCTCCAGTAGGTTTGTAATATAAACCTTTAAAAACTTGACTAACTGAATATGGTATATTTTCATTCATTCCTAGTCCATCAAATGATCCAACATAACCTAATTCTTTTCCTGTTGTTCCGTCTTCAAGTACCACATCAAATGTACGCATATGTGATTTAATACTTATATTCGCGCTTGTATAAATTAACTGTCCAGCATAAGCAGAATCGAATACTTGAGTAAATGCTGGTGGATTCATTGTTACTGGATTCATTCCTTCTTCGACTGTTTTAATCGCGAAAGGAACTTGGAATGTTTCGTCTGCATTATCATGATTTGTATACGTTACAAATCCTTCGTAGATTCCTAGTTTTGCTGATTTTGGAACAGTAATTGCGACAGTTGATTTCTTTTTCGAATTTGCACCAACTTTAATCGACTTGTCTGTTACAATTTGTACACCATTATCGTCAGCATCTAATGAACCTCGACGATCTTTTTGGAACGTTACTTTCACATCATATGTTTTTGCTTGATTACTATTGTTATAGATATTCAGAGAGCGTTGATCACTTAAGTTTTGTCCAGCTGGAGCGAATACACCAAATGCAAGCGCACCTGTTAAGTCTTTAACTGTAGTAAGATTACCCTTTTTATCTAATGCTCCCTTTGTTTCATCCACTACTTCAATTCTCGTTTTTGAATGAATCGCTTCATAAGGATCGACTTGTCCAGCTCCTGATTCAAATACGCTATAGTCACCATTTAATGGATCTGCCGTGTTCATTAACGTTTCTTTAATTTCAGCAGGTGTTACGTTTGGATTTGCTTGTTTTAATAATGCTGCAACACCGGCTACGTTTGGTGTAGCCATTGAAGTACCCGATAAATTATCATAAGCATATTGATATTTACCAATTTGATCTGCACCATGCATATATGATGGAACTGTTGAGAAGACAGAAACACCTGGTGCTGTTACTTCAGGCTTAATATCATAAGTGATACGCGCAGGTCCTCTCGAACTGAATGAAGCTAATTTTCCACCAGCATCAGTAATTTGTCCTATTTCATCAAATGAGAATGTTGATCCTGTACCAAGTTTCGACACAAGCGCTGCACCTTGTTCATACGACATTGAGAAAGTAGGGATAAAGCCATAACTTCCGCCTAAGTATGATGGAATAAAGCCTTCACCTGGTACATTATCAATCATAATAACTGCTGCTGCACCATGTTTTTGAGCAACTGTAATTTTATCTGCAAGTGCAGTTACACCTCGGTATACAATTGCAATTTTGCCAGTTACATCAATATTTTTATAATCACTATCTGCACCATAACTCGGTACTAAAACAACTGGTAAATTTTTACCTTTTAAACTATCGACATTATCACTAAAGCCTTTGCCTAATAATTTTAAATCTGCAGCGACATCAGACGTTCCATGTAATGTTCCTTTTGACGTCGCAACCACAGTTTTCGTATCATTCGCACCAACTGTAATCGCAAGTGCAGCTGCTCCTGGTGCACCTAATGTATACATTCCATTTCCGGCATTACCAGCAGCTACAACTGCCGTTACACCAGAAAGGACAGCGTTATTAACCGCCATACTTTCTACATTTTGAGGATTATTCGTACTAGCACCAAGTGATAAGTTGATCACATCCATGCCGTCAGCTACGGACTTATCAATCCCTGCTAATACATTAGCAGTTGTACCAGAACCATAATTTCCTAATACTTTATAAACATATAAATTGGCTTCTGGAGCAACACCTGTTACAGCGTAATCGATATTATTTTTGCCACGACCCGCAATTATGCCTGATACATGCGTTCCATGTTCTGTGTAAAAAGTTGATCCTGTTAAAGGATCTTTTTCTGCATATGGTGATTTTTTCCAATCATCATACGTTGTTTCCATTGGATCTGCATCATTATTAACAAAGTCCCAACCTTTTACAGAACTCGGATCAATTGTTTTTGGATCGACACCAGGCTGTGCACGATACCCTTTATAAGCATCTGTTAAGTCTGGGTGATTATAATCAATCCCTGTATCGATAACCCCTACTTTAACGCCTTTTCCAGTAAAGCCTTCTGCGTGTAATTTACTAACGCCTGGGAACACTTCTGTTTCCATTTTCGTAGTAGAACCTTGCGCAGCTGGATCAGCCTCAGTCGCTTTTGGTGGCTCAACTTGAACGACATCATTTTGCCAAACAGCTTTAACAGCCTTCGATTGTAATAACGACTTCACTTTATTGGCTGGTAGATCAATCGCCACACCATTTAACGTATTTTTATACGTACGTTTAATTTTATAAAAATTCTCATTTGTTTTTAAATCATCTTTATAAATTGTTTGTAAATCACTTTTAAATGTATCTTGAGCATCATCTGCTTTTTGTTTAGCCTCATCAAGAGATAAACTATTGCCTTTCGCAGCTTCTTCAATCACAGCTACTTTTGCAGGCTTGTCTTTCAATTCAACAATGACTGATAAATTTTTAGAGCTCTGTAAATCCACTGAAGAAGGTAACTGTAATCCTTCTTGACTAGTAACCTCTAGTTTTTGTAAAGCTTGACGTTGCTCAGACGTAAGCTTTGAAAGTACTTCTTCAATTGAAGATTGTGCTGCAGCCTTTACAATTGGCTGATGATGTTGTACTGGAAAAGTGTTAAATAAAACACCAGTACTTAATGCTAAAACTGCCGTACTTTTGATAATACGATTCATTCCTTTTCCCCCTAATTGCAATATTCTTACAATTTTGATTATACGGAAAATTTACAGTTTCAACATTTTGACAAAATTTATCAATTCCCCAATATTCTTCGATAAGAACAGACAATTTTCAACACTTGTGAAAGAGGAATATTGTTAAAAAACAAAAAAGTTACCGAAGTAGTGGTAACATTAAGTACGAGAAACTTTTTAAGCAAACCGAAATATAGTGCGTGTAGTAGAGTTTTCCAATATTATACTGACTGATTATGACAATTTATTTAAACACCTTATTAAAAAATACTCCCTTAAGTCATCGGATCAATAATGATACCAAGAATATTCGACACAAAATTGCAATTGACCTAAAAGGTGCAGAACTTTCTAGATATGCGTATTTCTTGTAGTGATTACATTTATATTTCATTATTTTTTTCAAATCGTCTATTAAAAAAAGAAAAGGCAGCGGCCAAATGGCTTGCTGCCTTACTTTAAAATGAGCTCTGCCACGCACTCAACATGCGCAGTATGCATTTGACAATAAATGAGATGTTGTTGGGTTACATTTATTTATTTATTTATTTATTAAAAATTATCAAATTAAGCTACTTGCGCTACTACTTATACTTTTAGTATGTGAAACGCTTGATTGTTACTTTTAGGGTCTCTGCTTGGCAACCACTTTACTTTCTAAAACAGCACCTTTTAACGACCTTGAATGCAAATTATACTTTGTATTCCAACAAGTAAGGACAATATTGAAACATGTAAAAGAACAGCTCCTAAACTTAAATGTGAAAAAATTAATAGATAACCACTTAAACCTTGCATGATAATAAATAAGAAATTAATTTGACTGAAGCGATAAATGTCTAGTCGAACATGACGATATTTTTTCGAAAGAACCATTTGAATGAAGAAAAGTATTACTAAGCCGAATGCCAAAGATCGATGAATTACGTCGATCCAATAAGCATTTCCTACGATTGAAAAGTGTTCAGTTGGAATTGGAAAGCCTCGGAAAGCTCCACCAGATCCGGTTTTTGCGACATATCCTCCGAAATAAATAGCTACATATAAAAATAAAAAAGTAAACCAAGAAAAAACTGAGAAACTTGTAGGCAACTTTTTCAAATCTCTCATTTTCTTTTCTTCTCGATAAATACCATAAGCAATATTCACTAAAGCTGAAAAAGAAATAAGAGCAATACCAAGATGCGCTGCAAGAATAAGGTGCGAAAGCTTAACCATAACAGTCAAGGCACCTAGAGTAGATTCTCCCAGTATTCCTAAAATTGCTAATAAAGCAAGCCATTTCATTTTACGAGATTTATATTTTTTCAAAGCGATCGCTGAAACTACGAATAATAATATACTCGCTACACCAACAACTACTCGGTGGGTATATTCGATGACCGAATGATAATCTGAAAAATCCGGAAGAATACTTCCATTACAAAGTGGAAATCCACTTCCACACCCCATTGCAGAATTAGTCATTGTATCAATAAATCCAATAATATTTACTAAAAAAAGGAACGAAGCAGCTATAATTGTAAGCCTAAAAAACTTCATGACAACACCCCATTACAAGATTCCAATTACCATAGTAGAAAACATTCCTAAAATATAAATTAGGGAATAAATAAACGTTTTTTTTGCCCAGATAAAATGATGGTCATCCTCTTTCCACATTTTATAAGTACAATAAAGAAAATAACTATTTATGATAACATCAAAAATAAGGTAAAAATAATTAAATTTTCCACTTATAAATAAAAACACGGTACAAATGAATAAGAGAATCGTATAAATAAGGCTTTGAATTTTGGTTGAACGAGCTCCTTTTATGACAGGCATCATCGGGATCCCAGCCTTCGTATACTCATTATTCTTATATAAGGCAAGCGCCCAAGTATGTGGAGGCGTCCAAAGGAAAATAACCATAAACATCAACCATGCTGTAATATTTAGACTTCCTGTAACTGATGCCCATCCTATTAAAATAGGAAAAGCACCTGCTCCCCCGCCAATAACGATATTTTGAGGAGTTCTACGTTTTAACCACATAGTATAAATCAGTGCATAATACAAATACCCAGCAGCATTAAGAAACGCAGTAATGGGATTCAAAAATAGAAAAGCAATCAAAACGGATAAAACACCAAGTAGGATTCCAAACAATAAAACAGGAAGAGGATTTATTAATCCTGCAGGTATAGGTCGTTTCATCGTCCGTTCCATAATAGCGTCAATGTCCCGATCATACCACATGTTAATAGCTGCTGAGCCTCCAGCAGAAAGTGAAGCACTTAGAAGCATGAAAAAAAGAACAGATATAGATGGGACTCCTCTTTGTGCTACCAAGGCAGCACAAAGTGAAGTGAAAATAAGCATAATTAAAATTTTTGGTTTTGTTACAATAATTAATGCAGACATTGTTTTGGTCCACTTATGGAATTGAGAGGCTGATTCCTGACGTATTTGATTAACTGACACAATCCCTCGCTCCTTTTTGATTAATATTAAACGCTCAGTGAAGTAATTACCTCGCTGAGCGTTTAAACATTTTATTGTTCTATTGAACTTGAGAATTAAAAGTCATAATCCAAATTGAACCAATAATAATCGTTAACACGAAGACACTCCCTAAAATTAATGCCATGACATTGTATCGTGGCTTTTCTCCATCTCGAATGTGCATGAAAAAATATAGTTGAACCAAAAATTGTAAAGTAGCAGTAAATAAAATAACAACTACACTAGTAGTTTTAGAAATCATATGTTGTAAGACAAGCACAAGAGGGATGATTGTTAACACAACTGAAAAAATAAAACCAATTACATAAGCTTTAGACGAGTTAACATGTTCATGACTTGACATTTACATCACCCCCATTAAATAAACAACTGAAAAGATAAAGATCCAAACAGCATCTAAAAAGTGCCAATAAAGGCTGACCATTGTAATTTTTCGTTTCGTAACTGGCGTAATCCCTTTACGAGAAAGTTGAATCACTAATCCTACCATCCAAAATAAACCTACTAATACGTGAAGTCCGTGTGTACCAACAAGCGAAAAAAATGAAGTAAGAAAGGCACTTGTAGAAATAGATGCTCCTTCATGAACCATATGTGTAAACTCATTGATTTCTAACCCTACGAATATAGAACCTAGAATTGCAGTGACAATCAACCAATTAATTAATCCTTTTTTGTTTCCTTTATTCAACTCTAATACAGCTAATCCACTTGTAAATGAACTAGTTAATAGAATAAAAGTTTCAATGATAAAACCTGGGATATCAAAATCCTTCGCTGTAAATCCACCATTCGTGTGGGTATGCAAAACTGCATATGCAGCAAAAAATGTAGCAAACAATAGACAGTCGGTTACAAGAAAAAACCAGAAACCTAAAAGCTTTAACCCTTCCTGGTCAACATGACCATGATCGTGGTCAGAAACATGAGCAGAAACATGTTGCATGTTAAAAACCTCCTAATTTGCAGTTCTATGAACAAAAGTTTTATTCCTTAAAGCCATTTCAGTTCGCTCGATTTCTTCGACCGAAATATAATAATCTGTATCATATTGGAAGGAACGAGCAAATAATGCTACGACAACACCAATCAACCCTACAAATCCCATCCAGTACCATTCAAAAGTAAAACCAAATCCAGCAATAAAGAAGAAAACTGACAAGATAAAAGGAATTCCAGAATTCTTCGGCATATGAATGGGTTCGTATTTCACTGGAGATGGCTTATACATACCGTTTTCCATCGCTTGTTTTTGGTACCACCAAGCATCACGACCACTTACCTCTGGCAATATAGCAAAATTGTATACTGGCGCAGGTGATGGAATTGACCATTCCAATGTACGTCCGTTCCATGCATCACCTGTAACATCTTGTTCTCCGTGCTTAATGCTATAAAGGATTTGCCAAGCTTGGAATAAGAAACCAATACCCATTAAGAATCCGCCAATAGTTGAAATGTAGTTAAGTGGAGCCCACCCCATGTCCCAACCATTCACTTGGCTATACGTATAAATTCGACGTTGCATTCCCATAAAGCCAAGAGCGTATTGCGGCATAAAGCAAACATAAAAACCAATTTGCCATAACCAAAATGCCCATTTACCTAAACGTTCATTTAACTTAAATCCGAAAATTTTTGGGAACCAATAATAGATTCCTGCGAGATAACCAAACACTACACCACCAATTAGAGTTTGGTGAAAGTGAGCAATTAGGAAGTAACTATTATGATATTGATAATCGGCAGGAGCTGCTGCTAGCATGACACCTGTTGCACCTCCAACAAGAAAAGTTGGAATAAATGCATAAAACCATAGCATTGGTTGTGTCAACGTAATGCGACCACGAGACATTGTAAGTAACCAGTTAAATATTTTAACACCTGTTGGAATCGCAATAACCATCGTTGCAATCGCAAAAAATATATTTACATTGGCGCCTGCACCCATTGTAAAGAAGTGATGGGCCCAAGTAAAATAAGATACAACACTAATAATCATCATTGAAAATACCATTGAACCATAACCAAAGACACGTTTTTTAGAGAATGTTGCTACAACCTCAGAAAAAACTCCAAAAGATGGCAGTAAAACAATATAAACTTCAGGGTGCCCCCACATCCAAATCAAATTAATATACATCATTGGGTTACCACCTGCGTCCATTGTAAAGAAGTGACCACCCAGTAAACGGTCAATCGTTAACATAGCTAGCGTTACTGTAAGAATTGGGAATACGCCTAAAATCGTAATCGATGAAGCTAAAACTGACCAAGAAAAAAGTGGCATATCCTTTAAACGCATAGTAGGGGTACGCATTTTTAAGATCGTTACGATAAAGTTAATTCCGGTAGCTAACGTTCCGATCCCTGATAACTGAATACCCCAAATCCAAAAGTTTTGACCAGGTCCTGGACTAAACATATTTTCAGATAATGGTGGATAAGATAGCCAGCCAGCACTTGCTGAACCACCAATGACAAACGAAATATTAAATAACATAGCACCTACGAAAAATAACCAGAAGCTTAGGGCATTTAAAAACGGGAAAGCAACGTCCCTCGCCCCAATTTGCAATGGAACCACGATGTTAAATAATGCAAACATGAGTGGCATTGCCATAAATAAAATCATAATCGTTCCATGAGTCGTAAAAATTTCATTATAATGTTGAGAAGTTAGAAAGTGACTATTTGGAACTGCTGTTTGAAGACGCATTAATAAAGCATCTGCTCCGCCTCGAAGGAGCATAAGTAATGAAGATAGAAGATACATAATTCCAATTTTTTTATGATCGACAGTGGTAATCCATTCTCTCCAAAGCCATTTCCATTTTTTTAAATAGGTGAGAGAAAATACGATCCCAATGATCGTTAAGATAATTGAAACATCTGCACCATAAATCATCGGATCGCCAGTGACAAAAAAATGTGAGTTATCCATAGAAATATTGCCTCCTGTTTTATTTTTTAGTTCCCATATCCATTCCTGGCATATCATCCATACCTGATGACGTCTTACCATCACCCATATGGTTCATATGATGGTAATAGATTCCACCGTTTTTATTAACAATGTTTTCGAATAGATTCTTTGGATAAGATGAAAAACTTAACTCTTTTACTACTGTGCTTTGCTTAGCTAAATTTTTATATCCATCATTCGTTAGGCTAGGAGAGCTTTTCTTAATCCCCTCAGCCCATTTATCATAATCAGCTTGAGTTACAGACTTGACTCTAAATTGCATGTGAGCAAATCCCTTACCTGTAAAGTTGGCACCGGTTCCAAAATATTCACCTGTTTTATCCGCTTGAAGCCACAATCCCATCGACATACCAGGCATTGTATATTCTTGTCCTCCTAGCTCTGGTACCCAGAAAGAGTTCATAGGAGCATCAGAAGTTAGAATAAACTGAATTGGTACACCTGCAGGAATCTCTGCATAATTGACCGTTGCAATTTTTTTATCGGGATAAGTAAACAACCACTTCCAATCTAGTGATGTTACTTGAACTACTACTGGTTTTACATCCTTTACTGGTGGCTTAGTTAATGCCAAAGTTGTTTTAGCAGTGAATACACCTAGAATCGCGACCACTACAATTGGTATGCCCCACCAAATCGTCTCTAGTACTCTACTATGTGCCCATTCAGGCTGATATGGAGCTTTGTTCCCTTCTTTATCCCGATACTTAACTGCAATATAAATAAAAATACCTAAAACTGGAATAACAACGATAACGCATAAAATTGCCGTAAGAATGATTAAACGTAATTCTTCATGTGCGACAGGTCCTTTTGGATTAAGAACAATAAACTGACTTTTATCGCATCCAGTCAATAGAACCATCCCTAATAATGTTAAAAATGACAACTTAGCAGTTTTGATCCATTTAAACAAATTAATTTCCCCTTCCCCTTCATTTCAATTTTTTCGGAACGACTGCATGTACCAGTAACTAAATATGTAAGTACTTAGCAATAAAAATATAGCATGCAAAAGAAGTATTTTAAATACATCTTTATGTCAAAAATATGTCTGAAAAATGGCAGATTTGTGACCGAAATATGATAAAATTGTTACTGAAATATGACAATTTACGATTGAATTTGTAATTCAAAACTTAAATAAAAAGAAGATTCAATATTACGATTTATTTGTTGAGAAGAAAATTTCAAAAATGAAGAAGAATTAATAGGTAAGGTTTTGGAAGAGCTGTTACGGGTAATGTTAGATCATTTAAAAATTTGATATGGAGGGAAATAACAAAATGGGTTTACGAGAATCCTTTAATACCTTGAATAAAATATTATTGGAAATTTTCAGTAGAACTTGAACCGAAATTAGGAGAACACGTACCACTAGTAAAACCAGCAAATGAATTAGCAGAAAAATTTTTAGCGCTCCTTTATTATAAGTAAAAAAGGCAACTCCAAATGGGTTAGTTGCCTTTCTTTAAAACAAGCTCTGCCACGCACTCAACATGTGTTGAGTGTAATTGACAACACAATAGATGTTGGTGGGTTTATCAACATTCTTAAGACCATTTTATCACATAAAACCCTTATTCAACTAACGCATTAGTTAGTTGCATAAGAAGCTTATAAATAATATTGGTTAACAATGATAATCGTAGTAATTAATACGCCAATATATAGTAAGGAAGAGACAAATCCGATTTCTTTTCCGTTTCCAACTATTTTTCGAATTCCATCTTCAATCACTCTAATTAATATTATAAATATAAAAAAACAAATGATATCTGCTAAAAAATAAAAACTACCAAATAAATTACTAATCGGCGAAAGAATCTTCCCCCACTGATATTTAATGCTGAAAAAGATAAAAAGAATTGTTATTGTTATAAAAATTAACGAAGATGTGTCTCTTTTACTATAATCTTTTGTTAGCCATTCTTTGAAATATCTAAAGTAATTCAATTTAATCCCCCATAAATGTAAAACGGTGTTTGATTTAATAATAACAATATTCTTAATAATATTAATTGGTAAGTTTTTACATTCATTTTATCTCTGTTTCTTATTCAACTAATCTGCCAGTTAGTTACATAAGGAATAATAAAGATTACTTGCAATTCTCACTCCAATTTAATACTTCTGCTTCTAATACACTTACTTCTCCTAAGCTCAAAATGTGAGGAATAAATGGAAACATTCCAAACTTATTGCCTTTTTTATTTTCTTCCTCATAGTAATTTCGGGTATCGATTGGAAGCTTAGTTATTTCTTCATATTCCTCTATATCAATAAAATGAATATCTTCGCTATTTATTTTCGCAGCAGGTCCTTTATAGTTTTCTTTTCTATATAAATAAACCACATTTAGATTATTTACTAAGTTTTTAGTCGGGATCTTATAATACAGTAAATCCGTTTTTACTTTAACACCAACAGTTCTTAGAGCATCATAAACAAGATGTGGATGTATGGGCAAAAAATGAATGACCTCATTCCACAAACAATTCAATTTTGGTATTTCTTTTTCCAAAAGTTTTGGTCGTTCAGGGTGGTCATAATATTTTTTTGCATACTGATTATACAATTCTGAATCCAAAAGCTTTATTTTATTTAATGGTATAAGTGTTTCTCCACTCATCTTTTTTGGAACTATATGATAAACGTATTTAATAAAATCTCCCCCTTTTTCGTTTCATAATTCTGTTTTCATTTAGTTTAGTCCTTCTTATTGGACTATATTGCCAGCACAATAAAAAAAAAGACCGACTTAATAGCCGATCACGTTGTTGATCTAACGCACTGCGTTAGTTGCTTAAGTATTTATCTTTTTTAGGTATTGTATACGTTGTGTAATCATTTAATAGTTAATCGAATCTGCCGTTTTAACGAGGTCTTTAATCGTATAATTTGCATCAACATCTGGAGAGATGATTAGCATAATTTCACGATAATGCCCCTGTTTTTTCCAACGAATGATTTTTACTTTTTCTTCATCCTTGTCAATAATTACTTTTGTTCCATCTTTTAACTTTGTTGTTTTTTTTTGATTTTCACCAAAATCGTTATTTATTGGGTGAATAGTTGTAACGTACAATATAACACCTTTTCCGTCAGTATACTTAAAAGAGGTGTGGTCATACGTTTTTTGTCTTGGATCTGCTCCAACCTCAATTGATACGTTTTTTACATCAAATGGCAGTTTATCAGGTACAACTAATTCATTTTGAACATCTTTAGGAAGTTTTTCTACTTCTTCTTTTACAACAGGGTAATCCTCTTTTAGTTTGTTTAGTGTGCTATTCCCGTTTGTGCAAGCAGTTAATAAAAGAAGTGAGATTGCTACAATAATTTTTTTCATTTAGGCACCCTCCTCTTTTACTATATTTTACCAAATTATATTCAGTTTCCTTTATTTTTTGTCTTACTTCACAATTTTTCCTTAAGCAACTAAACTGCCATTTTGTTGAATAAAAAAAGCCGCATATAAGCAGCTCGTGTTCTTCAACTATTGCATCAGTTAATTGGATAAGCACTTTAAATTATTTTGTGATAGAATCGTTATTTATCGGAATTAAGGTCATTAAAATAATACCTATTACACTACCTAAAAAAGTTGAGATAGAGAAAGCTCCTAACCCCATCCCAGTCCAACCTCCTACTCCAAAGATGCTAAACACTACAATAATTACGCTGATAATAGAGATGAAGAATGAAACAACGTATAATCTTTTTTTATTTGTAAACAAGCCTAATACAAAAATAACTGCTGCAACTACTATTCCAATTAGTATAAATGGTAACATTTATTCACCTCCTCAGTAATTAAACTACTAATAACTTATTCTATTCGCCATTCAAAGTGTCCTTTTCTTATTGAACTAAACTGCCATATAGTTAAATAAAAAGTAATGAATAATACTATTCAGATATGTCCTTGCTTTGGTCGATACCACTTCGGAATAAATAGATAAGCTATAAATCCTACCACATTAAACAAAGCAAATACAATGATCCAGCCAGTGTTCAATCGTTTATGATGATACGCATTGATCGTTGCCCAAATCGTAAATAGAGTCCAATAGATAACTAATCCGGCTAATAAAACAAAGCCTGCAAAAGTACCAAAACTTCTGTGCTTCATTTCGACATACCAATCTTTATCTGCACTTCCAGAAGGATAAAAGTCGGGAACTAGCCATTTCGGAGCCCAGACGATTCTTTTATATTGATAGTCTGGTTTCACTAAGTTCAAAGAATCCCAATCCTCTCCCTGAGTTCTTACCTTCTTTGAACTATAAATGCTAATCTTAGAAATAAAGTCCGTACTTTCTACTAATTTTGCTATTTCTTTTTTCGATTCTGGAGAAACTTTATCCTTGTTGGCTAATTCATCTGCTATTTGTGTAGCGATTACTGACAGTTCGTGTGAATGTTGTTCTTCGTATTGCCAAACGAAACCAAAGATTGTTAAAAATATTAAAAGAAACGCTATGGAACAGTAAAGAACCCACTTGGCAAAAGTTTTTTGTGCTTGAAACAATTGACCAACTATTGAACGTATTTCTTCTTCCCCACCAAAACGCTCAATAGCAAGTTCAATGGCTTCTTGTTCGGACTTTCCTTCTGATTTCAATTCGTGAACAGCTTCTAATATATGACCTTTCATCTCTGCTTTCAATTCTTGGACTTCCTTCAGGTTTCCTCCAACATTTAGATAAACTGAATCGACAAATGCGTCAATTTGTTTCATTTTGAATCGCTCCCTTCTACAAATGAATCAATAATTCTTTTAACAAAGATCCATTCTGTACGTTTTAGTTCAAAATTCTCTTTCCCTAATTCTGTAAGACTATAATACTTTCGTCTCCCGCCAGGCCCTTGTTCATCTCCCCAGTAAGAAGAAATCCAATCAATTTTTTCTAAACGCTTTAATGAAAGATAAAGAGTACCTTCCTTCAATTCAAATTGTTCATCACTTTTTTCACGAACATACTTCGCCAATTCATATCCATACATTTCCTTCTTGTGTAATAGCGAAAGTATGATTGTATCAATGTGGCCTTTTAAAACCTCTTTGTTGATATCCAGTTTTCTCACCCCATAACCTTTATATTTTTTATTACTTTGTTATACAAGGTATTCAATAATATTAAATATTATCCTCCTAAAAAAAATCGACAAAGAAAAAAAAGAACGATTATCTACTAAATAATCGTTCTTAAAACATTTTTCTTATTAAACTAAACTGCCATTATGTTGAATAAGGGAATGAAAAAAGACCACAATTAGTGATCTTTACTTTTTCTTATTCAACTAAAGCACAGCTTTAGTTACATAAGGCTTTACTTAAACTAAATGTTTGACAAATAAAACTCTGTCTTGTTCTGGACCATCATAATTTGAATTTATAGATACACCATCAATTACTCTGTCTCCTTGTTCAATTTCAAATCCCATCTTGGTATGATAAGCAATTGAAACTTTATTGACAGGAGACGTTACACAACGGACAATACTACGTTCATTTTGCTTAACAACATTAAAAAAAGTATTGTATAAATGTTTTCCAATATTATGTTTTCTGTATTCGGGATGCACTCCTATAAAATGAATATACGATTCTTTCGAATGAGATTGAGAAAGAAACCCTATTAGAAAACCTACAATTCTTCCTTCCTTTTCGGCAATGAAACTTGTATTTGTAAAATGGTCGAAGAATAATTTTGGTAGCATATCAGACATTTGCCTTCCGCCCCACCACTCATTGATTAAAGGAGAAATTACATAGTAATCTGAACCTTTTACTGAACGAATTTTCATTTTTACCCCCAAATTATGTATAAATCTAATTAAACTAATTTTATCATTTTGATAAAAATTATGTTATTCTTTATCCAACTAACCTGCCATTTTGTTGAATAAAAAAATGAGCTGCTAGCAGCTCGTGTTCTTTAACTAATGCAAGCGTTAGTTAAAGTAAAATTCTTCACAAACATTTTTACGAAAGTTAAACAGGGAGTATAAAAAAAGAGAAGCTCATTTTTCTTGCTTCCCTCAACAAATTCATCATTTACACTGTGCTATTCATTAAAAACTTTACTTAAATTTAATACCGTAATAACGCATTGCCTCTAAACTACCTTCATATTCAAAAATTCCCTTTTCGATTAATTTCCTAACTCTATATTCAAAAAAACTGTCACCGATATATTGAAAAATATGTCCATAAACTTCACCGACTAATCTTACACACATCATAAACCCTTTTTTCTTCCCTATCAGTTTCTTGGCTTTTTCGATTATAAAATCATCGTAATAGTCTTCAGCAACAACTTTTATTTCTCCTTTTTCCCATACTCTTAAAGTACCTGGATCGTTTGATAGGTCCAACCACTTTTTTTCAATATGCTTACGCGCAGCGTCAGATAAAATTTGCCTGTTCTCTTGGCTATATTTATAGATGCTTTGTAACTCTTTTAAAATCATTTCGCCTGAAATAAAGGGTACATACTTCTTAGCCTTTTTTTCAAACAATCTTCTATACAATGTTGCAGTATCAATGATATAAATATTGTTTTTCATTTCCCGCAACAAATACATTGTAAAAAGAAGAGCTGTTTGTTCATTAGAATTTTCTGAAACCCATATGTAAATTGGAACATTTTCTGGTATAGAAATTAACCGAGCAACTGTTCTTTGCAGGTTATCACAATAATCTTCTATTTCTTCTTCATTTCGTTGCAATTTGTTTTTTATCCATTCAAATCTTTCTCTTTGACCATTTTCAGTTTCCAAATTACCTATTGGGGCAACAGCGAAATTGTCGTCGAAAGTAACAATAAATTCTTCTTCGTGTAAGCTTAATTCTTTTAATGTTTGTCTTAAGTATGGATATCCAAAAGTAATGTGAACTTTTTTGTAATTGCTTTTTTCGAATATATTTTCATTAGGGTCTTTTGGGTAAAGAATATGGTTATAAATTTCTTTAAGGTCTGTTGAAACCTCAACTAAAGATTGTTCCTCCAACATCCCTATCCTTATAAGAATAAGTTGCAGGTATGATCTTACTTCCCGTTCTGGTAAGTCTTTAACTATGTTTTTAATCTCAAAAATATCCACCTATAAAACTCCTTATCTTATTGAGATGTTCATATTTGAAGTATATCAAACCTCTAAGTTTCTTCAACTAACCTACCAGTTACATAAGGAAATTCAAAATTCTATTTGCATAAAGTTTTTACTTGTTCATTAAATTCTGTATCACTCTTGTAGTATTCGCCCTTTAATTTTAGTAGTTTAAAGTCTCCAATTTCTTTATCATTATGATAAGCCTTTACTGAGCATCCGTCGTCAAATAGTAAAAGGACAGCGCGGTCTTCTTGATTTTCGTCACGAATAAACTTAATCTTCCTGACATTATTAACCCACTTATTAATATTCTCAAGGTCAGTTAATTCTTTAAAGTTTCCATTTTTTCCGTATACGATTTTAGTTATTTCTTTATCTGTATATATTGACTCAAAAGTCATTCCGTCTTCTTTTTTTTGACAGGACATTAAAACTACTACAATAACTAATAAACATATGGACAAGAATAATCTTCTCACAAAATGTTCCTCCTAATATACCTCTTAAACACTACTATATTAATTCAATTTTCCACTCATATACTCCTTTTCTTATTGAACTATACTGCCATTTGGTTCAATAAAAAAGCTCTACTCCTTTATAGAAGTAAAGCATCAGTTAGTTGTATAAAGAACCTTAATTTATTTAACTCTTACAAAATAGAAACCTGTCCCATTTTCTTGTGGTACAAACCCTTGTTGAGCTGAACTATTTTCCAACATATTTTGCTCTTCTGCTGATATAAATGTATATTTGTCTCCATCAGTGACTTGTTCAGTTTTCCCTTCAGCTAACATAGCTTCTCTACGATTTTGCTCTTCTACTGATACAATTCTGTATTTGTCTCCATTAGTCTGTGCATATACCTTTGTATTTTGGAAGTCTTTTGCAAATCCGATTGATAATGCTAAAGCACCTGCAAAACCAATTGATAATACTAATTTTTTTTTCATAAATAAACCTCCTATTTTGTTTTGGTAAGTATTTCCATCTAGTTGTTATAAAGATAGTAACACAAATAACATAAATAACTTGTCTAATATTGTTTAACTAATCTGCCATTTACTTGAATAAGAAAAAGCTACCGAAGCAGCTTAAAGGTTAATCAAATATTGCATTCGTTAGTTGAATACAGTTGATTAAAACGCGACATAAAAAGGATGTTCTTTTTCATTTAATATTTTTATTATTCTTTCTTTGAAATTTGACCACGTTATCCTTTCTAATGCTTCTTCTACTGTAAAAAAACCTACCTCTAAACTTTCACTACAGGTTTGCAATTCTCCACCAATAGCTTTTCCTAACCAACAAGTAGCACAAACACTTGAATTTAAATTATGATAAATACCACAAAACCTGGTTACTTCAATATCAATCCCAGTTTCTTCTTTAACTTCTCTAATAACGCCATCTTGAATAGTCTCACCTATTTCTATTACTCCACCAGGAAATTCCCATCCTCTACGAGGACCCCTAATAAGTAAGATTTTACCTTCATCATTTAAGACAACTGCACCAGCAGATAAAGAATGTCTAGAATTAGAAATTTTGCCCACCACCTTTATGAATAATATAGAACAATATATTCTTTATCATTTCATCGAATATCTTTAATTTCCTGTCGAAGTTGTTAACTAAAGCACTGCGTTAGTTGATTAACACACTAGATTTTTGTTAACTGTCTTGTAATGTAGTATCAATAACTTTAATAACCTACTGCCAAATTAACAAGTAAGAGGTTTTTACTTTCTTAAGCATATTTCGTATTCTACTAAACTGCTATATAGAGAAATAGAGGATGATCGATTATTGATCATCCTCTATTTGTTGTACAACTAAAGCATCAGTTAGTTCAATAAACTTATTTCATAAAGTGATGGGATTATCTTAGAATATTTTTTAGACCCACCAATTTCCGGAGTTTTTACTACTCAACCGAACATACGAAGGAAAAAGAAGTATAATAAAAACACCTAATATAGAAGATAGCCCCGCCAAAGTTATAAAAACTTGAGTATCAAAAGAGATAAATTGTTTTTGATCACAATTGGGACAATTCACACCTTCCTTAGAATAAGCAAGCCTCCACAATATTTTCTTCTCCCATTTATAATCGCAATCTTGACACTTTGTCATTATATTCTCCTTGACATTTTGTTTTTGATAATATTATATGTATACCATTTTCACCATAAAAATCCCTTTAATGTTATTTAACAACCTCTTAGATTGGATAAAAACAGTTTAAGTGTGTGTTTTTATTTAATACTCATTGAAAACAAAATAAATGAACACCAAAAGCCACGGAATAACAGTCATCCATTTTGAAATTTTCACATTAAATCTGCCCAAAATTCTTACAAATAAGTCATCAAATAATAGATAAAAATTTATTATCAAAAACATTATAAATAACGTAAACCATATAGAATACTTGTAATGAAGTAATTCAATTCCTACAAAAATCGAAGGTACAAAAATTATCCCAGACAGTAATTCAGCTAGGTCATACCGTCTAGGATTTTTATTAGAAATCCACTTTCCATACTTTTTTAATAAAGACATTTTCCCAACACCTCAATTATTACTATCCACTATCCAAATTCTACATTCTAAACTGGAAACATTTTTCTTGCTAATTTAATAATTCGCTAGTTACTTATAAACTCCTTGTTCAACTAAGCTGCCATTTACTTCAAAAAAATAACTGCAATTAAGCAACTTGTGTTCTTCAACTAACACATACGTTAGTTCTATATTTTAGACTTCCGAACATTCCAATAAACCCCATAAACAACAGTCAACAATATTATTAGACCAGTTCCATAAGGTACGATTTCTATTCCAATTAATGCAAATAAAAAAGCAAAACCTGATGATAAAATAATACCTGCTAACCAATATATAAGTAATATTACTATCCACTTAAATACCAATTTAAAAGATTCCATTGGATTGAACCTCTTTTCCATCTGGTGTATTTTAAATAAATTATTCCATCTAAAAAAATATATTCCTTGTTCAACTATCCTGCCATTTGTTGTTAGATAAAACAAAGGTAATTTTCAGAGAAAGAACGAAATATTTTAGTTAAAAAGGATGGTGAAAAGATTGACCGAATTGAAATATTTTTCAGTTACAGTTATCAAAGTTGTATTTTTTTTGACTTGGGGACTTATTCTAACAATTTATGTATTAGGAAAAACTTATGAGAATTTTGGTGTTCCTTTCGTTGGAAATGTTTGGATAAATTGGTTTGGAGTCTCATATCTACTTTATGTTTTTTATGTTTTTATTTATGGTAACTTAACTAGAAAAACTAATACTATATTAAGAGAAAGATTGACGTCTTATTTTTTCTGGATAGTCATCGACAGGCAGAGATGTGGGCAGATGCATTATATCCAGATTTTGCGTTGTATTTATGTTCTAAAACAAATGTAGGATATGCTACACCTGATGAAAAGGTAATAAAGTGTTTATCAGAACTTTTACCTCAGTGGATAAAATACAATAAAACGAACGGTAGTTTTTGTTTAGGTGAAGAAAAAATAAACGGAAAAATCATATATAAAATATGGATAAAAAAATAGATGTTTCTATCCAACTAACGCAATGCTTTAGTTGAACAAGATCACGAGTCGCAAATGCGGCTTTTTTTATTAAAGTAAATGGCAGTTTAGTTCAATAAGGAAAGGATTTATTAGAATTAAACGGAATAAAATAATAAGGCCAATATATTTGATAGAAATACTCGAATTGTTAGGAGTGTTTATTTATATGCCCGTTATTAAAAGGGAAAAGAAAAGCAGTTTAATAGGTTTTGTGATTTTGTTCGTTTTTGTAATTGGAATAGTAACTTTATACATTCCTACAATCCAAAATAAATATAACAAAATTAGTATTCAAAGAACTAAGATAATTACGAACGTTTCAAAAACACTTACAAAAGACGAAATTTATAAACTCGAACGTAATCAAAGAATTTCAGCAAATAAATTTCAGGAAGAGAATGAATGGTTGTCTAAAGAAATTAAAAAAGGTGCAACAATGATCGAGTTTAACTATGACTTTATGTATGATCATCCTGAATATGATTCAGTTAAAATTTCTTTTACTGTAACCAAATACAAAGTTGATGGGAAAACAGTTGAGTTCATTTCGGATGAAGGAAAAATAACTCAAATTCATTCAAATAGTGGTTGGAAAGATTACAATACTAAATAATTTGTTGTACAACTAACACAGTACTTTAGTTGAACAACGATTGACTGCTTCTGCGATCTTTTTTATTCAACAAATGGCAGTTTAGTTGAAGAAGGATTCGCTGTAAATATATGGAACTTGTTTTAGAGAGAAAAAAAATGGAGTAAATCATTTTTGGAGGTTGCTATGAAAATTAAAAAGAATCCAGTTGAAAACCTCAATGATGCAGTTAACAATTCAATGTCCGGTGATTTAAATGGAATATCAAAAATAGGATGCTTTCCTATGATTATATTAGTGGTTATTATATTCTTTATATACCTCTTGGTAAGGTTCACAGGTAATTAACAACCATTTATTCCTTAAGCAACTAACGCAAGCGATAGTTGAACAAGATCACGAGTCGCTAATGCGGCTTTTTTTACTTATAATCAGGGAATAATAGTAGTGAGGTGAATTTATGAAGAACATTTTACTAGTAACATTTATACTATTATTTATGACCCCGAAGTTAATTTTCAGTGAAAGTATTGCAAATCCTATATGCCCTTCAACAGAGAATTTAGTAAAGCCTAATTTGAAAGATAAAGATGAATTGATCAGTGCTTTAAATATAATTATTCCAAAAGTATATGGAACAGATCCTAATCATAAAGAATGGAGAATCGAAAAAATTCAACCTGCTGCAAGTTTGACTGGATTCGAGAAACACTATTTCGGTATTGCAGTAACTTTTTGTGGTAAAGAAGTAGCAAAAAACTCTTGGTTCGTTCGATTAATTTTCCCTAAGATACTTCCAGCTGTCAGTGCTGCAACTGGAGAACTTTACATAGTTAAAGATCGGAATGGTAACTGGTTTCCTTGGTTCCAATATCATTAATCTTATTGAACTAACGCAATGCATTAGTTGAACAAACTTAAAGCTGCTTCGGTAGCTTTTTTTCTTATTCAAGTAAATGGCAGTTTAGTTACATAGGGATTAGTTGAAATTCTATGGAAAAAGGCAAAATTCCCCCAAATTACAGAAATCAACTGAATTGGTATAATACTTTTATATTACAAGAAAAAATAATTCTTGAGGGCGGAATAATGGAGAATATAAAAATCATTTTTAATGTATTAGTGATTTTATTCATAGTTTATAATATTATGCAGTCTATAAGGCATCATAAAGAACAAAAAATGCTTCTTAAAGATAAAAAGTTTAAAACTTATTTAGGAAAAGCAAATAGAGAATATAATAGATATTTTATTATAGTTATTATTTTAATTATTTTAAGTACCTTGCAACATTTTTTATTTTAACTAACTAACGCAGTGCATTAGTTGTATAAGAACCTGAGTCGCTAAATGTGACTCTTTTTTTATTGCACAATGGCAGTTTAGTTGATTATTTGTTTGAAAAACGTGATGAATTTCACGAAAAATAACCCAATTGACGCTTTATTGTGACACGTTAGATAATTCATTTATAAACATTCACATAGGAGTTGGCATAATGAAAGATATATTACTTATCATCATTCTTATGACCTTTGGAGGAACTGCATATTATTTATTTAATGAGAAAATAAATAATTTTTTGCTCTGTTTAATTGTTTTTATAATCGGTTTTATTGTTATTGAAATTGATAAGCGAGTTTCAAAATCTCGTCGCAAATAACAAGCTTTCTTATGTAACTAACGCTTGCGTTAGTTTAAGATCAAGAGCAGCCATTGGCTGCTTTTTTAATTTAGTATTTGCAGTAAAGCTTAACAAAGAAACAGGTATAAAGTACAGAATCCATTACTAAAATAGTACAAGCAAGGGGGCATAAAATTGAAAAAAAAATTAGTTTATAGAATGACTATTTTAGTTGTGTTCTTATGTATTTGGTTATCAGCTTGTCAAAAAAGTAAAGAAATCGTTCACATTAATATAATAAGAGAAGGACTTCCTGTGAATACAATTGATGAAAAGGCAATAAATAAAATTGAATCAATATTTACAAATGTAAAATGGAGTCCAAATACAAAAGTAAGTTGGGCAAAGGAAGAAGACTGCAGAATCGTAGTAACATATAAGCAGGGTTCAAAATCGAATAAAACAGAATATGGTGTTTGGTTCTCAGGTAAAGAAGCAGAACTTTCAAGTAGTGATTCAGACGAAACATATGGTGAATTAAATAAAGAAGATACAATGGCACTAAAAAAGATAGTAAGGAATAATTAATTTATTTATATATGATGGTTCTTAAGTAACTAGCGCATTGCGTTAGTTACTTACAGAAAAACGGAACTTCGCGTTAAACGAAGTTCCGTTTTTTATTCAATTAATCGGTCGCTCAGTAGTATAATCAATTGAATTTTCCTAAGGGCTTTTGTTTGTCAGAAGCATTAGCACTTACTACTCCAGCAGTAGTCATAAGAGTTAGGGTAAAAATGATCGCTAAGAATAAGAATTGATTAAACTCATTGGTCATCACCTATCAGTAAACTCTTGTTGCTAGAATAATAAAAAGCTACCTTCACATTGAAGAATCGTAAATGTAGCTTAATAAAATTTCTATTAACAAATTCTTGACCTTATTTTGGATCATAAAAGACTGGAGCTGAATCAACGTTCTTAATCCATAAATGTTCTTTCCCAGTTATACCATCTTTCATCCATACATCTCCCCTAAACTCCTCTGCCTTCCTTCGAAAAAAAGAAAGATAAGATTTAACTTTTTGAGGATCTTCGTCAAGTTCATTCTTACTTGGAAAAGAGATTTGTTGTTGCTCTCCTGTTCTTATGTTTATAGCATAAAGTGATGTGAACATAGTTGGTA
The DNA here is from genome assembly GCF_050457485.1 of Gottfriedia acidiceleris. Lineage (GTDB taxonomy): Bacteria > Bacillota > Bacilli > Bacillales > Bacillaceae_G > Gottfriedia > Gottfriedia acidiceleris_D. The sequence goes on from NZ_JBCMJM010000003.1 coordinate 213,769, forward strand.
CAGGTCCTTCTTTCCACTCCTTATTTTCTTCCGAACGAGCCACAACTACCAAATCTTTAGAGAACCATTCCAGATCGAGGTCTACATATCCTTTTGGTGTGTATTCTTTTTGTTGTTTAGATGTTGGGATATCGGCAATCATCATATTCTTGTTTTCAACAAAAAATCTTCCTTCACCCGAGATATAGGCTAATTGATTTGTTAGAGGAGCCCACTTAAACCAGTCTTTGTACCCTAACATTTTTCCCACTGATTGAAAGTGTTTTCCTTGAGATGATAAGACACATAACGTATTGCTATCCGCTGACCAAGAAGCTGTAGGAATAATTAAAAAGCTAACCCACTTCCCATCAGAACTCCACTTAAAATAATTTGCATCAATTCCAAACAAATCAGGCATTTTAGTTTTAATAGTATAGAAATGCTTTATTTTATCTTTAGAAAGATTTGCATCTACTGGAATTCTATAAATTGGGATTGGGCCCCATCCAGTAGGACGTAAGCTTGATTGAGAGGAAACGATAAATTCTTTCCCATTCGGAAACCAATCAAAACCACTAACCCCAAGTGAGACATTTTCAAACCCCTGTGGGCGACCGTTCTTTATATGAGTAACGTTTAATACACCTTGATCATTGTAAGCCAGTTGATTATTTATCGGTGACCATTTAAAGTCAGAGGTTACGACCTTTATATATGGTTGGTAGCTTTCTTTTTCTTTTGTATCATAAATATATAAATCCGTTTTTTCTCCCTTCTCATCACCATCAATATATCCAATAAACCGGCCGTCATATGACCATTTCTGATTATACACATATCGATTCTGTGTAAGTTGTATTTCTTGATCTCCCTTTTTTATCCATAATTGGTGGTCACGGATAAATGCAGCAGTAAGTGGTGCTTCTGCACTGGCAATAGAAGAAAATTTATAACTGAATAATATCAGCAGTAATAATATCCGAAATAACAAGATCATCCCTCCTTCTTTTAGAATGACCATATATATTATCGCGATTCTCATTAAGCAATTATTTGCACCTTTTTATTAAAAACCTTCTTCAGGTAACCTAACCTTAACTTGAATAAAGAAAAAGCTTTATTCTTATTTAAGTAAAGTCCACGTTTATCTTTTAAGTATTGGTATATATATTTTAAGAAATTGATGATTTTTATTTTTTAACTTTTAACTTACCTGATATGTGGTGGTGAAGCCCAGAATTCACCCTTCACTTTAAGGGTAGAATTCGGCATTAATAGAAAACTCCTGTTTTGCGTTTGGAGCCGCCGTTATATTGTTGTAGTACCAGCAAGTGCACCAAATGCACTTCTGAGTCGCCCAGGTCTCGCTTTACCAACCGTTTCACCACGAAACGTACCACAACCCACCTTGCAATTTGCAACGAGCACAGGATGTTTAAGTCCTAATAACCAAGAATGGAAGGCGTATTAGGATCAATCTGGGGATCTTAATTCCCATCTAACGGGATGACATCACGATGGTAAGTCGTGAGCGAGATTGACGGGAAACTCTAACAATTTTTTTACGTCTTTTTTGCATTATCCAATCGCCTACCGATAGATGAATGGGCACACTGCCAGTTATATTAAAATTTTTCTTGGATATTAATAACCAAAACCAATATGGCTTTTGATTTAGAAATTTTAATGATTTCCCATCCTATTGTTAATTTCGAAAAAATTAAATGATCCCTTGCCAATTAGATAAATTAAAAAGTATTTTTTGATACTTCTAGATTTGGATACAGTGCTTTCTTAGAAAGAAGTAACAATTATCAGGACAAAAATCAGCAGCTTGCGTTTTCAAAATTCCTGCGGAGACCTATAGTTTTTGCTAATTTTTATTGATGATAGCTGTTTAATGATTAATTCCTGATCTCTCATTCGCTCCAAAATTTGTTTCTTAAATAGCTCCTGACCTTGGAGAAAACCATCACTAAATCCTTGGTGATAACCGGATTGGAAAGAGTTCTGTAAGGTATTTTTATTCTTTTCGTCCATAAAAACCGCCCCCTAATAAAAAATATTTGTTCTTTTTTAAGAGTCTACACTACGACTTGATAGATAGGAATTTAAAGAAACGATAATACGCTTGTTATGAAATCTTTCTAGCATTTGTTGCTCGACATCTAAAGGAAGTAAGTAAAATGAAAGTAGAATGTCTATGACAACCCTGTATCGATCAATATCCCGTTCAGACAAAATTCCCTTTAACATATACTCTTGCAACTTTTCAAGGGAAACCTGTCCATAATTTATTAAAAATTCAGCACCCAAATCATTGAAAATCTTATAGGAGTCATATTCAGGTTGGCATTTAATCAGAGAAAGGCTCCCGAACTTAAAGTTGATTTTTTTCTCCTTTTGAAGAATTGGGCAATGTAACATACTTTGCTTGGCCATATCATATAAATATTGCATTTTCTTGTGGATTTCATAGAACCTGTTAAACAAAACGGCAAGACTATCTATATCTAATTTTTCCAAAGGAGCAACACAATGTTCGACTATGTCTATTCTTCTCTCAGGCTTCAAAGTAGGTCTTACATAAAATTTATCTTCTTGCCGGAAAGGTTCTAGCCGTTTAACTAAATCCGGATCATCTTTAATACATTTATGAGAGATCTTTACAACAGCAGGAAGGATACCTATGTTATGCAAATAATCATTTAGAGCAACTTGATCTGTATAATGATATTTTTTTCTTCGAGTAAACTTCGCCACCAAATTATGTTTGAGAAATTCAATTCTGCTTCCCTCGTAAGAATGTAATCGATTACGGAACTCTTCCTTGATTAATTTTAAATTCTTTTCAGCTTTCTTGTATTCCTGATAAATCCCTTGTTCAAGTAATTGTTCTGCGATATGTTCTGCATTTATTATCATTATAATTAGCCTCCTTTTCTTTATCCTTAGAGTAACCGAACGTATGTTTCGTTATTCTAAGGATAAAGAAAACGGGTGTTTTTTAGGAAATCATTTAAAAACAACTTGATGGTCCTACTTAATTTTGATTAATTTTCCGAAGAAGATATGTAACTAACTTATAAACAATTGTCTCGAAAACTATATCAAAAAGTAAAAAACATAATGGAACTTATTATCGGAGTGGAAGGTAATGAGGTCAAAAAGGCAGCATTCGAAAGAAGGCTGCCTTTTTATATAATGAGTTACGACATCAACTGTATGTATGGAGTTTAATTGATACCAAAATTTAAAAAATTTAATGAAAACTATGAAAAGTACTAAATGGATTATCGAATACTCTACCGGCAAATTGGTTGGCTAACAAATGTCTTTATAAACATAAGGTGCTAAACAAGAATAATAAAGACTTAATAATGTGGCAGGTATCGAAAACAGCGACTCTCTATTCATCGTAAACTATATCTCTATTGAATATTACATCCGCAACATCTATCCCCCCGGAATCGTAACCTCTCCTATCATCATCTTCATCATATTCATAGTCGAACTCTGGTTCTGGATAAATGTGTCTCTCTAGTGCATCAGATATTGAACCTTCAGTTATATACAATTCAACCATCTCTTCTATCTCTACTTTGAATGTTTCGTAGTCCAATGTCGTATCTAGTTGATATATTTCATCTATTAAAGCTTCCTTTAAATCCCTTTGAATATTAGAACACAATCCTCTTATGAATTGATCAACTTTTCCTTCATTCTCCTCTAAAGGCATTAAATCATAAAAATCTTCATAGCCATCAATGTTTACGATATATTCATCAACGTCAAGCTCATCCATATATCCATTAAGATCATCAATAAGATCATCATATAATCGTTCCTTTAAACCTGAAATTAATATACTCTCTTCTTTTATCGCAGATAATACCTGAGTAATTTCTTTAAAATCAAGATTGTAAATAAAATCACTTACGAAATCCCAATCCTTTAGGCTCTCACTAATATCATAAAAATCGAATAAATCTTTATTCTTAAGAAATCTTAATACAATTTCTATTTTCTCAAACGTAGTATTAAAAAAACTTAAGCTCTCACTTAAATTTCTAAAATTACTCTTAATAATTGGTTTATAATCTTCTTTAAGAATAGTGTTTGTAGCAATTCCATAATATAAATATTCTAATTTCTTCTTACCAAAACTTTTTAAGTTAAGGTAATTCTCCGTTTTTATTTCACCAATTAATACTTCAATTGCTTCTTTTGGTTCGTACATTTTTTCTAATTGTTCTATATATAAGATAGAATCTCTAATTGAATTTAGCCCAATTGTGTTTGATTGAAGATGACTGATCATATAGTCATTTATAGAGGGATTAAGCACACCAATCTGTTCTGATCCATCAACATCTAAAATCCTAACCAGTGACTTAGTTAGTCTAGTTTTAACAACAGAAAAATAATCTACCGTACTCTGTGTACGGCCTTCATTCTTTAACCTAAAAATAAAACATTCTTTTAAAACATCTATATTTGTAAAAGTATCTGTCAGTGAAAAGAGAGTGTGCATAAAAACTCTATCTATCTCTTCTAATCTTTCATCAAATTCATCAGACCATACTTCTTTAGGGTCTTTTAAGTTTTTTAAAATATAGTCAAAATAAACTTCAGGATCCAATTTACTATATCTGTGCTTTTGAGTAACAAACTCAATTATGCGAGGATTATAGTTATTATGATTAATAATGACGGTATACTTTTTATCTTTTTTTAATGCTTCAAAGTAAGGTTTAGGAATTTGATTTCTTGATAAATGATTATAAAAGATTTCTGCTTTCTCAATTCTTGATATACGTTCCATATCAATAGTTTTTAAAGGAATTTTATCCCTGTCCAAGAAATCTCTAAACTCAAAGCGAGCTCTTTTTGCTTCATTTAAAATTGTAACTCTAGTATTTAGTATAAGTATTTTGTTTTTATGTTGTTTTATGTACTTTATTAGAGAAATTAATTCACGATCTTGGCCACTTTTTAAGTTAAAGTAATATTGACCAAGACAATCATCTAAAAAAATAACTTCTTTTACATCCGGATTTTCTGAAATAGCACTTTTTATATTACTTACTTGTCCATCAGTTGTATATCTAATAATATAATCTTCTTTGACAAACGCGGCAGCCAACATTTTTGAGTTAATTGATTTCCCAACTCCTGGAGCACCATAGAGCATTAACATTCTATTCTTTTTTAAAGTTTCTAAAGCCTCATTAAAAACTGTGGTTTGAACAAAGTAATTAAAATCCTCATTAATATCATCTAATAATACTTCACTATCAATAAAAACCTGATTATTAAAGATATCTTTTAACAATTTGTCTGAAAGTAACCAGAGTTTAAAGTTTTTACGTAGAATGTCTTTATTACCATCTTCATTTAAGAAATCTACTATTTCATATCTAGTTATAATGTTTGATGTGTCTTTCATATAATCTTTAAACAAAGTAAAGATTTCGTTAATATTTGATGCAGTTAGTTCTTGGGAAACACAAATAAAGTATTGTTTTGGATTTATTGTTTTTACTTTAGCAACCTCTTTCTTTAAAGAAGTTAGTAAACTGTTGAAGCTGCTTTTGGCATAATGTTTTACTTGTACAACTACATTCTTCTGTGCCATATCGTCTACTAAGTCAATCCCACCATCCCTGCCTGGGGCAAAGTATCGTAATTTAACTTTTAACTTCCTACTTAATATATCTGAACTTAATCTTTCAAATTCTACATCACTTAGGTTAGTAAAATCGTACAAAACTATCCCACCCTTAAATTATTTGGAACTAATTTATATCTAATTATATTTACTGTGAGGTATCGTAATTAATTTTACAATTTTTCAATATTTTATAGTAGCCCTTTGAGGGCTTATTCTGGAAATCCTGTACTAAGTAGAACATATTAATTAATTTTTAGAAAAAATTTTAAAGTAATGGATGCATAAAAAGGTCGTACAAATTAGACATATCTAATATGTACGACACTTTTAACTCTATATGTTTATCTCGGTAATCCTATGTGATAGCTACTCTAATTTATTTTATAGGAACGATTAAAAGTAGTTAAAATTCATTGACTAGCTTGTTCAAGAATAATAGTCAAAAATTTTTTCTCTTTCTGTAAATTATGTTAAGAGTGTATTTCTTTCTCTTAATAAAACTACTTCGAATCCTATTCCTTCAAGCTTCAATATATTTTCTTCAATAATAGACTCCAATTTTATGATTAACCTATACTGAGCTCTGCTCAATGCAACATAGTAAACCCTATGAGATTCTTTATTCATATCAGGGTTTATAAGGAAATCTAGTTCATTCCCCTCACTATTAGAAGGGAGAGTTATACAAACTGTATCATATTCCTCGCCCTTTGATTGATGTATAGTTTTAAAGTCTATTGTTCCAATTTCTACATTCATTACCTGTAAAGCAAGCTGTTTATATGTTAATCCATCATATAGTGCTTTTACTCTACCTCTAGTAATTTTTCCAGATACTTCATTATGACCAACTATATACTCATTATATAAAAAGGTAATATTTTTATCTTTAAATTCATCATAACAATTTGAAAGTCTTCTTAGGTTTTTTAAAGCTTCTTTTTCAGAAAATCCATTGGTCTTCCTATAGGCTTGTCTCATAAATTTTATTGCTTGCTTTATATCAAGGGCTTTAGCGAATTCTAGGGATTGTACTAAATAATATATTCTCCAACTTCTATCTCCATCTGAATCTTCCACCAAAATGTTAACATTAGTTTGATTTATATTTTTATACGACAAAAACATAACCTTTTCAAAATTAACATTTAAATATGAATCCAACTCGGATTTTTCTCCAATTATAATTATAGGTGAGGGCCCTTCAAAATTTGTAGGTGAATGCTGCTTAAAATCTACTTTTTCACGCATATGATTCAATACATTGATAATTTGTTGTGTGGATCTTCGATTTCCCGACAAAATATATATCTTCATATTATCTAGAGAAAATTCTCTAAATAAATCAACATTAGCACCCTGGAAGGAATATATAGACTGACATATATCACCTATTACACCTATGCTCGTTTCTCTCTCGCCGATCATTTTTATTATTTCAGTTTGAATAGGACTAGTGTCTTGAAATTCATCAATTAATACATAAGGAAATCTTGCTCTTATTATTTCTAAAATCTCTGGTTTTTCTTTTATGATTCGATAAGCAAAATAAAGAACGTCATCGTGACTCAATTTTCCTTCTGACCAGTGTAATTGTTTATAGAGAATATATGAGCTTTTCTTAATAGAATATTTTCCAACTCGTCCATCATTATATCTTAAAAACTTGAGGACAGGTTCTCCATTTTCTAACACCCATTTAAGTTTACTCAATGCCTCAACTAAAGCTTTGTCATCATTAAAATGTAACTGTTGACTTCTAGACTTAAATTCTCTTAGCTGGCTCTTTCTTAGCTTTATTTCTTCGTGCCCATCTATCTTATCTAAAGGAATTGCACGATCATTTAATAGCCATATGTATGGCTTAACAATATACTTATAACAAAAACTATGAATAGTACAAATCTCAGTATAATCTGTACAACCCTCTAATCTTTTAACAAGTGTATTTACAGCTGTATTTGTATATGTAATACAAGCTACTTTTCTAGTTTTCTTTAACTTTTTAGAACTTCTAAGAATATGTTTTATATGATTCGTTAAAAAAGTAGTTTTTCCGGCCCCTGGACCTGCATAAAGTTTAAAATGTTCATCAAAGGGTATTTCACTTAGGCTAGATTCTAATTCATTTGCTACTGAGATATCCATTTAATCGCCTCACTTATATAATCTGGAGGACTAATTAATCCTTCTTCATCCTTGCTAACTAAATAGGCTATTTCTTGTGCAGCTTCTCCTTTTTTAACAGATTGTAGATACCTACTTGCCAGAAGTGCTATTTTATTTTCTTTATGATCTTCTAAAACTCCAGATTGTAACAACTCCAGTAGTTCAGTTTTAAATTTTGATTTTCTAATTTTTTTTATTATTTTTTCTAGTGCTTCATCTTGATTAACCATCTTGAATAATTCTATTAACTCAGCTTTATTTGAAATCGAACTCGTTATAAGAACATCTTTAGTTGGATTTGCTCTAATCAACTCATATTCTAGAGTCGAGCTCAATCCACTTGGCTGTGTAAATATTTTAATATTGGATGAATAGCTTTCGTGGTTATTTACAAGTTTATTGGAAGTTTTCTTGTACTCGTATAATTCATTATTTAATTCTAAAAATATAGGTGGGCATTTTTCCCAACTACTTGAATCACCCTCGACTTCATCTAGTAAATCATCCGATTTTCCGTCATTTATTTTTTTTCTTACAGGATCTAGGTCTGTAATACAAGCAATTTTTTTATTAATTGCATATGGGGATTTTTCCAAATCAAATAATTTTAAAAAGTGATCGAAGTATCTGCCTCCAATATTTAAAACTGTAGTATGACTATCTTCCAAATATAATTCTAGTTTCCTAGCAAACTCCGGTAAAACCAGTTGTTCAGCTATCCCCTCAACTAAAATGATATTTTTTGCAAAAAATAAATCGGCCTTAGTTACATCTAAAAATCTCTTCACATAATCCTTAGACTTCTTGTCTTCTTCGTGATATTCAGGATTATCTTTGTTTATTTCAAAAACCTTATATGGATAAGCTGCCCTGATAATTTCTTTAGGATTTTCAGTATCATTATCAATGTTTAATTTTTGAAGAACTATTATATCTTCAAGATCTATAGCGGCAGTTATATTTGGTGAATGGGAAGTAATAAATATCTGTCGGACTTCAGATTCTTTATTTGCTTTCAGAAATTGCAAAAATTTATATTGCATACTTGGATGTAAATGTGCTTCTGGTTCTTCAATTGCTAAAATTGAAAACACTTTTGAATTAGATCCAAGATATTCTCCTGATGAATCTTTTTGCATCTTTGAAAGTAATAAAGATATATAAATTAAATTGTTATAACCTAAACCATTACTTGTTGCCGGTAGTTTAATACCGGTTTCCTTTTCTACAATTAACCTTAAAGCTGAATATAATTCTGTATCGAGAATTTCACCTTCAAATATGGGCTTTGAGTTGTCGATACCTGCACCTGTACCTTTTACATATCTCAAAATCTGTTCTTCACCTTGACTCATTCTATCCTTCAATAATTTTATTAATTGTTTTGATTCTTGAGCAAAAATATCTTTATTAGATTGAATTTTATCTAGTTTTTCATTTACATCTAAGTCTCCATCATTTTTTATATCATAGTCCATATAAAAATCAATAACTTCTTTTAGAAGGGTATTATTACCTTTAAATAAATCTCTTTCCACATCTCTTATTGCACTTAGAAATTGAAAATCGAAACGAGAAAGCTCTGAAGAATCCACTTGATTTTTTAAATTTGGATTTCCTACGTATGTTTTGCTAACATACTTCTTCAAAAAATGTTGTTCAATCACTTTCCAATAATAATTTATATCAGTGCTTATCACACTATCCATTGCTTTTTTATAAGTGTCAACTTCATTTTCAGGCAAGAAAAATTCAAACGATATAGTAGCCTCAAAAGGGGTTTCTAAATTAGTCAGCCAATTCGCAACAGTAACTAATTCATCCGAATAAGATTCTTCATTATCAGATTCTATTAGTTTTGCAGATATACAAATCTTGGGTGGCTCAGTTTTCAGCTTTTCCAATTCTATATTGTGATTGAAATCATTAATATTTAATCTCTTTGAAGATTTATTATCGAACAAGATTTCTAATGCCTTAATTATCGTAGTCTTACCAGCATTGTTGTGACCAATAACCACGTTGATTCCTTCTTTAAATTCAATAGTAGATTCACTAGTAAACCCTCTGAAATTAGTAACCTTTAATTCTGATATATACATAACAGCACTCCTACTTAAAAGTCGTTTACATACGTAAAATTAATTATACTACAACTTTTTTGGAATTTAATGCCAATTTTATCTATCCAGCTAAACCAAAACATAGAACTTTTTACAAAATAAATAATTTTTTTCACCAAAACCTTGTTTTTTATAAAAATTAAAGAATATAATCCGTTTGCAAAATTTAAAAGTAAGAAATTAGGAAGTAATTTACCAATAATTAAACACTTAAATATAAGAATCAGTATTGAGCTTTAGTTACTTCCTTTTTTTCTGACATATGTATAACCGAAATAAGGAGAGAGAATTTTGAAAGTTATCCGCTGCTATGCTACACAAGAAAATGCAATTAATGCAAGTGTTATTATCCAAGATTTATTAATCTCTAAATTAGAAAGAATGCTAGATTATCCATTAAATCAAAAAGAGCTATCAGATAAAAAAGAACAGTTAGGAAGTGAATGTGCTTGATATACACAAATCAAGATAGAACATTAACTAAGTTAGAATTAAACACCTTTACAGAAAAATTAAAGAGACTTCAGAAGGAAGGCCACTTTTCACAATTCCTACTAGAGCAATTCCTTACTTACGGGAGGTTAAGAGATGAAAGAAACTAACATCAAGTCTTTCCCTGGTCAAGAGAAAGGAATTATCAAAATAATTATTAAGACCACAGATAAAGAGGAATCTGTTCAACTAAGACTAGATTTGAAATTTGAAGATTAGTGCTCAAGCACTAGTTAGTTATAGTGCTTACTCGTATAAACACACATATTTCCGTCAAAGATGAAATGCGGAGGTGTGTTTATGCGGAAGAAAATTAATATACAAACAGATTCTGAGATAAACTCTGTATCTAATATCTGGCTTCAACATTTAGTCCAGAGAATAATTGTGGATCAATTAGATGTATCTCATCGACTTCAGGCGAAGTTACTTTATCTAAACATAGTAAAGGAAAGAAAGAACAATGAGACAAACGATAGCAAATAAACACAAGTATAAGGTTTTTTTTCGAAGAGTTAGTACAAACAATCAGGATTTAGCAATGCAAATATCAGCTGATGCTATTTACCGAAAAAATTATATTTCAAGTGAGATACTAATAATAAATGAAAAGGGGGTATCTGCTAACAAACTGGATATTAATAAACGACCGCTAATGAAAAAACTTATTCAAATGATTATTAATAATCGAGTTGAAATTATTTATGCCTTTGACCGGTCAAGATTGTTTCGAGACTTTTATGAGTCAAATTATTTTGTTTCACTATGTAAAAAACATAATGTCAAAATATATTTTACTTCAGCTGGAAATGGTCATCACCAGGCCACCAATAGCACACTTCTTGAAGGTGTGATGAACATTGTAAGTGATGTCGAAGGAAAAAACATTGCTAGGAGAACCGAAGAAGCAAGAAAAAGGTATCCTCCTAGAAAACTTGGTTACTTAAAAGATAAAGAAACCAAACAATATAAAAAAAATCCTGAAAATAAGGATTTTTTACTACAATACTTTAAAGAGATTATGCGAATAACAACACACAAAGATTTAGAAAATACATTAATGGAATTTAAACGCAAACTAGAAACCAAGCCAGAACAATTGCTAAAAATTGCAATGGATCCTTTTTATGCAGGGTATGATCTAACTAATGGAAAAAATAAGCTTTTACACGTAGAACCTTACTTAACTTATGAGGAATTTCAACAATTTCGGGATAATAGCACCTTAATTTCAACATATCTAGAAGTTGAAAAGTCTTTAAAAAATCAAGATATTTACGATGTAAATTGTGGTGTTTGTAGAAGGTCAATGAAATTTCATTTGAATGTCTCTGAAGTGAAAGCCTGGTATTCCTGTTCACATAAACATTCAAAAGTATTAATATCAACGGATGATTTAATTCTTATTATCAATAAGTCACTTGAGAAAACAATTGAGAGTTTAAATACAGAACTACTTCTAAAAGATTCTAGGCACTTCTTTCAATTAAGTCGGAAAAATATTAATGGTGAATTAAAGTCACTCGAGGCACAAATACACAATTTAATGGAAAAAATCATTTTAGAAATTGATGATATTAGTAAATGGAAAGATAATCCTCGCTACATTGAATTAATCAAATTGGAGAAAATTCAAAAGAATTTACTTAGTCAATTAGAAGTAAAAAAGCAACTTCTATTAGAAAATGAAGGCTTGGTAGACCTATTGAAAAAATATCTTCATAAATGCAGTCAATCTAATTCTTTCTTTCTAACATCAATGCTTATCAAAAAAGTATTTGTATGTCCAAATGAGGTAGACATTGAGGTTAGTAAATTTGACTATCTCAACGATTTTCAGACTCAATATATTTTTAATGAAGGAGATTTCATATGAAAACAGCATTTGCGTATATTCGTCGCTCTTCTTATAAACAACAAGAAAATAACAGCGTTGAAATTCAGAAACAACATATTCAGGAATTCGCTAAACGTAATCAACTCTTTGTACCAGATGAATTTATTTACATAGAAGACGTTACTAGCGCATATACCAAACAGGCATCAAAACGAAGACAATTGATGAAACTTGGTGAGGAAATGGTTGAAATGAATATACCAACTGTCATATTTCACGATATTTCTCGGATGGATCGAACGGGTTATTCATTTACGCTTGAATTTTACCGACCATTAATAGAAAAAATGCCTGAACTTGAGGTCTATACAACAGATTCTAATAAACCAATTGACCCAGCTGATTTTGGCATCAAAATGAATTTCTTGATATTTCAAAACGAATCCGAAGTAAAATCCGATCGAGCAATAAGTAATTTAATTGCAGACCTAGATAACGAAGAGATATTCAGACCTGGATCAAAAACACCTTATGGATATAGCCAAGTTAACAAGCAATTGAAACCGAACGAAAATGCTGAGATTGTAAGCTTCATATTTTTCCTATCTAGTTGGGGAAAATCATTACAAAAAATAGCCACAATTTTAAATGAAGCAGAAATCTCTTCACCTAAAGGTGGTATATGGCGACCGAGCACAGTTGAAAATATAATAAAAAACCCAGTTTATACTGGAAATTTAATCTGGGATGTACACAAAAGAAAAGATGTTGGTAAAAAGCATTTCATTTTTGAAAAGGCCCACGAACCTATCATTAACAAATTTCATCTTCAATTAATTAAACAAAATATTCAACTGCAAAAAACTTTCGGTCGAATGGATACACCTTTTTTATTTTTAAACAAAGTAAAATGCAGCCATTGCAATCAATTGTTTAGTACCCATAATGCCTCTACTAAACGAAATAGCATCAAGTACTATTATCATTACTATGTATGTAAAACTTGTGGGTATAAAGTTGACATTAAAGAAGTTCACAATAAGTTTATACCTCAAATACTTAATCGTGTTAAAGAAATCGTTACTACAAATCAAATAATACCTATTACATTGACATACATTAATGAAATGAGCAAAGGCGTTGAACAAAGCATCGAACTAAAGATTTGTCGCATACAAACTCTTGAAGCAAGGTTAAATTCAGCAAAAGACATCCAAGATAGAGAACTCGAAATAAAAATCCTTGAATTCATTCAACAACACAAAGATTCTCTAAACGAATACTCGATTTGCAAAGATAATTTAAGAATAGCGTGTCATCTAGTAGAGACGGGTCAGTTTTTTTCAAGGTTTAATGAAATCCTAGATCATCAATTAGGTCTAGATGAGCAGAGATTGATTGTATTGTATTTTGTGGACTACCTAATGCTTTCTATGAACCGGGAGTCAAAATTATATTTTAAATCAAATATTTTCTCAGATCTGATTGATTTTGGATGAAGTACCGAATCCAATTAGATAAAGATTGGATAAAGTACCGAACATTAAGTTTTTCAAAAACACCATCAACATAGTTCTATCACCAGAACCCCTTTAACTAGGGGTTTCATTTAATGGATGTTCGGTACTTTATCCAGATTGGTATACCAATCTGGATAAAGTACCGAACTATTATTAATAGTATGGACGAAATACCGAAAATTAAAACATAGATGTGAGAAATAAGGAGAACAAGCATAAATGGATATAAATACACCTCAGATAAGACAAATGAATATGGTCAATACTATAACAAACCCACCAACATCTCAATATTTTGAAACTTATGGTGGTGATCGTGTATTGAGATGTGCAGTGTATGCCCGTGTCTCCACAGAAATGGATGCACAAAAAACTTCTATTGAGAATCAGATTGATTTATTTCGAAAATATGCTATCGATAATAATTGGGAGATTGTTAAGGTTTATACTGACAAAAAATCAGGAACAAAAGGAAACCGTCCTGGCTTAAAAAAGCTAATTGAAGACGGAAAGAATGGTTTATATGATGTGGTATTAGCTAAAGAACTTTCTAGATTAGCTCGAAACGGCTTATTGTCTTATGAATTAAAAAATATCTGCATAAATAATAATATTCATATTGTTTGCCTTGATAACTCGATCAATACAATTAAGGGGGATATAGATAAGTTTGGGCTTTATGCTTGGATTTATGAAAATGAGTCAGAAAATAACAGCCGAAGAAATAAGGCTGCGAAACGTGCGAAAGCTAGCAGAGGTTTATTTGTAGGTTCCACCCCACCTTATGGTTACTATTCTGACAACGGTAAGCTAAAAATACGTGAAGATAACACACCAGATATTGTTAGAAGAATATTTAAAGAATACTTAGATGGACTTGGAATGGAGTCAATAGCAAAAAGGTTCACAGCAGAAAAAATCCCTACTCCTTCACAAATTGCGAATAAGTCTAACGCATCACCTTTATGGCACTCTACCACAATTAAAAATATCTTAAATAATCAACATTACTGTGGTGATCTTGTTCAAAACAGAACTGAAACTATTTCAGTCACAACAACAAAACGGAAAACTCTTGGTGAAGACCATACTACAATTCAAGAGAACACTCACGAGCTTATCATACCAAAAGAGACTTTTCAGGCTGTCCAAAGGATGCTACAAACAAGAACACGTACAAGCACTGCCCCTAAAAAGCATCTGTTTACGAATGTTTTGTTCTGTGAGAATTGCCAAAAAGGGATGTGGTTTAAAGCTAATCAAAAAGGTTATAGATGTGGAGGCAATATTAAACACGGTGATACCTTCTGCGAAAATAGAGTTGTTATACGAGAAAAAGAACTAAAACACATAATCATAAAAGATTTACAAGAGCTATTTCGATCTATTCAAGACGATAAGTTTCTTAGAAGCCTGCAAAAAAGACTAGATAAAAAGATATTTCTTATCAAAAATGAGCTGACAAAAATCGAAAACAAAGAGTATAAATTAAGATCTAGAAAAAAAAATTACATTGATATGTATGCAGACCAAATAATATCACGGGAAGAACTGGTCGAGTATAGAAAACAAATAGATCAGGAGGTTGCCGATTTAGAAACTTCTAAGATCGTTATTCAAGACAAGCTTGTAGCTTGCGAAAGCGAGCACTTTGCAATTGATTTAGGTAAGAGGATTAAAGAGGTTTCAATACTAAATGATTTAACTCCTCAAATTTTACACACTTTAGTAAATAAAGTCACGTGTAGCATTGAGGGTAATCTGCATATTCATTACAACTTTGTTAATCCTTTAGAAGAAGAAAAATAGGCAACAACCACAAGGGTTAGTTGCCTTCTTTTAAAATGAGTTGCGAGATACACTCTACGTGCGCAGTATGCGGAAACATATCAACAGGCTGCAAATACTTCACATCATAACTCTTACTCAATACCTTTAAATCCCTAGCTAAAGTAGAAGGATTACAAGAAACATATACTAATTTCTTCGGTTTAATCTTTAATACAGTATTTAAAAACTCCTCATCACAACCAGTTCTAGGTGGATCAGTTATGATAACGTCTGGTTTCCAGCCTTCTTGTAACCATTTCGGTAATACTTGTTCAGCTTTCCCTGCTTCGTAATGAGTATTTGCAAAGCCATGGCTTAGGGCATTTGTTTTCGCATCGATGATTGCTTCTTTCGTTACGTCCATTCCTCGAACTTCTTTTGCGTCTTTTGCAAGCCATAGTCCGATTGTTCCTACTCCACAATAAGCATCTACGACTTTTTCTGTTCCAGTAAGTGCCGCTGCTTTTTTGACTTCATCATATAGCTTAACTGTTTGTTCAGGATTTAATTGGAAAAACGCTCTTGCCGAAAGTTCGAATGATAAGTCTCCAAGCTTTTCCTCAATTACTTCTTCACCTGATAAATAGACAGTTTCACGACCAAAGATCACTGAAGTCATTTGATTATTAATGTTTTGCATTAAGCTTGTCACTTCAGGAATTCGCTTTTTAATTTCACTAATTAGTTCATTTTTCTGAGGAAAATCTTTCGTTCCAGTTACAAGTACTAATTGGATTTGACCTGTACGTAAACCAACACGGGCTACGATTGTTCGGATTACCCCTTTATTTTTTCGTTCATTATAAACAGGGATATTTAAACGAGTTAAAATTTTCTTCACTTTACCAGTAATTTTATTTAAATCCTCATGTTGGATCGGGCAATGGCCAATATCGACAACATTATGAGAGTTTTGTGTATATAATCCAGCGATGATTTTATTTTTTTCTAGCCCAGCTTGAAGCTGACTTTTGTTTCGATAATTCCAAGGATTTTCCATACCGATCGTTTCTTTAATTGGTGTTTTTTCTAGTAAATCTTTCGCATACTTTTCCATTGCTTGGATGACAATGTCGCGTTTATATCGAAGTTGTCCTTCATAAGATGCATGCTGAATTTGACAGCCACCACATTTTTCGTAGATTTTACAAGTCGGCTCTACACGATCAGGTGATGCTTTTCGAATACGTTGAATTTTCCCTTCAGCAAAACCGTTGCGAACATTCGTTACCTCCGCTACTACTTCCTCACCAGGTAATGCTCCTTTAATGAAGACTACTTGTCTTTTGAAGTAACCGACACCCTCGCCATTAATCCCAATACGTTTGATTGTTATAGGAAAGGATTGGCCTACCTCTAATTTATTTGTTAACTGATTGCTCATATATACAACTCCATTATTCTATGCTCTTCCAAAGATAAAGGGCCGCGTAGCTTCCAAACGGAGAAACCTGCTCCTTTACATAATCCATTATTTCTTTTGAAGGCTTTTCATCTAAATTTAAAAGCTTTTGAAGTGCGATTTGAATTCCAACATCACCAACCGGGAAAATATCTTTTCGACCTAGACCAAATAATAAGAAGTTTTCAACTGTCCAAGGACCGACTCCCTTAAGCTTGATTAACTCCTTTGAAATTTCCTCTGATGATAATGTTCGATAATCTTGATGACTTAAAACTCCTTCACTCCAAGCTTTAGCAATTCCAATCATATATTCAGCCTTTCTAGTACTAAGCTGCAAATCTCTTAACTCATCTATTGTTAAATTAGCAATTATTTCAGGAGATGGAAAAAACCACGAATTACCAATTCTTTCACCATACATTCGAACAAATCGTTTTGTTACTTGGATTGCAAATGTACGCTGTATTTGTTGATGAATAATACATGTAATTAAACAGGCAAAAGGATCATTTGAAACGGTAATTGGTGTATGTCCAAAAAGGTCAATTAGAGGAGAAATTGTAGTTTGTCTTAAATGATGATGTAGTTCTTCAAATTCTGTTTGCCATTGCAAAATAGTAGCAACTTCTTCGAGAATTTTCTCTTTATTTTCATGTTCACTAATGACTTCAAACTGAACCGGAGCATCATTTATTTTCTTAACCTTTACAACTGCTTGATCCCCATCAATATACAGTGGAATGCTTAACCGCTTTTCAGCAGAATGCACTGTAAATGTAGGCTCATGCTCTAATCTCTTTAAAACTTCTTCCCATTGATATGGTGTTTCTAAAGCAACCTCTTCCTTCCACATTCACCCGTTCCTCCTTAATTACTCTGAAGTGTATTATAGCATAACAAGTACCGCTTAAGAAAATTTGTATGAAACGCTAAAAAACTAGAGAATAATCTCTAGTTAAGGTGTACAAATAATGTTCCCAAAATTAATTTTCAGACTGATTGTAAGCGCTTGTCTTTCGAGGCGCGAAGCCTGGTGAGGAGCGGAGTTACCTTTGACGGTAATGAGCACCACAGACAGGCGAAGCAACGAAGAAAGCGAGCGTTTGTCAACAGTCTGAAAAACGCAAAAAAAGCTTGGGGACTAGTCAAGCTTTCTTTGACACATAAATTTTAAGGGAATGGGGAAACTTTCAAGTCCAATCAGGTTTCAAAACTTATCAAATATCGCTACGGCGGTGTTGATATTTGCTATACTTAAATGATAACGATTATCATTATCAAAGTCAAGTATTGAATAAAAATAATTTGAATCTTTTTTATCATTAATTTATAGTAGCTACTCTCTTCTCCCTTAAAATCTCTATAAATAATTAGAGATAACAGTGTAAAGACAAATAACTAAAAACTTGATTATCAGACTGATTGCGAGCGCTTGTCAACAGTCTGATATCTCTATTAATAATTGGAGATAATACAAGTACGATACCTACTTACCATTCGTAAATTATGTTCTTTCGAAGACGCATTAGGTTATAATTTATGATAAACTATTTAATTGAAAGTAGAGACTAGTGAGGTAAGACTATTATGGAAAAAGCAAAAGTTAGTGTAGTCGTTGTTGCACATAATCATGAAGATGTCTTAAAAGATTGCCTAAACAGTATTCAAGGTCAATCATTAACTGATATTGAAACGATTATTATAGACAACGGTTCCTCTGATAATAGTAAAGAAATAATTGAGAAGTATTCAAATTCACATAAAAATATTCGCTTCATATCATTAGAGCTAATGGCAAAAAACAAAGCACTAAACATAGGTTTACATGAAGCCACTGGAGAGTTTGTGGCATTTATCGATGCGGATGATATTGTAAATCCATCAGCCTATGAAAATTTATATAACAATGCAATAAAGGATCATACTGATATTGCTTTAGGAAATATACAATTATTCAATGGTACAAGAAAATGGGAGCACCATGAATTAAAATCAATCATAAAAAAAGATTTACCAACATTACGAGAGTTTCATAAACATCCAGAACTTCTGTTAAATCCTTCTATTAAAAATATGATGATTAAGAGAAGTTTAATAATCGATAATCAATTGCAATTCAATGAGCTTTTAACAGAACAACAAGATTTATTATTTACTCAACAATGTTTTATTTGTTCAAATAAAGTTTACGTAACTTCAGATATCGTCATAAAAGTGAGAGATTTAACAAACAGTGATGTTATTAAACAAACTAGTACTTTAGAATTTTTTGATAACCTTCTCGTTACTCAAACTGAATTAATAAACTATTATAATCTGAAAGATATCACCTCTCATTACTCGCATGTTGAGAAAAAATTATGGGATTATTATTTAACGTCTTTACTGACAAAGGCATATTATTTCCCTTCTGAACAGTACAATGAACTTTTAAGGATTTCATCGGATTTTGCTAAAAACTTATCTGAAAATCTAATGGAAAATAATACTTCTAAAATTAGTAAAGTATTTTATACTATTTTTCTTAATCAAAATCCAGAAGAATTTCATTTATTGATGAGTCTATTATCAGATCGTACCCTACAAAAAGGAGCAGTGATGATAGAGGGAAAATATTATCATTATTTTGCAAAGTATTTTCCGAAATATAAAGAATACCTAGAAATTAAGGAATTCAATTTACATCAAAAAATTGAAATCCTTTCGTTACGAGGTGACCGCTTGCAAGTTGGTGGCTTCGCATTTATCGAGGAAATTAATAATTTAGATTCTATTAAGGAATTACAGTTTAAAAATAAATCAAATGGTCAGCTAATTACAGTTACACTCGAAACTCTTGAGCGTTCTGATTTGTCCTATCTTTTCTCAAAAAATAGTATCAATTATAGCGATGGTGGCTATAAAACAACTACAATTGAGCTAAGTAAAATATTACCTGATGGCGATTATGAAGTGTTTATTTCTGTAAAAGTTGGCGATATTTCATTAAAGAAACCACTTCATATTTTCTATTTTTCAACAAAGGCAAATTCAAAACCAGCAACAACTAAAACACATAGTATCGTACCCTATTTTCCAAAGAAAAATTTACACATTCGAATCAAAAAAACGGGTCTTCTTGGAAAATTAAAAACAAAGATCCAAAAATCATTCCGTGATATCGTCTATGAATTTGGGTTACTTGTATTAAGAAGAGAATGGAAATCATTCCTTATTTTTTACCTTTACCGTTTAACCCAAAGATACTATCGAAATAAGCATATTTGGTTAATTGGAGAACGAAAAGATACAGCACAAGATAATTCATACCATTTATTCAAGTACATTCAGCAAAATAAAATAAGAGATAACTGTTACTATTTGATTGATAAAAAGGCAAAGGATTACGAATATATAAAAGAATTCGGAAACATTGTACAATATGGAAGTTTAAAGCACACACTTTACTTATTAACTTGTGATAAAACAATTAATGCCTATTCAGAACGTGCCAACATGTACACACACGAGTATTTACAAGTCTTAAAATGTCATCCTGAGTGGCAGCAAAATCAAAAAATCCTTATTCAACATGGCGTGATTGGAGTTAGTCGTGTAAATCATGTACTGAATAAGAATAGAATGGGCTATTCATTATTTATCGTTTCATCTGATTTTGAAAAAGATCATATTGTTAATGAATTCGGTTATGCTGAAAATGAAGTGGCCGTTACAGGATTAGCTAGATGGGATGCGCTTGAAAATACAGGAAATGGCAAAACCATTTTAATCATGCCGACATGGAGAAACTGGAATAAAAGTACTCAACAATTAATGAACTCTGAATACTTTAACCGTTATTTTTCTTTACTTAGTAATCCCGAGTTACACCAAATCTTAGAAAAAAATGATTTAAATATCATTTTCTATCCGCACTACCAGACTCAAATTTATATGAAGGATGTTCCAGATTTCCATAAAAGGATAAAAGTAATCCGTCAAGGTGAAGAAACCGTTCAATCTCTATTAAAAAGATCAGATTTATTAATCACTGATTATTCAACAGTTTCATTTGATTTCTCATATATGGAAAAACCAGTTATTTTCTATCAATTTGACTATAAGCGATTTTATTATGAGCATTACAACCAAGGACCAATTACACAAGATTTACTTTTTGGAGAAGTTGTATCTGAAGAAGAACAAGTTCTTAACGGAATAAAAAAATTCGCTAATAAAGATAAACAATTCCTAGAAAATACAGTCGAAAATCCATTTGTAATTAAAACACCAAAGCAACATGCTAAACTAAATTACGAAGCAATCGCAAACCGTTAAAGAAAACTCGTCCTTAAAGTGTAAAAAAGCTAATGATTTAAGCAGTTAATAAAACTACTTAATCATTAGCTTTTTATTTTTTAGGTAGATAAAAGCTCGGATCAAATCCGCTTCTCTCCATCATTAAGTCATCTAAACTTTTAAATTGATACCCTCGTTTATGTAAGCCAGTAATAATCGCATCCATCGCTTCTGCATTATCCTTCGATACAGTATGCATTAATATAACTGCTCCAGGATGAATCATTTTCATCACATTATCATAAGCATATTTCCAACCTCTTTGTTGATCAACTTTCCAATCAACATATGCCAATGACCAGAAAATATTTTCATATCCCTGTTTATTAACTAGTTTCAATGTACGTTCGCTAAAAACACCTCTTGCAGGTCTGAAATATTTCATTTCTGTTTTGCCAGTCAATTCCTGGTATGCCATTTTAACTTGTTCCAATTCCTCAATAATCTTTTGATCTCCAATCGTTGTCATATCAGGATGACTCCATGAATGGTTTCCGACTATATGACCCTCATTAACCATTCGTTTCACTAATTCAGGATTTTCCTTAATGTAATGCCCGGTTATAAAAAACGTCCCGTGAACACCATGTTTCTTTAAAACATCCAAAAACTTTGGTGTAAAGCCGTTTTCATAACCATTGTCAAAAGTTAAATAAACATCTTTTTTTGTAGTATCCCCTAAATAAACTGACCCCGTATTTGATAATAATTTATTAAGTTGCTCACCCGCATCAGGTGGAGTCTCATTTTTCGCAGGAACAATCCCCCAGCCGTGTGACGCATTACTATAAGCAAATGTTGTACTAGGAAATACTAAGAAGAAAGTAAGAATATATACAATAATTTTTTTCAATTCATTCACCTCACTTAAAATTAGTATCTGTAAATAAATTAGAAATATGAATAGAATTGGTGTACTTTTGAAATAAAACTAAATTTTTCTAAAAGGATTTTTGATGAAAAGGAATGCTGATGCGTTGTTCGATTTGAACTGAAATTTTTTGAACTCAGGACCATTAATTTACCCTAAAATTAGACTTTTTCTTCATGATTTAACGACTTATTTGTACTCTAGGCGGGGTTTATTTGCAGTTTTCATTTATTTAATTGCAGATATGAATTTTTTATTTTCAGTTTTTGTATTTTTAATTGCAGATATGATAATTTTAATTGCAGTTTTCATAATATTATTTGCTGAATCAGGACGCTCAACCCAAAACAAAAAAAGCAATGCCAAAAAAATGACATTGCCCATAAAGCCCAACTATTAAAATACCTTCTCAGCCATAGTAGCCAATTTCTCAAGTGAACTCTTATCTACATCTTTATGCAATGAATTACCATGAGAATCCATTGTTACTACTGCTTTGAAGTCTTCAACTTGTAAGTGCCACATAGCTTCAGGAATACCAAACTCTAGGTAGTTTACGTCTTTTACTTC
Source organism: Gottfriedia acidiceleris (assembly GCF_050457485.1). Lineage (GTDB taxonomy): Bacteria > Bacillota > Bacilli > Bacillales > Bacillaceae_G > Gottfriedia > Gottfriedia acidiceleris_D. The sequence continues at coordinate 236,580 of NZ_JBCMJM010000003.1, forward strand.
TTTAATACATTGTGAGTAGTATTGTGCTGCTCCACCAATTGCATTTAAATAAACACCGCCGTGTTCTTCTAGTGCTTTTAATGTTTTTGCACCCATTCCGCCTTTACCGATTACAGCGCGAATGCCAAATTTTTTCATGATATCGCCTTGGTATGGCTCCTCACGAATACTTGTTGTTGGACCAGCTGCTTTAATGTGATATTTGCCTTCTTCATCTTTTAATACTACAGGTCCACAGTGGTAAATAATTTGACCATTTAAATCGACCGGACAATCGTGGTCTTTTAAATGATGGTGGATTGCGTCGCGTCCAGTGTACATCATGCCACTAATTGAAACTACATCTCCAACTTTTAAATCACGGATTTGTTCTTCTGTAATTGGAGCAACTAATTTCACTTCACGAGGTGCTTCAGTCGTTTCATCAGTTTCATTTGTAAAGCTAATTTCTTCGCCCTCGCGATATAACCATTCTGAAATATCACCAGTTTCAGGATTGATTTTCATTCCTAAACGGCGGAATGCCCAGCAGTTATAAGCTACTGATACGAAGAAGCTCGCAGGTAGACGGTTCATTACACCAATTTTACAGCCAAGTAGAGTTGTTTCTCCACCAAAGCCCATTGTTCCTACGCCAAGCTTGTTAGCATTTTCCATAATATAATCTTCCATTGCTTTAAGCTCTGGAATTGAATTTTCATCATCAGATAAACGGAATAATTGATCTTTCGCAAGCTCATAACCGCTAGTACGGTCGCCACCAATACCAACTCCGATGAAACCTGCGCTACAGCCTTGTCCTTGCGCTTGGTATACGCTGTGTAAAATACATTTACGGATACCATCTAAATCACGACCTGCTTTTCCAAGTCCTTCAAGTTCGCATGGTAAGCTGTATTGGATGTTTTTATTTTCACATCCGCCACCTTTTAAGATTAGGCGAATGTCAATATAGTCACTCTCGTGTTGCTCAAATTTAACAACAGGAGTACCTGGTCCTAAGTTATTTCCGCTGTTTTTACCAAACAAAGAATCTACAGAGTTAGAACGAAGCTTACCATCTTTTGTAGCTTGTTCAATTGCAGCATAAATTGCTTCTTTTATCACAAGTTGGTTTACCCCAACTGGCGTTTTCACTTTAAAAGTTGGCATACCAGTATCTTGGCAAATTGGTGAAACATCGCCTTCAGCCATCATAATATTATTTGTAATCGTTTCCAATGCGATGGCACTTCTTGTACCTGCAGTTTCACTTGCTTTAGCTTGTCTGATTGCTTTACGTACGTCTTTTGGTAGATTTGTTGATGTTTCTACAATTAATTGATAAATACTTTCCTGTATGTGTTGCATTCATGCTCCCCCTTAAAACCCTTTATAAAAATACTGAATGTTCCCCTCTTCATTATAATACAATTTTTAATAAACGGAATAAAAAAAGCCCTCCAGAATTAGTTTCTGATTTGGGCAAATATTTAGCTACTTCTATTGTTAACAATTACTATCCAATAAAAAAAGCCCATTACAATGGACTCAATCTGGGCGATTAACTTCACGACATTTACTTTCTAAGTCATCTAGAACTGATAATAATTGATCTAGCTCTTCTAAGCTTACTTCTTCAGCTTCTAATGATTCGATTGTTTCCATTACTGAATTAAAACGTTCTTTAATATAGGATAATTGTTCTGTGTTTGACATGAAATGATCGTCCTTTCTAATACAATTGCTAATAATATTATACCCTTATTCTCCTATATATCGTAAACTTTCGACATTTTTTTAAATTTTAGGAAGTTATTCCTATACAAGGTTTCACTTTCTTTCTTATAATAGTTGAGGAAAATTAAATTAGTCTAATACTTACGGGTGCAGTTTTGTGCCTAAAGGAGTAATCACATGAAAAAATTATTACAACAAATAACACCTACATATGATCCTTGGGAAGCATATTTAGATGTTGAAGAGTATGGTAAGAACATACTTACAAATGTAGAGTTTACGACAACAACGATTTGTAATATGCGCTGTGAGCATTGTGCTGTCGGTTATACTTTACAACCTAAGGATCCAAATCCACTACCTATTGAGCTAGTTTTAAATCGCTTAGAAGAGATTGAAAAGCTTCGTTGTATAAGTATCACTGGTGGAGAACCGATGCTTTCAAATAAAATGTTGAACGGATATGTTGTGCCTTTATTGAAATATGCACATGAACGTGGCGTACGTACTCAAATTAATTCAAATCTAACATTAGATTTTGAAAGATACGAAAAAATAATTCCTTATTTAGACGTGCTACATATCTCTCATAACTGGGGAACTGTTGATGAATTTGTAGAAGCAGGATTTGCGATGATGGAACGTAAGCCGACATATGCGCAGCGTGCGAAATTATTCGAAAACATGATCGAAAACAGCCGACGACTAGCTGATGCTGGTGTTATGGTATCCGCTGAAACAATGTTAAACAAACGTACTCTTCCATACTTAGAAAAAATCCATCGTCAAATTATAGAAGAAATGAAATGTCAGAGGCACGAAGTTCACCCGATGTATGCCAGCGATTTCGCTAGTACATTAGAAGTCCTAACAAAATCAGAGCTTCGCGAAGCAATTTCAACTTTACTTGATGTACGTGATGAAAATATTTGGATGTTATTTGGTACTTTGCCATTTTATCCATGTAGCGATGATCAAAACGATTTAGACATCATTCAGAGATTATATAATAGTAAAAATGTAACATTACGAAATGACCCTGATGGTCGTTCTCGCTTAAATGTAAATGTATTTGATGGTAGTATCATCGTTACTGACTTTGGTGATGTACCTCATCTAGGAAATATTCAAACCCATACATTACAAGAAGCATATGATACTTGGACATTATCAAAAACTGCAAATGAATTAAGCTGTCATTGTCCAGCAGTAAAATGCTTAGGACCTAATATTCTTGTAAAAAACAGCTATTATCCTGAAACTGATTTTTCGAATAGAAGTACAAAGATTTTAAAGGGAAATTAAATCCTTAAAAAAGAGCATGTCATATTAATGGCATGTTTTTTTGCACATAAAACAAAAAACCACAAGGAAAATGATCTACCTTGTGGGTCTCTCTATTATCTAGGGTGTGGCGAAGCGAAATAACCAAATGAAACATAATCCTGAACAGGAATCCATGCACCTACACCTTGTGATACTACATTTTTAACTTGTAGAGTTCTTTTATTACCTTTTAGGATTAAATACACTTCTCCAAATGTAACTTTTCCTTTTTCATTAACTGCAGGAGCATAAGCATATAAATAGCCGAGTTGCTTTGGTGGTACATTATATACTCTCTCGTTTTTAGTTCCAGCTCCAACTACTGTTTGGAATGCAAGTGGGAGAGTTGTTTTCTCTGATGCATCATGCATCATTAAATTAATCACATCATCCGCATTCCTTACTTTAGCAGTTAATCCACCTTTAACAATCTGTTGCGAATTTTGGTAGTATTTTATTCGTCTGTAAGCTTTTTCTCCTCTATTATCTAAAAAGTTGGTATTAATTTTTTTATATTGCCAATTGATTGTTGTCTCATTTGATTCGTAATTTAACGGCCAAACTCCTAAGAAAATTTTCGCATTATAGCCTACTGCAAATGGTGCTTTACTGACAGAGGATTCATTAAACATACGAATGAGATTTGGATTCTCAATTTTTACATTTGATGAATCTAATAACTGCTTAGCTAATCCGCCTGGTTGAAGTTCTGGCAGGTCCTGAGTTGGATTAGGGTAAGTATTCTCTTTTGTCACATTAGCAGCCGAGCGTGGGACTTTAATATCTGAATTAGCTGCAAAAGTTGTTTGTCCATTATTTAAAGAAATAATTAAAATAGCTATATTAACAAGAACGAATGGCTTAAACCATTTAGACATATTCATGCCCCTTTCACAAATAAGGAAATTATTACTCTTAGCATGAACATTTTATGTAAATATATGTATTCCTTAAAATGAAAAATTTTGCTATGAACTCAACTTAATATATAGTTTCTCAATTGGACCTCTTAATTTCTGTAAAATAGGTCCAATACTGAATGTAATTAAAACGGTTCCGATTCCAATTGGACCTTTTAGAAGAAATGCCAAAACTAAAGCAAACACTTCACCAATCGTTTTTGCCACGCCTAAACTTACTCCGAACCGCTTATTTAGCGAGATCATTAAATCATCTATTGGACTTAACGGAAACTTTGCTTGCAAATAAATCGCAATACCTATAGTCATACTTAAAATAGCTAGTACTAATTGAATATATCTAGTGACTATATTTGAATCAAATAAATGCTCAGACTCTACAGTTAGCCAAAAATCTAGAAATCGTCCAATTAAAATAAACGTAATCACAGCAAGCCAATCCGGTCTTTTCTTTTGTAAAAAAGCATTTACGAACAACAGTATTGATGAGTTAATGATAATCCAATTTCCAACAGATAAGCCAAATGTTTTCGACTCACCAACAGCTAATGCATCCCATGCACTAGCTCCTAGTCCAGCTTTAATCGCTAAACTAATTCCTAAAGTTAAAAATAGTAATCCAATTAAATAAAATAGAATTCTTATTATTATTTTCAAGTATTACCCCTTCAATTTTTGTTTTTATAGTAAGTAGAAACCGATCCCCATAATCAAATAAGCAGCTAATAAGGTTAACCCTTCAAACCAGTTTGTATCTCCGTCATTCATAATCGCAATTGTTAAAAATACGGAAGTGATCATCGAAATTAATTCCGGCATAGAAAATATTAATGGCATTCTTTCTCCAATAAACAATGAACAAATTACTAATACTGGCGCTACGAACATAGCAATTTGTAATGATGAACCAACTGCAATTTCTACCGAAACCCCTACTTTATTTTTATATGCCATCACAATTGCAGACGCATGTTCAGCGGCGTTACCAACGATTGCAACAACGATTATACCGATAAATAATTCAGTCCATCCGAACTTATCGCCTACTGTCGTAAACGTGTGAACTAGCTTTTCTGAAACATATCCAACCGCTACAGTAGCTAACGCTAAAATAATCATGGCCTTCCCCGTTCTCCACTCAGCTTCTTCATGCTCTTCTACAATATCTTGATTTTTAGCTACGTAAACCCCTCGATGTGTAACTAATTTAAAGTAAAGTGCTGCTAAGTATAAAACCATTAAAACAATCGAAACGCCTACACTAAGTGTCATCTTATCATTTGCAGTCATTTTAACTGAAAAAATTTCAGGAATGACAAAGGCTAGTACTACTGCAAAAATCAATAATCCTGAATTATGTCTCGCATCATAAACATTAAAGCTTTGACGTTTATATTTTAATCCTCCAATAAAAAAGGATAGTCCACCTACAAGTAGTAAGTTTCCTATTACAGAACCTGTTAAAGATGCTAACACTACTTCCGATAAGCCATTTTGTAATGCAAAAATCGCGATAATTAACTCTACCGCATTCCCAAATGTCGCATTTAAAAGTCCCCCAATTCTCGGGCCAGCTGCAATCGCTAAACTTTCAGTAGCTCTTCCCATAATGCCAGCTAATGCAATAATCGTTACACAGTAAATGATAAATAATAAAATCTCGCTCCAATGCATCAAGCTCCCAATTACCGATAATGGTACACCGATAAATGTAACAATAAAAAACAAACGATGAGCCATAATTACCTCCTAAATAAATATCCTTATAAATATCATATGCAAAAGACTTAAAAAAATAGGTTTAAATGTAAAACAATTAACAAACACTTAAAGTGTTGATGGCAAAATCATCGATCAGTTTGATAAAAGTTTCGTTTTTGCTTATATTGCTCAAAGGATTATGACCTTGAGAACTAGAATAACTTATGTTGGAGATTCGGTTGGTAGAAAAGATTTCTACCTTCTCTTCTTCTGAACTAGGAGGGAGTTTATAAAAATGATTCAACAAGATATTTTGAAAGTGCTTAAAGCGAAACAATTAGGTCTATTTACAACCATTCGTGAAGACTTTCCGCATAGCTGTTATATGGTATTTTTCTTTAAAGGCTTAACACCTTATATCGCTACAAATAAGAATTCACAAAAGGTAGAAGATATAAAAAAGAATCCAAACGTACATATACTACTTGGTCATGATGGTGACCGATTAGATGATAACTTTGTAGAGATGTTTGCAAGAGCTGAAGTAATTGAAAATGCAGTTCCTGAAGAGAAGGTATGGACTGAGGAATTGTCTAGATGGCTTGAAGGTCCCGAAGATCCTAACTATGTATTGATTCAAATGAATCCAGTTAAAATCGGTTATGTAGAGAAAGCAGGTACAGAACCTACTTTTATAAAGCTTTGAAAAACGAAATCTTATCTAATTTAAATTTAGATAAGATTTTTATATTTTGTTGAAAAAATAACCTTGGCAAATAAGGAAAATAATAACTAAAATTTTCGTAAAAGGAGTTTAGTGTTGTTGATTTCCACTTCGAGATGCTCGCTTTCCATGGGGCGAGATTCTTGAGCCTCCTCGGCTAGCCTGCGGGGTCTCAGCCTTCCCGCTAATCCCATAGGAGTCGAGCATCCCTCCGTTCCAATCAACTTATTCTTCAAAATAAGTCAACATAAAAAAACTATCTTAATATCCTTTACTTAGAGTGATAACAGTTCATTAACCAATTTTTACTTTTTATCGAACATTAACTTATTAACTAATCATTTGAAATTATTTAAAATTAGTTCTTAATATTTAAATATCGTACCCATAAACAATTACTAGAGTTTTTTCCAAAACATACAAATATTTTAAATCATTTACTAATCATCAAAAAAATATTTAGCATCAATAACGTTCACTTAATTTAATTTTTCTAAATTGACCGTTTATTTATTTCATCACTTTGGAAATGGTTTGTCTTTTTATCGACTATCTTGCTACCGTTTATTATTTCATACAAAAAAATCCATTCGATTAAACTCGAATGGATTTTTGAACTTTTGTTTTAAGCTTCTTACTTATTAATAAAAATAAAGATGCCCCTATTAGTGCTCCGATCGAATCGATTACTACGTCTTGAACTAGCGGAGTTCGGTTTGCTGTGAAGGATTGGTGAAATTCATCTGAAGCTGCGTATAGGATTGAAAAAATTACGCCTATTAAAAAGGCTCTGTTTACATAAAGTTTTGCTAATCTTGTAGCAAAAAAGGCAAGTAAAAGATAGATTGTAAAATGGGATAGTTTTCGAATAAAGAATTCTGTAAATCCTGCTACTCCAAGCTCTTTAATACTTACTTCATGTCCAGCATAGTTAAAGTGGACAAAGGTAAAATTCTTCATTAGATCATATAAAAATGTAAAATGACTTATTTCCGGTCTTATATCTTGTTTTTCATACGGGGTTGCTGATGAATAAAAGATAATACCAGCTATAAGGATAACAGGTATCCAGTAGTTAATAAACGTTTTAAAAGTACTAGAATTTTTCATTCTAAGTAGTCTTTTAGTCTAATTCATTAATTTTTTGTTTTAAATAGTCTAATAAGTCATCTTTTAAATCATCACGTTGAAGTGCAAAATCGATTGATGTTGTAATAAATCCTAATTTTTCACCGACATCATAGCGCTTACCTTCAAAGTCGTATGCAAATACTCGTTGAATTTTATTAAGCTTTTGAATTGCGTCAGTTAATTGAATCTCTCCACCAGCTCCAACTTCTTGTTCTTCTAGGAATTCAAAAATTTCAGGAGTTAATAAATAACGGCCCATAATTGCTAAGTTTGATGGTTGAGTTCCTTTTGCTGGTTTTTCAACAAAGTTGCGTACTTGATAAAGTCGACCATCTTTCTCAACTGGATCGACTATGCCATAACGATACGCTTCATCCTCAGGAACTTCCTGTACACCAATTACTGAAGAATGAGTTAACTCGTATTGTTGAATTAATTGTGCAACACCAGGTACGTCTGCTTGAATAATATCATCACCAAGTAGTACAGCAAATGGCTCATCTCCAATAAATTTACGAGCGCACCAAACAGCGTGTCCTAATCCTCTTGGCTCTTTCTGTCTAATATAATGGATCTCTACTTTTGAAGGCTCTTGTACTCTCTCAAGTATTTCATATTTCTTTTTCTCTAATAGATTTTGTTCTAATTCGAAAGAAATATCAAAATGGTCTTCGATTGCTCGTTTACCTTTACCAGTTACGATAATGATGTCTTCAATTCCTGCTTCAATTGCTTCTTCAACAATATATTGAATTGTCGGTTTGTCTACGATTGGCAACATTTCTTTTGGCATTGCTTTTGTAGCCGGTAAGAAACGAGTACCTAATCCCGCTGCTGGGATAATGGCTTTACGTACTTTTTTTATTTTGTTTTCCACAATTTATCACCTAGTATTTTTAATTTATTTATACAATTTCTCTATAGTTTTTAATGTTTTTAATCATTTATAAAAAGTATTATTACATTCAATACAAGGAAACCTAAGTTACATAACTTAGGCATCCTTAAAAGTATAATTAATTATGTTGCATATTTTTTTCACGATCTTTTGCACGTTCTGCAGGTGTTAATTTATTATATTCATTTAGGAAATTTTGATAGTTATCGCATACTTCGTTTATTTCACCATACTCAACTAATTTTCCATAGTGAATCCATAAACCTTTTGTACAGAAGCTTCTAACTTGACCTAATGAGTGACTGATAAAGAAGATAGTTTTACCTTGTTCTTTAAAATCATTCATTTTATCTAAACAACGTTTTGTAAAGGTAGGATCACCAACAGATAATGCTTCATCGATTACCATGATGTCTGGGTCGATATTTACAGAGATGGCAAACCCTAGCCTCGATCTCATACCACTTGAATATGATTTAACTGGTTGATTAATAAATTTTCCAATTTCCGCAAATTCAATAATATCAGGGGTGATTTTTTCAATTTGCTTAATCGTAAGACCCATCATCAGACCTTTAAGTCGAATATTTTCTAAACCAGTCAATCGGTTGTCTAATCCAGCTTGAATGGCAATTAGTGAAGCAACTCCATTTACTTCAACTTCGCCATCATTTGGCATTGTTACACCAGCAATTAAATTAGACATTGTACTTTTACCTGAACCATTTAAACCAATGATCCCTACAATTTCACCTTGTTCAATTTCAAAGGAAATATTTTTTAACGCATGAAAATATTCTCCGCCTCTTCCACCAAAGAATAAATCCTTTAGCTTGTCAGTCGGTTTATTATAAATTTTAAATTTTTTTGTAACATTTTTAAAAACAACTTTTTTTGTCATTCAGTTCACCTTCTATAGGAAATCAACAAACTGCTTCCTGAATTTAACATGAAAAATCGAGCCGATAATGAAAAAGGCTAGCAATACACACCAAAAGTAAATAGTAATTTTAGAAAAAATCAAATTAGAATGTCCATATAATAAGGCGCCACGATATCCTTCTATAATATAGTAGAGTGGATTTAACTTCATTAATTTAGTTAAAATATTTGCACCCTTAGGCTCCCATAAAATAGGTGACAAATATAAAAGCATTCTAGTTAAAGATTGTATTAATAAATGAACATCCCTAACCATTGTTGATAAAGTAGATGTCAGTAATGCAAGTGCGATATTAAATAGTAAGCCCACAAGCATAAAATAAATTAGTGCAAAAATATTTATATGTTCGATTCCTCGATTTATAATTACACCGATTATTAAGACTGCCATCATAAATAAATGCGTATTGAACCTAGATAAAACTACATAGGATGGAATGATACTTAATGGAAAATTCATTTTTGATACTGTACCGATTCGGTTAAAAATAGAACTTGAACCTTGCATGATTGCTGCACTAATAAAGAACCACGGAATTATACCACAAAGCATCCAAATAAGAAACGGTATACCATTTACTGGTGCTCCATTTCTTATCCCCGTTCCGAATGTTATCCAGTAAACAGCAATTTGAAATAATGGGTTTAAAAATACCCAAATTACGCCAAGTTGGCTATCTGCATACTCTTTACGTGTTTCATAAGATGAAAGACGAAAAATTAATGATAAGTTTTTAGCATGTTCCTGTAAAACTGTCTTTATACTGTTCATAGATTTACCACATTCTCTTTAATTACTTGGTTTAAATTACCATAGTTTACATATATTATTTTTGAATCTTTATTAGGATTAACACAGTTTCTAGTATCAAAAACGATTGGATTTTTCATTAATGGTGCAAATTCTTCAAAATCCATCACTTTAAATTCGTTATGGTCAGTTAATATTAAAATTAAATGAGCATCTTTTACAGCTTCTTTTGCAGGAAGGAGTGTGAATTTTTCTGAACTAGCAACATGTGGATCATGAGCAGCAACATTAATTCCTTCATTACGTAATAATTTAATAATATCCATTGCTGGACTTTCACGCATATCATCAACGTTACCTTTATAAGTCACACCAAAAGCTGCAACTTTAGGATCCTCAACATCGCCTATTAATTTTTTTACATTCTCAACGACATAACTCGGCATAGAAGAATTTGTTTCGCGAGATAGATTTATAATATTTGCAAGGTCAGGTGTTTTTGCAACAATAAAATAAGGATCTACCGCTAGACAGTGTCCCCCTACTCCTGGGCCTGGCGAATGAATATTAACTCGTGGGTGCTTATTAGCCATTTCAATTACATCTAATACATTAATATCAAGAGTATTACAAATCTTAGTTAATTCATTTGCTAATGCAATGTTTACATCACGGAACGTATTTTCCATCAGCTTTGACATTTCAGCTGTTTTTGCATCCGTACGTATGATTTCACCTTTTACAAATGTACTATAAACTTTTGCACCCGCTTCTGAACACATTGGAGTGATTCCACCAACAATACGGTTATTATTAATTAATTCAAACATAATTTGTCCCGGTAATACTCGTTCTGGACAATGAACTAAAAATAAATCTTCACCAACTGTAAAGCCACATTCTTCTACTAAAGGTTTAACAAAATCATCCATGCTGCGAGGCGCAATAGTAGATTCTACAATTAAGACATTTCCTTTTTGTAAGAAAGGAATCGTTGATTTAACAGCATTTAATACGTATGTTAAATCACAAGATTTGTATTCATCGTCATTATTCGGTGTAGGTACAGCGATAATAAACGCATCTGCTTCTTCCGGCGTTAATGACGCTTTAAATAACCCCTTTGAAACCACATCTTTTACAACTTCAGCTAAACCAGGCTCTTCTATATGAATTTCCCCAGCATTCAATTTATCAACAACACTTTGATGGATATCTACACCTACTACTTCGACACCATGTTTTGCAAACATTGCTGATGTAGGTAAACCAATATATCCTAGTCCGATTGTACAAATTTTCATTTAGAAACTACCTCTTTCAGTATTTTAGTTGATTTTAAAATCAAGAATCAACTGTCAGATAAGCACTCACTATTGTAAATGATTATGCAAATAGTTACAACTTTCTTGATGAGTGTTAATTAATTTTCCATATTTTTGCTCAAGCTCTGATGTAATTTTAAAGTTAGATTTTATTGAACTAACGATTGATTCAACTACTTCTTCTTCATTTTGATAGAATACTTCTGGTAACATTTCATTTATATCTTTTTCATTAACAGCATAATCACCAATAAAATAATCAAAACCATACATTACAATTGGTTTCTTTAGAAAAATGAAATCAAATAATATACTCGAATAATCTGTTATTATCATACTACTGCTTTCAATGTAATCTTTTACATTTATTTCAGTGAATTTTTTTAGAATTATATTTGGGTGTTCAGCCTCAAGTAAATCTACATATTCTACCATTCTCGGGTGTAATAAAATAGTTAAAGTTACATTGTTTTCCATTAAAGCCGTTAATAATTTTTGATTATTAAAAAGACTCTTCAAACGATGATAATATTCGCTTGATAAAAATTCATTTCGACTTCCAATTGATGGTCTCCATGTAAATGTTAACAGTATATTTTTGTCCTTAACGTTATTATTTAAAATTTGAGTTCTAGGCAAACCCGTAATAAATAACTGATCTTCGTTAAAACCAAAATGATTCATAAATATTTCTTTTTCTAACTCAGAAGCACAAGCAATTGAATCAACAACATCTATTCTAGCATGATAAACATGTTCTACCTTTTTAAAAAGTGTAACCCCATGTCCTACAAAAATTCGTTTTGCATTTCTTAGTGGACGAATATTGGAAGGTAATAGCATATTTACATTATCAGTACTTACAATATATTTTGCGTTCATACTATAAAACAAATGTTTAAGGCTATAAAACGGAATGACATTTCCAAGTTTCTTTACTTCCTCATAATCTTTTGAACTTTTCTTAATTAAATAATATACATCTTCATTTGGATGGTTTTGACGACAATATCTAAAATAAGCTGCACCATTATCATTAAAAGTGTCGCCTAATTTTTCACCAACTAAAATCACTTTTCTACCTTTAAAAAATGGTCTAGATAATTCCTTACAAACCGTTGCAATAGACAATCTGATTTTTTTACCTTTATCTATTCCACGATTTTTATTTATCTCTTTAATAGTAGATAATTTCTTGCGAATATTATGTTTAACTTTTGAAATTCGTAATTTCAACTTACTTCCTGAATTTAGCCTAAATGCAAATAAATTCTTAGGTGCTAAAATTAGTTCATAGTTTTTATGATTCATTTCAAAATAATAATTTCTACATTTCAACTTAAATGTTCTCGTTGGACCAGTAATTTTTCTAGTTTTTACTTTTCCAAAACAAGTTGTTTCAAGAAACAAATCGTATCTTCCTAAATCGTTTATTTCTAATAAATTTATACTGAAAGAAAAACCACCATTATGATAATCAGAGATTGCAGTATTATATCTATTTGTATATTTTCTTTCAGCTTTAATAATGAAACGATTTTTAGTATTACGATTAACTAGTACTAATTGATGAGAAATATCTTTGTTTGAGGATAAATTAATATTTTGAAAAAATCCTATGCCATCAAGTTTAAGGGTAAAATTTTCAAATGAGAAATTCGTTAAATGTGTGATTAATGGTATATGCTCAAAACATTCTGTGATATCGACAGAGACACTTTTTTCATTATAATAGAACGAAAAAATGATCTGATCGTTTTCATTTGAAATATTAATATCTTTTTTACTAACAGCAGATTTGTATCGCTTAATTTCTTCAGTTAAATTCGAGAAGGCTATCGCTTCATCAAACTTATTCTGTATTGCTAGATCAATTAAAATAAAATTAAATAAATTTAATTTAGAATAATTTTCTATACTTAAATTTCTAAAATAAGATTCATTTAATAATTCAATTACTCTTTTTTTCTCAGCATCTGGAAATAAGCGTAACTGTTCAATAAATGTCTTTCCTATTTTCATTCGATAAATGGCGATTTTTTGATAAAAATCATCTAAATCATCTATATTACCTTCATACTTTTTAATTACTTTATCGATTGCGTATACACTTTCATACGCATCTTGGACTATTTTTAAGCTTCTTTCACGTGTTGTCGAATTAGTTCGACCTCTGTAAAAATACACAAATTTATCTAAAACAACCGTTTTTTTAGATTTGAAGAATGAATCAATAGAAAATAAGTGGTCTTCGCCATATTTTATTGATTCATCAAATGTAATATCTTTAATTAAATCAGTAAGATATAATTTTGCACAACAATTTGGCATTTGGTATAATACTGGATTCTCTGAAATATGCGTTACATCATAATGATTTATTGACTTAAAATATGCTGCTCTCTCCGAATAGTTAGGATTTCTAGTAAATGTTTCAAAAAACCTATTACCAATAAAACTCATCATATTGGCTGCTACAATATCACTATTTTCTTTTTCAGCAATATTGAACATCATCTCACATGCGTTTTCGTCTAGATAATCATCACCATCTAAGAAAGTAATGTATTTTGCATTTGCCATTTGAATGCCAATATTTCTCGGCCTTGATGGACTTCCACTATTCTCTGAAAATTGATAATAAATATTTTCATTGTTTGTTGCCATTTGCTCCACAACATTTTTTGTTCCATCAGTTGATCCATCATCTACTACTATAACTTGAATATTTTTCATTGACTGATTAATAATCGAATTTATAGCTTCTTCAATATATTCAACCACATTATATGTGACAATCACTACTGCTATATCGTAAAATTTTATTCCCACTTTTTCCATGATTAACCCTAGTATCTCCTTTTTGTTATCTATAAGGTAATAGATCGTTTAACTATCTTGATATAGTGCATTATAGATTTCTTCTGAGTGTTTTTGATTTGTTCGAATCATGAACTTATTACTTTTTTCTAAATACACTGGTGCGATTTGCATCTTCTGATCAATAATTTGAACTAATTCTGAAAATAATGTTTCAGTTGTTTCACAAACTTTGCCAAATAAATCTGAATTATGGTTAATCGGCCCTTCATTATAGTGCCTTGAATAAAATTCTTCATAATCAAATTGATAAAATATTACAGGCTTTTTCATATAGACAAAATCAAAAGAAACTGTCGAGTAATCAGTGATCAGAAGTGTATGTCTTTTTAAAAGGTCTTGTACTGTTTCTGATCCTTGACGAATAACTCTAATTCTATTATGAAAATTAGGCATATCTTCTAATAATAGTTGTGTCTGATAATGTGGATAAAAATTCAGATATAAATCATTTTTTTCTAATATTTGATGTAAGCTACTATTATTAAGTAAATTAATGTAAGTTCTTAAATACCTTGATTTTGATAATTCCTCTGCTGTCTTTATCCAATTTCTCCATGTTGGCATTAAAAGTATTTCATTACCTTTACTAGTATCTATTAAATTATCCCATCTAGCTAATCCAGTCACAATTACTTCATCATCTGAATAACCAAACTCTTTAACAATATGGTCTTTTTCAAATTGAGATGAAACAACAAAAACAGCAAAATCATATTGGTTTTTATTTAGTGCCTGATTTACTCTACTGACTCCTATTACCCCGTGTTGAATAAAAATTTTATCATTTTTTTGCCACTCAGGATAATATTTTACTACTTCTTTATAAGCCCTGGTATACATATTTGCCTGTTCAGCATAACTATTAATAGACTTTTTACAAAGTAACAAATAAAGCGTATGCTTGAAACTTCCATATTCAATAATATTTCCTAAGTCTTTTATGCGAAGATAATCAGAAGACTTTTTATCAATTACATAGTAAATATTGTTTTCGGCGTGATTTTCTCTTGCATATTTAAATAAATGATACGAATTATCTTGTGCAGTATCTTTTCTTTCGCCGATTATTGTAATATTTTTATTACTATAAAATTTATCTAAAAGCACCTTACATATGATTGTTAGCAATACGTCTTTTTCTTTTTTTAATATGAACCTACCTAAGGTACGAGTATGAAATTTTAACTTATTTAAAAATAATTTCGAACGGTTCTTTACCGATGCTTTTCTAACTGTTACTGACAACGCATTGTGTTTATAAGTTGTTATAAACTGTGTTCCCTTTATTTGAGTGGGTTTTGTATTATTTTGCAATTGTATTAAACTTACATTTAATTTCCCTATAACACTTAGTCCTTCTTGTTCAACTTTCAAGAATACGGACCAATTTCCATCGGATAAGATAGACTTTAAATCAATCGTTAGTTTTTCAAAGCCAGAATGATCATAATTTACTTGATTCTTATCAAATGTATAAGTTAGATCTGTTCGAAGCATTGGCTTAAGAACAATTGTCTTTTCTTCTTTATTTTGGTTATTTTTAAAAACTAATGTTCTAATAATTTTTTCGGTAGATAAGTAGCGAATAAATGCAAAACCCTTTATGGTTAGGATAGATTCTCTAAGTGAAATTTGCTCAACTTTGTGACATAGCTCAAATTTTTCTACCTTTAATAAATTCATATCCTCTTTAAATAGCTTTGCTAAATAATGATAGTAAACCCCATTTTCATATAAATACTCTTTAGAAAAATCAACTGAATGTTGACTCTCAATTACTTTTTGAAGCTTTTCTCCACTATTATTTTCTAATAAATATACAATATATCGTTTATAAAGATTAAGTGAAGGAACCGCGTCTTTTATAGTTATATAAGAAAGAAATTGTTGGCCAATTAAAGCAAGTTTAATTTGCTCATCATAAGTTAACTTTGCTGCTTTTAACTCGATTGAATCTAAGAAAAAATTCAATTGTCTTTCTTGAATAAATTTTAATTCTTCCGTACGGTTTTTCTTATAGTAGAGATCCAATAGTTCTTTTTGCAAGCTTACTAGTTGCTCAAAAAAATTAATATTACCTTGTCTTATTAAGCTCTCACTAGAGTTAATAATTCTATATCTAATAATATCAATTTCCTTTACGACAACTTTATTTGAACTAAGTAAGCTTGTCTGTGTGAAAAGTAGATCTTCACCAACTCTTAAATTTTCATCAAACTTAATATTCTCACTAATTAATAATTCTCTTTTAAAAATTTTATTGCTTGCAGATGGAGTATAATGCAACTCAGGATTATTTTTTAAACTTCTGACTACAGGCAAATTCCTCTTAAATATTTTCTTCATATAAGATAATCGCCATGTTCTCATATCATTAAAGCAAAGAATATCTCCTATACCTATATCTGCATTGTGTTTTTTTGCTAAGTTATAAAGCCCTTCATATCCTTTAGGAGTTGCTAAATCATCTCCATCTAAAAACGCTACATATTCGCCTTTAGCGTATTCTAAACCTTTATTTCGGGCAGCGCTAGGACCACTGTTAGATTGAGATATGAATAAACCATCCTGGAGTTTTTCAATCATATTTTGTGCCATTTGACTACTTTGATCAGTTGAGCCATCATCTACTACTATCAACTGGATATCTTTTAACGTAGATTTTTTGATTGACTCAATACAGGCCTCAATATATTTTTCTTTATTATAATTAATTACGACTACACTTAATTTATAGGCTTTCAATTACGCTCACCTCAAGCATACAAGCAGATAATACTGAATATCGAAGTAACATATTCTTTCTTATCTTATTGACTTTTAATTATTGAATTTCAACAAAAAACATACCTTTATGTTTTGATTAACTAGCATAAAGTTTTTCTGCTGAAAATAACTTATCATAGATGGCTAGGAAGATTTGTTTTTCATTTTCCCAATTATATTTATGTCTAGCGACTAGACAATTTTTGCTTAATTCATTTCTTAATTTAGAATCCTCTAATAGTGTATTAACTCCATCAGCAATTGATTGAATGTCATGTGAGTCAACACATATACCTGTGTGTTCACCATCTACAACTTTTATAATTTCTGGGAAACTACAAGCTACTACAGGAACCCCACTCATTAAGTATTCAAACAACTTATTAGAAGATGCTGAATAATGATTAAAATTTATATTATTTAGAATTTGAAATCCTAAATACGCATTTCGAGTGTAATTTAATAAATCAGCGACTGGAACTTTATCAATAAACTTTATTCGATCGTGAAGGTTCATTTCATTTACCATTTCTAATAATATCGGTTTAATTTTCCCGTCACCAATAAAAACGACAGTTCCTCGTTTAAACAAAGGAGTAGCTTTGACGATTAATTCTAATCCTCTACCTTTTTGAATTCCACCTTGATAAAGTAAAATTGGCTCATCAGCTGGTAAATTTAATTTTTCATGTAAATTAATTGATTTACTTTTTTCAGGATATGATACAAAAGGATAGTTATGTATAACCTCAGGATATGGAATATCATATAGCTCTTGAGTATACTTAGCTCGTGTATCATTTTCATGAATCATTATGTCAATATATTTAATCAAAAACTTTTCTATTTTACCGAAGATTGGATTTTCATACCCTGAACGACTTGATTGAACTTCGTGAGAATCATATATTAGTTTACTTTTTTTAAATAATTTTGCACAAATAATTCCTTGTGGTAAAGTATTTAAATCATTAGCATGATAAATATCATAATTCTTTTTCAACCCATGATAAATCATTTGAAGAATATTATATCCTCTAGTACAAGCTACTCGAACAATACGATTTCCAAATATACCTATAATCGCTATTATTAGTAAAGAGAAAATAGGTAAAAAATAAATCGCAATGATTGCAATAAATGCTGCGAGTATTTTAGTAAAGAAATTTCTCATACATATTTTCATTATACTATTTGAGTACTTAAATAATAGATTAATACCAAATGGTAATGAATTATTAACACGAATGACTTGGAACCCTTCCACCATTTCTTTTTTAGGAAGTGTCTTTGAGTCATCATGTAAACAGATTAAATCTACCTCGTATCCAACCTCGGCAAGTGCCGAACATTCTCTTAAAACACGTGCATCATTTGTAAAATGATTAAATACAAATGCACAAACTTTTTTATTCATGGATTTCCTCCATTACATTAATTAATTTGAATATATTTGTTTTCCATCTTAAATTTTTATATGCATATTGGTACCCATTTTCCCCCAACATTTTTCGTTCGATTTTGTCAGCAGCCAAATGCTTTATATGACGAACAAGTTCCTCTTCAGTTCCTTCTTCTAATACTGTACCACAATTTGCATCCTTAATAATTTGTGCAGCGTATCCAGCGACATTCCCAATAATTGGCTTTTTAAGACACATATAATCTATAATTTTACCTGGTAAAACAGTCTTAAAGACTTCTTGATCAACTAGACTGACATAAGTAATATCAGAATTTGAAACAAGTGAAAGTGTCTCAAGTCTTGATTTAGCAGAATATAATGTTACATTTGTCAATTGATGCTCTTTAATGTAATTATCAACTTCATTAACGTTCTTTCCATAACCAACAATAATAAAATGAAACTCTTTATATTCTTTCATTTGTATACTAGCTTTTAAAAACTTATCCAAATCTTGCGCTAGTCCTAAATTTCCAGTATAAATTATATTTATTTTCTCATCATGAATCTCTTCATTTATTGGTGTAAAATTCAATTCATCTTCTGTTAATGAATTTGGTAAAAATGAAATTTTACTTTCTTTAACACCCTTTTTAACCATATATTCCTTAAAACTTCTGCTATTAATAATGATTTTATTTGCCTTTTTGTACAATAGAGATTCAACTTTATAAGCAATCGATAAGATTAACTTGTTAGAAAATATATTCACACCTCTTAGTGACTCTGGCCATAAATCACGTATATCTAAAATAAGTGGTGCTCGTAAACGCCACTTTGAAATCAAACCCGCAATTCCAACAAAAATCGGTGGAGAGGTTACAAAAACTATATCGAACTCCCGTTTATATTTAAAAATTTCAATAATAAAACGAACCATGACTTCTAAATATAAATAAAGTCTTTTAATAATACTTCCAGAATGATTTTTAATTGAAGGATCAATCCTTTTTACATCTTTTTCATCAATTAATGATTCATTCCAGAATGCTTGATCATTATAAAGTTCTCGAGAAGGATATCTTGGATGTAATGTTAATACTTTTACTTCATAACCTTTTTCCTTCAACTCAAGATAAATATTTTTAAGACGATTTGCCGCGCTACCTATTTCAGGATAAAAATGCTGCGTTATTAATAATATTTTTATTTTCTTATTCATAAAATACACCTCTTCTTTTAATAGAAGATTAATTCCTTATTTATTTTTATTAAGTTTATGTAAAATTATATATTTTGCGTTATATATCTGAGGAAAACGAATATATATATAGTTTGTACATCCTTATAACTATTAATAAAAATAAAAACTTAATAGTATTAATATCCCATATCTCATTCAAGTATAATCTTATAACTAATTATCATTTTTAAATCAAAAAACAATAGTAATTTTAACACAATACGACAGTATATTCCATAAAGTGACCAAACTGTAACATAAACAAAGACTGCCCTTAAACATCTTATACTTAAGGACAGTCTTTCTATTTTGTACGTTAATAAGAATAAATTGGATGCAACGTAGTTACCAATTCTAATAGAAAGTTACTACGCCTCCTCTATCTAAATGAATATCTATTAAGGAGATTTCTTTATTTTTCGAACCCATTTGGATGGGATTGATGCCAATTCCACGCAGTCTGAATTATTTCTTCTAATTTGTATTTTGTTTTCCATCCAAGTTCACTATAAATTTTTTGTGATGATGCAACTAGATTTGCTGGATCACCAGCTCGACGCTCACCAATTAATACATTTGCTTTTAAACCAGCCACTTTTTCGCACATTTCAATTACTTCTTTAACCGAGTAACCTAATCCATTACCTAAATTATATGTTCGAGTAAAATTATCTTGTTCTAGCATTTTCTTTAAGGATGCAATATGAGCTCCTGCTAAATCTGTTATATGAATATAATCTCTTATACATGTTCCATCTGCAGTAGGATAATCTTCACCAAAAACTGTAATACTATCTCTTTGACCTAATAAATGCTGTAAAATTAGTGGTATTAAATGGCTTTCAGGAGTATGGTCTTCACCAATTTCACCAGTAACATGAGCTCCTGCAGCATTAAAATAACGTAATACAACATAGTCCAAGCCATAAGCAGAACGAAAATCATTTAATACGTTTTCGATCATCAATTTAGTTCGACCATATGGATTAATCGGATTTGTTGGTGTTTCTTCTGTTATTAAGTCAACATCAGGAATACCATAAGTTGCAGCTGTTGATGAGAAAATAAATTTCTTAACGCCAAACTCTAACATACTGCCCAACAATGTAATCGTTGCTGAGACATTATTTTGGTAATATTTTAATGGATTTACAACAGATTCACCAACGAGACTATTTGCAGCAAAGTGCATAACAGCATCAATGGACTTTTCTGTAAAAATTTCTGATAATAAATCAGCATCACCAAGATTTCCTTCAATAAATTCAGCACGAGGATCAACCGCTGATTTGTGTCCCGTCGATAAGTTATCTAATACAAGTACTTCAAAATTTTCATCTAATAGTTCTTTTACAGTATGGCTACCAATGTAACCGGCCCCACCAACTACTAATATCATAAGATTCGCTCCTAATGAAAAAAATATATATTCACCATTACACTACTTTAAACTAATATTTTCTTGATAGTAGAGATCAACTAACAATATTATTTCGACTCTCTTCAATCTTCCTTAAACGGAAATTCCAATCGGATCTAATAATATCTTCTAAGCTATTTTCCACTTTCCAGCCCAATTGTTCAATTGCCTTATTATTTGAAGCAATAATTGCAGCAGGATCTCCAGGTCGTCGACCACTATATTCAACAGGCACCTCAAGACAACTAACTTTCTCAACCATATTAATTATTTCTTGAACCGTAAATCCAAAATTAGAACCAAGGTTAAATATGCCACTTTGGCAATTGATAGTGAAATTAGCTCCTAATATATGGGCTTTTGCTACATCTGATACATGAATATAATCGCGTATACACGTACCATCTTTTGTTTGGTAGTTTGTTCCATATACAACTAATTTATCATTCAAACCTAAAGCAGTTTGGATTGTAACTGGAATCAAATGTGTTAGATTTTCCTTATACAATCCTATTTCTCCTGTATAATCTGCTCCGGCAACATTAAAGTACCTTAAAATACAGTAATTAATACCTTTTGCTTGTGCAGTCCAATGAATTAATCTTTCCGCTGCTAATTTTGTTTCGCCGTATGGATTAATTGGTAAACAATAATCATCTTCCGTACAAAGAGAATTAACTGGCTCACCATATACGGCTGCAGTAGAAGAAAATACAATATTATTAACTTTATTTTCAATCATGGCATCTAAAAGAGTTTTAATTCCAATAACGTTATTATCATAATACTCAAGTGGTTTTTCAACACTTTCTGGAACAATAAGCTTTGCAGCAAAGTGCATGACACAATCAATATTTTTCTCTACTTTAAATATTTCATTAAGAGATTTAAAATCTCTAACGTCAGCATTATAAAACGTTGCTAGTTCATGTATGTCTTCTTCTCTACCTGTTGATAAATTGTCTACTACTACTACTTCGTGATTTTCGCGAATTAATTCATATACAGTGTGAGATCCAATATATCCCGCCCCACCAATTACCAATACTTTCACATGAACCCTCCTATTATGTAGAATAGAGAAATTTAATATATTTTTTAAAAACTAATTATATCATATATTTAAAAAGAAGGCTGAATTCATACTAAGTTCTATCTAAATCCGTGAAACAACCTTATCTCATTTTCATAGATGCTTCTATTCATTTATTGTTTTTATTATTAGTAAGTTTTATTATATATCATTCACTTTTATATTGGATTCAGAACATATAAATAAAGAAACCACAAGATATTTTAACTATCTTGTGGTTAGTTGTTTTTTCTTAAATTTGAAGTTGTAATCTACTAGAAAACAAATTCATTGTTATTGATTTTCACCTTGACCAGGATGCTCATAATTCGTTAATGTCGGCGTCACGTAAATTGAATTAACATTATGAATAATGACTACATCATCTACTTTATACTTTTTAATATAATCAATGACGGGCATATTATTGTAAAATCTTAAGTCAAGTACTCTTGTTTCCTTATAATGGTTTACAAAGAATTGTATACTTGCATTTGCATAAGAATCTTTAATAATTAATAGTTTTCGATTCTTAACTTTGTCGTTATAAATGACTGTTTCAGGGTGATCCCCACCCATGTAAGAAACATATCGATTAGTATAGAGACTGACATTTTCCAATGGTTCTTCTGCATATAAACCTCTATTACATGTACTATTATAACAAACATTTAGATCCTGTTTTTTCTTACTTTCTACTACTGTTATTGTATCTGTTTTCGTTACATTTGCTTTCGTCGTTTTACGAGCATCCGAACCGTAAAACGGTAATCCTTCTTCTTTCCAAATGAAATCATCCGCACTTAATGCTTTTCCAACTTCATTTGAATTTTGATAAATCGTATTTATGATTGTTTGATACGAGTAAAATGCAGCCTTTGCCTTCCAATGGTGATCAGTATAATGATATAAATTAGGTTCATTTTTATGTTTATTCATTGTAATTCTTAGGTCTAAAGGATGTGCAATTGGATCAATATCACTCAAAATATAATCAGATGCCTCATTCCCATAACTAGGAAAGTATGAAGGGAATTGATCTTCAAAAGTAACTGATTTATTTGGTACTAAACTAAAATAAGTGTTCACTCCAAGCTTTGAAGCTTGTAACGCGAATTGATTAATTCTGTTTGCAATGACTTTTGCATTTGCTTTCGTTTCCTTAGGAACAGTTGATAATAATAAACCATTATCAGCAACATATACATCCTTTACAACATTTTGACCTAATAAATCTTTATTAATTGTTGCATTCGCTTCAATTAACTTTAATCTACCAGGAAATTGATCATTAAAATAAAGCTCAAATTCTTTTGAAAATTCTCCAGAGGCTAACTTATCTATACTCATTTTGGGCATTTGAGCGAGTGTTCGATTTTCAATCGTAGAATACTTCAAATCACCTTTTACCCAAACATAAATAGCTCCTGCAAAAATAATAAATAAAAAACATATAACTAAGAAATAATTAACTTGAAATCGGTTGCTTTGCATAATAAACCTCCAACTTACTAGAAACGGAAATAGATAAATGGATTAAACGTGTTAGAAACAACACAAATAATTGAAATACCAAAAACGATTAAATAGAAACCTGTTAACCCAATATTACGACCGAAAATTCTTACAGCAAAGCTGGATTCTGATTGAACCATGATTTTATCTGCAAAGATTTTCATTAAAGGAGTTGCACCAATGATAGCTAGTCCTATTAGAACACCATATTCAGCAAAATAATATCCCGCGCTTGAATCCCAAACAACTGTATTATTTAAACCGAACATAGTCTTAATATAATCAAATGCATAACTAAATGTTTCTGCACGGAAAAATACCCATCCAATTACGACAAGGAATGTAGCATAGATATGCTGAATTACATTAGGCAACTTTCTCAATATATTACCTAAGAAAGCTTTTTCAAGCATGATTAGTATTCCGTAATAAATACCCCATGCGATAAATGTCCAACTTGCACCATGCCAAAAACCGGTAGCAAACCACACAATAAAAAGATTAATATACGTACGTACAGGAGAAACACGATTTCCACCTAACGGGATATATAGATAGTCTCTGAACCACGTTCCTAAAGAAATATGCCATCTTCTCCAAAATTCTGTTACTGATTTAGATATATATGGATAGTTAAAATTCTCTAAAAAGTCAAATCCAAACATTTTTCCTAAACCAATTGCCATATCCGAATAACCTGAAAAATCAAAATAAATTTGTAAAGAATAGGCAATTATACCAATCCAGGCTAAACCAATAGACATATCATGCGGATTTTGCGCAAAAATCTGATCAGCAACCCAACCACAATTATTTGCTAAAAACATTTTCTTACCTAGACCAATAATAAATCTCTTAGTTCCATAAGCAAATTTCTCTAAAGTTTCTTTTCGATCCGTAATTTGATGTGAAACAGTTTGATAACGAACAATAGGTCCAGCAATTAATTGTGGAAATAATGTTTTATAAGTAGCCATGTTCAATGGGTTTCTTTGTAATGCACCATCTTTTCTATAAACATCAACTACATAACTAATTCCTTGGAAAGTAAAAAATGAAATTCCCAATGGTAATGGAATCTGAGGAATCGTAATATTTGTGTTCAATAATAAATTTATATTATCGACAAAGAAGTTTGAGTATTTGAAGAAACATAGTAACCCCAAATTGGCTACAAGCATTGCTGCCATAATCCATTTTATTGTAGTTTTCTTATTTCGATTTGCATCTACAATTAAAGCAAACACATAATTGATTATAATAGAAAGGAACATAACCAGTACAAATCTTGGCTCTCCCCATGCATAAAAAACTAAACTAGTTAATAATAACCATGCGTTTCGAAACATACGTGGTAATACAAAATAAACTAGTAATACGATCGGTAAAAATACAAACAAAAATACAGTTGAACTGAAAAGCATAATCTAGTCCTTTCTTTTCATGAATTTATCATTAATAACCTAAATTTTTCCCAACAGACAAAATTATCACATATAAATTGATAAATTTCTACAATATACTTACTTTAACTTTAGAGATTTAATTTAATTTTATTAAAAATGAAACAAAATTAATAAATGATTAATACTAGTTTTAAGTTAATAAGTTAAAAACTTATATAAATAAACAAAAAATCCCTTTTAATAGTATCTATTACCATTTAGGATAGATACCTTATTAAAAGGGTTTTATTTTAAATTTCTAAAAGTTAAATCCAAAAAGACTACCTATGAATAATTTACAAAGATAGTCTTTCCTTATTTTTGGATTACTTAATTTTATGATTAAAATGTTGAATAATCACTTCAACAATTCTTCTAGAAGCTTCGCCATCTCCATACGGATTAGATGCCTTAGACATTTTTGCATGTGCCTCATCATCTGACAACAGTTCATCGGCTAACGAGAAAATAACTTCTTCGTTAGTTCCAGCAAGCTTTAAAGTACCAGCATCAATTCCCTCGGGGCGTTCTGTCGTATCACGTAAAACAAGAACTGGTACGCCTAATGAAGGTGCCTCTTCTTGTACACCACCAGAATCAGTTAGGATTAAATGCGATCTTGCCGCAAAGTTGTGGAAATCAATGACATCTAGTGGTTCAATTAAATGGATTCGATTGTCATTTCCTAAAACTTCATTTGCAATTTCACGAACAACAGGATTCATGTGTACAGGATACACAACTTGAATATCGTTATGTTTTTCGACTAAGCGCTTAATCGCTTTAAACATATTTCTCATTGGTTCTCCTAAATTTTCACGACGATGAGCAGTCATTAAGACTAATCTGTCATTACCAATTTGATCAAGAACAGGATGAGCATACTCTTCTTTTACTGTTGTTTTAAGTGCATCGATCGCAGTATTACCAGTAATAAAAATTGTTTCTTCCTTTTTATTTTCAGCTAATAAATTTTGTGCTGATTTTGTCGTAGGAGAAAAATGTAAATCCGTCATGACACCAGTTAATTGACGGTTCATTTCTTCTGGGTATGGTGAATACTTGTCCCAAGTACGTAAACCAGCTTCAACATGCCCAATTGCAATTTGATTATAAAAAGCTGCAAGACTAGCAATAAAAGTAGTTGTCGTATCACCATGAACTAATACAATGTCCGGTTTTACTTCTTGCATAATCTTATTTAAACCTTCCAAACCTCGAGTTGTTACATCAATTAAAGTTTGGCGATCCTTCATTATATTTAAATCATAATCAGGTGTGATTTCAAAAATTTCGAGAACTTGATCCAACATTTGACGATGCTGAGCTGTAACCGTCACAATGGATTCTATTTGATCAGGATGTTTAGCTAGCTCAAGCACTAGTGGCGCCATCTTAATCGCTTCTGGTCTTGTTCCAAAAATTGTCATTACTTTAACAGTCAAAATTCTTTCCCCTTTCAAAACAAATCGGCTTATTGAAATATGTATCTATCTATTGTATCTTAACTGAGGAAATAAAGACATTTTTTACCATGAAAAATAATGTTTATTCCTCTATATACATGACTAATTGTAAAAATTAATCGTCTTAATTCCTAATAAGTTCTTTAACTAGTAATTATTCGATTCTATACACTTAGTTTCCCACATTTTGAAATCATTCATACTCGATGTAAATATTAATAGAAGAAAAAAGCACAGTTCCTTCTACTCAAGAATTCACTGTGCCCTCCGAAATACTTAATGAACTAATTTTACTTGTAACTCATCAATTAGACTCAAAATCTCTGAACACATTTTATCCATACAGTAATTTTCCTTCACAAATTCAACTAGTTCTTTCCTAGATCCTTTTCTACTATCCGCAATGTATTGCGCTGCTTCATCGAGTGATTCGAAAATATACTCATCAGGGAATATCGTTCGAGCTCCTTCACGATTTAAAACAATCGGCACAGCGCAAGAAGCCATCCCTTCAACGGGTGCTAAGTGAAAACTTTCATAATCGCTAACTGATAAGACAAAACCAATCGACTCGAGCCATTCCGCTGAATCTCCCCACTCTTCAAACTGAACTTGATTACGATAGTGGGATTTATCAATTTTTCGAAATAAACTTGTATAATAATCCTGCTCTTGTTGATTATTCCAAACCCACGGAAACTCTTTCGGATGTTTTCCTTTTATCGAAAGAGTATATCGGCTATCTTTTGCGTATAACTTTTCAAATATCTCAAGCGCTCGATCTAACCGTTTTAACTTCGGTACATAACCAAGTAATCCAATTCGAAAATCTGCATCATATTGCTTAGGTAAATGGAATCGATCTACATCAACACCATTTTGAATGACAATCATCTTTTCTCTGGGAATCCTTGCAACACGATGGAATTCTTCAAATATATAGGAAGAAATTGCAATAATCTTATCGATCTTCGTAAAATCAAATTGTTCTGGAAAAGGTGTATTCATTTCAAAACGATGCATTCTAACGATTAATACTTGATGATCTTTTTTATGCTCTTGATACCAAATCACATTTCCAAGTCCCCACTCGCAAAAAAGAACATCCGCCCAATTAACGATCTCTAAGCTTTTGCTAACTTGATGAATTGTATGGCCTTCCCATAAATCTATTTTTATTTCAATGTCACTTCTAGCTTCAAACCTCTTAATAGCTTCGTTAATAAATTTTAAATCATGCCCTATAATCGCCAGTTTCATAAAAACAGCTCCTTATACTAAAATACTCTCAATTTTGTCTCTGCTAATGGCTTGTTCATAGGCATCTCGATAAAAATTAAACTCATCAATTTCAAAAAATTGAATGCCAGCTTTTGAGAAATGGCCAATTGTTGATTTGTTATCTAAAAGACTGATAAATTCACTTGGACGAATAAATCTTGTCGCCTTTTTACAAATCAATGCTTCATCAATATGGCAATCATTTACGTAGTTATAGCTATTTCCATTGCCTTTCGCAATAATCGTATCATTCGTATACTTAGTAGCTAACATCATGTCTCTTAAATAATTCTCTCCATAATAATGATTTAGGTTAATTGGAGCAATATAATTCGAATCAACAAGATCATTCAAACTAAAATAATGATGACAGTAATCAATAAGGTAAGTTTTTATATCCCCGTGATTGTTTTGATTAAAAATGTCTAAATAGCCATCAAATAAATCGAGTAAGATTACTAGCTTTTTTTGTTTAATTCCTTGTCTATTGTAAATCGCGATTAACTTTTCATAATCAGCTTTACTTCTAACAATCCCTACTAACGTAGCATTTTCTGCATATTTCTCATATGGCAGATTGATAATATTTAATAAATCTTCCACTCGATTCGTATAAGTGTGTTCTTCTAATACTTTTCGCAATGTGAGTAAACGATTTTTCTTATAGAAGGTCTCATCTGCATAATAGTTTGAAAGTCGTTGCTTCATCAGTTTTTCATCATCTGTAGCTGTTACAATGTCTCCAAACATTCTATGCATCCCCTCTGAATGAGAACTAATGATTGGGGTATTACTTGCCAGTAACTCAAATACTCTCCGGGCAAACATTGTCGGAGATTTCGTAATACTATTTACGTTTAGTGCTACTTTATATCCTTTATAGGCAATATCGATTTCATTTTGTTTTAAGTTTCCAACAATAAATGGTTTATACTCATCTGGAAATTGATTAGGACTTGATGGATTATGATAGTTTCGGTCATAAATATCTAGTCCATATTCCTTCGAAGAGTTTACTAGCTTCTCCATCGCACTCGTACGCTCTGGAAACTTTTTACCGTAATATGCTCCAGCGAAAACTACTTTCTCTTTACGTGGAATATATTCAATTGGATTGTGAATTTTTGGTTGAGCTGCAAAAGGTAAGCAATAAACATTTTCACAGCCTTCATCTAAATAGTTCTGAACTGATTCAAAATCAGTCGTGAATACATAATCAAAGTGCTTAGCTGTATCAATAAAAGCTTGGTAATGAAACGGATCTTCTTTATTCCAAAAAACAGTCGGGATATTGTGTTCTTTACACCAATAAACTAGTTTTAATAGTTTCGTATGATTTCTGTGATTTTTTGTACCGATTTTATCCTTCCAAGCTCCATCGTTTCCAAGCCACGCAGACTCACAAAAGAATAAATCAATTCGGTGCTTTTTAAATTCAGTCAACCAATTCTCAGGCGTAATTTTTACTAGTTGAAATTCATAATCGAAGCATCGTGTCGTAAATTCATCGGCAATAAACCCAACTCGAAAGTCCTTAATTTCTTTCTTCTGTTTAATTAGGTGAATATTTTCGCTTTCATTCTTTTTATATGAACCCATTAATTTAGCATGGAATAGATGAAGCGTGGCAGCACCTGTCATGTAAATCGAAAAAGAAACCGTTTGAATCCCTTTTTGACTAAATTCAGATAGATCAATTACCTCGTCTATATGAAAGCTTAATGTACTTGAATTGTTCTCGTAATCTATTAGTCGTAACTCACAAACAACCTCACATTTACCGCTGACAAAGCCTGTGATCCCAAATCTAGTAAATAATTTACTTCTACCTTCATTAAAAAGTAAATCCTTTAATTTTGTTTCATCTATATAATCAATTACGGCAGTCTGCCTTACTAGTTTGTTATTAAGTAGAACTTCCTTTTCCTTCTGAAATTTTTGAACGCCCTTACTAACTGCAAAATCATCCGCTGAAAAAGAAAGTAACTCATGGTTTCTAAAATAGAAGGGTTCATCCACATTCATTAATTTTTGCAGCATCATTTTTGTATCATACTTTTCATTACGTAATCGAGTAATTTGTTTTTCTATTGATTCTTTTAGCATGAATGTCCCCTCATTTTCTTTTTAAATACTTCAACAACTTCCAATACTTCCTTGCCAACTTTCCAAACTTTGAGTTCCTAAACGTTTCATAATTTAATTGCAGCTTTTGATATTCCTCCTGCAATTTTTCATATTCATACGAACCAAATGATTGCTTTACTTCGTTTACAAGAACATAATCATCGAGTCCCATCATAAACTCCTCATGCTCTACGATTAAATCCAACTGACGAAATAATTGCTCTTCCATTCTTTTTTCCAATTCCATTACCTTATCAGATAGGAACTGGTTTTGTTTCATTAATAATTCATTTTGTCGTTCAAAATTCGCATCGAAATCCTCATTCGAAACCTCTATTAAATTTGGTTTAAAATTTACAGTTGTTGAATCTACATGACTACTATTCAATAATTCACTATTCTTCATTTCAAACCTCCAGATCAGGATAAACACTCTATTCAATAAAGACGTGTTTATAAAAAAAAGAAAATATTATTAATTAAAGATTAACGATTTTTTGTGAATCTTAATGAGTATCCTTGTTAAAAAATGTTAAAAATATGTAAAAAAAATAACCGCCACTGCAAAGTTTGCAATGGCGGTTATTTTAAATAATTTTATATTATTCGACTTGATTCATGTGATCCTTTATTGGTTATTTCCCATACTGTTTTTCAAAATAATGTTTATATTCACCAGAAATAATCGTTTCCCACCATTCCTTATTATCTACGTACCATTGAACCGTTTGAACAATCCCTGTATTAAAATTATAAGTTGGTTTCCAGCCTAGTCTTTCTAGTTTAGTTGGATCAATCGCATATCTTTTGTCATGACCTAAGCGATCTTGTACAAATTGGATTAAGTCTTCAGATTTTCCAAGAGTAGAAATGATTTGTTTTACGACTTCTAAATTTGAACGTTCGTTATGCCCACCTACATTGTAAACTTCTCCATTTTCTCCTTTATGCAATACTAGATCAATTGCTGAGCAATGGTCAAGAACATGTAACCAGTCTCTAATATTTTCACCAGTACCATAAACAGGAACTTTTTGTTCATTTAAAACTCGAGAAATTGTTAATGGAATTAGTTTCTCTGGAAAGTGATATGGTCCGTAATTATTTGAACAACGTGTAATATTCATAGGAAATCCATACGTTTCGTGATATGCACGAACTAATAAGTCAGATGATGCTTTACTTGCAGAGTACGGGCTATTCGGTTGTAAAGGTGTATCTTCTGTAAAAAAGGTTGTCGGGTCAAAATCTAGATCACCGTACACTTCATCTGTAGATACATGTACAAATTTCTTAACGTTTATCGCCTTTGAAGCATCTAGTAAAACTTGAGTTCCTAATACATTTGTTGTCACGAATATACCCGGGTCTGTTATTGAGCGATCAACATGACTTTCCGCTGCGAAGTGGATGACATAATCGAACTTTTCTTTTTTAAATAATGTCATGATATCTTCACGATTTGAAATATCAATTTTAATAAAATGATATTTTTCATTTTGTTCGATGTTTTTATGTTTTGTTAAGTCACCTGCATAAGTTAAAGCATCCAGATTGTATATTGAATAGGACGGGTATTTATTGATCATGTATTGAACAAAGTTTCCACCGATAAATCCGGCACCACCTGTAACAGCTACTTTCATGTTATTACTGTACCTCATCTCTTTTATTTAATAGAACTAAATATCTAGCTAGTGCATCTTGCCATGAAGGTAAAGATTGAAAGCCATTTTCTACTAGCTTTTGTGTTGATAATCTCGAATTTTTCGGTCTAGCTGCACGAGTAGGATACTCTTCGGATGCAATTGATTTTACTATAGTTTTACTGTGGGTTTGTTTGAATATTTCTTTTGCAAAATCAGCCCAACTAGTAAAGCCTTCATTTGTTGCGTGATATATTCCATATTTATCAGAATTAATTAATTCTACTATTAATCTAGCTAAATCAACTGTATAGGTTGGTGAACCGATTTGATCTCCGACTATATTTAATTCATCTCTAGTTTCTGATAATCTTAACATTGTTTTAATAAAGTTATTCCCATTAACACCAAATACCCACGATATACGAATGATAAAATAGTTTTCGATGAGTGATTGAACAACTTTTTCACCTTCATACTTTGTTAATCCATAATAACCGATTGGGTCCGGATGGTCATCTTCATTAAAAGGACTTTCACCTTTCCCGTTAAATACATAGTCCGAACTAATATAAATGAACTTTGAATGATGCTTTTTCGCTGCTTCAACTAAATATCTCGTTCCTTCAACATTCACATTCCAGCAATTCTCTTTATCATCTTCAGCTTTGTCTACCGCTGTATAAGCAGCGCAGTGGATAATTGCATCCGGTTTATATGAATCTACTAAAGAAAATACAGATTCCCTATTAGTAATGTCAAGCTTTTGTCGACCGCAGCCTTTAACATATATACCATGCAGCTCGCATTCCTGAACGACATCATAACCTAGTTGCCCACCGTAACCAGTTACTAAAACCTTCATATCTATTACTCCTTATAGAAAAAATTATTTTCAGCATCCGTTAATAATGGTGCGAATTTATCCTTTGCAGATAATAATGGAGAAATATTGATTGGCCATTGCACTTGAATAACCGGCTCATTCCAAGCAATGCCTCGATCACATTCAGGTGAATATAGCTCATCAACTTTATATTGGACTTCCACATCATCTGTTAAAGTCATAAAACCGTGAGCAAACCCTTTTGGAATAAATAATTGTTTTTTATTTTCGGCACTTAACTCGATACCGAACCACTTCCCGTATGTTGGACTTCCTTTTCGAATATCGACAGCCACATCAAAAATAGAACCCCTTGTACAACGAACTAATTTTGATTGCGCTTTTGGAGGCAATTGATAGTGTAATCCACGCAATGTTCCCTTCAATGCAGAAAATGATTGATTATCTTGAACAAAATTTAAATCCATTCCAAAATCCTTCATTTTAGAATCATTATATGTTTCCATAAACCAACCACGGTGATCACCAAAAACAGTCGGTTCAATAACTACAATTCCTTTTATAAAAGTTTCTGTAATTTTCATTAATAATGACCCCTTAAGCTAATATTTAATCTCGCCATTTGCAACTTTTCGTAAATAGTTACCATAACTTGTTTTACTAAGCGATTCGCTTAAACGTAATAATTGTTCTTTATCGATCCACCCATTAATATAAGCGACCTCTTCTGGAGCAGATATTTTTATTCCTTGATGCTCTTCAATTGTTTTTACAAAATTAGTTGCAGAAACTAAGCTTTCATGTGTTCCTGTATCCAACCATGTATAGCCACGACCCAATAGCTCCACTTCTAATTCACCCAAACTTAAATAAGCTTCATTTATAGAAGTAATCTCTAATTCCCCACGACTTGATGGCTTTACGTTTTTAGCAATTTCAACGACACGATTATCATAAAAATACAATCCAGTAACGGCATAATTTGATTTTGGCGCTACAGGCTTTTCTTCAATACTCAAGACTTTTCCAGTCGCATCAAATTCTACAACTCCAAATCGCTCAGGATCCTGAACATGATAACCGAACACTGTTGCTCCGCTTTCTTTTGCCGCTGCTTTCTTAAAAATACTACGCAAACCACTGCCATAATAAATATTGTCGCCTAGTATCATCGCAACAGAATCGTTTCCGATAAACTCTTCACCAATAATAAATGCTTGAGCCAATCCCTCAGGACAAGGCTGTACTTTATACTTCAAAGAAATACCAAACTGAGAACCATCACCTAACAATGCTTCAAAGCGTGGTAAATCCTCTGGAGTCGATATAATTAAAATCTCTTTAATACCAGATAGCATTAAAGTAGATAGTGGATAGTAAATCATTGGTCTATCATACACAGGTAATAGCTGCTTACTAGTCACCATTGTTAATGGATAAAGTCGAGTACCGCTACCGCCTGCAAGTATAATGCCTTTTATTGTTAAGACCTCCTAAATTTTACTCATGATCTTAGGAATATATATATTATTATGATGATGGGGATGTGTAGGTTAAATTCTTAGAAAGGAGAATGGTTGGGTAATTCTGATTGGAAGATATTTTTAATTGATTAAGTAGGGAATAAGCTGGAGGGTTATTATTGAAGTAAATGTGGGTAGTTTCTTAAAAATAAACACTGTTAAAAATTTAACAGTGTTTATTTAGAAATACAAAATAAGCATTAAACAATCTGCATGAAACAAATCAAAGTTTTCTAGTTTTAGATTTTTTTTTACTAGATTTTCTTACTTATCAAAACGACTTAATACATCTTTTTTAATTGCATCTAATTTTTCATTACTATTTGCCAATGATTTTCCTTTTACACCGAAATAGAATTTAATCTTCGGCTCAGTACCTGATGGTCGTAGTGCACACCATGATTCATCTGATAAAATGTATTTTAAAACATTTGATTTTGGTAAATCAATCTCATTTGATGTGCTATCTTTAAGTATTGTTTTGGTACTTTCCTTATAGTCTTCAATGACTGCAACGGCAAGACTAGCAAATTCTTTTGGAGGGTTCGTACGAAACTCATTCATCATTTGTTGGATTTGTTCCGCGCCATCTTTTCCTTTTAACGTCATTGAAACTAAATCTTCTTTAAAGTAACCATATTTTTCAAAGATTTCTAGTAATCCATCATACAATGTTTTACCTTGGGATTTATAATAAGCTGCTACTTCACATGCTAAAAGAACAGATTGAACAGCATCTTTATCGCGCACAAAATCACGAATTAAATAGCCATAACTTTCCTCATAGCCAAATTGGAACTTATATTCACCTGTCTGTTCATACTCTTTAATTTTCTCACCAATAAACTTAAATCCGGTAAGTGTATCAATTGTATCAACACCATAACTTTGTGCAATCACTCGTCCAATTTCAGATGTAACGATTGTTTTTAAAACTACACCATCCCCAGGTAAAGTACCAAGTGTTTTCTTTTGTGATAATAAATACTCAAGCATTAATGCACCAGTTTGGTTACCTGTTAAAATCGTAAACTCACCTTCAGGATTACGAACAGCAACACCTAAACGGTCCGCATCAGGATCAGTTGTAATTAATACGTCTGCATTTTCTCTCTCACCATACTGAATACTTAACTCGAATGCAGCTTGTTCTTCCGGATTTGGTGACTTTACAGTCGTAAAATTTGGATCTGGAAGCTCCTGTTCTTTGACTACAGTTACATTTGTATAACCTAACATTCTTAATCCATTACGGACAGGAATATTGGATGTTCCATGTAATGGTGAAAAGACAATCTTTAAATTCTTCGCATGCCTATTAACAATATCAGCATTCACAACTACCGTTTTTAGCTCTTCTAAATAAGCAGAGTCTACTTTTTCGCCAATCATTTCTAGTAAACCACTAGTCAGTAACTCATCTTTCGAAGCTACTTTAATTGTTAATTCATCTTCTACTTGATCTACAAAATTAGTTAATGTATCTGCTTCTTTAGGGGGTAGTTGCCCACCATCAGGACCATATACTTTGTAACCGTTATACTCAGGTGGGTTATGACTTGCCGTTAGTACGATCCCACTAAATGCGCCCAAATGACGAACAGCAAATGATAAAACAGGTGTTGGTCGTAAGCTTTCGAATACATATGTCTTAATTCCATGTGCTCCTAGTGTTGTCGCTGCTTCCATTGCAAACTCAGGCGACTTATGTCTAGAATCGTAAGCAATTACAACTCCTTGACCTTTTGATTCTTCTCCTTGTTGCTCGATGAAACGTGCAAGTCCTTCAGATGCTTTTCGTACAGTGTATATGTTCAAACGATTTGTTCCAGCACCGAGTTCCCCTCTCATTCCACCTGTTCCGAATTCTAGATTTTTGTAGAAGCTGTCTTCTATTAATTTTTCATTTGATTTCATTTGCTCTAATTGAGTTTTTAATTCATCATCCATTGTCGGATGTTCGTACCATTTTTTGAATTGACTTTTATAATTCATATGTATTTTCCTCTTATTTTTATAAAAAAACAATCAATTGCCAATTTATTTCTATACTGACAATTGATTTGATATTTTTGAATCATTATTTAATTTTTTAAAAATTTTATTTTGTTTCCAAAGGTAATTCTAAATGCTGACGTAAATCTTTAGATATAGAATCTTGTTCTTCTTTCGGTACTAATAAATAATAGATTCCATCAATTTTCTTTCCTTCACCGGTAACTTGTGATTCTTTAATATTTTTTGCAGCAGTACGATAGTCTTTCTGAATAGAAATCATATCTTCTAAAGTTATATTGGTCACAACATTTTTTTGAATCGCTTGTAAAATTGATTGATAATTAGTTAAAGAAGAGAATGTTGCACCTTCCTTAATAACTTCTTCCATTATTTGTCTTTGTCTCATTTCACGTCCAAAGTCACCACGAGGATCTAACTTACGCATACGTGAATACTTTAACGCATCAGTACCATTCAAATGAAGTGGACCTTTTTTAAAGTGGACACCTTCGTAAGTAAAGTCTAAATCATTATTTACATCGACTCCACCTACAGCCTCAACAATATCTTTAAAGCCTTCCATGTTTACTTCAAGATAATAATCGATCGGGATATTTAAGAAGTTTTCAACTGTATCAATTGACATTTGAATTCCACCAAATGCATAAGCATGGTTAATCTTGTCTTGCTTACCTTTTCCAACAATCTCAGTTCTTGTATCACGAGGAATACTAACCATTTTCGTTGTATTGTCTTTTGGATTAACGGTTAATACTATCATCGAATCTGAACGACCTCGATCACCAGGGCGATGGTCAACACCTAAAAGTAAAATTGAAAAAGGCTCTTTCTTTCCTACATTTACTGCTTCTTCTCGCTTGTCTGTTTTCTTTATATCTTTATGCATTGCCTCTGTTGCTTTATTTACATTATTATAAATTGAATACGCATAGGCACCTATCCCAGCAGCAATAACAACTAATGCTATCAGGACACTTAGTAATATCTTTTTTGTTGTGGACATTTTCTTTTTTGCTATTTTTTCTTTTCTAGACACAAAAATTCTCCTTTAAATTAAATAGTCGGATTTAGTTTAAACATATAAAACTAGTTTACTTAAAAAAACGTAATATATATATTCGTACTACTAATTACACTGTTCCACAAATACTTTTTATTACTTTTACCATTTAAATAATTTTAATCAAAAAAATAGCACCTCCAAATTATTAGTTGTGTACAACAACTGAGGTGCATATTTGTACAAATTTGTACATTGAGTTTTTTAATTTGCGATAAAATATTGAGATAAGTAATTACCCCATAATTCTTGACCTTTTTCGTTTAAATTTTTATTTTCACCAACGTATTCAGTAAATGCTTGTGTCTTATAATCAGGCCAAGCATTCCAATTATCCAAATAAGTTATATCCCTTTTTTCGATCGCTTTCTTAAATGCGGCAACTTCTTTTGGGTAGAATTCAGATTGATAGATTGGTTCATTTGGTTGCACTACTACAACAGAGGTCTTTCCGATCTTATCAATTACTTTTTGTAAATTTGCAATTGAATCCTCACTTCGAACGACACCATTATCATTCATTAACGGTACTTCAAAAAGAATCATGTCTGCTTTCTTTCCATTGACTTGTTTTGCAAAATCTCCTTCGATTAAATCTTTTGAAGTTTGATCTTCATATGAAAGTACAGATACAGACCAGATACCATCACCGTAATTGTCATTTAATCGCTCCTTTAATAATGATGAATAATCGTTATTATGCTGTTTATCTTCTTGGACAATTAACAGATTCACGTGTTTTTTTTCTTTTAGTAACGTAACAATTTTTTTGGGTAGATTTTTAGATAATAACTGATATTGACTTGTCTTAATCTTTTGTTCTACCTCTTTAATATTATCAGTAGTTTCTGTAGTTTTAGCAGAAATCCTATTTACTCTGCCTTTATAATGATAAGATCCATAAATTAGAACCGAAATTGCTAAAATAACAACAAATAAATTTAATTTTCGTAGCATTCTATTCTCCTTTACTAACTTCAATAAATATTTACAATCACTATGATAATGCAATAATAGGAAGTGTCAATATATTAGTTATTAAACCACATTAACAACTTTTAAAAAATAAATTGTTTCCCATAAAGTTTTTATTAAATAACACTAAAGAATCTTGTAGAAGTATATCACCTTAGAAAGACGAATTAAGTTTGTTGAATAAAAATATCTACAAAAAATCAAACACATGGTCATCTTTACAAATTTCCGTGTGCTTGATTTTTTGTTGTTCATTTCAACTTAAAATTGATCTTTTATTTCAAATTTTTCTATGACTCTTTTATAGTTTAATCAATATTTTTATTGGAATAATATAGATTTTCAAATAATTGAAAACATCCTACTTTTTATACATAGTAAACTATTTTATTTTAAGATAGTTTCTTTAGTAGAACGTATCGCTTGATAAAGATTTCCAAAATTTAGAATTTGTATCTTGCCGTTTTCTTTTACTTTTACACAATTACGTGTATCAAATACAACAGGCTTAATCATAAGTTCTGCCAGCTTGTCATAGTCCATTTCTTTGAATTCGTTATGATCTGTTAATACTAAAATCATATGTGCATCGGAGGCTGCTTCCTCTGCTGATAATAACTGAAGGATATCAGATTCAACATGTGGGTCATGAACGGCCACTGTTAATCCTTCATTACGAAGAAGATCAATAATATCCATAGCCGGACTTTCACGCATATCATCTACGTTACCTTTATAGGTAACTCCGAATGCTGCAATTTTTGGGTTTTCAATACCGTTTAGTATTGTTTTTACATTGTCTACAACATATTTAGGCATAGATACATTTGTATCACGTGATAATTGAATTATTTTTGCTAATTCTGGCGCTTTTGCTACGATAAAATAAGGATCAACTGCTAAGCAGTGTCCACCAACTCCAGGACCGGGTTGGTGCAAGTTTACACGAGGATGTTTATTTGCCATTTCTATTACATCTAATGTATTTATTTCGAGTGAATTACAAATTTTCGTTAACTCATTCGCCAGTGCAATATTTACATCACGGAATGTGTTTTCCATCAACTTAGACATTTCCGCTGTTTTCGAATTTGTCTTAATAATTTCCCCTTTAACAAATAAACTATATACTTCCGCACCTGCTTCAGTACATGCTGGAGTTACACCGCCAACAATTCTATTGTTGTAAATTAGTTCATGCATAATTTGTCCTGGAAGAACACGCTCTGGACAATGCACAAGGAAGATATCTTCTCCCACTTTGAAACCCGCTACTTCTACAAGAGGTTTTACATAATCATCCATACTTCGAGGTGCAATGGTTGATTCTACAATTATAACATTACCTTTTTTTACATATGGCAAAACTTGCTTTGTAGCTGTTAATACATAAGTTAAATCACAAGACTTATACTCATCATTATTGTTAGGGGTAGGAACAGCTATGATGAAGGCATCCGCTTCTTCTGGTGTAAGAGAAGCCCGAAATAATCTTTTCTCTACTACTTCTTTGACTACTTCACCAAGACCGGGCTCTTCAATATGAATTTCTCCATTATTAAGCATTTCCACTACAGTTGGATGTATATCTACCCCAATAACTTCTGCTCCATATTTTGCAAACATTGCAGAAGTTGGTAATCCGATATATCCTAATCCCATTGTACAGATTTTCATTTTGTTTCCACCTTTTTAAATATTAATAAATTACAAAGTTAATTTTTAATTAATTTTTTCAAGAAATTTACTATAGATACTTACCGTTCAACAATCACATTATTCACAACATCAGATTATTTTTTAAAATGTTGAACAATCGCTTCGGTAATTCTTTTAGAAGCTTCACCATCACCATATGGATTAGAAGCTTTTGCCATTTTTGCATGAGCTTCTTCATTAGATAATAACTCATCCGCTAATGAAAAAATCACTTCTTCGTCAGTACCTGCAAGCTTTAATGTACCAGCGTCAATTCCTTCAGGACGTTCAGTCGTGTCACGCAAAACAAGAACTGGTACGCCTAATGAAGGTGCCTCTTCTTGAACACCTCCAGAATCTGTTAGAATCAAATGAGATCTTGCAGCAAAGTTATGGAAATCAATTACATCCAGTGGTTCGATTAACTGAATTCGAGTGTCATTTCCTAAGACTTCATTTGCAATTTCTCGAACAACAGGATTCATGTGTACAGGATACACAACTTGAATATCGCTATGTTTCTCGACCAATCGCTTAATCGCTTTAAACATGTTTCTCATTGGTTCCCCTAAATTTTCACGACGATGTGCAGTCATTAAGACTAATCGGTCATTTCCAATCTGATCAAGAACAGGATGAGTATACTCTTCTTTTACTGTTGTTTTAAGTGCATCAATTGCAGTATTACCAGTAATAAAAATTGTTTCTTCTTTTTTATTTTCAGCCAATAAATTTTGTGCAGCTTTTGTCGTCGGTGCAAAATGTAAATCAGTCATTACACCAGTTAATTGACGGTTCATCTCTTCTGGATATGGTGAATACTTGTCCCAAGTACGTAAACCTGCTTCAACATGCCCGATTGAAATTTGATTATAAAAAGCTGCTAGACTAGCAATAAAGGTAGTTGTCGTATCACCATGAACTAATACAATATCTGGCTTTACTTCTTGCATAATCTTATTTAGCCCTTCTAAACCGCGAGTTGTTACTTCGATTAAAGTTTGGCGATCCTTCATTATATTTAAATCATAATCAGGCGTGATCTCAAAAATTCCGAGCACTTGATCTAGCATTTGTCTATGCTGAGCGGTAACCGTCACAATTGATTCGATCTGATCTGGATATTTAGCTAATTCAAGCACAAGTGGCGCCATTTTAATTGCTTCAGGTCTTGTTCCAAAAATTGTCATTACTTTAATTGTCATGCTTATTTCTCCTTATACAAATATAAGTAGTATAGTTAGGTCCACTTATTTCACATTTACATTTGGACTTTGTTGATGCCATCTTCATGGCTATTTCAATAATTGATTCTGAAGAAAATTTCGTTTTCTAAGCAATTTGGCCTATGCTCAAAAATAATATTAAATAAAATTAAGGTATAACTTTTTAAGTTACACCTTAATTTTTTACATTTGATAATGCTCTTCAAAATACTGTTGGTAATCACCAGAAATAATAGTTTCCCACCATTCCTTGTTATCTAAGTACCATTGAATTGTTTGGACAATACCTTTTTCAAAATTGTACGTTGGCTTCCAACCTAACTTCTCTAATTTGCTAGGATCAATCGCGTAACGTTTATCATGACCTAATCGATCTTGAACATATTCAATTAAATCTTCAGATCTACCTAATGCTTTAATAATCGTTTTAACAACTTCTAAATTTGTTCGTTCATTATGGCCACCTACGTTATAAACTTCTCCATTAGCACCTTCATGCATTACTAAATCAATGGCAGCGCAATGATCAATTACGTGTAACCAATCTCTAATATTTTCTCCAGTTCCATAAACTGGTACCTTTTGGTTATTTAGTACACGTGAAATGGTTAATGGGATTAACTTCTCTGGGAAATGGAACGGTCCATAGTTATTTGAACATCGTGTAATATTCACTGGTAACCCGTAAGTTTCATTATATGCACGCACTAATAAGTCAGATGATGCTTTACTTGCAGAATATGGACTATTCGGTTGTAAAGGCGTTTGTTCAGTAAAGAATGTGGTTGGGTCAAAGTCTAATTCACCATATACTTCGTCTGTAGATACATGGACAAATTTTGTCACATTAATACTTTTTGCAGCATCTAATAACACTTGTGTCCCTAAAACGTTTGTTTTAACAAATATACCTGGATCAGTAATTGAACGATCCACATGACTTTCAGCTGCAAAGTGGACAACAAAATCAAATTTCTCTTCTTCAAATAATGTCATCATTGCTTCACGATCAGCTATATCAGCTTTTATGAAGTGGTAATTTTCACTGTTTTCGATACTTTTATGTTTTGTTAAATCACCAGCATACGTTAATAAATCTAAATTATAGATATCATATTGTGGATATTTCGAAACTATGTATTGAACAAAGTTTCCACCAATAAATCCAGCCCCACCTGTTACTAGAATTTTTTTCTTTATCATATTTTTACACCTCTTGTGATAATTCTTCTAAATATTTTTTCAAAGCCTCCTGCCAAGCCGGAAGTGGTGAGAATCCGTTCACTACAAGTTTTTCTTTTGACAATCTTGAGTTTATTGGACGGGTAGCTTTTGTAGGATATTCTGCAGTTGTGATTGAATTAACTTTAACCTCTCTACCAGATTCCTTGAAAATAGCTTTAGCAAATTCCGCCCAAGAACAATATCCCTCATTTGTAGAATGATAGATTCCGTATTTTTCGCTCATTATCATTTCTATTAAAAGTTTTGCCAAATCATAAGTATATGTCGGTGAGCCAATTTGATCTCCTACTACATTTAATTCATTTCGAGTTTCGGATAGATTTAACATTGTACGAATAAAATTATTTCCATTTATCCCAAACACCCAGGAGATTCTAACGACGAACCATTTATTTATTAGACCTCGTACAATTTTTTCGCCTTCATATTTAGTTAAACCATAATAATTAATTGGATTAGGAGAATCATTTTCTGTAAAAGGTGTTTCACCTTGTCCGTTAAAAACATAATCAGTACTAATATACATAAATTTTGAATTGTGCTTTTTTGCAGCTCTAGCTAAATATTTAGTACCTTCTACGTTAACATTCCAGCAATTTTCTTTATCATCCTCGGCTTTGTCAACAGCAGTGTATGCTGCACAATGTATGATTGCATCCGGTTTTAATTCATTGATAAGATGATTCACATCTAATTCTTTAGTTATGTCTAGTTCTTCTCTTCCAACTCCGTACATGTTTAATCCAACCAGATTACCTACTTTAACTACATCGTAGCCTAATTGGCCGTTATAACCAGTAACTAAAATCTTCATTTTATTTAATCCTCATATTTAAAATTCATTTCAGCATCTTTCAATAAAGGCGCTATCTCATCCTTCTCTGATAAAACAGGTTTTATGTCTATAGGCCATTCAATTCCAATAGATGGATCATTCCAAATAATACCACGGTCACATTCTGGAGCGTACAATTCATCCACTTTATACTGTACCTCAACATCATCAGTAATGGTCATAAAACCATGTGCAAATCCTTTTGGAATAAGTAATTGTTTTTTATTTTCTGCAGATAACTCGATTCCAAACCATTGACCAAATGTTGGACTATCTTTACGTATATCAACTGCAACATCAAAAATTGCACCTCTTGTACAGCGTACTAATTTTGTTTGAGCCTTAGGATTTAGTTGATAATGTAATCCGCGTAATGTTCCTTTTATAGCGGAAAAAGATTGATTATCCTGTACAAAGATTAAATCGATGTCTAATTCTTTGAATTTAGAATCACTATATGTTTCCATAAACCAGCCACGGTGATCACCAAAAACCGTAGGCTCA
This sequence comes from Gottfriedia acidiceleris, assembly GCF_050457485.1. Taxonomy (GTDB): domain Bacteria; phylum Bacillota; class Bacilli; order Bacillales; family Bacillaceae_G; genus Gottfriedia; species Gottfriedia acidiceleris_D. Next base: position 280,218 of record NZ_JBCMJM010000003.1, read on the forward strand.
ATAATGTATAAATCTTTTATTAGCGTAGTTGTTTTCTTCATTAAATAGTTCCTCGCTTATTTGCATTAATATTTAATTTTTCCGCTGGCAACCTTCATTAAATATTGTCCATAACCTGTTTTACTTAAAGCTTCCCCAGCATCCCATAATTGCTCTTTACTAATCCATCCATTGATATAAGCAATTTCTTCTAGGGCTGCAATTTTAATACCTTGATGCTCTTCTACAGTTTGTACAAAGTTTGTAGCACCTACTAGACTTTGATGTGTTCCAGTATCTAACCATGTAAATCCTCTTCCAAGTAACGAAACTTCCAATTCACCCATTTTTAAGTATGCTTCATTAATAGAGGTAATTTCTAATTCTCCTCGCTTAGATGGCTTAACATTTTTTGCAATTTCAACAACTCGATTATCATAAAAATATAAACCAGTAATGGCGTAATTTGATTTTGGTTCACTTGGTTTTTCTTCTACGCTTAATACTTTTCCATTCTCATCGAATTCTACAACACCGAATCGCTCAGGATCATTTACATGATAACCAAATACAGTTGAACCACTTTCCTTATTTGCAGCATTTTGAAGAATTTTTCTCATGCCACTGCCGTAATAAATATTATCTCCTAGTATCATGGCTATTGATTCATTACCTATAAAATCTTCTCCTATAATAAAAGCTTGAGCTAAACCATCCGGGCTCGGTTGAACTTTATATTGTAAAGAAAGACCAAATTGTGATCCATCCCCTAAAAGAGCTTCAAAACGTGGTGTATCTTCTGGCGTAGAGATTATTAATATTTCTCTAATCCCTGCTAGCATTAATGTTGATAATGGATAATATATCATTGGTTTGTCATAAATTGGCAGTAATTGTTTACTTGTTACCATAGTAAGTGGATATAAACGAGTACCGCTCCCACCTGCTAAAATTATTCCTTTCATAAAAAAGCTCTCCTTATTCCTGTTCAAGTTTTTGATTATATCCAACCTTATATGCGATTAATCTGCTTGGTATATCTAAAAATAAAAATATAAATAATTCTTTAAACTTAATTTCTTTAAATAGTTTTGTTGCTACGAATTTAAGAAGCTTAATACCTTCACCGCTAGAACTATATTGGGATAATCTATCTTGAAATAACTTTTCGTATTTTCCTATTAATTTATATCTTGCAATATTCTCTTTTAAACTGAAATTGTGACTGTGGTATACGACACTTTTAGAGTTATATAGAATCGACTTCCCACTTTCAATTACGTTTAAAGCATAAGTAACATCTTCATTTGTTATGACATCAAAGTTATATCCACCTAATTGAAAAAAAACATCTCTTTTGGTTGCAGAAGATGCATCAGAGTAAAATATATTTTTTCTACCCCATTTTTTAATCGTCGAATCATTACAAAGTCGATCATTTTTTGGATAATTAAATTCTCTAATATAAGATTCCGTACTCGTTGCATTTGGGTAAGCAGTTTGTCGAGAATATGTTGCAACTATTGTATTATTTTTAGTTAATGGTTCAATTAAATTAGTTAACCACGTTTCATCAAACGGAAGTATATCTTGAGTAATAAATACAAGATATTCACCTTTCGATAATAATGCAGCTTCATGCCTTGTTCTACCATGGTTAAAATTATTAACTTCAAAAACAACGTCACATAATTCTTTCGCTAAACTTAAACTATTATCTTTTGATCTACTAACTGCAGCAATTATTTCAACTTCCATCACTGAACTCTGTGCTCGTAAAGATTTTATTAAATTTTTTAAATATTTTTCACCATTATAAATTGGAATAATAATAGAAATCCTCATCTAAATTCCACCTAATTATTATCAATTACTTTATTAAGTGCTTCTAAGTAGCCATATTCATTTTCATTATCTGGCTCTAGATACGTTCCTTCAGCCCATTCATTCCAAGCATTGATAAAAATGAATTCACTTTCAATGCTCTTAGCTCGTTCAACTTGAAGGTGATTAAACTTTCTAAATTTTTCTGTGGAAAAACCAGTCAGTACTAATCCTTTGTCCTTTTTTCGTGCTGTATTATCCCAATTCACAAAAGAGCCCAAGAAATGGTTTTCTCTTCTTTTTATTATTGGACGATTTATTATTGCATTCCAGACATCATCATAATTTACTTTATCTAAAAATAATTTCTTACCCATACCTAATTTAGTGAAAATATTTTTTCCGAGTTTATTATATACTCTCTTTACATTGGTTTTGACGTCCATATGATGTTTAAGTGTATACATAGGTTCAAATTCGATACTTGCATTGAATCCATTTACATACTTATTATCAAAAGATGTTAATGTTTCAACAAAGTAAATGCCCTCAAACCCTTTACTTAATGCCAATTCATTCCAATATTCAAGCATTTCCTCACAATGTTCTATTCCGCTTGGCCTATAAATTACAAAGACAGGTTTATTATCAATTCTTATATACCTATCATCAATAAAATAATCAAACAAACAATCAAAATGTTGTTTCCAATCTTGTTTATTACCATATTCTTGAGGCATTAATACTTCATTTAATTTTCCATCCCAACTTCTCGTCCAAGGTTCATTTGCCCAAGAAAGGCAAAAAGGAAAATCAATTTGTTTATTCTCTAAAAAGTTTATTATTGGTTTCTCTAATAGTCTCTTCCCATTAAACCAATAATGATAGAAACAAAAACCATATATTCCATATTTTTTAGCCAGCTCAACTTGCCATTCCATAGTTTCTACTTCACTTAAATCATAATAGTTTTCATCTAAAGGTGTTTTCGGTTGTTTGTGATTTTTAAAAAATGGTTCGGCTTTTTTTGTATTTACCCACTCAGTAAATCCTTTTCCCCACCAATTATTATTCTCTGGAATTTCGTGGAATTGAGGAAGATAAAAACTAATATACTTCATTTAATTTACATCCTTTATTATTTAATAAATAAAAATTAACTTTTCATTATCCCTTTTTCATTTTTAAGATATGCTTGTATTCCTCTTATTTTTAAAAATATTTTAGTAAGCTTTTCACTCTCAAATAGCAGTATTTTAAAAGTATCAAGAATTTCCCCAATGAAAAATTTTAAAATTTGCTTAGGAAATTTACGGTAATAAAACCTAGTTAGGTATAATAAATTTCTAACTGAATAATAATGTCGAACATTACTATAGTTATTTACATATAAGGATTTCCCAAAAATCCTTATTTTAATTTTGTTACCGTCATTGTGGTACAAATACACATTATTTAACTTTATTATTTCGTAATTTTGTTCAAGTACTCTAAAACAAAAGTCCGAATCAACATGATAAATAAAAAATTCTTCATTAAAAAAACCTATATCCTCAAAAACATTTATTTCAACAAAAGAACCTGATGTAATTAGAAAAGAAACATTTGAAATATCTTCAATAATGTGCTGGGTGCAATCCTTATATTTTTCTTCAATAGCAGTAGGTCCAATAATTCCAACTCTCCGAAACTTTGATAACTCTAAGTACTTGTCTTGAATATTTTTTAACATATTTATTGGTGCCTTACTATCTTGATCAAAGGTAATAATAAAATCCATTTTCATCTCTATTGCTTTTTTAATACCAATGTTAAGTGCTTTTGAAATCCCAAAATTACTGTTATTTTTAATTACTATTAAATTCAAGAATATTTTTTTTAATTCTTTAAAATAAATATCCGTTTCAAAGTTGGAGCCGTTATCTACAATAATTACTAGTTCCACTTGATTTGCATAAGTTCTAATATTTTCAAATAATTCACCATTAGGATTATAGGTTATAACAATCGCAGCTATTTTTTTCATATTTACTCCTTCATGCTTATAAATAATTTCTTAAAGAAGAAGTTAATTGAACACTTATATTAAATAATCTAATAAAGTATTATTTATAATTACTCATTAATTTATTGTGAATTAATTCAATCTTTTTAATACTTCCTTCATTTGTGAGCTCCATGTATATTCATTCATTGCAAACTTTCTAATAACTAACGAATTTGTTTTCTTTTTGTCAAGAAATTCTAAAACTTTACATATATCTAATGGAGTTTCATCTGGAGGAATTAACATAATAAAATCGGTATCTCTTGGATAGTATGAGTAATAATCCTCAATTACAACGGGTAATCCAGCAGCAAGATACTCTTTTGTTTTTAGTGGATCACCTTTTTCAATCCTATGAAGACCTAAACTGGATATTGCAATATCACATTCATTATAAATTTTTTGCAAATCATTAGTAGTTTTACTCCCGTGAAAAACTACATATTTTTCTAATTTATTTTCATTAATATATTTTACAAATTTTTCTTTCTCTTTACCTTCACCAACCAAATGCAATCTTATATCATTCATATAAGTTTCTTTATTACTATAATAATTCTTTAAGCCGATTAATATTCTATCAATACCATGCCAATGAAGCATTGTAGATACGCTTAATAAATTTACTTTACCGTTAAAAACTTTTTTCTTAACTAAATCAATTTGAGTTGGATCAATCCCATTAACCAAATTAATTGTATCAATGTTAAATACTCTGCCTTCGGGATAATTAAAAGTAATAACTTTATCAACATATTTTTTAATTAATTTAGAAAAATATAAACGGTCCAATAATAAATATGCTTTCATTTTTAAACTTTTTTCATTTTTAAATTCTGAATAATATGGAAAAGTTGGTATTTCTAATAAAACATGCTTATTTCTGTTCATTCGTTTTAATTTTTTTATAAATTTAAAACTAAAAGGTGAAAAAGGAGGATTATGTCTAATATAAAAACCGTCATAATCTGAAAATAAGTTAGAAGCAATTAATTTCTGATATACTTCAATATAATTCCTAGCATCACTTACAATTTTATTACCTAAATATACTTTATTTCCATCTAGGTATAATAAATCTATACTAATACCATTCTCTCTTAATCCAACAAGTTGTCCTTCGATTTTTTTTTTTATCCCCAGGTATTCTTTTGTTTTTAAATTAACTAATGCTATATACAAAAATTTCAATAAGTACTACTTCCTTTCAAATTCTTATTATTAGTAGGACTAATGAATATTTTATAAACTATTAGTACTGTGACAAACACTGGATATGCATATAAAATCTGAGCATTTATCCAACTTATATAATAATAATAAATAGGTGAAACAACTAGTAACATAAATAAGAAGCTTTTATGATTTCCATTCGATTTTTTAAATGCATTAAATATTTTCAAAAATACAATTACAGTTAGTATTACTAATATTAAAATACCAAATATACCTGCTTTGGCTCCAAACGTATAGAAAATATTATCAACATACCACCCTGTACTAACAACAAAACCTTGTGGATGATATAAGTCTAATCCTTTACCTAATCCATATCCAAATGGTTTTTTTTGTATTAACGTTAGGACTTGTTGATTCGTAACTTCTCTCATATTTATAGTTAAATTACCTTCTGAAAAAAAGCGATATTTCAACCTGTTTATTAATTCGAAATTTGAATTCCACAACATTATCCCAATAATAATAAAAGTAAAAATTGAAGACATTACAATTAAAATTCTTTTGTAAAACATCCTCTTAGATACTTTCAATGATGTTAGTTCTAACAAGATTACACCTATTAAAAATAGATAAACAACTATCAAAGATCTGCTCTGACTTATAAAAATTGCACAAGTTCCTAGTATGATACTAGATAAACTTAGAAGCATATCCATCTTATTTTTTAGCAAATAAATACTCATAATAACCGTAAGTACTATTGCAGTCGTGTTGTTAAACGTAACCCTGCCATCAAATTGTCCATTATATAGCACTGATAGTAGGCTTTTACCAAAAAGTTGCAAAGTTATTACTAATATCGAGTAAATTATTACAGATTTATTGAAAATAAATATAATTTCTTCCATAATCAATTTATTTTTCAACACCATTATAGATATAAATACTATTAGAAGATTAAAATAAAGTATTCCTTCTCCTAATATAAAAGAGGCAGAATTATTATTTAGTATTCCTTTTACTAAAATTACGATAAATAGAATAGAAAAGAAAAAAATGATTAAAAGTTCTCTATTAAAAACCACTTTCTTTTTAGTTAATACTATATAAAGTAATCTATGAATAATTAAAAGATACAAAGGAATAAAACTTGTATCTACCCGTCCTAATTGAATAAATAAAAATTGCTTAATTTCTACCTTATTAGGAATGGAAATAATTAATATCAAGAATAATGTAAATAATTCTTTAGTCTTTGACTTAAAGAAAAAGTAAATACTAAGTAAAGTTATAAATAGAAACATTTTTACCATCCCTTAAAATAATTAACCATTATTTCAACTAAAAATATCTAAATGTAAATGGTAGTAATTAACCATATATATTCAAATATGATTTTTTATATTAGCTGGTACTTAATCTACTACCGCATATGTTAAGATATCTCACTTATATTTTGTGCACCAGTTCAATCATCATGTCCAATTATTACTTCCTTCTCATAATGACCTCATTGATTAATTAGTTTACCAGTACTACTATATTTGGAGATTTCATTAAAATATGAACTTTGTATAAAACACAACAAATACCCCAAATAAATATTTGTGTAATGTGTTGAGGACTTAGATCCTAAGTTACTTGGTATATAATAAAATTTTATATATTTTTTTATTTCTTGAAACTCTAAATTTATTCATAATTGGGGAATTGTGACAAACTTCCATATTATCTATAAATTTCTTCATTAATTTCTTTCCATACGTTTATAAAACTAAACGATTCTATTTTTTTTAAGTTTGATAATAGAATTTTTTATTATTTCTTTATAGAGAATTATCAAAGTCATCAAATTTATCGACCCTAAAATAAAAAATATCCAATTAAAAGTATTAAAACTCGCATATAATGCAAATACACAAGTTAATAAAGTCATTGTGTACATTTTAGTTAACTGATAATTTAACTTATATAGATTTTTTGAGATTAAGGTTCTAACTGTGAAAAAAACTATATAAGCTATACCGGTTGAAATTGCAGCACCCACTGCACCGTATATTGGTACTAAAATTAAATTTCCTAAAACATTTATAATAGCTGAAGATAAAGCCACCCATATATGATAATTAGTTTTTTTCATAAAATTAATTCCGTTGACAGTAGTTTCTGAAATTGTATACATTAAAGGCATAAATACTAGAAAAGGCATAATGAAACTGGCTTGCCTATACTCTGTTCCTAAAAGATATACTACAAAATCTTTAATAAATATCAGACCAATACTTATTAAAAACATTATGACTATTACGATTTGACTTGCATCTTCGAAAAATTTTTTATCATTAGGATCAATTTTATATCTTTCATAAGCTACAGGAACCCAAAAAGTAGTAAATGCAGTCTGCAATGCATTCAATAGTGCGATTATCGAAAAAGCTGCAGAATAAACTCCTAATTCTGTCGATCCTTTATAATAATTAATAAATAATCTATCTGTAGATTGAAATAACCATGTAAGCAAGAAAGTAAATACTAAAGGTATCCCGTATTTTAGTAATTCATCATTAGTTATTTTCAGTTCAATTTTTTTTATATTCTTAAAATCCCAATATTCACGTTCTTTCCAAATAGCTATAATAGTAACGAAAATATTCGATAAAACACTTGCATTAATTAAAGTCAAAAATCCTTTATTTAAGGGAATAAATAGAATTACAATCAATACAATATTAGATAGTTTTTGGTAAATTTGTAATAAAGAAAATAATTTACCCTTTTGTTGCATTCTTACTACCAACAAAGCATATCTGTTTAAAAGCATAAATAAATTATTCAATACCATTAATATTAGTATTTGGTAATTAAAAATCCCGAATAGCCTTATCGAAATAAAATTTGAAAATATTATAATTAAAATTGAAAAAACAGAACATGCTGCTATTGAAATTTTCAAGATATTAAAAAGTAATTTTTTTCTGTTTCCAGGAGTTTCTTCATAAAAATATCGCACAAATGAATTGTCAAGTCCTAGTAAAATAATGAGATTACTAACATTTGCGAATAATGTAAACATAGAAAATTTACCAAAATTTTCAGGGTTAATTAATCGTGTAGTCAATGGAGATGAAATAAAGCCCAATAAAAGGGTTATCCCACTTCCAATCGCATATTGGAAAAATTTTTCAACTAAATTTTTATTATTGTTCATTTGCTGTTCCCTTACTTGTACTAATAATAACCTCTATCTCTCTCGTAATTGTAGCTTCTTTCCCACATTTCTTTTTAATATCTTCGCTTGCTTGTTTAGATATTTTTTGAAATAAATCAGGATTTCTATATACTTCTAAAATAGAATCAGCTAATTCTTTATAATTATTTGAAAGCAGACCACTTACATTGTTCTCAACAAATTCTGGTATTGCAGTATTATTTGATGTAGCAACGACTAAACCACTCGCCATCGCTTCACACATTGAAACTCCTTGGGAGTCTTGCCTTGTTGGACACAAAAAGATCCCAAATTCCTTGTGTAAATTTGAAATATCATTTTGTTTTAGAAATTTATTATTGCAAATAACATTAGGAAAGTTTGCAAGTTTTTTAGTCAACTTCTTATAATACTTACCTTTCCCATAAATACAAAATTCCATATCATTAAATTCTTTATGTTTACTTAGTTCAATAATTGATTTAACTGCTATATCATTCGCATATTTTCTTGATACAAAAGGTCTAATTAGAAGTATTTTCTTTCTTTGTTCACTAGATTTTGGTATATAAGTAAATAAATCAGTATTTATTACATTATGAACTACGTCTGCTTTATAAAAATCAATACCAATATCCCTTGCTGCGACATTTTTTATCCATTCAGAAACAAAAATAAAAGAAACAGCTCTTTTTTTCATTTTTTGAACAAAGTTTTTATAAGAATTCAATTGAATTCTGTTCCAATTAATGTATCTAAGGAATTCAAAATTCGTGAATTCAAACCATCTACGATACCATCTAATTACTTCAAATAGATGAACCCAAATTACAATTGGAATATCCTTTTCTAATTTATATAATAATTCAATTATCGATTTTATTAAAAAATGTATTAGTAGTCGATCAACATCATTTTCTTTTATATGTTTTAAAAATAATTCTTCATTTCCACTGTAAACAGTTATCCCTTCAAATTCATAAATATGAACTTTATCCATACTTTGATTCAAAATCCAGATATCAGTTTTATAACCATTTTCCAAATAACTTCTTACCCTCTGGTGGACAAATGCATTTCTATATAGATCTTCGTCACTAGGATATCCATCAGTTAGTAACATAAATTTCAATCTGTTTCACTCCTTAACCAAAAAATTAATCCTCTAATATTGATGATAAACAAATTCTTAGAAACATGATTAGATAGACTAACTTTCTAAAGTAGCCAAATTTGTAAAAGTAATATCCTTAAATTTCCCGAGTTTTATTATTAGAATACAAACGAAATCTTTAATTTCTTCCACTTTTTTCTAATACAGAATAATATTTAGTAAATTAATAAGCTCCTTTTCTTAATGCCACATTAATAATAGTTAACATCAAAATCTTAATATCAAATAAAAAAGACTGATTATATACATAATATAGTTCTAAGTCAACTCGTTCTGGATAAATCACTTCACTTCGACCACTAGCTGCCCAATATCCAGTAATACCAGGTTTTACTGATAAAAGTTCATGTTGTTTATATTCGTACTCTTTTAGTTCCTCTTCGACAACTGGACGTGGGCCAACAAGGCTCATCTCACCTTTTAATACATTAATAAACTGTGGAATCTCATCTATACTTGTTTTACGCAAAAATGCTCCTAATTTAGTAATACGCGGATCTTCTTCTGGCTCCAATTTATAGTTATTTGCTATATATTTAGAGTATAATTTTTTATTAGTTTTTAACTTTTCTTCAGCATTAACAACCATTGAACGATATTTGTAAATATAAAAAACTTTACCGTTTTTCCCCACTCGTTTTTGTTTAAAAAAGATAGGACCTTTATTTTCGCCGAACAAATAAATGAATGAAATAAATATTAACGTAAGTCCTAGGAATAATACCCCAACTAAGGCTCCACAGATGTCCAAAGTTCGCTTTCCAAATAAATAAAAATTATTTAATTTTTTCAGTCTAGTTTTTGGAACAACTGAATTATAATTAACTTTTACAAGTTGTGTATCTGGCATTAACTCTCTCTCCTCAATAAATAATAAAACCTCATAAAGAAGTTTTTTATAATTTTTTCATTTTCTTTACAAAATTTCTTTATTGTTTTATAAGGTCTCTTTTTAATATTTCATCCATTAACTTTAATAAATCATTGCGTAACTCACCATTTTTTAATGCCATTTCAATCGTTGTCTGAATAAATCCAAACTTCTCTCCAACATCAAAACGTCTACCTTCAAAATCATAAGCAAATACTCGTTGAATCTTGTTTAGTGCTTGAATCGCATCCGTTAATTGAATTTCATTTCCAGCCCCACGCTTTTGTTCGTCTAAGAACATAAAAATTTCTGGTGTTAAAATATAACGTCCCATAATTGCTAAATTAGATGGTGCAGTACCAGGTGCAGGTTTTTCAACAAAGTCACTTACTCCATATCTTCTTCCTTCATTAATAGATGGATCAATAATACCGTAACGATGTGTTTGATTATCTAACACTTGTTGTACACCAATTACTGAAGAGTGCGTGTTCTCATATTCATCCATTAGTTGGCGTAAGCAGGGTTTACCATCTTCGTTTTGAACAATATCGTCACCAAGTAAAACAGCAAATGGTTCATTACCAATAAATTTACGCGCACACCATACAGCATGCCCAAGACCAAGTGGCTCTTTTTGACGAATGTAATGAATATCAACTTGTGATGGAGCTTGAACTTCTTTTAAAATATCGTACTTTTTCTTTTCTAATAAATTTTGTTCCAATTCGAAAGCATTGTCGAAATGATCTTCAATTGCTCTTTTGCCTTTTCCAGTTACAATGATAATATCTTCAATTCCTGATTCGATTGCTTCTTCAATAATATATTGAATAGTAGGTTTATCTACTATTGGAAGCATTTCTTTCGGAAGTGCCTTGGTAGCTGGTAAGAACCTTGTTCCTAAACCAGCTGCTGGAATAATCGCTTTTCTTACTTTTTTCATAATACCCTCCAATGTTTCTAACCAAATTTTAATGTTAACTTCAAAATAGATCGATTCCATCTATAATCCTTATAGAATTACACATGGAATCGTACTATATGTATAATCTGGGCATCTAACCCATCCTCACACCGTACTCTTGACGACTCGCGTCTAAGGAAGACAAACGTTTGCCTTCCCACAGTACAGCCGAGTACCTCCATTGATAGTGGTAAGGAGATATCACCATTAAACGTTTTTTAAAGAAATAGGCTAAAAATTGACTTCTTTTTTACTGGTTTCGGTGATTCTGGATAAATCACTCTGCCATCGAGTAATGCTTCAGCATTCTCTCGAAACTCAAAAACTTTATGACTACCGTATCTTTTTTCAATCTCATTGAAAGCATCTTGTAAATAGAACCCTCTTGATGTTGTATTATGCGCATCCGATGCAATGAAATGTGTAAGATTCGCTTCGATCAATTGTCTAGAAAACTGTTGGATGTTTTTCCCGAATTTTCCAACTAAACTAGACGCTGTTAATTGAGTTAGTGCACCTTTTTCGACTAAATTAAGTAGAACATCTGGATTTTTCATTAGATCAGTATTTCGTTCAGGGTGTACAATAATTGGAACTTTTTTTTCTAATTGTAAGTCATAAAATAATTTCTCTGTGTAACGAGGAACATGATTAGACGGAAATTCGACTAAAACATACTTATTGCCGAGCGTAAGGATTTCATCCCTTTTAATGTCTTCGATTAAGTCACCATACGCTCTTACTTCTTGACCTGCTAGGATTTGAAGTGGAATTTGTGCTTCATTAAGTTGATTTTGTAAATCAATTACCAAGTGTTCGATATCTTCTTTATCATTAATGTATTTTCCATTTTGATGGTGAGGTGAAGCAACGATTGTTCTTACACCTTCATCTACTGCAGATCGAGCCATCGAAAGTGAATCTTCCATTGTTTTTGCTCCGTCATCTACCCCAGGTAAAATATGACAATGTATATCAATCATTTGCTTTCACCATAATAATAGTAGGTATTGTTTTTATCTTGAGGTACTCCATTTAAAACGGCACCTAAAATTTTAGCACCTACTCGATCTAATAATTCTTTCGATTTTTTAACATTCTCTTTTTCTGCATGTCCGCTACGTATAACTAACACGACACCATCACACTCTTTTGCAAGTATTTGAGCATCAGTCACCGCTAGGATAGGTGGCATATCAAATAACACTACATCAAAATCTTGTTTACATTCTTGGATAAATCGCTTCATTGCTTTTGATGAAAGTAATTCAGATGGATTTGGTGGAATCGGACCAGATGTAACAACAGACAAATTTTTAACCTTCGTTTCTTGAGCAACCATACCCACTGATAGTCCTTTTGTAAGCGCTGAAGTCAGTCCTTCGTAGTTCTCAAGCTGAAATGTATAATGCGTTGTTGGTTTACGTAAGTCAGCGTCGATTAATAAGACTTTCTTTTCTTGATTTGCAAATGTTACAGCTAAATTAGAGATTGTTGTAGATTTCCCTTCACCAGGACTAGAAGAAGTCACCAGTATTGTAGAGATTTCAGTATCGATTGCTGAAAATTGAATGTTTGTACGAATTGTTCGGAATTGTTCTGATGTTGGCGATTTTGGTTCAGTATGAGTAATTAAATTACGATTTTTACCGCTAAATTGTTTTTTCTTACTTTTAAGCATTCTTTACCTCTCCCTTCAAACCAACTCTTTGAAGACTATTTGCTCTTTTTGGCGCGTCCATTTCAGTAATTACACCTAATACAGAAATACCTAAAAGATCTTCAATATCTTTTTCTGTTTTAATTGTGTTGTCAATAAATTCAATTAAGAACGCAAGTCCTACTCCAACCATTAATCCAACTACTACAGCTATCGCTATGTTAAGCTTTGGATTAGGCTTAATTGGTGCAGGATGATCTGCTAATTCTGCTTTTGCTAAAATACTTACATTATCAACACTCATGATATTTCCAATTTCTTTTTGAAATACTATAGCAATCGTGTTTGCAATATCACGTGCCATTTTTGGGTTTTTATCTTGAACTGATACAGTAAAAACTTGAGAATTTTGTTTAGCTTCAACTGTAATTTGACCATTTAATTGATCCATCGTTGTATTTAAATCTAATTCCTTAATCACTTTATCTAAAATAACTGGACTTTTAATAATTTCGTTATAAGTGTTAATCAACTGTACATTAGTTTGAACTTCATTATATTGATATACATCACCAGCCGATTTTTTCTGATTAACTAAAAGCTGTGTTGAAGATTGAAAAATCGGTGTTAGGACAAAAAAACTAACCACTCCTGCAACCATTGCTGCTATAGCAACACATAAAACAATTAAAGTCATTCGCTTTTTAAGTACATTTAATAAATCCTTTATATTAATTGTTTCTTCCATTTTTATCCTCCATTAAGAACGTATTTATATTAAAACTTCTTTTCATTTGTAAAAAATAAATTTCGTTTGTTTTTTTAGTACGTTGGATATTATACCACTATTAATCTAGCAAATTAAGGAAAACATTCATATTTTGTACACCTTTTTTTAAAATAAGGATTTTGGTAACGAAATCTATTAAATTCAAAGTTTTCAGAAGGTATATATACCTATGATTTTTGGTTCATATCTTTCATTATTTCATTATACGACACATAATGTCGAAATTAACATAGGTAATTTTTATCAGAGAAAAAAATTATCTTAAAATAATGATTAATTAAAGATTAGCCTTTAGTAAATGGAATATTTTTCAAAAAACCGAACTGAAAATCATATCAATATAATATAGAATTTAAAATTCATTTTAGTTTGTTAAAATTTAAAATTAAATGAATTTAATTAATATTTTTAATATGTTTGTAAAAAAAATCCTAAATATTACTTTTTCCCTATGATTGCTCAAGCTAACTGAAAATTTTTATAATAGTGAATCACTAAATACAATTTGAAATAATTTCTTACAGAATTATAAGAATTAGTCTATAAAGATTAACTTCTTCAATATTTTTGGTAGTATTTTACAACCTCAAAGTAATTTAGCTTTTTAATATGTATAGATTTATATCCCACTGAACTCCCCCTTTTGCTTAGATTTTATCTCACATCTCTCGAAATTTATATTAAGTCCCCTTTCATCTATAGGAACAAAGGGGTTTATATCGTGTATCAATGAAAGACTAAATTCTTTAAATATGTATCAAATCGCTTGAAGCATAAAACCATCAAAACATCGCGGACATTTATCTTGATATTACCGAAAAAAAAAAGAAGAGACGAACTAAAAAAGTTCGCCCCCTACACTAAAGGTAATTTCAACTTAGCACAAACCTTTGACATGACACCGATTTGGCAAGGTATGAATTCCCCTAAAACCTTTGATAAGCAAAGGATTTTTATATACTATCCAATAGACCCTTCCATCTTATACCTGAATATGAAAGGTTTTTAAATGGGTTCATCTACCGGTTTAGCATTTCTGGTATATGGACTTTCATATTGTTTCATTGTTTTTCATTTTAGATAGGCAAAAATTAGGCACGTATCAATCATAAGCCTAACCATCATTATTTATTAATTTCCTGCAACACTTTCTTAATTTCATCTTGAGTCAACTGTTTCCATGGTGCTGCATCATCATTAGCAAGGGGTTTTTCAGGATTTTCATCTTTGTTCCACCATTTTGCCTCATACGGGATGCCATTAAACATTACCCGATCACCACCATTATAGACTTGTCCTTCTTCCCATTGCTGATAGGTTCCTTTAGGCAAGCTAACTTTTGGCAATGGTTTTTCTCCAGGCAATACCGGACCAACAAGTTCCCAAGGAATTGTATTTTCATCCAAGATAGGTGCATCAGGAGCATCTCCTTTTGTCCACCATTTAGCTCTATATACATTGTGTCTCCAGACAACACGAGTACCTTTTAAATAGGTTGTCGATTCATTCCATATCTCATATGGGGAAGTTTTCGGATCATCCGGTTTATTCAAATCTACGTTCGTTACATCTGACTTGGTTGTCCGTTTTGCATCACCAGAAACACTACCATTCATATTCTCTTTCAAAGTCGTTGCAAACTCTTGATTGTTTTGTCTAACACCACTATAAAAGTTAGAAACACTTTGAATTCCAACACTATTCTCACTTGACTTCCTGTCACGGTTTGCTGACCACATAGACAATCGTCCTAAACCATTATCTACGGCAAATTTATTCAGCTTAGCAGCATCTTCTAAACTAAAAACTTCACCTTGGATATCATTTTGGCCAATCATTGGTGTTGCGCCTAGTTTTCTCCATAATGCTTTATCACTCAAGTTAACCCCTTGTTTTTGATAAATAATCCTTAGTTGGCGATGAGTTTTTTTCAAGGCATTAATCGAATTGTCTGCCATAGAAAGTGCTGAATTACGACTTTCCCCATAATTCATTGTCATAATATTGACGCCAGCTAAGTCTACTCCAGCTTTCAATAATGCTGTTACAGCATCCGTACCATCCTCAGTCAAACCTTGCGGGGTTACTGGTAATGTTACCCAAATGGCTAAGTCTTTTTTATCTTTCTTTCGTTCTTGCTGCAATTTTGCCAAAGCTTCCCCACGAAGTTTAGCTGCATGCTTATTTGTCAATCCTTCTTGCTCTAAATCCACATCAATCGTATTCAGATCATAACGCTTTACTACTTTAGCATATGCATTTTTCATTTTTCCAACATCTGTTGTTGTAATTCCTAATTCCGAATTGGATAAGCCACCAAATGAAACAATGACTTCCCCACCTTTTTGTCGTAGGCGAGCAATTCTCCGGTCCATATCTAAATCCTCAGATGCCTGATCCAACGAATAGGCGCCTCCCCAACTAGGAACAGCACTATTTTTATTCTCAGCTGTTATGAAACCAAGCACAACATTACCATCGACTTTTTCAAATTCATATTGCGGTGTCAGTGTAGCATCGACATAAGCGGCAAACCAAGGGCTCGATTCTACTGCTGTTTTTTCTGTTTTTTTTGTTTTTTCTATTTTACTGACTACGACTATATTATCTCGATAAAAATAACTTACTCCTACAGCTACCACAACTAAACATACCAACATTAAACGCGGCATAGACAATTTCTTTTTATTTTGCATAATCTTTTTTCATCCTATTTTTTTATTGCTGAAATTAAGTTTATCTTCAACTTCAGTTGTCTCTGTATTTTCCATTTTGCCAAGTGAAATACTTAATGGGACTTCTGTTCGCCCTTTATCATCACCATAGTATAAAACCGATTGCCAATTGATTTCTGATTGATTTTGTTCAGCTTTTTCAGTTTGCTTAGGTTTTACTTCTACGAATATCCATTCTTTAAAGTTATGAACCAAATCCACAAGCATATTGACAGGTCCGATAAATGATAATGCAGCCCACCCACAAGTAAAGGCGTTAAAAAAGGAAAATAAAGCATTCGGCCAATTGCCAAGCATGAAAGAGCGCCAGCAAATAAAAGCAGAATAAGCAATAATGATGATTGGCGCTAAGATATAAAGTGTTGGCGTGCCAGTCCGGTCATTAACCTTAGGCGTTCGTGCAAAAGGAATTTTTTCACTTGTTAATAACTGTTGGATTGACTTTAGTACTCCAGCCAAATTAACAGCCAACAAGATTAGATTGAGACCATAAATTCGGAAGATGTCCATTCGTTTATAACGATTGTATTTTAAATCACTCGCCATTGCAGTAAAGTAAGGGACAGCTGCACCAACAATAAAAATACTCAATAAACGATCGTCAAATGGATAGGCTAATAGGAAGATTAAGCCAAAACTAGCCCAAGCAATAGATGCCATGTAATTCACTCGCAACAAGATTTCCATTAACTTAATTGGATTCCCTTCTTGACGGCGTTGGCGAATAGTAGCAAATAGTTTCGACATAATGATTAATCCACCATTAGCCCAACGACGACGTTGAATAACTAAAGAACCGAAATCTGGTGGAGTTGCTGAGTAACTCAAGCGCTCCGGATAATTTGCCAAGGTCCAACCATTTTTTCTAAATCAATACTAGACTCCGTATCCTCAATTACTGTACGGTCTTGGATAAAACGGCGAATTTTAAATCCATTTACATATTCTGTTTCAGCAATTTCCTCGATCGCACGTTTTCGAATAACCGCGTTCGCCCCTACCCAAAAAGTCGCGCCATAATACGTTGTTCCTTGGTGTAAGGTGTGTTGAATATCTGTTGTAGCACCAGCAATTCGTTCGATTCGAGTTGGACATCCACGGAAAGAAGAATAAGGAGTTTGTGTTACAGCTACATTTTCATTTCCTTCTTGATTCAATAGATAGACTAGACGTAAACAATACTCTCTTAGCAGAATAGAATCGGCATCAAGAGTTAGTAAAAATTCAGTATCTGGAATAACTAAATCTGCTTCTGCCTCTGAAGATACTTTCTGCAATACTTTACCGGCTGGTGTTTGGCGAATCTTGTAGCTCCCTCCCATTAAATCAATATAAGAGTTAAGATTCATCGCTTTATTCGCTTCATCAGATAAAGAAACATACTGTTTTCGTTGGAAATACCCTACTTTTCCGGTAAAAATCCATACTAATCGAGAATAAAACTGATAGATCCGTTCATAGCTCATGTAATAATTTTCTTTTGTAGATTTCTCTAACGCTACTGCTGTTACATCTAATTCCTCAGCTAAAGCTCTTAAAACTTGATTATTAAAGAAATCATCTACATGAGTCTCCGAAGGTTCTTCATCAGCAAATTTATTAATCCATTTTGCAGCATACTTATATTGCTTTATTAAATCATTTAAAGTAGAAGAAGAGATTTCCCCTGTTTTGTTATATGTATTTTCAAAATCGTCACGAGCTTTTGCTAGCTTTGTATAAGGGACTTCCAAAAGCTCTGTTATTTCTTTTGCAAGATTCATAGTTGCTTGCAATTTTTCCCTTTTTTGCGGATCTGTTGGATTCGGCTTATCATCAATCAAAAGTTGTACATTGATTTCCGGATATTCTTGTAAAACAGCTGATAGTAATGTTTTTCGAATAACGTCAATCTCTTCATCATACGATGGAACCAAAACAGTAATTCCTGGTTGATTCTCAGAAAAATAAGCAGATAAGGTTTCCCGTGGGACCCGAGTATGCTCTTTAAATCGGATCAATGCCCCTTGTCTAGAATAAAGATACATCAATGCGGAAAAACATAGTGTCGTAACAATCAAGATATATAATCCTGCTTCAACGACTTGTTTAAAAGTACCATTCCCATTATGCAGTTGATCAAAAATTGTGGATGCTACATAAAGCAGCCAAAATCCAATCGTAAACAAAATATAGATTCGATTCAATGTCAATTTTGCAGTGGATGGTTTTTCATGCACTCTTGGTAATGGTTCCAAATTGCTTTCAGTGTTCAATTGTCTTTTCATTTTGTTCATCCCTCTTGTTTCAAGTCCCTATTATTGGGTAAATAAAAAAATACAATGTTTCAACTATTTATGGGTGGGCAGATTAAATTGTCACGTCAAAAATCTCCCATCCTTTTCCGAATAAACTCTTTTCCATTTTTACCGGAGTTTAAAAAAGAAAATTGGACCTTTAGGATCTTCTAACTTTAAAATAATAGCAATAATAATATGAACTGGTAATAGTAGTATAAGACCCAAAAAAGCGCCAGATAAATCCGCTAAGCGCTTAGTAAATAAGTAGATCCTTCTTTTTTCAATTGTTTCTTTCGATAAGAATTGCAAGAAGCATATTCTGATTGTTCAAATCTCATTGCTTTCAATCTAATCATCTATCCTTAATTAACACTGACTGTTAATGTTTCATGTAAATACTTCAATAAATCTTCTCTTAAGTCTTCATTTTTTAAAGCAAAATCAATTGTTGTCTTAATAAACCCTAATTTTTCACCAACGTCGTGACGCTTTCCTTCAAAGTCATATGCAAACACACGTTGAATTGAATTTAATTTTTGAATTGCATCTGTCAACTGAATTTCGCCACCTGCACCGATATTTTGTTCTTCTAAATACATAAAAATTTCAGGTGTAAATACATAACGACCCATGATTGCTAAATTAGAAGGTGCTGTTCCTGGTGCTGGCTTTTCGACAAAGTTTTGTACTTCGTATCTTCTACCCTCTTGCATAATTGGTTCAACAATGCCATATCGATGCGTTTCTTCTTCTGGTACTGTTTGAACACCAATTACTGAAGAATATGTATTATCATATTGGTCCATTAGCTGCTTCAAACCTGGTGTTTGTGCTTCAACAATGTCATCACCAAGTAATACTGCAAATGGTTCGTTGCCGATAAAATTACGCGCACACCAAACAGCATGACCTAATCCTTTAGGTTCTTTTTGTCTTATGTAATGAATGTCGATATTAGATGGAGCTTTAACCTGTTCTAATAACGCATATTTTTCTTTTTCTAATAAATTTTGTTCTAGCTCATATGAATAATCAAAATGATCTTCAATTGCGCGTTTTCCTTTACCTGTTACGATAATGATATCTTCAATGCCTGATTCAATTGCTTCTTCAACAATGTATTGAATTGTTGGTTTGTCTACGATTGGTAGCATTTCTTTCGGCATAGCTTTTGTTGCTGGTAAAAAACGTGTTCCTAATCCTGCTGCTGGTATAATTGCTTTTCTTATCTTCTTCATATCAAAAGCCCCTCCATTGTTTCTTTCCCAAAAGAATAAAGTTTCTACTTCTACATTCATACGAATAAATATACAAGAAGAAACTCTATTTTCTTTTAATCAAAATATAATTTAAGGCATCTACCCCCTCCTCACACTATACCTCTGACGCCTTACGTCTAAGCAGATCATATTATTTTTTTTATTCCTTTTCTCCAATAGGCTTTGCCCAATAGTTTGATTAATTTCAAAAGGTCTATTTGCATTAAGATAAATGGAAAACTAATCAATTTAATCATCTACCACAATATAGCCGAGTACCATCATTGATAACGGTAAGGAGATATCACCTATCATTTATTAGAGATTCTTAGTAAACGAATAAAAATATTTTGTTTTAATTTAAGAGGTTCTTCTCGATAAAGAATGTCACCATTCACAATTGATTGCGCATTTCCCCTCATTTGGAACTCAGTATCTATCCCCAATTTTTTCTCGGATGATTTCGTATGCATCATTTAACTCAAAATTTCGTTTTTCGTGTTACTGCCTCTGATGCAAAAAATATGTACCCAATTTGTCTCAATGTATTTAAAAGCAAACTTTTTAATTTTTTTACCGAATTTACCTGTTATTAATGAAGCCGTTATTTGAGTTAATATACCCTTTTGGACAAATTCAAAAAGAATGTCTGGTTCGTTTATAAGAACTTTGTTGCGATCAGGATGTACAAGGATCTACATAATTCGATTTGATTGTACTTAGTAAAATAACCTAATTGTAAATTGTGGTATATGGGATGAACTTCACATAGTAAATAGCGCCTTTCATCATTAATTGAAACAATTGGATTTTGCTCAATGTCTTGTATCAATTCTCCATAAAACCTTACCTCTTGCCCTGGTAAAATCGTTAAGTGTATAGCTTTTTCTTTTAATACATATTTAAATCTTTTACTTTTTTTACGATTTCTTTTCTGTCTGTATTGTAACTTCCGTTCTGATGATGAGGTGATGGAACAATTGTATGAATCCCATTGTCCACGGCTGCTCGATTTAATAACACACCTAGAATATTTGCGTTTACTAATGTTTATAGCTCTCTTGCTTATTTTATTTTTTTGCTGTGTACCCTCTACGGACAACTAAAATCGTTCCATCACAAACCTGTGAAATGATTTAAGCATCTGTAACTGCTAACAATGGAGGAGCATCTAAAAGAATTAAATCTTATTGTTCATTCCTGTAAACTAATCGTCTACCATCATTTCATCCTATCAATATAACTATTAATTATTCTATTAAAATATAACCTCTGATTCAACAGTGCTTAGTATAACAATTACTTAACAAAAAGTTAAGTAAAAATTAATCATATATTGGTAAATTTTAGGTAAACTCCCCATAAAATAGGTTTTTTTGTCGATTAATTTTCCTAGTTTATGGAAACCATTGCAAACAGGCTTAGTTACATTACATACATTAATGAAAATTGTAACATTAGATACTATTCTAGAATAATTATTAAGTTGAAAATTGAATAATTATTAATCAAATGATAAAAAATAATTTTTACCCTTTTTAGTAAAAATCACTAGCACATTTTAACTTTTCTGTTATATAATAACTAATAAATAAATACACTGTATTAAAACAGATTTAAAAAAATTAATCATTCATTTAATTCAAAGGGAGTGTTGTTAATGATGAGTAGAGAAGAGCGTAAAAACATGGTTCAATTTTTGGCATTAACAAAAGGATTTTCAACTGAGGACTTAGTTTTCATGACGGATGCTGATTTAGAGCACCTTTACGACACAGCTTATACGTATATGTTACATCACGCTGAGTAAGATCTTACATCTTTTGATTCTGCACTTATAAAATAAAAAGCTAGGTGACTATCCTAATTTGGATTCATCTAGCTTTTTCATTTATCAATGTTTTTACGTTAATGCTGTGTTCAATTACTTATTTTTCTTTTTTTTTTCGAATTTACAAAAGACATCAAAAGTCCTACTTTTCCGACCATATTCAACAATTTGAGACAAAAAAATTTTAAAAGAGTATTTTCTAGGTATCTTTTTGTTATATCGAAATTTTAATTTTCCCAAAATATGGTAAATTAAAAATTAGGATTTTTCGTTGTTTAGTTATGAAATTGTATACAATTTATCCGTTTTTCCCCTAGACATTTTGTCTAATAGAGTTTGTACAAAAAATATTTTTTTTATTTAATTTTTAATAAAAAAATTTGTCTATTCTTTTATTAAAAACAATAAAAGTGCATTTCTCTATCCCAACCTCTGCCTCATAAAAATAAAAAAGCTAAATGGCATCCTTAAAAAGAATCCACCTAGCTTTTTAATTGTACTCATTTTTAATAAGCAAGCGTTTCAAACCTATACCCTTTCCCCTTAATCGTTTTAATATATTTAGGATAATTAGGCAGCTCCTCAATTTTATGTCGTAAACTATGAATATAAATATCAATTAATCTTCTATTTTTATAAACAGATATCACTTCCATTAATTCTTCTCTCGTTACAATAAATCCAGCTTTTTTGATTAGAAAAAGTAATATTGCGTATTCTCTTCCATTTAATTCGACCCTCATTTTGTTTTTATAAACCTCTTCTCGATTTAAATAAAAGGAAATCTCTCCAAAATTTAAAACTTTTTCGCGGTCTTCTTCAATTTTTTCGTTGCCTGCCCTCCTCATTACTGCTTTTATTCTTGCCGACAAGTCTCTAGGATGAATCGGATATTTAACATATTGATCCGCTCCCGCTTCAATACAAATTGCTGCTTCGTATGAATCGTAAGTTTCAACTAATAATATGATCGGTATTTCTGATATCCGTCTTATTCTCATGATTAATGGAATAAACTCGTCCAAAACTTGGCTTTTCATTAATACTATGCAGCCTTTTAAGAAACCTAAATGAGTTTCTTCATTAAATTCTCCATATCGATATGTGCTGATTTTAATTAATCCGAATTGTTTACTTTGTTGAAGCACATGTTCAATCTCGTTTTGATCTTGGATGATGACAATTTGCTCCACCGTATATCTCTCCCATTTTTTACTGTTTATACGGTCATTTTAATTGGTTATTAACAAAAAAGGGGGACTTTCACTATACCTTTACAAATTCTTTACGTAGCGTTAAAAGCAAGTTAATCTTTGTGGGATATTGTAAGAAATGTAGCAAAAACAACGAGGGGGGAACTGTAGATGCAACTTAAAAAAGCACTTATATTTGTCGTCGCAATCACAGCTATGTTATCTTTAGCAGCTTGTGGAATTGCCTATCATCCTAATTCAAGTACATCTGAAAAACAATTAACTGGTAGCATACTAATCGATGGTTCATCTACCGTTTTCCCGTTTATGCAAAAAATAACGAAACAATATAGATCTGCACAACCTGAGGTAACTATTTCATTAGGTAATAGTGGTACGATTGATGGTTTTAAAAAATTCGCAAATGGCGTAACTGATATAAACGACGCATCTCGCCCATTAACAAATAAAGAAGAGACAATCGCTAAACAAAATAACATCGATTATATTCAATTAAAATTAGCTTACGATGGTCTATCAGTCGTAGTAAATAAAGACAATGATTTTGTTAATCAATTAACAGTTGAACAACTAAAGAAGTTGTGGTCTGTAAAAAGTAAAATAAAAACTTGGAACGAACTAAACTCTGCTTGGCCAAAGGAAGAAATTAAATTTTTCAGCCCTGGTAATGAGTCAACAACCTATGAATACTTTAATAAAACCATCTTAAATCAAGCTGGTGAACGGAAGGATGCTCAAACGTCTGAAGATGACAAAAATCTTGCAGCTGATGTTGCTAGTGAAAAAGGTGCAATTGGATACTTTGGTCATGCTTACTATGAAGAAAACAAAGACAAATTAAAAATCGTACCAATCGTTAATCCAAAAACAGGTAAAGCAGTTTTACCAACTGAAGAGTCAATCAAAAATGGGACTTACCCTCTTTCACGTGAACTCTTCACATATGTAAATATAAACTCACTTAAACGTCCTGTCGTTTTGGACTACTTGAAATTTGTTAATGAAAATGCTCCAATTTTAGCTGAGCAAGTTGGCTATATCCCATTAGAAGATGATCAATATGAAATCAATATTAATAAAATAGAAGAAGCTAGACACAAATAACGTTACTTCCCCCCCAATTTAAATATAAAAAAAGCTACGATTCGTGTTTGAATCGTAGCTTTTTCTTTAATTTACAGATCAATTATCGTCTTCTTATTTACGATTCTATCTTTCAACTCTTCACAAAGTTCAATAACCCTTTGTGTTTTCTCTTCATATTTCATATTCAATACATGATAAAGCGTAAGATCACGACATTTTAAAAATGAAGGAATTCGGCTATACCATACTTCGTCTAATACATACTCGGTTTCATAACCTTTTCGAAAGATTTCTAGCTGTCTTTTTGCGAAATTAGATTTTTCTTCAAACGATGCCTTACTACCCCAAGCAGTATAATATAAGACAATTGCGATATCTGAAATGAAATAATTATATTGCAGATCATCGAAATCAAAAGCCGTTATTTCACCTTTATCATTTACGAAGAAATTGTGGAGATGTAAGTCACTATGAATTAATCCATATGAATCTTTCTTTCTGTCATAAGCTTGGATTTCTTCTATTAAATCCTTCGTAAAAATGCCAAGTTCTTCATCAGCTAACATTTCATTTAAATAAGCTTCTTCGTCCCAATGCTCACGATCGTTTGTTACAGGGTATTCCACTGTTAAGGCGTGGAGCTTTCCGATCGTTTTTCCCCATGTGTACATTAAGTCATCATTCCACACAGCTGGGTTTGTACGATCAACTAATTGACCGTCTGCCCATTCAAACATTGATGCATAAAAACTTGTGCTATCACTTGCATGTTGGACTTCTACTAAATTACCGTTTAAGGAAGTTAAAGAACCTGCTGCATTCGCTCCGTTTTCTCTAGCATATTTTAAAAATTTAAGCTCTGCCTCAATTTCTTCCTTTGAGCGATGAGATGAATGCGTTAATCGTAAAATGCGATCTGTTCCATCTGCCAGCTTACCTTTAAATAGATAGTTCTCGAACTCTCCGACTGGTTTTTCTTCTAATGTAATACCAAATCGTGCTGCTGCATTCGATAAAATTTCTTTTGTAAAAACTCTTTCAACTGCTTGTTCCATTTTTTAATCCCCCGAAACGTAAGAATAAATATCTAATTACTTATTCCTCAGTTTCCAAAGATTTCCTGCAACTTTTTTACTAATCATTCATATTTCGGTATTCATTTGGGGTCATCCCAACGATTTTCTTAAACACTTTTCGAAAGTATTTATCATCCTGATAGCCAATTTTCCCAGCTATTTCATAAATTTTTAAATTGGGGAACTTCAATAATTCCTTTGCTTTTTCGATCCGAATTGAAACAATATAATCTGATATATTCACACCGTAAATTTGTTTAAACTTACGGGATATATATTCGCGACTTAAATAAAATTTCTCTGAAAACTCCTGGAGTGAAATTTCCTCGGCATAGTTAAGCTGAATATAATTGGCGATTGCCTCGATACTATTTAGTTCTTGGTTCGTTTGATTTTTTTCTTGAATAATCGACTGTACTCTTTCCCTTTGAGTCGCTACATAATCGCCAATTTCAAAATGTCCTTTCGCATTCCAGAACAATTCTAGATTCACTTCCTGAATGGTTTGAAGTGATAGTTTATTAATCCAGTGATTAAGAAAGATTAGAAACTCCTGGTGCAATGAAAGTAACTGCGCAAAAGGAAGATTATTCTTCTGTGCGATTCGTTTGCTAAAAAGTTGAATGACTTCATCGTAAATATAAATATCCTGTTTCTCAACCATTTGTTCAAATAAGTTGATGATTTCTACTAGATTAATCGGATTATACTCTTTTATATCTTCATAAGAATAAACTGGTACATCTCGCTTTTCTAAAATATTTACATGCTGTAAAACATTTACAACTTCCTCATACCCAGACTGAATCGATTCAATTGTTAACTTTCTACTGATTGCAAAATGAAACGGGAAAGGTACAACTGTCGATAAAATTTTAGCTATATGTTGGATACTGTCAGTGACTTGCTCGCTCCAATATAGTAAACAGATCTCCTTTGTACCTTGTAAATTACGAAATGCAATACCTCCATTTTGGTTTTGAAGAACTTCATTTACAATATTCAATAGGGCAAAAAAGCATAAATCCTCTGGCCAAATATCTTTGAAGGTCTCTAGATTTCGTAATTTTAGTAAAGAAACATGTAAAGTTTGCCCTTCCTCATATCCTAATTGGTTTAACATATTCTGATTAAATTCTTTACCGTAAATTGCATTTGTTAATTGCTTATCTCTGTAAACAGGTAAAACTTCCTGCAGCAAACGAAAATCATTTAACGCATCAATTCTCTCTTTTTCTTTTTCATTCCAATCTGAAACTACTTTTACTAAAGTTTCATTTAATATATCCGGATCAATTGGTTTCAATAAGTAATCAGACGCACCGAACTGAATGGCTTCTCTCATATAATGATAATCATCATATCCCGTTACAACGATTACTTTGCAATTAATATTTTCTGAATGAAGCCACTTTAATAATCCTCTACCATCTAGCTCTGGCATCATTAAATCGGTAAAGATAATTGTCGGTCTTTCCTTTCTAATGATGTCTTGAGCAATCGCTCCATTTTCTGCTTCTAATATTTCAGTAACACCAATTGCATCCCAATCTGCAAGAAGTTTTACACCTTCTCGTACATGCTTTTCGTCATCTATTAGTAGAACCTTCATGATTAACTTCTCCTCTTGTCATTTCAATCGGTAAGATTATCGTTACAACAAAGTTTTCATGCTTCACACTTTCTATTTTTACTTCTGCTTTTTTACCATAATAGAAATGAATGCGATCAGAAATATTTTTTAATCCGATACTCTCATGAGTATTTAATCCACCTTCTGATAGCGATGAATTGATGATTTCTAATTCCTCTTCTGATGCACCTTCACCATTATCAGCAATGACTATTTTTAAACGTTCATCTTGTTGTCTATGAATCGAAATATTTAATTCACCGAGTTTTTGTTGTTTTTCAAAGCCGTGTTTAAAGAAATTTTCTACGATTGGTTGTAAAATCATTTTCGGCATTTTTACTTTGTTTAACCCTTCTTCCACTTCCAGGTTATAGACAAATTTGCCATCATATCGTTCATTTTGAAGCGATAAATAATCTTTTATATGGTTTAATTCATCCTTAAGTGTTACAAAATCTTCATTATTTTTCATGCTATATCTCATGATTTTTGATAGTGACATAATTAATCGGTACACTTTAATTCCGTCATTTTTTAATGAAAGAGTTCCAATTGACTGCAAGGCATTGTATAAAAAATGCGGATTTATTTGAGACTGCAGTACTTTTAATTGATTCGTTTTATTCTCTATTTGAAGCTTGTATTCTTTTATATATAAATCATTTAACGTATCGACCATTGAAGTAAAATGTTTACCTAACTGACCAAACTCATCATTTCCTAACGTATCAAAGGAAACAGCAAGTTCTCCCTTTTCAATTCGCTGCATATCTCGAATTAGGATTCTTATTGGACGTGTAAATCTGAAGGATACGATAATGGTTAAAATGATGACTAATAAGACCGAAATCGCTCCTAGTGTAACTGTAATTTTCAACAATTGATTTGAATTATGATAGAGATTTTTATAAGGAATGCTTTTAATGATCGTCCATTGTTGATGATTGCTCTTTATTTTGTCATACACATAGACCCCACTAAAGTCCTTGTCCTTCCAATCAAAACTTGCTTGTCCTGACAGATCTGAGCTAATTTTTTTATACCATTTTGTTTCTAGCTTTTTACCTATTAATCTTTTTTCAGAAGAATATAGAACAACATTCCCATCACCAACAACGAAAAGATGTTCCTCTCCTTTTTTATAAATACGGTCGAAAATCTCTTTAATTCTACTTAATTCAATATCGATTGATAAGAATCCTAACCATTGGTCGGATGTAACATTATTTAAAAAGTAATGAAATGATACAACCTGTTTAACTGGCTCGATTCGAAAATCAGATAAATTATTATAGTTTTGAATCGGATGAGTCGGTTGAATATAATACGAGTCCCTCGAAAAACTTAAATTTCGATATGTGGGGATTTGGTTAAAATTATACAATTTCCCGCGACTACTCACCTTTGCATTGTAGACGGTGTAATCATCCTTACCCTTCGTTAAATACAAATGTAACTGCACGAACTCTCTTCTAGAAAAATAAAGTCCTAATAAACTACGTTGAATTTCAGCAGAATTTTGTTCGATGTATGCAGTAGCACCATTTTCTAACACGGACAAAAACGGTCTATTACTATAAATGGACAATGGAATACCGTAAATCTCGTTATAATAATTCAATAAATCATTCCCACTACGCTTCAATAAATCATGGTTTGTATTTACAAATTCCTTTGTTACCGTATTCTTCGTATAAAAATAATTTGCAATAATCGATAATCCAAATGGAATAATCGTGGCGATTAATAATAAGACAATCAACTTACTTCTAATACTATTTTTCATGATAACATCCTTTGCGGAAACGTTTGCACTTTCTTATATCTAGTTTATCAGAGTTAAAGAACGAATAATACCTTTATAAGGATAAAACCATCAGTAAAAAACCTATCTAATGCTCTGATTATCAGCTTTTCTGATACTGGCAGTACTGTAAAAAAGTATAATATTTTGCGGACTTTGTGCATAACCATATGGAACTATTTCTATCCCAAAACAAAAACCACAAGGAGAGTGATTCCTTGTGGATATCTATTATTATTTAGAAGTTTATTCTTATCATTCATAAGAAAGAAACTGTTCTCTTTCTTTTTCTGTCAGATCTTTAGGCTTTAATCCTCTTTTCCTACAGTATTCATACAATGCCTTAACCTTTACTTTAGGTTCACTTGTGAGGTTTGGTTCTACATAAACTCCGTCAGGAAATCCTTTTTCGAACTTTCTCATTTCATCAAGCATTGCATCACCCAATCCTTATATTGAATATCATATTTTCAATTCACTTTCAATATTTCATAATTAAATCATATCACGGATTTAGTAATCTTTAGTAAAATATAAGGTTTAAACCAGAACACTTTGTGAACAAAAGCAGATAGTTGTTAATAACATAAGGCTCTTAAACACCTCTATTACATAGAAAAAACCCACAAGGTTCATAATTCCTTGTGGGTTGCCTTAATCTATAGGGTATTTCAGGGAAGCCTAAAATTAAGAACTTATTTCTTTAATTTCATCCAAGTATCTTCAAGAGATTTTAACATTTCGTCAGCAGATTTTTGCTTTCCAACGTAAGCTTGCATTGATGCGCCAAACTCATTTGTAGCTCCATCTGGGTATTTGAACCAGTTCCAAGATAATGTTTTACCTTCAGCAGAGTATTTTAATAAGTCGTCTGCGATTGGTCCTAAGTTTTTACCTTGAATTGTTTTTAAAGCAGGAATGAACTTGAATTTTTCAACAATATATTTTTTACCTGTATCAGAAGTAACCATCCACTCTAAGAATTTCTTAGCTTCTTCTTTGTTTTTAGAGTTTTTGTTAACTACCCAGTTATTTGGTACACCCATTGGTAATTTGTCCATTGCTGCTTTGTCATCGTTAATTGGAATTGGTAACACGCCTAAGTTCATGTTAGGAGTAATTCCATCAACCATACCTTGAATCCAGTTACCTTGTTGGATCATAGCCGTTTTACCTTGAGCAAAGTTTGTAACTTGAGTGTTGTAATCAGTTGTTAAAGGATTTTTGTTACCATATTTAACTGTTAAATCAAACAGTTTCATAAATTGTTTAAATTTCTCGTTGTCTTGAATTTTCACTTTACCTGAATTCACATCGGCCATAAATTTATCTGGGTCTTGTTGTTGAGCGAAAGGAATATTTAATAAGTGAATTCCTAAGATCCACCACTCACCGTATCCGATTGAGAAAGGAGTGATACCTGCTTTTTTAAGCTTTTCAGCTGCTGCAGTTAATTCGCTTAATGTTTTTGGTGCTTCAGTAATACCAGCTTTTGCGAATAAATCTTTATTGTAAATAAATCCATAACCTTCAGTGTTCATTGGCATACCATAAAGTTTGCCGTCAATTGTCATTGGTTTTTCAGTTCCTGGATATAAATCTTTTACCCATGATTGATCAGAAAGATCTTCTAATTTATCTTTCCAAGTTACTGCTTCTTGGAATCCACCGTTGTTAAAGATATCAGGCTCGTTACCTGAAGCAAATTGAGCTTTTAATGCAGCACCGTAGTCAGCACCGCCACCAACAGTTTGAATTTTAACTGTTACGTTTGGATTTTCCTTATGGTAATCCTTCGCCATTTGTTCTAAATCTTTCGCAATCTCAGCTTTAAACTGGAATACGTTTAATGTTACTTTTTTATCCTTTGAATCATTTGAAGCTTTGTCTGAAGATCCTCCAGAACATGCAGAGAATAACATCACTGAAGTTGTTAATGCTGCTGCTACCTTTAGCATCTTTTTCATCCTAAAAACCCCCGTCTCAATATTCTTTATTTTGAATACGCTTTCATTATACATTTAAAAATAAACAACTATGGATAGCCTATATTGACATGATGGGTGGAATATATTGATAGCTTCCACCCAATCACATTATTTAATTGAACCGCTCGTAATACCTTTAATAATATGTTTCTGTGCTGCAAAGTAGAAAATTAGTAGTGGTGTTATACCTAAAACAAGTCCAGATAATGCTAAGTTCCACTGTTTCGTATATGCTCCAAAGAAGTAGAATGTAGCAAGAGGAATTGTTCTTAATTCCATATCTCTTAATACAAGCGATGGTAATAAGAAGTCATTCCAAATCCATAACGTATTTAGGATAACAATTGTAACCGTAATTGGTTTTAATAGTGGAAAAACAACTTTCCAGAAAACCATAGTCGGTGAACATCCATCAATAATTGCTGCTTCCTCTAACTCAATTGGAATTGTTTTAATAAATCCATGATATAGGAAGATTGATAATGCTGAGCCGAAACCTAAATACATTATTACTAGTCCCCAATGGCTATTCATTAAATGAAGCGTACTTCCAACTTTCACTAATGGGATCATAATTGATTGGAACGGGATAACCATTGTTGCTACAAAGATAAAGAAAATGATATTTGAAATTTTACTTTTTGAACGAACTAGTTTATAAGCCGCCATTGAACAGAAAAAGACGATTACAACATTACTAGCAATTGTCACGATTAACGAGTTCATTAGCGCTTTCCAGAAATTCATGACTTCAATTGCTTGTTGATAGTTTGTAAAATCTAAGCTTTTTGGAAGCGAAGACGTATTTTGTAAAATATCAGCAAATGATTTAAATGAGTTGCCTAACACATAATAAAAAGGAACTAAGAAGATGAGAGCAAGTATAATTGCCGCTATTTCTAATATAAAAGTTAAGCTAGTATATCGTTCTTTTAGCATTATGCCTCAACCTCCCTCTTCTTCGTAATGTATACTTGAATAACTGAAATTAACGCAACGACTACGAAGAATACAATCGCTTTTGCTTCACCTAATCCATAACGGTTATTAACAAAAGCTTCAGTGTAAATGTTTAAAGCCAACATCTCAGTAGACTTAAACGGTCCACCATTTGTTAATGATAGGTTTGTATCAAACACTTTAAATGACCAAGAAATTGTTAAGAATAAACAAACCGTTACAGCTGGTGCTACCATTGGAATAATGATTTTACGTAACACTTGGAATTTATTTGCACCATCAATTTGAGCTGCTTCAATTAATTCCTGTGGTACTCCTTGCAGAGCTGCTACATAAATAACCATTATATAACCTGCACCTTGCCAAACTGCTACGATGACAATTGCCCAGAACGCACCTTTTTCTTCACCTAAAAGTGCTCTTTGTAAAAAGTCTGAATGTAATAATTGTCCAATTGAAATTAAACCTTTATTAAAGATGAACTGCCAAATAAAACCTAATAATAATCCACCGATTAAATTTGGAAGGAAAAAGACTGTTCTTAAAATATTACTAGTCTTCAAGCTTTGCGTTACGATTAACGCTAAACCAAAACCAATCACATTGGTTAAGATCACAGCGAAAAATGTATATTTACCTGTTAATATAAACGAGTGAATAAAATCCGTATCTTTCGTAAAAATGTATTTATAATTTTCAAGTCCGACCCACTTAGCAGAATCAGCTACACCATCCCACTGAGTAAATGAATAGAAAAAGCCGATTAAAAATGGCGTTAACACGATCGCTGCAAAAACAATAGTTGCTGGTCCTACAAACGTAAGATAATTTAAAAAATCTCTTAATTTTTTAGATGACTTCTTTGTCTTGGCATCTGTTAAATTTGTATCAATCACTTTTTTCGTTTCAATCATCTGTAACACCTCCACTATCATCATAAAATACCTCTCTTATTGTGAAAACGTATTCATTTGAACAGTAGGGTGGAATATATTGACTAGATTAATTTTTAGGTTTAAAAGATTAATCATTTATTACCTATGATACAAACTGCTGATTACCGATCAAAACACACTCCTAAACAAGTCTCTCAATGGGTTTATTCATAAAAGTTTCAATTTCTCCTTATTAACTAAAAATAAATACCTTATTAAAAATGATAAAATGTTTATAAACCTGGAAAAAGGAGGAATTTCCAATGAATAAAATAAATAAGAAGTTTTTATTTACATTCCTTTTTTTGATCGTAATTATATTTTTTGTTGTACATAAGCCATCTAAATTAAATAAGGGTTTTCCTATTCCGTTAACTGCAATTCAATCCAAAATTGACTACAAAAATCAATATGAAATCTACAATTGGAAATTAGCATCTGAAGAACATGGTTTACCAAAGTATTATGAATTAATTTTAAAAATGTGGGGTTGGAATGAAGTAGAAGAAGAAGCGCTAGGCGCACGAACGGTTTTCACCAAAGGTGGAGAAATGGTTTATATTATTTCTTTAAATGATAAGATGGAAATACACTTTATTAATAATTAATTAACGTGCTAAAGAGTGTTCTAATTAGAACACTCTTATTTTTATTTTTCACTAATAGTTAGAAAACTTTAGCACGGACCAACTACGATTCGATGTTCCTGCGTCTCTTATATCAAAATCTATATCATCTCTAGTATGTTGAGTTACCTTTACAGTTGAAGATGTTTTAGTTGTAACAAATACAGTATGCCACCTTATACCTGAATCGGCATGTTTATATTGAATAACATCCCCCACTGATGCGTATGATATCGTGTCTTTAAGAGTATATAAAGTTTTATCAGTCACCCTTGGTCCCCAATAGCTATAAAAATCCTTAACTCTAACCCAAGACGTTGAGTTTCTAATCGTTTTTATTGGGTAACCTCCGGGATTTGATACTTGATCACTATACCAATAATTTGAAGTTGCATAAGTTCCACTTGGCGGATTACTAGGTCTAGTCTTTACAATACCCCCATTGAATAAAATTTGAGATACAAAATTCGTACAATCATTTACATATTTTGCATATTCAGAATTGCGCCCTTTTCCCCATGCTCTAGCATAACTAACAGCCTTGGAGATATTCCAAGAGGCTGCTGCTCTTAGACTTCTGCTATTTTGGGCTATCTCTTCTTTATCATTGTTTTTATTTATTATTTCTGTTATTGATAAATTTGTTAACTCTCCCATCCCGAAAGCTGGAGTTGAATCTGGGTTTTCCTGATTTCCGAATTCATTTAAATACTCAGCCGCATAAACAAGTATTGAGAAATAATCTGAATGATTAACTAAATTTTGATCACTCTCATACATTAACTGATTAAATAAATAATTATAAAAACCTTTTGAACCCATTTCGTAATCTAACTGGTTTTCAATTAAATAATTGAGCAAAATCTTTTCAATATCCCCTAAATATATTTCACTACAAACCATATGTCTCTCCTCCACTCAAAATATTTTTGTGAAAATATTCACAAAAATATTCTATCATGTTGTTGGAATAGAATTTTTTCTTATTATTGAAATATTAGTGAAATAGTAGGACATACGATAAAAATAACAAAAAACCGCCCTTTTCAAGACGGTTTACATATTGACCCTTAGAATTAATATCTAGACATCCATTTACTACTTAGGATTCGTCCCAAATCGATTATCTCCCTCTTCACTATCCAAACAGAAGAAAATCAATAGAATGATTCCACCTATAAACGGTATTAAACAAAGTAACAACCACCAACCACTTCTACCTGAATCATGTAATCTACGAGCTCCTACTGCTAAAGAAGGTAAAAAAATCAAAATACTATAAATTATAGTTAATACTTCCCCTATATTCGCAATTCTTTGTAAAATTGAAAGTATAATCGAGATAATGGCATTAATCAGGAAAAACATCCAATACTCTGTTCTTCTAGCTCTTCCGTTGAATACTGCGTAATTCTTTAATACTTTTAAATACCATTCCACGATGGATCCCTCCTAAGAAGTAATTACGGTACATTTAAGTCTATTCTTAATACCCATGTAACATTATTAATTTTTAATAATAGGACAATCTATTTTGAATTAACACAAAAAACCGCCTAAAATTAGGCGGGTATTAAGCTTAGATTATCTCGGTGTTGGGCCAAACGATCAATTTAATGCAAAGTTTGTTGAGGAAATAAAAAATTATTAATGTATAATTACTTATTATTAATTAAAACATTTTTTGGGAGATTTACTTTGAAACCTATTTTCATAAAATATTTACTGTTAATTTTTTCACTTGTGTTTATTTTTAGGTTTACATTTTTTCCAGTCGTTTCTTTAGGAATAGGTGTTTCTGAGGGTGGATTAAATTTAATCCCATTAATTAAAATGTTTAATGAGTTTAGCAGCATTAAACATTTTATCGTTAATATCTTTGGAAATATCATTCTTTTTGTGCCATTTGGGTTTATTTTAACATCCATTAAGAAATCAAAAAAAGTTATACTAATTGGCTTATTTTTATCGGTAAGCATAGAAGTTGTCCAATTTATTATGTCTTTTAGAACCTCAGATATAGATGATGTTATTTTAAATACTATAGGGACTTATATTGGGTATAAGATTTCAAAGATCAATTTATTTAAGAAATAATATGGTACATTTAAGTCTTTACCTAATACCCAATGAACATTATTAATTTTAATTTTATCTTGGAACTGGTCCAAAACGATTCTCGTGATTTTCACTTTTAAAACAAGCAAATATTAATAAAACAATTGATCCTATAAACGGAATTAAACTAATTAAATACCACCAACCACTTTTACCAATATCATGTAATCTGCGGACACCGACTGCAATTAGTGGTAGCAAAGTAAGCAAACCATAAATTCCTGAAATCATGTTATCTGTATTTGCAAAGTTATCTAATATACTAAGTAAAAAAGTAATAATTGCATTAATCAAGAAGAACATCCAAAATTCAGTTCGACTCGCTCTACCATGAAATCCTACATAATTCTTTAATCCTTTTAAATACCATTGCACGACTGATCTCTCCTAAGAAATTATTTTATCCAAAAGCTAGTGTATACTTCTTTTTTAATATTCCCCATAATAAAACCAAATCACCTATTTCTTATTAAAAAAATGAAAGATAATCAGTGGATAAATAAAAAAAGGAAGTCCAAAATCTTGGACTCCCTCATCAAATAACTTATTTATTAACATGTGTTAACGTAGCACCATACGGAGTTACATCAAAGAAGTCTCCATAACCAACAACTGTACCACTGCCGTTCGCAATTACTGATTTTCTAGATTTCCATGTTTCTCTCCATTGTTCATTTACGTCTGCAGCACGACGATTAACGATAATATTCATTTTTTTCGTTTCGATTTGTTCTTTTGTCATGTTTTTTGTATCAATTTTTTTAAAGTCATCTAATATTAAATTTTTCGTTTTATCCGAAATCGCACCACTTTGAACAAATATATCAAACATTAGTGCATATCCTCTTTTTGTCCATAATCCGAATGTTTTGTAATACTTTTCTGTTTGATCGAAGTACCATTTTGAAGCATTAATTTGTTCATCAATACATTCTTTACTCGTACCTAGATTTTTAAAGTAAGTCTTCCAAGGCTCTACAACTTGGTATTTATTATTAGGGTCACTTATTGAATCTCCCCAAGCTACCTGTTCTTTTGTCGTTTTGTTCATAATGACATCTTTAAATGTATTATAAGAATCCGTATCTCCATTAAAAGCTTTTAAGACAACATCATTATGATTTGCGAACATATTTTTCATAATTGGTTGTAAAGTTTCTGTTCCAAAGTTTTCTTGAAGCGCGCCAAAAGATAAGCCGGCACCGTCGAAATTACCACTTGTTGCTCCAAATGCATCAGCCTCAGATGATGATGTTTCATACCATGAAGTGATTTCTAGTGCCATCTTTTTAACTGATTCACTTGCTGGAAGCTTAACTGGACTAATCGTTTGTGTTGCTGGCTTCTTTGTAGCAACTTTATTTTTGATAGGAATATTTAACTTTTGTCCAATTTTAATTGTATTCGATTTTAACTTATTCTGCTTTTTAAGCTCTGTAACAGTTGTTTTATATGTTTTAGAAATTTTGTAAAGCGTGTCCCCTTTTTTAACTTTATAAACAACAGTAGCAGCATTAGCTGGTCCGACTACTGTTCCTAAAGAAAAGACAATCGCAGTTGATAAAATAACATTTTTAATCGATTTTTTCATAATTGATTACTCTCCCTTACTATTAATCTATTTATCTAGGTTAAACTCAGGAATTTCATTTATATTCGCAACGATAATTACTATATCACGATAATTAATTCAGTTCATCACATAAAATCTTCCAATTGATAATTCTTTAATGAAATACCATTTAATAATTGCACAAAAAAAGACAAACCTTACTCGAAATTATTTCGAAATAAGGTTTGTCTTGATTTTCACTATTCTATTATTTCTTTAACTTATCCCAAGTATCCTGAAGCGATTGCAGTAATTGCTGTGGATTTTTTTGTCCTCCAACATATGCTTGCATTGAAGCACCGAATTCATTTGTTGCACCGTTTGGATACTTAAACCAGTTCCACGAAAGTACTTTTCCGTCTGCTGAGTATTTTTGAATATCATCAGCAATCGGGCCTAAGCCTTTTCCTTCAATTGTTTTAACTGCAGGAATGAATTTAAACTTTTCAACGATATATTTTTTACCTGTATCAGAAGAAACCATCCAATTTAAAAACTTCTTCGCTTCTTCTTTGTTTTTTGAATTTTTGTTAACTACCCAGTTATTAGGTACACCGACAGGGATTTTGTCCATCGCGTTTTTGTCATCATTAATCGGCATAGGTAAAAGACCAAGTTTCATATTTGGTGTAATACCATCAATCATACCTTGTGTCCAGTTTCCTTGTTGCATCATAGCTGTTTTTCCAGATGCAAAATTAGTAACTTGTGTATTGTAATCCGTTGTTAATGGATTTTTATTTCCATATTTAATCGTTAAATCAAATAATTTTATAAACTCCTTAAATTTATCATTATCAGGGATTTTTACTTTACCTGCATTTAAATCGGCGATAAATTTATCAGGGTCCGGTTGTTGTGCGAATGGAATATTTAATAAATGAATTCCTAAAATCCACCACTCACCATAGCCAACTGAAAACGGCGTAATGCCAGCGTCTTTTAATTTTTTTGCTGTTGCCTCTAATTCAGTTAATGTTTTTGGCAATTGTGTAATACCAGCATTATCAAATAAATCTTTATTGTAAATGAATCCATAGCCTTCCGTGTTCATAGGCATTCCGAGTAATTTCCCATCAACTGTCATCGGTTTTTCGGTTTCCGGATATAAATCCTTCACCCAATCTTGATCTGACAGGTCCTCAAGTTTATCCTTCCAAGTAACGGCCTCTTGGTATCCACCATTATTGAAAATATCTGGTTCATTTCCTGATGCAAATTGAGCTTTCAATGCTGCTCCATAATCGGCTCCTCCACCTACTGTTTGAACCTTTACAGTTACATTTTTATTTTCCTTTTCATATTCCTTTGTTAAAGCCTCTAGATCTTTTGCAATTTCAGCTTTAAATTGAAAAATATTTAATGTAA
The DNA here is from genome assembly GCF_050457485.1 of Gottfriedia acidiceleris. Classification (GTDB taxonomy): domain Bacteria; phylum Bacillota; class Bacilli; order Bacillales; family Bacillaceae_G; genus Gottfriedia; species Gottfriedia acidiceleris_D. The sequence goes on from NZ_JBCMJM010000003.1 coordinate 318,441, forward strand.
CTTTTTCACCAGCACCAGGCTTTTTTGTTTCTTCTTTTTTATTATTACATCCAGTAAACAACAGCATACTAGTTGATAAAACGGCAACCGACTTAAATAATTTTTTATTCATATGATCCTCCTTAACTTACTTTATTGAGCCACTTGTAATACCTCGGATAATTTGCTTTTGGGCAGCGAAGAAAAAGATTAATAACGGTGTAATGCCTAAAACTAATCCGGCAAGTGCTAAATTCCATTGTTTCGTATACGCGCCAAAAAAATAAAAAGTAGCCAGTGGTATTGTGCGTAGCTCTTCATCACGCAAAACTAAAGATGGTAACAAGAAATCATTCCAAATCCATAAAGTATTCAATATAACAATTGTTACGGTAATCGGTTTTAGTAAAGGAAACACTACTTTCCAAAAAACCATAAATGGTGAACATCCATCAATAATTGCTGCTTCTTCAAGCTCAATTGGAATACCTTTTATAAACCCGTGATAAAGAAAAATTGAAAGCGCGGAACCAAACGCTAAATACATAACAACAAGTCCATAATGACTATTCATCAGATGAAGTGTACTTCCAACTTTAACAAGTGGAATCATAATTGATTGAAACGGAATTACCATCGTTGCTACAAATATAAAGAAAATAACCGTTGAAATTTTATGCCTTGTTCGAACGAGTTTATAAGCTGCCATTGAGCAAAATAAAACGATCAACACATTACTAGCTACTGTTACAATCAAAGAATTCAATAAAGCTCTCCAGAAATCCATGACAGCAATCGCTTGGGAGTAATTTGTAAAATCTAAGGATTTTGGTAGCGATGATGTATTTTGCAAAATATCTGCAAAGGATTTAAACGAGTTTCCTAAAACATAGTAGAAGGGAACAAGGAAAAATATCGCTAAAATGATCCCAAATAGCTCAAGCAAAAACGTCAGTCCGGTATAGCGTTCATTTTCCACTATGCTTCAACCTCCCTTTTCTTCGTTAAATAAACTTGGAGAATTGAAATAGCTGCGACAACGACGAAGAAAACAATTGCTTTTGCTTCCCCTAATCCGTATCGATTGTTTACGAATGCTTCTGTATAAATGTTTAATGCAAGCATTTCGGTCGATTTAAATGGTCCACCGCCAGTAAGTGATAAATTTTGATCAAATACTTTAAAAGACCATGAGATTGTTAAAAATAAACATACAGTTAAAGCTGGTGCTACCATTGGAATGATGATTTTCCTTAAAGTTGTAAAACGATCTGCGCCGTCAACTTGAGCTGCTTCTATCAATTCCTGAGGTACTCCTTGGAGTGCCGCTACATAAATAATCATGATATATCCTGCACCTTGCCAGATGGCTACAATTATAATTGCCCAAAACGCTCCATTTGCAGTACCTAACAATGACTGCATTAAAGAATCGATCCCTAACGCAGCTCCTAATGAAGTGAGACCCTTATTAAAAATGAATTGCCAAATAAAACCGAGTAATAACCCACCTATTAAGTTTGGTAAAAAGAAAATCGTTCTCAGGATATTTCTTGATTTGAGCCCTTTAGTAACTAATAAAGCTAAGCCAAAGCCAATCAAATTCGTTAAGATTACAGCAAAAAACGTATACTTTGTCGTAATAATAAAAGACTGTTTAAAGTCTGCATCTTGCGTAAATATGTACTTATAATTATCAAAACCGACATAATGGATATTTCCAACTACCCCATTCCAGTTTGTAAAGGAATAATACAGACCCATTAAAAACGGAATAAGAACTAAAGCTGCAAATACTAGAAAGGCTGGACCAACAAATACGATAAAACTTCCACTATTTCTACGTTTCTTTCGATAGGAGACCTTAAAGTCAGTAGCATCATCTACAACTGTTTCAACTTCTTTATTCATTGCTTTATCAAACTTTGACAACTATGTACCTCCCTTCATAACGATCTATAAAAAAAAGCAACTCCACCTTATTATTAAAAAGTAGAGTTGCTTTTATTCGGGATGCATTCTATTCGAGTCAAGACGCACTCTTCATATGAGTGCTACGTTGATCCTTTTGATAATTTACAATAATAATACCTGACGTAACCATAATTAAACCAATAAATACAAGATAAGATAACACTTCATTCAGCATAATTGATGATAAAATGACACCAAAAACAGGAACTAAGAATAAGTACATTGATACTTTTCCAACTTGGTTATATTTCATGACATTGTTCCACAGTATGAAACCTACAGATGAAAGTACCGATAAATAAACTAGCATGCCAAACGTTTTTAAATCAAAGTGGAATGGTAAAAATCCTGCTGTTAAACCACCAATTAATAACAATCCAATTGAACCGATCATCATTTGATATGCCGTTAAATAGGCAACATCCACTTTCTTTGCAGCTTCCTTAGCAAGTACATTACCATAGCCACCAAACGCCATTGCAAATAATAATAAAATCTCACCAATTCCTAAATGTAAAGATAGTGTGCCTTTTGTGATATTTACGATAATTACACCCGCAAACCCTACCGTTACACCTAGAATCTTACGCAAGTTTAAACGATCATTTTTATACATAAAATGAGCTGCTAAAAGTTGAAAAAACGAAGTAGTTCCAGCAATAATCGAGCCTTGAACTCCCGTTGAAAAACTTAATCCAATATAAAACAACACATATTGTAAAAACGTTTGAAACAAACCTACTTTTCCTACTACAAAAAAAGTATCTCGCTTAAAAGTTAATTTTCTACCAATTATCGTAAAAAATATTAAAATTAATAATGAGGCCAAAAAGAAACGATAACCCGCAAAAATCATTTGTTTCCAAATCTCATTCTTCCCAATATGCAAGTGCTCATAACTTAGCTTAATAAACGGAAATGCGCTTCCCCATAAAAAAGTTGTAATAACCGCTGATGCAATCACTCCCAAAGGATGTGTAAAAAATCTCTTTGCAGACATTGTTTCCCTCCATAAGCCTTTTTCTCTCTATAGAATACAGTTTATTCTATCATCTATAGGGCATTCCTACTATTGTTTGATTTTGAGAAAGGCCTGATGGTAAAGACAATTGTTGAAAAACTTTATATGAGGAAATTAAATTAAGATTTAATTCGCTTATACCCTAAAAAATGCGTTTTCCAATATGAGTCATTTATATTAGAAATCGTAACGCCGGTACTACTACCAGCTTGTATAAATTCATTTTTGTTTAACATAATGCCCATGTGTGATGGGCCATACGTATATGTATTTTGAAAAAATATCAAATCACCTGGCTGTGAACTTGTTACTTTTTGGAATGAAGTATTGTTGTGCCAATAACCTGATACATTTGTTCTTCCAAATGGCTTACCGTTTTCCTTAAGGACATAATAAATAAAGCCACTGCAATCAAAACCTGAAGGAGATACTCCTGCCCATTTGTAAGGAACTCCTAAAAATTGTTTTGCAAAAGAAATCATATTTTGCTCATCATATGTCGAATCATTTGAATGATCAATTTCTTTTTTAGTATATCCAGCACTAATATAACCGGTTTTTCTTTGATAGATGATCTTGTGCCAACCATTTGAAGTTGAAATAACGTCTAATTTCTGATCTTTTATCGCACTACCTATTATATTGTAATTCGTTCCCGCTCCTGAGCGAATATTAACTGTGGCTCCTGTTACAATATATTTAATCGTATTGGATACTTGTTTTTCATCTTCAATTTTTCTTTGTTTTTGAACATAAGTGCCACTTATGAAGCCAACTCTTCCTTGATAAGTAATCTTATACCAACCATTTGAGTAAGATATGACATCTAATTTAGCATTCTTATTTACGCTTCCTAAAATTCTATAATTCGTTCCTGCCCCTGAACGAATACGTACTCCGTCCCCTGTTGAGATGTAGTGATCCGCGTATGAAATGAATTCTTTAGGTTGATTTGTAATTGTACTTTCTGCATCCGCTTCTACTAAATCCATAGAATTAATACATGAAACAGATCCTATGATTGCAATCGATTGTATAAATTTTTTTTTCAAAATCTCCACCAGCTTTTTATTTTTATTTATATTTGCTATACTTTTTTGAATTTGAAATAGATAAACTAGAATTTAATGTAGTAACAAATATGTATTTAATGTGCTTACTGTATAAATATCGGTTGGATGCTTAGAATTCTTTAATGAACATTAGAAAATTTTTTAATAGAAAGAATCGTTAAAATTAAATAAGCAGACTGAATTCCTGTCTGCCCCAACCCTACCTCTATTTTCACAACTCGATCACATTCATTAAAAAATTTTTAATTTAAAAGTAAATTTTTTTCTTCACATATAAAGTAATGTGGTAATATATATTTAATAAGAATTATTTTAATTAAGAAATCTGTGAACTACACAACTAAGAGATTAAATAAATAGTAAGGTCTTATAAAATGTACGCTGCTGTCCTAGGACGGCAGCTTTCGTCGTTTTATAAGGATAGTGAATTTGATTATTTTTCTCAATTGAAAATAAGAAAGGGGTATTTATTATGGAAGCAAGTCCAAAAGTTACTACGATTCATGCTACATATGAAGCCGACCATGTGGAATCTACATCATTTCTTTCAAAACATGGAGAATTAATTGCCGCTTTAGTTTCTGGTGTATTAATTCTAATTGCTTCATTCTTTAAAAACGATAATTCAATCATGTCGATCATTTTATATGTTTTAGCATTTTGTATTGGAGGATACGCAAAGGCAAAGGAAGGTATTGAAGATACGATTGCTGAAAAGGAACTAAACGTTGAAATGCTAATGATTATTGCGGCAGTTGGTTCAGCTGCAATTGGATATTGGACTGAAGGTGCAGTACTGATTTTCATATTTGCTTTAAGTGGCGCACTTGAAACATATACGTTAAATAAAACGAATAAAGAGATTTCTTCACTATTATCTCTTCAGCCACAAACAGCAATTCGATTAGTTGATGAAGTTGAAGAAGTTGTCAGCATTAAAAGTTTAAACATTGGTGATTATATTTTAATTAAAGCTGGAGAACGTATCCCTGCTGATGGTCAGATCGTTAAAGGAGAAACATTAGTAGATGAAGCTGCTCTTACAGGTGAATCAGTTCCAGTTGTTAAAAACTTAAATGATGAAGTGTTTGCAGGAACAATCAACATTAAAGGAACGTTAGTAGTCGAAATTACGAAACATAGTGATGAGACTCTTTTCCAAAAAATCATTAATCTTGTTCAAACAGCTCAAAGTGAACAAACACCTTCTCAACAATTCATTGAAAAATTTGAAGGTGTTTATGTTAAAGGAGTATTAATTGCTGTATTATTCATGATGTTTTTACCGCATTTCGCATTAGATTGGTCATGGACAACAACATTTTATCGAGCAATGATTTTACTAGTTGTTGCATCACCTTGTGCATTAGTAGCATCGATTACACCAGCTGTTTTATCTGCAATCTCGAATGGAGCAAAGTCCGGAATTCTTGTAAAAGGTGGTATTCATTTAGAGCGATTAGGTGTATTAAAAGCAATTGCATTCGATAAAACTGGTACGTTAACGATTGGTAAGCCAGAGGTAACTGGTTTTGAGAAAATAGAAGATTTTGATCGTACAGAGTTATTATCGATCGTTGCTTCAATTGAAAGATACTCAACTCATCCGCTAGCTTCAGCAATTGTTGAATACGCTACGAAACAAGGAATCACAGTATCTTCGTCATTTGAACAAATTGATGACCACCCTGGTTTCGGTGTTTCAGCAATTTTAAATGGTTCTGAGTATAGAGTAGGTAAAAAAGAATTCGTAACAATGAAACAAAATCCACTCATTCATTTTGAACAACAATGGGAACAAGAAGGAAATACAATTGTTTATGTAGGTACTCAAGATAAAGTTGTTGCGATTTTCTCATTAAAAGATTTAGTTCGTAACGAATCAAAGCAAGCCTTATCTACTTTAAATAAATTAGGTGTTCAAACAGTCATGATTACAGGTGACTCAGAACAAACGGCGAAAGCAATTGCTGCCGAAAGTGAAATCAATGAATACTTTGCATCTTGCTTACCGGATGAAAAAGTTTCGATTGTTAAAAAGCTAAAAGACAACTACGGTCAAGTGGCAATGGTTGGTGATGGTATAAACGATGCCCCTGCTCTAGCAACTGCAAATGTAGGTATTGCAATGGGTGGCGGAACTGGAGTTGCTTTAGAAACTGCAGATGTCGTTTTGATGAAAAATGACTTAACAAAAATATCAAAAGCAATCACTTTATCTAAACGCATGAACAAGATCGTAAAACAAAATATTATCTTTTCACTAAGCGTAATCGCATTCCTGATCTGCTCGAATTTCCTACAAATCATTGATTTACCTTATGGAGTAATCGGTCACGAAGGAAGCACAATTTTAGTTATTCTTAACTCATTAAGATTATTAAGAGATTAAAAAAAAGCATCGTACAAAATTGTACGATGCTTTTTTCTTCTAAACTGAACTATCATGAGCTTTTTTAGCAGGAAAAGTGACTATTCTAGTCAGTTTAAAAATTAATGGTAATCATTATGTCCGTTTGCAGAACCGCTAGTTTTGCCCTTTGGATGAGAGCTACTTTTTTGTTTCTTATTTGATTTATCATTATGGTTTTTCTTATTATTACTCATTTTAAAGTTCCTCCCTTTTTGAAGTCTTTTTTAGTTTACCTCACTAAAATAAGACTACTCATGGAAGAAAACTCCATTATATTATAGAAGAAACTATTTTGGATTTGGATTATTAGGGTCAATTAATTTTGGTTTTGCTTTGTGCTTACCATACTGTCTTTGCTTTATTAAAGCATTAAGCTCTCCACCAATAATCACAACCATTGCCGAAATAAAAAACCAAATCATCAAAACAATAATCCCACCTAAACTACCGTAATGACTTGTGTAATTACCAAAGTTATCAACGTAAAAAGCAAATCCAAAAGAAGAAATGATCCATCCAAATGTTGCAAATAGTGAACCAAAAAACACCTTTTTAATGTGAACTACTTTACTCGGTCCAATGGAATATAGAACAGTAAATACAATCATTAGAATCACAAAGCTTAGTGACCAACGAATTAAGCTCCAAGTGTATAAGAAATCCTGAGATATATCTAAAAATTGAAATACAGACTTAGCAATCACTTTTCCGAACACTGGTATTAATAATGCAAACACAATCACAAAAATCATAATAATTGTTAAAAGAATTGAAACTCCTCTTGTGACAAAGTAATTTCGTTTATCCTCTACATCATACGCATCATTAAGTGCTCGGATGATTGCATTAATCCCATTGGACGCAGCCCAAATAGTCGCAATTAACCCTACTGATAATACTCCACCATGTGATTGTCCGATTATTAACTGCAAGTTACTTCGTATAATAGCCATGGCATCTGGCGGCGCATATTGACTCAAGAATGACAATATTTGATCAGTAGAAAGTGGTAAATAGGTTACGACTTGAGTTAGAACAAGTAGAAATGGAAAAAGAGATAGCATTAAGTAATATGCTAGCTCCGCTGAACGAGATACTATTTCGTCTTCCATACACTTTTTCACTAAATCCCAAACAAATGCTACAATAGAATTCTTTTTCTTAATCAAATTGACACCTTCAATTGTTATTCTTTAGATGTATTACCTGCCAATAAAATTGATTCTACTTTCTCTTGTACTTCATCTGCATTTTCATCAGTTAAATCTTCAATACCTTCTAGAGTAGCTTCTAACTGCTCGTCAGTTTCAGAAGATTCATTTTCATGGTTTACTTCTAGTGAAGTCGCTGAAATTTGCGATTTGCCTTCTTCTAAATCGATTGAATCTTCAATTTTCGCTTCTACAGCTTCAACTGCTTTTTCTGATACTTTAGAAGAGCCTTTATCAAACTTATTTAATGTTGAATCTTTAATTTCGATCCATTTATCTTTTACAAGCTGTACATTGCCTTCTAATTTCTCAACTGAGCTTTGTACTACTCTCAATTGATTTCGAACAGCACCTTTTACGATTTCTGGATCTTCTTTAATTTGATTTAATTTGTTTGTTACGCTTCTTCCTTTACGTGAGATTTTCTCACGATTTTCCTTGTTAAGTAGAGTAACCCCTGCACCAATTGCGACTCCGACTAGAATATTGCGTAAAGCTTTGTTACGTTTTGACATTCTACATCCTCCTCTAAACTGTTAATTGGTGTTGCTTTAAAATATGCTGAAGTAAATGAGAGCATCCTTCTGTAACGATGTCATATACTTCATTAAAATTACCCGTATAATATGGATCAGGCACTTCCTTCCACATTGATGCTGGAACATAATCTGAAAGTAGTGAAATCTCTCCTATACAATTATTTCTTGCTAAATTCATTAAATCCTCTTTATTCTGTGCATCCATAGCAACAATATAACTAAAATATTTAAAGTCATTATCTGTCACTTTTCGAGCTTTCATACCTTCGCAGGTTATACCTTTTTCACTCAATAAACCTTGTGTTCCCTTATGTGGAGGGTGACCTAAATGCCAATCTCCAGTACCAGCTGAGTCTATCATAAATTGTTTATCTAACCCTTTTTCTGTCACTAAATGACGAAAAACAGCCTCAGCCATTGGCGATCGACAAATGTTACCTAAACAGACAAATAATACTTGAATCATCTCAATGTCTCCTTCAAATTATTTACACTTTCTGCCAAAATTTAGCTGTTTCTTCCGTATTCATTCTACACGGTAAATTTTAAAATGAAAAGCAAGCCATTGTGAATAATTTATGACCAATATAAATAAGATAAAAGTTATAATGCTTATTTTTTACATAATAGCTATGATTACACTCGTTTTTTTAAAATAATTTAAATAATTATCTAAAAAGTTAGCTCTGTTAATGTGTTTTGCGATTCTTACATAGATTCCATTAACAGAAGCCAAATTTTTTTAATTTTTATGGATAAATTAATTGTATTTTTATATCACCTTGACTATATTTAGTAAAGACAACTAAATGTAAGCTAAAACCACAAGGGGAGCCATTTGGCTGAGAGTGAATAGATTAGCTATTCTTACCCTCTGAACCTGTTAGTTAGTACTAACGTAGGGATGTGGCACGATGAAAAGCAACGCCGGGATCATCATGCTACCCAGTATTGCTTTTTTTATTTATTCCTACTGAAATCTCCCTAGTTCGAAATGTGGAAGCGGCTCGCTTTTGGCCCGACAAGCATAAGGCAAAGACAGAGGAAGATTGCTTTTTATCTTCACACTTTGACTTATGACCTCGAATGGCAAGGTGCTGGAACTAGACATTACAAATGTGTGCGACTAGTTGCTTAATCATCATTACTTACAAAATGTTTCACTACATAAGTTGTCCACTAGATAAAGGGGGAAATATATATATGAAGACATCAAAGATTCAATTAATGACAGAAATAGCGATGTGTGCAGCACTTGCAATCGTTTTTGATTTTTTACCATTATTTACTGCACCTCAAGGCGGCTCTGTATCATTATCAATGATTCCAGTTTTTCTAATTGCTTTTCGTTGGGGATTAAAACAAGGATTAATTACTGGCCTATTATTAGCAGCACTGCAAATCGTTACAAAACTATATTTTGTCCATCCAATCCAAGTATTTTTAGACTATATTGTAGCATTTACAAGTCTGGGGTTAGCTGGTCTTGTCTATAAACAAATTAAAAATAGTTTAGCAAATGGCAATAAAAAAAGTGCAGCAGCTTATATTATATTAGGAACTTTTATCGGCTCGTTAGCTCGTTTCATCTGCCATTTTATTGCTGGAATTGTGTTCTACGGTTCTTACGCTCCAAAAGGAACTCCAGTTTCACTTTATTCATTAGTATATAATGCTTGGTACATGGTTCCTTCCTTTATTATTAGTGCAGTTCTTTTAATCATTTTACTTTCTTCTGCGCCAGTTCTTGTTCATGTTAAAAAGAATCGAAATCAAGCAGCTTAATCTAAAAAGAAAACAAAACCCCTTAGAGTAGAATTTATCATTACTCCAAGGGGTTCTCTTTTTCTATTGAAGTGTTTTTTTATATTAAAGTGGTGTATCTGATAATGTCCATGTTAGTGACGTCTTATATTGTGCATCTGCTACTTTATAAGCTGCTCCTGGCACAAAAAGTGTAATACTAGTTGCACCTTCTGCTTTATTCTGTCCATATGCAATCGTCCATGTACCGTGTCCTTTACCTTGATCCGCAAAAGCTACATCTTGAGGAGCTCCATTTGGATCTAATATAACTGTATTTGCTTCTGGTTTATATTGAACAGCAGTGGACGAATTTAAAAATGGATTCGTTAATTTTAATTCTGCACCTGTTAACTCATTACTCCCACTCTTGAATTGACCATTTTGTTGAACTGTCAATTTCCATCCTGTATTCGTTCTACGCTGGTCAGTTACTTGAATAAAGTTTGGTACTTGAATAATCGAATCATTTGAAGCTTGCTTTACTGAATCTAATTGTGCAGTATAAACTTTATTCTGACCCGAAATTTCCTGCTCACCAAAACGGAAGTTTGATATATAGTCAATACTCAATGCACTCTTTGTTCCCGGCTCATGAGGATCTTCAGGATCAGTTGGATTGACTGGTCCAACAGGATTTGTTGGGTCTGTTGGGTCGACCGGATTTTTTGATTCTGCCGTTACTGTAATATTTGATTCTGCACTCGTATTCCCTGCTACATCGGTTGCAGTTACACTCACTATATCGCCAGCGAATAGTGTCTTCGGTGCTACTGCTACCGAGTACGAACCATCTTCTCCAGCTGTCGTAGTGATAATTGATTGATCTTGTAATTTAATTTTTACAGTACTATTCGTTTCTGCTGTACCAGTTATACTTGTACTAACGTCCGTAATTAGGTTAACCACTGGAGGAAGAATAGTTTTGTCAACTGTAAAGTTAATATCCTTTTTATTACCAGCATGATCAGTAATCACTAAGTTATGTGCGCCATCTGCTGGATTGACTTCCCCAGTAGTAATACTTATACCATCTAGAAATGCTGTATTTATCCCACTTAAATTGTCGCTAAAAATAATGTTTTCTGCGGTATTATTGTTATATAATCGTCCTTCAACATAATTGGTAATAGGTGCCTCTTTATCTATTCTCACCGTTAACCTTGAACCTTGGTCTGTTACTGGATTACTTTGATTCCCAGAATCATCCTTCACTCGTACTTGAATATTCGTTATGCCTTCGTTTGTAACTGTATAGTCAACGCCTGTTTTAGTGCTGTTACCTAAACCATCTTTACTCCAAGTAGTACCATTATCTGTTGAAACTTCGTACGTTGTTGGATCAATTCCATTATCATCATTTGCTGTAAAATGAATCGTTGTATTTTGATTTGTCCATGACGTACCACCTGTATACCCTTCTGGAATGGTAATATTTGCAGCCGTTATTTTTGGTGCCTCCGAATCTAATAAAGTTACAGAAACATTTTTAACTTTAAAGATTGAATAGCCATCATTAGGACCTGAGCTATAATCCTCAAAACTAATAACAAAATTAGATTCAGTTCCCATCGCAGTGAAAGTAGTGGTTGCTTCTAGAGGCCCTGTGTATTCTCTTAATCCTCTGTCAGTTAAATTGGTGGATGTTTCTCTATCAGTTACAAACCAGTCGTATCTTAGTTTGTTAATGGTATTTTCAATAAGATTAAAAGACAACTTAACAGTATATGTTTTTCCTGGAATTGTTTTAACTCGTTGTCTCATGGCTATAAACTCTTGAGATGGAGTAGTATTCATTAGTTTTAATAAAATTCCATCACCAGAAGGTTGAACATAGGCTTTTGATTTAGGGCTACCAGATACTTTATACCAACCGTTTTCTTCTACCAAATCAAACATATAGGGTTCAGGAGGCTGTCCCTCATTAAAATACCCCATAAATGCCCAGTTTGGAATAGTAGTGGTTTGATGATCAAAATTAAATGTATGGTTTTCTACTATATTTGGAAGTGTTGCTGCTTCAGCAATGTTATTTTTGAACGGTCCTTGTAAATCGGCTGATTTTGGTAGAATACCACTCACCATCACTCCAAAAATAGAAGCAAAAACAGTTGCTTTAATAAGACTTTTTCTTTTTCTAACCAATCTATTTCTTCCTCTCAAATTTAATCGTATTTCATTTATCTCGATTTTTTTTTATTCTCCTTCTAAGTAAAAAGAACGCAAATATAAAAAGTAAAAAAAGTAATAGCATACCGCCTATCGTCCACATTGTATTATCTTTTTCCATCTCTACTGCAGAAGTGTTAAGTTTTTTAGCTGTATTGTCCTTAATGGTGAAGGTTCTTGTCCATTCCCAAGTTTCGTTACCATCTGTAGCTTTCATTTCTAAACGGTACTTACCTGGTTCAAACGCTTTGTTATCCCAATTAATTGCATAATCAAAGTTTGAATTAGGAGCCATTCTTAAATTTTCTTTTTTTGTTTGATGAAGGACATTTACTCCTTTTTCCTTATAGACTTTTGCATCTACGCTTAAATTCTTTAACATAGCTCGCTTTATATTTTGCAAGTTAGCAATAACAACATTACGTGCATTGATTTGCATTGGTTTAATTTCATTTAATTTTAGATCTGGCTTGATTTCTTTATCGGTTTCTCTTAAAACAACACCAATAACATAAGCATATTTATTATTAATTTGAACGCTTTCATCTTCTTTTTCTGCTTGTCCTTCGTCTTCTTTCTCACTGAAATGGAGTCCACCCAATATGACACCATCGAATTGCTGCTTTGGCATCTCAATCGTAATCTCTACTGTTTTTTCACTTCTTGCTGGAATTTTCGTCTCTTTATTTACTTTAGTTATATTAGCGAATTGGATTTCTAATGTATTGTCCACTTTTGGATTTGAAATACTGTAATCTGCAATACCGCTACTATTTGTAATAGCTGAATTGGCGCTTGTTTGAATCGTTACACTTTTATCTTTGGCATTCTTTATTTGAACTTTTAGGATTTGTTTTTGGCCAGGTTTCATTTTCAAATCGAAATAAGTTTTGCTCGGATCAATCTGATTAGTTGGAATAACAGGCGATACTGCAAAATTAATTTCAGCTGCACTTGCATGAAAATTATTAATATTAATTAGAAATAAAATAATCATAAATTTTTTTAGTACATTCATAGATAGCTCCTTTTTTTGATATTGACTAAAAAATTTCATGTAGATTAGGTTCCTGTTATTTAGTTTCTTTATATTTATTTGCAATACATAAATTGAGTCGATTTAGCTGTCATTTATTTTTGAAAATCACATCAAAGCCTCCAACTTTGATTCTTCATTGAACTCACAGTTAAATATGTGAAAAATGTAACATGATTATATTTAATCGTTCAACGACATTTTTTACCTATGTCAACGGTAATCGGGTTAAGTTTTAACTTGTTTTTTGTTTAGGTAGTTCTTCTTAATATTTTAGGTGTAACTGCTACAAATGGTGATGTCACTTGCTTTTAGTTAAATCAATCCAACCAAATAGTAAAAACAATCTATCCACATTTTAAATATGCATTTAAATTTTGAACACTTTGTGAATTTTGGTTATCTGTCCTTTTCTTCAATCATATATATGAATACAGAAAAGTTTCGAAGGGGGTTTTAACATTGGTCTATGATGTAATCATCTTTTTCTTTTACTTTATTATTCTTTTAGGTATGATTGGTTCATTTTTCTTAGTATTAAAAAATGCATTTAATGTAGATGATGCTTTAAGAATTGACCCAAAGCCTTCCCTTCCTGAAGAGAGCGTACATTCATAGCTAAAATAACCTCATCTAACTAGATGAGGTTTTTTTGTTTTTTCCTTACATATAATCCTGTTTTGAGTAAGGGATTTTCGTCTATATGTTTTTTAATTACTGATCATCTTTTCTTAATGTAAGTAAGAATCCTATCTCCATCCAAACTTCTAATAAGATGAATTTTTTTATTTCAATATAAAGCTATTTACAATTTAACGTTAATTTTACTAATTGTTGTCTTAGCTATCAAATATTACCATGACTATTTTTACTCAATATCAGTTAAGATGGTTTATATGGTTTTTTAATCTTTTACATCATTTAGAGGAGGGATTTTAATGGATACATCATCCATCTCAAAAACGACTGTTGATGTGCTAAATAAGCAAATAGCAGACTGGAATATCCTATTTGTAAAGTTACATAACTATCATTGGTATGTAAAAGGTCCAAATTTTTTCACTCTACACACTAAATTTGAGGAATTTTACAATGAGGCAAGTTTACATATTGATGAGCTAGCAGAGCGAGTGTTAATAATTGGTGGAAAACCACTAGCTACAATGAGAGAGTATCTTGATACTTCAAGCCTTAAAGAAGCAAATAAGAATATTACTTCTGATGAAATGGTCCAGGATATTACTAAGGACTATAATTATTTAATTGAAGAATTAAAAGATGGTATGGAAATTGCAGAGTCTGAAAATGATTCAGTTACTCATGATTTACTATTAGCCATCCGAGAACAACTTGCAAAGCATGTTTGGATGTTAACAGCCTACTTAAATTGAGTTAAGACTTAAGATTAAATTAAGAAAAGCAGTGTAAAATAAAATGGATTATTCATCCTTTTATCTTTATACTGCTTTTTTTCTTTCCTAATTTATCTAAAATTAAAGTTTAGTAGACATCTATTTTTTAAAGTAATTCTTATTTTTTCGTGTAAAAACAGGTATTTTGAACTAGGAACATCAAACTACAAATTGTACATCGAAAATATATTTTCCACTAAATTATTTCAATTTCCGACAAAAACCTTTTTCTTTCTCCTTTATTTTCAAACACATCTTTTTATCTACTCTTCAAACCATTTTGGAAACGTTTTCATTTTGTGTTTTCCTTACTCTCCCTTATTTTATTTAATCTATCAACCTTTCTATCGAATCATAGTGACATTTTTTCCCTATTAATTTACTAGTTAATCCGAATTATGAATGAATCTTAGTCAAAAAGGACTATATATTACAGAAAATGTTTTCATATTGAAACATTCGCGTAATAATATTATACTTATGAAAATTCAAAATATATCAACAATTTCGCTCATGAAATCTCGAAAGGAGACACGAAATGTCAAAACCTCTTTTGGAAATCGAACATTTAACGACATCGTTTCGTATAAACAACCAATACTATCCTGCTGTGGATGATGTATCACTGACTGTCCATGAAAATGAAGTTCTTGCAATTGTGGGTGAATCAGGCTGCGGTAAAAGTGCTCTAGCCCTATCAATCCTAGGACTACATTCAAATAATCGTACAAAAATGAATGGATCGATCTCTTACAAGGGTACAAATTTACTAACACTAAATGATAGTAAGTTAAATAAAATTCGAGGCAAGGAAATCGGAATGATTTTCCAAGAACCTCTTACTGCTCTAAATCCTTTAATGACGATTGGTAAACAAATTGAAGAAAATTTAGATTTTCATACTGATCTTTCACGCTCAAAAAAAAAGGAGCGTGCATTAGAGTTATTAGATCAAGTTGGAATTCCGAAACCAGAGGTTACTTACAAACAGTACCCACATGAATTATCTGGTGGTATGAGACAACGTGCTATGATCTCAATTGCCATTGCATGTAACCCATCGTTCATTATTGCAGACGAGCCAACTACTGCTTTAGATGTAACGATACAAGCTCAAATATTAGATTTATTAAAAGAAATACAAAAGAAAACGAAACTAGGCATCATTTTAATTACGCATGACTTAAGTGTTGTTGCCGAAGTAGCAGACCGTGTTGCTGTTATGTATGCTGGACAAATTATTGAGACTGGTTCAGTAGAAGAAATACTAAATAATCCTTTACACCCATATACGCGATCACTATTAAACTCTATTCCTACTACTCATTCAAAAAATCAAAGACTTCATATTATTGAAGGTACAGTTCCACCACTAGACAAACTACCTAGAACAGGCTGCCGATTCAGCCATCGTATTCCTTGGATTCAAAATTATGCTCATGAAAATCAACCTATCTTGCACGAAGTTACACCAAATCATTATGTACGTTGTTCTTGTTATAAGCATTTCCATTTCAAGAACGAGAAAGGAGCACCGATCATAAATGTCTCTATTAAAGGTTGATAACTTAAAAGTACATTACCCTATTCGTGGTGGTATTTTTCGAACAGTTGTAGATCATGTTCGAGCTGTTGATGGAATTTCATTTGAACTAAACGAAGGCGAAACATATGGCCTAATTGGAGAATCAGGTAGTGGAAAATCTACTGCAGGTAAGGCAATTCTTCAATTAACACAGGCCACTAATGGAAGTATTAAGTTTTTAGACAATGACTTAATAAAGCTAAATAAAAAGCAATTACGAGCATTTCGCCAAGAGATTCAAATGATATTTCAAGACCCATACTCTTCTTTAAATCCTAAAAAGAGAATTATTGATTTGGTTGCAGAACCGCTAAGAAACTATGAAACTTTAACTGCTGAAGAAGAACGTGAAAGAGTACTTTACTACCTGAATAAAGTTGGATTATCCCCAGAATCACTATATAAGTATCCACATGAATTTTCTGGTGGTCAACGTCAACGAATAGGGATTGCTAGAGCTTTAACTTTACAACCTAAGTTAATTGTTGCAGATGAGCCTGTTTCCGCTTTGGATGTTTCAGTACAAGCACAAGTACTAAATTTCTTACAAGATTTACAAGAAGAATTCAAACTAACTTATTTATTTATCGGGCATGACTTAGGCGTTATTCGCCATTTATGTGATCGAATTGGTGTTATGTATAGAGGAAGACTTGTTGAAGAAGGTACTACTGAAGATATCTTAAACAACCCACAACATATATACACTAAACGTTTAATTGCGGCAATACCAGATATTCGTCCAGAAGTTCGAGAAGAAAAAATTAAAGAAAGACAAGAAGTTAGAAAAGAATATCAACAAAATGCTTCTTCTTACTTTGATGAAAATGGTCGACCATTTGATTTAAAACCAATCTCAGATACTCATCGAGTAGCATTACCTTAGAAAGGAGTAACGAATATGTTAAAATTTGTCATTCGCCGTGTACTCATCATGATTCCTCAGCTTCTTATCTTGAGTATACTAATCTTTGCACTAGCTAAAGCAATGCCTGGTGATGCTCTAACTGGACGATCGATTAACCCAAAAGCTAATCCACAAGAAATTGAAAAAATTCGTGAAGAAATGGGTTTAAATGATCCTGCTTATGTTCAGTATTATCACTGGATTAAAAATGTTGCAAAAGGAGATTTTGGTGTTTCCTATACACACAAAATCAATGTAGTAGATGTAATCGGTGACCGTATTGGAAATACTGTATTACTTGCTCTCTGCGTGTTTATTGTAACTTATTTACTGGCAATTCCACTTGGTATTATCAGTGGGCGCTATAGCGACACGTGGGCCGATAAGCTGATAACCGGATATAACTATTTAGGTTTTGCTACCCCTCTATTTATTTTTGGAATTGTTATGTTGTTTGTTTTTGGATTTTATTTTGATCTTTTCCCTACGGGCGGTAGCGTAGACCCTCAGATAGCTGACGGAACTTTTGCTTATTATGTAAGCAAGTTAGATCATCTTGTTTTACCAACTTTATCAGGTGCACTTATTTCAACTGTTGGAATTTCTCAATATTTACGCAGTGAAATTATTGATACTAAAGTAAAAGATTTTGTAAGAACAGCTAGATCAAAAGGTGTTCCTGAATCAAGGGTTTATTCTCGTCATATTTTACGAAATTCATTTTTACCAATCGCTGCATTTTTAGGCTATGAGATTACTGGTTTAATAGCTGGTTCAGTATTTTTAGAATCAATTTTTGGATATCCAGGAATTGGGCAACTGTTCGTCAAATCCGTTATGTTACGTGATTTTACCGTTGTAAATGCGCTTGTTTTAATGACATGTCTTGCAACACTTTTTGGGACATTAATCTCAGATATTATTCTAAGCATCGTAGATCCACGTATACGGATTGAATAGGGTAGGTGAAATTTATGGAATTAAAAATCGAAAATCAAACTCATATTACTGAGCAACGAAAAAGTCCATCAGGATTTAGTGTCATTTGGGCTGAATTTAGACGAGATAAGTTAGCTTTAGGTTCTCTTATCGTGCTTGGCCTAATAATAATAAGTGTGTATGGTACTTCGCTTATTCTAGATCAAGATCAAATCGTTAAAGTAGACTTTCTATCAATCTATCAGCCTCCTTCCTCTACTCATTGGTTAGGTACTGACTACGGGGGACGCGATATATTTGGACAACTAATAATTGGGACAAGAAATTCCTTTACTATTGGATTTTTTATCACAATTATTACAAATCTACTAGGCCTAGCATTAGGTTTAATAGCTGGTTATTTTGGTGGTTGGGTAGACAGTGTCGTAATGCGTATTATTGACTTTTTCTTATCCTTACCAACATTAATGTTAATTATTGTATTCGTAACTGTAGTACCTAAATTCTCAATCATAAATTTCGTCCTTATTATGAGTCTTTTTTTATGGACAGGAAAAGCAAGATTAATTCGTTCAAAAGTATTATCAGAGAGCGAATTAGATTATGTGGCAGCAGCTAAAGCAATTGGCACACCGAATTGGAAAATCATTATCTCACACGTTTTACCAAACGTAAGCTCTTTAATTATTGTTGCATTCACTTTAAACCTAGCAGGAAATATTGGAATCGAATCTGGTCTAACCTTCCTTGGATTTGGTTTACCAGAAAGTACGCCAAGTTTAGGAACACTTGTTAGTTATGCAACAAATCCTGATGTTTTACAAAATAAGCTGTGGATATGGTTACCTGCATCGTGCATGATTTTAGTGCTCATGCTGAGTATAAATTTCATCGGTGAAGCGCTAAAGCGTGCAGCTGATGCTAGACAAAGAAGAGGATAATTAAAAAATAAGGAGAGTGGAAATATGAAAAATGCAAAAAGCTTTACTAAAGTATTAAGCGCAATGGCAGTATCTATGATGATTCTTTCAGCATGTAAAGGTGGCGACACAAAGACTTCAACTACTACTAAGCAAATCGATCAAGCTGCTTTTCCGATTAAAGTTACAAATAACAAAAAATCAATTTCAGGTGGCATTTTAAAATATGGTTTAGTTTCAGATACGCCATTTGAAGGTATCTTAAATACAGTTTTCTATGAAGGTGATCCAGATTCTCAAGTTCTTCAATTCTTTGATGAAGCACTTCTTTCAACAGATGAAAACTATATTTATGACCAAGATGGTGCTGCTACATATAAATTAAGCGACGACAAAAAGACAATCACATTAAAAATTCGTGATAATGTAAATTGGACGAATGGTGATCCAGTTACAGCAGAGGATTTAGAATATTCTTACCTTGTAATTGGTAATCCAAAATATACAGGTGTACGTTATGACTCACAAATGTCTATGATTGAAGGTATGGAAGATTATCATAACGGAAAGGCAAAAAATATTTCCGGAGTTAAAGTAATTGATCCTAAAACAATTTCAATTACCTTTAAAGAAGCAAACCCATCAGTTCTTACTGGTTTATGGACTAACCCACTACCTAAAAAATATTTAGGCAATGTGCCAATCGATAAGTTAGCATCATCTGACCAAATTCGTAAAGCTCCTATCGGCTTTGGACCATTTAAAATTAAAAAGATCACTCCAGGTGAAGCTGTAGAGTTCGAAGCGAATAAAGATTACTGGAACGGTGCTCCAAAACTTGACGGTGTACTTTTAAAAGTTGTTAATCCAACTATTGCTACATCTTCTCTAGCAAACGGAGATATCGATATCGCTTCTGTTTCAGCTGACCAATATGATCAAGCTAAAGAATTAAAAAATATCCAATTAATCGGTAAAACTGAGTTAGCTTACTCTTACATCGGATTTAAATTAGGTCATTACGATGCGAAAAATGGCGTAAACGTAATGGATAATCCAAAATTCCAAGATAAGCGTGTACGTCAAGCAATGGCTTATGCCCTTGATAATAAATCAGTTGGGGAAAAATTATACAAAGGATTACGAGTGCCTGCAACATCTGTAATTCCACCATCATTCCCTAAATACTTTGATAAAGCATTAAAAGGATATACTCATGACCCTGAAAAAGCTAAAAAATTACTAGATGAAGCTGGTTACAAAGATGTAACTGGAGATGGCTTACGTGAAGATCCAAACGGAAAACCATTTAAAATCAACTTCGCTTCTATGAGTGGTGGCGATATCGCTGAACCATTAGCACAATTCTACTTACAATCTTGGAAAGAAGTTGGCTTAGATGTTCAATTATTAGATGGACGTTTACATGAGTTCAACTCATTCTACGACATGGTAGAAAAAGATAATCCAAAAATCGATATTTTCGCAGCAGCTTGGGGAACAGGTTCTGATCCAGACCCATCTGGAATTTGGGCGAAAAACGCACCATTCAACTACGTTCGTTGGGTTAATAATGACAATGATAAACTATTAAAAGAAGGTATTTCAGCTAAAGCGTTTGATGAAAAATACCGTCAAGAAGTATATGATAAATGGCAAGAGCTTGTAAATGACGAAGTGCCAGTTATCCCTACTCTATTCCGCTTCGGTTTAGATGGAGTTAATAAGCGCGTTAAAGGTTACGACTTAACAGCTGGTCAAGGCTTCCAAGGTCACTTACAAGACATCACTGTAACAAGTGCAGAGTCTGAAAAAAATAAATAAGCTGTAAAAAATGTAGCTGTCCCTTAAGTCAATATACTTTTGGGACAGTTCTTTTTTTGTGTGTATAACTCCTTCCTTTTGGTTCTAAAGAATACATAGCCAACAGTAAAAATGTGGATAAGTAACTCCCCCCTTCCTTTCTATATTGAATTACTGAAAGTTATTAACAAGTACATGCGAACATTTATTGATATTTAATGCAGGGTCAGTTGAAAACAGTAATAAGATCATCAAAACAGTGGATAAGTAGCCGCTTTCCTCTTCAAAATCAAAAAAATATTAACGAAAATATGCACACTGTTGATAAAATTGTGAAATTTGTTAATAAAGTAGTAATTTTTATTTAATACTCTAAAACCGACCCAATTATTGCTAAACCTAATTAACAACACAACCACAATCAAGAAAACACAAAAAACTCGCTAGTAGTAACTTACTAGCGAGTTTTCACCAATTTTTGAGACAACCTCAAAACTATTAACTTACTTTTTTACTCTCTTCTTGCTCGTGTTTTTCAATTTTATGCTTAGCAGAGAAGTGATAATAAATTAAACATGCAATCATAAATGGTACACCACAGTACAATGCAATGCGTTGATCTGGGATAAATGCAAGGCTAATGATTACAGCTACATTTAAAATTAGAGCAATGATTGGAACGATTGGATAAAGAGGCGTTTTATATTTTAAATCCTCTACTTTTCCACCTTCTTGGATATATTTCTTTCTGCCTAAAAGGTTTGATAGTGCAATGCTTGCCCAAACAAATAAACAGCCAAATCCTGCAATTGATAGTAACCATAGATAAACCGTGTCTTCTGCGTAAATTCCGCTTAATAGTGATAAACATCCAAAGAACATACTAAAAGTTAAAGCGTTTAAAGGTACACCTTTTTTAGTCAATTTACCTAATTTAGCGCTAACCATTCCTTTTTGAGCCATTGAATACATCATACGTGATGTTGCGTATAAACCCGAGTTAGCAACTGATAAAACTGCTGTAATAATAACAAAGTTCATAATATCTGCTGCATATGGAATACCGATGTTATCAAATACTACTACGAATGGACTATCTACTAAGCCAGCTTTCTCCCAAGGGAATAAGCCTGCTAAAACAAATATTGATAAAATAAAGAATACTAGAATTCGCCATACAGTGTTATTAATCGCTTTTGGTACAGCTTTTGCTGGATCTTCACTTTCACCAGCTGCAATCCCTACTAATTCACTTCCTTGGAATGAGAAGTTAACTGCAACCATTGTGACGCAAATTGCTAAAAAGCCATTCGGGAAAAGTCCACCGTGGTCTGTAAAGTTAGTCAGCATTGGAGCCTTTGACCCTTCCACTGGTACAAAGCCAAACATTACTGCTCCACCTAAAATAATAAATAAAACAATTGTTACTACTTTAATACTTGCAAACCAAAACTCAACTTCAGCAAATGATTTCGTTGATAGTGCATTTACTGCGAATAATATTACCCCAAATACTACACACCAGATCCAAGTCGATACATCTGGAAACCATCTCTTCATTAACATACTCACTGTGATTAACTCTAACCCGATTGTTACCGACCAGTTTAACCATGCCATCCATCCAACTACATAGCCTGACGCTGGTGAGATATATTTAGTTGCATAAGTTTGATAAGAACCAGCATCTGGTAAATTAACTGCTAATTCTCCTAAACATAGCATTGTTAAATACATTACTAATCCACCTACTAAGTAGGCTAATATTGCTCCGCCTGGGCCAGCTTCACTAATTGTATAGCCTGATCCCATAAACAAACCTGTCCCAATTACTCCCCCAAGAGCAATCATAAACAAGTGTCTGCTTTTAAGCTCTTTCTTTAACCCCTGTTCTTGTTGTTTCATGAAAGTCCCTCCTCTAGATGTAAATTGTGCGTATAAGTTAAAATATTCTGATATAACAGAATATTATTCCCCCTATTTCCTTGACGCACATAAAAGCGCTTTAAATCAACATATTTTGAGACTAAATTTTCAGACACAATCTGAAAGCGTATACAAACTATTGTATCGAAATAATATCTTAATTATAAAAATAGAGTTTATTATCTGTCAATACAATATAATGCTCCAGATGAAATTTCCATCTGGAGCAAACCTATTAATCTATTAAACCCATCCACGGAAACGAGATGCTTCCGCCATTTTGCGAATACCAACCATATATGCAGCTAATCTCATATTTACTTTGCGATTAACTGAAGTTTGGTAAACACTATCAAATGAACGAACCATTTTTTCACGAAGCTTTTGAGCAACTTCTTCATCAGACCAGTAGTAACCTTGGTTATTTTGAACCCACTCAAAATAAGAAACAGAAACTCCACCAGCACTTGCTAGTACGTCTGGAACTAGTAAAATTTCGCGCTCTGTTAAAATTTTAGTAGCTTCAAGAGTCGTAGGACCATTTGCAGCTTCAACTACGATTGATGCTTTAATATTGTGAGCATTTTCAATTGTAATTTGGTTTGAAATTGCAGCTGGAACTAAAATATCACAAGGTTTTTCTAGTAATTCTTTATTCGAAATTACATCAGTAAATAAGTTAGTTACCGTTCCAAAGCTATCTCTTTTTTCTAGTAAGCTATGAATATCTAAACCGTCTGGATCGTATAATGCGCCAAGTGCATCAGAAATACCGACTACCTTTGCACCTGCTTCAACCATGAACTTCGCTAAGAAGCTACCCGCATTTCCAAATCCTTGAACAATGACACTAGCACCCTTTAAGTCGATTCCCTTACGTTTAGCAGCCTCTTCGATACAAATTGTAACACCTTGAGCTGTAGCTGTTTCACGTCCTTCTGATCCACCTAATACTAGAGGTTTACCAGTAATAAATCCAGGAGAATCAAACTCTTGAATTCTACTATATTCATCCATCATCCAAGCCATAATTTGTGGGTTAGTATATACGTCTGGAGCAGGAATATCTTTTGTTGGTCCAACGATTTGACTAATCGCACGAACATATCCTCTACTTAAACGCTCTAACTCAAAAACTGACATTTTTCTCGGATCACAAATGATACCGCCTT
Organism: Gottfriedia acidiceleris; assembly: GCF_050457485.1. Classification (GTDB taxonomy): domain Bacteria; phylum Bacillota; class Bacilli; order Bacillales; family Bacillaceae_G; genus Gottfriedia; species Gottfriedia acidiceleris_D. The sequence goes on from NZ_JBCMJM010000003.1 coordinate 342,323, forward strand.
TTCCCCCACCGTATGGTAAATCAACGATACCGCATTTTAAGCTCATCCACATTGATAAAGCTTTTACTTCGTCCTCATTAACCTCAGGATGGAAACGAATTCCACCCTTTGTTGGACCTACAGAATCATTATGTTGTGAACGATAGCCAGTGAAAATTTTCACTGAGCCATCATCCATTCTTACCGGAATTTGAACTGTTAAAAATCGTAATGGTTCTTTTAATAACTCATAAAGTTCTTTTGAATAACCAAGTTTATGAAGTGCTTCTGAGATTACTTCTTGAGTAGACTCAATTAATTCTCTGCCTTCTTCTTTGATTTTGTTTTGTACTTCATTTTGTGGGATTGTAGTTGTCATTTTTATCGCTCCATTTATACAGTTGCTTTATATTGGCTAAATACTTCGTTAATTTGTTGAATTGACCAGTCTAAATCTTCTTTTGAAATAATTAATGGTGGTGCAAAACGAATTACTGTATCATGTGTTTCTTTACATAATAAACCTTGTTTCTTCAATGCTTCACAATAAACACGTGCTGGTACATGAAGTTCAACACCAATAAATAATCCACGTCCTCTAACTTCTTTAATATGAGGATGATCGATTTCTTTTAATTTTTCCATAAAGTAGTTTCCAAGCTCATTTGAACGCTCAGCTAACTTCTCTTCTTCAAGAACTTCTAGAGCAGCTACAGAAACTGCACAAGCTAATGGATTTCCACCAAATGTAGATCCGTGAGAACCTGGCTCAAATACGCCTAAGATTGAACGATTTGCAGCAACACAAGAAATCGGGAATACTCCGCCACCAAGTGCTTTACCTAAAATGTACATGTCAGGAATTACTCCATCCCAATCACATGCAAAAGTTTTACCAGTTCTACATAAACCTGTTTGAATTTCATCTGCAATAAATAATACATTTTCATTCTTACAAACTTCAGCTACTTCAGGTAAGAATCCCTCTTTAGGGATATTAATTCCAGCTTCACCTTGAATTGGTTCAATTAAGAATGCAGCAGTATTAGGCGTAATTGCAGCTTTTAATGCCTCAATATCGCCATAAGGAATTAACTTAATTCCTGGTAAGAATGGTCCAAATCCACGTTGATAGTCTTTTTCTGATGATAAAGAAACTGCAGCCATCGTACGTCCGTGGAAGTTTCCAACACAAGCGATAATTTCAGCTTGGTTTTCTTCTACACCTTTAACATCATAAGCCCATCTTCTAGCAGCTTTAATAGCTGTCTCAACAGCTTCAGCACCAGTGTTCATAGGTAAAATCATATCTTTGTTAGTAACTTTTGCTACTTTTTCGAACCACTCACCCATGTTTTCACTATAGAAAGCACGAGAAGTTAATGTAACTTTGTCAGCTTGATCTTTTAAAGCTTGGATAATTTTTGGATGACGATGTCCTTGGTTTACAGAAGAATATGCGCTTAACATATCTAAATATCTGTTACCCTCAGGGTCTGTAACCCAAATACCTTCAGCTTTAGCGATTACTACTGGAAGTGGATGATAGTTATTTGCGCCATATTGATTTGTTTGGTCAATGATCTTTTGAGAATTAGTAGTCATTTGAGTTCCCCCAATATTATTGATTAATTTTTAGTTTCTTACTAAAAGAATAAGCAATTTCCGTGCCAAACATGTTAAATAAATTAAAATTCACAAAATGTACTTATTCTAAGCGTTATTCGTCCTTAAGCATGATACCGTTTTCAATTTACCGCAAAATATTTTTGCATTCAGGCGCAAAATTAATTAAAATATGCATAGAATATTTGCAGCAAAAAAAACGATTAACAAAGAAAATTAGCACATTCGGAAAAAAACTGCCTTTTTATCTTACCAAAAATAGTTAGAAGTGCAAATTTTTTCTATTGTCATAATGAAAAGAGAGAATTATATGAAAAATGATAAACAAAACTTTTTAGCTGTTGATGAGTTACTACAATTAATATTAGAAGAAATAGATATCGGTATACATGTAGTTGATCAAGATGCAAATACAATGGTATATAACCGCAAAATGATGGAAATCGAAATGATGAATGAAGAGGATGTCTTACATAAAAATCTTTTAGATGTCTTCACATTTCAAAAAAACCAATCGAGCACCTTACTTGATGCCCTCCAAAAAGGTAAAGTACGAAAAAATATTAAACAATCTTATTTTAATAATAAAGGAAAAGAAGTTACGACAATCAATGATACTTACCCAATAATGAAAGAAAATAAAATTATTGGAGCAATTGAAATGGTTCGCGACGTGACGGAATTAAAGCAATCTGTGCAGGAAGGTATTCTTCAAAATCGAAATACACGTTATACATTTGAACAATTAATCGGAACATCCGGTTCATTTAAAAGCATAATTGAAGATGCAAAAAGATCTGCCAAAACTTCATCATCAGTTTTAATTGTAGGTGAAACTGGAACAGGTAAAGAACTATTCGCTCAAAGCATTCACAATGCTAGCAAAAGAGCAACAAAGCCATTCATATCTCAAAATTGTGCCGCACTTCCAGAATCTTTAATTGAAAGTATTCTTTTTGGGACAAAAAAAGGAGCATTTACTGGGGCAATTGATAAGCCTGGATTATTTGAAGAGGCAAATGGTGGAACATTATTATTAGATGAAATTAATTCACTTAGCCCTAACTTACAGGCTAAACTTCTAAGGGTTATTCAAGAACGTAAAGTTAGAAGAATTGGTGAAATTAACGAAAAAGAATTAGATGTTCGAATTATCGCTACGATAAACGAAGACCCTATTGAAGCAATCGCGAATAATCATTTACGTAAAGACTTATATTACCGTCTAAGTGTCGTTTCATTATTTCTACCACCACTACGTGAACGTTTCGAAGATATATTGTTGTTAGCAAACTTCTTTATTCAAAAATATAATCGTCTTTTTGGTCATCGAGTAACTAATTTAGATGAAGATGTAGCAAATTTCTTCCTGAATCATAACTGGCCAGGTAATATACGCGAACTTGAACATATGATTGAAGGTGCAATGAACTTAGTAGAAAATGAAACAACTATATCTCAAACTCATTTACCATCTAGGTTTTTTAATGAAAAAAGAAATACAAACGTAGCACCGACTGCTCAACAAATTAGAGAAGTTAAAATAAATCAATCGGAATTAACAGATGATAAATCAAATTTGAAAATTACTTTATTAAACAATGAAAAGCAGTATATTATAAATGTTTTAAATGAGCATAACGGCAATATTACACAGGCTGCAAAAAAATTAGGCATCAGTAGACAAAACTTACAATATCGAATTCGCAAGTTTAATTTATTGAATGATTAAGTAAAAAATTAATCGTAACAAATTCTAAGTTTCCAGTACGTTTAAAATGCAATATGCCCAAACCTTCAGCATTTGTCCTGCATATTTTGAATATGTAAGACTTAAACGTAAAGGAGGTTTGATTGTATGCAAAATGAACAAGATTATCGTCCGTTTGGTGGTGGCTTCCATGGTGGGATGGGTGGCTTTCACGGTGGAATGGGTGGATTTGGTAGACCTGGATTTGGTTTTGGTAGACCTGGATTTGGATTCGGCAGACCTGGATTTGGCTTTGGACGTCCGTTCTTCCGTCCATTTTTCCCATTTTTCCCATTTTTTTGGGGTGGTTATGGTTATGGCTATCCTTACTACTATTGCCCACCAGGATACTATTGTCCTCCCCCTTATTACTACTAAAAATGTAAAAATAAAAAATATAAAAGAGAAGGCTTATAAACCTTCTCTTTTTTTATAGTGATATTGTTGAATAACTTCCTACAACATCTACTGAAAAGCCCAAAGCTTCCAATTCCTGCTTTACTCCAGGTAATAACACTTCATCATAGCCCATCTCAACATCGATAATGAAAAAGTAATTTCCTAATCCAGTTTTCGTCGGACGTGACTCGATTTTTGAAAGGTCAATTTTTCTCCATGCAAATGCAGAAAGTACTTGGTGAAGCGCACCAGCATGATTCTCCGGCATGTTAATAACTAGAGTTGCCTTAGTATGTTTAGGTTGAAAATAACTTGTTTCTAATTTAGCATTTTGTCTTTGCAAAACAACAAATCTTGTGTGGTTATATGAATTTGAATGAATATCTGAAGCAACAATTTCTAATCCATATTTCTTTGCAGCAAATTCGTTAGCGATCGCAGCTATACACTCATTAGGTTGCTCACTAACCATTTTAGCTGCAGCACTTGTAGAAGTAACAGGTTCTAACTTTGTATATTTATATTGATTATGCAAAAATGTGTGACACTGAGCTAACGCATGGGAATGAGAATAAATCACCTCAATATCCTTTACTCGATGTACTTGTCCTTTTGCCATCAATAAATGCTGTCTTATCGGTATAATAATTTCACCAACCATTTTTAATGGCTGTTCATGTACAAGATAATCAATTGTTGTAGTAACAGATCCTTCAACCGAATTCTCTATTGGAACGACAACTAAATCAACTTCACCTTCCGCTACATTATCCATACAAACTGGAATACTAGAATAAGCAATATGTTCATCATTCTTAAAAACAGACCGAACAGCAACATGTGTAAAAGTCGCCTCAGGACCTAAATACCCAACCTTCACGTTCCCACTCCTTTTAATTTTTAATTATACTAAAAAGAGTTAAGATTAAAAGTAAAATGTTTAATTTTTAGCAATTATCTTACAAATCTCGCAAATATTCGCTTTAAAGGCTACTTTGACGAATCTTTAACGTCGTAGGAACAATCACTTTTTTGGCTACTTTCCTACCTAAAAGTCTTTCCATTAATAAATCCACTGCAGATTCACCCATCAATTCAGTGTAAACCTTCAAAGTACTTAAACTAGGAAAAAGATATTTTGAAAACACGAAATCATTCATTCCGATTAAATTCACACGCTCTGGCACTGATATTTTTGCTTCATGAAGTGCTCTTAAACATCCGACAGCCATCGTATCACAACCAATTATAAATGCTGTTGGTAAATCTCCACCTTGTTCTCGAATTGCTTTGTTCATCAAATTAAACCCTGCTTCAGCTGTAAATTCACTTAAGTACAGATTCTCTTTTCGAAAGAGGCCCTTTTCCTCTAAATAATTTTTATATGTTTTCACTCGAGAATTAATTTTTTGACCTTGCTTCTTGTCATACTCGCGTCCACCAATATATCCGATTTTTTGATGTCCATGCGAAATAAAATGATCTAAAATTTTTATAATAGCATTCTCATAATCTGTAACAACAGAATCGTATTTCTCTTCATCTGGTGAAAAATCAACAAAAACGATATTTTTTGATACTTTTTTCAATGAACTAATTTGCTGATCATCAAACTTACCTAATGCAATCACACCAAGTATTTGCTCATCTAACATCCCCTTTTCATTTCCACGAAAAAAAGTAGAAATGTGCAGGGAATGTTGTTCACACTTATTTTCAATTCCAAAACGAATTAGCATATAAAAAAGATCACTTAGTTCTTCATTTCCATTATCACCTTTAACAAGTGCGATTTTAGCAATGTTCTTTTTTACTTTCGATTTTTTCTTATATGAAAGCTTTTCTGCTGTTTCAAAAATTCTTTGTTTTGTATCGTCACTTACTGATAGTGCAGGGTCATAATTAAGCACTCTTGATACAGTAGCAATCGATACACCTGCTTTTTCGGCAATTTCTTTAATTGTAGTCATTACAACTCTCCTCGTAACCTTCCAATCTGAATTGTTTTCGAAACTATTACTTTAATTTTAACAGTTGAAGGTTGTTCGATTATTCATTAAATATGGAGAATTTTTTACATATTTTATTTTCTTTAAATCAAGATCGTATAATTAAGTTTTATTTATGCAATTTTGAAATATTATAATTTACAGGAGGAGAATTTAATTTTTTCGGAGTAATCTTAGCTGTTTTTTAATTGTTGAAAATATTGATGTGGTTTCTCGCTTCTATTCGTATAAAGTTTTTAACATTGTATCTGTTAAAGCTTCAACTGATTTAGTAGAGGATAGCCCTACTTCATTTGGAAGATTACTGTAAATCAGTATGTCCATCCCCCTATTAATACGATACCCTGCTTGTTTTAAATAACTTATCACTTTCTTTAAGTAGCTAGTCCAGTCATGCTTTATTTCGTCCCCTAAATCATTTAAAGAAATTTCAATGATTCCTAAATCTTCAAAGTTTAAGGATACTAATTTAATTAATTGCGTCTCTGTTCTAGACAAAAGCACATAAATGCCAAATGATTGTGAAGCATGTTGACCATTTCCATCAAAGTCTGTAATTTCTTCGATTTCGTCAGTATGACCTGATACAAAAAAAACGCGTAAATTAGAATGACTGTAATACTGATTGTAAACTGATATTAAGTCTTTAACATTCATTTCCTTATCACTCCTATAACTAATTTTCCATGATCCCTACCCGCTTTTCGATCTGATAGAAATAGATAAACCAAACATTTAGTTATCTAACCCTGTATCTCCTCACTATCAATTCTTACTGTTAGTAGATAACAATCTTACTATTACGGATCACCATCCTAGTTTTTAAAAGCTACTACCTTAGCAATGGAACATAATAAAGAGAAAAGAGTTCTATTAAAAGTATCCTACTCCCATGGATATTATTGGTCAATAATTTTCCCAATTAAAATTTACTAAAATGGAAGTATTTTTTACTTAGTTTTTTATTCTGTCACAATTAATGTTCTAATAAGGAAAATAACGAGGTTTCCACTTAATTTAAAGCTCTTAGGATAATAGTTCTATTAGATTATTAATAGTAATTATTTTACATCTTTTACTAGTTGGATCGATTTTAGAGTTATATCTATATAACAAAAGAAATAAAATTCACTAAAATATTTTAACGTTTACAATACAGCTCCAATTTTATTTACTTGTTGAAAGAAATAAGTTTATTACTTTCAGAAAATTTAATAAACTATATATAGGGAGTTCGATTTGACTTAAAAGGATTAAGAAGTGTGAGACTTACAATTTATTAAAAGGGGGTCTTAATAATGTCAGGGTTTGGTGCAGATTTTGATATTTTTAAAATTATCGCTTTCGTATTCCCAATCATTTTCGTCTTCGTTTTTGCAGGTATATTTTTTGCACTAATAAAAGGATTAAAGCAATGGAATTATAATAATAAACAACCCAAATTAATTGTCCCAGCAAAAATAGTTACTAAAAGAATAGATTACGTTCAGCGTGCTAATACGAATCAGTTCGCTCATTCCTCTACACATTATTATGTTACACTTGAGGTCGAATCTGGGGACAGAATTGAATTTCAAATTGATGGGTTCATTTATGGTCAATTAGTAGAAAATGATACGGGAAAACTAACTTTCCAAGGAACGAGATTCATAAACTTTGAGCGACAATAATTTCTTTTCGGGGTGGAATAATGAATGTTTTCATAAGTGGTGCCACGGGTTTTTTAGGAAAACATACTACTAAAAAATTAAGTGAAATGGGCTATTCCGTTATAGCCTTTGGAAGAAATGAGGAAGCAGCTAAATTTTTCAACAATTTGGAGAATGTCACCTTTGTCAAAGGCGATTTGAATGACTCTGTCTTATTAGAAGAAAATATAAAGAATGTAGACTATGTAATCCATTGTGCTGCACTTGCAGCACCTTTTGGACGTTTTTCTGAATTTGAGAAAACAAATGTTGAAGGGACAAAAAATATTGTTAAAGCTTCACTTTCAACAGATTTAAAAAAGTTTATTAATATTTCGACCCCGAGTGTGTACTTTACTAGTGAGAGTCGTAAAGATGTTAAAGAAAGTGATCCACTGCCATCAAAACACTCCAATTACTACGCTAAAACAAAACATATGGCAGATTTAATTATTGAAGATGCAATTGAAAAAGGACTACCTGCAATCTCATTAAGACCTAGACAAATTTTTGGTCCTTTCGATCATACGATTTTCGGAAGATTTATACAGATAAATGAAAATGGAGGAATTCCATTAGTTCATAAAGGACAAGTTCTAATGGATTTTACTTATATCGATAATGTTGTCGATATGATCATAGCTTGTATGAATGCAGATAATGCCTTTAATGGTGAATACTACAATATTACAAATGATCAACCTATGTATTTAATTGACGTGCTTAAACAGCTCTTCTATGCCTTAAATAAAGAGTTGCACACAAAAAATATCCCACCAAAACTACTGTCATTTATCGCGTTAAATTCGGAAATAATTGCAAGGATTACTAACAAACCACCAAAAGTATCCAAGCATATTGCCAATTTCTTAAGTTACGACTATACACTAAATATTGAAAAAATCAAAAGTGATTTAAACTATGTACCAAAAGTATCAATTAGTGAGGGTATTAAGCGTTATGCTGACTGGTACTTAACTACAAAAGATCGAAAGTAAGACAAACTAAAAACAAGCTAAAGTCACCTAAATTAATTATATTTAAGTGATTTTAGCTTGTTTTTGATTAGCTGCAATAGGCTGTTTATTTACCCTAAAGCAATGTTAATAGCAATCTCAAACTATATTTTCTTTATAAAAATATATTAGAAATCTATTTAATAGTTGTTTTTATCTCCTTAATATTTAAAGACCATAATCCACTATTTAGAATTGTATCTGCATCTACTATATTTAATCGTTCTTTGAATAATGGGCCATCAATTACAAACGTATGATATTCTCCGCTCTCGCCCATTAAACAGATTTCTTTGCTAATGAATAGTTGTTTTAAATCTTCATTTAAGCCCTTACCCACGATCGCAGAATCAAAAATATTCTCTTTTGCCCTACAAATAATTGCATCGTATCCAGTCTCAAGCCATTGATCTAGTAAATTAGTAGTTTCACTTTTCTTAATCCACACTGGGAACATCGGTTCAAGTCCTACCTTAGTTGCAACTAGTTCATTCCATTGTCGATCTTCCTCGACATATAAAGTACCAAATGCAATTGCAGAAAGGTCAAATTGCTCTTTTATTGTTTTTAATCCATTGATCATTGACTCCTCGTATTTACCTGCAGAGTCAATCATGACAAGGGGAATACCAATTGCATCAGCTTGCATTTGTAAGAAATTAAGCGGCGTCCCGTGCGCATGATTTCTTTCATCCTTTTTCGATACCATTGATACTAAACAGGCCACTTCATATTTGTTTTTAATTAGTAAGTCTAATGCTAAACAACAATCCTTCCCACCACTCCAAGAAACTGCTACTTTACGGTTGTTCACTTATCCCATACCTCCTTAACATTAAAACGATAGAAAAAATTAAATTTCTACCCATAGTTTATAACAAACAAATTTTTAGTGATTAGTTTTTTAGTAAACTTTTAACGTATGTCATACCCTTTATAGCATAATCAAACCACTGTTGATCCCCGTATGGAATTTCAACCCATTCTCTCATATGTTTCCCACCCATTGGGTCAAAGTTTTTTGCTCCGCTTAATTTTAAAGCTGTTGCAACATCTTCTGGCTTTAACTTTACAACAATATTAGGTTCATTATAGAATACAAAAACTTTACCTTGTATTTTTAATCCTTTATGGCCAAAGATACTTCCTTTTGATGCTTCATAGTGATTGATTAGTTCTGTTCTTAAGCTTTCAAATCTTTCTATTGTACCTTCCATTTTCACCATTCCTTTTTATCTAACGCTCTTCTTAATAAAAATATCTTATTAATGCCAATAACTTATTGATATTATTCAGTGTAATATCATCGTCTATACTAATAAATAGAAGCACCTTAATCAAATTTAGGGAGGTAATCAAATGGCCATCAACTTCCACGATGCACAAAATAATACGACTTATACAACTAGAGAGGCTGATCATTCTTGGATTCAATTAATGAGGGATAACATTGATTTTTTAGGAAAAGACGCAGTTGATATAGGTTGCGGTGGAGGGATCTATTCGAAAGCTCTCTCTAAGTTAAAAGTAAACCACGTTACGGCGGTAGATTATTCAGAGGAAATGCTTAAAGGAGCTAGTGAAAACTGTAAAGACTACAGTAATATTTCCTTTAGTAAAGGTGATGCATATCATACTAAACTCCCCTCTTCAAATTATGATGTAGTTTTAGAAAGAGCTTTAGTTCACCATTTAGATAATTTAAATGCCTGTTTCAATGAGGCAAATCGTTTACTAAAAAAGAAAGGAATATTAATCGTACAAGACCGGACGCCAGAAGATTGTTTACTTCCTGGAGACGGTAGCCATATACGAGGTTATTTTTTTGACCTTTATCCAAAATTGAAAACGAAAGAGATATCAAGAAGATATGATACACAAGAAATGCACTCAGCATTAGAATCAGCTGGTTTTCATATAGAAAACACAGTAAAACTTTGGGAAACAAGACGCATCTATACTGACCTAGAATCACTTCGGAGTGATTTATTACTTAGAACAGGTCGATCAATTCTTCATGAACTCACTGATGAAGAGCTAAATCAATTAGTAAAATTCATCGATAATAAGCTTCAGCATCAATCTACTATTATTGAAAAAGACTGTTGGACAGTTTGGTTTGCTAGAAAGAAATAATATTATGGAAACTACTCTAATTAATAGAAACGCTTAGTAAATTCTAAGCGTTTTTTCATTCTCCCATTAAGTTCCAACCAATCAATTATCCGTTCACTTTACCATCTTTAGGCTCAACTTTTGGTAGTTTAATTGTTACTTTTGTTCCTTCATGAACGCTACTCTCGAAGGTGATTGTTCCATTCATTGCTTCAATGATTCGAACTGAGACTGTTGTTCCTACGCCAGTTCCCTTTTCTTTAGTTGAATAGAAAAGAGTACCAATACGTGAAAGCTGTTCTTTAGTCATTCCTTTTCCATTATCTCTAATCGTAATGACCGTTTTATCTTTTTCTTCGTGTAGCTTCGTATGTACGAATCCACCTGAGCTAGTTGCCTCTATTGCGTTTTTAATTAGGTTTATAAGTGCTTGTTTAAATTGATTTTTATCTGTATTTATAAATGTTTCTACTTCTGTATCGCCTTTTAATTTAACATTTTGCTTTAATGCTAAAGGAACTAATAAGGTGACTACATCTGAAACGCATTGCTTTAAATTGAACGTTTCTACTTTTTCAAATTGTGGTTTGGCAAAGTTTAAATAATCATTAATGATTCCTTCTGCTCTACCTAATTCGCTTAATACTAGCGGTAAATACTCCATAGACTGATTGTCTTTGCTTTCTTGCATTAATTGTAGGAAACCTTTTACAACGGTAAGTGGATTCCTAACTTCATGAGCAATAGAAGCTGCCATTTCACTTAATGTATTAAGTTTCTCAGCTCTTTGGATTTCTTTATGAAGTATTTTATTTTCAATTAGTGTTTCAATCAGTTTTGCTCCTAAAGTAATTGCGATTAACTCGATTACAATAAAAATAAGAACTAACCCAAATAGTCTGTAATCGCTTTTAAAACTAATCTTATTTACGATTAGAAAAGTAAATAAGATTCCTAGTTGAACTAAAGCAGGCCATAAACTAATAAGAGCTGTTGCTAATATTCTCTGTTTAGGCTTAAATGTCCAAAACCATTTAAATAAAAATAAAGATCCTAGTGAGGATAAGGTAATACTGATCATACCAAATATGATAGCGTCTCCACCTAAAATTATTCTAGCTAATAAGATCGCTAAAAAGGTCACGATCCCCCAGCGATAGCCGCAATAAAGAAACGCAATCGTTAGTGGTATATATCTTAAATCCCAAAATAATCCATATGCTGGATATGGAAAGGCCATGCAAAAAAAACCTGCTACAGCCTGAAACATGCCAAAAAGATAAATTTTATCTTTATAGCCATGCCTTTCATAAATAATACTGTATATTAATATTGGACTTAATATGATTAAAACATGTAGCAAAAGTTTTTCGATTAACACGTTTTTATCCTCACTAGATTCGAAATTTTCGAAATATAATTAACATGTATATAATACGACAAAACTTCCAAAAATCCTTTATTTTCCCCTATTAACTCACACCATTTTTCATATTCTGTCGATTAATATTTTTATGCTATTTTTCAATTAAACAGAAAGTGAAATAGGTACGTTTATAAGTTTAAACATTTATACTAGAAGTACCTTACCACTATCGTATGAAAGGGATAAATATGAATAAAAAAATAGTATTAAATATTAGTTTGGTTATGATTTTCTTTTTCCTAATTAATTTTTACATAGGTCTGAATGGATGGATTTATATAAATACTTTGCTAAGTAAATGGGCGAATCCAACAATAAAAATAATCTATTGGATCGTATTTCTGTTAATAACTTTCGCGTATATTCTTTCAAGAGTTTTAAAGAGTAAGCTTCCTACTTCATTCTTTAAACCGATCCATAAAATTGGAGCATACTGGTTAGCCATCTTTTATTATTTAATTTTCTTTGTCATCATTGCTGATTTGATTGGACTGATTTTAAGAGAATTTACTTCTTTCAAAACAAGTAGTATAACTGTGATACTTGGAACAATTGTCATATTATGTGTCGCAAACCTTATCGCTAAAGGAAGAAAAAGTGCACTAGACACACAGGTAGTTCATTATGACATCAATTTTGATAAACCCAATGAAAAGTATAAAGAACTATCTATTGTACTAGTTTCGGATTTACATTTAAGCACATTAGTCACGAATAAAAGATTAGAGTTTCTTGTTGAAAAGATTAATAAGCTTGCTCCTGATTTAGTCTTAATTGCTGGAGATATTATTGATGAAGATATTACTCCTTTTGTTGAGGAGAATATGATTCAAACGTTGAAAAAATTAAAGCCAAAGATTGGTATATATGCGGTCCCTGGTAATCATGATTATTACGGTGGACATTTAGATTTACTTGCCCGGCATTTAAAGGATGCTGGTATTCATATTTTATTGGATGAGAAAGAACTAGTTGATAACAATTTCTATATCGTTGGTCGTAAAGACCTTGCAAGTAAAAAACGCTTAGATTTACATGAACTACTTGAAGGAATCGATCATACAAAACCAATTATCTTACTCGATCATCAACCCTATCATTTAGAAATTCCAACTCAATTAGGCGTAGATTTACAAGTGTCCGGACATACACATCGCGGTCAGTTTATGCCAAATCACTTAATTACCCGTCGACTTTATGAAGTTGACTGGGGCTATTTACAAAAAGAACGCTCACACTTTGTCGTTTCATCAGGATTTGGAACTTGGGGACCTCCAATCAGAACAGGTAATCCTTCTGAGATTGTTACGATCACTGTTTCATTTTCTAATTAATTCAAACTATTAAGAGACCAAAAAACATTTTTTTGGTCTCTTTTATATTAATTTTGTCATAATTTATCTATAAAAAGTTTTCTGAAAAGTGTAAAATATTATTGAAAGTTTCTTTTCAGAACGGAGATTGAAGCATGAAAAATACAGAGTACTACAACAAAAGGAGCCGTCGAATTTATATTTTCTTTATGGCTTTAATTACTTCCTTGTTATTAGTAGGAATTACACTCTCTCCCTTAACTTTTAAGGATCATCCAATTGAACTTATTACTCAAATTATCTTAATGTTCATTGTTATTTTTGCTTTATTCAATTTTGTTAAAAGAGATAACACTTTTTCAAAAGTATTATTTACGACCATTTCTTCACTATATGTGTATATTAAATTTTGGACATACCCAGACACATCAACAATGTATAGTTTTGTAGCAATCGTCCCAATCTTTACGATCTTTTTATATAATCGCATAGCATTTTATATCGGTTGGGCATTAAATATATTAATTGGACCTACCTTTGTATTACTAATCTCATTCACTGATCTAAAAGAAAAATTTTCTTATATAGCATTAGACCCTGTCGGCAATATATTAGAATTCCTATCGATCCAATTAATACTCTTATTTGTATTTTTACAAACAGAAACGAAGGTCATAGCTTTAGAAGCCAATCACAAGGAAATACAACAAGCGAAACAATTAAATTCAATTGGTCAACTAGCTGCAACGATCGCACATGAAATTCGCAATCCAATCACTGTCGTAAAAGGTTTTGCACAACTTTTTCAAAAAACAAAAACTATGAACCCCGACGAAAAATACTATGTCGATACGATGCTAAAAGAATTAGAATACGCTCAAATTATTATTAATGATTATTTATCACTAGCAAAACCTCAAACTGAAACGCTACAAGTCGTAGAAGTAAATAAAGAAATATTGAATGTAACTGATTTGCTTGCCTCGATGGCAAATAGCCAAAGCATCGGTTTCCATTTAAACTTAAATCAAATACTTTTTACAAAAATAAATCCGATTGAATTTAAACAAGTTCTCGTTAACTTGATGAAAAACGCACTCGAATCAATGCACGATGCCGGTTTTATAACAATCAATCTATTTCAAGAAAATGAATATGCACTTATTGAAATCATAGACACAGGAATTGGAATGTCCCAAGAAACAATTGAAAAGCTCGGTACTCCATTCTACTCATTAAAAGAAAGAGGCACAGGGATTGGGTTAACTGTCTGCTTCAATATAATCGAAAAATTTAAGGGCAAAATTAAAGTAAGTAGTAAGGAAAACGAAGGATCCATATTCCGGATTTATTTACCGATTTGGCAATGTGAAAATGAATGAAGAAAAACCATAAACTTATATGGTTTTTCTTTTTGGACTGTGTTTCAAATAATTCAACATAAAAATGTGGAGTAGATGGCTCATGAGGACTTATATACGCTAATTTCTGTAATTTAACTTCCTCATGACAGGCTCATAAGGACTTATAAACGCTAATTTCTGTATTTAACTTCCTCATAACAGGCTCATGAGGACCTATATACGCTAATTTCTGTATTTAACTTCCTCATAACAGGCTCATGAGGACTTATAAACGCTAATTTCTGTATTTAACTTCCTCATAACAGGCTCATGAGGACTTATAAACGCTAATTTCTGTATTTAACTTCCTCATGACACGCTCTTGAGGACTTATAAACGCTAATTTCTGTAATTTAACTTCCTCATGACAGGCTCATGAGGAACACGATAATTTGATCAATACTAAAAAAACAAAAAACTCACCAAAAAAAGTGAGTTTTTTTGTTCTATAGAAATTAAAAATCCTTTGCAGTTTCCTTAGCTTTTTGAATTGCTTGTTCTTTAATTTCTTGTGCTCTGTCAGGGAATTGATTTTGACCTTCTACAAAAATTCCATTAAAGTCTTGAACACCTAAGAAGCCCATTATCACTCCAATATAGCGATGTCCCATTTCAAGGCCAGCAGCTGGACCTTCTGAATAAACTCCTCCACGTGCCTGGATGTGCAATGCTTTTTTACCACCTAATAATCCTTGAGGACCATTAGAAGTATATTTGAAAGTTTTACCAGCAACGCAAATCGCATCAATATAGTTTTTCATAATTGGAGGGAATAAAAAGTTCCATAAAGGTGTTACAAATACATATTTATCTGCTTCAGCAAATTGAGTTACAATCTCATTTAATCTTCCTACTTTTGATTGCTCACCTGAAGAAAGTGTATCAAAAGATCCTCCAGATTGAAGTTTCCCCCAACCTGCAAACACCTCAGCATCAATATGAGGAATCGTTTCATTATAAAGGTCAATATGTACTACTTGGTCATTAGGATGTGCAGCTTTATAACTCTCGATAAAAGCATCACCAACCGCCATACTGTATGAAGTAGACTTATCGTGAGGATGTGCTGTGATATACAATAATGTCGTCAAACGAATTTCCACCTTTCATTCTTACCTTATTAAAAGCACGATATTATCATCTGTCATTTCTAACTAAACAATACAAATATAAAAAAAAAACCTTTACTCCAAAGGTAAAGGTTTTTGTGTATAGACAAAGTCCAAAATATTTATTTTAAAACTGAATTATTATTTCGCTTTAAAAATCCCAAAAGGTTTCCCTACAGGTAAGAATTCTCTTCCAAAGTGACTATTTAATACAGCTGCAGCCGATCCATAAAATGACATAATTGCTATTCCTAATTCACTGTATGCTGCAAAAGTATGTGTAGCTTCTTCCATAAAGCCTAATGTACTTAAAGATAATCCAATAAATAAACAATCAATTAATACAAAAATAACAAATAATACCTTATGAGTTTCCATTGCACCGATTGTCATAAAAATTGAAAAGATTAAATATCCTACAAAAGCAAAACCAAGTTGTTTAACATCAGCAGCTTTCATTAATGCTTCTCCAAAAACACCTAATTGGATTAACCAAGTAGTCCCAACAGCTAACCAAAAGAAAGCATATGCTCCAAATGCTGTTGCTCCAAATACATTATTATGTTTAAAATCCTGGATACTCGCAAATAATTGTGCAATAGCACCTAAAAAAATCGCCCACGGTAATACTAATGAAACACCATCAGTAATTCCTAATTTTTGTGTTGAGGCAACAAGCGTTACCATCGCTAAACCGAATAAACCAATTGCAGATGGATCTGCAGTAGTTATTTTAATTTGTTGTACGTCTTTCATTGATGTAAATCCTCCTAAAATTTTAAACAGACTAAACTATACTACTATAAAATTTTGGGGATTAATATAGCTTTTTTTCGCTTTTAAATAAGAAAGCACTTTCTTTTAAAAAGAAAGCGCTTTTTACCAAAAATTACTTTTTATGTCGTTTTGCATAACCGCATCTTTTGCATAATTCTTCCACTGCACATCGTCTTGAGAAACCATCATAAATTGCTCTTGCTCGCTCAGAATTTAAAATATCTTCTAGTGATGTCTCATAAATATTCCCTAGTGGAATCTTACCTTCGCTATCTAAACAACATGGTACTACTGTTCCATCAACTAATACTCCGATTTGATCTCTTAAACCATAACAGAATACATTTTCATCGATGATATCATTACCCATGTCTGGCCATTGGAACTTTTCTGCCATATTTAAATAAATTTTATCGCGCAGTTTAATATTATGTGTTTCCTGAAGTCTTTCACTTAAAGAAAAATCTAAGTTTAGTTTTTCCTCGAGTAAATTTAAAATATCAATATTCAGTGAGTTACTTGCTCTTAACTCTTCACTATCCATATTCCAAAGCCTAATTGCACAAATCATATCACTTTTTTCATTCGCTTCATTAATGAAGTTCGTAATGTTTTCAACGTAATCGTGCAAATCCTTCGTTAAATCATTCGCCTCAAAACTATGCAGTGAAAAATTGATTTGTCTTAAACCTTTGGATTCAATTAATAAATCCTTTACTTTATTAATTAACGTACCATTCGTTGTTATGTTAACCTTCAATCCATTTTCATGGCTAATATCCAAAAATCTACCGAGCTTTGTATTTAAAAATGGCTCACCCATCAAATGAAAATAAATATGATCCGTATAAGGTTTAACCGAATTTACAACGTGAGTAAATGCTTTCTCGTCCAAAAACTTCAACGGTCTCTCTAACGTAGGGCTCGGACAAAAATTACACTTCAAATTACATATATTTGTAATTTCTATATAAACTTTCTTAAATTTTCTCATTCTACTCTCCTACTTTACATTATCTATATCCATATTTTTCGCTCTAAAAAAACTATAATCCTATCATACAATAATTTTTAAGATATTAATATTTCAACACTCTGTTCAATTTTTACCAACCGAACAGAATTGTAATCATTCTAAAACTTCATGAAATTGTTTAAATTTTATAATTACAACTACAGTTTGATTATAATTATTTTATTATAATCAAACTAAGCAATTGAATAGCATAGGGGAATTGGTTTTATCTTCTTTTCTACGCATTTTTGTAGAAAGGTGGTGATGCCAATGCAAACACTTGAAATACTTACTCTAATCTTCATAGCAATGACTTTTGTCGTTGCTTTGATCCAATTAGTAGTTAGTATTATTAACGCAACAAAAAAGAAATAGCCCCTATGCCTTGAACCGCATGGGCTACTTCTTAGTAAAACATTCATAGATAAAACCATCTCGGCTTATTTAGTTGCCTAGAACGAGTGTTACAGCACTCGTTCTTTTTTAATATATGTTTATTATATCATACGATTCTTTAGATATACTTTGAGTACATAAATTTTTTGTTAAATATAAAGAAATTATTGTTGCATTGATTCAATTAGTAGTTAGTATTATTAACTCAACAAAAAAAAATAGCCCCTATGCTTCGCAGGGCATGGGCTACTTCTTAGAAAAAATACATTGATAAAACCATCTCGGCTTATTTAGTTGCCTAGAACGAGTGATTTCCCGCTCGTATTAAATATAATTTATCATACTTTTCAATCGAATTTTATAAAGTATATGTTATTTTTGTGAATTGATAATATTTGACAATCCCATCAGTTTTATCAGTATTCAATCGACAATTTTCCATATTTCCCGAGAAATTTCCTACCCAAGTTTTGACAAAATCAAAGTTTTTTTTAATAAAATTTGTTGACAGTTGTTTGTAATCTGTAATATTATTTGTTCATCGCAAAACAAACTAGTTTGATTTTATAAAAACTGCAGTATTGAACATATTTGAAAATTTAATTTTAAAAGCATTGATGAGAAATAGTAAAAGTATTAAGTTCTTAAACAGAGAGTTCCCGGTTGGTGCGAGGGGCGTAAGACAATATTTTGAACACATCTCTGAGCTGAGCACCGAACCCTTTTTGGTAGTAGACTGTTTCCGGATTCCCTGCACCCGTTATCGTGCTAGAGTATAGCTTAATTGCTGCACTTGAAGAGGTTGGTATCGTGAGGTATCAATAAATAGAGGTGGAACCACGTGAGTATACTCCCGTCCTCTAGCTATTTCATATAGCTAGAGGTCGGGAGTTTTTTGTTTTTCAAGAATATTTTAAGGGAGAGAGTAAAATGAATAAAAAATTAATGTCAGCAATTATCATTTGTATGATTTCAATATTAGTTGTAACTGGTTGTGGAAAAGAAAAACGAAATGCAAACGAAGTAGTCGTTGGATTAGATGATACTTTTGTACCAATGGGTTTTAAAGATGATAAAGGTAAGGTTGTAGGTTTTGATATTGATTTAGCAAAAGAAGTATTTAAACGTGAAAATATGAAAGTAACTTTCCAACCAATTGATTGGTCAATGAAAGAAACTGAATTAAAATCAGGAAATATTGATGCAATTTGGAACGGCTATTCAATTACAGATGAGCGTAAGAAAAAAGTAAATTTCTCAGATGCATATTTAAAAAATAGACAAGTTATTATCACCCTAGCAAATTCAACAATAAAAACGAAATCAGATTTAAAAGGTAAAAATGTTGGGATCCAAGAAGGATCAAGTTCTTTAGATGCAGTTAATAAAGATAAAAACTTAGTAAAATCATTTAACGGTAGTAAACCTGTATTATATGAAAATAACAACCAAGCTTTAATGGACTTAGAATCAAAACGTGTAGATGTGGTTGTAGCGGATGAAACATTAGCTAGATATTACATGAACAAAAGAGGCCAAAACAAATACAAAATTTTAGAAGACAACTTTGGTGAAGAAGAGTATGGAATTGGCGTTAGAAAAGATGATGCTGATTTACTTAAAAAAATTAACAAAGAAATTAGTGCTATGAAAAAAGATGGTACTTACGACAAAATTTATAAAAAATGGTTCGGTACATTGAAATAAAAGGAGCTTACGAACATGGAACAAATTACATCTTTATTACCTTCCATGCTTGATGGATTAAAAGTAACGCTAGAGGTTTTCCTAATTACTCTAGCGTTAGCAATTCCACTTGGAATCATCATTGCACTTGGAAGACTTTCGAATATTACAGCAATCAAATCAATTATTAGTTCTTATATTTTATTAATGCGTGGTACACCTCTACTTTTACAATTAATCTTTATCTTTTTTGGTTTACCATTAGTCGGAATTGTCTTTGACCGTTTTACAACGGTTATTATCGCATTTGCACTTAATTATGCAGCTTATTTTGGAGAAATATTCAGAGCAGGAATTCAATCAGTTGATAAAGGTCAATATGAAGCAGCAGAGGTTTTAGGCTTGAGTCGCAGTCAAACTTTTAAAAGGATTATTCTGCCTCAAATGACTAAAAAAGTATTACCTCCTGTTTCAAACGAAGTAATTACTCTAGTAAAAGATTCAGCCCTTGTTTATGTTGTTGGACTTGACGATATGCTTCGAGTAGCTAAAATCGCATCTAATACAAGTGCATCACTGCTGCCTCTTGTTTTCGTTGGTATAATTTATCTACTACTAACAGCTATATTAACGAATTTATTCAAACGATTAGAAAATCGATATTCATATTATAAATAAGGAGAGACTAAAAATGTTAAAAGTAAATAACTTAACAAAACAGTTTAATAAACAAACCGTATTAAATGAAGTCTCTTTTGAAGTTAATAAAGGAGAAATCGTTACTCTATTAGGACAATCCGGAGCAGGTAAAACGACTATACTTCGTTGTATTAATGGTTTAGAAAGCTTCGATGGCGGATCAATTGAAATAGATGGCCAAATGATAAAATCTAAAAAAGATCTTTTAAAAGTTAGAAAAAACGTTGGACTTGTTTTTCAAAACTATAATTTATTCCCACATAAAACAGTAATTGAAAATATTATTGAAGCCCCTACCCTTGTACTAGGTATGAATAAAGAAGAAGCTACAAAAAGAGCAATGGTTTTATTAGAACAAGTTGGTCTAAGTGATAAAGTAAATTCATTACCAAATGAATTATCCGGTGGCCAGCAGCAACGTGTAGCTATCGCTAGAGCGTGTGCACTACAGCCAAAAATTCTTTGCTTTGATGAACCTACTTCAGCACTAGATCCTGAACTAACGAACGGAATTGCTGAGATTATGAAAAAATTAGCAAATGACGGAATGAGCATTCTTGTCATTACTCACGACATGGAATTCGCAAGTAATGTTTCGACTCGTACGCTACTTGTAAAAGAAGGAAAAGTTTTAGAAAGTGCATGAATATAGCGGAAACTTGGTTATATTTTAAAATATTTGCTTAGATTTCCCCCTTTTCTATCTAAATAATACGAACGTAATCTCAGGTGAATTTAGCATGTTAATTGCAGATTCACCTTTTTTATTTGCAGTTCCAACTGATTTATTTGCACCCCCGTAGCTTTAGTGCAGTTTCCATCAGTTTATTTGTAGTTCCATAAAATTAATTTGTAGTGCTCCCCTACCTCCTTTGTTCCCCAAAAAAAGCGCCTCAATATAAATAGGCGCCTTTCCACTCATTATTCAATGAAAAAATTTACTAATAAAAGATAATCCCATTATAAAAGCTACAATAAAACATAGAAGTACAAGCCGCTTTTCATGTTTATTAGAAGAGTGCATTTCATCTCCCCCACTTTACTTTTTGCCTTGAACATACTCAGCATCAAATAAAAATAGTTTAAATAAGAACAATAGCGATGGAACTAATAGTAGTAACCCTAAGACAAATACAGTTACTAGCATGGTACCAGATGTTTGATTGGTGTATCCATTATATATTGTAATATATGGATCTAATATATATGGCAAATGCGCTGCTCCATAGCCGAAAAAAGCGAAGAAGAATTGGAGCATTACAAATATAAAGGCTGTTCCATAATTTCGTTTTAGTAAAATTAATGATGATGCTATTAAAAAACAAATTAATGATAATAAAAACATCCACCAATAATGATTAACTATATTTTGATAAAACCTATTATTATTATCTCTTAATCCAACAAAAACAAGAAAACTTGAAAGGATCGTTGGAGCGGTCCAATATAAAGCATATTGTCTTAATATTTCCAGCGCACTTTCATCTTTCGCTTTACTTGCGTAATAGGTTAAAAATGTTGCACTAATATATAAGACTGAAATGATTGCAATGATTACTACACTCCAAGAGTATAAACTTGTTAATAAGTTTTTAGCTAAAAATTGAACGACTCCGTTTTTTTCAACTATATACCCTCCTCCAGAAATGGTCAGAACCGTACAAAGTGAAGCGGGAATCAATAGGCCAGTTGCTCCATATAAGAATAAATAAACCTTGTTTTTCTTTGATCCATAGTTAGAAAATGCATAAAATGAGCCTCTAATTGCCAATAGAACTAGTGAAATACTTCCTGGGATTAAAAGGGCCGTTCCATAGTAAAATGCAACACTTGGAAAGAAACCTATAATGCCAACAAAGAAAAATACAAAAAATACATTCGTTATCTCCCAAACAGGTGATAAATATCTACTAATCAAATTATTTATTAAGTGATCTTTTTTCGTTACTTTTCCATAATAAGCAAAAAATCCAGCACCGAAGTCAATTGATGCAATAATGATATATCCATATAGAAATATCCATAAAACGATTATTCCTAATAACTCAATATTCAATGTTCACCCTCCTATTCATTGGCTTTGTTCAGATTCAAGTAATACTCTTTCAAGCTACAACATTTACTTATTCGTAACTTACCGAGAGTTTTTTGATTGAAATTTAACAGAGCCTATTTTTTTAAACGATATTGAAGTTCATCTTCGGGTGGATTATGGATGAACATTTTTCGAATAACGATTGTACAAAAGACTCCTAAAAAAACATACAATACAAAAAATAACCAAAACATACCGCCTAGTCCTTGGGCAGTTGTGGCTCCCTCTGAAACCTTCATATATCCTCTTAATATCCATGGTTGGCGGCCAATTTCGGCAATCATCCATCCAAGTTCGATATTGATCATCGCTAATGGACCAGTCAGCGCTAGTCCACGTAAAAGCCATTTATTATGCATCCAATTTTTCTTCTTAATAGAAAACACAACAAATATGAAGGTCATCGATATAATTAAGCCTACAAATGTCATCTTAATATCAAATAAATAATGTATGAACAAAGGTGGCGTCTCATCTTTTGGAAATTCATTTAATCCAGTTACTGGTGCATTAAAATCTGAGAAAGATAAAAAGCTTAGCAGTTTAGGAATTCGAATTTCATATTTTACTTCATGTG
Source organism: Gottfriedia acidiceleris (assembly GCF_050457485.1). GTDB lineage: Bacteria > Bacillota > Bacilli > Bacillales > Bacillaceae_G > Gottfriedia > Gottfriedia acidiceleris_D. The sequence goes on from NZ_JBCMJM010000003.1 coordinate 365,401, forward strand.
TTTTATCATCTAGTGTTCCGAATAAGACAAAATCTGCCCCTCTTTCTGTCTCAAAATGCCATTCAATTGCTGCTAGTTTTTCTGGTTGATATTTAGCAAGGAATTTTGCTGAAACATCTCCTGTGACACCTGTTAAAACGGCAAAAATTAAACCTAGTGTTGCTGCTAATCGAAGCCCTTTTCGTGTGTATTCCGTATTCTTTCCTCTTAATAATTGAATAGCGGCGATCGACGTTAAAATAAGAGCAGATGCAACATATGCAGTAACAATTACATGTAAAGTTTTAGAAGGAGCAGCTGGATTAAACATTGCGGCAATTGGATCGACCGTTTTAATTATTCCATTTTTCAGAGTAAAACCTTGTGGAGTATTCATAAACGCATTTACTGTAGTGATAAAAAATGCCGACAAAGTTGAACCTAATATAACAGGTAAAATGATCAACCAATGATAAATTGGTTTTTTAAATCGGTCCCAAGTGTATAAATAAATCCCAAGGAATATCGCTTCAAAAAAGAAAGCGAATGTTTCCATAAACAATGGGAAACTAATTGCTTGACCCGCAATTCTCATAAAGCTCGGCCATAATAAAGATAGTTGTAGACCAATACAAGTACCAGTCACTACTCCAACTGCAACGGTAATTGTGTAACCTCTTGCCCACCTTCTTGCCATTAACGTGTAATGTGGATCCTTCTTTAGGATTCCTAACCCTTCTGCAATTGCGATCATTAAGGGTATTCCTACACCAATTGTTGCAAAAATAATGTGAAATATTAGTGTCATACTTGTTAGTAATCTACTGAGTGTGACATTATCCAACTCCATCAAGAAATCCCCCCTATAATGTAATATCTTATTGTCCAATGAAATTAATTATTCTAATCAAATGACCGATAATGTTACGATTTTATGAACACAAACAGTAAAATTGCATTTTAATTTGTATCTATAAAAGTATGTTCCTATAACAATAAAGGTATACGGTATTTCTATAGGGAAAACAAATAACCACAAGGAGTTCCCTTGTGGTTTTAGTTCATATAAATAATGAAATTCAAATTAATTTACTAAACGGACTATACGTTGCTTTCTCCATGAAAATTTATAATATAAAAAGTTTAATCCAAGTCCAACTATAAAAGCTGCCGGATATCCGAACCAAATTCCTTTCATTCCGAGACTTGTATAATGAGATAAAAGATAGGCTACAGGTACTTCAATGCACCATATTACGAATATACTAATCAGCGTTGGCCACAGTACTGCTCCACTAGCACGCATTGTGGACGATAAAATAAATGAATGTCCGAGTACTAAATATCCCCATAACGTAATCATCAATAAACTATTCGCTATTTGTACAGTACTATCATTCGTAAGAAATAAATTTAAAATAGGCTTTGTGAAAAAATAAGTGAGAAATACTACTATGCCACCTATCACATAGTTAAGTAGCAATCCTATTTTAATAACTTGGTTTAATCGATCAACCTGATTTGCTCCTATTGACTGAGCAGCAAATATTGATACTGCGATGCCAATACAAATTGATGGCATTTGAACATAACTTACTAACTGATTTACTACCCCATAGGATGCAGTAGCCTCTGATCCATATTGATTAACAAATGTAATAACAGCAATCTCAGAAATTGAAAGAAATACCATATTAATACTCGTTGGAATACCTAGTTTTAAAATTAGTTTTAAAAGTTTAGGATCCATCCTCAAATAGTTTCTTATTGAAGTATCAAGGCGAAGGGGATGATTCGTTTTGTGTAAGTATACGAATAGAATTATACACGTCAAAACCGTTGAACCTACTGATGCATATGCTGCCCCATATATTCCTAGCTTCGGTATGCCTACCCAACCAAATACTAATGGTGGTAAAAGTGCAACATTTAATACTGTACTTAATATAAGAAAATAAAACGGTGTTTTTGAATCCCCAATACCTCTCATTAGAGTTGTATATACCATATAGATAAATAGCACGGGAATCGACCAAAATAAAATGGAAGCATAGTGTGTACTTACATGAAGAATATTTTCAGGAGTTCCTATTAAACTCAAAAGTTGTTCAATAAAAATATTACCGATTATCGCAAGTACTACTGAGAGGAAAAGAGTAAAAGTAAGAGTCGTACCAACAATAGCTTTTACTCTATCTTCAAGTTTTGCACCATGTGCCTGACCAATTAAAATTGAACTACCAGAGCCAATTCCAATAATAAATGATACTAAAAAGAAAAATATTGGAAAGAAAGCTGATATTGCCGCTAATGCATTTTCCCCTAACCAATTTCCGACTATAATCATGCTAAAAACCTGGCCAATTGACTGCATAATATTACTTAAAAGTAATGGAATTAGAAACATAATCATAGGGCGTAATAAAGTAAATTTTACTTTTTTTGGCTCTTGAGGATTAATCTCAGATGTAATCAAGTCTGCTCACCCTTGCTATTGTATGTGTGATATCCTCTTTCACCATACGGTTGAAGTTTTTCTAACCATTTTTCCTCTAGTCTTTTTAGATCTCCCTTGATACCTAATGGACTAATGTCTTCTTCTTTTAAAATTTCTAATTCCTCAAATACAAATGACTCTTTTCCATATTCATTCCATTCTTGTTGAAGAGTTTTATTTGTACAAGACCCTGCTTCTAATTCAAATTTCTTTCCATTAATTGTTTTTAAATTTTTAGTACTTACTATGAATATTTTTTGATTTTTTATGTTTTTAATTTGATAAATCCCTGCTTGAACTTTCGTTTCTTTATATTGCATTTTTAATTCTTTTTTTCTACTCATTTTTAACAACCTTTCTCTTTTAAGCTTTTAACCAATAACTACTACCATCCGACTTTCGATCAATAAAGCCATATTCAATTAAGTATCTTCTTAACACGACATAATCAGGATAAATTGCTGTCAGTACTTCATTTATCTCTTTTTCTGTATATTTCTTATTTGGTGAAAATCTTTTAACGATTTCTCTTAGAACAACAAGCTTTTGTTTTTCCTTTAATGGAAATTTTTCCAATGGCCCATCTATGCCTTCTGGAAAGTATTTTTTCAAAGTTTTTTCCATTTCATCTTCCGTAATGTTATAGCGCTCATCGACCATTTTTGCTGTTTTATGAAGTGGTAAAAAACTTGGCGCATGCTGATCCTTTTCTTTTAAAAGCTCCATCATGACAAGAAATAATTTTGCTTGTCTTTCTTTTTCCTTTAAAACAAAGCGATGATTCCTGATCGTAGAAGCGCTACCGATACCAGTTTCTTTTTGAATATCTGTATCACTCTTCCCTTGATAGAAAAGACGTAAAAGATGATTTTGATGTTCTGTTAATCCTGTTAGTTTTTTATCCAGTTGGATTAAATAATCAAAAACAGAGTCATGACTTTGTTCTATATGAACTTTCATGTATTTTTCGGCTTCATATAAAATGCCTGAATCTTGATAAATAATTCCTTTTTCAATTTTTTTACTACAGAGTAAACATAAATAATGATTTTCCTCTTCGATATATCCTTGTTTTAATTCTTCTATATCTGCATTCCAAAAAACATCTAAATTTTCCACTTAACAAACACAACCCTTTTTTGTTTATTATTAACTAAACAAATTTCTAAAATGTTTATTTATTTACAAACATATTATGTTATTGTTTACAAAATGTCAATTTTACTTTTTAATAACAGGTTGTTTTATGCTTTCTTATTTATAAAAAGGATTCCTCAAAAGTCCTTTTAAAATGTTGAAACTCTTGATTTACACAAAAAAAGCGTCTCAAAGGTACTTTTTTCCTAATGGGATGCCATTTCAATTTATTAAAAATTTTCAAATGGTACTTTCTATACTTTTCAACCTAATTCTCTTGTTCCAAAGGGACTAATTTCAAATCTTCAATTGACAATTTCTTACAGTACTTTACAATTAAATTGTAAGGTAAATTTAATATTCGACATATTTTAATGTATTTAAAAAAACTGTTCTCAATAGGGAAAATCTTTACATATTATTTTCCTTATAGACTAATATATTTAAAGAAAAACAGTAGAAATAATTATGACAAAAGATATAATTTTAGGTCAGTCTTTACTGCCTTTGAATAAACGAAAATTAATGATTTCTTTACAAGATAGGAGGAAGTTATGTCAATTTACAATGAAAAACTTATTGAGCTTTTATCAATCGAACAAAGATTCGATAAATCATTTTTGCATATAAAACTATTATTTAATCAAGAAATAGAACTTCATTGGGAAATTGACAACGAAACGGCCAATCTTATGAAATCAAAAATTATTTTTGATGATAACTATAAGTTTAGCCTTTCTTTATGTAGTACTTGGGATGAGGATAAAAATCAGTTTACTAGTTTTGTAACTAAATCAAACAATAATGAGAGTGAAAAAATCTACTTCTCTTGTTCAGAAGAGTTTCATCTTCAACTTCACTCCATAAAAAATATGAAGGATCTTAGGATTTTAATTGATTTACCTTATTTATCAATTAGTCGATCCAGTTCCAAAAAAGAAAAGAGTAATTCGAAACGTTATAAACTTTATGGTTGGCTTACTGTTGCTGCTATTAGTATTCTATCGATTAGTTTAATAGCTTATAAGAGTCAAACTTGTAAATCAGAATCTTTATTTTGCGGAAAAAAACCAGCAAAAGCTGAAAGTGTTTCAAAGGCACAAAATATAAAATCTCCAGAGAAACCAATTAAAACAAATCAGGATAAACAAGATCCAAAGAAAACTGATATTAAAAACGTATCTCAACCGAATGTGCACACAAATGAGCCGGATGTTAGATATGCAATAAAGCAAGAACCAATCAATAAACCTATCCAATCAATTTATCCGACTGTAAAATTAAACAATGTAGTTAACTATAGTATCCCACAAGGTAGCGTAGCCCTTACTTTTGATGATGGTCCCTCGAAATATTCAAAGGAAATTGTAAATGTTTTAAAAAAATACAAAGTAGGCGGTACTTTTTTCTACATCGGAGATAACGTTCAAAGATATCCTGATTGTGTACAATACGCATATTCTAACGGTTACTCAGTTGGAAGCCACTCCATGCACCACAATGACTTCTTAAAACTATCTTATAAAAATCAAGAAGATGATCTGGTTAGAACAAGTAATCTAATAACAAATATTACAAAGCAATATACAACTCTCTTCAGACCACCATACGGAGCAAAAAACCAAGCAACTATTGAATTAATGCAAAAACATCAATTTAAAATGGTTTTATGGGATAAAGATACTGAAGATTGGAAGAACCGCAATACAAATACAATTATAAATTACGTTAAAAGCCACACCGAATCTGGAAGTATCATTCTACTTCACGAAACTAAACCTTCTTTAGATGCTTTACCACAAATTATTGAATATCTTCAATCAAAAAATTTAAAAATTGTTAGTTTAAATTAAAAAAAGTAGTCGCTATTAGCTTAGCGACTACTTTTTTATTCAAACGTTTGTTTAAACTTTAAAATCCTTAATACGTGAAAAAATAGAAACCTATTTGATTCTCTATTTTTCAAGTTATTATTTAGAGTAATACCTTTCATTCGTTAGCTCAAAAATGCATGAATGTATGTCTTTTTCATCCGTCGATATCCTATTTACCAAGCCTTTATTAATAAATTTATTTCTCTCTAAAATTTGGATTGATTTTTGATTTTCTGACTGAACAATTCCTTCAATGACATGTAATTCAAGTGTATTAAATCCATATGCTAACACTGCTTTTAATGCCTCTTGCATGATTCCTTTACCTTGAAACTCTGGTGAAAGTTCATATCCAACTTCCCCTTTCGATTGCTCGACCGAAAAATTCCACAAGCAAATTGTACCGATTAATTGATCACTTTCTTTAAGAGTAATTGCCCAAAGAACCCAATCATTACGTTCAATCCCGTCATTAATCATTATTATATATTGAAGTGCTTCATCAACTTCTTTTGCAATCGGTCTATTTATATATTGAGACATCTTTTCATTTGATCGTAATGCGAATATTTCATATTGATCTTCATTATTCATTTGTCTTAAAACTAATCGATTAGTGACAATTTTTGGAAATGGGTTAAAATTATATTGTTCTTTAATCATATATCCTCCAACTAAATTAGTAAGATTAGTACAGTTTGCAAAAATCTTATTTCTATTATCTATAATCTCAATATGTAAATAAATAGCTATCATAGAAAAAGCACTTTGTACGATCAACAATTTCAAATAAAACGACTATGAAAGAGCAAGATTTTAAGATCCTTGCTTTTTTTGTTATGGTTCTTTTTATACTTTAAAACGCTAGTTGATTGGAGCTGAAGTACTTCTTGGCTCTTTTTTTGATTAATTGTCTATAGTTTGTTTACGAATAAGTATGCCATCTGTATACTACTAATTTAGGCCAAATTTCCATTAAACTTTGTGGCCAGTTTTTAGTAAAAATTTCCTTAAATATTTTTTACTTTTTATAAAACTTTTTCGAATAGGTATACGTCTTTTATATTGTGTACCTTCTTAGATACGTATCTCAAAAAAGGAGCTCTTTAAATGAAGGGGAAATCTAACTTAGAAAAGGAACTTGTAGATTTTATTATTAATAATAAAGATGATTTTTATCGGTTAGCTTATAGCTACGTTAAAAATTCAGAAGATGCGGTGGATATATTACAAGATTCTATTCATAAAGCCATTTCCTCAAAAGATAAATTAAAAAATGAACAATCTTTAAAAAGTTGGTTTTATAGAATTGTAGTAAATACATCGTTAGATTTTTTAAGAAAACATAAAAAAGTAACTGTAATGGACGAAGAAAAGATTGAGTTATATTCTTCAGGACAGGATGATAATTATACGGATATTGATTTAGAAAGATCATTAGAATCTTTACCAACTAAATATCGGGCTGTAATTGTCCTCAGGTATTTCGAAGACTTAAAGATTGAAGAAGTTGCTGAAATTTTACAGGAGAGTCCAAATACTATAAAAACTCGTTTATATAAAGCTTTAGAAATACTCCGGATTAAAATGAAATGAATTTATTTTTGGGAGGCCAATTAGTTGGATAAAAAATTAGAAAAATTAAGATCGGACTATAAAAATGTCCCTATCCCTGATAATTTGGACATTATTGTTAAAAAAGCAATTAAACGTTCCATACAAAAAAGATTCCCTCTAAAGTCAATTACAGGTTTTTTTACTGCTGCACTATTTGTTTTATCAATCAATACTAGTTCGACTTTTGCAAAGACATTATCGAATGTTCCAATACTTGGAAATGTTGTTAATGTACTAACTTTTACTGAATATACTGTAGATGAGCCAACCTATAAGGCAGATTTAAAAGTCCCTGCAGTTAAAAATTTAAAAAATAAAGATTTAGAGCAAAGCTTGAACAAAAAATACTTAGAAGAAAATAAGAAGCTATATGATCAATTTATGAAAGATACAGAATCTGTAAAAAAAGATTCTGGTGCACATTTAGGAATTGATAGTGGTTATGAAGTTAAAACAGATAATGAGGACATATTGTCGATTGAAAGATATGTTGTTAATACTGCTGCTTCCTCCTCAACAACTATGAAATTTGACACAATTGACAAGAAAAAGGAAATTTTATTGTCATTACCTATTCTTTTTAAAGATAAATCATATGTAAAAATAATTAGTGAAAACATTAAAGAACAAATGAAAGAGCAGATGAAAAAAGATGAAAGTAAGGTATACTGGATACCGGAGGCAAATCTTGACTATTCAATTGATCCTTTCGTAACCATTAAAGACAATCAAAATTTTTATATAAATAAAGATCATAAGCTTGTTATTTCATTTGATAAATATGAAGTTGCCCCTGGTTATATGGGTGTTGTTGAATTCACGATTCCAACTGACGTTCTTTCAAAAGTTTTAGTTGGACGTCATTATATTAGATAAATTTTAACAAACGAATAAAGGAGCCATTCTTAATTGATTAGGTTTGGCTCTCTTTTAAGAAAAACAAATACATTAAACAAAAAGCCAAATATATAAAGAAGGCTGACATAAATAGTTAAATTAGGGGAAGGGGAAATTATTAATGAACTTCGCGGTTCAGACGGTTAAGAAATTAAATTTTATAAGCGCTCAACATTTGTTTGAAAAAGAAATCGTTTATGAGGTGTTTAAACGAAGAGGTTCTGCTTATGTCTAATAATAAACAGTTCCGTTATATGGCTGGATTAGACGGGCTTAGAGCTTTAGCAGTTTTATCGGTCATTGCTTATCACTTAAATTTTTCTTGGGCTTCTGGTGGATTCCTAGGAGTAACAGTATTCTTTGTACTTTCAGGTTATTTGATTACTGATTTATTAATTGCCGAGTGGAGTACAAATCAAAGGATCGACTTAAAAAGTTTTTGGTACCGCCGCGCAAAAAGACTTTTACCAGGAATGTTCACCTTACTACTAATCGTCATTGCATTTGTTTCATTATTCAAATCATCAATGATCGGAAATTTAAAACAAGATTCAGTAGCTGCAATATTTTATTACAGTAATTGGTGGTATATTTTCCATCATCTTTCGTATTTTGAGTCTTTTGCCAATCCATCAATATTAAATCATTTTTGGTCGTTAGCAGTTGAAGAGCAATTTTATATTATTTGGCCAATCCTTACTTTATTAGGCTTAAAATATATTAAAAATAAAGATCGTCTATTTTTGTATACATTAGTTGGTGCAATCGTTTCTGCATTACTGATGGCGATATTATTCCATCCGGGTAGTGATCCTAGTAGGGTCTATTACGGTACTGATACGAGAGCTTTTTCATTATTAATAGGAGCTTCATTAGCATTAGTATGGCCAAGCCGAAAACTTACAAATAACGTTACAACCTCTGGAAAGATTTTAATTGATCTAGTTGGGATTACTGGTTTACTAATTTTTCTACTTATGGTCGGTAAAACAAATCAATATGATAGTTTCCTTTATCGCGGAGGAATGTTCCTATTGTCTATTTCCGCTGCAATGCTAATTGCAGCACTCGCTCACCCTACAAGTAAGATTGGTAGATTCCTAGCAATGAGACCATTGAAATGGATCGGATTACGTTCATATGGAATCTATTTATGGCAGTACCCTGTAATTATTTTATTTTCCCCTAAGGTTAACACTGGCGATATTTCACTTTTTAGAGCGTTTTGTCAAATTACTTTAATATTTGTTCTTGCAGCACTATCCTATCACTATATTGAAGACCCAATTAGAAAAGGTAAACTAGGTATACTTTGGAAGAACTTCCTCGCAGGAAATATTAATTTAAAAGAATTCTTTTATAAACATATTGTGATTATAAGCACGTTTATTTTACTATCTGGTATCGCAAGCTTTGGGCTATCTGTGCTCCCTGATGCTAAAGGTGTAAAAGCAAGCTCAGAAATTGAATCGGTTCAATCCGTATCAAAGCAGTCATCTGAAACTGTTGTTGAAAACGATACTAAAGAACCTCCTTCAACAGCTATAGTTGATCACGATAAACAGGTAACTAAGCCAATTCAGAAAAATGAAGATGAAAAAGCAGTAAATAATGAAGAAAAAACAGTAAATAAAGATGAAAAGCCGGTTACTGACAATACAAATAAGCAAAATAATAATGGTCAAACTAATGAAGATCCTAAACCAGGTGTAAATAACAATCAAACTCCAAATAATAATAATAATGTTAATACTAATAAACCTGCTGAAACGAATAAGCCGGTTGTTTCAAACAATAGTGTATTTATCATCGGAGATTCTGTTGTTATTAATTCAATTCCTGAACTCAAAAAAACATATTCATCTCTTTCGGTAAATGCTAAAATTGGAAGACAATTTACTGAAGCATCTGCAATTATTCACCAAGCAAAAAATACAAATTCGCTTGGTAATATTGTTGTCATAGAGCTAGGTACAAACGGTCCGTTTACCGTAAAACAAATGTCTTCTCTCATAGAGTTAATTGGAAAAGATCGAAAAATTTTATTTGTTAACACGCGAGTACCAAGACCTTGGGAATCGATTGTTAATAAAACTTTAGGAGAAGTATCAAGTAAATATTCTAATACTAGAGTTGTAGATTGGCATAGTGCTAGCGCAAATCATAATTCATATTTTTCTCCAGATGGCGTTCATTTAAAACCAGATGGTGCAAAAGTATTTGCGTCATTACTAATAAATGCAATTGAATCTTGGAAGTAACACATGACGAAAGGCCACAAGGTAAATTCCTTGTGGCTTTGTGTCTTTACTAGGTTGTTATCATAGTCCTTATGAACAAAAAACATGGCTTCATGTACAAAATAACTACTTTGTATAAAAGGTCGTATTTAGATTGGTACTCTAAGAATGGAGCAGTTCTCCTTATTCATTATCGAATTTTTTAGTATTATATATTAAAACAAGCCCAATTATGAGAATAATGATATATGAAAGTAAAGCATACTGTTCCGAAACAAATGGTAAAATAAATTTAAAATGAAATTTACTGCTGCTGAACCAAGGCACAATTCCCCTTATTAAACCTTGGACACTAATAATAAAAAAGATAATACCTAATAATCTTAAAGATGTATTAATAATGGTTCACTCCTACAGTTTACTAATTTGAGTATGACTTCATTATAATAATGTATCAAATAAGCTCTTTAAAACAAAGAAAAACCACAAGGTAACACATCCTTGTGGCTTTGTATTGTGAAATCACTTAATCTTGCACACTAGTTAAAGCTCTTTTTTAATTCTTCTAACGTTAATTTACCTACTTTTTCAACTGGGTTAATAGATGTAGGGAAATATGGGTTTGTTGTCATGAAGTTCTTTTCAACATAGTTGAAGTCTAGTATATCAACTACTCCATCTTTATTTAGATCTTCCTTCAACTTATCGCCAGTTTCCTGAGCTTTATATGCAATAAGCTTTGCATCATAAATGTCGATTACATTATCTCCATTAATGTCTCCTGCCGCTGCAGTATCAGTATAAGCGAAATAGTCTATACCTTGGACTTTTCCATCTATTAATTTACCTAATTTAATTTTTCTACTATATTGATAGTGTCCTGGAATGTTAACTACGAATGTATAATCATCCTCAGTTGCCGGAATATCAAAGATCGTCATATAGCCATTTTCCGAAATATCCGCTTTATATTGTTTACCGTTTTTATCCACAACATATGCTTTCACACCTAACTTCGAATAATCTAAATCGTAGTTATAAAAGTTAACTGCCTCACCGTGGAAATACCCTTCTAAAACTGAATGTTGGGCGATGAATTTAAAGCGATTAGCATATGTCGGTAACGTAACCTTATTACCTTCATTTGTTTGATATGTTGACTCTTGATAATAAAAGCCACTCTCCCTCATATAGTTAAGGTCGCTCACAACCTTTAAATTAATGTCTAATAAATCAATATTCCCATTAATTTTTACTGGTAAATTCGTCTTTTTATCCTTAATATCAATTGAAAATGTTGTAATACTTGACCAAGTATCCTCTGTTATTTGTGGTTTTCCAATACGAATACTCCAATTATTTTTCTTCATTAACTCATCTAATTGTTTCGATTGCTTTACACTCATAACTTTGTAATAGTTTGGAATATTGATTGTCGCATTGGCACTTGTTAAGTCCTTTGCATTGTGGACAGTAAATGTACTTGTAAACTCTGAGCCTAGCGTAACTTCTTTAGACGCTGTATTAATTGTTGAATATCGATCACCTTTATTAATAATCGTAAAATCTGGGAAAATCGGATTTCCTGCTGAAGCATAATCATGAGTATAAATTGCTATGTTTGTAGGATAATTTGCATACTCTTCTGGTAATACACCAAATTTGAAGTCACCATTTTTAGTTGGGAAAAATTGCGCTGTCGGCCATGAAGAATCCTGATAAGCATAAACTGTATTTGCTTCTTGAGTTAGATCATGCCCTCTACTCTTTAAATAGTCAATTGTATCGTCGTATACATTCCCGTGGACCCAGTAAGCTTTGTAGTCTTTACCATCCAATGGGTTTGTTTCGGTTGTTAAATCTGCATCGGAAATTTCATTAATGCCTGTCTTTTTATCAAAAACTACTTTTGGAGGTGTATTATCAATTACCATATCATTGTCTACTTTATAGGTTTTTCCATCTGCATCTGTACCAATATACGAAACTATATATTTACCCTCATTTAATGTTTCATACTCAAGTGATAATGGCTTATTTGGGTCACCTGTAAATAATTTTACATCACCTGAAAAGCCGTACATGATTAAGTAGTCTGTATCAACATTTGCACCTTCTGAATCGAAAGTACCGTAGAGGCCAATTGGTTTTCCTGATAGATCGCTAACAACAACATCAATTTTTTTCATTTCACTGTTTAATCTTAACGTGACTGGTGTAAAAGGTAGTATTTCAGGATGGAAGTTACTTAGGTCACTTGTAATTGCATTCTTATAGAAATCAACCTTTGCAAAGCCACTTGTCGTATACCTCACGTGGAATGGAATTTGGTACTCCTGTGTTTTTGATTCATTTTCTACATAAATATATCCTTCATATATGCCAAGCTCAGCAGATTTTGGTATTGTTACTTTGGCGTCTAGATTGACACTCTCATTCCCATTAACAGTTACTTTAGAAGGCAATTCGAGTTTTACTCCATTTTTACTAGCATCCTTTGAAACATCATCGATCGTTAAAAATTCTACTCTTGTATGATATGTCTCATTATTTTTACTTAAATTTTTAATACTAATTGATGTTGTTCGATTTTGTTCCTCGCTTGTTTGTGTAATACTTCCAAAAGGTATTGAACCTGAGACATCATCAATTTGCTTTCTAAATCCATTTTCATCTAATGTGTACGTTTTATTTTGTACTTCTACTAAAGTCGTGTTATGAACTGCCTCATAAGCATCTACTCGTCCAGCTCCAACTTCGTTTACATTATACGTTCTTCCTTTTAATGGATCTGCTGTATTCATAAGTGCCGCTTTTACATCGGCAACAGTATATTCCGGATGGGATTGTAGTAATAATGCTGCAACACCCGCTACATGCGGTGTAGCCATTGAAGTTCCATCCATGCTCGCATAACTAGTTGAATAATCCGTTTCTTTCCCTGGATTATTAATATATTCTGGTACAGTTGAGAAAATAGAAACCCCTGGTGCCACAACATCTGGTTTAATATCAAAATTATTACTTACAGGTCCTCTGGAACTAAAATCTGCTAATACGTCACCAGATGTCATATTTGACTGTAAATCCGTCATTTTTAATTTAACATCCGAATTCTTATTGAGTTCATCAACAATACTTTTCCCTTCCTCTTGACTCATTTTAAAGGTTGGTACATATCCAAAGTTTTCTCCTAAGAAGAAAGGAATCTCATCTTCAATATTGTTATAAATTAGCACTGTTACCGCCCCTTTTTCATGAGCACGACGGATTTTTTCATCAAAAGATAAAGTACCACGTGATATTAGCGCCACTTTCCCACTTACGTCTTTATTTGTATAATCCTCTTCGGCACCTATTCCTACATCTACTACATTCAATTCTTTATCCATAATACTTAAATAATCTTTACCTAAACCATGAGCCATTAACTCATTTGAAACTGAAACATTCCCAATACTCATCTGCACAGTTGGTATATCTGTAGGAACATCGCTTGCTCCAACAGTAATAGCTAACGGTGATGAACCAGGAGAACCTAATGACCCTGGCGTAGGACCTGCGTTACCTCCAGCTACAACGGGAACTACTCCTTGCAAGGCTGCATTATTAATCGCTACTGCTGTAGCATCTAAAGAATAATTATTACTGTTTCCTAAAGAAAGATTAATCACATCCATGCCATCTTCTACAGCCTTTTCTATACCAGCAATAATCCACGAATCATACCCTGAACCATAATGCCCTAAAACACGGTATGCATATAAATCAACATTTGGTGCAACGCCAGTCATCGCATAATCAACGTTATTTCGTGGGTTTGATGCAATCGTACCTGCAACATGCGTTCCATGTTCAGTAACAAATGGACGACCATCAATTTCTGCCGGCTCACCAGAAGCAGCAAGATCTGCAGGTGTAGACTCCATTGGATCCGAGTCATTATTTACAAAGTCATAACCACCTTTATAAACATCCTTTAAATCCGGATGATTGTAATCAATACCCGTATCAAGAACTCCTACTTTAATCCCCTGTCCTTTTATATCCTCGTTATGTAAACGATCTACACCCATAAGGGGTAAAGCTGGCGGAACGCTTTTGTTTTCTGTATAAGCGTTAACAGAAAGCTCATTGATTGGTACACTAACTTTGTTATCCTTCCACACTCGTTTCACAACACCTGTTTGAAGAAGTAAATTAATTTGATCTGTCGGAATGGTCATTGCCACTCCATTAAATACATTTTCAAATGATTGTTTAATATGGAATTGGTTTGTTTTCTCCTTAGCTTGCTGAGTTACTTCCACTTTTTCGTTTTTCTTACTCCATAATTCTGTTAATCGCTTTTTAAAGAACTCTTGTTCACCTTTAATTTTTTCTTTCTTACCTTTAGAAATCTCTTTTACTTTTCCATTTTGATCATTTTCAACTGGTGAAGTTTTTAGTTCAACAATTATATTTGCAGTTTTATCTTTTAAAGATAATAAACTAGGGTCGATCACAAAGCCTTCTTGAGGAGTTAAACGCTTAATCGACTGTCTTTGCTCATCTGTCAGCCCCTTTAAGATTGATTCTACAGAGTTCGACGTTGCATAAGATTTTTTTTGAGGCATTAAATAAGATGTAAAAAAGCTTGTAGTTAATACACTTGTTACCATTACATTTAGCATTTTCTTATTTCTAATCTTCATTTCGATGCGCTCCTTCTACTAGATTAAGTTAAATTAAGTAAAAAATAGTTACTGCATGAAAAATGATTAAATTAACTAACTCTAATTCATTCCTCCAATTAAAAAAATGATGTAAAATTGGAATTAGAATAATTAGATAAATCTAATAATTTAATTGTAATTTAGCTATTTTTCGTGGTAAATGGGGGTTATTTCAGTCCAAATTTTTATTTATAATCCTTATTTCGACATTAATCATCATAATTAAATTTTCTTTTTAGAATTAAAGTCATATATTTTACTAAATTTATTGATTTATTGATTGTGTTTGGAAAGAAAGTCATTAAAATTCAATAGAAATTTTTATTATTAACTTGGGGGAATTGATGGTTTTCTACTGCTCAAACTATTAATAAAAAGGTTTAAAAGGGAGAAATTTGTTATGTATGAGGGGAAAATCATAAAATATTATCGAGAAAAATCTCAGATGACACAAGAACAATTAGGGAAAGGAATTTGTTCTAGTACACATATTAGTAAAATAGAAAGATCTCAAACAGAATATGCAAATGAAATTATTGCCCTACTATCGGTTCGACTTGGAATAAAAATCGAAAATGAGATTTTAAAATTAAAAAATATTAAGTTGCGTATAAATAGTTGGCAGCAGTCTATTGTAATGCAACTATTTGACGAAATAGAAGAAATCAACTTAGAACTTGAACAAGAAGAGTTAATTCAAATTTCAAATTATGTTAATCAATATAAATTACTTCGCATCAGATATTTATTAATGAGTAATTTAATGAATGAAGCAAAAGCGCTCATTAATGAAATAAAAAAAATAAAGCACAAATTGTCTCCTTATGAAATAAATCTTTTTAGACATGTGCAAGGAATTTATCACTTAACGAACCATGAACCCTTACTTGCCATTCAAGTTTTACAGAAAATTAATATTGAAGAATATGCAAACGAGGAATATTATTACCATTTAGCTTCGGCTTACCATTCTAACGATTTACCAGTTATGGCTTACTTTTATGCTGATAAAGCCCGTCAGTATTTCAAAAGTATTAATTCCTATCTTCGTGTAATCGACTCCGAAATGCTTATGCTAATACAAGTTAAAGATAATGAAGAATTTTCAGAGACGATTAAAAGATTTGAAAACTTAATCCAAAGCTGTGAAATTTGTAGATCATCAGACCGAAAAGCAAGGGTATATCATAATTTAGCGTTTGAATATTACCGAAGAAAAAATTATGAGTTAGCAAAAAAATACTATTTTGAGTCTATGAAATTGAAGGATTCCAACTCTATACCCTATTTACTTTCCCTAGAAGGATATATACGAAGTTCCTATTACGGAGAACTAATACCTAAAGGTGAATTATTGCAGTATGTAGGTAAAGGGTTTAATATTGCTTCCAAAAAAAATGACAAACTTTTTATCAATTTATTCATCTTATTAGACTTTTTAATCTTAGAAAAAGAACAAGAATATCACCAATATTTGGCGGATCATTCATTACCATTATTTAAAAAACTAGGATTCGCTTATTTAATCAATCATTCGGAAAAAGAATTGTTTAACTATTATTTTAAACGCAAACAAACCCGTAAAGCACTAGGCATGGCAAATACTTTAATCAATCAGTAATAGTAATTAGTAGATAGTAAAAGGCATGTCTCATACGAATGGAACATGCCTTTTTGTTATTATTATTTTTTTGCTGGCATCGCTTCTTCAAGTGCAAGATGATTCGTGTATAAATAAGTAGCGTATTCTTTTCCAACGTATCGAATATGCCATGGTTCATAGTGATATTTTGTTATATCTACTTTATCTTCTGGGTAACGAATAATAAAGCCGTATTCATGTGCATGCTCTGCTAGCCATGTTCCTTCAGGCGTTTTGGCAAAACCTACTTCTAAAGCATTACCAAATGCCGGTGATGAAACATCCATCGTTAGTCCAGTTTGATGTTCACTCGTTCCTGGATATGCACTGTATGCCTTAGTCCATGCCTCACCGTGTACAGAAATATAATTATTGTATAAAGCAACTTGTCGATCATACGAACGGTATCCAGAAATTGCTGTTAATGTATAACCATCTGCAGCTGCACCAGAAAATAACTTCTCTAATGCATGTCCAGCTTCACTTCTCATTCTAGTTTTTTCTTTTACTGCCCCATTTAATGGTATTGATGGATAGATAAGATCGTTAGGTTCATAACCATCTGGTAATTTTCGATCTTTATTAACTAAGACTAAATTTGAATCAACGTTTAACACTTCTAATAATCCAGATTCATCTTCTTTTGTAGTTTTATAATAATCTGGAAAATTTAGTACATTATCATTTTTTACAATGTCATTTTTAACTTTATCATTCTTTTTAATAACAATCGTTTTAGGTTCTTTGTTTTGTTCATAAAGAGTACCTGCAACTCCAGCTACTAAAACTAAGGAAATGGCGATCCCTAAAATTGGTTTTTTTCTACGATTTTTCATAACTCTGGACAATTGTTTTCTCCTCCATTATTTCTATACTTTTTATCGCTTTTTTAATTGGTTGTTGTCGTAAGTATTTGATAGATGATTAATAAAGTTATTTTTATTCTAGTATCGTCACGAATTCTTTTAATCAAACTACTAATAATCAACGTTTAAGATTAAACAAAAGCTAACACGAAAAATAGTTAAATTTTGTTTTACTAAAATTAGACGATTTAATTATACAAAAAGTTTTATAATCTGACATTTTTTTTAATTATATGTTATGTTAATAAATAGTATTTATAACAATTCTAAAGTTTTTTTAATATAATTTTAACCAGTAAACATAAAGCATAATTTTTAGAAGGGTTTTCACTAAAAAAACTAAATACATCTAAGAATCTATATGCTGGAGAATAAAATAAAAAACCTTCTATTCGGAAGGTTTTTTTATATTTAAATAACAACTAAATTAATTATACTATATAAATTTAATTCAAAAGTACTATTCATTCTAATTTCCGAGACTTTTGTATGTCGAATAAATGTCGATTAATTATTTAACCCATGCCTCCATTGGGTTTGGTGGATTCAATTTTCTTAATTACTCCGTCAAATAAATATGTTATAAACTAGAACAAAAAAACAAGAATACCCAGAAAGTATTCTTGTTTTTAGTTTTTAACTTATTAAGTTTTATTAACTATGCAAATTTCCTTTTAACCAAGGTCTATTCCGATAATGACCTATTGGAATTTGAATTAAACTTGTTTTTCCTATTTCGTCTAATTGGTATAGCTCATCGCATAATTTTACATTATATCCAAGTAGTGGGTGCCCCCCTAATCCTAATGCTGATGCGGCTATTAGTAAACGCTGAATCATCATGCCAGCTTCCATCTGTTGAATCCGATAGCCTCTATAACTATGTGTCGATTTTATATGTTCCTTATTCCCCACTACATGTATACAGATTGGCACTTGGAATAAATTAACGGTGGGGGCACTCATTCCATATTGGAGCTGCATTCGTTGATCGCCTAATTTAGTTTGTACTAGCATATGGGTATGATCATCATAATAATAGGCACCATTGTTAATCCCTTCAACATTATACAAACATAAATATAATTTTGGCCGGTTATTGTTAGTTTCAAAGGATCCATCTAAATCATTTAAATATGAGAAGGATGCTGTCGCCTCTTTAAGTAGTGTTGCTAGGTTTATTTGACTAATAGGGCGTAAAACAAAGTCAAGTTCAGGTGAAAACCGTTCTTTACATATGGTGGCTAAATCATAGGATAGACGCTCCACCTTAGGTAATATTATTCGATGCCGTTCATCTAAAGCATCAACGGTTTCGTCAACTTTTCTAAATGTTTGAGTCGATTCGATCATCGATACTTTATTCATTTTAATTAGCATCGGGAACTCTCTAATCTTTTTCGATTTTACTAAATATTTATGTGAAACTGCTTGTAACTCTTTACTTAGATCGGTTGAATTGTAATTTTTACTTTTTACGTTATGATTTGAAAACAAGGCAGATTCTTCAATAGAAAGCGGAATTACACCGTATACGCTTTCCTCTCGTTCGTGTATGCCGATTAAATGGTTGATTGCTTGATCTAGAAACTGGTAATATACTCCCGCTTTAAACCCAAAGCGTTTAGCCATCTCTAAAATCTGTCCAATTAACACACCGCAATCTAATCCTTGAAGCCGATAAGAAAAATTATTGTACTTAAAGAAATTTTTCCAAAACATTGTTGAAATAAAAATAGTACCAAAACACTTTGGAAGATCACATCTATTTCCTAAAGCTCTTGATACATAAGAATCAAAATTTCCTTCTCTTAATAAAACTAAGCAATGTCTAGCTACATCATAGTGATAAATTCCTGAAGAGACTTGATCGGACTTAAGATATAAATACAACTCATTCGGATACAATCCTCCACCAGAGGGAACGAATCTTCGGTTTGAAGACATCATATTAACAAAATCGTTAGAACCAGAAGTAATTGCTGTTTGAGCAACTTGGGTTAATCCATATACATACCATAGAAAATACCCTACTTCATCTAAATTGGGCTCAAATGCGTCCCCTTTCTCTTTTAAGGATAATGGAACGTTAAGAGAAAGTGGAATAGTAGGTAAATCTTTATAAAGCTTATAATTTAGTGGCGCATCCTCCCAATCTACTTCCCAACCCGATTGATTTGCCTTCTCAACATCAAAATGAAGATTGTGTAAAAATGTCTGTAAACTCATCCAATGACCTCCTAGAACACCACCTATGGGAACGGATGCGGATATGGATTGAGCTGCTCCGGTTTTAGCGGCTTCTTCGTGTAGCCCAATTTAACTGGAACTTTTAACACTCGATCAAGTCCATTCAATCGTTTTAGATGATTGCCGAATGTCATAGGCAGCATCCCTGGAATTAA
Source organism: Gottfriedia acidiceleris (assembly GCF_050457485.1). Classification (GTDB taxonomy): domain Bacteria; phylum Bacillota; class Bacilli; order Bacillales; family Bacillaceae_G; genus Gottfriedia; species Gottfriedia acidiceleris_D. The sequence goes on from NZ_JBCMJM010000003.1 coordinate 385,270, forward strand.
GACTTTTACACAAGATAATCCATTTCTTTTGATTTCAGGTGTAGTTTGATCGACTACAATCACATCAAGATTTAATTGTTTAAATACTTGTAGAATATCCTTTAAATCATTCGTCAAATCCAGATGGTTTGTATTCCATTTAAATTCTTCCTCAAAAGTCTTTAATGGACGGTTATCATCTAGTAAAAACTTCAGACGCTCCTCTGCTTGAGGTAAACCATATAACATTCCATGATCATCCATTTGTTTAACGAGAGTATTGTCTAATAGCATTTTCATATTTTTAGCATAATTTTCTTCAAACTTTTTATCTAATGTTAACATCATCCCAGCTAACTCATGCACTGCGCTTTTAACCGCCCGAACCGGATCAAGATGAGCACCTGCTGCACAAATGAGATTTAAACCATTTTCTTTTCGATTTTTTGCAATGGCAACAATACTTGGAATTCCATTCTCCATCGTCGAATTAAATAAATGAAGATCGTATCCGCCAACCAAACGCATGCGTTCAATCATTAATTCCAGTTCTTGATCCTTTGCCGATTTTGGATCAAGTCGAGGAAGAGGCAACTGAGCATACCAAGTCATTAAAAATGAATCCCGTTCAACAATTTCCAAAATACCGTAGAATATAGCTTCTTCTAAGCTACCTCCTAATGCGCATCCATTGGAAGTTTCATACACATAACCGTGACCGCATCCTAGACTATAGTATGAAAGCAACTCTGGTACAAGAATCGGCTCTTCCTTCATAAATGAATAGCCCCATACCCAATCAATCTTACGTTTAGGATTAAACCTCTTAAATGGAAAACGTGGCAGAGCATATTGCTCTTTCGAATGAGTACCAACAATTTCGGGATTCACTGCATAATCTTTTACATTGTTATAACTATCATGTACTACCGTTCTTTTTCCTCGTGGAGTGAGGCCACAATACCTTTCTAACCCTTCCAAAATGGCCGTTAATTCACTAGATTCATATGAAAGCGTACGCCCCGCTGTTCCCTCATCCCCTTGTAGTAACGGTAAGTTTACGACTACATCTGCAAATGGCGTGGTTAGATCATATGCCTTTCCATTTAAAAAACCTGTCTTTTGACCTAAATAGTCATTAACTAACACTTTCTTTAATTCATCCATTGAGCGACTACGATAGCTAGTTGGAGAAACTTTCATACTAGGCTCAAGTGAGATAATAGCAGAATCAGAAGTATCATCTTCTAATTCACCACAAATTGGACATAAAGGATTCGGTAAAAAAAAGTGATTAGAGCTTTTGAATGTTTTCATGTTTAGTAAAAAAATACGTTCCTCTAGACGAGTTTCTTTACCGTTTATAAATTTTTCTACTTCGGCCGCAATTAAGTAAGCCATTTGTAAAAGTCCCGTTCTTGTACCCCATACATCATCCGATACTCCACTACCTTCTAATAACTGATGATCTATTTCTAGCATTTCTCTGCGCTCTCTACCAGCCATTAAACGTCTAAAATCGGCACACTTTATACATCCCTTCTGCTCTGGATGTACTAAAGGTCCGATTACACCCTCCCCAAATGATACACAAGCACGTAGCCATGGAACTGTTCCGATCCTTAAAATTTCATCTGCTTTTTCATAAATCTTAGGGTTCCATGCGTCATCTAAAATAAGTATTAAACTAGTATCCTCAGAAACCTTTGACTCTAAATCTTTCTGTTGAACGATCTTATATTTATTTATAAGAATTTCGGATGTGTACTTACTTAATAATCCCTCTCCAAAAATGGTAACCGTTGAATTCAAATCGAGCTCACCTCTCTTAACAAGACACCATAAACCCCCGCTAGTTCATCTACATTAATCGATTCAAGCATAAACTCCAATGTTAGTAATTCCATATGATTCTGTTTTAAGATATCTATAGCCGAGACTAATAAATCAGTATGTTGAGCACGATTAGATTGATGAATAATGATTTCGGGTATTTGCTTTTCTTCCACTAAAACTGATGAACTCTGGGTAGCATTTGATGCAAGTAGTGGGGTTTTATTTTGTGATTCCTTAAGAACTTGTTTTAGTGCATCCTGTAAGGCCATTGTTATATTTAAACCAACACTTCTATACCAGCCTTTTTCTGTACCAATCCAGACTACTGGAAATCCACAAATCTCTTTTCCTAATGCTATTTTTGGAGATTCATTTATTGTATTTAATGTTTGTAAATAAAATTGAGCACAATCATCTTCAATTTTTATCGCTTTAATTTCTTGAATATGATTTTTATGATCGCCTGTTTGTTTATAAAGCTCTTCAGACAAATATTTTTGTAGTGCTCTACAAATACTTTCTGAAAAGGTTTGACCAGTAGCGATTGCGATGTATTCCCCAGGTTCAAAACACTCTACAACATCAGAATCAGAATTCATAATAAGTTGTCTGGCTATTTGAGATACATACATTTCAACTCCAGTAAGCCCCGCCTCTCTTCGTGCTTCTTCATGAGTTAATTCAGTACAAATCGTACTCGTTAATAGTTTTACTGGGCCTTCTGTAAGAGGATCTACTACTTGTATCCGACATTGAGCTAATGGAAGTTGATTTAATTCGCCCTCATCCCAAACGTGAAATAATCCAGTTTCTTGTGAATTGAACTGCCCTAAGTTAGTTAATAACTTACTTTGATCTCCTCTAGGTTTGTTTTGCTCTAACTTTTCATCAAAATTATGAACTATTTTAGCTTTCGCTTTTCCAGTCACTAGTGGATGAGGAGAGAATGAGTGCCAACTGCCCTCTAGCGTCTCTTGGTTAATAATATAAACCTGATTATTCTTTTCTGTTTCGCGTGACTTTGTAATATCCTTAAATAACTCGAACACCATTATATTTGCCAACATTGCTGATGTAATCGAAGACACTGTTTGGTTGGTTCCTTCTTCACAGAGTATGTTTTGATGCACACTTCTCCACGCCGACTCGAAGCAAGCTTCAGAATTTGATGTCACTAGTGGTCCGGCCATACAGATCTTTTGCGAAGAAATTGCTGGGATAAATCTCTTTTTCTCTCTTTTGCAAATGTCATTGAGCATTTTCAGCTCATAAACACGATCATCTTCTGATACGTATAAAATCGAGTCAAAAGTAGAAACAATCTCTTGTAACGAAAGCTTCTCTCTCTTCATTAATTCAACTTCGACTTCACGATCGGTCTTCCGTGCGTTGTCTACAATTTCTTTTATTCGTTTTTTATCAGTATTTTCCGTATTCGTTATTAAAAGATGGAATTTCGCTAACCCCGACTCTAATAATGCTGAAACTAGCGAAGTGACAATTGTTCCAGAACCAATTGCCAATACCTTGGATTGGCGATAGGTTTGAAAACGATATGAACCAGACTCTCCAAAGCAATTTAAAAACTCAATTTGACTTGCATACTTAGTTAAAATATCTTCTGATAATTGATGTGGATGATCCATACTTACATCCCGTGCAAAGCCATTATTATATAAAATCTCACCTATTTCATATACTCTTTCTCGGTATTGGTCAGGCAAACCATTTGTTAAAATTTCTAATGAGTGTTCACCGTTAAACATAGGAAGTAACTTTTCAATCCACTGGTAAACAGATGTACCTTCCATTCGAAATGAACTTAAGTTATTCCTAAAATAAACACCTCCATTCGAATCAGGTACAAAAAAAGTATCTCTATTAACCTTTAGACGTGCAAATGGACTCAATTTTGACATCCTTTTCAACCCCTTCGATACAGTGAGTTGTTCTTTGAATAGCATAAATACTTTCTTCATAATCCTATGTAATTTATGTATTCCTTATGTCATAACAAGTAAACCCCTACGTAAGATAAGTAGGGGTTGATTGTCTAAATAGACAAATAGTTTTTATGAAACATTACAATTAACGGTGACAGCGACCGCATCCTCCACAACGGAAACCTCCGCAACGGAAGCAACCTCCACATCCTCCGCATCCTCCACAACCAAAACAACTAAAGAATGGGAAGAAGCATGCAAAGCCAAAGCACATACGAGAATCGTAATTTTGATCCTGACTATAATCCCATGGAACTACTTGACTAGCTTGAAACTGATCAACGTTTAATTGTTGAAGCTCTCTTTGAAAATCATACATTTTTATAACCTCCGACATAAAATTTGAAAGCGAATAAAACCATAACGTATTTAATAAAATAAATACGATTCCCTAATTTGAATCTACTAAAACTCAGACTCTCAACAACAAAATATGTTGAGGACTTGGGCATTGTTACCGATTCACTTGCCCAATTTATAAGCTGATTGAAAATGAAAAAACCTCACATCAAAAGTGAGGTTTTTCGTACGTCTTTCATCATTAAATCAGTATTCCTTAATCTTCATTAAGTTTAAAGTTATTAAGGGGTGAATATGAAATTACATTGTTTTTAATTGCTCTTTTATTTCTCCTGATTTCTTTTCCAAAAATTAACTTCGTTGCCTTTAATTTAAGTACTTTGAATAGTATGAGGTATAGTAATAATAGAAAATCAAAAATGAAAAGTAAGTCCCCTATCATAAAAAACGAGAATATTGTATTGGAGATTTCATCTGTTTGGTCCAGAGTAGAAAATACAAAAACAGCATATCTTTCATAAACAGTACAGATTAAGAATATAGTTCCAACCACTAATGAAGTAAAACTATAACCAATAGATCGTTCTCTTTTATTGAATTCTAAAAAGATTGGCAGTAAATATAGCAAAACAACAATAAAAATACTAAATAATAATCCTAACAAAGTAATTCGGCTATGTAACATAGACTGAACTAACAAAAGTTTTCCTAGGATAAAAAAAAGCAACACTATACCCATCATTTGCCTCCTCATTTCTCCATTTAGAGCAACACTCATGATCACGCCCATATACAATCACAAATTAAACGAGTTCCTTTTCAAAATAAATTATAGCCTTGCTTATTAAAGTTTCAAATGCTCTTTTTTACCGTTTTGATAGGTAAAAACAGTTAATATATAAAGTTTCATAAAATGATGTAGGACCTTCGTTAAATAAAAGGAGATTATCGATTAAAATATATTTATTACCGTTTTTAACGGTAAAAATAGTCATATCCTTATTCATCATCTAAGTTTAAAATAATTTTGAAAACATTATCTTAACAATACTTTTTGTGATTATTATCACAAAAATAATTAGTTTATTTATGTTAGTAAAAATAATATTTTAGATCAAAGTAGGAGATGAGATGGATAAGGCGAGTTTAAGAAGATTACACTTAATCGATATTTTAAGTAGTCAAGAAAAATGGTTCAAAACGGAGGAGCTTGCTAAAAATTTAAATTGTACTGAGAAAACAATACGAACTGATATACAAATTATCAATGCAACATTCCCAGAAGGATGGCATATTGAAACGATAAAAGGAAAAGGTATTTATATAAATAATCCAATTAATTCCTCGCTTGATCAAGTTCGTTCACTTTTTGTAAAGAACTCTTTATCGCTTCAGGTAATCATGTTTATTCTAATAAAAGAGATTGAACACATTAGTGATTTAGGAAAAGTCTTATATACGCATCACAATACTGTTTATAAAATTCTCGAACGAGTAGACACCTTATTGAAGTCATATAATTTAAGTTTGAAGCGTGCACCACTTGAAATTGTAGGTAATGAGTTTCAAAAAAGAATCTTATGCTGTGATGTATTGTATGGTCTATATTCCCATACAAATAAATGGCCTTATGATTCTCTATCGTTTTCTATTATAAAAAAAGTAGTTACAAAGTCAGCAGAAAAAAATAATTTTCTTTTATTTCCACCTACTATATATAAATATATTTATTATGTTGGTACGATGCTTCAAAGAATCGATCGAGATATACAATTGGATTTAAATCCTACTAACAATATTAAGGAGTCAAAGTTTTTTTCAATTGCAACAGATATATGCGTACAGCTAGAAAACATTTATAAAGTATCAATTCCATTAAATGAACTAAACGCTCTTTCTATTATGATATCTGCATCCTCTTATTTTTCTAGCGATAATGAACCTCAAGATGAAATTATAAATAGCTACCATAATAAATCAGAAAAACAATATATAGAATTACACGAGCTCGTTACGATGCTCGAAAAAAAGCTTAGTATAAAATTACATGATCATAATGATTTTATTCTCACTCTTCAAAAACAATTTAAAGCCTTTTCCCTAGTTCTTTTTTTAAACGGTAGAATTGATCGATCTTGTCTCATTTCCGAATACGTTAAAAAGCGTTATCCGGAGTTATTTAATAAAGTAAAAACTGTATTTCGTAATTGGTGCAATTACTTTTCATACCCAGAAGTAAATAATGAAGTAATTGCTAAAATCACATTAAATATTCAAGCAATCATCATTAAATTATCATTCGTAAAAAAAAGGGTACTACTGTTAAGTAGTGAAGGTTATGGTGTAAGACAGTATATAACGACTAAACTAATAAAAGAATTTGGAGATAAAATGCAATTTGTTGAACTTCAAAACGGCGAACTGAGGCCTGAAACGATTAGTGAATTACGTTTGGACTTTATCATTGCTGATTTTCAAATTGATATCGAAATTGTTCCAATTGCGGTAATTAGTTCTACTCTTTCACAGCGCGATATTAATCATATCGCCCATTTATTAAAATAAATTTTATTTTGAATAAGCATTCAAAGGTGATTTTATGATAAAAGAAAGGTCAACATTAGTCACAAATGAGTTAGTTGTACTATTAAAGCAACTTGATCATGATACTTTTTTACACGGGATGCGTGTAGGTGAAATGTCTTATAAATTTAGTAGATATTTAGATCTCTCTTTGCATCAATCCAATCAATTACATTTTATTGGTTATGTACATGATATTGGAAAGCTCAAAATACCAGATTCAATCGTTACAAAAAAAGGTCCACTTACTGATTTCGAGTGGAATCTAATGAAGAATCACACAATTTATGGGTATGATTTATTAAAAAATTTTTCATATCATAATGATGTTTTAAATGCTGTGCGTTATCATCACGAAAATATTGATGGGACTGGCTATGAAGGTTTATATAGTAACGAAATTGATTTTAATTCGAAAGTAATTAGAATAATTGATAGTTTTGATGCACTAACCCATGATCGTTCTTATAGAAAAAAATGTTCAATTGAAATAGCCTTAAAAAAAATTCAAAAACAAAGTGGTACTGTTTATGACCAAGATTTAATAAAGGAATTCACTAAGTTTATTTGTAAACTGTATTAAGTAGTATTCAATAATGCTAATAATTTACACCTACTAATTGCTAGACCAGAATCTATTAACATGTTATAGTTTCATTAAAATTATAAATTTCACTCGTATAATAGTGAGGATATGGCTCACAAGTTTCTACCGGTTAACCGTAAATTTACCGACTATGAGTGGTAACACATCTGACATTTAGCTCTAGTGAATCAAAGACTCAAAATGTGTTACTTCACTCATTTTATACAGTGAAGTACATGTTTTGAGTCTTTTGTTTAGATTAAGGGGGATCATTATGGAATTATTACTAAAAAAAATTGAACAAGAAGGAATCGTTTTAGCAAATGATGTATTAAAAGTGGATGCTTTCTTAAATCATCAAATGGATCCTGTTTTAATGAAAGAAATTGGGGAAGAATTTGCGCGATTATTTTCTGAAGAAAAAATAACAAAAGTAGTTACTATAGAATCTTCAGGTATTGGACCTGGGCTAATGACAGCACTTGCTTTAAATGTCCCTCTAGTTTTTGCACGTAAGAAAAAGTCAATCACAATGCAGCAAGATGTTTATACTGCCAAAGTATATTCATTTACAAAAAAAGAAGAAAATGAAATTTCAATTTCTCATAAATGGTTAGACGAAGGCGATAAAGTTTTAATAATAGACGACTTCTTAGCAAACGGACAGGCAGCTCTTGGATTACTTTCAATCATGGAACAAGCTAAAGCAGAAACAGTTGGCTTTGGAATCGTTATTGAAAAATCATTCCAAGATGGCGGAAAGATTCTGCGTGATCGTGGTTATCGAGTTGAATCTCTTGCTCGTATTCAATCTTTAAAAGACGGACAAATTAAATACTTCAATGAAGAATTAACTGTTTAAAAATAAAAAAAGACATTGTTTGAACGATTTGTGTTGTTCACAATGTCTTTTTTCTATTAATTAAGCCTTTTTTAGGATTAAATATACAAAGTATGGTCCACCGATTAGGGCTACTATAATCCCTGCTGGTATTCCTTCTGGATCGACTAAGTTTCTTCCGATTGTGTCGGCAACTAATAGTAATAATCCACCAATTAAAATTGCGATTGGTATAAATAATTGATTTCTTGGGCCAACTAAACTCTTAGCAATATGTGGTGCCATTAATCCGATAAACGCAATACCTCCTGTTACTGAAACAGCAGATGCTGCTAATGCAACTGCTGCTAACATTAAAACAATTCTTTCCTTTTCTAATGAGACCCCTACCCCGATTGCAACAGGCTCATTTAAATTAAGAAGGTTTAATGTATTTGCTTTATATAAAGTAAACGGAATTAATACAATTAACCAAGGTAAGAATGCCCAAATAAACGGCCAATCTGTCCCCCAAATATTACCTGCTAACCATTTTGCAATAAAATCTACTTTAGCACGTTCCGCAGATGAAATTAATACAATCATGATTCCTGAAAGAGCCATCGAGAAACCAATACCTACTAAAACTAGTCTTATAGGTTGTAAACCCGAATTTTTCTTATAAGAAAATAAGTAAATAATAATTGCTGTAACAACAGCACCACAAAATCCAACGATTGGGATTAAATAAACAAACGATCCTGCTTCAATTGGAAAGTATAAAAAGAATACTGTAATAGCTACACCTGCACCAGCATTAAAACCTAGTATTCCAGGCTCAGCCATATCATTACGTGTTACCCCTTGCAATATTGCACCAGATAGTGCAAGTGCCATTCCCGCCATTAAAGTTATAATCATTCTAGGTAATCGAATTGAAAAGATTACAAACTCTTCTTTAAATGTACCTTCACCTAAAAATGTTGGAAGTAATCTACTATATGGTATTGCTGAAAATCCCAAACTCATTCCAATAAACATTGTTAAGAGAATAAGTATAAAAAGTACCAACAGAATAACCCTTTGTTTTCTAACAATAACAGGCTGTATCATGAAAATTCTTTGCCTCCTTTATGTACGATAAATAGAAAGAAAGGAAGGCCAATCATTGCAACAATCGCTGCAACAGGTGTTTCATAAGGTATATTAATTGTTCGCCCAAGTGTATCTGCCAAAAGTAAGAATGTGGCACCAAAAATAGCAGACATCGGTATAATAAATCGGTAATCAGTTCCGACGAATCCACGTACCATATGAGGTACCATTAAACCAAGAAATGCCATATTCCCTACTAGCGCAACTGCTGCTCCAGCTAGTAAAACGATTACTACAAATAAGATTGCTTTGATTCTTGGTATATTTTGACCTAAACCTACAGCAACCTCTTCATTTAAACTAAGTATTGTTAATTGACGTGCCAAGAAAATTGCTACTAGAATACCGACTACAATAAAAGGCGTAATCGTTTTTACTTGCCCCCATGAAGTACCAACTAATCCACCCGAAGTCCACATTGAAATATTTTGAGATATTTTAAAGTAAATCCCTACACCTTCAGAAATAGCAGTTAAAAAGCCTGTAACAGCCGCCCCTGCTAAAACAATACGAAATGGAGAAAAGCCCCCTTTTTTCACTGTAGCAATACCAAAAACGATTAGTGAACCGACCGCTGCACCAATAAAACAAGCTATCATAATCCCAAAATAATTTACTTTTGGTAGGAAAGCCATTGTTATTGCTAATGCTGCATTTGCTCCTGCCGTTAACCCAAGCAAACCCGGATCTGCAAGTGGATTTCTTGTCATCCCTTGCATGATAGCGCCTGCCACCGCAAGAGCTGCCCCTACAAATATTGCCGCTACCTCGCGAGGTAACCGTAACTCTCTAATAATAGAAATCTGTTGACTATTCATGTTTGTAAAAATCGCATTCCAAACATCCCCAACGGTTGTATCTGCTGCTCCGAAAACAATCGCTATTACAAACATAACTATAAAAATGATAATCCCCAATATAAATTTAAAAAAGAATGGAACAGAACCTTTGTTTTTTTGTGTCATTAGCCTCTCATCTTCTCTTTATAGAATGTCTTCAGACTGCCCACCAAACGCTCGCTTTCTGCATTGCTCATTACCAATAGGCTAACTTCGCGCCTCAAAAGATATTGTTTTCAATTAGCCTGCAATAAAATTTTTTGGACAATGTCTAAATAATAAGAGTAGGAATAATAGAATTCCTACTCTTATTTTTGTTAGTTACCTAAAAATTGCTTTTTAAAGAATTCTAATTGCATGTCTAAAGTATCAGGATCATTGAAGTAGAATTCACTTCCATTTACTTCGAAAACGTGCTTATTCTTTACTGCTGGTGTATTTTTGTAAGTATCTGTTTTTTCTACAGAAGTATCAGTTTGATCAAATTTACTGAAGATTACATAGTCACCCATAAACTCAGGAAGTACTTCTAAGGAGATTGCATAATATCCTGGTTTCAAAGCATTTTCTTCAACTTTTTTAGGCATTTTTAATTTCATTTCTTGGAAAAGAATCTCTGTTCCACGACCCCAGTTGTTACCATATACATAAAGCTGCTTATCGAATTTTTCAATTACAGAAACTGTTGCATCTGGACCAATTTTAGCTTTAATCTCTTCTCCGGCCTTTTGTGCACGGGCTTTAAAATCATCTACCCATGCTTGAGCTTCTTTTTCTTTGTTTAATAATTTACCAATTTCAATATGTTGAGTTAAGTAATCTACTTTGCCGTAAGTATAAACTACAGTAGGTGCGATTTTCTTTAATTTATCAAGGTTTTTAACATTATCTAAACCAATAATTAAATCTGGATTTAACTCAATAATTTTTTCGATATTATCATCTGAAACTACTTCAGCATTTTTTAATTTTTCAGCCCAACGAGGATTCGACTTAGACCAAGAATCAACACCGACAATGTTAACCCCTAAAGACATTACATTTCCCGCAAACGAAGATAACACTACTACACGTTTAGGGTTAGCTGGGACTTTAACTGGACCATTTTGCGATTGATATGTAATTGTTCCAGACTTTTTTGGTTCATTCTTTGAGCCTTCTGTACTTGATGCTCCTTTACTACATGCACTAATAATTAGCACGAATATTAAAAGAAATGGTATTAAGATTTTCTTCATTTTTCTCTTCTCCCTTAAGTAAGTTATATGTAATGCACATTGGTTTATTTGTTCTTGGGTCTCTTCCAATTACTGTATCAATTGAAAAAACTTTTTTGAGAACTTCATGTGTAATGACTTCTTCGCAAGAACCTGCTTTAACGATTTCTCCATCTTTAAGTGCGATGATATAATCTGCAAATCGAGCTGCTTGGTTTAGGTCATGTAAAACCATTACAATCGTACGTTCTTGCTCCTGATTCAGCTTTTGTAACAACTCCAAAATTTCGAGCTGATGAGCTAAATCCAAATATGTAGTAGGCTCATCAAGGAAAATAATTTCAGTTTCTTGTGCTAACGCCATTGCGATCCAAACTCGTTGACGTTGACCGCCTGAAAGTGAATCAACTGACTTGTACTTATATTCCTTCGTACCTGTAACCTCAAGTGCCCAGTCAATTACTTCAATATCTTTTTTAGTTAATCTGCCTAAACCACTTTGATATGGGAATCGACCATAAGATACTAGTTCACCTACTGTTAAACCACTTGCACTCTCTGGTGTTTGAGGTAAAATTGCCATTTTTTTAGCTAGTAATTTAGTATTCTCTGAAGCAATGTTTTCTCCATCTAAGATAATCGTTCCGGATTGATGAGAGATTATTCTTGTAATCGCCTTCAAAAGAGTCGACTTACCACATCCATTTGAACCGATGATTGTTGTAATTTGTTTATCCGGAATTTTTATATTAAGGTCTTTTACAATCAAACGATCACCATAACCAATGGTCAATTCATTAGTATATAACCGAACCATAAACGGACCTCCATTCATTTAATAATCAAACCGTTAATGATAATGATAATGATAATTATTATCAGTTGATGTTACTAGGTAAATATAAGTCTATTTACTATTATTGTCAATATTAATTTTTAGTTAAATCATTGAAAAATTCGCAAAAATGGTATATATTTTATTGAGAATGATAATCAATGACAGAATATTCTGGAGTGAGACGGAAATGAATATAAATGATCTATATGATGTAACAGTAATCGGGGGAGGTCCTGCTGGACTATACTCTGCTTTTTATAGTGGTTTAAGAGAAATGAAAACAAAAATAATAGAATTTCAATCTGAATTAGGTGGGAAAGTTCATTGCTATCCTGAAAAGATGATTTGGGATGTTGGAGGACAACCACCAATTCCTGGTGAGAAATTCATCGGCCAAATCGTTCAGCAAGGATTAACGTTTGATCCTACTGTTGTGTTAAATGAAAAAGTCGACACGATTACTCGTGATGATAATGGCATTTTTATTTTACATACTTCTTCAGGTCAAAAGCATTATTCTAAAACAATTATTGTTGCAGTTGGTAGTGGAATATTAAACCCAACGAAGCTTAAGATAGATGGTGCAGAAAGATTTGAGGTTTCAAATTTAAACTATACAGTAAAATCACTTAAACATTTTAAAGACAAAACTGTAATCGTTTCCGGTGGTGGTAACTCTGCGATTGATTGGGCTAATGAATTAGAGCCGGTTGCTGGGAAAGTGTATTTAACTTACCGAAAAGATGCTCTAAAAGGTCATGAAGCACAAGTCTCTCAATTAATGAATAGTTCTGTTGAATGTCTTTTCAATACATCTATTACGAAACTAATTGCTGGTGAAAACCATGAAGAAATAGAAACGGTTGAACTGACAAATAATGAAACTGGTGAAATATCTCATTTGGCAATTGATGAAGTAATCATAAACCACGGTTATGAACAAGATACTTCTTTATTAAATAACAGTGAAATAAAAGTAGAAATGATTCAAGATTTCTATATTAAAGGGAATACAACGAGTGAAACTTCGATTGAAGGGATTTATGCAGCTGGAGATATTTTAATGCATGAAGGAAAGTTACAATTAATTGCTGGCGCATTTCAAGATGCCGCTAATGCTGTTAATAAAGCAAAGCAATATATCCAACCAGAGGCTAGTGGTGCAGCAATGGTTTCATCTCATAATGAGGTATTTAAACAACGAAATCGTGATTTAATTAAACAGATGATGAACTAGAAAACAACCTCTCTTTTCCATGTTAAACTATTAAACAACAAATGAAAAATGAATCAACATTTTATTTTGATACGATCGATGAATTTAGCAATTTTTTATTAGGTTAAAACAAAAAACAATACAAACTTACTCTTTAAAAAAAGACGCATCATTTCTAAAATTGTTGTGTTAGTTTTGAGGAAATTTTCATAAAAAAGAAGACCGTCAATACACGGTCTTCTTTTTTGAATTTTCTAATGTAATTAACAAGAAGCGCTTTCATAACAATTTCAATTTTTGTTTCTTTTTATCATCAACTAGGTATATTAGTCCGCCTGCTGTTTGAATCAACTTCTTCTTTTTTTCCAATTTTAAAAATAAAGAAGGAAGAAATCACTAAAACTGTAATTAATGAAGTTAAATAGAACTGAGAGCGAAGATCATCCATAAAGTACATCGAAAAATAGATGACGATCATCGCTAGTATAGTAACGTAAGTAACATATGGGAAACCCCACATTTTTAACCGTAACACTTTTCCCGTTTTCTCAGCTTGTCTTCGCTTTACTACATGTGATATTGCAATAACAATATACACTAGAAGCGCAATTGAACCTGATGCATTCAAGAGAAATGAAAAAAGTTTATCAGGTGAAATAAAGTTAAAAATTGCAGCTAGGAAGGCGAAAGCTGAACTTGCCCATACCGCCCAATACGGTGATCCACCTTTATTTACTTTTGTAAAGATTCTCGGAGCACTTCCTTGCTGCGCCAAAGAATAAAGCATTCGAGAATTCGTATAAAGTGCTGAATTCAAACAAGAGAGTACTGAAAAAAGTACAACAACCTTCATGATTGTTCCAGCTCCTGGAATCCCTAAATTGCTAAGCAACGTTACATATGGGCTACTTAATGATTTTGCATCATCCCAAGGCATTAATAAAACTAAAATAGATACTGACCCAATGTAGAACAATGCTACACGCCAAACAACAGTATTAATGGCAGTAACAACAGATTTTTGAGGATCTTTTGATTCACCAGCAGCAATTGCTGCAATTTCAGACCCAAAGAAAGCAAACATAACTGTCATAAAACCACCTAATATTGCGCTTATGCCTTTCGGAAAAAATCCGCCATGCTGTGTTAAATTTGATAATCCCGGAGACTGGATCGTAGGGATTAATTTGAATAAAATTGCAAGACCTAATAACATAAACGCTGAGATCGCCACTACCTTTGTAATGGCAAACCAATATTCAAACTCTCCAAATGTTTTCACTGATAAAATATTGGTAAGTGTAAGTACAAATGTAAGAATTAAAGCCCATCCCCATAATGGGATACTTGGGAACCATGAATTCATTATATTTGCACCTGCAATCGCTTCAATTGCAATTGTAATTAACCAGAAAAACCAATACAACCAACCAATCGTGTATCCTGCCCAAGGGCCAATCGACTCTTTTGCATACGTTGAAAACGAACCACTAACTGGGTTCTCAGCAGCCATTTCTCCTAACATTCTCATAAGTAGTGCAACTAATAATCCCGCTATTAAATAGGCAACAATTGCTGATGGACCTGCACTATGAATAACATTCCCACTACCTACGAATAAACCTGCCCCTATAATTCCACCAATTGAAATCATTTGAATATGACGGTGTTTTAGATTTTGTTGTAAACCATTGTGTTGTTTCTCCATATTCACCCTATCCTTTTTTCCGTTAATATAAAAATATTTATAAAAACCTTGCAGTAAAAGACTCGAGCAAGTCCTATTAATCTACACATTTGGACATTACTTTTAAAAAGTTTGAACATATGAAAATCATTGAATGATCAGTTTCAACAAAATTTAGCAATTAGTTAATACGTTTTCTAGAATAGCAAGACCTTCGTTTAACTCATTTTCTGTAATCACTAATGGACTTAAAAAGCGAATAATATTTCCATCTAAACCTGCAGTAAGTAATAGAAGCCCAGCTTCATTTGCTGCTTTTGCAATTTTTGTAGTAAGATCTTTATTCGGTGTTTTTAATTTTTGATCTGTTACAATCTCTACTGCACACATTGCTCCTAGACGACGGAATTCTCCAATAAAGTTATACTCTAATTGCCACTTTCTCACACGGCTTTCAAGTACATCTCCAATCCATTCTGCTTTTTCACACAATTTTTCTTCTTCAATAACTTCTAATACTGCCAATGCGGCTTCACACGCAAGTGGATTTCCACAATAGGTTCCACCTAATTCACCCGGATCTGCTATATCCATTATTTCTGCCTTACCAATAACAGCACTTAGTGGCATACCACCTGCGATAGATTTAGAAGCTGTCATAAGATCAGCTGCAACTTCGAAATGCTCCATCGCAAATAATTTTCCTGTTCTTGCGAATCCTGTTTGTATTTCATCTGCCACCATCACAATGCCATGTTTTGAACAAAATTCACGAACGTGTTTTACAAATGATTTTGGCGGTATTACAAATCCACCTTCTCCTTGAATCGGCTCCATGACAATACACGCTACAGTCTCTGGTGCTACAGTTGCTATAAAAAATTGATTAAACTGTGCAATAACATCTGCTTCGTATTGCTCATCAGTCATACCGTCTGGCTTACGGTACATATATGGATACGGTGCTTGATATACTTCAGGTGCAAAAGGACCAAAACCAAGTTTATATGGTTTTACTTTGCTCGTCATTGTCATCGTCATTAAAGTACGTCCGTGAAATCCACGAGTAAATGTGACAACTGCTTGGCGTTTTGTATATTTCCTTGCGATTTTCACGGCATTCTCAACTGCTTCAGCACCACTGTTTAATAAAATTGCTTTTTTTGCAAAATCTCCTGGAGTTGCTTCACACAATCTTTCACAAACTTCAATGTATGACGGATACATAACGACATTGAAGCCAGGATGAATGATTTTTTCTGCTTGTTCTTGTATGGCTGCTACTACTTTTGGGTGTGAATGCCCTACGTTAATGGTTCCAATAGCTGCACCGAAGTCAATAAACTTATTACCTTCTAAATCATATAATGTAGCTCCCTTGCCTTTTACAGCAACTGCTCGATTTCCATTGCTAACGCCTTTTACAACGTATTTATCTCGCTTTTCTTGCCATTCTTTTGTGGATAGTTGCTTAATCATTATTTGATTCCTCCGTTTTTATAGAAATTTTTCTACGATGTTTGTTTTTTCAATTACTGAATTAATTACGAGCTAATCATAGTAATATGTATAACTGCCTATACGCTCATTCAAACTTCCAGTATGAGAACCTTTAAACAGTTAAAAACGTGTACCGTCTAAAAAACGATAAAGCTAAACGGTACACTTAAAAATGAAAACCATTTTAGTTGATGTCTAAAATTTATCCTTTGTGCCAAATAACGAGTTTCATTTCAGTCATCTCTTCAATTGCATATTTCAATCCTTCACGTCCTGTACCACTTTCTTTTACGCCTCCATATGGCATTTGATCAACACGGAACGTAGGTACATCATTAATAACTACGCCTCCTACATGCAGATCGTCCGCTGCTTTTAGTGCATTAATAACACTATTAGTGTAAATTCCAGCTTGCAGACCATACCTGGAATCATTCACGGCATCAATTGCTTCATCAACCGAAGATACTTTACAAATTGAAACAATTGGAGCAAAAACTTCGTTACATGATACTTTCATGTTACTTGTTACATCTAAAATAACTGTAGGTTCAAGAATATTACCTAGCGTTTTGCCACCTGTTGCAATAGTCGCACCCTGCGCTTTTGCTTCTTCGATCCAGCTTAAAGCACGGTCCAAGTCATTCGGTGAAATAAGAGATGAAACATAAGTTTCAGGGTCTAAAGGGTCACCTAGTTTGAGTTCGCTAGCACTTTTTGCAAACTGCGGAACAAACTCATCATAGATTTTTTCGTGTACATATATACGTTGTAAAGAGATGCAGACTTGCCCTTGGTTTGAAAATGCGCCCATTAAGCAGCGATCAATAGCCTTTGTTACATCAATATCCTCATCAATGATTAATGCAGCATTTGAACCTAGTTCAAGTGTTGTTTTCTTAAGCCCTGCTTTTGCTCGAAGTGCAATTCCAACTGAGGAACTTCCTGTAAAAGTCACCATACTAACTAGATCACTTTCTACAATGACGTCACCCACAACTCTTCCTGGTCCTGTAACAACATTTAATACGCCATCCGGTAGACCAGCTTTTTTGAACAAATCTGCTATATAAAATGCAGAAAGTGGTGTTTGTGAAGCTGGCTTCAATACCACGGTATTCCCTGCAGCAATAGCTGGTCCCACTTTATGCGCAACTAAATTCATCGGAAAATTAAATGGAGTAATTGCACCAATAACTCCAATTGGATTTCGAATGGTGTAGCCTATTTTTCCAACTCCACCAACCGCCGCATCAAAAGGAATTGTTTCTCCATGAATTCGTTTTGCTTCCTCTGATGCAAATTTGTATGTTTCAATCGTTCTTATTACTTCTGCTTTGGCGAAGATAAGTGGTTTAGCCGACTCAAGAGCAATTACGCTTGCAGCTTCTTCTAAATTTTCTTCAAGAAGTTGCGAAACTTTCTCTAAAATGGCTGCTCGTTGGTGAGCAGGCATTTTGGCCATTACTTCTTTAGAATCATAAGCAACTTGAATTGCATTCTGAGTTTGTAGTTTATTCGCAATAGCAATATCTGCAATTTTTTCTTGTGAATAAGGAGAAAGCAAATCTGAATAATTTTCTGTTTCCACATCTTGTCCGTTAATCCAAATATTCTTTTTCATGTTTCCCTCCATAACTTATGAATACGTATTAATAATAAGCTTCATTTTTAATAATTGTCAAACAATTTTTATTTTTTAGCATTTTATAAATTTTCAATTAGCATCTGGAAAACTTATCTATATTCTCTAAAAAGTTGTGCTTAATGGTGATTGTATGTTGGCTCTAATAAGTATACTTTCGATTTTTATCAGCAAGTATCTAAACTAGGTAATGATGACACTTTCATTTTTTTCATGAATACGTATGCAAAAATATCATTAATTTGCTCAAAACTTCTAATCAAATTCGATTTTATTTGCTATAATATATAATAATCCCTTGAAAATTCCAAAAATTATCTTGTTTGGGAGTAACAAGATTTAGTACGTCTGCCGTATTCATTGCTTTTTTTATTAATTAACTATTATTTTTAAATTATATATTATAGGAGCTTGGAGTGATTTATTTGGTTTCTTCACACGATGTTGCGAGGCTAGCCGGCGTCTCTCAATCTACTGTTTCTCGTGTATTAAATGGATCTAAAAATATTAAACAATCTACAGTAGAGAAAGTAGAGAGAGCCATTAAAGAATTAAACTATCATCCGAATTTGATTGCCAGAAATCTCGTAAAAAAGAAAACCAATATGATTGCGTTAATTACAGGACATACTCATGATCCTTTTTATGAAGAATCTACTCGGGGAATTGTATCGATTGCAGCAAAAAAAGGATATAACGTACTCGTATTTTTTAATAAAATAGATAACGATAAAATGCTGTATAACCAAGTATTAAGCGCCCCTGTTGATGGAATCATAATGTCTTCTATTTTAATGAATGATTCTATTTTTCCCGTTTTAGAGGGTTTGGAAGGTAAACCGTATGTGACCTTCAATCGGAAGCATTCGTCTGGGACAAACTATTTTGAGATTGATAACGTAAAAGCCGGCGAACTAATAACAAATCATATGATCGAATTTGGTCATAAAAATCTAGCGTATATAGGTGGCCCGCTACAAGCATCTACTTTTCACGGTCGTTTAGAAGGGTTTAAAAAAGAGGCTAATAGACAAAAAATAGCAGTTCGTGAGGATTGGATAAAAACGACCGATACAACTATAGAATCCATCGTCCAAGCCTGTAAGGAGTTATTTTCAGGTATTGAATTTCCAACAGCCATAGTCGCTGCGACGGATGCTATTGCATTAATTTGCTTGGATTTCCTTCTTAATAAAGGCTTTAAAATACCGGAAGATATCAGCATTGGTGCAATTGATAATATCGAGTTTTCTGCCCATGCATCTATTCAATTAACAACAGTAGGAACTCATTTAAGTCAGTCTCTAGGAAATCTGGCTATGGAACATCTAATTGATTTGATTGAAAATAAAAATAAACAATTAAATTCCGTAACAACTACAATCACACCTCATTTAATTGTTCGACGATCAACTGGGAAGCCTAGAATAAAATAGATTTTAAATTCGAAACTATTTTAACAAGTAATAAATTGAGACGTGAATAACCCACGTCTCCTATTTCCGCTCCATTTATTTATAGCATTATATTCACTAACAACAATTCCATCCGAAATTCTACTCTTGAACTCGCATGCCATCATTTGTCATTAACTTAAACTCTTTTCTTTATTACTCTTTTTACGATTAATATAAAACAAAAAGGATTGTCCCCTGTGCAATACAGAGTCCAATCCTCTTTAGCAGCATTAAACTATTTGTCTAACTTTTTCGGTTCACTTTAAATGTGCTTTACTTCCACACTGTCATATATTTTTTTCGATATTTTGGATCTTCTTCTGTTTTAATCAACTCTAAAGCCTTTTGTTTAATCTCTTCGTTTTTAACTGCATCATACAGATTTCTCATACATTGAATGATATCGTAACGAATCAATGTATAGTTTTTCTCTTCTTTGCAATTTAAATAACGATTTACTAGATGATCAATGACAATCCCTCTTTGATCTGGACCAGCTAAGCCTACTCTCCATATTGACTGTAAAGTGTGTCTTGCCGTAACAAATTTTGGATCATATGTAACTTGCCAAATTGAAGGAAAATCGTTTAGCATCCTCTTCTCTGGATCACTGATCGCTAAATTTGAGAGAAACTGTGCAGCTCTTGACCTTTTATGATTTCCTTTATGCGTTAGCTCCGATTTTAATCGATCCCATACTTCATACGACCAATCCACTTTCTCTTTTGTAACGGAAATAATGTAGTTAAAGGCTTCGAATTGCAAATTCTTGTCATTTGATTCAAGGTTTTCAAAATAAGTTTGTACTTGTTGATCCATTTTACGTACCTCTTTGAGAATAGTAAATAATTCTTTTATCTAGATGATATCATTCCCTAGCATTAGCTAGCTATGAATAAAAAATTATCTAACGTACAATTTTTTTCGATTTTTACTAATACTAAGCATACCTATTATGAGTCTGAATACTTTAAAATCACGATAATCGTTGCGTTATATATTTAATTAAACGTTTGTTTAGTTTTTAAAATAAGTGGTTTCGGTAAAAAGTACACCCATGTATTAATAATTAAATTAAAATAAATGAACGATATGCAGTCCCTTGTCGTATAAGAAGTAAGGAGGGATTTTTTATGAAAACAATATTATTTGAAGAAGATAAATTATTCATTACACTTTCTAGTCTTGAAACAATATTAGGATTAAAACATACCATAGAGGTTCCCTATAGTGATATCAGTGATGTTTCTATTGAGGATATACATGAATTTCTTTGGAAAATATACGGTACACACTTAGGAGCATCTAAATATGGCCATTTCAAAAAAGACGGAGTGAATTATTTTATTGCTACAAGCACTAACAAGGGAAATTTAGTATTAACCTTGAACAATCACAAGTACGATAAAATCATTTTAGAATTGGATCATGTTGATGATATTTTCAAGCAAGTACAAGATAGGTTACGTTCTTATATTAAATAACTTAAGTAAGACTGTCTTTTACGGACAGTCTTTTCAAATTTATAAATGAATAATTTCAAAACGATTATCAAATTCTCTTAAATATTCTACGACTAGCTTGCGGTGACAATGGTGTGGTTTTTCTTCGCTACACATAAAACATGGAACGCCTTTGCTTATGAAGTCGTTTATTTTTGTTTCGATTTTACGATTTTGGATTAAGTTTAAAAAGTCTTTTTCAAAATCATTCCATGAGATTTCTTTTTTCTTAATTGCTTTAAGTAGTTCTTCTGTTGGAGCTAATTCAGTGTCATGTGTATATTGAATATTTAATAAATCCATTACAAAATGTAGATCATCTTTTTTTGCAAATCCAGCTAGTTGTGAAGTGTTATGTAATCGAGTATCAATTAGATGAGTTACGTTACTTTGTTGGAGCATTGATGCAAATGTTCTTAAAGATTTTTTTGAGAATCCGATTGTTGTTATGTTCATTTTGAATACCTCCTTCCTTTAATGTTTACTATTTTATAATTGGTTGAGTTAATCTTTATTGCTAAAAAAGCTATTCTTTGATTTCCACTAATCGATGTTCCCTTTTCTTGGGCCGTGCATTTAGCACCTACCCATTCCAATTTAATTCTTTTTCTTCAGTTGACCTAAGTAAATCTACACTTTAAGTAGTAGCAAATATTTAAAACAAGAATTTTTTTAGATAATTCAGACTTTTAACAAAAACAATACTTTAATTGTTACCAATTGTCAATTTGTACTAACCCTTTCTTTTCATACCAGAAATTAAAGGTTCTTGATGATGAAATTAATTCTAAAGAAATGACAAAACTCTTTTGCCCTTACCTCTCAGAGAATCATAGTTTATAAAATTCATCTCAACCGATTACTTTCTTTCGCCTTGGAAATAAATAAATCTGCTATAAAATCAGTTACAGAATCGAGTGGACCTCTAAACGGGGGAATTATATTAACTCTTGATACTAAAAAAAGTTATAAGTTTATATTTAAAAAGGAACGAGTTAAGGAAATAAAACACTATTTATCGGAGCAATATGGGCTAAATTTCTAATTACTTAAGTTACGTATACTATTCAGTTTTTAATAAAATAAAAGGATAGAAAAAGCTGCTGCTTCTCTATCCTTATTACTTTACTATTTAGTGGCAATCACAATAAAAGTTTCATAAGTCGTTGAATTAAAATTATGAATGTCTATTTAGTATCTTAAGACTTCACTGCCTCAACTGAAACTTCTTCAAATGGCCAAGCTGGAAGCATTTTTCTTAACACTTTATCTTCTCTATATCCAAGGTCATATTCAGCTTGCATAATTGTATGAATTTCTCTTGTTCCTTCGTAGATAACAGGTGCTTTTGAGTTTCTTAAGTAGCGTTCTACTGGGAATTCGTTTGAGAATCCGTATGCACCGTGAATTTGAACTGCATCATTTGCTGCTTCGTTTGCGGCATTGCAAGAAATCCATTTTGCTAGTGATGTTTCTCTTGTATTTCTCTTTCCGTTATTTTTTAACCAACCAGCCTTATAAACTAATAGACGTGAGATTTCAAGGTTTGATGACATTTTCGCGATCATTTGTTGTACTAATTGATGTTTACCAATTTCTTTACCAAATGTTTTTCGCTCATTACAGTATTTTACGCTTGCTTCAAGTGATGCCTGGATTAATCCGCAAGCACCAGCTGCAACTGTGAATCGTCCGTTATCAAGCGCAGACATTGCAATTTTAAACCCTTCACCTTCGAAACCTAGTAAGTTTTCAGCTGGGACTCTTACATCATCTAAAAATACTTCACCAGTATTCCCTGCTCTAATTCCCATTTTTCCTTTGATTGCTTTTGTGGAAACGCCTTCAAAAGTCCTTTCTACGATAAAGCAAGAAATGCCATGATGCTTTAAGTCATGATTTGTTTTCGCAAAAATTAAGAAATGGTCAGCTACATCACATAATGAGATCCATGTTTTTGATCCGTTTAAGATATAACTATCTCCATCTTTTACAGCCGTTGTTGCCATTGCTACTACATCTGATCCTGCATTTGGCTCTGTTAATCCAAACGCACCAATTTTCTTACCTTGCGCTTGAGGAACAAGATACTTTTTCTTTTGTTCTTCAGTTCCCCATTGAAGTAATGTCATACTATTTAAACCAGTATGTACTGAAACAGCAGTACGGAAAGCAGTATCTCCACGTTCTAATTCCTCACATACAATTGCCAATGTGTTATAATCCATTCCTACTCCACCGTATTGTTCTGGAATACATACACCCATTAGTTGTAAATCTGCAAGTCGTTTTAGAATATTAGCTTCAAAATGTCCTTTTTCATCCCATTCTTTTATAAAAGGGATAATTTCTCTGTCTACAAATGACCTGACTACTTTCCTTACACTAATTTGTTCCTCTGATAATGAAAAATCCATTTTTATTTCCTCCTTAAATTGTTTTATTTCGTTGCATTTCTTCTATTTCAATTTGGGAATATCCTAGTTTACTTACTATTTCTTCTGTATGCTCCCCATGTAAGGGTGGGTGTCTTAATACTTCAATAGGTGTTTTTGATAATTTTAACGGTGATCCGACTAATTTCAGATCCTTTATAAAAGGATGTTTTACATCCAACACCATATCTCTCGATTTAGCTTGTTCAGACTGTAGAGCTTCACTCACATTATTTATTGGACCATTTGGGATCCCTATTTGATCTAATAATTGTTTCCACTCATTTTTACTTTTCAACTTTAACTTATTTTGAATTAATTGCTCTATTTGTTTTCTATGCTGTAAACGGCCAGTATTTGTCTTAAATTTTTCATCTAATAAATCTGGTTCATCAATTAGTAAGGTAAACCTTTTAAATTGTTCGTCATTACCTACCGCTATGACTAATTCACCGTCACTTGCAGTAAAGACTTGATATGGAACGATATTTGGGTGTTGATTCCCCATTCGTTCAGGAACAATTCCACTACATAAATAATTACTAGCTACATTTACTAAAGCAGCTAGCTGAGAGTCAAATAATGAAATATCGATTTCCTGACCTTCTCCTGTACGATCTCGATTCTGAAGTGAAGCAAGAATCCCAATACATGTAAATAGACCAGTTAAAACATCCGAAATGGCTACACCTACTTTTGTTGGCTCGGCCTCTTTCTCACCAGTAATGCTCATTAATCCAGACATCGCTTGGATGATATAATCATATCCTGGTAAACTTGAATTCGGTCCTTCACTACCAAACCCACTAATCGATGCTAGTATTATGTCTTCTTTTATTTTTTTCAAATCCTCATACCCAAAACCTAATTTTGTCATTGTTCCAGGTTTGAAATTTTGAACAACTACATCAGCCTCTGAAACTAGCTTTTTTAAAATTTCTTTACCTTGTTCACTTTTTAAGTTTAGTGTTATGCCTTTTTTATTGCGGTTCGCACATAAATAATAAGCGCTTTCACCTTCAACGAAAGGTGGCCCCCATCCCCTTGTTTCATCGCCATTATTTATACTTTCTACTTTTATAATCTCTGCTCCTAGATCCCCAAGGATCATCGTACAAAAAGGTCCGGCTAGTACTCTTGTTAAATCAATGATTTTTACTCCATGTAATGCACCTGGCAATTTTTCCACCTCTATTAATCTAGTTAATAAGCCAGTAAAACGATCAATCACAATAGTTGAATTGAATGTTTAACTGGCTTACAACTGCGCTTTGTATTAACAGTAGATTTATTAAATGTCTAACCCAATTGAAATATATTTAACTTCTAAAAATTCCTCAATTCCAAAGTGACCGCCTTCTCGTCCAAGACCGCTCTCTTTATAGCCGCCAAATGGAACTTGTACAGCAGAAGGTGTACCATCATTTAGTCCAATAATTCCGTACTCAAGTGCTTCTGTAACGCGGAAAGAACGACTTAAATTTTCCGTATAAACATATGCTGCCAGACCGTAATTTGAATTATTTGCTCTCTCAATTACTTCTTCTTCGGTTTTAAACGTAGTAATTGGTGCAAGTGGACCAAATATTTCTTCCTTCATACATGCCATTTCATCCGTAATACCCGTTAATATAGTTGGTGCATAATAATATCCATTTTCCTCTGAAGGTTTATTCCCACTATATACGATTTTTCCACCATTATTAGTAGCGTCTTCAACCAGTGTTTTTACCTTTTCTAAAGCAGCATGATCAATTAGTGGACCAACATCAATTCCTTCTTCTAAACCGTTACCCACTTTTAATTTTTCTAGCTCTTTTGTAAATAACGCTGTAAATTCTTCGGCTACACTTTCCTGTACATATATACGATTTGTACAAATGCAAGTTTGACCTGCATTGCGGAATTTTGACTGAACTAAGCCAACCGCTGCTTTTGATAAATCAGCATCATCCATGACAATAAATGGTGCATTTCCACCAAGTTCTAGCGAAACCTTTTTGACATTCTGTGCTGCTCCTACCATTAGCGTTTTTCCAACTTCAGTGGAGCCAGTGAATGTAATCTTTGTTACTCTTGGATCTTTTAGCCATACATCGCCAATTTCAGAAGACTTACCAGTAACAACATTAATTACACCTTTTGGAATTCCCGCTTCATGAGCAAGTTCTGCAAGCTTTAATGCTGTTAAAGGAGTTTGGGTAGCTGGTTTAATAACCGTTGTACAGCCAGCTGCAAGTGCAGGAGCAACTTTTCTAGTAATCATTGCTGCTGGAAAATTCCATGGCGTAATTGCAGCTACAACTCCTACAGGCTCTTTTCTAACTAGAATTCGTTTATTAGGTTGTGATGCAGGAATTGTTTCTCCATATACACGTTTGCCTTCCTCTGCATACCAAGAAATAAAACCATTTGCATAAACAGTCTCACCTAACGCTTCTTTTAATGGTTTACCTTGCTCAATTGTCATTAATTTAGCAATTTCTTCTTTCTTTTCGTCAATGAGACGATACCAATTCATTAATAAATGGTATCTTTCTTCTGCTGTCTTTTTTGACCAAGTTTTAAATGCTGTATGAGCAGCATCAACAGCTAATTTAGCTTCATATGTACCACCCGTTGGAATTGCCCCTACAACTGCACCAGTTGCAGGATTTGTAACCTTCGTATAATATTCATGATCGTTCCCTACCCATGTACCATCTATATACATTGGGTAGACTTCATACTTCTCTTTAATTTGGCTCATGAGTTTACCTCCAATTGTAATTCTGGTAGTAATACAGCTTCAATTGACTCCCTTATAATATCTAGTCCCTCTTCAAGCTGTTCATCTGTAATCGTTAGTGGCATTAACAAACGAATAACATTGCCAAAGATACCTGCGCTTAACAACATTAACCCTCTATTGTTAGCTTCTTTTACAATCTTTCCAACTGTCACTTTATCTGGTGTTTTATCTTTCTTATTTGTTACAATCTCCATTGCACACATTGCGCCAATTCCGCGAATATCCCCTATTTGTTCAAACTGCTTAGCCCATTTGTGCATTTCCTCATTAACTTTTTCGCCAATTACAACAGCTCGCTCATTTAATCCTTCTTCCTCAATGATATCGAGTACTGCTAATGCTGCACGACATCCAAGTGGACTTCCAGAGTATGTTCCACCTATTTCTCCGGCATCAGAAGCTTCCATAATTTCTTTTCTACCGATAACGCCACTAATAGGTACTCCTGCACCCATTGATTTTGAAATTGTAATTAAATCTGGCTCAACTCCAAAGTGCTCAATTGCAAAATATTTACCTGTTCTAGCAAAACCAGTTTGAATCTCATCTGCTACAAATAATATTCCATATTGCGTACAGATTTCTCTAACCCTTTTTACAAAATCAAGATCAGGAACAATAAAGCCACCTTCACCTTGGATTGGTTCCATTACAACTGCAGCAATTGTTTCTGGTGCAACCTCTGCAATTAAAAACTGTTCAAATTGTTCAATGATAAATTTACTATATTCTTTTTCATCCATTTGATCTGGACGACGGTAAACATATGGATAAGGTGCTTTATATACTTCAGGAGCAAATGGTCCAAACCCATACTTGTATGGCTTAACTTTACTTGTCATCGTCATTGTCATTAATGTTCGACCATGGAATCCTCTAGTAAAAGAAATGATTCCTTGACGCTTTGTATACTTTCTTGCAATCTTCACTGCATTTTCAACAGCTTCTGCGCCACTATTAAAAAATGCTACTTGTTTTTCAAAACTTCCAGGTGAAAGATCTGCTAATCTTTCTGCAAGCTGAATATAAGATTCATACATCATGACATTAAAGCCTGTATGAATATAATCACCGGATTGAGCTTGAAGCGCTCTTACAACTCTAGGATGGGAATGTCCTACATTTAACGTTCCAATTGCACCTGCAAAGTCAATAAATGTATTACCATCAATGTCCTCAACAAGTGCACCCTTTGCTTTTTTTACAAACGCTTCACTATTATTACTAATTCCTTTTGGAACCACTATATTTCTTCTAGCAAGTAACTCTTGTGATTTTGGTCCTGGAATTGAAGTTTGGATTTTAACAAATTTTCGATCTGCCATCATTACACCATCCTATCTATAACGATTTTTTCAGTGGGTAGACAAAGTCCTAAAAATCTAATTTCAGACTAATTGAAAACGCTTGACTTTCAAGGCGCTAAACCTGATGAAAAGCGGAGTTACCCAAAAGAGTAATGAGCACCACAGACAGGCGAAGCAACGAAGAAAGTGAGCGTTTGGTGGGCAGTCTGAGCATGTCATGATTATTTGTCATGACATGCTGGATGAATAAATTAAGCTTTAATAGTAGCTAAAATTTCTTTAAATGTACTTACTACAATATCAACCTCTTCATAGCTAATTTTTAATGAAGGCTCGATACGGATTGTTTTTGAGTTAATTAATGTACCAGCAACTAGGATCCCTTTATCAAACATTCCTTTAGAAACTTCATAGCCGATTTCATCTTGATGGAACTCAATTCCAATCATTAAACCTTGACCACGAATTTCTAAAACTTTGTCTTCATGTCCTTTTGCTGCTTCTTTTAATTGATCTAAGAAGTAAGCCCCAACTACTTCCGCTCTTTCAGGTAATTTTTCTTCAAGTAGCACACTGATTGTAGCAATAGCAGCTGCACATGCTAATGGATTTCCACCAAATGTTGTTGTATGCATGAATGGATTTGGGAACCAGCTTTTGAATACTTCTTCTTTTGCAACTACTGCTCCAGCCGGCATAACTCCGCCGCCAAATGCTTTCGCAAGACAAATAATGTCTGGAACTACTTCATATAGTTCAGCAGCAAACATTTTACCAGTACGGCCCATACCTGTTTGAACTTCGTCAAAAATTAATAATGATCCATATTCGTCACATAGTTCACGAACTTCTTTTAAGTAGTTTGGAGGAGGAAGAATAATTCCACCTTCACCTTGAATTGGCTCAAGTATAACTGCTGCAACATCTTCGCCTACTAAAGAGCAAGTTTCAAATGTTTTTCTCATCATATCAATGTCACCAAATGGAACATGACGGAATCCAGGAATTAACGGTAAAAATGGTTTACGGAACATGCCTTTTGCAGTACCTGATAAAGAACCTAAGCTTTTTCCGTGGAATGCACGTGTAGTTGAAATAAATGTACTGCGTTCACTATACATTTTTGCAAGTTTTAAAGCTGCTTCTACACTTTCAGTACCACTATTTGTAAAGAATGAGTATTTTAAATCACCAGGTGTAATCTCTGCTAAAATTTTAGCAAGCATTGCACGTAATGGATCTAATAAATCTTGGCTATGAAGTGCCTGTCTTTTTAACTGATCCGTAACAGCCTTTACAACCTTTGGATGACGATGCCCAACATTATAAATTCCAAATCCACCTAAACAGTCAATATATTCTTTACCATTTACATCTTTAAAGCATGAGCCACTATCAGACCATTCAACAGATGCAAATTGTCCGCCTTCAGTAACAGTTTTGCGGTAAGCAAGGAACCCTGGATTTACGTGCTCTCTAAAACCATCAACTGTTTCCTTTGTGATCCATGCAGCGTCTTCTTCTGTAACAGTCTCTTTTTCTATTAAACTTAAAACCTTATTAATGTACTCGGTTACATTTTTTTCTTCACTTTTTAATTCGTTTTTTAAATTGATACTCATTTTGTTCACTCCTATAGTCGTTTTATTTATTTTTTTCTTTCCTATATGTCTCTTCTTATAACTGCCTAAAATTATTCTGCAAACCATCCAATTGGTTCAACTTGTAGGTTAATGTTAATTTGCTTAATTTCTTGGAATTCCTCTAATCCAAATGTACCTAAGCTGCGTCCTACACCACTTTGTTTGTAGCCTCCCCAAGGTGCTTCATTATAAGTTGGGTGGTAGGAGTTAATCCAAGTAATGCCTGAACGTAACTTTTTGATCACTCTTAAAGCTTTCGCTCCATCTTTACTAAATACTGCACCTGCTAAACCATAAACAGTTCCATTTCCTAGTTTTATTGCTTCTTCTTCAGTTTTAAACTTTTGAATACATACAACAGGGCCAAAAATTTCTTCTTGAACGATACGCATAGTTTGTTCAACATCTACAAAAACAGTCGGTTCAACAAAGTAACCTTTTTCTAAACCATTTTTTTCAATGCGATTTCCACCACATGCAACTCTTGCGCCTTCTTCTTTACCTATTTGTATATAACTTAAAACTTTTTCTAAATGCTCTTTGCTTACAAGTGGACCCATTTCTGTTTCAGGTGCATCTCCAGGACCAACTTTAATTTTCTCAGCACGCTCTACAAATCGCTCAACAAAGCGATCATAAATTGATTCTTCAACTAAAATTCTTGATCCAGATGAGCAAACCTGGCCTGAACCTGCATAAATTCCGAATAAAGCATAATCTACAGCCGTTTCAAAATCTGCATCAGCAAAAATGATATTTGGAGATTTCCCGCCAAGCTCAAGCGATACTTTTTTCATCGTATCGGCCGCTGTTTTCATGATATGTTTACCTGTTTTTGTTCCACCTGTGAATGAAACCATATCTACATCAGGATTTGAAGCGATTTCATTTCCAACTACCGGCCCTGCACCCATCACCATGTTTGCTACACCGTGTGGAAGACCAACCTCTTCAAAAATCTCAAATAATTTCTTCGGAGTAACTGGTGTAACTTCTGATGGTTTGTAAACAACTGTATTACCTGCCGCTAGTGCTGGTGCAAGCTTCCAAACACTCATTAATAATGGGTAGTTCCACGGAACAATTAATCCACATACACCAATTGGTTCACGAACAACCATCGCTTGCATAGGATCTGCTACATGATAAGTAAACCCATCCGGCTTTGTAATTAACCCCGCATAATAACGGAAGCACGCTGCTGCATCAGCTACATCGAAGCCAGCTTCACGGTTCGGTTTCCCATTATCTAAAGTTTCAAGTTTCGTTAATTCTTCTTGGTACTCTTCTATTTTGTCTGCAATTTTAAATAAATAAGTTGCTCTTTCTTGAGCAGATAAATCAGACCATCTTCCATCATTGAATGCTTTACGAGCAACATCAATTGCTACTTTCGCATCCTCAACCGTTCCTTCAGGAGCATATGCAATGATTTCTCCATTTGCTGGGTTAATAACAGGGCGTTTCTCATGATTGCTAGAATCTTTCCATTCGCCATTAATAAACATCTTTAAATCAATTGTTTTAAATTGAACATCGACCATTGTATATAAACCCTCCTTAAATTCTTAACAATTTAATAGTTTGCAAGAACCGTGCCAACTTCAATACACCTAATTTATAAGGGTTTTACTTCAATAACCTGTACATTGTTATTCAATTTTGCATAACACTATTACACTTTGCATAATCTTTAAAACTCTTAAAAAATCTACGATAATTAAACGTTTTTAAAACTATTTCTGTAAACCGACATATTAAGAAAATTCATTGCATAGGCTAGAACACCATGAAAGGAGGAAATATTATGTTGCTTGCAGGAACATGCATTGCAGTAGGTCTCATCATCATATTCATGGCATTTAGTCTCTCGAGGGATCAAGTTAGTATGACTGAAGTAATTAATAGTAATGTTGAAAATATAGGGGATTTAGAGAAATAAAAAAAACGCACTTTGTGCGTTTTTTTATTTAAATGACATAAAGTCACTATTCATATCTTTTTCATTCATTATTTTTTGATACTTACGACTAACCGAGGACTGACTAATGCCTAAAACTTGTGCAGCCTTCGTTGTTGTTTTATATTGCTTCATCGCAAGCACGATGAGCTGCTCTTCGACATAATCAATTGCTTCTTGAAGAGGAATTACTTTATTAATTACAGGCTTTGATTTATTAAAGTCATAGCTATTTGGTAAGAATTGATTAACATCCTCTGCATTAATAATTTGATCTTCAGCAGAGACAACTAATCTTTCTATGATGTTTTGAAGTTCTCTGACATTACCTGGCCATGAATAAAATTCTAATACGTTAATTGCATCTGGTGTAAGATGAAAACTCTTATTATATTTTTCATTTAATTGCTGTAAGAAATGGAAAGCTAATAATGAGATATCTTCAATTCTTTCTCTTAACGGTGGAATATTTAAAGGTATAACATTTAGGCGATAATACAAATCCTCCCTAAATGTACGTTCTTCAACCATTTTTTCTAATCTTTTATTTGTAGCAGCAATAATTTGCACATTTACTTTAATTGGCTTTGTACTTCCAACTGGAATTACTTCTTGTTCTTGAAGGACTCTAAGTAGTTTTACTTGTAAATGCAATGGCATTTCACCAATTTCATCTAAAAATAAAACGCCTTCATCTGCTTGCTTAAAATAACCGTCCTTATTTTGATCTGCTCCTGTAAACGCTCCTTTAATATAGCCAAAAAGCTCACTTTCCAGAAGATTTTCAGGTATTGCACCACAATTTAGCTTTAGAAATGGTTTTGAAGAACGATTTCCTAACTGATGGATCGCCTGTGCAATGACTTCCTTTCCTACCCCGGACTCTCCATGTAGTAATACAGTGGAAGAAAAGTCAGCAATCTTTTTTGCTTGATTAAGAATTTGCTCCATTTTAGGGCTACAATAAATCAGTTTTTTAACAAAACGATCTTTGCTTTTAATATCTTCAAGTTCTTTTTTATATTGCTCAGAAATCTTCTTCATTTCTTTTAATTCAGTTTTAAGGCGTGAAGTTTCCGTAATATCTCTAGATGCAATAATAATACGTTCAATCTCCATATTCTCGTCAAAAACCGGATTTCCTACAGCAAGTACTTTACGTCCATTTATTGTTTCTTGAACGATAGATACTTTTTTCTTCTTTTCTAAAACTAATTTTGTAACTGATGGTGTAAAAAGTCCCTGGTTTCCAAATTCTAAGATACTCTTCCCAAGTAATTCCTTTAAATCTACATTCCAAAATCCAGGAATTATATTCTCACTGTAACGAATTAGTTCTCCTTTACGGTTTACTACAAGGATTTCATCATAAATACTCGATAAAATAGCATTCAAATCTTTATTTAAATCCTTAACGTATTCAATTTCAGAGGCCATTTCTTCAACCATTGGGAGATCTTGTACAACAATAATTACTCCTTCAACCTCGTTATCAACGAAGATTGGGCTATAATCGACAAGAACGCCTATATCATCATTTATTTGGATTTGATTAAGAATTGTTTTACCTGTATCAAATACAATTTCAACTTGTTCACCGCTAAAAATAGTTTCTGCTTTTGTATTAATTACTTTTTCGGATGTTGATTTAATCATTTTCAACCCAGCATCATTGCAATTTACAATTACTTTATTTTTATCTACTACAAACGTTCCCATTGGTATCGATGTTAAAATGCTCTTTAATAAATCCACACTTTTATTTTCTTGTTTGAATAGCTCCGCTAATATATCTTCGCGAAGTATGTAACCCATTGGCATGTCTTCATCTTCTTTTACAATTGAGATTGGTTCACCAATAATTTGAAATAGATCCGTTAATGAAATTTGCTCACTTAAGCGATATACACTAGTAATTGATTGAGAAGAGCTAGTAATCTTTGAAATTGCTATATTTTTCTTTTTATTATTACTTTGAGTAATATTATTTAATTGAACATAACCAAAAATCTGATTTTGCCTACGTAAGAATAAAAAGGGTTCATTTATATTGGATAAATCGATTTCATCATTTTCTTTAAATTGATCGATATCTATTGTGATGACTGGTCTTATTTGTTTCTCATTTATTGATAACATTACTTTCCCCCCTTATGTCTAAACCATTATACATTCCTATTTTAGCAGAATTTTTAAATTTATCATAAAAATCAAAAATTATAATTTACTAATCTATTTAACACAAACAAAAAGAAAGGGCAGTCTCTTAAGTCTATTCGACCAGAGACACCCCTTTATTTGTTAGAAAAGATAACGCGTTAATTGAATCAAAGTTGTTATTTGTAGATCCTCGAAATCTTAATCACACTTTACTCAATCGCTAGCGGTAACAAACAAATCTTCTTTAACATACGCAAGAACCATTCCAGGAACTATTTTGTCTCCATTTGAGACCTCCAATGAAACAACTTCACCACTTATTCCTTGATGAATAACTTTTGTAATTCCATCTGTAGTTTTAATAAAGAATAAAGGCTCCCATTCATAAATTCTTGAATCTTTCTGAATGGCAGTCTCTTCAACTGTTCCATGGTAGTCACTGACAATGACTCCATAATACATAAAACTCACTCCTTTTTTTGCACATTAAGAATGTAACTATTTGCAGCGAAGAAAGTGATTCGCCGTAGTTGCAAATTTTAGTAATTAAGAATATTTGCAACTTCACCTATGTCTTCGTCTTTAAGCTTGCCAATCAGCGATCCTTCTTTATAAATAATTCCTGATATTATAACTCGCAAATGTGTTTTGATGGTAAAACCAGGCTAAAGAAATTTTGGATTTCTAAAATATCCTCTTCAGCAATACCTAATTTAGGAGCCCAATAATGTTCAGAATGAATATCTTCTAAACATAATAATGCCATTTTACTAGATTGAATTGATGTAACCATTGATTTCCCATAAAAGTGGCTTGAAAAGGCAATTGATAAATCATATCGATGGTTTTGCGTTAATAAACAATAATGGTGTACAAGCTGTCTTTCCGTTGATTCAGAAATAATATCAATCATTCTAGATCTCTCCTTTTGTTTTAGTATCTTACCCAACCTCTCAAGCGACAAGCTTCAGCGATTTTACGAATTCCTTCGATATAAGCTGCTATTTTCATGTTTACATTATATTTTTGTGATGTTTTATAAACTTTTAAAAAGCTATCTGTCATTTTTTCTTTTAATCTCTCATCTACAGTACTCTCAGTCCAATAATAACCTTGCATATTTTGACACCATTCAAAATATGAAACAACAACTCCACCTGAGTTAGCTAAAATATCGGGAACGACTAAAATCTCTTTTTGATCAAGAATTTCTAGGGCTTCTTTAGTTGTCGGTCCATTCGCTGCTTCAACAACAATCTTGCACTTCAATTTATCCGCATTACGGTTGTTAATAACTCCACTTATTGCTGCTGGAATTAAGACATCACATTCTTTTTCTAATAACTCTTGATTAGAAATCGTATTTTTAAATAGATTAGAAACAACTCCAAATGAATCGCGATTGTCTAATAGATATGGAATGTCTAAACCTTTCGGATCATAAATTGCTCCGAGTACATCTGAAACTCCAACAACCTTTGCCCCAGCTTCATGTAAGTATTGTGCTAAGTAACTACCAACATTTCCAAATCCTTGAATAATGACCTTCATATTTTTAATCTCGATTTTCTGTATTTCACTAATTAATTCAAGAGCATAAAATACTCCTTTTGAAGTTGCCGTTTCACGACCTACTGAACCCCCTAAAGTTATAGGTTTACCAGTAATAAAGCTTGGTGAATCAAACTCTCTAATATGGTCATATTCATCTAACATCCAAGCCATTACCTGTGCGTTTGTATACATATCAGGCGCTGGAATATCTTTAGTAGGCCCTACAATTTGACTTACAGCTCTTACATAACCTCTACTTAGTTTTTCTAGCTCATTCATACTTAATAGTCTTGGGTCACAAACAACCCCACCTTTTGCTCCCCCATAAGGTAAATCAGTAATACTGCACTTTAAACTCATCCATCCAGCTAATGCTTTTACTTCCTCTGGCGTTACATCAGGGTGAAATCTGATTCCCCCTTTTGTAGGTCCTAATGCATCGTTATGTTGAGCTCGATATCCTTGAAATACTTTTGTCTCACCATTATCCATTTGAACGGGAATACTAAATTCTAAAAATCGCATTGGTGTTTTTAGAAAATCAAACACTTGACTCGGATAGTTCATTATTCCGATTGCTTCATTTAACGTTTCTCTAAACTCCTGAAGGGAATCATCTATTTCTACCTGTTCACTACTCTTTTCATTTTGTTCTACTTTAGTTAATTTTGAGCTCATTTTCTACACCTCATTAGTTATTTTAAAAATTTAATAGCAATTCCTGTGCCAACTTGAATTCATTTCATCATTTTGTGAAGTGATAAATAGACAAAAGCTTATAAGAAAGCCAATTACAAGACCTTCGTATATTTTTTTAAACGATCCTATTTATTGTTTTTTCCTTCAATAACCTAATTCGATCCATTAGTAAAAATATGATTGAATGCATGAATTATTCAATTTTGCATTAATCATTATTCAAAATTGAATTACTTAAAATGCATTTCAAAGAAAAGGGAAATGCGAACTAAATATTCCAGAGTAGACACAAAAAAAGTCACAAGGAGTGAATTTCCTTGTGACTTTTCTTCATTGTGAGGTTACTATACAGCAGCCTCTTCTTCATATTTAGGAGGTGCAATTTGGAATGCCTTAGTTAAGTAAATTAAATATAATAATCCAACGACGAACCAAACTGTTCCCATGATTAACGAGCTTTTTTCAATGTTAAACCATAGGATTGCTACAGAACCGGCTCCAATTAAAGGCAAAAGCAGGTAGGAAAAGAAGCCTTTGAATGATCTATGCTTTCCTCTAATGAAAAAATGGTTAATGACTGATAAATTAACAAAAGTAAATGCCATTAATGCTCCAAAGTTAATTAATGAAGTGGCTGTTACCAAGTTGAAAAAGATTGCTGATAACGAAATCACACCAACGAAAATTACGTTAAATGCTGGTGTTTTCCATTTTGGGTGAATAAATCCGAACCATTTATCTGGGAAAACCTTGTCACGCCCCATTACAAATAACAAACGTGAGACACTCGCATGTGACGCCAATGCAGAAGCAAGTGTATTAATAAAAGTAATGCATAAGAAAATTGATTGAAATAGTTTGCCACCCACATAGAGTGCAATCTCTGGTGATGCAGCATCTGGATGCTTAAATCTAGATATGTCCGGATAGTATAATTGAATAAAAAATGATGTAACCGTGAAGATTACTCCTCCCCAAAGAGCTGTATAGAGAATCGCTTTAGGAATTGTTTTCGCAGGATTTATTGCTTCTTCTGATAAAGTTGAAACAGCGTCAAACCCTAAAAATGAGAAGCAAAGGATTGTTGCACCGGTTACTAATGTACCAAAATGCATTCCTGCATTAAATAGTGGTTTGATGCTGAATCCACCATATCCTTCCCCATGATGTAAACCTTGGATTACTAGAATGATAAAAACAACCATAATCACAAGCTGGACTAATACAAAGAAGGTATTAAAGTTCGCCAGCATATTTATACTTCTTAAGTTTAAGAAAGTAACTAGTCCTACAAATCCAACTACCCAAATCCAAGTTGGAACACTTGGAAACAGTGCATTTAAGTAAATTTTAGTTAATAAAGCATTTACCATAGGAAGGAACAAGTAATCTAGTAAAGATGACCATCCAACAAGGAAGCCTAAGTGACCACTAATCGCTTTCTGGGTGTATGTATATGCAGACCCAGCTTCAGGAAATACTCTTACTAATTTGCCGTAGCTAACAGCTGTAAATAACATTCCTATTAGAGCTACTATATATGCACTTGGTACGTGACCATTAGTTACATCAGAAACAATTCCAAATGTGTCGAAAACAACCATAGGGGTCATATAGGCTAACCCCATCATAACTACTTGCCATAACTTTAAGGATCTTTTTAACTGTGTTTTATTTTCCACCTATCATATCCCCTTCGTTTTTTAGATTAAGCGCTTACATCGAAATTACTACTTCCTTATAATTCTTATTTTTCCGACAGAAACCTCCTTTTTTTGAATATTTAAATAAATCTTTTTTTAGAATTGCAAGTTTTATGCCAAAATATTAATTTTTTGTAAACGTTATAAAGAACAGCTACAATTGCATTGAAATTATTAAGTATTAATAGAAAAAACGAATTTCCTATCACTAAAATCTACTTTTATGATCAGCCTGGTCGTTATTCAGTCCTGCATACATTATTCAAGACCTCATAGGATTTACTTCTCTTTTTATACGAATCTCTAAAAATACTCACATCTATTAGACTGGCACGGAAGTTGCATTGTTAACGATAAACTATCACTCTGCCCAATTTTAGGTACGAGAAAAATAAGTAGATTTTTTACCCGATCGATAATAAAACTTTTAGTTAATCTAATCGGACTAACTACGAGTTTAATTATAAGAAAATTCTGTAAATATATTCAAATTTGGAGGAGATGATTTATGAGTAAACAAGGTATTGATTCAGATGCTTTACAATCGTTTAACTACAAACAGGAATTACAGCGATCATTAAAGTTTTTTAGTTCATTTGCAGTTGCATTCTCGTTTATCTCAATTACAACTGGTATTTTTAGCTCTTATAGTCTTGCTTTAGGAGCAGCCGGACCTGCTGGAATTTGGACATGGCCATTTGTCATGGTGGGCCATTTACTTGTAGCATTAATATTTGCAGATTTATCGAGCAAAATTCCTTTAAGTGGCTATGTATACCAATGGGTTAGCCGTTTAACAAATCGGGGATTTGGTTGGTTTACAGGTTGGGCAGCGTTATGTTACTTAATTATTGTTGTACCTACTGTTGATTATGGTGTAGCACCAATTTTTCTTGATTTAATTGGTATTAAGAGTACTACTACAGTTCTTACAACCGTCGTATTAATTACAATCGTTATACAAGCATTATTAAATATTTACGGAGTAAGGATCGCTACAATTATGAATAATTCAGCTGTCTATACAGAAGTAATCGGATTTATTGGCATTATTATAATTTTAAGTTTTGTCTTATTTTTCAAAGGAGCAGATTTTTCATTATTAACTTACACTGCTCACAAGGTCGGCTCAAATGGGAGCTATTTAACAGCATTTGTACTATCAGTCGTAATGGGCTCTTATACATTAGTAGGCTTTGAAGCAGCGGCAAATTTAGCAGAAGAAACAGTTGATGCTAATAAAACCGTACCTAAAGCCATCGTTTACTCAATGTTACTTGCAGGTGTAATTGGATTTGTTTTCTTAATCATTGTTACTTCGGGCATTAAAGATATTAATAGTATCATGGCTTCTGCTTCCCCTATTTCTGATATTTTACAATCACGTTTGGGCACTGCAGTTGCTGACTTCTTTCTTGCATTAGTAATTGTGTCAATTTTTGCTTGCGGATTAATTATTATGGCTTCTGCTTCTCGACTTATTTATGCCCTTTCAAGAGACAATGTGTTTTTCGCTTCAAATGTGTTTAAAAAGGTAGATAAAAAACATAATGTACCGTACAATGCGATAATTTTAGTTTCTGTATTAGGCATTATTGCCGTATTCTATTTTGGGAAACTATCATTATTAATAGGTACTTCTGCGGCACTTCCGGCCATAATTTACTTAATCACTGTAATCGCATACGCTACTAAAATTAAGACCTTACCGGATACAGATGGTTTTAAGCTAGGAAAATGGCGACTGCCTGTTACGATTCTTGCGATTATTTGGTTAGTATTTGAAGTTGGTATTTTAACGCTACCAAAAGAATTCCTACCAACTACTAAAGTTATCCTTTACTTATTTCTTGCTGGAATTGTTATTTACTGGGCTCTATTCAGATCTAGAATACAGGAAGGGAAAATTGGTATTAATTTAGAGAAGGATTTAGATGTGTAAAGTATGAAGTTATAAAATAATAGATTAATATAAAAATAACGTACATATTCATTTACAAATATGTACGTTATTTCTTTTATCTTTTAATTAAGTTGTTCCCCGTTAGTTTCAATAACATTTTGATACCAATAAAATGATTTTTTCTTTTTGCGCTCTAAAGTTCCACTTCCATCATCTTGTTTGTCTACATAAATAAAGCCGTAACGTTTAGACATTTCACCTGTAGACGCACTTACTAAGTCAATGCATCCCCATGGAGTGTAACCCATCAGTTCGACACCATCCTCGATCGCTTCACCGATTGCCTCAATATGACTACGTAGGTAATCAATACGGTAATCATCGTTAATCGAACCATCTTCTT
The DNA here is from genome assembly GCF_050457485.1 of Gottfriedia acidiceleris. GTDB lineage: Bacteria > Bacillota > Bacilli > Bacillales > Bacillaceae_G > Gottfriedia > Gottfriedia acidiceleris_D. The sequence goes on from NZ_JBCMJM010000003.1 coordinate 424,991, forward strand.
CAATTTGATCGTATGCTCCAAGACCATTTTCTACGATGAATAGTGGTTTTTGGTAGTGGTCATATAACTGATTTAATCCAATGCGCAGACCAGTTGGATCGATTTCCCATCCCCAATCACTTTCTTTTAAAAATGGATTTTTAACGCCACCAACTAAATTACCTTGGCTACTTTCTTGGTTCGTTTTATGTTTTTTCTCAGTTCGTGACATATAGTAGCTTAGCGAAATGAAATCAACTGTTCCTTCCTTAATGATTTCTAAATCACCATCTTGAATATCTAAATTGATATCATTTTCTTTCCAGTAGCGTTTTGCAAATGCTGGATATGCTCCTCTAACTTGAACATCACCACAGTAGTTATTCCAAAGGCGAGACTCTTGTAGAGCATACATCACATTTTCAGGGTTTGAGTCGTAATTATAAGTTGGTACATACACAAGCATACAACCAATTTGGCTACCTGGAATGATCTTGTGACCTGCTTTTACAGCTAACGCACTTGCTACAAATTGGTGATGAAGTCCTTGGAAGCTATCCTGCAATTGTGTTTCTTTACTTTCAGGTGAAAAACCAAGTCCTAATAGTGGTAAATGTGTTGCACCATTAATTTCGTTAAAAGTTAACCAGTATTTTACTTTGTTTTTATAGTACTCGAATAATGTTGTTGCATATCGATTAAAGAATTCGATTACTTTACGGTTACGCCAGCCACCATATTCTGTAATTAAGTATAATGGAATTTCGTAGTGAGAAATTGTTACAACCGGTTCGATATTATATTTTTTCAATTCATCAAACACACGGTCATAGAAAGCTAAACCTGCTTCGTTTGGTTCTATTTCATCGCCTTTTGGAAAGATACGACTCCATGCAATACTCATACGATATGTTTTAAATCCCATTTCTGCAAAAAGTGCAATATCTTCTTTATAACGATGATAGAAATCAATTCCATCATGATTTGGATAGACATATTTTTCTTTATTTATTTTAAAATCAAATCCTGGTTCTTGAATGACCTTTAATCTTACTTTTCCTCCAGGCATAACATCTGCTAAATTTAACCCTTTTCCACCTTCTTGGTAAGCACCTTCTAATTGATTGGCAGCAGTTGCTCCGCCCCATAAAAATCCTTTAGGAAATGAATAGTTTTTTGTCATAATGTTCCCCTCCACAATTTTTATTAAAAGATTCTGACTGCTGACTTAAAATCAGACAGTCAGAATCGTTTTCTAAATTAACCACAAATCGTTAAAAGTGTTTCATTTTCTTTAACGTTTTCTTTATTTACTGCATTAATTTCTACATAATTAGTACTATTAGTAATAATGACAGGAGTTGTAACCTCATAGCCTGCTTCTTTGATTTTTACTAAATCAAATTCAACTAGTAAGTCTCCAGCTTTCACGACATCACCTTGGCTAATGTGTGCTGTAAAAAATTCCCCATCTAATTTAACTGTGTCCATTCCAACATGAATTAGAATTTCAATTCCATTTTCAGATGTAATGCCAATCGCGTGCTTCGTTCTAAATAAAGTTGTAACAACACCATCTACAGGAGAAACAACTTTACCCTCTTGAGGTTCAATGGCAATACCTTTACCTAAAGCTTCACTTGAGAATGTGGCATCCTTAACATCAGTTAAAGGTACAATTTTTCCTTTTATAGGACTTACTACTTCTTGAATACGGTTTAGATCAACGTTTTTTACTTCATTTACTACTTTTTCTTCCTTTTTGTCTTCTTTTACTTCTACATCCTCGAAGCCAATAAAGTATGCTGCGATTGTACCTGCGATAAACGCAATCGGGAGACCGATCAACGCATAAACAAATGTTTCACCAATAAAGAAAGGAATTCCTGGAAGGCCAGCGTTACTAGGAATAACGTAAAGTTTTACGGCCATCAATGCATAGTAAGCTCCACCGATTGCTCCACCTACTAAAGCCCCAATGAATGGTTTTTTAAGTCTCATATTTACACCATACATCGCTGGTTCTGTTACACCCATTAAAGCTGTCATACTAACTGAAAGTGCTAATGATTTAAATGATTTATTTTTTGATTTTAAGAATACTGCAAAAGCCGCTCCAGCTTGCCCCATATTGGCCATAAACATTGCTGGAAGAATTGTATCGTATCCTTTTGTGCTTAAGTTTCCAACTACAATTGGAAGAAACGCGTAGTGCATCCCAGTCATAACGATTAAAGAGAATGTACCTCCAAGCAGAAGCCCTGCAAAAATACCTGTATGAGCATATAGGAAAGTAACACCTTTAGAAAGACCACTACCAATGAATACACCTAATGGACCAACAACAATTAAAGTGATCGGAACCATTACTAATAGAGTAATAGTCGGTACAATAATTAGTTTAACCATGCTCGGAGTTACTCGATCAGTCCATTTTTCTACATAAGATGCAATCCAAATGGCCAATAAGATCGGAATAACGGATGAAGCATATGTTACAGCCGTTACAGGAAGACCGATAAAGTGTACTGGTTTGCCACTACTTAATAACGCTGTAATAGATGGATGCATAATCGCTCCAGCGATCGAAACTGCAACAAATTGATTGGATCCAAATTTTTTCGCTGCACTAAAAGCAACTAAGAACGGTATGAAGTAGAACGCACCGTCTCCGATCGCATTCATAATGATATACGCTTGGCTTTTATCTGAAATCCAGTGGAATGTCAAAAGAATAGCAAGAATTGCTTTGATCATACCTGCTCCAGTGATTGCAGGTAATATTGGTGCAAATGTTCCAGATATTACATCAAAAATACTTCCTATCCCTTTTCCTTTAGCCTTTTTATTACCATCTGAATTACTAGAATTAATATTGGCAATTTTATTTATTTCATCAAATACTTTTACAACATCGTTTCCGATGATTACTTGAAACTGAGTGCCGCTTCTGTTTACCCCCATAACACCATCAATTGCTTCGATTTTAGCCTTGTTTTTATCTGCAATGCTATCGTCGTTCAAATTAAATCGAAGTCTAGTAATACAATGAATCAAATTGGTTATATTTTTTTCCCCACCGACTAAATCTATAATCTCACTTGCAGTTCGCTTATAATCCATAAATACCCCTCCTTAAATTATGGAAAATTCCAAAAATAATTAAGACATCTTTCAATTTGTTATTTTAGTAAAATAAAAAACCTAAACTACAGGTGTATGTAAAAATCATCATACACTCTTGTAATTTAGGTTTTGCCTGCATGACCAGTAACAATCCTGAATTTTGTTATTTAATTTTTAATTAAATACAACGATATGTAAACTGGCTCATCTTGAGTTCCCTCGTCCGGATCAAAAGTGTCCCAAGAAAACAAAAAACCTAAACTGCACGCCTCTTAAAAAACATAAGAGACGACAATTTAGGTTTTGCCTGCACGACCAGTAACAATCCTATAAAATCGGATGTATTTAATTGATAACTTGATATTATCACTGTAAATCAACATTGTCAACGCTTTCATCAAAAAATTAATTTCTATTTACAACGCGAGCAAGATGAATTGTTAGATAAAGTTTTTCTTCTGTGCTTAATTCATACTCATATTTTTTTAGAACAAAATCTTTAATTTTTTCTGTACAAACAGAGGAATCTTTATATTTCTCTTTTATTGTATTGAACAGAAAATCTTCCTCATTATTTAAATATGTCTTACTAAAAATCCTTTGAGCAAAAAATTTAAGATGTGTGACAAAGCGATAATAGTTTAAAGATTCCTCATCAAACTCCATTTTAAAATGATATTTTACAATAGTTAATATTTCTTGAATGAACTTTGTAATATTTACAATATTTGTCATTTCCTCATTCAATTCCGCGTTTACTACATGCAAAGCAATAAAACCTGCTTCATCCTCAGGTAAACGGATCCCTGTTTTTTGCTCAATAATGTTTAATGCATGCTTCCCAACCGAAAATTCTTCCTTATACAGTCGTTTTACTTCCCAAAGTAAAGGATTCTTGATTTCCAGCCCATTTTTCTGTCTATATAAGGCAAAATGAATATGATCTGTCAGAGACACATAAATACTTTCACTTAATTTTTTTCCCAATGTCTCTTTTGCAAAGCGGATAATTTCATCTGATAGTTCCATATATTGTAAGGGAATTTCTTCAAGCAGCTTCTTAAAATGCTCAGATAAATCCTTGTTATCCAACTTGAAAACCTTTTCAATCAGTTGCTCATCAACAGGATCACCTGGTTTTTTCTTAAAGGCTAGCCCTCTCCCCATAACAACCATTTCTTTATTTTGCTCATTCAAAACGCTCACTACATTGTTATTAATCACTTTATGGATGATCATCTATCTCACCTCTTTTGCGTAGGATTATTTGCGAAACTATTTATTATTCCTATACTATATCTTCTTATTTTACAGGTCAATTTTACTACATCTATAGATAAAAAAAACCTAAATAACCAATGTCTAACATTAAGACATTGATTATCTAGGTTTTGCCTGCATTGCAGTAACAATCCTTTTACATATAAGATACAGATAATTATAAAAAATATCATATTTATAAACAAGTTATTTTTATTTTTTGATTCTGTAAGAGTATAAGATTGCTATATACACATAAAGACCAGTGTACTTTTTACTATTTTGCTCTGCTAGTTTATTCCAAATTCTTCAGATGGAAGAATGACTGAGTACTCTCTGTTGTCTGTTACAAAAAAACTTTTACTTAAAGGATACCGAATTTTCAGATAAAAAAGGAGATGCTAATTCTAATAAGAATTACATCTCCAAACAATTTCTCTTCAATTAAAAGCAAGATCTTTTAATCAATTAAAATATGTCGTTCACGCTCTATTCTCCAAATCACACTCATTAAGCTGAACAATTTTTGTTCTTTTTATTAGTTTATATCCAATCCATAAAACAAGGAATAATGGCAACCCTATATATGAAACAAGTACACCGTTCCAGTCAATTGCTTTGCCCATAAATGCTGAATAATTTTGTCCAAGAATAACGACCCCACATAGTACGAAAGCAAATATCGGTCCGAACGGGAACCACTTTGCTTTATACGGTAGGTCATTTAAATCCTTCCCTTGTGCTACGTAGGCTTTACGGAATCGATAATGACAAATTGCTATTCCAAGCCAAGCAATAAAACCAGACATACCTGAAGCATTCAGTAACCAAACGTAAACAACTCCGTCACCGTATAGTGAAGCTAAAAAGGCTAATGTACCGACTGCCGCTGTAATGATTAATGCATTAACAGGTACACCTCTTTTATTTAACCTACCTAATGCTTTTGGAGCTTTTCCTTGACGAGCCATATCCCACAGCATTCGAGCTGAAGCATACATTCCTGAGTTTCCTGCTGATAAAACAGCCGTTAGGATAACTGCATTCATTACAGACGCTGCAAATGCAATGCCAGCTTTATCAAAAACTAGCGTAAATGGACTAACAGCTACATCTCCACTTGCTAGATTATGATTTGTATAAGGTATTAGTAGACCTATTACAAATACAGATAATACGTAAAATAATAAAATACGCCAAAATATTTGGCGAGCCGCACGAGGAATATTTCGCTCTGGCTCCTCGCTCTCCCCAGCTGCTATCCCTAATAACTCGGTACCTTGGAAAGAAAATCCAGCTGCCATAAAAATTCCAAGTGTCGCCATGAACCCTCCATGAAACGGAGCATCACCAACTGTAAAGTTTTTAAACCCTACTGCTTCTCCACCAATAATGCCAAAAATCATTAAAAATCCCGAAATTAAAAAAATGATTACTGTAACAACTTTTATAATAGAAAACCAGTATTCAGATTCCCCAAACCCTTTAACAGACAGATAGTTTAACAGAAAGATAATAGCTAAAAATAATGAACTCCATAAAAGTGAGGATGTATGTGGTAACCAGAATTTCATTACCATTGTAACTGCAGCTAATTCAGCTGCTATAGTAATTGCCCAGTTATACCAGTAATTCCAGCCAAGTGCAAAACCAAGTGCAGGATCAACGAATTTTGTTGCATATGTACTAAAAGATCCGGCAACTGGCATATATGTAGCCATCTCAGCAAGGCTTGTCATTAAAAAGTACACCATTATTCCAATCGCTATGTACGCCGCGAGAACACCACCTGGTCCTGCATTATGGATTGCACCTCCACTTGCCAAAAATAGACCTGTTCCAATTGTTCCTCCTAGTGAAATCATTGTAATATGGCGTGGTTTTAATCCACGCTTTAACTCTTGAGGCATAGAAGGAATATGATTCTCAGAATCAATGACTGTAATTGTGTTTACCGTATTTTTCATTAAAATACTCCTTTTCAGTCGTTTTTTGGATTCGATAATTTTCTGCTTTTTTTCAAACATCCATCGGTTGTTTAGGAAAAGTTTGAACATTAGAGAAAATGAGAAGCGAATGGTCGCTTCTCATTTCTTATTTGGAAAAGTCAAAATAATTCCTCTTTAATAATCTTTCTTGCTCGATCAACCCATTATATGAAGTTGATTTACCAAGCAGCTTAGTATCGATTAAGTATAATTGCTCCTCAATCGCACTAACAGTATCATCTATTTGATATGTTATTTTACAATCTAAGCAAATGATACATGGTGTTTCTTTAATCTCAATTGCCTTCGTACCATCAGGAAGTTCCCAGTAGACCGTATTTGTTGATTCAACTATGTTAGCTGATTCACACCACTGACATTTCATCATTCAGCGTCTCCTTGCGCACTTCCTACTAGCTTTTCACTAACTTGGATTTTTGTAATCTGTGCTTGGAATTTCTTTTCTTTTAATTCGTCGCGTTTATCGCGCTTATCTTTCAAAGAAGCATGCTCTGGGTTTGTTGCATATGTTTTACGAACTTCCATACGTTGTAAACCTTCTGGTACAAGATTGAATTTTGTTTCATTCATTAATCCTGCGATTCCTGCATTGGAACGCTTTTCATCCATATTAGGATAAATTTCTTTAAAGTATGCTTCTGCTCTACCTGGTACGTAATTTTGTGGTTCTGGATAAGTAGTAATTACACCTTCAAAATTACGAAGAACAACTTTATCAGCACTTTGAGAAATTAAGTAATTTGGTTGAAGAGAAATTTTTCCTCCACCACCTGGTGCATCTACTACAAATGTTGGTACTGCATATCCAGAAGTATGGCCGCGTAATCCTTCCATAATTTCTAAACCTTTTGAAACAGGCGCACGGAAGTGTCCAATTCCTTCTGATAAATCACATTGATAAATGTAATACGGACGAACACGGATTTTAACTAAATCATGCATTAGCTTTTTCATAATTGGTACACTGTCGTTAATTCCAGCCAAGATTACGGCTTGGTTTCCTAACGGTACACCAGCATTTGCAAGCATTTCACAAGCTCGTTTCGATTCCTCTGTAATTTCAATTGAAGTATTAAAGTGAGTATTTAACCAAACTGGATGATATTTTTTTAAGATATTACAAAGATTTTCAGTAATACGTTGTGGGAATACTACAGGTGCCCTAGTACCAATACGGATAATTTCCACATGTGGAATTTCACGTAAATTTTTTAAAATATACTCTAAAATATTATCGTTAATTAAAAGACCGTCCCCACCTGAAATAAGTACATCTCGTACTTGAGGATTGTTGCTAATGTAATTAATAGCAGCATCAAGTTGTTTCTTTGGCACTCCCATTCCAATTTGTCCTGAGAAGCGACGTCTAGTACAGTAACGACAGTACATTGAGCATTGATTTGTTACTAAAAATAGTACACGATCTGGATAACGATGTGTTAAACCTGGTACAGGAGAATCTTCATCCTCATGAAGAGGGTCCTCTAAATCATACTTAGTTTTATGAATCTCCGCAGAGATCGGAACTGATTGCATACGAACTGGACAACGTGGGTCATCCGGATTCATTAACGATGCATAATATGGGGTAATGTTTAGTGGAATCGTTTTTGTCGCGATTCGTACCCCATCTTCTTCGTCTGGCGTGAGGTTAATAACTTGCTTTAACTCATCCAGTGATTTGATGGTGTTTGTAAGTTGCCAAACCCAATCATTCCATTGTTCTTCTGTTACATCTTTCCACAATTCAACTTCTCTCCAATGTCTTTTAGGTGCATAGACTGCATTTACCATACTTACATCCCCTTTCAAATTGTTTGTTTTAATATATAGCAAGAGCCGTGCCAAAAATTTACAAATATTTAATAAAACCGCCACAAATATAGAAAATTCAAACTATTCATGCTGTTTTTTTATTTTTTAAAGTTAAAATCTTGAGTTATGATCTTTCTATGATGAAGCAAAAATAATAAAACCGCCTAAAATTAGGCGGCTTGGCTATTGAATGAAGTGCTAAAACTAGATTTTTATTAGCTTAAAAAGTAGTTTATACTACGATATTTAACTTTTGAATTTTATATTGAAGAGTTTGCCTAGGTATTTCAAGTAGTGCTGAAGCTTGTTGAATATTAGAATTCGTTTGTAGCAATGCCTGTTTAATAAGTGAAATTTCCATCTCCTGCATTGCTGAACGTAAAGGCTGAACTCCTTTTGTTTCAGTACTTTTCTTAATTTGTTGTAGTTGAATCGGAAGATGTTTAACCGTAAGAGTATGCCCTTCTGCCATAATCATCGCATGCTCAATCGTGTGCTTTAGTTCTCGGACATTACCAGGCCAATTATATTGGTGAAATAACTCAAATACGGTATGTTCTACATTTCGAATATTCTTTGAGAAGCGTTCATTAAATTGCTCAACAAAATGAGACGTGAGTAGCTCGATATCATAATTCCTTTCTCTTAACGGAGGTATGAACAAAGAAAATACATTCAAACGATAATACAAATCCGGTCGCATAATACCGTTTTGAACGCAATCTAAAGGTGATTCATTAATTGCAGCGATTACCCTTACATTAACTTTACGCGTCTTTTGATCACCTATTCGGCGAACAACTCCATCCTCTAGTACTCTTAGTAGCTTAGCTTGGAGCTCTAATGGCATTGAATTTAGTTCATCTAAAAACAAGCTTCCACCATCAGCAAGTTCAAATAACCCTGCTCGATCTATCGCTCCCGTATAACTACCCTTTGTCGTACCAAATAGTATACTTTCTAGTAATGATTCTGGTAAAGCAGCACAGTTTTGAGCTATAAAAGGGCCTTCACTTCTATTTGAACTATGGTGAATTGACTGGACGAAAAGTTCTTTTCCAGTTCCAGTTTCACCTACTACCAGTACTGCAGAGTCTGCATTTGCTACCTTTTCAACTTGATTTTTAACGGCCATTAATGCAGGGTCATCCGTTAATATATCTGAGATCGTATATGAGTGAACTTGTTTAGCTTTTCCTTTTTTTACTTGCGGTTTAATCCTCGCTTGTAAGTCTAATACCTTCTCACCAAGCGATTTAATAGTAGAATAATCCTTTGCAATTTCAACAGCACCGATCAATTGATCATCCAAAATGATTGGAATTGTCGTGTTAACTGTATCAATGAATTGGCCTTTAATGTTTTCATAGCGTTGAGGCTGTTGAATAATCGCTTGCTTTGTTTCTAGTACTTTCAATAAGGTACTTGTTTCTTTCGTTAAAGAAGGGAAAGCTTCTAGTACATGCTTCCCCAGAACCTCTTCAACTGAAACACCGTCATGGTCAGCCGCAACTTGATTATAAAATATAGTCATTCCATTTTTGTCGACTGCGTGAATTGATTCATCAATACTATTTAATATGGCACTAATCATTTCATTAGTTGGAATTGTTGCGTTCATTTCATAACCATCCTTTCACTGCCGAAAAGTTGGCAATTTGACGCTCATTTTTCGGCAGTTTGACATTAAAAGACTACTTTTGAAAGATCCTTCACCCATACATTCATATCTTCTAATTTATCAAAGATATAGCAGTTGTTTGCCATTCTTCCGGTATACTTATACCCTAATTGATGAAAGGCTGCATTCATCCCATATGATAATGATCGTGCTATCGTATAAGAGCAATAAACTGATTGGCTTACTAAATCCTGTTCCAACTTCTTCATTAGCTCTTTCATCAACCCATGCTTACGGTGTTCCTCAAGTGTTGCACAATTTGTTAGCTCGGCATTTCTTTGACCGAAGTCCACTTCAGCAGATGCTGCACTTACAATATTTCCATCTTTCTCATAAATCCAATAAATAGTCCCTTCATCCATCGTCTTTTCAACATAAGCGGATTCATTTAAAGGTGTAGGGTATACCTTAAAAACTTGACCATATAATTTAGCAAGTTTTTTTGAGTCATTTTTTTCAGCTCTTCGTAAAACATAACCGTCAGGAATTACTTTTTCTTTTGATTGATCACTCTTTAAAACAGCATCTAAAATGTCTTCTCCAGCAGCCCAATAAAGACTATTTCTTCTTTCTTGGCTAGCATATTTCGTAACAAAAAAGCCATCACTACCTTGAAAATAGCCTTTCAGTGCAGATTCAATCATATATCCTGATTGTAAGAAGGAATATAAATGTTCACTTCTTGCTTTAATAATTAGCTTAGTAAATTTGTATTCTTTTGCTAGTTTTTCTATTCTCTCAATTAGTAGTGATACATTCCCTAAGTAAAAATCAACTCGAATTCGCTCATTAAAATAATCTAAAGCACCTTCGAAGTAATAGTTTTCCTGTTGAACTTTAATTGTTTCATAATACTTTTTCGTTTTCATATACTCCCTCACCTTCATATTGTTGGCCCTCAACTCCACACCAGTCAATTAATGTACAGGCAATGATTTCTGCTGCTAAAAACATTTCATCTAAATCAATAAATTCATCTGGGTAGTGAGCTACTTTTGTCTCCCCTGGTCCAAAAACAATCATCGGAATATTTAATATTTGTGTAAATAAACCTCCATCAGTTCCCCATGGTGCAGCTTCAACTACTGGGTTTTGTTTCATTGTTTCAAGATAGTTTCGTTGCAAAGTTTGCACTAATTCACTATCAGCTTCAACAGTACCAGGAACCCATCTTGCTCCAAACCACTCTACTTCTACAGGATTTTCTACGAACCAATCATCAAGATTTTTAATATTATCTATCCAATTCTCAAATTCTATTTTCGCATCTTCTAATCTTTCATTTGGCGCTACTCCGAATCTTCCTTCTAAAGTCACTAGATCAGATACAGAAGATGGCCATGTTCCACCATGAATTGTTCCAATATTAATTGGAATCGGAATTGGTACTCCATCATATAACGGATCAGCTATTCGTTCATTTCGTAATTGCTCAAGTTTTTGGATTTGTTGAATGATGAGCACGCTTTTTTCGATAGCGCTTACACCTTCGTAACGAGTACCTCCATGCGCTACCTTACCTTTTACCTTAAGACGGAACCACATTGATCCTTGTTGCTTAATGAAAAACTTCATATTTGTTGGTTCAGGGATAATAACTCCATCAGCTGTATATCCTCGCAAAATTGTAGCAAGTGTACCAGCACCACCACTTTCTTCCTCAATTACACTTTGAAAATAAACATTACCTTTTAGTGTAATTCCACTTCTTTTTATTGCTTCAATTGCTAAAATTAGCGCAACATTTCCGCCTTTCATATCAGTTGCCCCGCGCCCATAAAGCTTGTTATCTACAACGGTTGCACCGTAAGGAGGATAAGTCCATTGCTGAATATTTCCTTCTGGAACAACGTCTATATGTCCATTTAAGATCATGGACTTTCCTCCGCTCGTTCCTTTAAGTGTAGCGACAATATTAGGACTACCAGTAAAACTGTCTCTTGTTGAAATAAAATAAGGATGCTCTTTCATTTCGTTTAGATCTGGTTCCCATACATCTAAATCCAATTCAAGCTCTCTCAGTTTTTCAAGGACAATCGCTTGTGCCTTACTCTCATTACCAGACACACTATTTTCCATTACTAGCTGTTTAAGAAGATCAATTATTTTATCTTTATGATCGCTTATATAATCTTGAATAACTTTTTTGTAATGACTCATCCTCTTCACCCTTTTCTATATAAACATTTTTAAATCCGTACTTATTTCTAGTTTGGCACCAGTTTTTTCGATGACATCCTCTACAGTATATGGACTCATTAGTTCCTTAAGCACTAAAGTGTTATTGACTACTTCAATAACAGCCATTTCCGTTATGATTAAATCCACACAAGATTTAGAAGTTAATGGCAAACTACATTCTTTCACAATTTTTGGATTCCCAGCTTTATCGGTATGATTCATAACGACTATTACTCTTTTAGCCTTTTGAGCTAAATCCATCGCTCCACCTATTCCTGGTACTCGCTTTCCAGGTACAATCCAGTTTGCTAAATCTCCTTTTTCACTAACTTGTAATGCCCCTAGTACCGTTAAATCTAGTAAACCTCTTCGTATAATGCCAAAAGCTGTAGCACTATCAAAATAGCTAGCACCTTTTAAAACAGTTATTGGGAAACCACCTGCGTTACATAAATTTTCATCTTCTTTTCCTTTTTCGGGACTCGGTCCAATTCCCATAACGCCATTTTCCGCATGGAACATAACATGTACATCTTCCGGTAAGTAATCAGGAACAATGGAAGGAATTCCGATCCCTAAATTTACGATCATTCCGTTTTTTATTTCCTTAGCAGCTCGCATTGCAATTTTTTGACGAAAGTCTATTCCCATGCCCATTTCCAGTTCACTCCTTCTGATGAAATTATGTAATCAACAAACACACCTGGAGTTACGATTTCCTCAGGATCCAATGAGCCAAGTGGGACGATTTCTTCCGCTTCCACAATCGTAATATCTCCTGCCATAGCCATATGAGGATTCATATTCCTTGCACTCTTGTCAAAAACCAAATTTCCAAATGGATCAGCTTTCTTTGCAAAAATAATACTGACTTCTGCTTTAAGAGCTTCTTCAACTAGAAATTGTTTACCTTTAACAGATACCTTCTCTTTACCGTTTTCTGCCATACTATCAAGACCTACATCTACTAATACTCCTCCAAGTCCCATTCCCCCAGCTCGGATGCGCTCTGCTAACGTACCTTGCGGAGAAAATTCTACTTTGAGCTTTCCTTCCGTCATTAATTTTCCTGCAAACGGATTCGACCCTATATGAGATGTCACAATTGACTTGATTCTTTCATTCCTTACCATCCTTCCAATGCCAATGTCAGGAAATCCAGTATCATTGCAAATCAAGTGAAGATCTTTAACTCCACTATCAAATAATGTTTGAAGTAAAGTTGGCGGTGAACCGACTCCTCCAAATCCTCCAACCATTAGTGTCATGTCGTCATGAAAAAATTGAAGAATTTGTTCCATTGTTGCTATTTTTTTATAAGTATTTTCAACTAAATTCATACAATTTCCCCCTTAGCTGTATAAGTTAGATGGGATTGTTCCATTTCCAATTCTTTTAAACCCACTGTAAGAATTTGAAGCAATTCATCCAGTTCTCCATATGTAATCGTTAAAGGTGGAGCAATCATGAAAGCTGAATCTTCTTTTCCGTTTTTTCCAGCAACAGAAGGGTATAAAAGTAAACCCTTACCCATTACTTTTTGAATAAAGGAACTTGATTTAATATTATGAATAAATTCAATGCCGATTAACAAACCTTTTCCTCTAACATCTCCTATGAATGAAAATTTCTCTTTTAATCCTTGGAGCTTATTCAACAGATAATTACCTTTTTCTTCTGCGGCTTGTACTAAATTATGTTTCTCAACATATTCAATAACGGCCAATGAAACAGCAGCTGATAGTGGGTTGGCACTAAAAGTATGTCCACTCATTACAAGCTTTGAACCTTGCATAATTGGTTCAATAACTCGATCGCTAGCAATCGTTGCAGCCATTGGTGTATAGCCAGATGTTAATCCTTTTCCAAGCGTAACGATATCAGGCTGAACACCCCAATGTTCCATTGCAAACATTTTTCCAGTACGACCAAGGCCAGTCATAACCTCGTCTGCAATCAGTAAAATATCGTACTTTTCACAAATAGCTTTAATTCTTTGGTAATAACCTTTTGATGGTACAATCGCACCACCTGCAGCACCGATAATTGGTTCAGCAATAAATGCTGCAATATGCTCAGGGCCAATTCGATCAATGGCTGTTTCTAATTCAGATGCACACGCTAAATCACAAGATGGATGTTCTAAGTTGAAAGGACATCGATAGCAATATGGTGGTGAAACTGAAGGGTAATCCTCCAAGATTGGAACAAAACGTTGACGTCTTAAAGGGTGACCTGACATAGATAGTGCCCCAATTGTTATGCCATGGTAGCTCATCCAGCGTGAGAGAATTTTATTCTTCCCTTTCATTCCCTTTTCTTGGTAATGCTGTATCGCTAGTTTCATAGCAGTTTCTGTTGCTTCAGTACCACTATTAACAAAGAACGTCCAATTTAAATCACCTTGAGTAATATCACTCAGCTTCTTTGCTAGCTTCTCAGCAGGTTCACTAGTAAACTGTGAACGATAAACAAAAGATACTTGTTTTGCTTGTTCAGTCATAACATCAATGATTTCTTCAACCCCATGACCAATTCCTACAGTAATTGCGCCAGATGAACCATCAATGTACCTATTACCATCTTTATCAAATAGGTACACACCCTTTCCATGAGAAATCATAGGATAATGCTGGCCAAGTAATGGTTTAATTAAATAATCTCTTTCCACTTTTTATCCCCACCTTCTTTATATAAAACGAAAAAAGCCACACTACTAAATATTGGAAATTTAAATAGAGGGTATTTTTTAGTATTCTTGCTTTCTGAGATACTTCCTTTTTATTTTTTTACACTTAACCTCTGAATTTAATAATTTAATTACTTGTTACTTCTTAAACAAAAGATTTGTACAGATAGTTGCCCGCCCCAATTGATGGCCATATACATATCTATATAAAGAAAACTGGTCGATTGACAATCCTTTTAGGTGAAGTCAGAGGCGTAGTTGCACTTATACTTAACTCCAAAAATTGGCAACAACGTCGAGTAAGATTACCTACTGCCAATTTATAATTTTTAACGTGAAAAAATAGAGATCACAATCAGTTGGCGGTGAAGATTAAAAATGGATTTATCGGAGAAAGTTAGAGCTGAGATAGATAGTCTAATAGATAAAATTAAATTGGATCAAAGTGATGATGGTTCTTGGAGATATTGTTTCGAGAGCGGCCCTATGACTGATGCCTATATGATTATTATTTTAAGAACGATTGAATGTCATGATGAAGAACTAATTAAAAAGCTAGTAAATCGTTTATTAATAAAGCAAGACGCCAGTGGAGCCTGGAAGCTTTTTGATGATGACTCAGGTAATTTATCGGTAACTGTAGAGGCTTACACTGCATTACTGTTCTCTGGTTATATAGAAATTACTGATGATAAAATGAAGAAAGCAGAAGCGTTCATTCGTCAAAATGGGGGATTAGAGAGTGTACACATCTCCACAAAATTTATGCTCGCTTTACATGAATTGTACCCATGGCCCAGGTTTTTTCCAGTCCCTCTACTTTTAATGACTTTACCAAAGTTTTTTCCTTTGTCATTCTTTAAATTTAGTTCCTATGTTCGATTCCACTTTGCTCCACTTTTAATATTAGGACATAAAAGATTTACGATTAAAAATAAATGGACGCCTACTATACAACATTTGTCTACAAACAATACATTTAGCAAAAAGCGGAAATTCCCAAATTTTAAAATGCCTTTCACTAAATCATTATCCAAAGTGGCTATTAAGAAGGCCGAGCAATATATTCTTCAAAATATTGAAAGGGATGGAACCTTATCTAGTTATGCCAGCGCTACTTTTATTGGGATTTATGCACTTCTCTCATTAGGCTATCAATCTACCTCACCCGTAATTCAAAATGCTGTTTTAGGTATAAAATCTTTCCTATTTGAATTGGAAGATTCCCTTCATACCCAAAATTCCCCTTCAACAATATGGGATACAGCACTTACTAGTTACGCATTGCAGGAAGCAGGTGTACCAATAAATGATAGGGCAATCGAGTCCGCTTCAAACTTCTTAGTCCCTCTCCAACATACACTAGTTGAGAAGGACCATAAGATTTGTTTAGGTGGATGGGGATTTTCAGACAGCAATACTCTAAATCCCGATGTAGATGATACACAAGCAGTCTTAAGAGCAACAACTGATTTCTCTTTAATAGATGACGATTATCGAAAATCTTGGAACGCTGGAGTGAAATGGTTATTTGATATGCAAAACAAGGATGGCGGATGGGCCTCGTTTGAAAAAAACAGTTGCAAGTACTTAAAACTCATCTTCCCTATCCAAAATTTTGTTGATACCGCAGTAGATCCATCTACAGCAGATTTAACCGGTCGAACAATCGAATTTCTAGGATCAAAATTAAAGTTGAATATGCTTCATCCCAGAATTGAAGACGGGGTTAATTGGTTAATCCATCATCAACACGAAGATGGTTCCTGGTACGGTCGTTGGGGAATTTCATATATTTATGGAACATGGGCCGCTATTACTGGTATGAAATCGGTCGGTATCCCTTCAAATCATCCTAGCATTCAAAAAGCTAACAACTGGCTACTGAAAATAAAAAACGAGGACGGCGGCTGGGGTGAGTCCTGTAAAAGTGATATCGAAAGAAAATATATCCCACTTTCTTTTTCGACAATTGTGCATACGTCATGGGTAGTCAATACCCTTATTTCGATCAACGATTACCCTACTAGTGAAATTGACGATGGAATAGTAAACATTTTAAACTGGTTAAAAATTCATGATAAACGATTGACCTATCCAACAGGTGGAGGATTACCAGGCCATTTCTATATAAATTACCATAGCTATCGTTATATTTGGCCCTTATTGACATTAAGCCATTATCTAAAAAAGTATAAGACAAGTGACTAATTTACAATTTCTAGTTAAACGCCTTGTCCTTATTTTCTTTGACGGCATATAATACATTGTTATTTGTGTATATGTCATTTTAGTTAATGGTTTAAACAATAAAGGAGTGGCTTTATGGGAAATCTTGACCCAAGGTTAATGAGAGAATTTTGTGGTAAAGTTTGTGATCCTCGTCATTTTCCACGTATTTTTAATATTTGTCGATCATTTCGTTGTAATGATTTAAAAAGCCGAGAAGGTGCATGTAGTATGATTGACAGACTATCGGAATGTTGTAATGTATCAATAACAGAAGAAGAACGTGAGAACGCTTGTGAGTGGCTAATGAATTGTAATGTGGATCCAAAAAATCCTTCACATCAAAGAGAAATGTGGAATTTAATAAAGAGCAGTAGAAGACGTTCTTGGTTTTAATAAATTGCAGACAGTAATTTTAATATTTTTTTAAATAAAAGGCCTATAAACTCCCTCTTTTGAATCATTGTAAGGGGAATTTTATAGGCCTCTTTGTATGGATTATTTTTTACAAAAATTAGGAGAATACGATAGTTGTATTGCCCTCTACAAACGTTTAAACCAACTACGTATAATATTTTGCATAGCTGATAACACATAAAAGCTAGTCAAATGCCGCAGGAGGGTTTGGCTTCTTGTTACTTTCGTTTTATACATAAAAACCGTTTTTCTTATTCAGCTAAATGGCAGTTTAGTTGAATAAGGATTAATTATTAAAGGGAATATCTATTAATTCAAGAATTTACATATTATGGAAAAAAGATTAGTGGAGGTAGATTGATGGATTACGGATTATTGATTATTGGTATAGCATTTTTACTTGTGTCCTACCTAGTAGCTGTAAAAAAACAAACATGGTTGTTAGCCGGTTTTAATGAGAAAATGATTAAAAATAAGTCATTGTTAGGAAAAGTGGTAGGTGGAGGTTTTTTTCTTCCTCTCAGCCTGTTAATAATTATCAATAGTATTTTCAACTATCCTTATGAAGTAACGGTTCTTATAATAATAATGTTGATTTTATTAACAATGGTGTACCTATTTATCAATAGAAGATTACTCGATTAGTTCAACTAACGCAGTGCATTAGTTACTTAATCTTTGTACCATTTGAGGTGTGGAAATATGAATATGAAAATTGATCTTGTAAAAAGAACGTTAGGCGATTTTTCTTTCATGGATGTTAGATTAATTACTGACTTTCATTTTAAAATATTTGAGGAAAATTTTGAAAAGAAAGCTGTACTTGATATTGAATTTGTAATACAAAGCACTGATTTAAGATATAAAATTATGGTTAGATTTCATGATCCACAAAAAATCAATTTTGAATCTTCTGGAACCTATCACCAAATATATTTAGATATAAGAGATATTAGCGAGCGGAGATGGGAGAAGGTAAAGCTTGAAATAATTGACTATGAACACGATGGGTTTCATTTTTATTGTTCAAAAGCTGAAATTTTGGATATAAGAAAAACATCATATAGTATTTAAGCTATTCAACTACTATGGAAGTAAGTTATAAACTTCCATTCACTGTGGTGAATTATTGATTCATGGTTGGCTAACGCATGCTTTAGTTATATAGAGTGTCTTATAACTAGGAGGAAAAATGGAAGAGCAAAATAAATATTTTACATTTGGGGCTGAAATGGGAGATGCATTTGCAGCTGATGCTGTATCTCCCAATCTTATACAATTGAGAAAATTATTAATTCAGCATTGTAATAAAGTTTATTGTAATGAAATTGACGAAATTGCACCAATACTTCGAGTTGATGGTGAGTTTTCCGATTTTAATTTCGAGGGAACTGAAAGGTTACGCTTAAGTAAAAAATTTAGATACATTACTATTGATGTTGGTATGCCTCAAGCAAGTTGGAGAAGTAAAACAGATTTTGAAATAAGAGAGTATATAATTGTTAATCTTAAAGGTGCATTAGAAGCAATGGTAAAACGATTAAAAAAAGAAAAATATGAAGTGCAAGAAACTCAATTATGGGAAGACTTTAGCGAAGTTGAGAAGCAATTCTTATGCAACTAACGCATGCAATTGTTGAACAAGAAAAGACTACATTATTGTAGTCCTTTTTTGTTATCAGTTAAATTTTCGTGACGGTTTTTCCGCAAGTTTATGAAAAATCACAAACACTAAAATACTTGCTTTCCTTCATTGGAAATATTATAAAATCCAAAAACTCCATTTGAACCAAATGCCATTAACTTGATAAGAATTTTGGCTGTTTCCTCTGGCGTAGTCGCCATGTCCGTGATTAACCAATGTTGAATACATCCAATATAGTTGGATGTTATAAAAACTAGTAAATACTCAAATGGAATATCTAGTTTTTCTTTTTCAAATTTATTTTCTGTGTTTTTGGTAATTCTATCTATAAAAACTTTTTTTAGTTTGTTTTGGAAAGATGGATTTGCCTGGGGTCCAAGAGCAACTTTAATAAAAGTGGCATTTTCTCCAATGAATTCAAAGAGTTTAACAATGAAAAGAGGAGGTTCAATTTTATCAGCCTTAATAAGATCTGTTGGATAGAAATCTTTAAAGCCAGAAATGTATTCCACCATACTTGATATGATTTCGTTCTCGTACTTTTCGAGAAGCTCAAATTTGTCTCGATAATGTAAATAAAAAGTTCCACGATTAATATCTGCTCTTTTACTCAAGTCATTTACAGTGATTTCTTCGAAACTCTTTTCATTTAATAACTCGACAAAAGCATCTCGTATTATTCGATTTGTTTTAGCTATGCGTCTATCCTGTGTTTTCTCATTCATAACAAAACCCTCACTTAGAATCTTTAATAATTATCAACAAAATGAATTAGTTTGTTCATTTGTGTACATTTTTGATTTTATTGATTATTGTATTTTTCACTATCTAAAATATAATATACAGTAAGTCCAGTAATGAACACAATGTTAATAAATGAAAAGGAGAACACTAAATGTCAAATACACAAGAATTTTCAATGAAGACAGCAATTTTACAATTAACAGCTGTAATCGCAGGTATGTTCATGGTTATGTTAGACGGTACAGTTGTCAACGTTGCGATGAATTCCCTAACAAAAGACTTACATAGTTCACTTTCAACTATGTCATGGACTATCTCTGGCTACACACTTGCTGTTGCAGCAGTTATTCCACTAGCAGGTTGGTTAATGGACCAATTAGGAGCTAAAAAGGTGTTCCTTGTTTCCATTGTCCTCTTTACTTTAGGATCACTGCTATGTTCGTTTGCAACAACAGCAAACCAACTCATCTTATACCGAGTTATACAAGGTTTAGGTGGTGGAATGGTTGCACCAATCGGTATGGCGATGGTGTTCAGAATTGCACCACCAGAAAAAGCGGGTGCTTTAATGGGGGCTCTTGGGGTTCCAATGTTACTCGCACCTGCACTTGGACCACTACTTGCTGGTTACTTTGTAGAGTATCAAACTTGGCATTGGATTTTCTTAATCAATATTCCAGTAGGGATTATTGCTGTACTCTTAGGACTCAAATTCCTACCAGATTTTGACCGCAAACATGTTCCGAAACTCGATATTTCAGGCTTGATTTTAGCACCAATTGCCTTCTCTATGTTGGCTTACGGTGTTACTGAAAGTTCAAAAGGTTGGACCGAAACTAGTACATTAACCGGACTTATAGTAGGTGGTATTGCACTTATTTTATTCATTATTGTCGAGCTACGTCACTCGAACCCAATCATGGAATTAAAAGTATTTAAGTCAGGAAAGTTTACTTTAGGAGCAATTACAATGTGGTTGATGATGATTGCCATGTTTGGCATGATGTTAATCGTCCCACTTTATTTACAATCGATTAAAGGCTTATCACCTTTTGAAGCAGGATTAGTCATATTCCCACAAGCTTTAGCATCGGGTGTTATGATGCCGATAAGTGGTAAACTATACGACAAGATTGGTGCTCGTCCTTTGGCAATTATCGGTCTCGCGATTATTGCGGGCACATTGTTCATCTTATCAAACATAAGTGTAGATAGTAGTAAAACATTTTTCGTCTTATGCCAAATTGGCATGGGGCTAGGCATGGGAACTTCTATGATGGCGTTAAATACGCATGTATTGCAATCTGCACCACTAGCGCTTGTTAACCGTGTAACACCACTGACTTCTGCTGCTCAACAAGTTATGATGTCATTTGCTGCGGCAGGGATGGTGAGCTTCTTGACATCAAGATCAGAAGAGCATACTAAAGCTTTAAAAATACCTGGTAACATTTTGGGGGCAGTAAAATCAGGTAACATAACACCAGATGTATTACCATTTGTGAAACAAATCCAAGAGGCAACAGTCTCTGCTTTCAGTGATACATTCCTTCTTGCATCAGGAATCGCTGTTTTAGGTTGGTTGCTTGCATGGACTCTAAAAAGGCCAAAGCAGGCGCCAGCAACAGGTAATGAAGATAAAGAAGCAAAGGCTGCAATGATGGCGGGGCATTAATCAATTTGTTTCTCAGTTTTATACAAAAATAGGCATCTCGAAGCTAACTTCGAGTGCCTATTTTTTTGATCTTTCGGCTATTCTATACCTTTTTGTTGATATTTAAAAGTGAAAATTTGATTTTATTACTAATACCCTTATTAAACTAAAGCATGCATTAGTTGAACAACTTAATCGTCTGTATCGACGATTTTTTATTAAGCTACATGGCAAGATAGTTCAATAAGGAAATGGCTATGTAAGTGAGCTATTACAAACCTCTTGTTCAAACGGTAGAACAAAATTTAGGTGTATATTCTAAGTAAATAATCGAGGGCTTGTTTCTGTTTTGAAAACATATATCGATAAAAATCTCTTTCTTAAAGTGCACATATAAACAAACGATTCTAGAAGAAATTAAGTGACCTTAGCCCTTTAGAGTTCAGGGCTAAGGTTATTTAATAAACACCTGTTTATTTACTTTCTACTTGATAGGGATAAGTCCAATCAAAATACCTTTTTTTATCTTATTAACATAGTCTTTTAATAAGTCAAAATATAGTTTTTAAATTAATGTCTTGCATCAATAACAGTACAACGCATTGCACCTTTTCTTAATGCGCGTTCTGCTTCTTCTAATGAAATTCGTACAAAAACAGCTCGATCAATATCATTTTCCACATCAAAAAGAGCGAAAGCCTGATGATTCGTTATAAAGATACACTTGAACTCTGCTGTTACGTCATCTTCATTTCTAGGAGCAGTGTCTCTTATTTCACAAAAATGTAGTCCGGCATTTTTAAGTCTTTTTGCTGTTTCCATATTAATACGAATGATAACAAATACCTCTAAATCTACTCCAGGAACTTCTGATTCTATTTCAACAACTGCAAAAAAACGGTTCCCTACCCTTAGAAGACAATTGGCACCTATTTCGAAAATTTCTTCATTCATATATCCACGACCCTTTTTGAAATTTTATATACAAATACTCTTCTCTTCATTACTAAAAACTTATGGAAATTATTCAATGGAATTTTCTAGTTCTTAAATCTGATGAAAGAATTAACTAGGTAACTAGTCTCATTTCATAATATTCATTAGTAGATAGTTGGTAACCGATAGACAAACTGTGAGAATACCCATTTTTATACATTAATGATAAGCCCATTTATGTTTTTTAATAGAAAGCACCTTGCAAATCCAGGGTGCTTTCTACGTCTAAACCTTATTCAACTAAAGCAATACTTTAGTTGAATAAAGAAGTGCGCTAATGTAGTAAGGAGATATTGGCGAAGTTCTTATCCGGACAATAAAACGTTTAGAAGAAGCATCCAATGAGGAGTTTAAAACTCTTTTACAAAGCTTAGCTCGTAAGTTCATTCGAACATACTATTCAATGGTGATGGAGCGATCTCAGATTTGGACCACACGAATTCATGAACAGTGTGAAGTTTTTATCCACTACTTTCAACATAAAGAACCTATTATTCGGACCTTGCAGAAATGGATTGAGGTGCCACCGGCTGACCGAGAACTAGTACTAGAATTCTTTCAAAATGAGGGTCAGTGGGTTACTATGAACTTCGAACGTGAAGCCCGTATCCCTTCTTGAACATAAGGGGGGATTTTGCAAATTCATCATATATACGATTTGAACCACTACCACTTACAGTTTAAATAGTACTAATAAAAAAGAGAGTGTCCCTAAAAAGTCACCCCTTTAAGACACCCTATGCTTAATTAAAAATTTCTTAACCAAGTCCTCGAACCGATAATCCACCATCACTAGAAATGACTTCACCAGTGATTGCACGTGACTGATCAGATGCTAAAAGTACATATGCTGCAACGTGATCTTCAGGCATCTGGGCTAGTTGAAGTGGATTTCTTCTTTTTATATTGCTTGCTTTTGTATCATTATCTACAGATTTAGTAAATGTACGTAAAGGTGGGATGACAGTTAGTGCTGTTAAAGTCCCTCCTGGCGCTACTGCATTTACTCGTATAGTTGGTGCTAGTTCAAAAGCAAGCTGACGCATTAATCCGATTTGAGCATGCTTACTAGCCGTGTACCAAACTCCACCACCGTCTGGGTAGAAGCTTGCACCAGATACTGTAAAAATAATATTACCATTTGTTTTTTGTAATTCCTCTAAAGCTGCTTTTGCACCAAAAAATGATCCTTTTACGTTTATATTTAAAAGATAATCATATGCATCTGATAGGGCATCAGGTGTCACATCAGCAAATTTTGCAAATCCATCGAAAACACCTGCATTCGCAATAAATACATCTAGTTTACCAAACTGTTCAACAGTCGCTTTTACAGCTCGCTCATTGTCTTCATATTTGCTTACGTCGCCTTGAATGATAAGGAGATTGTCATTAAATTCTTCTTTCATTTGCTCTAGTGTTTCAAGTGAGCGCCCTATAATACTTACCTTTGCTCCTTCTTGAATGAAACGTCTTGTAACGGCTGCTCCTATTCCAGATGCGCCTCCTGTAATTAACACTACTTTATCTTTTAATAACATCACTTAGCCTCCTCTTTCATCTATTAAACAAAGATTGCAAGATTTCTAGTGTTAATTGTTGTTTGATCTACAATAAATACCCTCTTGGAAAGCTTCCATTTTCCATTTTCATATGTAAACTCGTCATTACGTTCTCCTGAAATTAGATCATGGTGTATATCTGTGCTACGGCTACGATAGATCAGTAAATAACTAGTAACTACTGCTTTTTCTTCTTTAACTAGCTCTTTTACGCTTACATTGCTTACAAAACGGCGGGTTCTTGAAGGAGGAATTTCAGCCCATGCATAGTCAGTTTTCAATCGATCTACTCGAAGCTTTAATAGTTCAATATCATCATTAAAAGTAAACATCTCAGTTGAATAGTCTGGGCGTTCAGTTCCTTCTTTATTTACACGTACAGGCATTTGATAGATTAAATTCGAATGCATTAAATTAAACCAATCATCAAATTCAATATCATCAAGTAATTTTGCTTCATCAATTAACCACTGTTCAAATTCTAATTTCGCTAATAATTTTTCAACATTCATTTCCCTTCCTCCCCCCCTTTATTACTTTGTCATTAATTCAAGCCAGTATTGGTAGAAATTCCGTTGACTCGCTTCTGTAAATTTATCATCATAGGCGACCCCTGGTCCGACAAAATCGACAGGTTCACGATGTAATCCCATTGTATAGTTATAAGTTAAATTCTTTTGAAACGGCATTGGACCTTGGGCTGCTTCTGTTATGTCTGTGAATACTTCAGTATCATCCTGTTCAAAAATTCCAGATGGACTAAACGTTAAGATAAAGGAATCTCTTGATCGATTCTTCCATTCCTGAGAAGCATTTTTTTCTACTAGTAACCATGCAATTACTTCCATTTTATTGTGACTAATTGGTCTCCACATTCTAATTGAAGTATTCGAAATTAATTCGCCCTTAATTTTTGTGTGAGATATTAAAAATGACATATTTGGAAAAGCATTTCCAATCATATTTTTTAAGTTTGATAGAACTTCATATTGTTCTTCTGACAAGTTACTTTTATACTCATCTTTCAATTCTTCAGGGAACGCAAAGTCTGGGTTTGGTGTTCCAAGGTTTAATCCGTGTCCGTTATCAGTATGAATTTGAAAACCGCGCTTCGAATATGTTGCATTTGGCACCATGCCTAATTTTGCAATTGAACCGTGAGTAACCATCGTGTGGTATGAATCACCTACAAAGTTATCAGAACCGACCTTCCAGTTTGATTTAACAATAAATCGTTGCGGAGCTCCAATTACTTCCATCTCAGCACGTCCTACTACGATATCTAAATACCACTTAAAATCGCCGAGAAATTCTTCAAGAGGCTCTGCATTTTCGTCCCAATTTCCAAATAAAAGTCCTTTATATGATTCTAGCTTCACTCGGTGAAGACCCATTTTTGATCGGTCAAGTCTCTCGCCATAAATATCTTTTTGAAGCGGAACTCCGACAAGCTCTCCTGTATTTTTAAAGTTAAATCCGTGATATGGACATGTAAATAACGTCTTATTTCCTTTATCAGCACGGCACAGCTTCATGCCACGGTGTGTACACATATTGTAAAATGCATTGATTTTTCCCATACTTTCGCGTGAGATTATAATTGAATATCCTGCAAGCTCACGAGTCATAAAGTCCCCTGGATTTGGAATTTCAGATTCATGTCCAAGAAAAACCCATGTTTTTAAAAATACTTTTTCATGCTCTAATTCGTAAACAGCCTTGTCGCCTAGAAGATATGCAGGGATGATTCCTTCATCTGGTTTGACTGTTTCGTTTAAGTAATTTACTAGCTGCTCTTTTGACAATTCATCTAAAGTTTTTTCTGTTATAATCACGTCGCACTCTCCCTTCATATTTTTAACTCTTTATCCAATCTGTACATATTTATCTTTGTTTTGTAAATTTGCCAAAACACTAAGCGCTGCTAAATAACTTGTTTTAGGGTTATTTGGCATTGGATCATTTTCGATTTCAAGTTTAAGTTTTCCGAACGCACCAGATGCTTCAATCGTATGACTATTTTTTACGGCAATCGGATCAGCAATAATTTTCACTCTCGTATTGTTTGCACCGATTCCAGCTAAGGATAATACAATTGCCACATTAATATTTCTTGGATATAGCTTGATTGCTTCAGCTGCAGAGCCTTCAAACAAAATTGTTTCATTATCTAATACTTCTCCCGATAATGCACCAGGTGGTTTTCTAGTTGTAATTGAAACATCGTCTAGACCATTCGCAGCTTTTGCTGATTTTAAAATATCCAATCCACCGATTGCTCCTGATGGTAAGTAAATGTTTACACCATTTCTTGTACAAACCTCTCGAATTCTTTCTTCAAAAGCAGAATCAGCCATGACCCCAATGCTGCTTAACAATAAGTCTTTTCCACTTTCGAGAACTTTTATAGCGTACTCCTTTGCTGCTTCAACTGTTGCAGCTTCAATGACTAAATCTAGATCAGAAAAAAGGAGCGTTTCTACACTTTGATAAGCATCTGTTTCAAACTTCTTAGCAAGTTGAACGGCTGATTCTTCGCAACGCGTATAAATTGAAACAATCTTTCCACCTGGTAACATCCCATCTTTATTTATTGCTTGAAGAAGAAATTGACCAATATTACCACAGCCGATTAGTCCTAGTTTCAAGCGCATTCACCATCCTTAATTTGCAAATCCGTATGAATCTGCAAAGAATTCCAATCCACAATGTCTCGTCTCTCTTGAAACTCCACTCTCTTTTAACCCTGGAAAATCCAATGCTAAATCACTAAAGATTGTATGATTATTATGAAAAACTGCGCCTGCTTCTAAACGATCTGCCATTTCAACTGCCAATTCTTCATTTTCAGTCCAAACAGAAGCCCTTAATCCAAATTCACTATCATTTGCTAGTTTGATAGCATCGTCAATAGTTGAAAAAGGTAGAATAGGAATTACTGGTCCGAATTGTTCTGAACGAACGATCTCACTTTGTTGATCAACACCTGTTACGATTGTTGGTAAGATGTAATATCCTTGATCCCACATTTCAGGATTCAGTTGAATTCCAGCTGTTATTACATTTGCACCTGCTTTTTCAGTGCGCTCAATTAATCCGTTAACATAGTCATACTGAGCTTTATTATTTAATGGGCCCATTGTTACATCAGGTTGAATACCATCACCTACAACAGTACGCTCAAATTCTTTCTTTAGTTTTTTTACTAATTCAACATATCTAGATTCTTGTACATATACGCGCTTAATAGCCGAACATACTTGGCCAGCCGCTTTTAAAATACTCATTCTTAATCGTTTAATTGCTTCGTCATCTAAGTTTGCATCCTCTAAAATAATTGCTGGGTCATTCCCGCCAAGCTCCATATATACTTTTTGAAGATTTCCAGAAGATTTTTTCATAATATCTTTTCCAGTTTGCGTACTACCGACAAATGCAATTGTACGAACTCTTGAATCAGAACAAAGCTTGTCACCAATCACTTTTCCTGAACCTGTTACGATATTAATCACACCAGGTGGAAAATATTCAGCCACTACTTTTAAACAAATCATAATTGTAAGTGGACAATTTGTCGCCGGTTTTACGACAACTGTATTCCCTGCTAAAACAGCCGGTATTACTCGCTTAAACGTTAAGATCATAGGCGAATTCCAAGGAGTAATGACTGCAGTAACCCCTCTTGCTCTTCTTCTTACTTGAACTTTTTGATTTCCTGGAAGTAATTCAGGATTCCACCATTTAAGTAGTTCATCTGCTCCACCATTCATTACTTCCACACAGCGTAATAAGTCTTTTTTAGCTTCTACTAGTGTTTTTCCATTTTCACGAACAAATAATGAAACATTTTCTTCAATGATTTTAGAAAGTTCCCGCGCTGCTGCTTTCATTCTTTCTACACGATCCTGAATCTCACTCTGTGACCAAAGTTTAAATGCATTTGCTGCAGCATTAATTGCTTCGTTTACGATTTCCTCAGTACATAATGCAACTTTGCCGATTACTTCCGAATTATTTGCAGGATTAATGATATTCGATGTTTCATTCATTTCTTTCCATTCACCATTTATGAGATATCTTCCTGATACAACTGGATATGTCGAAATCATATTGAATCTCCTTTATAATTTTTTTGGCTTAAAGCTTTCAGCTGCTCCTGGAGGTCCACCAAATGGTATTGCCATAGGTCCAACCGCTTCCATATCAACAACGATCATTGTTGGCTTTCTTCTTTCAGTTGCCTTTTTTAGTTCATTAACAAACTCGTCTCCTGAACCAATACGTGCTGCTTCAAAATGCATTGACTCAGCTAGTTTTACAAAATCTGGACTTAACAAATTCACTGCTACTTGGCGTCCGTATGCCGCTTCTTGAATATTACGAAGAACCCCATAGCCAGAATCATCAAATAACACAATTACGATCGGCAAATTTTCTTCGGCTGCAGTTACCATTTCACCTACATTAACCATAAATCCACCATCTCCAGCCATTAATACGACCGTTTGATGAGGACAACCCAATTGTGCACCAATAGCAGTTGGAAGGCCTTGACCGATCCCGCCACCGGATGCGTGAATAGATGTTCTCGGTTCGTAAATGTCAAATATTCTGCTACCCCATACATTTGCTTGTACTGTCACATCTCGAACTAAAATCGTATCTCTCGGTAAAACCTCTCTCATTCCATCTACAAATTGCTCAAATGGACCAAGTGTTTTGCGAAGCTGTCCTCGTACTTCATTTCTTAATGCACGTACTTCTTCTATATAAGAAGGTAAAACCGAAACAGATTTTTCATCGATTTTATTTATTAGAGCCGATAAGATATCTTTAGCATCTCCGACTAAGCCAACTGTTGCTTTATAATTACGATTAATTGCATTAAAATCTGCATCAATCGAAATATGTTCTTCTGGGACAGGTACTTTCCAGTTAGAAGTTTCATTTCCTCGGAATCGTACACCTACACTAATCATTAAATCTGCATTTCTCAAAAACTCTTTTGTAGACTCATTGGCTGCAAAATGACCGATACATTGCTCATGATTTTCTGGTATCGAGCCTTTTCCGGATTGACTTGTGATGACAGCAGCTCCGAGAATTTCTGCTAAATTTGTTAATTCTTTTGAGGCATTGGCAGAAATAACGCCACCTCCAGCCCAAATAACTGGACGACGTGCTTCCAAAATTTTTGAAATTGCAGTTTCTGGTATAACAGTAGTTAGTTGCGGTTTAAAAACATCTACCTGTACCTTATCGATTGAAACATCCTCGATAATAGCTGATTGAAAGTCGATTGGAATTTCTAAACTAACTGGTCCTGTTGGAGCAGTTAATGCTTCTTCAATTGCTTTTCTTACTACACCAGCCGTTTGTTCTGGTCTTCTAAGTCTTACAGCATTTTTACAAGCACCACTCATCATTGAAAGCTGGTCTTTGCATTCATGTATGTACCCTTTACCTGTACCAAGATAAGGTGATGCTACTTCTCCAGTCAGATGAAGTAGTGGAACTCCCGCTGCCCATGCTTCTACTAATGAACCAGCAGCGTTTCCAGCTCCTGTCCCTGTACTAGTAATAACAACACCTAATTTCCCTGTCGCACGTGCATAACCATCAGCCATATTTACTGCTCCACTTTCGCCACGTGAACAGATTAGTTTGATACTTCCATCCCTTAAAATCGCGTCATAGATGGGCATATTGTGAATACTTACAATTCCAAAAGCGACTTCTACGCCTGCTTGAACTAACTCTTTTACGACAGCATCCGCAGTAGTAAATACAATCTCTTCTTGATTTTTCATCTTGGTATCCTACCTTTATCTAATAATTTATTTAAAGTGCTTTACCGATTGCACCTGCAGTTTCAATTGTAGAACCAGCTACATAACTCGCTTTGTCTGAAGCAAGAAAAACAATTACACTAGCAACTTCTTCTGCTTCCCCTACACGACCTAGTGGAATATTTCTTTTTATCGCAAGATCTCTATAATATTCTTCAGGATCCATATTAGGAGCATTTTTCAATCTTCTACGTTCCCATTGGTCGGTTCGAATTAATCCAAGACTTACTGAATTTACTAAAATATTGTCGGATGCTAATTCTTGAGACAAAGTTTTGCTTAAATTTAAAAGTCCTGCACGTGTCGCTGCTGTTGCTACCATATGACGCTCAGGTTCTTTTGCTAGAGTTGCATTTATATTAATAATTCGTCCCCCTCCTCTTTTTACTAGATAAGGATGAGTTGCACGAACTGCATAAATAATTGCGAAATACTTTAACTGAATTTGTTCCTGCCACTGTTCATCAGTTATATCGAAAAAATGCCCCATAACACTTTGACCAGCTGCATTCACTAACGTATCAATTCCACCAAATTTTTCTGCTGTTTGTTGAATAAACGAGTTAACTTCCTCTTTTGATGTAACATCACAGGTCGCAGCAAATAGATCTTCGCTTTTGCCATATGATAGTAAATGCTTTAATGCTTTATCTGCACGCTCTTTGCTTCTTCCGCAAATCGCTACTTTAGCACCTTCACCTAAAAATAATTCAGCTGTCTTCAGTCCAACACCAGAGGTGCCACCCATAATTACTGCAACTTTTCCCTTTAACCCAAGATCCATCCCGTCACCCCTTATTAAAGCTTTCATGGTTCGTCTTACTTAAAGCATTTTTATTTAAACTTTTTATCGCACTTTAACCGTTGTATCTACCCAGCCAGTATCCGGCTCACCGCCCATAGCTTTACGAGCTTCTGGTTTTGGTGGGCCAGCAATTCCCCATTGATCCATTAGATGTGGCACGCGTTTCCAAACTCGCGCTCTCCATTCGGCCTCATCTTCAATTGTTTCAAGATAACATGTATATTCCATGACAAATCCACCAAGATCTTGAAAATAACAAAAGATATTATTACCAGGACCGTGGCGACCCGGACCCCATAACTCACTTAGTCCAGCCTTCCTAACATTACTAATGCCTCGCATCAGCTCATCCACCGAATCAACCTCATAAGCAATATGATTAACCGAAGCGTGTACATCTTGATTAAATGCAATCGAGTGATGTTTTCGATTGCACCTTAAGAAGGACATTTGGTGCTCACTCCAATCCGTCACTTTGAATCCAAGCACATCTGTATAAAACTCCACAATCATATCTAAATCTTTTGTGTTCATAACTACATGGTTTAATTTCACGGGATCAACGTTTTTATTAGTCCAAATAGATGTTTGAACCTCTACCCAAGCGGAAAGTTCAATTACACGGTTTTCTGGATCAACAAATCGAAGTCCATATCCTCCACCGGCTTCATCCAAATAACCTGGCTCTTCAACAATATGTACACCTTTTGAATGTAAGATTTCTGCTGCACGATCCACTGCATTTTTATCAACCATTCCAAATGCGATATGATGTAAACCGCATTTATCCCCTTTTCGAAGGCTTAGTATATGATGTTCTGGACCTGCCCCTCGAAAATATGCAATATCATTGTCATCTGAACCAATTACACGATCTAACCCCCAAACCTTTTCGTAAAAATTCACTTGTTCGTCAAAGTTTGGAGTGATCAAACTTATATGTCTTAAATGAGTAATTCCTAGCATCAACAATCCCTCCCATTTATCAATATAAAGCGCTTTCTTTTATTAACTCTATTGAAAAAGGCAGCTGCAATTTATTCAAAATATGCAGCTGACCCTTTTTCAATTTTTTCAATTAACCTTTGATGATTGCTTCTCTTTCTTTAGCACGTTGTTTACGAAGTTCTTCAAGCGCGCTACCCTCTGGATAAGTTGGAAGGTTTGGTTTCACTGCGCCAAGCATAACTAACATACGTGCTTCAGTATCTCCATCATTTCGAATGCCTCGATGAACACCAGGAGGAGAACTGATACAATCTCTAGCATTTAATTTAATTTCATGTACTTCATCTTTATCAACCTCTTGAATTAAAGCAGTAACTTCTCCCTCAAGAATAAAAAATACTTCTTCTACATCATCGTGTAGATGTAAAGGTCCAATACAGCCAGGAGGTAGAACCATTGTACTTAATGTAAAATGTTCTGCTGTAATTACATTTGAATCATTATTCGCTGTCGCACCGCGTCCAATATAACGCATTTGAGCACGCTTATATCTCGGATCAATTTCCTCTTGAAACTTTAATACATTCCAATCTAGCGTACGGTCTTCTAAGCGAGCCACGTATTTTTTTTCAAATTCTTTAACTGAAAAAGTTTCATTTGTCATTTTAAAAATCCTCCCTGTATTGTTGTTCTTTTTTTAATCAAAATGTTTTGTATTTAACCATGAATTCGTTTTATATACAAAACAGTGTTTTATCTATAAAATAATTCTAGGACGGATTATTCTTTGTGTCAACATAGTTTTTAGAAAATTTCGATATGTCATAAAAGTTAAATATAAAAAATCATTGTATTTTCAAGGTTTATAAC
Source organism: Gottfriedia acidiceleris (assembly GCF_050457485.1). Taxonomy (GTDB): domain Bacteria; phylum Bacillota; class Bacilli; order Bacillales; family Bacillaceae_G; genus Gottfriedia; species Gottfriedia acidiceleris_D. The sequence goes on from NZ_JBCMJM010000003.1 coordinate 457,450, forward strand.
TAGTTTTTTTTGCAAAAAAAATATGGATTCCTTTAGTATGGAACCCATATTTTTAACTTGCACTATTTTATTTTGTTGAAACTCTGCCGTTGTAACCCATATAGTTTGATAGTAAAACAGAGACATCTAGAAGTTTAGGCAATGCAACTTTATTCATGAAATCTTCCTGATAAGATAATTCAGTTGCTACGATATTCAGTGCTGCTAATACCTTTCCAGTTCTACCGTATATTGGGGCAGCAATCGAATGAATACCTTGATGGAACTCTCCACTAGTCATAGAGTAGCCATTTTGACGTATTTTTTCTAATTGGTCCATAAACTCGCCAGGAGTCGTCAATGTCTTATCTGTATATGGTGTTAAATTTGTAACTTGAAACAGCTGCATAAGACTATCCTTTGGCTCGTATGCAAGAAGTAGCTTTCCATTTGCAGTTGCATGAGCTGGTAGTCTTAAACCAATATTGACATTGACTGCTGATACTCCTCTTACCGGAGCACTCCCTACATAAACTACCTCATGTCCATCTAAAATTGACAAATGACAAGAGGCACCTATTTCATCACGTAATGATTCCATATAAGGTTGTGCAATTTCAGGTATTTTCAAGCTATTTATATAACTAAAACCTAATTCAAGAACTTTAGGAGTTAACGAATATTGTTTCGTATTTTCATCCTGTGTTAAGTATCCAATCGACTGCAGTGTATAAAGTAATCGATAAGGTACTGTTCTGCTTACCCCTAACTTTTTTGCAATCTCTGAAAGTGACAAACTAGGATGTTCCTCATTAAAAAGCTTAATAATTTCTAGTCCTCTAACTAAAGAATTGGCGCTATATTTTTCTTTTTCTACATTATCCATCGAGCAAACCTCTCCTAATACATAGATTCAATTCTACTTTTGACTTATCGATTGTTTCTTTAAAAAGTTTAACACGGATTGATTAAATATTTTAGGATCTTCTTGATAACATAAATGCCCAGTATTTGGAACGATAACAAATTCCGAATTTGGAATCAACTCGTGAAATATTTGTGATTCACTTACTGGAGTTACTTGATCTAACTCCCCGCACATAACAAGTGTTGGTACAGATATTGAAGACAGAATCTCCATTTGGTTTAAGTTTGATAAAGAGTAGGAAACAGAACGATAACCAGATAGACGTACTTGTGACATTATACGCTCAGCCTCTTTTATAACCTCAGCTGATGCATTTGGCGCAAGTAATGCTTTTACTCTTTTTCTGGCTAGTTCACTTGGATGTAGATTTTCAATGGAGTTTAATCTATTTTGAAGTTTTGTCTCGTTTTCTTCTCTACTTAATCCAGCTGCTCCACGTGTTGCATCTGAAATAATTAACGCATCGACCATATGTGGAAAACGACTCGCAAAATCAATTGCAATTGCCGATCCCATTGAATGACCTAGTAAATAGATAGAATTTAGCCCTAGACTATCCAAAAACTCTTTAAGTACATTTGCAAACTCGGAAAAATCCCGAAACTCCTCTTTTAGATCGGAACTTCCACCATAACCTGGAGCATCCCAAACGATTACTCTATAATGTTCCTTCAATTCATTTAATTGATGCTTCCATGACTGAGAATTGTTTCCCAAACCATGTAAAATTACAAGGGCTTGTCCTTCACCAGATTCTTGATAGTGAATCGATAACTCTTTTAAATGACTAATTGGCATCCACAGTACCTCCACTCTATTTTCTTTACTCAAAGTCTACTAAACTGAATAATACATAGTGTTTCATATAAAAAACATGTTTTTCAACTTGAATTATAGATTTGTCAGAATTTAATGTCAATAACTCTATTTTTTTGTGGAAAGACAAATATTAGATCAGTGAAATAGAAAATAAAAACTGGAAAATTTTTCTGTAAAATCACAATTGACAAACTTTTCTAATTATTTTATCTTTAAAAGAGTTTCATTGTTAAAATACGAAACAGTGTTTTATATTTAAAACATTTACATTTTTTTGAAAGGAGTGAATCGAACAATTTAATGCAAAATTAAAGCGTGAAGTATCAAAACATATTTTTTGATCTTCATGTCTATTAGGTAAACGTAGTTTCTGCTTTTTCCTTCCAAATTTTAAACGCAATTACTTGATTTAAAAAGGAGAGAGAATTTTAATGCTACATAGACAAAAAAGATGGATTTTAATTGCTTTACCAATCTTTTTCTTTTGGTTCTTCGGACAAATTGATAAAGTTGGCATTTCTGTCATACAAACAGATCCAGAGTTTTTGAAAGCACTCGGAATGACTGGCATTGACAAAAATGCAAAAATTGGTCTTCTTTCATTTGTTTTTACAATCGCTTATGGAATTTCGAATCTATTTTGGGGATTCATTATTGATAAATTTGGTGCGAGAAAAACAGCTATAGCTGGATTATTTGTTTGGTCTCTTACTATGTTTTCATCTGGTCTCTCCACTACATATGAAGCATTTATTATAAGTCGTATTATTCTTGGATTTGGGGAAGGGATGATGATTCCTGTTTCAGGGAAATTTATTTCTGCTTGGTTCAACAAACGAGAGCTAGGGCGAGCTCAAGCTTCTTGGCTTACAGGTAACTATTTAGGACCAGCAATTGGGGCAGTCATATTAGTACTTGTTATCTCATCACTTCATTGGCAAGCTGCTTTCTTTTTGCTCGCTGGATTTAACTTTTTAATCAATATCCCAATGTTTATTTTTCTTACTAGAAATAAACCTGAGGACCATCCATGGGTTAGCAAGGAAGAGTTGGCTCTAATTCACCGTCCAGTAGAACCAATAGAACATCAAGTAAGTAGCTCCACTGGGAATAAAAACTTTATTCAAGATTATCGTTTTTGGATTGTATGGTTTGGTATGCTAGTCTGTTCTTTCCTATTCTTTGGAATAAGTATTTGGTTGCCAACATACTTGATCGAGGCAAAAGGTTTTGATCGTGAAGGTATGACAAGCATTACTTCTTTATCATGGTTATTTGCACTTGGATTTGTTCTCGCATGTGGTTTTCTTGCCGATAAAACAAGACGCCCAAGCTTAATGGCATCCATATTATTTTCACTAACTGCTATATTTTTAACAATAGCAGTTCTTGTTCCAAACCCAGTATTAGCAGGGTTATGCATGGGACTTGCTATGGGATGTCAAGGTGGCGTCTTCCATCTTAGTAATATGTTTTTAGTAAAATATTCAACACAAGAGACGGCAGGACGTGCAGCAGGCTTAATCGGATTTACAAACCTAATGGGTGGCTTTTCTAGCTATATCATGGGCTGGTTACGTGATTCATCAGGAGGCAATTTCACTACCTCAATTATTATGTTAATCATTACAGCTCTATTAGGATTGATCGCTTATCTATTTTCTATTAAAGAAGAAGCAACCGAACTACGCGCTGTTCCCTTACCTCCACAAAAAATAAATGCTTAATCCATAATTTTGAAAACGCTTTTATAATTAATAAAGAGAGAGCTTATAACGGGCTCTCTCTTTGAGTTGCAAAGTACTAAAAGCTTGATATTCAAACTGATTGCTAGCTCCTTTCAACAATCTGAGAAAATAAATAGACGATTACTATAGTAAAATGAATAATCTATAGTAATCGTCTATTCTATTACTTTTCTAAATCAATTTTAGTTCCAGGGCGGACAGTCCAGGAAGGATTTTTCCCTACTTTATCCCCTTCCTTTACCCCTTTAAGAATGGCAATATAATTCCCTTGTTTTTGGCCAGTTTTTACATTTTGTTTATAAATAGTTCCTTTTTTAAGTACATACACATATTTTGATTTTCCTGATCCTTTAACGCTCGTCTCAGGTATTGCTATCAAATCCTTTGATTGAACTACTACTTCAAGATTTGTTTCGTAGCCAGGATATAGATTCTCTTGTGAATCTAGCGTTGCTCTAAAAGTGTAATATGGTATAGCTTCTTTTTTGGAATTTTTATCTTGGTTGGTGGATTGCTCATTCATAGGATAGTTACTTACCTCTGAAATGCTTCCTTTCCAGTTCTTATCGGCAACAACCTTTGAAGTGACTTTAATTGCTTGTCCTGGCTCAACTTTTGCTTTCTCTTCTTCTGTTAGCTTTCCTTCAATTTGAAAAGGTTCGTTTGAAGCGATTTGCATAATTGAGATTTGTTGTTTATCTGTGGCTTTATAGCCTTGACCGATACTTTTGTTCAAATTAAGTACTACTCCATCACTATTACTGTTAACAGTTAATGATTCCTGTTGTGCTTTTAGCTTTTCAGCTTCAAGTGTATATTGCTCTACTTTTAGCTGTGCAGCATTAAGCTCATCCTTTGCAGTATTAAGTTCAGCTTGCAGCGATTGAATCTCTGGTGTATTTGTTGTATTTGTTGTATTTTTATCTGTATTATTTGCATCAGTTGTATTAGGTGTTGATGTTGACGCTGAAATAGCGTTTTGAATGTCTTTCTCTAATGATGCAATTTGGTCGTTTTTCTGCGTAACAGTTGTTTCTGCTAGCTTCTTATTTACTTCTGCTTGTCCTAGTTCAGCTGCTATAGTTGTATCTTCATAAGAAAAAAGTTTTTGCCCTTTAGTGACAGTATCTCCTTCTTTAACAAAAATCTCATTTATAGAACCTTTAGTTGGATTAACGTAAATTGTTTCAGTATGGCTTTGTACTACACGACCAGACACAGTTTCAATTTTCGTAAAACTTTTTACCGTTGGACTGATAAACTGTAATGTTTTAGATTTACTTTTTTTAATTTCTACCACCGCTACGCTAAGAACCACAGAAACGATTAAAAGAACAATGATCCCCATTAAAATAAATTTCTTCTGACGTGGCGTAATTGCTTTTACTTGTTCTTTTTCTTCGTCAATTCTTTTCGCCGTTTCCATAAAACTCTTGCCCCTTCCTTCTCTTGCCAAAAACTTAATACGACTTCTCCTATATCTATTGTCTATTGTTTTAAAAAGCGTTTCAAGGAGATTTTTTAGAAAATCATAAATATTTGATATGTTTTTTTTAATAAGCCTTTTATTTGTCCTTTTGAGTTGATTATTAGGTTGATTTGAGCAGATTTATATTATTTCAGAATACTCAAATTTTAATTCCAAAAAAATAATTTTATCGTTTATGTTTTAATTTTTACCAGAAAGAACGAATAATTAGTGTCTACTAAAAAAGTCACAGAATCCCTTGATAAATCTATGTATTTTCGCACATACTTTCATTAATTTAATTAAAATTCAGATTCTAGCAGCTTAAAATATAATATTTAAAACATTCATACTATTATTGCGTAGTATTATTGAACTATGTTACAATACAAAAAATATCTTTGTAGAATAGGATAATTTTTCCAATACCTAGGTCTATTAAAAAGTATTTCGTATACGCGTTAGAAAACGCTTACGAAAATTTCGAGGAATTAACAATCTTTCCACTTTCAATTTTGGGAATTAATACAACTCTCCCGTTGCAAATTGATTAGTTACTACGCACTCTTTTAAGCAGTGTGTATTTATTTACTAAAAATACAGATTATTCACAAAAAGGGGGAGTCTTTGGATGAATGCTTTTTTCAGGAAAAAGTCGATTGAACAGCTTCAACAGGATGGGGCTAAAAATACCGGACTTAACCGCGTTCTAGGTTTATGGCAACTGACTGCCATTGGTTTAGGCGGGATCATAGGTGTAGGTATTTTCGTATTAACCGGTGTAGCAGCGGCTGAACATGCTGGTCCGGCAGTTCTCTTATCGTTTATTATTGCTGGTTTAGCTAGCGCAGCAGCAGCATTGTGTTATGCAGAGTTTGCTGGATTAATACCGGTAGCCGGAAGTGCCTATACTTACAGTTATGCTGTTTTAGGAGAAGGTACAGCTTGGTTAATCGGGTGGGATTTGTTACTCGAGTATGCCTTAGTTGTTGCAGTAGTAGCCATTGGATGGTCTGGCTACATGCAAGAGTTTTTATTACAAATGGGAGTTCATATTCCTGTATGGGCTCAAGGCGCGCCTGGTACTGGAGCAGGTCACAAAGTTGACTTAATTGCCGTTTTAGTTAGTCTTGGAATTGCGGGCTTACTTACATTAGGAACTGAAATGGGTTCTAAATTTAATTCATTAATGGTTATCATCAAATTAGGAATTATTCTATTAGTTATTGGCGTTGGAAGTTTTCATATTAATACAGCTAACTGGCACCCATTCATGCCTTTTGGTTTTCATGGCGTAATGAGTGGAGCAGCTCTAGTATTCTTTGCTGTATTCGGATATGACACATTAACTACAGCAGCTGAAGAAGCAAAAAGACCGCAACGTGATTTACCACTTGCAGTTATCATATCATTAGCTGTCGCTTTATGTTTGTATGTTGCAATGTCACTTATTATTACAGGAATGGCTCCTTATGAAACACTTAATAACGCAGCACCTGTAGCAAAAGCTTTTAGTAATATTGGTATGAAGTGGATTACGTTAATCATTTCTGCCGCTGCAATTACTGGGATTCTATCAGTATTGTTCTCATTTATGCTTGCTGGATCACGTATTTGGTTCTCAATGAGTAGAGATGGTCTATTACCAAAATGGTTTACAAAATTACATCCTAAATATAAAACACCTTATCGTCCTACTTTAATAATTGGTTTAATTACGGCATTTGTAGCAGGTGTTACGCCAATTAACGAAGTTGCCGAATTAGTTAATATCGGAACGTTAACAGCATTTATTTTAATTTGTTCTTCTATTATTGTATTACGTATAAAACGTCCTGATTTAAAAAGAGGTTTCAAAACACCATTGGTACCGATTATTCCATTAATTGGGATAGGATTTTCTGCTTATCTAATCGCTAGTCTTCCAGGTATTACATTTATTCGTTTTATTGTCTGGATGGCTATAGGACTTGTTGTGTATGGTTTATATGGTAGGAAAAGAAGTACACTTGGTACTGCGAACAACAACAATAATAAAACTAAAATAAGCTAAAAAATTATAGAGACTATTAAAAAAGCCATTGCCACAAGGGAATTTATTTTCCTTGTGGTTTTTTTCGTTAATTCAAGTTTCCTATTTTCCAATAAATCCTGTTAAAAAACAAAAAGCATGTATCCGATTTCAAATCGAATACATACCCAAAATTTCCTAAATTCTAGTAAGCTATTAAATCAAAAAAGGCAGCATCCCAATGGATTCGCTGCCCTAAACATTTGTTTTATTTAAAAAACCTTGGTAAATATTCTTTATGAGCTTCTAGCATTTCGTCAACAATCGCTACAGCTACTTTATCATTTGCTACAAGCGGATTAATCGTCAATGCAAGAATAGCTTTTTCGCGACTTCCTTCTACCGCAGCATCAATTGCTGTTTGTTCGAAAGATTTAATCGTTTGTATTAGTCCTCGAACTGGAACTGGTAATTCCCCGATTGTCAGTGGAATTGGACCATCTTTTGTGATGACACAGCTAACTTCTACTGCTCCGTCATATGGTAAGCCTGAAATAGCTCCCTTGTTCATCGTGTTTAATGGTTGGATATCTCTCGTATCATTATAAATAGATGAAATTAAACGACAAGCCGCATCAGAATAATAAGCTCCACCACGTTTTTCTAACTCAGGTGGTTTTATATCTAGCGCTTCATCTTTATATTTTTCAAAAAGAGATGCTTCAATTTTTTGTACGACTTCTGCACGCGTTTCATTCGATTCAAAATCTTTTAATGCTCTTTCAAGCATTTCAGATGTTTTGTAATAGTAATGATGATAAGAACAAGGAATGACATTGACTGCTTTTAGGAATTCAGGTGCCCATTCTTCAGCATCTATATTTTTTACAAAACTAGCATTAGCAGGATCCATAATCATTTCAAGTACTTGCTCTTTTACACTAACTCCGTCTAAATAAACCTCTGTACCATATACCATATGATTTAGACCTGCAAAATCAATACGTACACGTGAATGATCTACGTTTAATAGTTTTGCAACACCCATTTCCATTCCGATCGGTATATTGCAAAGACCAATGAATCTCTTAATATTTGAATATCTTAATGCTGCTTCTGTAACCATACCTGCAGGGTTTGTAAAGTTAAGGATCCAAGCATTTGGACATAGCTCCTCAACTTCTTTACAAATATCCAAAATAACAGGAATTGTACGTAAGGCTTTAAACAAACCGCCTGCACCATTTGTTTCTTGTCCGATTACGCCATGTTTAAGTGGAATTCTTTCATCAAGTGCGCGTGCAGCTAGTTGTCCAACACGAAGCTGTGTTGTAACAAAATCAGCATCTTTTAGGGCCTCTCGACGATCATATGAAAGATGAATCTCCATTGGTACTCCTGCTTTTTTGACCATACGTTTTGCTAGTGCACCAACTGTTTCTAATTTTTCGCGTCCAGCTTCGACATCAACAAGCCACAGCTCAGTTACTGGGATTTGTTCATAGCGCTTAATAATTCCCTCAACCAATTCTGGCGTATAACTTGAGCCCCCACCTATTGTAACGATTTTAAATTTCTTTGACATTACTTTAGGCCCCTTTCATACATGTCAACGAACTCTTTTGCCAAGTCTTTTACAGTCATTGCATTCATTAAGTGATCTTGAGCATGAATCATTAAAAGTGAAATCTCCGTTGGAGTGCCACCAATCTCTGATTGAATAAGCGTTGTTTGGATATGGTGTGCCTCGTTTAATGCATCACCTGATTCTTTCAATTTCTTGCGAGCTAAATCGAAGTCTTGTTTTTTTGCTGCTTGAATCGCTTCCATTGCAGCACTTCGACCATTTCCCCCATGAAGAATCAGTGTAAAAATTTCCGTTTCATTTTTTACCATGAAACTGACCTCCTCTCTTTATTAATAAAAATTTTTTATCGTCATAACCCCACGGTTATTAATTTTCAAAGTTATAAACCTTTGAGGTATTCATCATATTTTTCTTGAGCAAAGATCAGAAAAGTCATTTCTCAACAATTACTACTTATTTTCAATTAAATTGATAGCTTGCTCTAGGATCGCTTCACCATCACACATGCCGTAATTCATCATATTAATTACTTCAACTGGAATGTTTTTCTCTTCACAGATTTCTTCCATTTCTTCTAAAAGGAAACGTACTTGTGGACCTAACAATAACACATCAGCTTCATCGATTTCTGAGCGAACAACTGATTCAGAAACTGCCCAAATGCGTGCTGAAATCCCTTTTGATTCAGCAACTTTTTCCATTTTAGAAACGATTAGACTTGTTGACATGCCTGCAGCGCAGCAAAGTAAGATATTCATGATGATTTCCTCTTTCTTTAGTAAGTTTTTTATATTTCATTCTTATTTATAACGACAAATCGACCGATTCGATCGTGAACAGCTAATGATTTTTTATTAGCAAACATACTAATAACTGATAAAAAGAACGGAAGACCTTGAAAAATAAACATCGTCAAAAATTTAAAGAAACTTCTAACAATCACTAGTAATACATAAGGAAGTATTCCCTTTTTATTATTAATGCGTGTTAACTTCAATCGAAAGATCTTCTTTCCAATTGTCGATCCTCTTAACAATAAGGTTGTTAAGACGTCATAACAAAAATAGATTATAAGCGATTGGAGAAATGCTTCATTAAAAAGAGCCATTACCTTTACAGCTGCTTCTTGACTAGCAGTTGATTTTTGAAGCTCAATCATATTTGCTAGAACTCCTGGAAAGTTTGGAAGTCCCGTGATTCGATACACAATTGACAAGATGATTGAAACAATTATTGCATCAATGACAAAGGCACCGATTCTTTTTAATCGAAACGAAGTTATAATTTTTTGTCGATTTTCCATAAGTTTAAGTCCCTTCTTCTAATCAATTATCCATCTATTTGCTTGGGAGAATTATTTACTAGCTTTCTCCATTTCTAAATTTTTCTTATCCCAAATTCGAATGAATGGGAACCAAATGATCGAAGCCACTGCAAAAGCTACCAATTGCATGACTACCCCCATAATCTTACCACCCGTCATTAGATAACCACTTATGAAATATGGGGTAGTCCATGGGATGATTGTTCCAGTTGTATGTGGGAAAATTCCCATTGCCGTACCAAAGTACGTTACTGTTAATACTGCTACTGGAGCTAGAATATAAGGAATCATCAAAAATGGATTTAAAACAATCGGAACACCAAACATAATTGGCTCATTAACGTTAAAGATAGATGGCCCAATTGCTAGACGTCCTACCTTCTTAAGAAGTTTTGACTTCGCTAAAAATGTCATATAGATTGCAACTGGTAAAGTAGCACCAGAACCACCCATCCAAATTCCATTCTCATAGAATGTATACGTAATGATATGTGGTAACGTTTTACCTGCTTTAAGTGCTTCTAAGTTTGCATCTGCATTTGTAATCCAAATTGGTTCCATAACAGACGTGATGATTGATGAACCGTGGATACCAAAACTCCATAAAAGGTGTTCCATTAAACATGCGACAAGTGTACCAACATAAGTTGAACCTAAAATCGTAAATGGCTGTGTCACAACTTTATGAACAAACGTTGCAAAATCTCCCCAACCAGTATGACTAAATCCGTATCGAACTAGTAAGAAGAAAAGGATAATCACAAAGCCAGGAATAAGAGCCGTAAATGAACGTGAAACTGTTGGCGGCACAGTATCTGGTAAAGTGATGATGATCTTCTTTTGTAAGAAGTAACGATAAATTTCAGCAGTAATAATTGCAATGATTAATCCAACAAACAAGTATTGAGCACCAAAAAGATCAGGTGACCATGCAGATACTGTTTCCTTACCATCTTTGAAAGTGCTCATAATATTAACAATTAAATAACTTGCTAATGCTAATACCCCAGCTGGAACTCCATCAATATTCTTTTTATCGACCTTATAACTACTTGCTAAGGAATACGCTACGCCAAATACTGCGACTAATGCGATAATCCCCATTGAACCGTTATAAACGATATCTCCAAAAGCATTCCAATTTTCGCCAAATACTTTTGACATGAAGTTTTGATACCAATCTGCTTCTAACCAAGCTACGATAATGAAAAATGAACCAATGATCATTAGTGGCATGGCAAACATAATACCGTCACGCAAAGCAAGTAAGTGTCTTTGATTACCTATTTTCGAAGCGATCGGTAAGAATTTTTTTTCAAAAAAGCTGCTGTTCATTTCGTTATCCCCTCTCTAAGGAATTAGGATCTTGGTAAATCAGTAATTCCCCATATACCAAGATCCCTTTTAGAATTTATTTCTATTTTAGATTTAAGATTTAAAACTTGAATTTAATAACAGTAGTGTAACTACCGTAAACTTTAACTTTTCCATCAAGAGTGAAAGCACGAACTTTAAAGTAGTACGTTTTACCTTTAACTAAACCTGTTGAAGTAAATGCTCCAGTTGTAGTTGTTTTTGTTGTTTGATCAGAGAAATCGCTTTTTGTAGCACGAACGATTTCATAACCAGAAACACCACTTAATCCAGTCCAATTTACTTTAATTGAAGTAGTACTTGCTTTCGTTGCTTTTAATCCTGTTGGTGTAGCAACAGTCCATTTTGCGTAAAGTGTTGTATTTGCTGTTACTTTATCAGTAACAAAGTTCCATGCAGTTTTAAGTCCTGCATCTTTGTACCATCCAACGAAGTTAAATCCTTTTTTCGTTGGGTTAGCTGGTTTCGCAATGATAGAATCATAGTTTCCTGTTATAGTAGCTACATTAGATCCACCTTTACTGTTAAATGTAACTGTGTATTTGTTAATACCCCATTTTGCATAAAGAGTAGTAGATGCTGTTACTTTATCGTTTGCAAAGTTCCATGCTTGTGTACATGAAGCATCTTTATACCAACCAAGGAATGTATATCCTGTTTTTGTTGGTGTTGGAGATGTAATCGCTTCATTGTATGTTGCAGTTACTGGATCAACTGCAGATCCACCTTGTGAATCAAATGATACTGTTTGTTTTGCATCTTTAGATACTGTGCGTACAAAAGTCATCACGTGGCTATCATTTGCAAATTGTGGATCTCCGTTCAATGTCATTCCAGAGTATACAATCGTTGCAGTGATGTTAGCTGGTTTATCAGTGTTGTACGTTACTTTTCCATCTGCATCAACAGCAACATCGTCTGGTGAAGATGATTCGTAACTAACTTCTACAAATTTGTTTCCGTCTGTATTCAATCCTTTTTCAGCCATTGCATCTTTTAACCAAGTTGGGTATGCAAATGAGTTCTTGTCAAGCTCAGTAGGAGCAATTTTTTCAGCTGACTTCATTGGATCAACAACTTTGATTGTGTAAGTGATTTTTTTCGGTGTTCTAAAGAATCCGTCGATCACATATGCCGAAACTGTACAAGTTCCTGGTTTTAACGCAGTTGCGTATGAACCATAGTACTCGCCATTTACACTTAAGTCGGTTGGCTTTACGTTACCTTCATCACCATAAGTTGCTAGATTTCTTAGGTCGATAACTTGAGAAACATTTGATTCAGCATTGATTTGAGAAGGTAGTCCATTGCTGTATCCTGCTTGATCCCAAGCATTCGTTGCCCAAGACACATTTCTAACATAGCCCGTTGTTTTTGCATCAAGCTTAACCGAGTCACCCACATTAATGGTAAATGTATGTGAATCTTCATTATATTTCGCATGAGGATTCATCTTTGCAATGTTCGTTGGATAACTTAAGCTTTCTGTACCATTGTTTACTGGTGCAGTAACTTTTGATCCTAACTCTTCTACATTAGCAGCATCTTCAGGGTTTTGAGTGATCCAGTAAGGCATTGAGATTACAGTTGAAGATTCCATTGTTCTGCTGTTACCAGAGTCAATTGTTCTACGATCCATCGTTCCGAAAATGTTTGTATTGTATTTAGACATCATTACTTCATCACGTGGAATTAATTGGTCAGCCATAAGATTTGGTGCTACATGTGTTACGTCATTTCTGTTTGCAGAAAGAACATCCCAGTTCATGAAATTATTAGGAATACGTGTCATTTGCCATTCTGAACCTGCAAGATCAACTTGTGCATTTCCGATATCAATTCCTTTTGCTTTCAATGCACCTAGTGAAGCTGCGTAGAAAGTTGTCATGAATGGATTTTTCTCTCTCTTTTCGTTTGTCCACCATTGGTTCATACCTTCTAAGATTTCGTCACCGTTAAACTTATCTGCATGATGAGATAATGTGTAGTATGCTAAAGCTTCTTCTTCTTCATCAGAGTAATTCATATATGATTCATGAGTTACACCGCTTACACCGATATCATCACCATTATGAGCAGCAATACCAAAGTATCTTGCAAGATATTGTAATGTCATATCAAGCATCGATTTTGAATTGTGTGTTTTTGGATATCTTACTTCAAATTCATTGTGCTCATTTGCCTTTGTTGACGCTTTTTCACCATTCATTACTTTATACTCGTTTGCATAATCAAGTGGTTCAGCAATATTAATTTTTTGAGCTTTTAGTATTTCTCTTTCAGTGTCACTATATCCACCTAAATCTCTTGCAACTACAAGTGCTTGTAACAGTAATTGTGCATTTAATGGACCATCTTCATAGTCTGCGTCTCTTCCCCATGCATCCTTATTACCATCAAGGTATTCAGGGTTTAAATTTGCCCATCTAGTTGGAGCATTTGGAACGTTTAATCCATTTCCACGAATCGTTCCCTCATTAAAACGAGATTCAGTTGGGTTCTCGCCGTTAACAGTCAGTTGGAAATAGTTGTTTAGCATTAACGCATTTGTGTGATTAATCATATTATTTTTAATTAACGCTGCTAGTTCTGGATCCTCATCTTTAAATGCTTTATATGCTAGATCAAGTGTAAAATAATGACCTACTAATTCATCTGTAGATGTTGTTGCTTTGTAAACAACTTTATTTGAGTCTAATGCTTTTGTATCATCATCAAAACCTTCATTTTGGTCTGCAAATATTTCTGTTAAACGTGGAGGTACTGCAACTGTGTCATAAGCTTTAAGAGCATTATTAGTTCCATTTTTGAAAGTTCCTGGCACGTTATAGTAAACTGTATCTCCATTTATATCTGTAGTTTGTCCTGCCTTCTTTTTAATCCATGCATTATCCCAAGTCTCTGCTTCTGGAACTGTAGCGCCGTTATTACTTGTTTTAACCTTGTACGATCTAGCAAAGAAACCAGATGAAGCAGGTTTTTTTGTGTGATCTAATGTATACTTACCATTTTCATCAACGTAAACTGGCTTTCCTTCGTTCTCTGCAAGCCACGTTTTTGCTTCATCGATCGTTGATACGTTTCCACCGTAAGAGTTAACAACATACACATAGTCGTTTACATTGTTTTTAGATGTAACTTTTAATTGTGTACCTGATATATAACCAAGAGTTACAATTGATTCAACTGCACGAATAGCAGATGCTTTTGCATCTTTTGTTCTTTCATCAGATGCTCCGAAGTTTTCCTTCATGTAGTTATATCTCCAGATTTCGCCAGAAGCATACATTGTCGTCCAAAGACCATCATTGTCTGTATCACCCGTTGCTCTAGCAGCGTCTTTATCAGCTGTCATAAGTGCTTTTACCATGTCCGCTGTAGAAGAGAAAGACATACTACCTGATTGGAATCCAAATCTGTCCGTATAGTTTCTAGAAACCTCTGTTTGTAGTAAAGATTTACCCATTAGTGACATTTGTTTTCTAACGATATGCGTTGCATTACCTTTTTCACCTAGAACCCAAAGTCCATTATTACCATCAGGCATAATGTTGGTAATCACTTCTTTGGCGTTAAAAGTTGCAGCCGCACCAGAATTATTAGTACCAGAACCTGAAGATTCACCAGTTTGAGGAATATATCTTCCTCCTTGTAGATACTGAATTTGATCTGCTGGTGCTAAGTTTGGATCATAAAGTGTAATTGCATCAGATACGATACCAGTAATTACTCCATGAGCTTTTTCATCACCAAGAATAATTTTATCGTTTGACTTGATTAAAGTATCCTTTGAAACCAACCATTTTACGCCACTTTCTCCATTTACATAGCCAACATAGCTCTTAGATGGGAATTTAGCTCCTGATGGTGCAGTAGGAATATTTGTTGTTTCCCATTTTGAATCTTTTAGAGCAGCCGGAATATTTGAATCTCCAGCGTTATAATAGTAAACTACCTTTTCAAGATTAGTAGATGACTGTGTCTCACTTACAGTAACGGTAATATTCACAGTTGTTGCATTACCACTCGTATCTACTCCAGTACCAGTGATTCTTGCTGTACCACCAGATACCCCTAAAATCTTTCCGCTATAATCACCTTTTGCGTTTCCAATCATATCAACATATGCAACATATGGATCAGATGTTGTCCATTTTACTGGCTTCGTTGTATCTAAATTAGCTGGTTTTGCATGAGTGATCTGTGTCGTTGTCATATAAATCTTAGTACCAGTTGAAATAGTAGCTACAGTAGATTGAGTTGAAATAGTAGGAGCAGCATTAACTACTACACTATTAAAAGTACCTGCAAACATTGATGCTGCTAGTACAGAAGCTGGAAGTGCTCTACCTAAAAACCATTTATTTCTTTTCATTTATCTTCCTCCAAAGTAATTTATTTAATTAATTTTCTAATCGAAGAACATCTTTTTTTAATAAGTAACCGTTTTCAAGATTATCTAAAAAGGACAAATGATAGCATGAAGTTGATTCGTTTCTATTAGCGATCATCCTACTAATTTTGTTTGTTAGAATGATCGCTAAACTGCTACGAACCATATTGAAACAGGATCTTTGAAATTTCATATTGAAAATCGTTAAAATTATTTGATTTTAATACTTTCTGCTTCGTCTCGGGGTGGTCCATTAAATGTAAAAATAATCGACTTAACTCTTTGTGTAAAAACAAGTCTCCGGCACGAAGATTAATTAAAAATAAGATTTGTACAACTTTCCCATCGATTGTTGGCGGATTTTTAAAAATCACCACACTGATTGAATCCTGAATCGCAACCATTTTTAATGCATGTGGCGCAGCAATTCCATTTTGCAGTATCGTCGATATTTTTTCTTCACGGTCGACAACTAAAGCTGGATAGTTAGGTGCTGCAAATCCTAGTTCAACAACGCTTTTTGCCTTTTCTTTAATAAAGGCTTTGTAGTCAAACGACTCTTTGCTTTCTTCTATATAAAACAAATCTGTATGAAATAAAGATAAAAGTGTTGGTACATCTTCTTTAACTTTATTAGCCGGGTATCTAGTAAGCGTACGACGAATTCTTTGGACATCCGTTTCAGTTAGTATTGGTGCTACTTGAATATACGGAATCGAAATATTGTCAAATGGAATCGAAGTCGATGAAACTAATAAGTCATAATCTTCTAAATTTAATGATTGAAGCTCACTATACAAAACGACATCAATTTTTGCCCCTTGGAAAAGTGTCTCAAGTTTCATTTTCATTAAATCAGCCGACCCTGCTCCTAATCCGTAAGATAGTAGAATTTCTTTGTAGGAGCTTAATTGTTTTTGCTTCTCCCTTTCCACGTGAGCTGCTAAATGCATTGTAATATAACCCATTTCGTCACTAGAAAGTTCGAACCCCCATATTTCCTTTATCATTTCAGAGAAATTTAAAGCAATCATAAACACGTCCGAATACCTACTATAAACATCATCTATTAATGGATTCGTAAGCTTTAAATTAAAATATAATCTTCTTAACAATGGATACATATGCATGATCATCGTATTTAAAAGTTGCTGATCACCTGAAAACTGAGTTAAGAATGTTTGATCTAATCTTTCTAAACAATTCATTAGTTTTTGTTTTAAGTCATTTTTTTCATGTTCCTCAATATCGTCTACACTCGATTTACCACTTATATGAGCAGCTAAATAGATTATTTCACTCTCTGGTAATACGACATGATATAGTTCAGAAAGAATTTCACAAATTCTCTTTGCTATATTCATAAACGACGGTTTAATTAGAGAAACATCTAACTTTTTTTCTTGATTAGGCAAGATAAAGTTGTGTTGAGTTACTCGAAACGAGAGTACTTGGATATGCACTAAAATATTCTCAAGTGCAAAATAACTTAATTTCAATTGATTATTCTGTACTTCTTCACTCAAAACAGCTCGGATTTCCTCAAACGGAAACGCTTTCTCAAAAGTTTGATAATTTGACTTCTTTAATAATCCTGTTTCTTTTTGACTTAAGAAGTAGGAAAACGCTCTTCTAAAATTCGTTTCATCCCCAAGTAAACGAACTCCGTAACGTGATTTTGTTTCTACTTTTAATTCAAAAATCCTTACTTGCTTTTCAACTTCAATCATGTCGGTAAAAACTGTCGATCTGCTAATCATTAGACTATCAGCAAACATATCGATCGTTTGAAACTCTGTCGTTTGAAGCAAAAGCATAATAATATTATTCACTCGAACACGAGGTAAATCTGGTGCCAATGCCCCGTCTATTTCTTTCATATATGTTTGGACCAACTCTTGGTTTTCTATATGAAGTAAATAGCCCTCACCACGTTTTTTCTGAATCACAAATCCAGACTTTTCTCCAATCGCGTTTAATTCTTTTAATTCATTTCGCAGTGTACGATTTGAAATGGCGAATTCTGATTCAAGTTCCTGTGAAGTTAGTGATTTTCCTTTTTGATACAAATATTGCAAAATTAAATCTCTTCGCATACATTACCTCACCACCCCTAGATGCCTAATCTAGTATTTTAAGTTTACTTTCCATCAAATCTATTTAACAGTTTGAATTTTTCCAATATAGTTCGCAATTTAAAACAAATACGTCTAGTTCATATGTCATATATACTTACAATGCTATAATACGACCTAAGTCCTACTACAAAATACAGGAACATTTTACTAGCACCAATCGTTTCTAATTCTTTTGTATACAAAAAAAATCCTTATCTTAGCATAAAAGCACTAAGATCAAGGATTTTGGCTGTTTATTGTTTTAAGCATTTCTTAACAATGTATTAGAAATTCTGTAAGACAAGGTTAACACTTTATGCCGTTCAAACGTGAAAAAGCGCTCCCATAAACTGGGAACGCAAAAGCGAGCCAATAAGTACGATAAATCTTTTAGAGATTCGATTAATTATTAAACACCATAATACTTAGCAAACAACTCTTTATTCCATTCATCTCCACCATCTACATTCGAACTTTTAAACACAGGTGGTTTTAATCCAGCTTGATGATATTTTTTTGCTAATAATATAGAAATTGATTGAGCAACAAAGGCTCCAGCCATTGTGGAAGTTGCCCCCATACCTGTATTTGCTTCATCTACATAAAAGGCAGCATCTCCAGGTCCGGTGCAATTATCTATGACTACATCACTAAAATCGCAAAGATATTTTCCGCTACTATGTCTTGATTTTGAGCCTTCTGGATGATTTGGATTTGTAAAAGCAATTACCTTTGCACCGCATTCCTGTGTCATTTTTGCAAGTTCAACAGTCATTCCATTTCTTCCCGAATTGGAAGCAATCACAAGAATATCCTTTGAGCTTATTTTGTATAAATCAAAAATTACTTTTGCATAAGCTTCTATTCGTTCGATCACAGTACTTTTTAATGGATGGTCATGTAAAAAAAACTCATTCGGCAAAATTGGAGAGACTCCCGCAAATCCACCCGCTCTTACATAAAATTCTTCTGCAAACATATGTGAATGACCCGAACCAGTAACAAGGAAGCGACCACCATTTTGAATGGCTTCAAAAATACAAGTTGCTGCATGGTCAATGTTATGATTCTGTGTCGTATATAGTTTTTCGAGATTTGCCATCACATACTTATAATAATTCTCCATAAATGAATACCTTCTTTTATCGATTTAATAAAATTACCAACCGTACTTCTTTTCACTCCATTTTTTTATAACTAAATCTTGTTTTACGAAAACAAGACTATTTTGTTCAATATCTTTATCGATGATTGCACCTGCTCCTAACACACTGTAAGCCCCTATTTTACATCCAGGCATAATAATCGTATTCACACCAGTTCTACAATAATCACCAAGATAAGCTGCATTTGAAAAATGTAAAGGTATTTCTTTTCGTCCATTAACCACGTGCTCAGTTTCACCGTCATCAAAACGTAATGTTCCACAAACTGTTGCAGCACCGATATCCGTATGACTGCCTATTGCGCCATAAAACTCCCCATAGTGATAAAGATACACCTTATCCATTACCATTCCGCCAAGGAACTCTGCACAGTGGTCGAATATACAATACGATCCAATTGAAACTCCATCATAAATCATACAATAATTACGTATGGCAGTTTGATCGCCAATAACTGCATTGCCATTGAAAATCGCACCATTATCTATGATTGTATTATCACCTACAATTAGGTTACCGTGAATGACAACTCGATCACCAATTGATGAATTCTTACCAAGCTTTACGTGACCATGAATGGTTGCATTTTCAGAAATCGTCGCACCTTCTGCTAGTTCGTTCTCTTTTATTGCATTACAAAAATGATTCACCATATATTCATTCGCTTCTAACATATGCCAAGGCTTATCGATATCAAAGAAATAGCCATTACACTCAATCGCTTGTAATTTTGTTTTCTCAAGTGATTTTAGTAGTGCAGCTTCGACGTATCGTTCTTTCGGAACACCCACTCCTACTTTTACATTTGGAAAATAATCTGGCGTTCTTCTCAATTCATCTAGTAATGACTCATCAAAAAGAAATCCCGCGAATTGATGGGTAATACTGTCACCACGGTAGTGAGCACCGATCGACTGAACATAACCATCCTTTATACTCGCACCGATCCAATTCCTTGAAGACTCTTCTAATTTTTTCAACAAAACGGTAGATTTGTTGGAATTAGCTAATTGCTTGAGATCCTTTTGTTCAATGATCGTATCACCGTAAAGAACTAGAAACTCCTTAGTACTTGAAAGTTTCTCAGCTCCCTTTACTAAACTTTCTGCACTTCCTAAGTTAGATTGATCAACTACAAATTTAATATTAACTATGTCGAATAGAAGATTCTCAATCTCCCTTTGATGTTCCTCATTAACGACAACAATAATCTCTTCTATTCCCATTGCTACAATGGATTCAATATTATAACGTATTAATGGCTTACCAGCGATTTTTATTGCTGTTTTGGAGCGAACTGCGTTGAAAGGATTCATTTTACTCCCTTTGCCTGCCGCAAGAATTACTGCACTTTTTACCATTCTAATACCTCGACTATAAAATTTTTTTACTTATATTCAACTAATCGAAATTTATTTTTGCCTGCTAATAAATAGGGCATTAAATCGTATGCAAAAGGATGAACAAATCCAATAACATTATGTTCAACGGATTGTCCTAAATCTTTTAATGAAATTTGTACCTCGCCCTCATATTGTGCACTTCGATTATTTAAAATAGAAACTGAATATTTTTCTCTTGGAGCACAGTAGCAATGAGGTACTTCCATTCCCCTTGTATCAGTTGCACGAATGAGATTTGCTGGTTGATCTACTCTTGAAATAAGAACCTGCTCGTTAATTTTCACCTTTGTCTGCTCGGGAACAAACTGATTAAAAACAACTGGAATTTCTATATAATCTTGTTTGTAACATCTAGCCATTTCTTTGAGCTCTGAAAAATCTGCAATTGAGTCACCAATTAACACATCATTAAAACCATTTGCAAATAACTCTAGCATGGCAATATGGCTAGGCAAGAAGCGGTGTTTTTCAATTGTACAAACTCCATGACCTAAATGGTGTAAATCTTTAGGCGATAGCTGTGATGCAACAAACCCTCCGACTGGCACACCGAATAAAGCAAACATATTGTTAATTGAGCGTATGTCTTCTAAAGACAATGCTGTATCTGGTAGAGGAAAAAAATTATGACAAGCTGTTAGTTGTCCGATATTTCCCTCTCGTTCTATTGTTTCTAAAAACTCACGACATTCGCGTAAAGCGTTTCCATTTTGATTATTAGAAGAAGACATTGAAGCATTTACTTCTATTTGGATCACCTGTTTATTTTTTGAAAGAAGTGCAACTTCTTCACTCGTAAACCCTCCATCGATGCGGAGCCTTGTGATGCCCATATTTTGTAATGCTGTAAGGTCGGTTAATGTACAACCCAACTCACTGAAAACTTCATCATTCATATCAGCTGACACAGTCATATTAAGTTGATTGCAATAACTAAATAATTCATTCCAAGTGTCCGCATTTACATTTAGTGCACCTTCAAAACCATGGTTATTTAAAATCAGTGAAACAAATACCTTTTTAAAGCCTAATGATTTAGCCTTTTCTAAATAATCTTTGATTTGATCCAAAGGATAAAAGTTGGGATACACACTAATTCCTATTTCACGCATATTCGATCGCCATTCCTTTATTTTTAATTTGAATTACTTGTATTTCTCACCAATAATGATGGCACCGAAAACTGGATCATAAAGAGGTGCAGAAAGTTCAACTTGGGGTAAAGCCACACTTAACTTATCCTTTAGTGTATCGAAATACTCAGCTGATTTCGTCAGCAAACTTCCTGCCACAGATAGGCGGAAATTAATTGAACCCATTTGTCGGCTGATTCCAATGACTAAACGAACCAACTTATCTAGTTCTCCTTCAACAATTGTACGAGCAGCTTCGTCACCTTTTACCCATGCTTCTAAAACGATTGGCGTACATGAAGCTACCTTATCAACCGGAATTGTATCTTCCAAGTATAATAAATCCATAAAATCTTCCGGAGAATTCAACTTAAAATGAGCGAGCAATTTTTCGGTAAATAAAGTAGGAGCAATTACTTTATCGTACTCATTCATAACAGCCGCGATTGCATGTAAACCGATTTGGAAACCGCCACCCTCATCACTTATTAATCCGCCCCATCCGCCTGAGCGTAATGTATTTCCTTTTGAGTCTATCCCCATAACAATGGAGCCCGTTCCAGCAATCATCAAAGCATCTTTTCGATCTCCATTCCCACCAACAAGAGCAATTTCTGCATCATTCACTACTTCTAGATGACAAGTAAAACCACTTTCTTTTAATGCATTCAAATAAATATCAATATCTTTCGGTCGATCTACTCCTGCAGAGCCTAGTACAAGAATCGCATTTTGTAAACGCTCTCCAAAATAAGAAACAAGCGATTCATATATTTCACTAAATACTGGTCTAAGCCCTTCTACACCGATGTTGTTATAATTTGACATTCCAAAATTTTGATCAAATAACGTTTCTCCATCTAGGCGTTCTTTGACCATAACTCTCGTTTTCGTTCCTCCGCCATCCATTCCGATTATCAATCTATTCATTATGTGTTGATCCATCCTTTCGTTTAGCTAATTAGTTATCGTATCAACTTATACAAATAGCTTTAATTTCAAACTTTTTCGTATCTTATTTCATCTTAATTTTCAAATTTGTTATGAATGTTTAGTTGCATTAATTGTAAAGTATACATTTCTCATTTACTAGGTGGATATTTTCTTCATATAAAGGAAAAAAACCACTTATTCAATGTGAACAACTCGTCAAGGTTTAGACTTGGAGATTATATAATGAAAACAAAAAAAGTACCCTATAGCTAGACTTTTTAATTGTCTACTCTAGAGAGTACTTTTTAATTGTATTTATATGTGCAGACTGTAATTGACAACACAAGGGCTGACACTTTTACAGTTCCAATATTCCATCAAGATTCTTTGACTCAAAGTTATCAAGCATTGCACGTACTTCATCTGTTGATGATGTATTCATTAATTGATTTCTTAATTCACTTGCCCCTCTAAACCCACGAACATATATCTTAAAAAAGCGATGGAGCGCCTTGAACGAACGCAGCTCTAAATGTGAATATTTATCATGGAGGTCCATATGCAATCTTAAGAGATCAAGTAGTTCCTTACTGCTATGTTCTTTCGGCTCCTTTTCAAAAGCAAATGGATTATGGAAAATACCACGCCCAATCATAATCCCATCAATACCGTATTGATGAGCGAGCTTTAAGCCAATTTGACGGTCAGTGATATCCCCATTGATCGTTAAGAGTGTATCGGGTGCTACTTCGTCACGAAGTTTCTTTATCTCCGGTATTAATTCCCAATGTGCATCCACTTTGCTCATTTCATCTCTTGTACGAAGATGGATCGACAGATTGGCAATGTCTTGTTTCAAGATGTGAGTTAGCCAGTCGCGCCATTCGTCTACCTCAGAAAAACCAAGCCTTGTCTTCACACTTACAGGTAATCCTCCTGCTTTTGCTGCTTGAATTAATTCTGCTGCAACTTCTGGACGGCGAATCAAGCCGCTTCCCTTTCCGTGCCCTGCCACATTAGGTACAGGACAGCCCATATTGATATCCACACCTTTAAACCCAAGTTCTGCCATTCCAATACTCATTTGTCGGAAAAATTCAGGCTTATCACCCCATATATGAGCTACCATCGGCTGTTCATCCTCTGTAAAAGCCAAACGCCCACGCACACTTTTGTTTCCTTCTGGGTGACAATAACTCTCACTGTTTGTAAACTCTGTGAAAAACACATCTGGTCTTGCTGCTTCACTTACAACGTGGCGAAATACAACATCCGTCACTTCTTCCATTGGTGCCAGTATAAAAAATGGTCGCGGTAAATCACGCCAAAAATTATCTTTCATATCCATTTTCAAATCCTCTCATTATGGGACTCCCGTCCAATCTCCTATCCCAAAATTAACAAGCAAGATGTCCTTGCTTATACTTGTACCTTTAGTCACTTATTATCTCCACGCCTTCAATCAGCAATCAAGTGATCTTAGTAATAAAGGTTTTGCTAAAAAACTTAAGAACATTAGAAGAACACTGGGTTCAATAGACTAGTGTCAGTTCCCTTCCTTAAGTACTAATTTCGCGACAGCTTCTACGTGACTAGTATGTGGGAACATATCCACTGGCTGTATTTCTACTGTTTTATAACCACCGTCTTCAAGTACTCGTAAATCTCTTGCTAATGTAGCTGGATTACATGATACATAAACGACTTTGCTTGGCTTCATATCAATGATTGTATTTAATAAAGCCTCGTCACAGCCTTTTCTTGGAGGGTCTACAACTAATACTTCTGCTGTAATTCCTTGCTTGTACCAATTAGGTATCACTTCTTCAGCTTTCCCTACTTCAAATTCAACATTTGTCATCTCATTAATCATTGCATTTCGTTTCGCATCTTCAATCGCTTCTGGTACAATTTCTACACCATAAACCTTTTTAGCCTTTTGAGCTAAAAATAAGGATATTGAACCGATTCCACAGTATGCATCAATAACTGTTTCACTACCGTTTAAGTTTGTATATTCGAGTGTTTTATCATATAAAACCTTAGTTTGTGTAGGGTTTACTTGATAAAATGATCGAGCTGAAATTTCGAAAGTAATATCACCAATCTTATCTTTAATTGTTTCACTTCCGTATAATACAATTGTTTGATTGCCTAGAATCACATTTGTTTTTTCATTATTTACGTTTTGAATAATACTTGTAATTGTTGGATATTTCTCAACAATTCTAGCTATTAATTCGTCTTTTTGAGCAAAGTTCAATTTTTTAGTTACAAGAACTAGCATTGATTCTTTTGTATAGTATCCATAGCGTGCCATAATATGACGCAATAGTCCTTTGTGGCTAACTTCATCGTATGGCTCGATTTTTAATTCTTCACATAGATCTTTCACGGATTGTATCATTTCATCATTTTCTTTTCCTTGAATGTAGCATTCATTCATTGGAATAATTTCATGACTTCTCTTTTGATAGAAACCAACAACCAATCCACCTTCTAGCTCCCCTACTGGGACTTGTGCTTTGTTACGGTAACTCCATGGATTTTCCATCCCTAACACTGGATGGATTACTACGTCATTAAGTTTCCCAATTCGTTTTACAACTTCTACTACTTGTTTATGTTTCGCCTCAAGTTGGCCATCATAGCTCATATGTTGAGTTTGACAACCACCACATTGATTGTAAATCGAACATATTGGTTCTACTCGTACATCACTTTCTTTTTGGAATTCAATTATTTTACCGAATCCAAAACCTTTGCTTGTTTTTAGCACCTTAATTTGTGCTTTTTCACCTGGAAGTGCATTTGGTACAAAGATTGGATATCCATCTACCTTAGCAACTCCATGTCCCTCATGGGTTAAATCGATAAATTCAACATCTATGAATTGATTCTTTTCTACAGGTAACACTCTTTTCGACAAGTCCCTTACCTACCTTTCAACCTTTTATTAAACCATTTCATTATACAAAATAAATAACCACGTTAACTACCGTGGTTACTTTTTCTAGTATTTACTACTATTTCACTTATTATGGTACATAGATTTCTAGGTGGTTGTAAAGCATATCGACAGTACATGGTGTTTCTCCACCATACTCACCATCAATATTTAATAGTAGTTTATCATCAGACATAATTTTTAAATGGCTTGCTCTTGTATAAAGAACATGTTCATTTTGTACATGCTGGCCACTTAATAGCTGAGCACATACTCTGATGATTTCAGCTATATTTGATTTCTTTAAGACTAATAAGTCAAATTGTCCATCATTAATACTTGCTTCAGGTGCAATTTTTTCAAATCCACCAACAGAATTTGTATTCGATAATAAGAACAAAAATGCTTCTTCATCAAATACTTTTCCGTCATACTCAATTTTTAATCGTGTAGGCTTAACTCTTGGTAACATTTCAATACCTTTTAAATAATATGCTAGCTGTCCTAACATTGTTTTTAGTTTACTAGGTACTTCATATGTTAATTCTGTAATTTTACCAGCAGCTAAAATATTTACAAAATATTTATCATCAACTCTTCCAATATCAAGAGGGACAGTTTGCCCATTTGTTATGACTTCAGCCGCTTCCATAATTGAAACATTCACACCAATTGCTCTAGCAAAATCATTTGTTGTCCCAACTGGGATTAATCCTAACTTTGGTCGATATTCTTGTTCTGCCATACCACTAATGACTTCATTAAGTGTTCCATCTCCACCGCAAGCTACAACTAAATCAAATTTTCGTTCACATGCTTCTCTTGCTGCGATTGTCGCATCACCTGCACCGGTTGTTGCATGACAAGAGGTTTCATAACCCGCTTGCTCGAACAATTGCAACACATCGGGAAGCTTTTTCTTAAAAATTTCACGACCAGAAGTAGGGTTGTAGATAATTCTTGCACGTTTCATCATTAACCATCCTACTTATTTATTTAAGTTCTCTAACTTATATCCTAACCTAAAAAGTTTTTGTAGTAAACTTTTTCCATTTACTTATCTATTTTTACCTTTCTAAAGCATGTTCAAACCCATATTGAAAAGCAATATTATATTATATTAAATTTATATTACATTCGTTTCTTTGCTATATTTTTCTATCGTTTTGAACAACTTAATCATTATAGTACATATTGATGATAAAAACATTAAAGTAGAATTAAGGATTGATAATGAGATGGAAAACAAACCGTTCGTGAATGTAGAGTATTTTGCTCTAAAAAAGTTAAAAATTTACCGAGATAGTGTTTTGCGTTTTTTATTAAGAGCAATAATGGCTAGTATGTTTATAGGCTTCGGAGTTATAGTGGCATTTAAATCAGGTAATTTTTTTCATGCTACGTATACACCTTTTGCCTACCCAATGGCTGCTATTACAATTACTGTCGCCATTCTTCTAATTGCATATGGTGGTGCTGATCTATTTATAGGAAATATATTTTATTTTGCCTATACTGCCATTAGAGGAAAAATGAATTGGCTAGAGGTGCTAAATTTGTGTCTTATTACTTACATTGGAAATATACTAGGTGCTGGTTGTTTTTCTTTATTAATTCATATAACAGGATTATATAACGACCCAACAGTAAAGTGGATATCCTTTTGTATGCACCAACAAGCCAACCATATTATTGAGTCATTTTGACCTTAAACAGTACAAAAAAACTACGGAGCTTATAGCCCGTAGTTTTTTGTATTGAAAATCTTATCTTTTTTGAATTTCTTCCATTAAGATCTTATTTAATAGTGGTGGATTCGCTTGGCCTTTAGTCGCTTTCATCATTTGACCAACAAGGAAACCAATAGCTCGGTCCTTACCATTTTTAAAGTCTTCAATTGATTGTGGGTTAGCATCAAGAGTTTCAATAACGATTTTACGAAGTGCGCCTTCATCAGATAATTGTACTAAACCTTTCGCTTTTACAATTTCATTTGCGTCTCCGCCGTTTTCGATTAACTCAGTGAATACTTTTTTCGCAATCTTAGAAGAGATTGTACCGTCTGTAATTAACTTAAGCATACTAGATAAGTTTTCAGGCGTTAAAGCAACTTCATGCAGCTCTTTTTGTGATTTATTTAAGTACGCTGAAACTTCACCCATTAACCAGTTTGATGCTAACTTTGCATCTGCACCATTGTTTACAGTTTCATCGAAGAAATCAGACATTTCTTTTGTTAAAGTTAATACCATTGCATCGTATGCTGGTAAACCTAATTGCTCCACATAGCGTTTTTGACGAGCATCTGGAAGCTCCGGAATACTTTGGCGAACACGTTCTTTCCACTCATCATCAATGTATAGTTCAACTAAGTCTGGTTCTGGGAAGTAACGGTAATCATCCGATCCTTCTTTTACACGCATTAAGATTGTAGTCTTTGTAGCTTCATCGTAACGGCGTGTTTCTTGTTGGATTACTCCGCCAGATAATAATACTTTTTCTTGGCGAACTTGCTCATGCTCTAGTCCTTTTTGAACGAAAGCAAATGAGTTTAAGTTCTTTAATTCTGCTTTTGTACCGAATTCCTCTTGTCCAAATGGACGTAAAGATATATTTGCATCACAACGAAGTGAACCTTCTTCCATTTTTACATCTGATACCCCACTGAATTGAATAATTGACTTAAGTTTTTCTAAATATGCATAAGCCTCTTCAGGAGTTCTCATATCCGGCTCAGAAACGATTTCAATTAATGGAGTTCCTTGACGGTTAAAGTCTACTAATGAATATCCTTCATCTGTATGATTTAACTTTCCAGCATCCTCTTCTAAGTGAACGCGAGTAATACCGATACGTTTCTTTTTGCCACCAACTTCGATTTCAATCCATCCATTTTCACCAATCGGCTTATCAAATTGAGAAATTTGGTAAGCTTTTGGATTATCAGGATAAAAGTAATTTTTACGGTCAAACTTTGTTTCAGTTGCAATTTCACAATTTAATGCCATTGCTGCCCTCATACCAAAGTTTACAGCTTCTTCATTTAATACTGGTAACACACCTGGATAACCTAAATCAATTACACCAGTGTTTGTATTTGGTTCTGCACCAAACGCATTAGGGCTTGGTGAGAAGATTTTTGATTTTGTTTTTAATTCTACGTGTACTTCTAAACCGATTATCGTTTCAAAATTCATCTTTCCCGCGCCTCCTTATAGTTGTGGTCTTTGTTTTGTAAAGTCAGTTGCTTGCTCGTATGCATGGGCAACTCTGTAAATTGTAGACTCATCAAAATGTTTACCTATAATTTGTAATCCTAATGGAAGACCATTATGGAAACCACAAGGAACAGAAATCGCAGGTACACCAGCTAAGTTAATAGGAATCGTTAAAATATCATTTGCGTACATTGTCATTGGATCACTAACTTTTTCGCCTACTTTAAATGCAGGAGTTGGTGTAGTTGGGCCAATAATAACATCATAGTTTTCAAATACTTTCTCGAAATCTTCTTTAATTAATGTACGTACTTGTTGAGCTTTTTTATAGTAAGCATCATAGTAACCAGAACTTAATGCATAAGTACCTAACATGATACGACGTTTTACTTCATCTCCAAAGCCTTCAGCTCTAGTTTTCTTATAAAGATCAATTAGGTTTTCTACATCAGCTGCACGATGACCGTAGCGAATACCATCGAAACGAGCTAAGTTAGCAGATGCTTCAGATGAAGAAATTAAATAATATGTAGCTAATGCATATTTAGAATGTGGTAATGAAACCTCTTCCCAAGTAGCACCTAAGCTTTCTAATAAATTTAAAGCAGCCATAACAGATGCACGAGCTTCTTCACCAACGCCTTCTCCTAAATATTCTTTAGGTACAGCGATACGAAGACCTTTTACATCACCTGTTAACGCCTTAGCAAATGAAGGAACTTCTACATTTGCTGAAGTTGAGTCACTTGTATCTAAACCTGAAATAGCTTGTAATAACAATGCATTATCTTCTACATTTCTAGTAATTGGTCCAATTTGGTCTAAAGAAGAAGCAAATGCTACTAAACCAGAACGAGATACACGACCATATGTAGGTTTTAAACCAACAACTCCACAAAATGAAGCTGGTTGACGGATTGATCCACCTGTATCAGAGCCTAAAGAGAATAATACTTCTCCAGCAGCAACTGAAGCCGCAGACCCACCGCTACTTCCGCCTGGTACGTATTCAGTATTCCAAGGGTTACGAGCACCACCGAACGCAGAATTTTCATTAGATGAACCCATTGCAAATTCATCCATATTTAATTTTCCGATCGTAATGCTTTCAGCTTGTGCTAATTTCGTAACAACTGTCGCATCATAAATTGGATTGAAGTTCTCAAGAATTTTACTCGCACAAGTAGTACGAAGACCTTTTGTAACGATATTATCTTTTACACCGATAGGCATACCAGCAAGGATTCCACGAGACTCATCCCAAGGCTTTTCATCAAGTGCTTTAGCTTGTATACGCGCTTGCTCTTCATTTAAAGTTAAAAATGATTTTACTTCACCATCAACTGCTGAGATTCGCTCATAAGATTCATTTACTAATTCTTCTACTTTAATCTCTTTTGATTTTAATTTGCTATGTAATTCCGAAACTGTATATTCAAATAATGACATTCTAATTTCCCCCCTTAATCCAATATTGTCGGTACTTTAACTTGTCCATCTTTGTGATCTGGTGCATTTTTCAGTACCTCTTCAATTGGTAAACCTTTACCTGGCTCATCTTTACGTAAAACATTACGCATTTTTAGAACATGTGTAGTTGGTTTCACATTTGTTGTATCAAGTTCACCTAACTGCTCAGCAAAATCTAAAATTGCTCCAAGTTGTTTTGAAAACTTCTCTGCTTCTTCCTCTGTCACCGCTAAACGCGCTAAATGAGCAACGTGCTTAACTTGCTCCATTGTAATTTTTGACATTTATATGCACCTCCATATTATTCGCACAACATACAATATACTGATAATACCAAATTTCCCATGTGTCGGGCAACATTCCACTTAAATACAAGTAAAATAATTACAGACTGTCCGCCAAACGCTCTCTTTCTTCGTTACTCACCTAACTGAAGCTCATTATCGTAAAGGATAACTCCGCTCCTCATTAGGCTAAACGAACCTCAAAAGACATTCGCTTGCAAACAGTCTGTACATCAAATTCTTACATATAAAATTAATCAAACGTTTGTTTAAATATGGACTAAAGTTTATTCGGCAGGGATTCTTGTTAGTTCAATTCCATATTTTTTAAAATACTCAACTGAATAATCATCCGGATAGCCTACATTATATACAACTCTAGTAATCCCCGCTCCATTTATCATTTTCGCACAAGCTCGACACGGTGCAGTTGTACAATAGATTGTCCAATTATCACCTTTTGTTTTTTGAATTCCTGATTGTACTAGTTGATAAATTGCATTTTCTTCAGCATGGAAAGCATCACAAGGATACTGATCTGAGTATTTACCACTATCTAATAACCCCTCTTGACGAGCAGCAAAGCGTGGACATCCCCCATCGATACAATGCTTAGCTCCCTTCGGATATCCATTATACCCAGAAGCAATTATTCTATTATCACTTACAATAACTGCTCCAACCCTTCTACTTCCGCAAGTTGAACGAAGAGAAGTTATAAATGCCTGTCCTAAAAAATAAGAGTCCCAATCATCACGAGTTCCTAAAGGAATTGAATCTACTAATTGAATAATTCTCTGTAAAATTTGCATGATATCCCTTCTCTCTGTTCACTATCGTTTATTTAAAATTATAGCATAATAATATGGGGAAGGACTCTGCATGAAAATATTTAGTATTAAGTTTTCATCAACAATGTGAACCATTTCTGATTACGCTAGTTTTTACATTTTTTCTATCATTTAAAATTACAAAGAAACCCACAAAGAATTTCTTCGTGGGTTTCATCTTTTAAAGGTTGTCCAAAAGACAAGCCTTACTATTTATTAAAGCATTTCTGAAGTTGTTTTACCTTGCATGTGAAGAACTAGGTAGTCTGGTCCGCCTGCTTTTGAGTCAGTACCTGACATGTTGAATCCACCAAATGGTTGGTAACCAACGATTGCACCAGTACATCCACGGTTGAAGTATAAGTTACCAGCGTGGAAATCTTCACGTGCTTTTTCGATGTTTGCACGGTTGTTAGAGATTACAGCACCTGTTAAACCGTATTCAGTGTTGTTAGCAATTTCTAAAGCGTGATCAAAGTCTTTAGCTTTGCAGAATGCTACAACTGGCCCAAAGATTTCTTCTTTCATTAAACGAGCATCTTCAGCAACGTCAGCAACGATTGTTGGTTTGATGAACCAACCAGTAGAATCGTCTCCTTCTCCACCTGTTACTACACGGCCTTCTTCACGTCCGATTTGTACGTAGCTCATTACTTTATTGAAAGCAGCTTGGTCATTAACTGGACCCATGTAAGTTGAACGGTCTTCTGGGTTTCCAACAGTTAATTCGTTTGTTAATTCGATTGCACGAGCAAGAACTTGATCATACACATCTTGGTGAATTACTGCACGAGAACATGCTGAACATTTTTGACCAGAGAATCCGAATGCAGATGCAACGATTGATTTAGCAGCTAATTCTAAATCAGCTTCTTTATCAATTACCATTGTGTCTTTACCGCCCATTTCAGCGATAACACGTTTTAACCAAATTTGACCTGGGTTTACTTTTGCAGCACGCTCATATATACGGATACCTACTTCTTTAGAACCAGTAAAGCTGATGAAACGAGTACGTGGGTGATCAACTAAGTAATCTCCTACTTCAGCACCACTACCTGGTACGAAGTTTACTACTCCTGCAGGTAATCCAGCTTCTTCTAATACTTCTAAGAATTTGTAAGCAACTACTGGAGTTGTACTTGCTGGTTTTAATAGAACAGTGTTACCTGTTACCACAGCAGCTACAGTTGTTCCAGCCATGATTGCAAATGGGAAGTTCCAAGGAGAGATTACAACGCCAACTCCTAATGGAATGTAGTTGAAACGGTTATATTCACCAGGACGGCTTTCAACAGGAATTCCGTCTTTTAATTGTAACATTTGACGAGCATAGAACTCTAAGAAATCAATTGCTTCAGCTGTATCAGCATCTGCTTCATTCCAAGGTTTACCAGCTTCTTTAGTTAATAAAGCTGAGAATTCGTGTTTACGACGACGAATAATTGCAGCCGCACGGAATAAGATGTCAGCACGAACTTCAGGTTTAACTTTTTTCCATGTATTAAAAGTTGTATCAGCAATTTGCATAGCTTTTTCAGCTAAGTCACGGCTTGCTTTAGATACAGAACCAATAACTTCTTTATGATTTGAAGGATTTACAGATACGATCTGTTCTTCTGTAAAGATACGCTCTCCACCAATGATTAGTGGATACTTTTCACCTAAATAAGATGAAACTTTTGCTAATCCTTGTTTGTATTGTTCTTGATTTTCCTCTAAGCCAAAGTTTGTAAATGGCTCATGTTTGTAAGGTATAACCATTGAATAAATCCCCCTTTAGTTTGAAAATAGCAACAACTGTAACCGTTTTTCTATCAGTTTTTTCAGTCAATTGCTAGTAGAATAACTACTGTATAAAAAACTCACATTTACATAATACAATATTCCTATATATTCTTCAAATATGAAACGCTTACAGATTCTTCCCTTATATAAAAAAAAAGGAAGAGTAGTCCTCTTCCTTTTAGTTATAAATATGCACACTTGGTTCCTTAGCATCTACATCTTTTACAATGAGTGCTTCCTGTCCATTTGATGAGAATATATTCGTCTCAACCTTTAAGTATGAAGGGAAATGGTCCATCATAAGTCCCGCTACATATTGAGTAAAAGCTATGACTTCTGCCTTACCATAAAATTGCATAGGTATATCAATTTTTAGTTGTATTAATTCATTATCCTTATAAAAACCAGTGCCTACAACACCAGTATAATTCGGAAAATAATTTTCTATATCTGATTTAAAATTAACCATTTTCATTGCATCATCTCGGTAATCTGCAGTTGCAGCAGCTGAAGGGAATAAATAATATTTCTCATTTATTTTATCCCAATTGCTAATTGTGAAGTCATTTCCAGAAACTGAAGTCATAGCAACATAGTTTCCAGGTACGACAGATGACTGACTTTGCTGACGGAAAATAGCAAATGTGATTGGTATATCTTTAAATTCGTCCATTTTTCGCACTCGCGTCAAAATTTCTTGAGCGATCGCTTTACCTTGTTTAATCATTTCATCTTGAGGAATTTTAAGCTCTCTTGGGTAGCCGTGCTCCTCTTGATAATAATAAACAGAGTTCATTGCTAAACCAATAGCTACACCCTCAACTTTAACTTCTTTTCCGTCCTTTTTTAGATAATCCTGCTCTAAAATAGAATTTAAAAATATCGGAGCTTGTTTAGCTTTTTGATCTTCAGTAAGATTTTTTGTATCCGTTAGAATTGGATTCAATCCATCATTTGTAATCGAACTTGGTTTTAAATTTGCGCTCTTAAGTGCATCTTGTTTTTGTTTAAATTGTGAAGGAGTATACTTCCTTTTTAGCCAAGATTCCACCGTTTTTTTACTTAATAATTGTCCTTCTTGATACAGGTAATCTTTTGTTGAATATTGCTCTTGTACAATTCGCATTAAACCTAATTCAAATTCACTAATATCAAGTCTATTATCGATATTTGCAACGACAGCACCTCTTGTTTTACTCGGTTTAAATGGAAGTATTGTCTTGTAGTAATCATTTGAAATTGAATAACGGGGTATAATTGCGTCTTCCCCTTTTTTGTTATTGCTCTCTTGTACAACCTTATCTTCATTCTTTATTGATAATGAACAGCCAGATAAGATGAGCGAAAAACAACATAGGAGCATTCCTATACGTTTTTTCATCTAACTCACACCTTCTACTTATTAAGTGAACGAACTACTATCATTAATCCGTCCTCTAGTTGATTAAAATTTTATTGTGGTTGAAGCTCTTTAATCATTCTCTCTTCATCCCAAATTTCGATATTTAATTTTCGTGCAGCGTCTAATTTCGATCCAGCTGCCTCACCTGCAATGACTAGATCAGTACTCTTACTAACACTTCCTGCTACTTTTGCCCCAAGTGCTTCTAACTGCTTCTTAGCCTCACTTCTAGTCATCTGTTCTAGCTTACCAGTTAATACTACTGTTTTACCAGCAAAAAGAGAATCCATATTAATATTTTCTACTTGAATCCCTTTATATTCAGTATTTACTCCAACTGATTTAAACGTTGAGATAAGTTCTTTTACTTCGTCTTGTGAAAAATAATCATTGATTGACTGGGCCATTTTAGAACCAATTTCATTAATTCCGGTAATTTCCTCAACCGATGCTTCCATCAATCGATCAATTGTTTGGAAATGCTGCGCTAATGTTTTTGCTGCTTTAGCGCCAACATGACGAATACCTAAACCAAATAATAATTTTTCAAGTGAATTTTCTTTAGAAGCTTGAATTGCAGAAATTAATTTATCTGCTGACTTTTCTCCAAATCGTTCAAGTGATAATAATTGTTCCTTCGTTAGAAGATAAAGATCTGTAAATGTCTTAATCAAATTAGCATCGAATAGCTGTGATACTACTCTTTCGCCTAGACCATCGATATTCATTGCATCACGAGACGCAAAATGAATTAATCCTTCACGAATTTGAGATGGACAGAAAGGATTTACACAACGTAGTGCTACTTCACCTGTTACTCTTATTAACTCATGATCACATGAAGGGCAGTGAGTTGGCATTGCAAAAGGCTCTTCATCACCAGTACGGCGATCTAATAGTACATTTACTACTTCAGGAATAATATCTCCAGCCTTGCGAATAACGACTGAGTCACCAATTCGAATGTCTTTTTCTTTAATTAAATCTTCATTATGAAGCGATGCACGTTTTACTACTGTACCTGCAACACGAACAGGCTCTAAAATTGCAGTTGGTGTTACCACACCTGTACGTCCAACACTTAATTCGATATCTACTAATTTGGTTACTACCTCTTCAGCTGGGAACTTATATGCAATAGCCCATCTTGGTACTTTTGCTGTTGATCCTAACTTTTTCTGAATACTGTATTCATCCACTTTTATGACAATTCCATCAATCTCATAAGGCAATGATGGGCGTTTTTCTTTCCATTCCTCAACGTATTCAATTACTTCTTCAATTGAATGGCATGTTTTACGGAAAGTATTCGTTTTAAATCCAAGTTTGTGAAGATAATCTAATGCTTCGCTATGCTTTTGAATTGAAAATTCCTCAGCTGTAGGGAATCCATAAACGAAGAACGATAAATCTCTCTTTGCAACAATTTTCGGGTCAAGTTGACGTAATGAACCAGCCGCTGCATTTCTTGGATTTGCAAATAATTCTTCCCCATTCTTTTCACGCGATTCATTAACCTTTTCGAAGCTAGCTTTTGGCATAAATGCTTCACCACGAGCTTCTATTGTGATTGGCTCAGAAAGTCTTAATGGAATTGCTTTAATCGTCTTTAAATTATGCGTAATATCTTCTCCGACTGTACCATCACCACGAGTTGCACCTTTGACAAACAATCCATTTTCATATTGAAGTGAAACGGCTAAGCCGTCTATTTTAAGTTCACAAACATAAGATACCCCCGCAGAATCCTGTCTAATTCTTTGGTCGAAATCTCTTAAATCTCCTTCATTAAACGCATTTCCTAGGCTTAACATTGGATGACTGTGAACGACTTTTTCGAACAAATCAATTGCCTGTCCACCTATACGTTGTGATGGAGAATCCGGTGTTAAAATAGTAGGATATTGTTCTTCTAATCCAATTAACTCATGTAATAATGAGTCATACTCGGCATCTGGCACTGATGGCTGATCTAATACGTAATACTCATAGTTGTATTGATTTAATTTTGTTCTTAGTTCTTCAACTTTATCAATGATTTTTTGATCCAAGAGCTCTCCATCCCTTCTATGCTTTCGTAATTGGAGCAAATTTTGCTAATAAACGCTTAATACCAACAGGACTTGGGAATGCAATATCTAACTCCATTGCTTCGCCTTCTCCTTTTACACTTACAACTGTACCAATTCCCCATTTACCATGAGAAGCTTTATCTCCAACTCTCCAACCGAGCGACTCTCCACCTGTTGTTTTCATTGCTACTGCAGGTCTAGAAACAGCACGGCGCTCAGTTACTACTTTCTTATTAGCACGATCTAATAGTTCATCAGGAATTTCATTAATAAAGCGAGATTCTTGGTTTACACTAGTGCGACCATAAAGTGTACGTGTTTGAGCATTTGTAATATATAAATCCTTTTCTGCTCGCGTTATTCCTACATATGCAAGTCTTCTTTCTTCTTCCATTTCTTCTTCGTCCATTAAAGAACGGCTATGTGGGAATATACCTTCTTCCAAACCGATTAAAAAGACTACTGGGAACTCTAATCCTTTTGCAGAGTGAAGCGTCATAAGTATAACCTCATCTGCTTGTGACTCTTCTTTATCCGCTTGATCGATATCAGAAACTAATGCTAAATCAGTTAAAAATGATACTAAACTTTTATCCTCACTGCTTTCTTCAAAAGCATTTGTAACTGTTAAAAACTCTTCAATATTTTCGATTCTAGAAGCAGATTCAATAGTATTTTCATCTTTTAACACTTGGATATAACCTGTTTTATCAAGAACTTCCTCAACAAGCTCGGTAACTGATAAATAATCCAACATTTGCTGCCAGTTTTTCGCCATAGCATGGAAGTCTCCAATTGCTTTCGTAATTTTTCCACTTAATCCTACGAAATCAATTTGCTCTAAAGTATCTGATAAAGATAAGTCATTCATTATGCTATAGTTAATAATTTTATCTACAGACGCCGCGCCTACACCACGTTTTGGCACATTAATGATTCTTGAAAAACTGATCTCGTCATCTGGATTGGCAATAAATCTTAAGTAAGCAAGTATATCTTTAATCTCTTTACGATCATAGAACTTTACTCCGCCGACCATTTTATAAGGAATATTAGACTTAACTAAAACTTCCTCCATTGCACGTGATTGCGCATTCGTACGATAAAGAATAGCAACATCACCATATTGATGAATTCCTTCTTTTTTCCATTGCGCTAGCTTTCCAGCTACAAAATATCCTTCGTCCTGTTCTGAGGCAGCTCTAAAATAATGTATCGGTGTACCTTGTCCATTTTCTGTCCATAGCTTTTTCGCTTTACGGTTTGAATTGTTCGTAATAACCGCGTTAGCAGCATCAAGAATCGTTTGAGTCGAACGGTAATTTTGTTCTAACAGAATTACTTGTGCTTTATCATAATCTTTTTCGAATGAAAGAATATTAGAAATATCTGCTCCACGCCAGCGATAAATTGATTGATCTGAATCACCAACTACACAAATATTTTTAAATTGCTCGGCAAGCAATTTTACAATTTTATACTGAGCATGGTTAGTATCTTGATACTCATCCACGTGAATATATTGAAATTTTCGTTGATAATATTGTAGTACTTCTGGAACACGTTCAAATAAATTAATTGTCATCATAATTAAATCGTCGAAGTCTAATGAATGATTTTTACGTAATCGGTCTTGATAAGATGCATAAATTTCACCAACAACTTTTTCAAATGGAGTAAAAGCATCTCGTGAATAATCTGCAGCAGTTTGCAGTTCATTTTTTGCACTACTAATAGAACCTAGAATACTACGAGGATCAAATTTCTTTGAATCTAAGTTTTTCTCTTTCAAAATATTTTTTATGACTGTTAATTGGTCAGTTGTATCTAATATAGAAAAGCTTCTATTAAAGCCAATACGATCAATATCTCTACGAAGAATTCGCACACACATCGAGTGGAATGTTGAAACCCAAATATCTTCTGCATCTTTTCCAACTAGATTAAATATACGCTCTCGCATCTCTCTAGCTGCTTTATTTGTAAATGTGATCGCAAGTATATTCCAAGGAGCAACACCTTTTTCACCTAATAAATACGCAATTCGATGTGTTAGTACTCGAGTCTTACCTGAACCTGCTCCAGCCATAATTAATAAAGGACCATCAACCGTTTTAACGGCTTCTTTTTGCATTGGATTTAAACCTTGCAATAATTCTTCTGCTGTTTTCATTACTTCGTCGCTCCTTCTTTCACAGCTTTCACAGTAAGTAAAGCTTCTTGTAAGTTATCATATATAATGTTCCCAACAACAATCGTATCAGCATATTGCTTCATCTCAATTGCTTGTTGAGCTGATGAAATTCCCCCACCATAAAATAACTTCGTATTGTTTAATACTTTTGATACTTCTTCTACCACCTGGGGTGAACCATATGTGCCGCTATATTCTAAATAAAAAATCGGTAATTTTAATAATTGCTCAGAAACTTCCGCATAAGCTACAATATCTTCTATTGAAAGATCTGTCACAGCACTTGTCAGCTTAGCTGCTTTACACTCTTCATTTAATATACAATAACCTTCCATTACCAATTCTTCAGCATAAACTAAATGAGCGAATTCTTTCATTGCTTGTTGGTGCATTCCAATAATCCACTTTGGATCATTACTATTTAAAACTGTCGGGATAAAATAGAAATCATAACCTGGAGTTACGGCTTCAAGATTTGATACCTCTAAAATACATGGTACTGCATAGCGTCTTATTCTAACTAGTAGAGATATCGTAGCATCTAACGTTACATCGTCCGTTCCACCAACTAAAATTGCATCCGTTCCTGACTCACAAATTTTTTCTAATTCATCATCAGAGATTTCTTTGTTTGGATCTAATTTAAATATGTGATTCCATTGTGAATAATCGTACATTTTGTCCTCCGGAATTGTTTTTTAACATTAATTTATTTATTTTTATTAAGTACTTTTTATCAAAAATATAAATGTATTGTATCTTATTAAAAAGGAAAAGTAACCCTATGTCCCCATATTAAGTAATTAATACTAATTGTTTCCTATGATATTGAAACAATTAAAGGGAAAAATGGTAAAGAGTGATGTAGTCACTGATACTTATTATAAGGGGAGTTACTGTTGAGACCAAATATTAGCATTATAAATGCACTTATACGTATAACTGCTGGCTTAACAATTTTAGCTTACGGCACAGCAAAGCTTACACGCAGAAGATGTAGTAATTCTGTAATCATTTTGATCATAATCGGTGCCATGAAAGTTGCAGAGGGAGTATTACGTTTTTGCCCAATGACTGCTCTAGGTAAGAAATGTAAGATTATGGCAGATAAACACGACGAGGGAGATACATTCGAAGATTACATTCAACCTTCATAAAAGTAGTTTATCAAAAATGGAGTAGATTGTATAGACGAAAATAGAACACTAGTTCTTATTTTAACAAGAAATAGGGTCGTCATTGATCATAAATGACGACCCTTTCTTACTAATTATTTACTTTAATTGCTTTATGTGCTATATCGTGGCGATAGAATAAGCCAGTTGATTGAACCGTATCAATTTGTTTATATACATTATCGCAAGCTTCATTAATAGAGCTTCCTTTATGTGCAATAATTAATACTCTTCCACCATTTGTAACATATTCATTATTTTCAAGCTTTGTACCTGCGTGGAAAACCATTGTTTCATTACTTACATTATTTAATCCAGATATTACAGCGCCTTTTTCAGGAACTTCAGGATATCCGTTTGCAGCAAGCACGACTCCAACAACAGCTTCCTCTGACCATTCTAAATGGATTTCTTCTTCATTTAATATTGCTAATAATACTTCAGCTAACTCACTCTCTAAACGAGGTAATACAACTTCAGTCTCTGGATCACCAAATCTTGCATTAAACTCGATTACTTTAGGTCCCTGGTTTGTTAACATTAAACCAGCATAAAGTATTCCAGTAAAATGTCTTCCTTCAGAAATCATTGCTTCTGCGACTGGTACTACTATTTCTTTTAAAGATTGTTCAACAACTGAATCTGAAATTTGTGGTACTGGCGAATAAGCACCCATACCACCCGTATTAGGTCCTTTGTCTCCATCATATGCACGTTTATGGTCTTGAGCGATTACCATAGGATAAACCTTATTCCCGTTAACAAACGACATTAGCGAAAATTCTTCGCCCTCTAAAAATTCTTCAATTACTACAGATGCACTTGCATCGCCGTACTTTTCATCAAGTAGCATGTCATGAAGACTTACGATTGCTTCTTCAATTGTCATCGCTACAACTACACCTTTACCAGCCGCTAAACCATCAGCTTTAATAACAATCGGTGCACCAACTTTTTCAACATATGCTTTTGCTTCTTCATAATTAGTAAACGTTTCATATGCTGCAGTCGGGATAGCGTATTTTTTCATTAAATCCTTTGTAAAGCTTTTACTTCCTTCAATAATTGCCGCTTCTTTAGTTGGACCAAATATCTTTAAATTAGCAGCACGAAAATCATTTACAATTCCGTTCATTAAAGGAACTTCAGGACCAACGATTGTTAAATCAATTTCTTCCTTTTTTGCAAATGCAATAAGTGCTTCATGGTCACTTTCATCAATATTGACAAGTGTTGCAACATCAATCATTCCATCGTTTCCTGGAGCAACAAATACATCTGTTACATTCTCCGATTGATTTACCTTCCAAGCAATTGTATGCTCACGGCCTCCGCGACCAATGACTAATACTTTCATCTTGTCATCTCCTTATTTCTTAATGTTTAAAGTGACGAACCCCTGTAAAGACCATTGCAATTCCATATTCATCAGCTTTTTTAATTGAATCTTCATCTTTGATTGATCCGCCCGGTTGAATAATTGCTGTAACACCAGCTTTAGCTGCTGCTTCTACTGTATCATTCATAGGGAAAAATGCATCTGAAGCTAACGCCGCGCCATTTGATTTTTCGCCAGCTTGTTCAATCGCAATTTTTGCAGCTCCAACACGATTCATTTGACCTGCACCAACACCGATTGTCATATGATCCTTCGCTAAAACAATTGCATTTGATTTAACATGTTTTACAACTTTCCAACCTAATTTTAAATTCTCCCACTCTTCTTCAGTCGGTTGACGTTTTGTAGGAACTGTAATTGTTGCATCATCTAATCCAAATGTATCCATATCTTGACGTAATAAGCCACCATGAACTGTCGTTAATTTAGGTGCAAACGTAGGCTTAGTTTCTAAGTCTACTGTTAATAAACGTAAGTTCTTTTTACTTGTTAAGATTTCTAAAGCCTCTTCACTGAATGAAGGAGCGATAATAATTTCTAAGAATAATTCATGCATTTTCTTAGCTGTTGCAGCATCAACTTCACGGTTTGTCGCAATAATTCCTCCAAAAATTGAAACTGGATCAGCAGTATAAGCACGATCATAAGCTTCTTCAATTGTATTGCCTTCGCCTACTCCACAAGGATTCATGTGTTTTACAGCAACAACAGCCGGATTTGAGAATTCGCGTACAATATTTAATGCTTCATTAGCGTCATTAATATTGTTATAAGAAAGCTCTTTACCATGTAATTGCTCTGCATAAGCAATAGACGAAACTGTTGGCATTGGAGCACGATAGAATGTTGCTTTTTGGTGAGGATTTTCACCATAACGTAAAGATTGTTTTAATTCGTAAGTAACA
Organism: Gottfriedia acidiceleris; assembly: GCF_050457485.1. GTDB lineage: Bacteria > Bacillota > Bacilli > Bacillales > Bacillaceae_G > Gottfriedia > Gottfriedia acidiceleris_D. Next base: position 499,518 of record NZ_JBCMJM010000003.1, read on the forward strand.
GTATAGCTTTCAGGATTTTCTTCTCCTACTTGCTCTGTTAAATAATTAGAAATTAATGAATCATAAGCTGCAGTATGACGGAATACTTTAGCAGCTAATCGACGATTCGTATCAACTGAAACCGTATTATTTTCAGCTAACTCAGCTAAAATTACTTCATAATCTGTTGGGTCCACTACTACAGATACAAATTCATGATTTTTAGCTGCTGAACGAAGCATTGTAGGGCCACCGATATCGATATTTTCAATTGCATCTTCAAATGTAACATTAGGCTTCATGATCGTTTCTTTAAACGGATATAAATTTACACAAACTAAATCAATTGGCTGAATACCTAACTCGTTCATTTGACGCATATGTTCTTCATTTGAACGAACTCCTAGTAAACCTCCGTGAATTGATGGATGTAATGTTTTTACACGACCATCCATAATTTCTGGAAAGTTAGTTACTTCAGAAATACCAATTACATTTAATCCAGCATCTTTTAATAAATTATAAGTTCCACCTGTTGAAATAACTTCAAAATCATGTTTAATTAATCCACTTACAAATTCAATAATCCCTTGTTTATCTGAAACGCTAACTAAAGCTCGTTTTTTCATGTTATACATTCCCCTATCTAATCGATTTCATGCTCTATATCTAATCTAATTAACTAAACAATTTTTTTAGTGTTTGCACATATAAAACATGCTCGACACTATGAACCTTCTGCTCAAGAGACTCCTTTGAATCTCCCTTTTCAATCAGAATTTCTTCTTGCGCAATAATTGGACCAGTATCCATTCCTTCATCGACATAATGAACCGTAACGCCAGTCGATTCGACACCTGCTAGGAGAGCTTGACCAATTGCGTCTTTTCCAGGAAATAATGGTAGAAATGAAGGATGAATATTTACTATTTTCCCAGGAAATGAGTCTAAAATTGTCGGACCAATCAATCTCATATAGCCAGCTAATACGATAAATTCGACATTTAACTCTTTTAGATGGGCAATAATTTCACCTTCATATTGCTCTTTTGATTCATAGTTTTTCGCTGAAAATATAAATGATGGTATATTTGCTTGCTTTGCTCGTTCGATACAAAATGCATTTGGACGATCACAAACAAGTAATTTCACTTCAGCATTCACTTCTCCGCTTAGAGTTGCATCAAGAATGGCTTGAAAGTTGCTGCCATTTCCTGAAGCAAATACGGCAATCTTCTTCATTACAGAGAACCTCCGCCAAAGGTTACACCTTCACCTGCTTTTGTTCTTCCGATAATAAATACTTTTTCTCCGTCTTCTTCTAATAGTTTAATAGTGTCATGTAAGTTCTCTTCACTAACCGCAAGAACCATACCAATACCCATATTAAAAATATTAAACATTTCTTCGCGCTTCAATTCACCAACCTCTTCTAACAAATCAAAGATTGGTTGGATTGGCCATGAACCGTAATCAATTTCTGCACCGATTCCTTCTGGAAGCATTCTTGGGATATTTTCAATAAACCCACCACCAGTAATATGTGCCATACCTTTTACTTCAAACTTTTTAAGGACATTTAAGATTGGTTTTACATAAATTTTAGTTGGGCGTAGTAGTTCTTCGCCTAAAGTATGACCTAATTTATCAATGTGTTGATCAAGCGTTAAGCCACCTTTTTCTAATAAAACCTTACGAACTAGAGAATATCCATTACTATGGATCCCGTTTGATGAGATTCCTAATAAGATATCTCCTTCTTTAATGGTTTGTCCTGTTACAAGCTTTGGCTTGTCAACAATCCCTACTGCAAAACCAGCAATATCATATTCATCTTCTGGATACATACCAGGCATTTCTGCAGTTTCTCCACCCACTAATGAGCAGCCAGCTTGAACGCAGCCATCAGATACACCTTTTACAATTTGCTCAATTCGTTCAGGTACAGCCTTGCCAACTGCTAAGTAATCTAGGAAAAATAAAGGCTCCGCTCCTTGAACCACAATATCATTCACACACATCGCGACTGCATCAATGCCAATCGTATCGTGACGGTCCATTTGGAAAGCTAATTTTAATTTTGTTCCTACTCCATCTGTCCCTGATACAAGAACTGGTTCCTTATAGTTGAATTTGGAAAGATCAAACATTCCTCCAAATCCTCCTAATCCACCAAGAACTTCTTGACGCATTGTTTTTTGAACGTGTTTCTTCATTCTGTTCACTGCTTCATAGCCAGCTTCGATATCTACTCCAGCTTGTTTATATGCATTCGCCATGTGATGATTTCCCCTTCCGTCCTTATGAATAGATTCAATTGAAAAGAGGCGGCGACTTTGCTCACCGCCTCTGTTTTTTAATATTAATTATGAGAATGTACTAATTCATTTTCATCATAGATTACTGTTGGATACTTCCCTGTAAAGCAAGCAGTACATTGCCCTCTATTTGGTCCCTCATGATTTCTACCAATAGCATTTAGTAATCCTTCTAAACTAATAAATTCTAATGAATCTGCACCAATTTCTTCACAAATTTCTTCTATTGTATTAGTTGCAGCAATTAACTCTTCTCTTGTTGAAGTGTCAATACCGTAATAGCAAGGATTTTTCAATGGTGGTGCGCCAATACGAACATGAACTTCACTTGCACCTGCATCACGTAACATTTGTACGATTCGGCGGCTTGTCGTTCCACGAACGATTGAATCATCTACCATTACTACACGTTTTCCTTCAACGATCGAACGAACTGGAGAAAGTTTCATCTTAACCCCTTGCTCTCTAAGTTCTTGAGAAGGTTGAATAAATGTACGAGCTACGTAGCGATTTTTAATCAATCCAAGTTCATATGGAATACCAGATTCTTCTGCGTAACCAACTGCTGCTGAAATACTTGAATCCGGAACACCGATTACTACGTCTGCTTCAACAGGAGCTTCTTTAGCTAATACACGCCCCATATTTTTACGTGCAGCATGAACATTGATATTATCAATATTGCTATCAGGACGAGAAAAATAAATATATTCCATACTACAAATTGTGTGATTAACTGATGAAGTAAACTGATCAGTTTCCACTCCATTATCTGAAATAATTAATAATTCTCCCGGATTAATATCTCGAATATATTTCGCTCCGACTACATCAAATGCACACGTCTCTGAAGCTACAACATAAGCGTCACCTAGTTTAGCTAACGCCAATGGTCTAAAGCCATTTGGATCTAGTGCAACATACATTGCATCTTTTGTTAGAACTAAGTAAGCGAAAGCTCCTTTGATCATATTTAAAGATGCTTTAATGCTATCTTTTAATGGGGCAGAGCCATTACGTTTAATTAAATGAGCTAGTACTTCAGTATCAGAAGTAGTTTGAAAAATACTACCTTGCATCTCTAAGTCTTTACGTAATCTTGAAGCATTTACTAAATTACCATTATGAGCAAGAGCAATGCTTCCAGTATGCGATTGGAATAATAGAGGCTGAACATTTTCATAACCGCCTCCGCCTGCAGTTGCATAACGAACATGACCAATAGCAGCTTTTCCGTGTAAATCATTTAATTGACCTTTACTGAAAACTTCTGTTATTAAGCCAAGTCCTTTTGCACCTTCAAGCTCATTTCCATTCGTTACAACAATTCCAGCTCCTTCTTGGCCTCTATGTTGCAAACTATGAAGACCATAGTAGGAGATTTGGGCAGCATCAGTATGCCCCCAAATTCCAAATATTCCACACTCTTCGTTTAGTCCTTTTATTTCAGCAAGCATGGGATCGCCTCTTTCCAAGCTTGTTTCAGTTCCTCAACTGAAGCATGAAGAACTGTTTCATTGTTTTCATTACGAACTGTTACTGATGTTTCTTCTGTAACTGTACCGATTAACTTTGCATCTACTAATGCTTCGAATTGTACTTTATGTTCAGGTTTAACTGAAAGTAAGAAACGTGACTGAGTTTCACTAAATAATGAAACAACCTCATTTCCTTCAATCGTAATAGTTGCACCAACTTCTGACGGACCAAATGTGCTTTCTGCAATCGCTACAGCTAAACCACCCTCAGAAATATCGTGTGCTGAAGCAACTACACCTGCTTGAATAGCAGCAAGAATTTGCTCTTGGCGACTAGATTCAACAGCTAAATCAATACTTGGTGCCTTACCAAAGATTTTGCCATTTAATAATTTTTGAAGCTCACTTCCACCGAACTCAGCTTCTGCTCCACCGATTACATAAATTAAATCGCCAGCAGTTTTAAAGTTTTGAGTCGTGATATGCTCTACATCTTCAATTAGACCTACCATACCAACTACAGGAGTTGGGTAAACTGCTTCACCATTTGTTTCGTTATATAATGATACGTTACCACCGATTACAGGAGTACTTAATACATTACAAGCTTCACTCATACCATCTGTTGCTTTTTCTAACTGCCAGAAAATCTCAGGTTTTTCAGGATTTCCAAAGTTTAAGCAATCTGTAATTGCAAGTGGACGAGCACCTGAACAAACTACATTACGAGCTGCTTCTGCTACTGCAATTTTCCCACCAACTTCAGGATCTAAATATAAGTAGCGTGCATTACAGTCAGTTGTCATTGCTAGAGCTTTTTTTGTATCACGAATTCTGATTACTGCAGCATCTGAACCTGGAGCAACTACTGTATTTGTACGAACCATGTAATCATACTGACCGTAAACCCACTCTTTACTTGCGATTGTAGGTTGAGAAAGTAATTGTTTTAACGTTTCTTTTGAATCACTAATTTCAGGAATATAGTTTTCCATCGCTTGGAACTCACCATAATATGCAGGTTCAGTTGATGGCTTATGATATACTGGAGCTTCCTCAGCAAGAGCATCTACAGGTAATTCAGCTACAACCTCACCTTTATGAAGTAAGCGAAGCATCTTATCGTCTGTAACACGTCCTACAGATACAGCATGTAGATCATACTTTTCAAATAAGTCTACGATTTCTTGCTCTCTACCTTTTTCAACAACTAGTAACATACGTTCTTGAGATTCTGATAGCATCATTTCGTAAGCAGTCATACCAGCTTCACGTTGTGGAACTAAATCAAGATTCATCTCAATTCCCATTCCTGCTTTTGAAGCCATCTCAGCAGATGAAGATGTTAAACCAGCTGCGCCCATATCTTGAATACCAACAAGAGCGTCATTTTGAACAACTTCTAAACATGCTTCAAGTAATAACTTCTCCATAAATGGATCGCCTACTTGTACTGCTGGGCGTTTCTCATCAGATGCATCAGATAACTCTTCAGAAGCAAAAGTTGCACCATGAATTCCATCACGACCAGTTGAAGCACCAACGTACATTACTGTATTTCCAGCACCATGCGCTTGACCTTTTTTAATATCTTTATGATTGATTAATCCAACACACATTGCATTTACTAAAGGATTGCCTTCGTAACATGGATCAAAGTTTACTTCTCCACCAACTGTTGGAATACCAATACAGTTTCCATATCCAGCAATACCTGCAACAACTTCTTCAAATAAATACTTAACTCTTGGAGTTTCTAATTCACCAAATCGTAAAGAATTTAGAAGTGCAACAGGACGTGCTCCCATTGAAAATACGTCACGAATAATTCCACCTACACCAGTTGCAGCACCTTGGTATGGTTCAATTGCAGAAGGGTGATTATGGCTTTCGATTTTAAATACTACAGCTTGCTCATCGCCAATATCAACAATACCTGCTCCTTCACCTGGTCCTTGTAAAACATGCTCACCACTTATTGGGAATTTACGTAATAAAGGCTTTGAGTTTTTATAACTACAATGTTCTGACCACATTACTGAGAATAATCCTAGCTCTGTATAGTTCGGATTGCGACCAATAATTGATTTGACTAATTGAAACTCTTCATCAGTTAAGCCCATAGTGGCATAAATTCTATCATTTTCAATTTGAATTGGATTTGGCTCAAGAAGTAACGACATGGTTTTCCCTCCAGTTTCTTACAATCGAACGAAATAGTTGAAGTCCGTCTGCACTACCTAATAATGCATCAACTGCACGCTCAGGGTGTGGCATCATACCTAATACATTTCCTTTTTCATTAACAATTCCTGCGATATCATCTAAACTACCGTTCGGATTATTTTGATAACGGAAAATTATCTGATTATTACTTTTAAGTGATTCGTATGTTTCTTGATCGCAATAGTAATTTCCTTCACCATGTGCGATTGGCACAGTAATTACTTGACCTTTTTCATAACCAGTTGTAAACATTGATTCATTGTTTTCAACAACTAGCTCTACTTGTTTACACATAAATTTTAATTTCTCATTACGTCTAAGAGTACCTGGTAGTAGACCTGCTTCAGTTAGGATTTGGAATCCATTACACACGCCAAATACTGGTTTACCTTCAGCAGCAGCTTTCTTCACAGCATCCATCACGTTTGCAAAACCTGCAATTGCGCCAGAGCGTAAGTAATCTCCATATGAGAAGCCACCTGGTAATAAGATACCATCAAATTCATCTAAATTCGTTGAATCATGCCATACGTATTCTACTTCTTCGCCTAACTCATCTTTGATTGCATGATACATATCAACATCACAATTTGAGCCCGGGAACACAATTACTGCAAACTTCACTGTGCGACTACCTCCTCTACCTCATAACGGTAATCTTCAATTACGATGTTTGCTAATAACTTTTCACACATTTCTTTTACTGTAGTATCTAAATCTGCAACATTTTTATCAATTAATAATTCCATATATTTACCGATACGAACATCTTGAACTTCGCTAAAATTCATGCTATGAAGTGCGTTTTTAACTGCATTTCCTTGTGGATCTAAAACACTTTCTCTTAATGTAACGAATACTCTTACTTTGAACATGATAATCCCCCTAAGCGTTTTAAAATTTCTTCGTATCCATCTGTTAAGTTACCTAAATCTCTACGGAATACATCTTTATCAAATTTTGCGTTTGTATCTTTATCCCATAATCGGCAAGTATCTGGTGAAATCTCATCTGCTAACAAAATTGTTCCATCATTTAATTTGCCAAACTCTAATTTAAAATCGACTAATCGAACATTACATGCATTAAACTGTTCTACTAGAACATCATTAACACGGAGAGCAATCTCTTTAATTGTTTCAAGATCTTCAGTTGTTGCTAGTTTAAGTGCAGCGATATGATCTTCATTAATAATTGGATCACCTAAATCATCACGTTTGTAATAAAACTCAATGATTGGCTTTTCTAACTTAACACCTTCATCTAATCCCATGCGTTTCGATAAGCTACCAGCAACGATATTTCTAACAACTACTTCAATTGGTACAATTGTTACTCGTTTTACAAGTTGTTCAAGTTCTGATGTTTTTTCTACGAAATGAGATGCAATACCTGATTCCATTAACCTTGAAAATAGTAAACTAGTAATTGCATTATTCAAGCGACCTTTACCGGCAATTTCTGCTTTCTTTTCACCGTTAAATGCAGTTGCTGAATCTTTGTACTCAACTCTTACAATTTCAGGATTCTCAGTTGAGAAAATTCTTTTTGCTTTTCCCTCATACAACATTACTTGCTCTGCCATGCTAACAATGCCTCCCATATCCTCATTTAAACACCCAATAGAATTTATGCTTTATCTGTTATTTGAATTGTTTGGCTAAGAATTTTTTTCTCTAATCTTAGCCAAACAATATTTATTAATTTAATCCTAAGCGTTCAAAAATTGTATCGACTTGACTTAAGTGGTAGCTGTAGTCAAAGCAATCATTAATTTCTTCTTGAGATAATAAAGTAGTAATTTTTTCTTCTGCTTCTACAAGCTCTTTAAACTGTACTTGAGTTTCCCAAGCTTCCATTGCTTTTGGTTGAACAGTATCATAAGCCTCTTCACGTGACATTCCTTTTTCAATTAAAGCAAGAAGTACACGTTGAGAATAAATTAATCCGTAAGTACGGTCCATGTTACGTTTCATATTCTCAGGGAATACTGTAAGGTTTTTAACAATATTTCCAAATCGATTTAACATGTAATTTAAAAGTATTGTTGCATCCGGTAAGATGATTCTTTCTGCAGATGAATGTGAGATATCTCTTTCATGCCAAAGTGATACATTTTCATAAGCCGTAACCATATGACCTCTAATTACACGAGCTAAACCAGTCATGTTTTCAGATCCAATTGGATTACGTTTATGTGGCATTGCAGAAGAGCCTTTTTGACCTTTCGCAAAGAATTCTTCAACTTCGCGTGTTTCACTTTTTTGTAATCCACGTACTTCAGTTGCAAACTTTTCAATTGAAGTTGCAATTAAAGATAATGTTGCCATGTAGTGAGCATGACGATCACGTTGTAAAGTTTGAGTTGAAATTGGAGCTGCTTGAATTCCTAACTTTTCACAAACATATTCTTCAACAAATGGAGGAATATTTGCGTAAGTTCCAACAGCGCCTGAAATTTTACCTACTCGAACTGTTTCAATCGCACTCTTAAAGCGATCTAAGTTACGTTTCATTTCTTCAGTCCATAAAGCAAGTTTTAGGCCAAAAGTAGTTGGTTCTGCATGTACACCGTGAGTACGTCCCATCATTACTGTGTACTTATGTTCTTTAGCTTTCGTTTCAAGAATTCCAATGAAATTCTCTAAATCTTTTAATAAGATATCATTTGCTTGACGTAGTAAGTATGAAAGTGCCGTGTCTACTACATCAGTTGATGTTAAGCCATAGTGTACCCATTTACGTTCGTCACCCAATGTTTCAGAAACTGCACGTGTAAATGCAACTACATCATGACGTGTTTCTTTTTCAATTTCATAAATTCGGTTTATATCGAAAGAAGCTTTTTCACGTAACACTTTTACGTCTTCTTTAGGAATATCTCCTAATTCAGCCCATGCTTCACATGCTAAGATTTCAACTTCTAACCAAGCTTTAAATTTGTTTTCTTCTGTCCAAATTGCTGCCATTTCTGGGCGTGAATAACGTTCAATCATATTTTTACCTCCACTGGGTTTTGTTTCCAAATCCCTAACTCTTGTACTTTTTGCATCGCTAGTTCTGTTGATGCTGCCATTATATTAATATGTCCCATTTTACGGCCTTTTTTGCTTTCTTCTTTACCATAAAGATGGACATTTAATGTACTATCATTTTGCATTACTTTCAATACTTCTTCAACATGTTCACCTAATATATTCACCATTACAACTGGTTTTAGTAATTCCGTATTCCCTAATGGTAAATTACAAACTGCTCGAATATGCTGCTTAAATTGTGAAGTTTCGACTGCCTCCATCGTGTAGTGTCCTGTATTATGTGGACGCGGAGCTAATTCATTAATATAAACCTGCTCATCTTCTGTTACAAATAACTCAATTGCTAAAACACCTACAAGATGAAATGAGCTAGCTACTTTTTTTGCATAGTTTTCTGCTGTTTCTATTACTAATTTTGAGGTATTTGCCGGTACAGATGAAGTATGCAAAATTTGATTTATATGAACATTCTCTGCTATTGGAAACGTACTTACCTCTCCATTACTATTTCTTGCGACAATTATTGACAATTCTTTTTCAAAAGGAACCCATCCCTCAAGAATACATTGCTGTTTTTTAACAAGTTCTAACGCTTCAACAAAGTCTTCTTCAGATCTTAAAACAACTTGCCCTTTTCCGTCATAACCACCTGTTGTCGTTTTCAAAACAGCTGGTAAACCTATTTTCGTAACTGCTTCAGAAAATTGCTCTTCATTTTCTACTAGTCGAAATGGAGCAACCTTTATACCTAAATTTTGAATAGCTGTTTTTTCAGTTAATCTATTTCTTGTTAGCTTTAATAACTCACTGCCTTGAGGTAAATAAGAATGCTTATCTAAATACTCAAGTGCGGTTACATCAATATTTTCAAATTCATATGTTATAACATCACTTACTTTCGCAAGCTGTTTAATTGCTTCTATATTAGAGTACTCAGCCGTAATCTCTATATCAGATACTTGCCCACAAGGCGAGTTTGGAGTAGGATCCAAAACAGCTATTTTATAGCCCATTTCTTTCGCTGAAAGCGCCATCATTCTTCCAAGTTGGCCTCCCCCGATGATCCCTATTGTTTGTCCAGGTAAAATTACTTTGCTATTCATAGTAATTCACTGCTTTCTAGAACTTGTTTAGTAGTGTTTTCACGACGAGTTTCTAATGCTAAATAAACTTCTTGATCTTGGATACTTAATACTTGAGCTGCAAGTAAGCCTGCATTCGTCGCACCTGCTTTACCAATTGCAACAGTTGCAACAGGTACTCCACCTGGCATTTGCACAATTGATAATAATGAATCTAATCCATTTAATGCTTTTGATTGTACTGGTACACCAATTACTGGAAGCGTCGTTTTTGCTGCTACCATTCCTGGTAAGTGAGCAGCACCGCCTGCACCTGCAATAATTACTTTAATACCGCGTTCTCTAGCTGATTCTGCATACTCAAACATTAAATCTGGTGTACGATGTGCCGAAACAACTCGTTTCTCATAGCTTATATTTAGCTCTTCTAACACATCACAAGCATGTTTCATTGTTTCCCAATCACTAGTACTCCCCATAATGACACCAACTACCGGTTTCATCTGCTTTTCCCCCAAGTTTATTCGCTATTTTTTTATATTTACACAAAATTTCCAACAAAAAACGCCTAAATAGAATTATTTCTCTATGGCGAGAAAGATAATCTACTTAGGCGTATACTAATTTACGTACACGTGTGATTAACTTCCCCTCATAGTCCAGTAATTTAAGGTTACTAGGTAGAAACTTTTGGGCCATATTCCCAAACTTATATGAGGTTTGCTAAATTTCCTATCTCTATAGTATCAATTTATAACTCTTTTTTCAATAAAATATGAATGTTTTTCTTAAAAAATATTTTAATGTTCGTGTTTTGCTCAGTTTTTTACATTCTATGATGTCTTTTTTTATTAAATTACTGATAGCAACTATAATTTTTTTATTTCTTATTCGGATTTCTTAGTATCAATAATTAATAAAGATCAAAAAAGCTATCTATCCCTATAATAAATAGGAAAGATAGCTTTTTCAATTCTTGACTTTTATTGAAGAACCGTTACTTTAGTCGGAGTTGATGTTACTTTAAATCCATCTTTTGTTACTACGTCAGCAGAGATGTAATACGTACCGTTTGGTAAATCCGCTTTTGGCATCCATTTTGTATGCACTTCTTTTTCATTTTTATATTCGAAAGTATCTACTATATTTCCACTTGCATCTTTTACATTGAACTTCCAATCTACTCTATTTTGAGCAAAGAAGTTGACTGAAGCTACTCTGTTTTTGTTAATATTTGTAGTTGGATAAACACTACCATTCGAAAGAACCATCCATTCACTCATATATTTAGTACTTTGATCTCCCCAAGTTGTGTATGAGTGATTAAATGCGTTGTCAGCTCCTCCGATAACAATACTCTTTGGTTCAACATTAACTACCATTGATTGCGCTGCTCCTGGTGTATAGTAGTTACCGTTAACCCAAACTATTGAAGCTGCATACCCACTTTCATCATCGGTACCCTTCCAAGAAATTTCATACTTACCACCATCTTTAGGGGTAACCTTAATATCTGTAACTTTAGGTAGGATTGAATCAACTTTTACTGGCATTTTTACTTCTTGAGGTTTTGCACCCGGATAATCTAAAGTTGTTCGAATAACATACTGATAGATACCGTCTGGGACAAAATTACCTGACTCATCTGTCATATCCCAAGCATAAAGTTCATTATAGCTTGTATCTCCAAATGACATGACATTTTTCCTGAATTTATATGGAGTTCCGTTAAATTCACTAAAATCACCTAAATATTTAACCACTTTACCATTTTGATTTTCAATATACATTTCTGTTTTTGCTAAATTTCGTAATGCTGTAAATGAAGAATAAATTCCATTTAAATGGAAGTTTGGTGAAATGGCAATTTTGCTAAGATCAAATGTACCTGTTGTAGAATTATATCCTTTAGGATAACGTTCTGAAGTTCCATCCCAAAGAGCTGTATATCCTAAAAATGCATCTTTTTCCCATGCAGGAGCATCAATATTTCTTGGTTCATCCCATTTTCCATAAAAGCCCATGTAAGGAACCGAAATTGGTACAGCCTTATCCTGGTCTTTTGCTACCGGAACTAATCGAACAAATCCTTCAACAAAACTATTTTTCGTTAATGAGTCAGGTAAATCAATATTAACTGTTAGCATTTTTGACTGACCTGGCTTTATTTTAAGCAATGAGCCATCTTTATAAGTTACTTTATTATCATTTACAGTGATTGTTGCACCATCGACTCTTTCACTTGTTAAAGTTAAATAATCTTTTGAATCTAGTGTGCCATCACTGTCTAAATCAAATTGCTTCGTTTCTGTTTTATCTTTCAACAAATCTACGTATACATTGTATTCGATATCAGCACTATTATTTTTTCCTTTAGGAGCATCAAATGCATCAACATTTAGTTTAAAGCTTGTGTTTTGTCCAATTTCTTTTAAAGCTACTGCACCAGCTTGCTCTAATGGTGTATTTCTACTTGTAACAATGACTGGGGTATTGATTGCATTTTGAATTTGCATTAAACCAGAGCCTTGAATACGTGGAGAATATGGAACTTCTCCGTTTGTTTTTGGATCCATTACAATTTTTGATGTGTTCATTAAAGCAATTTTTGCTTTTAAAGCTGTATTCTCTGAATGTTGTAATCCTTTTTCATAAAGTGACTGTAATACTAATGCAGAACCACCTGCAACATGAGGTGTTGCCATTGATGTACCACTCATAACCTCATAATCATTTCCAGGTACCGTTGAATAGATATTTCCACCAGGAGCAGACATTTCCGGTTTAAAATCTAATGTACTTGGAGCTCCAAATGATGAAAAATAAGACATCGTGTCTTTAATTGGATTATCGATCCAAGTATCTCCGGCAAGTTTCATTTTTACAACTTGATTATTAGACAGTTTATCGATTAATTCTTGACCTACTGCTTTACCAGTTGTTGCAGCTGGTATAGAAGTATCCACAAACCTCATATATGGATAATCACTCATACTAGTAGGTGGGACGACAATAACAGCCTTTGCTTTGTATTTCGCGGCATTAAATTGAACAAACGAATAAGAAGTATATTGATTTGCCATTTTAGCTACAACAATCTTACCTTCAACATTTTTCGTACTAAAATCAGTCAACTTTGATCCTTCACCTACATAAACCAATTCATACTCTTGACCAGGTGTTAGATTTTTAGACAGTTTAAAGTTCTTAGTTGGAGCAAACATAGTTTGGTCTTGGAAAGGAAGTTTAAAGCCACTAGCATCACTTAAAGTATTTAAATGCATTTTTGTATTTTCATAAGAAGCAACCGATAAAGCATATGGACTTACACCAGGTGCACCGACTGTTCCAATATCCGGATTATCTGCATATGGCTGCATTGCTGAAGGATATAATAATCCATGCTTTGTACTATACGATGAGTTGCCAGCTGCAACTACTACAAGAGTTCCTTGTTCAGTTGCAACTCGAATTGCTTTTTGAATTGGATCATAATCTTCACTAACAAATCCTGCATCAACACCTAAACTCATATTGATAACATCAGCACCCATTGTAACTGCATGCTCTATACCTGCAATAATGTCATCCTCATAAGCACCACTAGCTTTATCCGAGAAAACTTTCTCAGCTAATAACTGAGTTCCAGGTGCAATTCCTTGAACACCACCATTTGCTTCGTCGCCGTTTGCTCCAACTGTACCTGCAACATGCGTTCCATGTGGGCTTCCATCACCACGAGGAATAACATCAGTATCATGATCGGCCCAATCATAACCAGTTGGAACTTTATCTGTATACCAAACATCATTTACAGATGTAGCGTCTAATTTACTTTGTATTCCACTTTGAGTTAATTTTTCTTTTTGCTTACCTTTATCAGTCAACTTCATATCCTTATGAGTATAATCAATACCAGAGTCGACAACTGCCACAACCAATCCTTCTCCTTGATAGCCATATTGATTCCATACCTTTTGTGCCTGTACTAACTCTTTACTTGCTGCCATCGTTTCGTGGAATGTTCTCGCAACATTTACGTTAAGTACACCAGGAGTAGACTTTATTTCATTTAGATTTTGATATTCCGTCTCAACACTAAATCCATTAAACCCTTCAAAAAAGCGTTGTTTTAATTTAGGTGAAATTGATTTATCCTTTTTGTTTTTTGTGATTTCCTCGATTACTTTGTCTTGCTTTTCTTTAAATAAGGATTTTTTATTCGTTGTAGAAGTATCAGAAGTTGATGGTTTTTCAACTTCTACTATAAAACGAACTTTATCTGTAGGTTTATAAGTTTTCTCAGACGCTTCCTTTTGATTATCTTTATATAAGTCGCCTTTACCTTTTGGACTTTGGTCTAGTAATTGGGGTACTTGATCCTCGACCACTTGAGTTGTTGAATCATTATTTTCAGCAAGTGCTGTATAAGATGAGAAAATCAAAGATGAGATTGCTACTGTGGACATTACTTTAAACGGGATAATTTTACTTAGTTTCATTAATACCTCTCCTTTTAATGAATGTAAATTTTTCGATTATTTATTTGATTTAATACAATGATTAAGAGGTTAGTAGTTTAATAAATATCGAGTAATTAATTTGTTAAACTTAAGCTCTTACCATTAAGTAAGTAAATAAATACCATTTAAATGTACATTCATCTTATAGCGAAGTAAATTGGGGGAAATTCATATGAATTGAAGTGCTTTTTTTCTACAAATAATTACAAAAAAATATTTTAAATGGTATTCTAAGTTACAAAAACTATAAATAATAAGACGAAAAATCTAAAAAAGCGTCGAATTTCTTTTATTTAATAGATTGATTTAAAACGAAATTCGTGAAAATATAAAGAAAATTCAATTTATTTAATACATTTTCTCGAATACCGTAGAAAAAAATGATTAAAAAGTACTAATAATTCTATAATGAATCTCTTCCTCCAAAATAAAAAAAGGTGCACCAATGTGGTTACACCTTTTCCAAATTATAAAATGTTAATTATTTATCATACTTTCAATTTCTTCTATTAGTTCACTCTGGATTTTATCAACTTTTGAAAAGTCCATAGCTCCAATATAAATCGCTTCTAATTCGTCTCTAAGAACTTTAGCTTCTGCCAAATAAGATATTGCTTCTTTCATTTTATCTTTATATGAATTAGTTGTTCTTTCAATTTCAGTAGCGTATTTCTCATCTGTCCCTGGCGTAATACATCTTTCGTACATATCAATAATCTCATCATTTTCTCGATTAGGAAAATATTCATGTGGTGCTGTACTGTCAAAGATCGCAATGCCTTTTTCCGGAATAATTACCATGTCAAGACTGTTTGGATCAAATCCACAATGATATATCTCTACATCAAAGCCTCTTTCTTCTCCTGCAGCTGCTATTTTCTTTAACATTGTTGATTTACCTGAACCTGCTCTACCTTTAATGAAATATCGTTTTTCAATTTCTTCTGTTAAATTTTGAATATAATCAACCGCACCATTCGGAGTTGCTGCACCTAAAAATCTATGTTTTACTTTAGGGTCTTTTTCAGTATTGCTGTCATTACCATAAAATAACGCTATCAATTCGTCAGTCAGTTTATTAGCTTCTAAAAAGTCCATATTTGAAATATAAATTTCCTCAATCTCATCATGAGCCCTTAATGAAGCCGCAAATGTGTCATAAGCAGTTTGAAACTTCTTAGATATTTCATCATTTAGTGATAGTATTGCTTCCTTGTGTACAGATAATTTTTTAGAATCCCAAGCAACACCTAAATTCACATATTCCTCAATAACCCCTGGAGCTTTTGGTTCAATTACATGTGGTGCTGTTCCGTCCACTATACCTATTTGAAATTTCGGGATGATTAAGCCATCAACTGAATTGGTATCTGAAGAACAATGTAAATATTCAATATCGATTCCCTTATTTACAATCAACTCTCCAATTGTTTTCATTAAAGTTGATTTCCCAGTACCTGGACCACCTTTTAGAATGAATAGTTTATCTAAATCCTCTAAAGCTGAGTCATAGAGATTATAAAACCCTTTTGCAGTATTACCTCCTGCATAATAATTGAGTATTTTTCCTCTCATCTTTTTCCCTCCATTCAATCTAGGTTATGTAGATTTATAATTAAGGGTGTTTGCCCAGTATTAATATTATTGTTTACCTTATTAATTTTTAGCAAAAGTAAAGTAACTTGTTAATGATAAGAACTGACATTTCCAAATTTGAACATAAAAAAACATCAGCCTTAATAGCTGATGTTTTTAAGTTACCAGGCGACGTTCTACT
>NZ_JBCMJM010000004.1:0-27627 GCF_050457485.1 Gottfriedia acidiceleris
CCCTCGAGGTCATAAGCCGAATGCCAATAAAGGTAAAAAGCAACCTTTTTTGGCCTTTGTCTTATGCTTGTCGGGGCTGACCAACTCGCTTCCACATTTCATATATACTACGTCATTCTCTCCCTTTTTGTGTATGGCCATTCGGGTTTATATAGAGAAAGTGAAAAAGTAGGGTACAGGTTTTTAGATTTGTGACATATATATTAATTAAGTAGGTATAAGAAGGATGTGAGTGATGATGTTTATTCGCAACCAAAACATCATTCAAGACATGTTTACTCATTATCAAATTCAACCAGCCGAATTACTTCAAGTACAGTCATATTACATGTTTTGGCAGCGGAATAGGGTGTATTTTCTTGCACCCATTGGAAATTTAAAAGAAGATGATTTGCAAGAAATGAAGAGTTTAAGTGAATTTATGAGCTCAACCGGAGATCAATCGGTAGCAACCTTTGTTCAAAATGTTCAAGGGTACTATGTAAGTAAGATTGATGGAAATAATTATTCCTTATTTAAAAGTAACAGACAAAATGAACGCAGTAATAATAACGGTGAAGAACTTGCGATTTTTCATTTAAGAGGGAAAAAATATTCAGATGAATTGAAAAGATTAAATAGAATCGGGAAATGGAAGAATTTATGGGAAAAACGGTTAGAGCAATTAGAAAGATTTTGGCAAAGTAAAGTAAATAGTCATCCCGAAAATTTTTTCGATCAAATATTTATTGAATCTTTTCCTTATTATCTCGGAATGACTGAAAATGCGATTCAATATGTTGTAGATACTGAACTAGATGATACGCCTCAAGTTGTTGATGCAGCAACAATTTGTCATCAAAAAATGACTGAACGAAGACAGAAAGAAATTCATTTTGCGAAAGTACCGATTGAATGGATTTACGATCATCCAAGCAGAGATCTTGCTGAATGGGTTAGGGATGAATATTTAGAGAATCCTGATAATTATAAAAAGAAAATCCTCTCATTTTTTTATGGTTATGAAAAGAAAAGTCCATTATCTACTTTTACGTGGCGTTTGTTATTTGCAAGACTTCTTTTTCCCGTACATTATTTTGAAACAATTGAAGGATATTATTTGGCAAGGAGCGATGCGGATCGGAAAAGGTATGAGCGGAAATTAGTTAATTATCTTGAAAACACTAGTGAGTTTGAAGCTTTTTTAGGTGGGTTTTATGATTTGATCGGACTACCGACTGCTAAGTTAGGGATTCGTGAAATTAAATGGCTGAAATAAAAGAGAGGGTTTTAAACCCTCTCTTCAGACTGCCCGCCAAACGCTCGCTTTCTTCGTTGCTCATTATCGTCTAAGGTAACTCCGCTCCTCACCAGGCTTCACGCCTCGAAAGACAAGCGCTTGCAATCAGTCTGAACACTAAGTTTTTAATATATTGTCTAAACAATGAAAGAGAGGGTAGACACCCCACCCTCTCTTTTAGTATTGAAAATATATTAGAATACTTGCTCTACCTCAATTACACCAGGTACTTCTTCTAATAAAGCTCGCTCAATACCAGCTTTTAATGTAATAGTTGAACTTGGGCAGCTGCCACATGCACCTAAAAGGCGAAGTTTAACAATTCCATCCTCAATATCAACTAAATCAACGTCTCCACCATCACGTAGTAAAAACGGTCTTAATTTATCTAAAACTTCTTGTACTTGTTCTTTCATGTCCATTCATATCGACTCCTTTCACTAATTTTATTATAATCAGTTAAGAGGAAAAAATCTATTACAGAGTACTTTGTGTGTTTGAAATTATTTTGGACACACACTTATTGTATGCTAGGAGGAGAAAATGAGTAATAAAATTTTAGTGGAAGTTTTTGGAGCTGAAGTAATATGTGCAAGTTGTGTAGGAATGCCATCATCAATTGAAACTTTTGAATGGCTTCAAGCTGCACTTCAAAGAAAATATCCTGACTTAGCCTTTGATTTTCAATACATTGATATATTTAATGTAGAGAATAATGAAAAAGAAGATTTCGCTGAACGAGTTAGAAATGATGAATTTTTCTATCCAGTAGTATTAGTAAATGGAAATGTTGTTGGTGAAGGTAATCCAAAATTAAAAGATGTTTATAACGCTATTGAGCTATAATGAATTAAAACCTCTTACAAAAATGTAAGGGTTTTTAAGAGTGTTGAAATATAAAATGGTCAATATGGAAAACGGAAATTAAACGAACATTTAGTTAACGATGAGTTTATCATTTTTTGGATGCTTTAATAATGAAGTTAAAATATTAGTTGATTTTTAGAAAAACAATTTAAATTAATCAGTTTAATTAATGTTCTATATTAATTGACCTACACGCAGATTAATATACAACAGTTAGGTTACTCTAAGTAAAGGGAATTTGATTAGGATTTATTGCAGACTTATTTTGATTGAATAAGTTGATTGTAACGGAGGGGTGCTCGACTCCNNTACTCCTTTTACGAAAATTTGTTAATTTAAATGACAATGTTGTTTTTCAACAGTGTGAAACCCCCTTACAAAAATGTAAGGGGGTTTTTATTGATTATAAATTGTTTTTGTTGGGTTCTTATTGTAATTTATTCTTTTCCAAAAAATTAAAATGTTTTAATAAAATTCACTATTTTATGTAAAATGCTGAAGATTTACATGATAGAATAGAAGAGTAAAATAAATAAATTACAATTTTTGGCATATATATAGAATTGGGAGGAGGGGTGGAATGGTTGCGATCAGTTTATTTGTAATTGGAGTTTTATTAATTATTATCGAAATGTTTTCGTTAACCTTTGTATTCTTATGGATTGGTATTGCGAGCATTCTCGCATCAGTTGTAAATTATTTAACAGGATCAAACACCTTTACTTTTATCGTTTTTGTTATTAGTGCATTAATTTTGTGGCTTAGTACAAAGAAATTTGCAAAAAGAATCCACCAGCATAAAACGATAGAAAATGGAGTATATGCATTAGTTGGTAAAGAGGTCGTAGTAGCCTCTGTTGAAATAAATGATGATACAGTAGGCACGACTAAAGTTTATGGTGATGAATGGACAATCCGTTCTAGTGAACCATTAATTTTAAATGAAAAGGTAATTGTAACAAAAATAGAAGGTGCAACTTTATACGTGAAAAATAACTAATTGAGGAGAAGTGCTATGTCTGATGTAAGTTCTATGGTTGGTCCAATTATTATTGGTATTATTGTTTTATTTGTTGTGTTACTTTTGTTATCAAGTATTCGTATTGTTAGACAATCTGAAGTATATCTAGTAGAACGATTAGGGAAATTCCATCGTAAATTAGAGAGTGGAATCCACGTTGTAATGCCATTTGTTGAACGTGTGGCTAGTAAAAAAACATTGCGTGAGACTGTGGTAGATTTTCCACCACAATCAATGATTACAAAAGATAATGTTAGTATCCAAGTAGACTCAGTTGTCTTTTATCAAGTAACTGATGTTGTACGTCATGAATACGAAATTGCTAATCCATTGTCTGCGATTTCCAATTTGACTGCTACTACTTTACGTAACTTAATAGGGGAATTAGATTTAGATGAAACTTTAACAAGTCGTGATACAGTTAATAATAAACTCCGTTCAATTCTTGACCAAGCAACTGATAAATGGGGAATGAAGGTTAATCGTGTAGAAATCCGAAATATTATTCCACCAATTGATATACAAAATGCGATGGAGAGACAAATGCAAGCAGAACGTACACGTCGTGAAAAAGTATTAAATGCACAAGGTGAAAAAGAATCAAAAATCCTGAAAGCAGAAGGGGAAAAGCAATCAAAAATTCTTGAAGCAGAAGGGGAACGTTTAAGCCAAGTTGAAAAAGCTCGAGGAGATAAAGATTCTCAAGTTTTACGCGCTGAAGGGGAAGCGGAAGCAATCATTAAACTTGCTGAAGCGAAAGCTAGAGGCGAACAACTTGTGTTAGATGTTTGGAGAAATGCAGAGCCAACTAAAGAAATGGTTCAATTGCGTTCAATGGAAGCTTTAGAAAAAGTAGCTTACGGTCATGCATCAAAACTTGTTATTCCGACAGACGCTACAAAGCTTTTAGGGATGGTTGAAAGTGTAAAAGAAGTTATTAAATCTGATAAAACAGAATAAAAAAAAGCCCCTTAGCAATTATGTAAGGGGCTTTTGCATATTAGTATAGCTAAAAAGATGATTTGTTAATCAACCATTGTGGTATTTATACATCCATAAGATTCCAGACTTAATTAATCTTGGAACACGTCCGATTAGTGGGCGTTCATTGAATAGTCCAAAACCATGTTTTTTACCTAATGAGCCCATAATACCTTTTAATTTTATTTTAGGCATTTCTTCTGGAAGGTCTTCACCTTTCCATTTTTTTTGTAAAACCATAACGATTTGTTCTGCTTGAGCTTCCGCAAGCTGTGCAGATGGTGCATATGGTAATGATGCACAATCTCCCACTACATAAACATGCTCATCGTTTGGCATGTGATGATATTTCGTTACAACGATTCTTCCTGTATTGTCTTTTTCTACGTCTAAATTGCGGACAACTTCAACTGGTTGAATTCCCGCTGTCCATATTACAGCGTCACAATGAATTTCATCATCATGGTTAAATAAAGTATTTTTCTCAACTTTTGTAATGTTTGAATTGCTAACAATTTTAACATCATGCTCAATAAACCAGTTTTGTACATAATAACTAAGTTTTTCTGGAAACATTGATAAAATTCGGCTTCCACGATCAAAAAGTAAAATTTGTAAATCGCTTCTACTTTCTCTTAATTCACTAGCTACTTCTACACCACTTAAACCAGCACCTACAACACCGATTACTGAATTAGGAGGTAGACTGTTTACATTTTCATAAGCGTTTCTTGTTTTTTCAATTGTTTGAATACTATAAGTATGTTCCGGTGCACCAGGTACATTATGGTATTTATCCTCACAACCTAAACCGATAATTAAATCATCATAAGAAACTGATTTTCCATTGCTTAATTCTACTTTCTTGTTTGCCGTATCAATTGTAGTAATATCTCCATATACAACCTTTAATTTCTCATGAGTTGGTAATGGTATTCTAATGTGTTGCTCTGGAACCGTACCCGCAACTAATGCATAATACTCAGTTTTAAAGCAATGAAAAGAATTTCGATCAATCAATGTGATATGAACATCCTCAGGTAAATCAGATGTTAATAGACGTGACAAAGCACGAATATTTCCATATCCGGCACCTAGTAATACGAGGTTTTTCATAGTTGATGTTCCCCTTTTGTTTTATTAGCGTTGAATGAAAAAATTTTTCTATTTTTCGACAATTATATTATATATATTTTATGTTAAAATAACAACGCCTAACTCGGTAAAATAAAGCTCATTCCATTTATTCTCAAAAGGATTGACGTTTTTAAAAAAAAAGAGTAACTTTATGAGGAGCAAGGAGTGAAAAATAGTGAGACCATTAGTCGAATTTTGTATAAAAAACCTAGCAGACGGTGCACAAAAAGCTTTAGAACAGCTTGAACGTGATCCCAATCTAGACATACTAGAATATGGCTGCCTTGGATATTGTGGAAAATGTAGTCTATCACTTTTTGCACTAGTTGAAGGGGAAGTAGTTACTGGAGAAACGGCAACCGAGCTAGTAGATAATATTTATATTTTCTTAGAAGAAAATATGTTAATATAAGAAGCGCTGTTAATAATTAACAGTGCTTTTTCTATTTTTCCGGCTATTTCAACAATATTTTAATCTTCCTCATAATCCGTTTTACATCCCTCGATCATTCCCTAATTTAAACAATTCAATATTAGGAAAAAATTACTATTCTTTAGATTAATTACTTTAACCAATATTATTTATATTACGTACACTATTTTTAATTATTTAGCAAAATTAATGCAAAAAAAATGAGCATTCACCTAAGTGAAGCTCTTAAAATGTTTCTATATCGAGAAACGGGGGATGTTCTTATTGTGCTCGATTCATTTAAAATTTATACTTGTATTAATAAAAAAAGTAAGGAGTCATGAAAATGAATTCTTTTCGTTATACAAAAATGCATGGATTAGGAAATAACTATATTTATGTAAATATGTTTGAAGAAAATTTAAGAGAAGAAGAGCTTTCTAAACTTGCAGTTGAAGTTTCAAATATTAATACAGGTATTGGTAGTGATGGAATGATATTAATCTGTCCATCAGAAGTTGCAGATGTAAAAATGCGAGTATTTAATAATGATGGGTCAGAAGCTAAAAATTGTGGTAATGGTCTAAGATGTGTAGCTAAATTTGCATATGAACATGGAATTGCAAATAATACTTCATTTAAGATTGAAACGATCAGTACAATTGTTGAAGCAACAGTACATGTTGAAAATAATATTGTTAATCAAGTAACAGTAAATATGGGGAATCCAATATTCCAAAGATCACAAATCCCAATGATTGGTAATGACCAGGAATATGCTAAGGACAGAATTTTATTTGAAGAAAAAAGCTATGAATTTTCAGCAGTTTCGATGGGAAATCCACATGCTGTTTTTGAAGTAAGTGATATAAACAAGGCACCATTAACAACTTTAGGTCCAATTGTTGAAAAGCATGATTTATTTCCGGAAAGCGTAAATGTTGAATTTATCGAATGTTTGCCGCATAATGAGATAAATTTCGTTGTATGGGAGCGAGGTTCTGGTGTAACGCAAGCCTGTGGAACAGGAGCTTGTGCTGCAGCAGTCGCAATGATACAAGAAGGTAAATATAAACGAGATGAACCGATAACTGTTCACCTGCAAGGTGGAGATTTACAAATTACTTGGTCTACTGATGGGGATGTATGGATGAAAGGCCCAGCAGTTACAATAACAGAAGGCATATACTATACTCAAAGAGGAGTGAAATAAATGATTACAGTTACTGAACAAGCAGGTTTAAAAATTAAAGAAATGATTGAAAACGAAGAAGATCAAAACACTTTTGTTCGCTTGGGAGTAAAAGGTGGAGGGTGCTCTGGACTTTCATATGGACTTGGTTTCGATCCACAAAAAAATGATGATGACACAGTATTAGAATATTATGGCATTAAGTTTTTAATTGATAATGAAAGTGCTCCTATCTTAAAAGGAGTTGTAATTGATTTCAAAGAGTCATTACTAGGTGGAGGATTTACAATCGATAATCCAAATGCAATCGCATCATGTGGATGTGGTTCAAGCTTTAGAACTGCGACGAATGCTGGTACACCTGAAGAGTGCTAAATCAGTCTGAATATCAATTTTTTTGGGCGTTGTCTACACAGTGATAGGATACTTTTGTATCCTATTTTTTTTCTATTATACAAACTAGGCAAAATTCTTAATTGTTAATATTTTTACAAATTCAGGGTAAATTATTGAATCTTTTTTGAAGTTGTGTACTATTATATAGTGTAGATAAAAATTTGAATTGTTTTATTAAGAAGTTGGTTGTGAAATGATTCACGAATTATGTTGTGCATTGTTCAATGTATCACAAGAAAGATTAGAAAAAGACTGACTAGAAAAAGTCAGTCCTTATGATTTAAATCTTATATTTTAGAACATTGAAGAACTATGACCTGGTTGTACTTTCGCAGTTGGATCTATATATGTTTTAGCATGGTTGATTGCTGTTGGTGCTTCACCAAATCCAGAAGCAATTAGCTTAACTTTTCCATCATATGTACAAATATCGCCAGCAGCATAAATACCTGGAATATTTGTTTCCATGCGTGTGTTAACAACAATGTTGTTTTTATCAATGTTTAGGCCCCAGTTTTTAATTGGTCCTAAAGACGAAACAAAACCATAGTTAACGATTACATCATCAATTTCGATTTCAATACTCTCTTCAGTTTTTGCATTTTGAAGTACAACTTTTTCAATACGCTTTCCACCAACGATTCCAACAGGAACCCAAGGAGTTGTTACTTCTACTTTAGAGTTCATTAAGTTTTCAACGCTATGCTCATGAGCTCTAAATTTATCACGACGGTGAACTAGTGTTACTTTTTCAGCGATTGATTCAAGCATTAATGACCAGTCTACAGCAGAATCTCCGCCACCGAAAACAACAACTCGTTTACCAGCAAATTTATTCATATCATCTACGAAGTAATGTAGGTTTGCTTTTTCAAATTTTTCAGAACCAGCGATTTCAAGTTTACGTGGTTGGAATGCACCATTACCTGCAGTGATGATAATAGCTTTTGTATAATGCTCAAAACCATCATTACAAACTAAATGGAAGACACCGTCTTCACCTTTAGTAATAGTTTGAACTGACTGCTCTTAACATACGGTAGGATTAAATTTTTTCATTTGCTCTTTTAAGTTATCAATTAACTCTTGAGCGCGTACTTTTGGGAAACCGGCTACATCATATATGTATTTTTCGGGGTAAAGTGCAGATAATTGACCACCAAGCTGTGGTAGGCTTTCTATGATTTTTACACTAGCTTGTCTCATTCCACCATAAAAAGCAGTGAATAAACCAATTGGTCCTCCACCAATTATCGTAATATCATATACTTTTTCGTCTTTCATAAACGGAATATCCCCCTCATGTATAAATGCATGTCATCTATAATAGAATAATATCATATTTTATGCCGATAAACTGAGGTGTGGATCAAAAAATAACCGATTTCACTTAATATTTCGAGAATTCTACCGATTAGATTTATGCTTGAAATCTTACACAAAAAACTTTAATATTGTTATAGGCTAATTGTTAACATTTTGTGACAATTATTACGAAATATTTAGACAAATATCCCTATATAATCGTTTGCTCACTTATGTACTAATTTATAATGATTTAGATTGCTCACTATTGAGCTTAGTTATAAATTTAGAAATATTACAGCAAATTGTAGGTACTTAATATAATTTAAAAGGATGGTATGTATATCATGAATAAGCCTAAGATTGTAATCCTTGGAGCTGGGTATGGTGGAATTATTACTGCAACTCGACTTCAAAAAACATTATCTGCAAATGAAGCGGACATTACACTAGTAAATAAAAACAGCTACCACTACCAAGCAACATGGTTACATGAAAATGCAGCAGGTACATTACACCATGACCGTACACGTCTTGATATTAAAGACGTGATTAATCAAGATAAAATTAACTTTATTCAAGATACTGTTACTCAAATCAAACCTGAAGAGAAGAAAGTATTTCTTTCTAACGGCGAATTAGACTATGATTATTTAGTAGTTGGACTTGGTTTTGAGTCAGAAACTTTTGGAATTAAAGGATTAAAAGAACATGCATTCTCAATTGCTAACATCAATGCTGCTCGTCAAATTCGTGAGCATATTGATTACAGCTTCTCAAAATACTATAACACTCCAGTTGAAAAACGCGATGAGTTATTAACGATTATCGTTGGTGGTGCTGGATTTACTGGTATTGAATTTGTTGGTGAACTTGCAAACCGTGTTCCAGAATTATGCAAAGAGTATGATATCGATCGTGATTTAGTTCGTATTATTTGCGTAGAGGCTGCACCAATGGTATTACCAGGTTTTGACCCTGAATTAGTCGACTATGCGGTTTCTCAATTAGAGAAAAAAGGCGTAGAATTCAAAATTGGTACAGCTATTAAAGAATGTACTGAAAATGGAATCATCGTTGCTAAAGGTGATGTAGAAGAGAAAATCAACTCTGCAACAGTTGTTTGGGCTGCAGGTGTACGTGGAAATGCATTAGTAGAGCAAGCTGGTTTTGAAGCTATGCGTGGACGTGTAAAAGTTACTAAAGATATGCGTGTTCCAGGATATGATGACGTATTTATCGTTGGAGACTCTGCTTTATTAATTGACGAAGCAAGTAACCGTCCATACCCACCAACAGCACAAATTGCAATTCAACAAGGATTTAATGTTGCACACAACTTAGCAGTACTAGTTCGTGGAAAAGGTGAATTAGAAGAATTCACACCAGACATTAAAGGTACAGTATGTTCATTAGGACATGATGATGCAATTGGCGTAGTTTACGGTAAAAAATTAACTGGTTGGAAAGCTTCATTTATGAAAAAAGTAATTGATAACCGTTATTTATTCGTACTTGGTGGACCAATGTTAGTTCTTAAAAAAGGTAAATTAAACCTTCTATAGGCATATTAGCTCGACTTAAGTCGAGCTTTTTCTTTGTAAATTAATTCAGAATAAATTGGCAGCGGTGAAGAATTCTCGACGTAGTTACCCATTTTAGGAATTAAGTATTAGTGCAACTACGCCTCTATCTTCGCCAAAAAGCTCGCCAATAGACGAGTTTTCTTTATCGTAAAGGTGGTCATAATAGATGAGTAAAAGAAGCAATGTATGGCTAGGGGTAGCTGGTTTAGTGAAAGACTCTAACGGAAGATGGTTAGTTGTAAAGAAAAAATATAGTGGCTTAAAAGGTTTATGGTCTTTACCAGCAGGTTTTGTAAAACAAGATGAAACTGTTGACCAAGCAGTTTTAAGAGAGATTAAAGAGGAAACAGGTGTAGATGCAACCTTAATTGGTTTAATAGGTGTTAGGACTGGCGTTATTCGCGAAGAAATTAGTGATAATATGTTAATTTTCTTATTACAGGCAAATGATACAACGATTTCAATTCAAGAAGAAGAGTTATCAGATGTACGTTTTATTTCTGAAGAAGAGCTAGTAAAAGATTCAACATCTTCATTACTAATTAAATACTTAATCGAAAATCCTCCAAATAAACCAATGGATGTGGTTAAAGGGTTAAACCCAGGAGATCAATTCCAATATACTACATATCACTTTATTAAGTAATTTTTAAATAGTTTGAATTTTTTTAAAATTGACGATAGGACAAGAAGGTTTTACACTGTATATAGAAAAAATGTGGGGTGTTTTTTATATGGTGATGAGTATTCCAGTTTTACTAATTTCAATTTTGTTATTTTTCGTATTAGCTTTTGGAATCGGTTTCCTTGCAAATATGCTTTTTCGAACAACTTGGTTTATGGTAGTAATCTATCCACTATTAATCGTTATGATTGTGGACAAGATTAGTACGGTAAAATATTTTACTAATACTTCTGTAGCTTTTGAGACATTAAAAACAAACTTATTGGCAGTAGGAACTGGTGATATTGTTATTTTAACAGCTGGTTTAGTAGGGGCAATTATGTCAGGAGTAGTAATCCTTTCATTAAGAAAAAATGGATATCAAATGTTCTAACTTCTAACTTTCTCATATATGAGAAAGTTTTTTTATAATTTTTTTGTTTTAGGGAAAGATGAAAAGATGAAAAGGAGTGAAATGATTCATTGGGTATAAATAAAAAATTATTTAGACGTGTTATTTTATCTATTTTATTCATTATTGCTTTGTTTTCTTCTTTAAAAATCCTTGCAAATATTCAAGTAGCTACTATAAAGGGCTGGTTTAGTGATTCAATTGCAATAAATAAAGTATTTGCTGAAGAAAATAAAACGATCACAAATGAGAGCATAATGATTACGATGGCAAAAAACATCGAACATAATACGAATTGGAATAATTATAAAAAGGTAACAGTTACTGCAACAGGTTATACAGCTGGAAGAGAATCGACAGGAAAAAGTCCTAAAGACCATTCATATGGAATTACTTATTCAGGTGTGGAAGTAAAGAGGGATTTATTTTCAACCATTGCAGCCGATTTAAACGTATTTCCGATAGGAACGGTATTATTTATTCCTGGTTATGGATATGGAGTAGTAGCAGATAAAGGTGCAGCAGTAAAAGGAAATCATTTGGATTTATATTTTCAAACTGTTGAAGATGTATTTGAGCATTGGGGAAAGAAGAAATTGGCTGTTTATATAATAAAGCAAGGGTCAGGAAGATTTACTGAATCAGATCTGAAAGAATTAAATGAACAAAACTCGTTACAAGTATTTAGACAGCAATCAAAGAATCAAGTTGGAGAATAGATTATGGAAAAAATAAATTATAGCTTAACCATTAATGCACCAATCGAAGCTGTTTTTGAAGTTGTTGATTCCGATGAGCATATAAAAAAGTGGATGGATGGTTTCATAGAGAATAAGTATGACGAAAATTTCAACAGAGAAAAACCAGTTGGTCATAAGTTTAAGCAAAAGTTAGAGGAAGATGGGGAAATTCGAGAATATGATGGTGAAATCATTTCATATAGCCCACCAAAAGAATTAGGTATTCGCTTAAAGCATACTAATTTTACAGCTGATGCGGTCTATCGTTTTTTTTCTGTTGAATTAAATCAAACCCGATTAGATTATGAATGTAGCTTGGAAATGTCTTCAGTAGTAGCAAAAATGACAGGCTTCATATTCAGCTGGTTCACAAAACGAATTGTAGTAAAACAAATGAGTAGTTTAAAAGAATATGCAGAAAAGCGATTTGATGGTGTACTATAAATACATGCCCCTTGCATTAATAGCAAGGGGTTTACAACGTTAATAGGATATTTATTTTGAATAAAAGGAAAATCTTTTCATTATCTCGAATTTAAAATAAGTAAAATTTTATAATAAAATAGAAATTGTTAAACATAATCTTTTGTTCAAACAAGTAAGACGAAAACAGAGTAGTTTAAAGTGGGCAAGCTTTAATGGAGAGGTGGAGGCTTAATGGAAGAGAAAATGACTTTAATGCATGCTTTAGGAATGACGATAGAGTCTGTTGAAGAAGGCAAAGTAGTGATGAAAATGGAGGTAACGGAAAAAGTGCATCAACCGTTTGGGTATTTACACGGAGGTGCTTCAGTTGCTTTAGCTGAAACAGTTGCGAGTGTAGGAACATTTTCGATGATTGATCAAGAGAATCAACTTGCTTTTGGTCTTGAAATAAACGCAAATCATTTACGTTCTGTTCGTGACGGTGTCGTAACAGCAATCGGAACTGCAGTACATACAGGTAAAACGACAATGGTTTGGGATATAAAAATTTATTCTGAGGATGAGCAGTTAGTTTGTATCTCGAGATGTACAGTTGCGATTAAAGATAAACGTAATTAACATAAAGACCTGCTAAATTACAATTGTAATTTAGCATTTTTTTTATGATCGAGGATAACAAACTAATGACACATGGTAAATGGGTCAGTCAGGTTTCTTAAATATTAAAATGATTTTTTCTAAAAAGAAAAAATAGAAACTCATCAATTTTATCTTAAACTTATGGTAAAATAATTAAGTTGTGTATATAAAATTTCGAAGATAAGTGAGACATCCTCTATTTAAGGATTTCATTTCTTGAGATAGAGAAGAAAGGAGACATTCGATGAAAAATATATATTACACAGGCTTCAATGCACTTTTATCAATTATTATGTTTACGGTCGCCATAACATTAAACTTCTTTCAAATGACTATAAACTTTTTATCAGTATCTGGTATTCTACAACCACTTACAGATCTACTTCCAGAGAAGGAAATTAGAATCCTTACATTTCTAGGTATAGCATTTCTTTTCTATTTAGTTTTGAGTGGATTCAAATTAATTTCTGATATGATCTGGCAATTTGCTCTACTACTATTCTCAAAGGACAATGAAGGAGTAGACTTATTAGCAACCAAGAAATATTCTTTTGTCTTTTTAATAGGTGGATTAATTGCTATCTTTTTAAATAAATCTTTAGTGTATATTGCTATTATTTTACTAGTATCAGTAATTGCATTTTTTATTTTATTTTTAATAAAGCAAAGATCTAACTATACAATTGTAGGGGTCATTGGTTTTATAATGATCCAATTAATTATTTGGGGATTAGTAGGAAGCGGAGTTGTATATGGCGCTTTTACAGTTCTAGCTAAATTTAAAACTTCAATGCCATTTTAAAAAAAGTAGCACTTTTGAGTATCTCAAAAGTGCTACTTTTTTGTTTATAGATTAATATAATTGGCCATTTACAACGATATTTTGCCATATGCGTTGAGTAGGTGGATAAGAATAGTTTTTAGGAATTGGAATTCTTTGTTTATCATTACCAATCCACGTACCAATTGTATAATTCGAAGTTAATCCCATGAACCATAGATTCGTATTATCGTTAGTTGTACCTGTTTTACCGCCAATATAGTTTAACGGCATATAGATATGTTTAGCAGTACCATCTTTTACTACAGAATTTAACATGCTTCTCATAGTTTCGTTCGTTGATGGATTGTAAACACGAATTGCTTTAGGATCATTATCGTATAATACGGTACCATCTCTTAACGTGATTTTTTTAATAGCGGTATTTTCATAGAATACTCCATTGTTTCCAAAGGTAGAGTATGCATCTGCCATTTCTAATGGTGACATACCGACATTGAAGCCACCAAGAGCACGACCTAGCTCTACACGGTCTTCATTTGTAATCGTTCTAAACCCAAACTTATCTAGGTATGAGTAACCTATACGTGGTGTAAGTTGCTCATATAATCGAACTGCAGCTGTATTATATGAGTTCTGCATAGCAGTACGTATAGTTACATCCCCGTATTCTTTTTTACTATCATTTTTAGGACAATACGTGCCTTTACAGTAGTTATCTGCGTTTACTTTTGTATCTGGTGTAGCACCAAAGGTTTCGATATATGGTGCATAAACTAGTAATGGTTTAATTGTTGAACCTGGCTGTCTATATGATTGGAATGCTCGATTTAGATTGTGAGGTTCATAGTTTCTTCCACCAGAAATTGCAATAATTTCATGTGTATCATTTTTTATTACAACTGCTGCGCCCTGTGTATTTGTTGAAAGCGTTCCTCGATTAACTGCGTTAACTGTCGCTTGTTGTACTGATGGATTTAAGCTTGTATAGACTTTTAAGCCTTGATTTTGTAAATATAATGCTCTCTCTTGAACGGTTTTTAATTTTTTTAATTCAGTTTGTTGTGCTGCTGATAGCTTGCTAGTATTAAATTTTCCTTTTTTACCAGCTAAGATACTCTTCAGTTCAGAATCTACGTAAGAATAGTAATCAGGATATTCCTGTGTTTTACTATCTTTCTTTAGCGTAATTTTTTCTTTCATGGCAGCAGTATACTGTTGTTCAGTTATTTTTCCCTGATCTCTAAGAATACCTAAAATTCTTTCTTGACGCTTTTTAGCATTATTAAAGTTTTTCAAAGGATCATATAAAGTTGGGTTATTTGGAATTGTACATACGAAAGCTGTTTGAGCAATACTCAAATCTTTTATCGATTTGCTAAAATATGCTTTACTTGCAGCTTCAATTCCATAGTTTCGATTTGCAAAATAAATTGTATTAATGTACATTTCTAAAATTTCATCTTTAGAATATTGCTTTTCAAGTTGTAAAGAGATTTGAATCTCTTTTATTTTGCGTTCCACTGTCCGTGCTTGAGTTAAATATAAGTTTCTTGCAAGCTGCTGTGTAATTGTACTAGCTCCCTGTTCTATTCCACTATTCGAAACATTCACCATAAATGCCCTAGCAACTCCAAATAAATCAATACCCTTATGTGAATAAAAATATCGATCTTCGGTAGAAATAAAGATATCTTTTACTAGTTGCGGAATATCACCGCTTTTTAAATTAATTCTATTATCACCAGAAGCAGGAATATAAAAAGGATTATTATTTCGATCATAAAAAACACTGTTCTGTGATAAAGAAACAACAGGCAGTTCTTCTACCTTCTTTTTGGGAATATGTTTTGAGGTCTCATATGCCATCATAGCTTGCTGAGATGTGAAATAAAAGACAAGAAAGCTTATTATAATAATAATAAATCCAATAATTTTTTTCATAATAGCCCTCTATATACTTTCTATTTTTTAATTCGTTTAAAGAAAAAATTAAACGAACGATATTATTTTAACACGATTTTTCATCTTGATGGGTATCTTATGTTATTTTTTACACAAATTGGTTGTATTAATAAAATAAGGAATAAAGTTGAAAATAGGCAATTTGTCTTACTTGAATATTCGTTAATCATATAAGACAATAAGTAAAAATCAGAAAATTTATTTTTCTGGAGGTGAGGAAATGAAAGAGCAGTTCCTGTTTATTGATTTTGAATTTACAATGCCCGATGGAAAATCAAAAGGAATTAAATTTTTTCCGGAAATCATTGAAGTTGGTTTTGTAAGTGTCATTAATGATGAGATTAATCAAACATATTCTTCATTTGTTAAACCGCTGCAATTTCCAACGTTATCCTCAAGATGTAAAAGGTTTCTAAATATCTCTCAAGAAAATGTTGACCATGGAATACAGTTAAAAGAACTTGGAGAAATATTAAATGAAGCGACAAAAAACTATAGAACCACGGTAATTACTTGGGGCAACATGGATATGAGAGTATTAAAACATAATTGCGAGGCTGCGAATATTTCATTCCCAATTCATGGGGAAGTAAGAGACTTATGTCTAGAGTATAAAACCTTCTTCGGTAACCAAAATCAAACTGGCCTTTGGAACGCAATGAAAGAGTATGGAAAAGATGGAACTGGAAATCACCATAAAGCACTAGACGATGCATTAACAACATATCATATTTATAAATTAGTAGAAAAAGATAAGCAATACATGAAAAAACCTGCACCAGCGACTTTAGGAGACTTAATTGATTTCTCATTATTAAAGAAAAGAATATCTTCATACTAAAAACCAATTGATTTTAAATCAGTTGGTTTTTATTTTGTTGAAAGAGGGATTTAGCAGTTAAGATCCAAATTCATTGTTATTTTTAATAGGGGCAAATAATGAAGTTGATTTAAATGTTATCAATATTTTTAATGTATAAGTCGTTCTTGAGTTCCACTTATTATTTGATTAATAAAATAGAGAATCACTAGAACAATGATTCTAATTTTTGATGATTAACTTTTTTATAAAGATAATGATTGGAACGAAGGGATGCTCGACCCCTATGGGAGATGCAGGAAGGGTGAGACCCCGCAGGAACGAGGAGGCTTTAGCTCATGCCCCATGGAAAGCGAGCATCCCGTAGTGGAAATCAACAACAACAACTTAATTATCTTTGAAAAAATCATTTGCTCATCATTTTACTTTGATTATTATAGATTACTTTGTATAATTGGCAGTGGGAGTGATGGGACTATGATGGAGTTTTTATATTTTCCTGAAGATAAAACAGAGTATATACCTGCCGTTATTTCATTAATTATTTTTATGATTGGTGCATTTATTACTTTTTATTTAATTAAAAAGGCATCGCTGAAAGAAGAAAAGCGTATAACAGAATTAATGGAATCAAAAGAAAAAAAATCATTACGTGAATAAAATAATTCAAAATGGGGACTTACTAAGGAAGGTCTCTTTTTTTTGGAATTACATCACATTTTTATCACATTTTTATGATAGATTTATTTTTGTGAATTTATTAGCTACATAGATTAACTCAAATCTGCTCAACCAAGCGCGTTTAAAACATTAACTTTATCGATCTAAAATTTAAGATCTGTTTAAATTTAGCAGAATCTTAGGAGGTAATACATATGAAAAAATTATTAAGTCTATTATTTGTTAGCATTATGATTACTGCAGGATGTTCTAATGAGAATAAGAAGGAACCAGTAGTCGAAAAACCAGTTGATGTAAATATACTTCTGCCGACATCCGATATTAATTTAAATAAAGAAATTACAATACGTGCTGAAGTTAGTCAAAATAATAAAGCTGTTTCTGACGCTGATGAAGTTCAATTTGAAATTGGTAAAAATGGTGAAGACAGTATTGCCATGCTTGATGCAAAAAATGGTGCAGATGGTATTTATTCAGCTACATACAAATTTACTGATCCAGGAGATTACTATGTAATTGCCCATGTTACTGCTAGGGATCAACATTCAATGCCTAAAAAGGATTTTAAAGTTCTAACTACTACCTCAACTAGTAATAGTAATGGTGAAAAAAGTGAACATGAGACTCACAGTGGAGATGATCATCATGGCGATGTAATGATTCATTTAATGGGCACTGAAAATATTGATGCAAATAAAGAAAATCTCTTTACGATTCATCTTATGACGAATGATGGAAAACCGCTTGAAAAAGCGAACGTGCGAATTGAAACATGGAAAGATAAGCAAGGAAAGCATGAATATACTGATGCAAAAGAAGTTGCACCAGGTGAATATGAAGTTAAGTATACCTTTAAAGAAAAAGGAACAAATACAGTAAAGGTTCATGTTGAAAAAGAGGAACTACATGACCATACTGAAAAAGAGGTCACAGTAAATTAATAATAATAAAGGCTATCCTATCTCCGTTGAATAGAAGGGTAGCCTCTTTTATATAAAAGCTTTAAGTCAAGAGCTACTGACTGATATCGCTTTTATGGGGGTGAATATTTTGAGAAAGATTTCAATCTTCAGCACGATTTTACTTTTCTTAATTTGTACCGGCTGTGTGCCAAATAATATGTCACATATTAAGGCTTCGGAAAATGTCCTTATTTCAGTAAATAAAAAAGTGGGAAGTTTAACGTTCCTAAATTTAGATGACTTACATAAAGTAACAGATTGGAATTTAAATAGAGATGTAAGTGGAGCAGTATTATTACAAAACGGTGAAGATATTGCTGTATATCATCCAACAAATCCAAAAATAGATATTTATCATCTTTCAACAGGGGACCATGTCGATAGTTGGAATGCTGGTACTGGTATTACTAATGTAATTTCTTTAAAAAGTAATCAGGTGATTGCTGTAACGAATGGAAAGAAGAATAACATTACATTTTTTAATCGTAAGGGTAAGGTCCTTAAAAAAATTAAAATAGGTAGAAATCCAATTTCGATGGTTGAAGATACGATTCATCATAAATTATATGTTAGCTTGTTTAACGAGAGAAAAGTGATTGGTATTAACTTGGATGGTTTTAAAATTGAACAAACGATCGAAGTGCCATACACATCGGTAGGCTTAATATTAAACAAAGATTCATCTGAACTATTTGTTGGGGGACACGGAAATGGTGAAGTGGAAAATGAGGACGTAAAAGTATATTCAACTATTACTGGTAGGCAACAAAAGTCTCTTCATACGCCATTAATGCCTATTTCGTTTTTTCAAAATGAAGATGGATTGTTTACAATCGCCCATGGAACAAATCAAATTTATAAGCTAAATCCGAATGTAGTTAATCAGACTAAGTTTATTGAAGTTGGATCGAATCCATATACGGCTATTGGTTTTAAACATACCGCGTATGCAGCTAGCTATGATTTAAACAAGCTGTACCAAATAAATACGACAACGATGAAAATTGAAAAAGAAGTTGCAGTAGGAAGGGGACCTTTTCAATTATTGTTAAGAGAGGGCATTCAACATGATTGAAAGAAAGATATTAATTGTTGATGATGAACAAGAAATTTGCCAATTGGTTGGAATGTATTTAGAAAATAGTGGGTATAGTTGGGACGAAGCAAATAATGGTGAGAGTGCATTATCAAAAATAATTCAATCAAACTATGATTTATTAATTTTAGATATAATGATGCCGGTAATGGATGGATGGACCCTTTGTAAAAAGATTAGAGAAACATCAAATGTACCTGTGATTTTCTTAACAGCAAAAGGTGAAGAGTGGGATAAGGTAAATGGATTAAAAATGGGAGCTGATGATTATATCGTAAAACCATTTAGTCCTGGAGAATTAATTGCAAGAGTAGATGCAGTTTTAAGAAGAACGAAAAACACGGATGCTTCCGTTTTACAGATAGGCCAAATCAAAATAAATGAAAAGTCTAGGAATGCTTTTGTATCGGATAAACCTTTATCGCTTACATTAAAAGAATATGATTTACTTCTCTTCTTTTGTAAGCACCAAGACCACGTATTTAGCCGCGAACAAATTTTAGAAAAGGTTTGGGGTTTTGATTATTTTGGTACAGCTAGAACAGTTGATACACATATAAAAACATTAAGAATTAAATTAGGACAGGATGCAGATTATATTTCTACGGTTTGGGGTGTAGGGTATAAATTTGGGATAAACGGATGAGGAAATTACTCTATTCGTTATCGTTTTTACAAAAGCTTTGGTTAACGATTTGTTTAATCGTAATTTGTACAACAATCTTTTTCTTTTTAATGTTTCAGTTTGCATATAAGCAATTATATGTTTCGTATGTTCGTTCCACTTTAATCCAAGAAGGTACAAGTTTAGTAAAACATTATCATAAAACGAATAATGTTAATGACTTTTCAGAATTTGTTACAAAATTTGATGCTGTCTCAAATGCTAATGTTTTATTTATTAGTAATCCAAGAGATTTAAGTGCATGCATCCCCTATAATGTAAGCCACGAATCTTTCATTACTGAAGACGATCGTGAAACTTTATTAAAAGGAAAAGTGATTACGAAAACAGGATTTGAAAAAAGATTTAAGCATCAAATAATCGGTGTTGTTGTTCCAGTTGTAAAAAAAGAAAAACTTGAAGGGATTATATACTTACACTTACCTTTAAGGAGTGTTACTGAATTAATCCAACAATCAAAATGGATCTTTACGATTAGTACATTGTTATTTGCTTTCATTATTCTTTTATTTGGTAGAAGTATAATAAAACAAATGATTAAGCCTTTATCAAGAATGGAGCAAATATCTTATAAAATGGCAAATGGTGATTATACCGAACGTATACACTACAATAGTGGTGATGAAATAGGAAAACTAGCTACTGCGTTTAACTCAATGTCTGACTCTTTACAAAAAGAAGATGAAAATAGAAAAGAGTTTTTAGCTAATGTTTCTCATGAATTAAGAACACCGTTAAGTTATGTTAAAGGATATAGTGAAGCAATTTTAGATGGTGTAATAAAACAAGAACAACAACTAAAATATGTTGGTATCATTCAGAAAGAGGCTAGTCGAATGCAAAGATTAGTTAGAGATTTACTTGACTTGGCTACATTAGATGGTCAGCAATTTCCACTTCGTCAAGAACCTAACGTAATTGCTCAGCTAATTGAAGATACAATCGAAACATATTCCCAGATCCTCATTAAACGTAATATTAAAATTCAAAAAAATTTAGATGAGACGATTATCGCAAATGTTGACCCAGATCGTTTTCAACAGGTAATCCACAATTTACTTAATAACTCAATTCGTTATACACCTAAAGGTAAAACGATTTATATTACACTATTTCAAGATAAACAAGTCACGTTGGAAATTTTAGACGAAGGAAAGGGAATTCCGTCTGAAGAAATTCCTCATTTAGGAGAAAGATTTTATCGAGTCGATAAAGCAAGATCTAGAAACGAAGGTGGAACCGGATTAGGACTTGCCATCGTAAAACATATTATTGACCAACACAATGGGAAGATAAAATTTATGAATATAGATGGTAAAGGCTTGAAGGTTATTATTACTTTGCCGATATTTGAAATAGAATAAATGTGAAAAAGAGTCCCAATTCGAGACTCTTTTTCTTATACAAAATTTGAAATACGTTCATAAATATGTTCAGGAATTTCTTCAGGAATTAAGTGTCCTGCTTCTGGATAAGTATATAAAGTTGAGTACCTTAAATCACGATGCAATCTTTCGCCTACTTCTAATGGAACTACTTTATCTTTTTCACCCCAAATTAATAGAGTAGGTACTGATATATTTTGTAAATCTTCAGGACTTAAATCACCTTCTCGATCACGAATCATCTTTGTTAATGCTCTGAAAATTTCATCTTGCAAAAAAGGTTCCTTGTAGCCATTTATCATCTCATCATCGATTAACTTCTGATCATGAACAACTGAAATGAGTGAGTTCATAATACCTTGTTTAGCTAAATGCCTTTTAATATATAGATAGAAAAAAGGAAAATAAGATGAAATAATTAAATGAGGATTTGCCCTTCCTAAATAACCTGAACTACATAATAAAATCACTTTTTTAACAAGCTCCGGTTCTTTTTTTGTTACATATAAAGCAATTTGCCCACCCATAGAATGTCCGACTAAATAAATGTTTTGTAAATTTAAATGATTTACAAGAGAGATAACGACATTCGCAAAGTTATCATACGAATATTTAAAATTTAAATGTTTTCCACTTTTACCAAACGGGGGTAGGTCAATTACGACAACAACATGATCTTTTGAGATAAAAGGGATTAGTCTTCGGAAACTGAAGCAAGATGATAAAAAACCGTGAATTAATACAAATACTTTTGTATCTTGATTATTGCTATTATGGTATCCGTAAAGTTCATAATAAACATCAAGTCCAGAAATCTTATATGTTGACTGCATTGTTCCAGAATGATTCATCATCCAAACTCTCCTTTAAGTTTTTGGATTATTATGTCCAAACGGAAGGAATACATTCTTTATCTAAGTAATACTCTGTATGTCACCATATGATATGCAAATTGCTAAAATACTTTTAAATTATAAGTTTTTCGTCAATTCTAATAGAGACAAGTATTTATTTAAAATAATTGAAATAGCCCAACCTTTAAAGTGACTATAATAAGTAAAGGGATTTTAGAAAAGAAGTACCATTTATGAGTAGTAAGCAAACTTTAAAAGTTGGTCTGTGTGTGCTAAAATTTAGTTAGTGGAATTGAACGAAAATTAGGAGTGTTTTGAATGGCACAAAACTACAATATTGGAAAAGTTTACACTGGTAAAGTAACAGGGATTCAAACGTATGGTGCCTTTATTTCACTTGATCACCAAACACAAGGACTAGTACATATTTCCGAAATTATTAATGGATATGTTCGCGATATTCGAGACTATATTTCTGTTGGGCAATTAGTAAATGTACGTGTACTGTCTATTGATGAGATGACAGGAAAAATAAGTTTGTCTTTAAAAGGAGCAAGTATCGATCAAGGATTTAATGGTGAGGAGAACTTAAAACATGCAGCTAGACTATTAAGAGAGCTTAAACCAGATGGATTTAGCACCCTGCATAAAAAATTAAATGAATGGCTTCGCGTTGAGATGAAGAAAGAAAATATGACGAATTAAAAAGGAAGGGAATTTACCCTTCCTTTTTAATTCTTAAAAAAAGTATAGATAAGAGACTAATTTCGTCTGCAATTTATCTTACTTCATTTGTTTCAGGATGTGTTCCTAGCTCTTCTGAAGGTTTAAATAATAAGCCAAGGTTAATTAATCCTGAAATACCAACGATACCATAAATAATTCGAGCAAAAGCAGAATCTGCACCACCAAAAATTGCTGCAACTAAATCAAATTGAAAAAATCCAATTAAACCCCAGTTTATAGCCCCAATAATTGTAAAAATAAGTGCAATACGTTGTAATGTACTCATATAGGTTAACCTCCTTTTTATGACCTTCTAACATAGCTTTCCTCATTTATGTTTGTTTATGTACTCAAAAATAATTATAAGAAGAAATGTCTTTTAATTTTTTGTTAATTTTTTCACATAAATATAGTTGCATTTACTTGCTTTCAATTATTTAATTAGGTACATTGTAAAGGTATTACAACTATTTAAGGAGGTTTGAAGTATGACTTCTCATATTAAATTTGACTATTCAAAAGCAAAAATGTTTTTTCAAGATCATGAAATATCATATTTAAGGGATGCAGTGAAATTATTTCACCATACAATTCATGAAAAAACAGGTGCAGGTAGCGACTTTCTAGGATGGGTAGAGTTACCTAATGACTATGACAAAGAAGAATTTTCTCGAATTCAAAAAGCAGCAGAGAAAATTAAATCAGATTCAGACGTTCTTTTAGTAATTGGTATTGGTGGATCTTATTTAGGTGCACGTGCTGCAATTGAAATGTTACAACACTCATTTTTTAATATTGCTTCTAAAGAAGAAAGAAAAGCACCTCAAGTTTTCTTCGTAGGAAATAATATTAGTTCTACATATATGCATGATTTAGCTCAAGTTTTAAAGGATAAGGATTTTTCAATTAATGTTATCTCAAAATCTGGGACAACTACTGAACCAGCTATTGCATTCCGTATTTTTAGAAAGCTGTTAGAGGAAAAATATGGTGTTGAAGAAGCTAAACATCGTATTTATGCTACAACTGATAAAGCACGTGGGGCATTAAAAACTGTTGCTGATGAAAAGGGTTATGAAACATTTGTTATTCCTGACGATGTAGGTGGACGTTATTCAGTATTAACTGCAGTAGGTTTATTACCGATTGCTGCAGCGGGTATTGATATTGAACAAATGATGAAGGGTGCACAAGATGCATATAAAGAATACAACTCTTCAGAATTAGAAGATAATCAAGCATATCAATATGCAGTTGTTCGAAATGTTTTATACAATAAAGGCAAAACAATCGAGATGCTTGTTAACTATGAACCATCATTACAATATTTTGGAGAATGGTGGAAGCAATTATTTGGAGAGAGTGAAGGGAAAGACCAAAAAGGTATCTATCCATCTTCAGCAAACTTCTCAACGGATTTACATTCTCTTGGACAATATGTACAAGAAGGTCGACGTGATCT
The DNA here is from genome assembly GCF_050457485.1 of Gottfriedia acidiceleris. Lineage (GTDB taxonomy): Bacteria > Bacillota > Bacilli > Bacillales > Bacillaceae_G > Gottfriedia > Gottfriedia acidiceleris_D. The sequence goes on from NZ_JBCMJM010000004.1 coordinate 24,475, forward strand.
ATTTGAAACAGTTTTATCTGTTGAAAATCCTCGCCATGAATTAACAATTGAACTTGAGGATAACGACTCTGACGGATTAAATTATCTTGCTGGTAAAACTGTAGATTTTGTTAATAAAAAAGCTTTTGAAGGTACGATCTTAGCTCATGCTGACGGTGGAGTACCAAATCTAATTGTTTCTTTACCAAAATTAGATGAGTATACTTTCGGTTATACAGTATACTTCTTTGAACTAGCTTGTGCGATGAGTGGATATTTACTTGGAGTAAATCCATTTGATCAACCAGGTGTCGAAGCATACAAGAAGAACATGTTTGCATTATTAGGTAAACCAGGATTTGAAGAACTAAAAATGCAATTAGAAGAACGATTAAAATAATATTAAGACAAAAAGACCGTTGTTAATTTGACTTTAACAACGGTTTTTTTTATTGAAATTAAAATTAAAATTCATGTTTTTACTTAATAAGAAAATACTATTGAAAAAGGAGGAGAAAAGCATGTATCCTTTAAAATCAAAATTAGAGAATGCAATATTTCCGCTTAATGACATTGAGGGGAAATTAAAAAATCATGGATTTGTAATTGGAGCAAACTGGGAATATGATCATGGGAGTTTTGATTTATTAATGCAGGATGATGACGGGTATCAATATTTAAGATTACCCTTTAATGTTACTTCCGGTTCGTTAGATATGAATGGGGCCGTTATACAATTTGAGACTCCTTTTTTATTAACTCATATTTATAATGAGGGGCTAGATGATAATGTTGGTTTAGAGGGAAATTTAACTGGTTCATTAAACCAGTTCCAAGAACCAATTGAAAAAGATGGAAAAGTTCCTAGAAAATATCAAATTAAAGGGTTTGAAATTCTTAAGGGAATTGAGGACGAACTTTTATAAAAAAAAGAGCCAAATCTTTTGGATTGGCTCTTTCAGACTGTTGACAAACGCTCGCTTTCTTCGTTGCTTCTCCTGTCTGCGGTGCTCATTACCGTTTTAGGTAACTCCGCTCCTCACCAGGCTTCGCGCCTCGAAAGACAAGCGCTTGCAATCAGTCTGAAAATCAAGTTTTAGAATTTGTCTATCAAAAAAGAGCCAAATCTTTAGGATTGGCTCTTTTTTGATAGCAATTGTTAAGTAAGTAAGATAAGAAAATCATCTTTTGCAATTTTAATACTTTTATCGGGTCTGATGATTGTTTGTTGATCACGAATGATTCCAATAATCATTTTATCGTTGTTTAATTCTTCAACTACAATATCGAAATAAAATTTTTCAATCATTTTTTGTTCAACTTCCAATATTTTCACTGTAAAGTTTTCTAATTGATTTGTTAACTTAAGTACAACATCTGAATATCCTCTATGCATAATCGAACCTGACATTACAAAGGAAGTTAACAAATGCGCTTCAATTATTTCATTGGCGCCAGCTCGATTTGCGTTAATGACTTGATTTTTGGTTAAGATTTCTGCGATACAGTTAATTGATTGGTTGAGTCCTTTCGTAGCGATGATTGTTAAAATTGTTTGCATATCAGCATCTTGCTCATTTTTATTTTGATCAGCAGTAATTAAGATTGAATTGGCAAATTTTATATTTGCTTTTTCTAAAACTAAGTCATTGGAGGCAGATCCTTTTACAAAGTGCACTTTTTCGAAATCAGGAGGTAATAACTCTAAACTTTCATCAATTAATACAATATAGATCTGGTTTGAAGATGCACGTAGTTGTTTAATAACATTTTTAACTCGTTCATTCCAACCTACTATTATAATATGGTTCTTTTTCGTAAATGTAAGAGCACCTCTAAAATCCGCGTCCTGGTTCCTAAATGCTTGTGCTGTGAATGAAATCATATAATAAGAACCAAATCCAGTACCAAGTAAAATTAATATAACTGCAAAAAAACGTCCAACTGGAGATAGAGGTACGTAATCACCGTAACCTACTGTAAATGTAGTTACTATTGACCACCACATACCGTCCCATACAGTTGGAAAAGTAAATGGCTCAGCGAAATGGATGATTGATCCGAAAATAGCAATCAACGATAATAAAATTAATGTAATTTTTAATAGTGTATAGGATTTAAAATAGATAGGTTGGTTACGAAACACTTTCAAGCTTATACCTCCATCGCAATTTCGTAACACTTATTTTTACCAATAAGCAATAACTTATCACTACTATATACTTTCTATTTCAATTCCACGGATGTTTTCTATTTGTTCAATATCATAATAAATTTCTGTCGTTCTTCGTTTATTAAACACTAATAATTTCATTTGGACATAATGTTCATCATTATTTAATCCTTTTATTTTAATATTTTTAACTGTAATATCCTGAGCGGTAATTTGATCAATGACAATATTTATATTTTCGCTTCCTATTACTGTTAGCTTTAAACTTATATCTCTTTCTTTTAATCTTTTAGGACCAAGCTTGTTAATTAAGTAAGGAATTAATTCTACACTTATTATTAATAAGCCTACGCCTGCTAAAGCCTCGGCGTAAAAGCCAGCCCCAACAATTATTCCGATACCCGATGCGCCCCAAATCATAGCAGCTGTTGTTAACCCAGCTATAGTATCATTACCTCTTCGGAGAATTACACCAGCTCCAACGAAACCGATACCTGATACTATTTGAGCTGGTAAACGTAACGGATCCATGGTTATATTTAAATAATCACTTCCATGAAATGAAAAGGCAGAACTAATAGAAACAATTGTTAAAAGGCAACTCATTATTGATATAACAAGGCATGTCTTTAATCCAAGAGGTTTTCTTTTTAACTCTCTTTCTAAACCGATAACGGAACCTAACATTGCTGATACTAGTAATTTTATGAGGATATCTGGTTGTAGATCCATTTTCTAAACCCCTTTTCTATATAGTTTATGGCTAATTCGACATTGCGTATTACACTTCCTTCGTACTATATATAAATTTTTTTATCATTTATAAAAAAAATGAAAAAAAGGGCTTGTCATAATCTAAATGGGATGTTATATTTATATACGTCGCCAAGATGGTTCGACAAAAAACGAAAAGAAGTAGTAAAAAATAAAAAAAATGTTGACTCGCTGTTAAAGAGATGTTAATATGAAAAAGTCGCAATTGACGCGATGAAGTGAACTTT
>NZ_JBCMJM010000005.1:0-99542 GCF_050457485.1 Gottfriedia acidiceleris
TGCTACGGGTGCTACGGGTGCAACAGGAGAAGCAAATAATACTCCATTTGCTTATATAAATTCAACTACAGACCAAACTATAGCTCATAACGGTTTTGTCGAATGGCAGAATAATGTAATCTCACAACCTCCTGGTGGAATTGTTATTAATCCTGGGGATAACACAGATATTACTATTCCAGTTGCAGGGTTCTACCTTATTCATGCATTTACAAATTATAATGGTAGTGGTTCATTTATATTGGAACTTAATGGAGCTGAAGTACCGTCAACTCTTTATCAACAAAATGATGGAACTACTATGACGTTAATCCTTAATATTTCAGTAGTTCCTGCACATTTGAGATTAAAAAATAAAGGCGTAATGAACACAATTACTTCAGACACTATAGATGGCGTTAATTCCGTTTCAGCAGGAATAACGATCTTTAAGATTGGTTAAAGAGTATTAATAGTTAACTAAGAAAGAGCTATCACTCTAACTCTAACAGTTATACGACTTAATCAATTTGGTTTAAAAATTAAAAGCCATAATTCATCCGTAACCGTAACGTAGTTTTATTTTGAAAGGATGATGAATGGCTTTTTTTATTGGCAATTTTAATGTTGTTTTTTATTTAACTACGAGTGCTATTGTCCTCTTTACTTTCTAATGCAGGATAACAGTTCTATATGAACACTTCATGAAAAATAGTCGTACATTTTGCACGACTATTTTTTTGTTCTCATTAATTTTCCGAAGAAACTGGTAGCTTCTTATTCGATTGATTTACAAATATTAATCAACAAAGCCTTAATTTTGGTTAAGGTGACCAATCGAATCCTAGAAAAGTGATTACTCCACTAACAATAGGGTCTTACTTTACTTAATTTTTAAGTTGATCCTGGTTTAAGAATTCATTCATCTGATATTGGTTTTTATGAAGTCATATATCGAATATGTAATGGGACTTGTTCAAACATTAATTCAATCAATCGCTCCTCATCTCATGAAACCATAGAATTTAAGTGGTCGATTGATTTTTTTACATATAGTCCAATAAAAAGGATTGTACACACCATATATTGTCTTTTTTCATACTATAATTAGAAAAATTGTTAATTAAAGGAGCGAATCAATTTGGATCACGATTCAGACCGTAATCTTCATATCTATGAAAACCGTCTTAAACGGGGTGAACAGCTCTCTCCAAGAGACTTGTATTCTTTTGCAAACGAACTACTTGAACATCAAAAATTTGACGTAGCAATAAAATACTATAAACAATTTTTAGCCACAAAAAATGGCTTGGTAGAAGACTACATTTTCGTATGTGGAAAGATTGCAGATTGTTTCAATGCATTAGAAGATTATGAAAGTGAACTTCATTTCATTTTAAAATCTTTTGAATACGACTCACCACGGGCTGATTTTTGCTGCCGTTTAGGCTACAAATACCTTCAGGAAAATCAGCCTCAACGAGCACTCATTTGGTATAAATTCGCCACACAACTAACAAATCCCATAGACAATTTTGGGATGATTAACGACGTTTACTATACATGGCTTCCGCATTTGCAATTATGCGTTTGTTACTCTCAATTAGGGAAACATGCACTAGCCTATGCACACAATGAAATTGCTCGTCAGTATTTACCAGATCATCCAAGTATTCTTCATAATAAGCGTTATTTAGAACCTCTCTTACAACAATCTCAATTAGCCAATAAAGCCGAAGAATGGTTAAGAATCGCTGAACAAGTGGATCAAAAATTTAAACCGACTGAAGGAACGAAGAGATTAAATATAACCTATGTTATGAATCATATGAAAATATGTGGGGGAGTAAAAATCGTATTGGAGTATACTAATTATTTGATAAAACGTGGACATATGGTTAATATCGTTTGTTACGACCCAGAGCCATCTTGGATAAAAGTTAAGGCAAATTACATTCAAGTACCTTCGGGTCGTCGATTGGTCGATTCTATTCCAGACACGGACGTAATTGTGACAACAGTATGGGACCAAATGGTAGACTGTTATATGGTACAAAGAGCTCCAGTCATTCATTTTGAACATGGTGATATTTACATTTTTGAATTTGATAATTATGATAAAAATACACAAGATGTTTGGAAGCAGCGGTGGTCAGTACCTGTGCCAATATTAGCCGTTTCCTCTGGACTTGCAGCACAGTTAGAAAAAAACTTTAATCGAAAACCTCAAGTTTTACACAATGCTTTGAATGATAAAATTTTTTATCCTAGGACTAAACATCAAGAATCAGAGCGTCCCCGCATTCTCTTTGTAGGTCCGGAACAATGGTCTTATAAAGGAATTCCAGATATTCTCGCAGCTATTGAGCTCGTGAGAAAAAGAGGGTATGAAATCGATCCTATATGGGTGACACAGAAAACTCCGGATTCTGCATTTGAGGGGACCGTGCACATCGGTCCACCCCAAGAAAAGTTGGGTGAACTTTATCGTAATTGTGATATCTATGTATGTGGTTCTTACTTTGAATCGTTCCCACTACCACCTTTAGAAGCAATGACTAGTGGATGTGCAGTAATTTCCACTCGTAATGTTGGCGTTTTAGAGTATGCTGAACATGATCAAAACTGTTTACTCACTAATATAGGTGATCCAAATGGCCTAGCCGATGCAATTATAGAACTAATTGACAATGCGGAAAAAAGAGCATTTCTTGTTAAGAACGGATACGAAACAGCGGCAAAATTCAAATGGGAAAACATTATGGAACGTTTGGAAATGTTTATTTATGATCAGGTGCAGACTTGGAATGAAAAGGCATAAATTTTTTTAATTACAGTAATAATATTTAGAACATTGCGATTTAAAAAGTTTATCTAATCTTAAAAGTAAACTTAATTTTTCTAAAGCAAAAGAAGGGTCTCCCCTTCTTTTTTTGCTTTAAAACAATTAACAGTCTCTTTCGTTTAACTTTTTATAATACATTAGAGTTTCCTGTAATCCTTTCGTTAAATTGTAAGATGGGCTCCATTTTAATCCATGTATTGCTTTTTTATTATTTAGGTAACTATACTGTATGTCTCCTTCCCTACTTGGTTGATAAATTGGGGTTGAATCTCTGTTTGTAAGTCCAGCCAAGAGATAAAAAAGTTCTTTGATTGAGATTTTATGATTTGTTCCAATATTAAATATTTCATTATCCCCATGTTCTAATGCTGCAAGATTCGCTTTTGCAACATCCTTTACATAAATAAAATCACGTGTTTGTTCTCCATTCCCAAAAATAATGGGAGTTTGTTGATTTAAAAATGAATTACAAAAAATAGAAATGACGCCGCCTTCTCCGTCAGAAGTTTGTCTTGGACCAAAAACATTTGCATAACGTAATATCGTATAAGGGATTTTGTGTAATTGACTATAAAGCTTAATATAAAGTTCTGAAGCATATTTAGATGCACCATAGAATGATATAGGTTGTATCGGGTGATTTTCTTCAATACTAGTATCCTCTGTTATTCCATAAACAGCAGCTGAAGAGGAAAAAATGAATTTTTTAATATTGTATTTTTTTGCATATTCTAACAAACGAATTGTTCCCAGAACATTAATATTTGCATCGTGAATTGGGTTTTGGATCGACTTAGTAACATTAATTTGAGCAGCCATATGAATCAAAAAATCTGGCTTTTCGTTTTTTATTATGTCTTCTGTTTCTTTAGAATTTATATCTATTTGATAAAATTTTACTTCTTTGTCAAGGTATTTTGGAGACCCGTTACTTAGGTTATCAATAATTATGACATCGTAACCTTGTTCTAATAATAAATCTGCAATATGGGAACCTATGAATCCTGCTCCCCCTGTTATCAAAACCTTTTTCATTGTGCCCTCCTATATTCTTAGTCAAAGGTATTATATGAATCTAGTTTTTTTGGGGGAACAATATTGGGTCTGACCTTTTATATTTTTACGATCTAAAGTTACTTTTTTCTAACTGTTTTTTAAACTCACATACAAAAACTGACTTTCTAATTCACTTCAGAATATGAGAATGATGCTCTAATCAAGCCTAATACTTATTTCTACTCTTTTGGGTAATCGTTCTAGTTGTAATTGAATTATTAGCAAACCTCACCTATTCTCTTTTTTAACTTGGTCGAAAATGGAATATATTAATCGCTCTTAATGTATCTTTAGTAGAATTGAGGATTTAAAAGAGATTAACTCAAAATAAAAAAGTTATATTATTTCCCAATAAAAAAACCAAGTTCTTTTTTCAGAACTTGGCTTTTTCCAATAATATTATATTGTAATTACCTATTTACCCACGTAATTGAGCATTATGTGTTTCTTCTACAGCTTTTAATACTTTTGAATGAGCTTTAGTTACTTCTTCATCTGTTAAAGTACGTTCTGGATCGAAATATGTTAATGAGAAGGCAACTGATTTTTTACCAGCTTCCATCTTATCACCTTCGTATAAATCAAAGATTGTAGCATCTTTTAGAAGTCTTCCGCCAGTTGAACGAATTGTAGATAGAATATCACCCGCAAATACTTTCGAATCAACTACTAATGCCATATCTCGGTTCATTGATGGGAAACGAGGAATTGCATTGTATAATATATCATCAAATTCAGTATTTAATAGTTTTTCAAGAGATAATTGGAATACATATGTTTCTTTAAGATCCCACTCTTTTTGAGTAACAGGATGAACTTGACCGATAAAACCAATTTCTTCTCCGTTTAATAAAATACTTGCAGTACGTCCTGGGTGTAATTCTGCTTTCTTAGTAGCAAGATAAGTTATTTTATTTGATAAACCTATTTCATTAAATAAACCGTCTAAAATACCTTTTACTACATAGAAATCCACAGCTTTTTTCTCGCCTTGCCAAGCATGTTGCAACCATAAACCAGTTAACGCACCAGCTAAATATTCTTCTTCATGAGGAAGATCGTTCTTTTCCTTTGTTAAGAATACAGAGCCTGTTTCGAATAGTTGAACATTTTCTTCTTTACGTGCAACATTATAGGCAATAGCATCTAATAAATGTGGTACTAAACTGAAACGTAGCTCACTGCGTTCTTCACTCATAGGTAAAGCTAAACGTACAGGTTCTGCATCCACTGTTTCTAGTGCAAAGCGTTTTACTTTATTATTGCTTGTTAGAGAGTAAGTTACAGCTTCGTAAAGACCTGCATGCTGTAAATACTGACGAATTTTTCTACGTTTTGCTTGATAAGGTGTTAATTGTCCACGACTAGCAACACCTGTTGGTAAAGTAGCAGGAATATGATCATAACCATATAGTCTTCCTACTTCTTCAACTAAATCTTCTTCTATTGAAAGATCACCACGACGACTTGGAACAGTAACTGTAAATACTTCACCATCCCCGGTAGCTTCTAATCTTAAGCGACGGAAAATATCTTTTACTGTCTCAGCATCAATTGATGTACCAAGTACACCATTTATCTTACTTACAGAAACTGATACTTTTTTAGCATCTTCAACTAAATTGTCGGCAATTACAGTACCTTCTACAATTGTTCCACCAGCTAGTTCAGCCATTAACTGAGCAGCACGTTCAGAAGCAGGGAATGTACGAGAAGCATCAATTCCTTTTTCAAAACGAGCACTTGAATCACTACGTAAGCCTAGGTCTTTTGATGTTTGGCGAACACTTTGACCTCTGAAAACAGCTGATTCAATTAAAACGTCAACAGTTTCAACATCAACCTCAGTACTCTGACCGCCCATTACACCTGCAACTGCTACCGCTTCTTTCTCTGTTGCGATTACTAAATTATGTGGCTGTAATGTGCGTTCTTCACCATCAAGTGTAACAATCTTTTCATTTTCTTTCGCAAGACGAACGATGATTTGATTACTATTTAATTTATTAAAATCAAACGCGTGTAATGGTTGACCATATTCAATTAAAATATAGTTCGTAATATCAACCACATTATTAATCGGACGAATACCAGCACTCATTAAACGAGCTTGCATCCATAATGGAGAAGGACCAATTTTTACACCTTTTACTAATTTAGCACTATAATAGGGTGCATCTTCTTTCGATTCAATTGAAACTGAAACATAATCAGCAGTTGTTGCTGATTGAGCGCTAATCGCTGGAAGTTTCACGTCACGATCTAAAATTGCAGCTACCTCATAGGCAACACCAATCATATTTAAGCAATCAGCACGGTTTGGTGTTAATCCAAGTTCTAATACCGCATCATCACGATAAAGTACGTCTAATGCATCTGCTCCTACTTCAGCATCACTTGGTAAAACAAAAATGCCATTTGAGAATTCTTTTGCAACTACTTTGCCTTCAATTCCTAATTCTTGAAGAGAGCAAATCATTCCTTCAGAAACTTCTCCACGTAATTTTGCTTTTTTAATTTTGAAATTCCCCGGTAAAACTGCGCCTACCTTTGCCACGATCACTTTTTGACCTTTAGCAACATTCGGTGCGCCACAAATAATTTGTACTGGTTGTTCTTCTCCAACATCAACAGTACATTTTGATAATTTATCTGCCTCTGGATGTTGTTCACGTTCCATTACATAACCAACAACAACATTTTTAATTCCTTCAGAAAGATGATTAACTCCTTCAACTTCAATACCTGCTTTTGTGATTAACTTTGCAAGTTCGTCTGGTGTAACACCACTTAAATCAACGTATTCTTGTAACCATTTTGTTGATACAAACATGTTCTGTCCCCTCCTACCTTACATTTGTTGGAATTGCTTTAAGAATCTTATATCGTTCGTATAGAAATGACGAATATCATCAATACCATATTTTAATAATGCAATACGTTCTGGACCCATACCAAAAGCAAATCCTTGAACTTCTTTTGGATTATACCCAGCCATCTCAAGTACGTTAGGATGAACCATGCCCGCACCTAAAATTTCAATCCATCCAGTGTGTTTACACATGTTACAGCCTTTCCCTCCACATTTCATACAAGAAATATCCATTTCTACTGAAGGCTCAGTGAATGGGAAGAAGCTTGGGCGTAAGCGAATTTCACGATCTTCACCAAACATTTTTTTCGCAAAAAGTTGTAAAGTACCTTTTAAGTCACTCATTGAAATGTTTTCACCAATTACAAGACCTTCGATTTGCATAAATTGATGAGAATGTGTTGCATCATCGTCATCACGGCGATAAACTTTACCTGGACAAATTATTTTAATTGGTCCTTTTTCCACGTTTGCTTCCATTGTTCTAGCTTGAACAGGTGAAGTATGAGTTCTCATTAATGTTTCTTCAGAAATATAGAATGAATCCTGCATATCACGAGCTGGATGACCTTTTGGTAAATTTAATGCTTCGAAATTATAATAGTCCTTTTCTACTTCTGGACCTTCTGCGATTTCATATCCCATTCCAATAAATAAATCTTCAATTTCTTGAATTACCGCTCTTAATGGATGAGCTCCACCTGCATGAACTGGTCTTCCTGGAAGTGTTACGTCAATTGATTCACTTTCTAATTTTTCATTAATTGCATTTTGTTCTAATACAACTTGTTTTGCTTCAAGTTTTTCTTGGATTGCCGCACGTACTTCATTAGCAACAGCTCCCATTTTTGGGCGCTCTTCAGGAGTTAAATCCTTCATTGCTTTCATTGCCTCAGTAATCGGACCTTTTTTTCCTAGATAGGCAATTCTTATTTCATTTAATGCTTTTAAATCTGTTGCTTCTTCTATTTGCTTAATTGCTTCTGATTGTAAAGAAACTAAACGCTCTTGCATGAATAATCCTCCTATTCAAATTCATAAATTTAAACATAAAAAAACCTCGCTCCCAAAAAAGGGACGAGGATTGATCGCGGTACCACCCTAATTAACAGTTATTATGTTACAGAAACTAACTGCTCACTTCATTCATATAACGATCTACTTAGATAGACCGAGTCGCCTTTACATTCAAAAATGGTCCCGGCGCTAGCTCAAGAGGTGAATTCAATTTGGTCTACTATAAAAGTGCTTACAGTCTACGGCACCTTTTCCCTAAATAGAGATTCAAATTTACTATTCTCTGTCAAAGCTTTTTATGTATTAAATTTTCTTAATTAATTATATTGATTTTTTTCAATTAATGCAACTGCTCAACATAATTATTTACTAAATGATTTGAATCATTTTTACTGACCTAGAAAGCTCAAATGAGGCTTCTATTATTTTTTACAGACTATACATTAGAATCCCTGCTGCAATACCAACATTTAATGATTCAGCTTTACCATAAATCGGTATATATAGATTTTCATCAGTTAATGAAAGTAATGTTGAATTCACACCTTTACCTTCATTTCCTACAATAATGGCAAAACGATTTGTAACTGTTACTTCATTAAATGGTTTTGCATTTTGAAGAGATGTTCCGTAAACAGTTATTCCTTTATCTTTCAAATTAGAAACTGTTTCAACTAAATCACCACGTAATATTGGTAAATGGAATACTGATCCTTGGGTGGATCGAATTGTTTTAGCATTATATAGGTCACTTGTACCCGAACCTAAAATAACCCCATCAAAACCAGCAGCATCCGCTGTTCGAATCATTGTTCCAACATTCCCCGGGTCTTGAACCTCATCAATTAATAATAATTTTGACGCTTTCTCAAAATCAATTCTTACAAAAGAAAATTCAATAATTGCAAAAATACCTTGAGATGTTTCTGTTTCGCTTAATTCCTTGCTAACCTCTTTAGATATATACGTAATTTCAAATGAACCTGTTGAAAAATTAGAAGGTAAGTCAATATCTTCACTAATTAATAAATGAAGAATCGGTGCATCATGCTTAATTGCCTCCTCGACTAAATGAAAACCTTCAACGATATATTGTTTAGCTTTATCTCTGCCTTTTTTTGTATGTAGCTTTTTCCAAGCCTTTACAGAATTATTTTGTATGGAATCAATTTGTTTCATAAGAGTTTCCTTTACCTTTCATCGTATCTCATATCGTTTATCATACATAAAATCGTTTCCGTTTACAAATACTACATAAAGCTTAATATGAAAGGAGAATTCAAAATGAATTTTAATATTCGCGGTGCAGTTCTTCACAATATTTCAGGTAATAAAAGTGATCAATTAGAAGCAACAATTGTAGATGCTATTCAAAGTGGCGAGGAAAAAGTATTACCAGGTTTAGGTGTACTTCTCGAAGTTTTTTGGAGTCACGCTACTGAAGATCAAAAGCATGAACTACTCTCAGTATTAGAAAATGGAGTAAGTTAGTAATATAATCTAGAAAAACATAGAAAAGGACTAACCAAAGTTAGTCCTTTTCATTTTTTTAGTATGATTTTGGTTACTTCGTTTTACCTTTCAAATCATCGATTGAATTAATCTTCATATATTCTGGTACGACTAAGCCTAATTTTGTCCCTTTTAAATTCGGTCCAAGATCAACCAATTGTTTTTTGTACTCATTCATGTAATCTTTATGAGTTGTCGGAAGCCAAGCTGCGACCATTGCATCTGCACTTCCATCTGAGATACCAGCAAACATCGGTCCTGCCTCAACTTGTTTTAATGTAACGTCATAGCCTTGGTTTTCAAGTACTTTTCCAATCACATTTGTACTGGCAACTTCAGATTCCCATGAAACATAAACGAGACTAATTTTTTCGCCATTTCCTTTTGAAGCATCTTTCGTCCAATTATTTACTTGATCTTGATGCTTTTTGATCCATTTCGCCGCTGCATCCTCAGGTTTCGCACCTTCTTGAATATCACTCATAACTTCTTCCATATCAGAAGGTTTCCATGAAAAGTTATCTAAAATCTTGTACGCACCAGGAGCGTCTTCTTTTAATCCTTTTCTAACCACTGTATGAATTTCTTCATCCTTACCAAATGACCCTTTTGGATCTTCTAAATACTTTAACTTATATTTCGAAAACATCCAGTGTGGCGTCCATCCAGTAACGATAATTGGTTCTTTATTTTCATATGCTTTTTTCAATTCAGCAGTCATCGCTGCAGAAGAACCTTCTTTTAAAGTCCAATCTTTTAAATCGTAATCCTTCATCGCTTTTTCAGTTGCTTTCATTAACCCTGCCCCTGGATCGATTCCGGTAATCTCAAAATTAACCCCGGAACCTATTTTATTTGAAGCTGTTTTTTGATCTTTGCCACCTGCAAAGGCAACTGAAATGGCCGAAATACAAAAGATTAATACAGTAAATCCATAAACATATTTTTTTGCAAATTTTTTCCCATAAGCAGGTTGACGAAGATTTTGAGAAATTCGATCAAGAATAATTGCAACGATAACAATTGAAATTCCTGCCTCGAAGCCCTCACCTACTTTAATCTGAGTTACAGCACGATAAACCTCTGCACCTAATCCTGGAGCACCTACTAGTGATGAAATAACTACCATCGATAATGCAAGCATAATACTTTGATTTATACCAGCTAAAATCGTAGGTGCTGCTAAAGGTAGCTGTACTTTAAAAAGTCTTTGCCACGTTGTTGATCCAAAAGCATTAGATGCCTCTATTAAATCACTTGGAACCTCTCTTATACCTAAATTCGTTAATCGTATTGTTGGTGGAATTGCAAAAATGACAGAAGCTAAAATACCTGGAACTACACCAATTCCGAAAAAGAGAATCGCTGGAATTAAATAAACAAACGCTGGCATTGTTTGCATAAAGTCTAGTATTGGTGTAATCACTTGTTTCACTCGTTCGTTTTGCGACGTCCAAATCCCTAAAGGAATTCCAATTACAACCGTAATAACGATTGATGATAAAATCAATGCTAACGAATCAACTGTAGCATCCCAAAGTCCAAGATTATCGATTAATAACAAACCAAGTAATGTAAACAGACCAACTGTCCACCTACTTGTATAAAAAGCAATTAATGAAATTAATATTATTAGAATAATAGATGGGCCAAGTCCTAAAACTTTAACAAGGTTATTTAAAAGGGTTTCTGTGATGTTGGTTATTGCGCCAAATAGAGGATGAAAAGTTTTAATAATTATATCGACTATTTTATCAATCCATTCTGCTAACGGAATTTTTGGAATACCCATAGTTTAACCCCCCTTTATATTTAAATCGTCTGTTTTACCCGCTAACGCACCGATAACTGCTCCACGGATAATGACACCTTTTAATCGATCATTTTTATCTATAACTGCTAATGGTAGTACAGAAGTTGCAAGTGCTCCAATTACATCAGTTAATAAAGTATCTTCATAAACAGACACAATTTCCTTCTGCATAGCTTCCTCTACCGATTTATTTTTAATAAGAGCATTTGAAGCATCATCAGCAGTAATTGCTCCAAGTAGCTTTTGTCTACGATCAACCACAAATATACTTGAATATCCTTGGTCTCTCATTACTTGTAAAGCTACACGTGGTCCACGGTCAGGCGTAATTCTTTCAGCACGCTTCTGCACATGAGCCGCCGTTAATACTTTTGATAGATCTACATCTTCTACAAATCGTTCAACATATTCATTGGCTGGATTTACCATGATCTCCTCAGGAGAACCAATTTGCATTATGTTACCATCTTTCATAAGAGCAATTCTGTCTCCAATTCGCAGGGCCTCATCTAGGTCATGGGTTATAAATATAATCGTTTTTTTCATCGTCTCTTGCAGTTCTAATAATTCGTCCTGCATATCTTTACGAATTAATGGATCGAGCGCGCTAAATGCTTCATCCATTAATAAAATATCCGTGTCACTTGTTAGTGCCCTTGCAAGGCCAACACGTTGTTGCATACCACCACTTAATTGTGATGGGAACTGATGCTCATATCCTTTTAAGCCAACTATTTCTAATGACTTCAAAGCTTTTTCAGTTCTTTCTTCCTCTGAAATATTTTGTATTTCTAAACCATATTCTGTATTTTCAAGAATTGTCTTGTGCGGGAACAGAGCAAAATTTTGAAAAACCATACTAATTTTTTTACGACGAACATCTCTTAACTGCTGAGGATTCATTTTTACAATGTCCTCATCGTCGATCAAGATTTGTCCAGTAGTTGGTTCAATTAATCGATTGAGCATTCGAATCAAGGTAGATTTACCACTACCTGACAGACCCATTACAACAAAAATTTCACCTGGGAATATTTCAAAGCTTGCATTATTTACCCCGATTGTTGAGTTTGTCTGCTCTAATATTTGCTTTTTTGAATATCCCTTTTCTAGTAACTTTATGGCGTTCTTTGGAGACTTACCGAAAACCTTTGTTACGTTTTTCACTTTAACTTTTGCTTTCATTAACTCACCTCAAAACTTTATATTTATTTTGCTTCTCCGTCTATTAAATAAGGATTCTCCCTAAAAAAAAATCAGCCAAGTACTAATTAAGTCTTGGCTCCTTAAGAAACTCCATTTACAAAATTGGAGTCTAAATTTTAATTATTAGCTTTAAAAAATTCCGTAAGAAACCATTTTTCAAACCCTATTTCCGAGTATCCTTATTTGAAAAGCGTGCATTCATGATAACAATAAGATATGACAAAACTATTTCAAACTAGTTATAGGAATAATACAATTTGTTTCAGTTCGTTAACGTTAAAGAAGGAAAAAGTGGAAAAATCGGGTTAGGCAGGTAATTAGAAGAAGCTAAAAAATCTTAATAAATGAGGTTTTTTCGGAGATATGAAAATTACTTACTCAAGTAAGATTCATGAAGATGTAAAAAAGGCAGATGGTAAGGGTTTAGTTACTTTTAAGAGTTTTATGAGTTTCTATAAATACAAGATGGTGAGATAAGGGCTTCATGAAGTACTATATCTACTAAAACTTGGTTTTTAGTTCCTCATAAACGCTTCATGCGGTACTATAACCACAATATCTTGCTTTTTAGTTCCTCATAAATGCTTCATGCGGCACTATAACCACAATATCTTGCTTTTTAGTTCCTCATAAATGCTTCATATGGTACTATAACCACAATATCTTGCTTTTTAGTTCCTCATAAACGCTTCATAAGATACTATAACTTCAATTTCTTGCTTTTTAGTTCCTCATAAACGCTTCATAAGATACTATAACCACAAAATCCTGGTAGTTCCTCATAAACACTTCATGCGGTACTATAACTACAAAATCCTGGTTTTTAGTTACTCATATGTGTTAGTAAATAAGTTCACTTAAAACTACAAAAAAAAATCCCTCAATAAATGAGGGATTGATTTTTCTTAGTTATATGTTAAACGCTCTACTGTATCGCGATCTAATCGTTTGATTACTTCTACGATTAATTTAACTGTATTTTCATAGTCATCACGATGAAGGATACCAGAGTGAGAATGAATATATCTCGTTGGAATTGTGATTGCTAATGCTGGAACACCTTTCATAGTAATATGCATTGAACCAGCGTCAGTTCCTCCGCCAGGCATGGATTCGTATTGATATGGAATTCCAATTTCATCTGCTACATTTACTACAAATTCACGTAAATCTTTATGAGACACCATTGATGCATCATATAAAACGATTTGTGGGCCTTTTCCTAATTTACCTTGAGCTTCTCTTTCAGATACACCTAGCATGTCACCAGCTACACCTACATCTAATGCAAAACCGATATCTGGTTCAATTTTATATGTAGATGTTTTTGCACCACGAAGTCCTACTTCTTCTTGTACTGTTCCAACTCCAAATACAATATTTGGATGCACTTGGCCTTGTAATTGTTCTAAAACGTCAATTGCAATAGCACAACCGATACGGTTATCCCACGCTTTTGCTAATAATAATTTTTCATTTTTCATCGTTTGGAATTCAAAATATGGAACAACTTGGTCTCCAGGACGAACCCCAAATTCTAATGCCTCTTCTTTACTTGAAGCACCGATATCAATAAACATATCCTTAATGTCTACTACTTTTCTTCTTGCTTCTGCACTCATAATATGAGGCGGTTTCGAACCAATAATACCTGTAATATTACCTTCTTTTGTTGTAATGGTAACACGCTGAGCAAGCATTACTTGTGACCACCAGCCACCAATTGTTTGAAAACGTAAAAATCCTTTGTCATCAATTTGTGTAACCATAAATCCAACTTCATCAAGATGTCCAGCAACTTCAATTCTTGGACCATTTGGGTCTCCGGTTTTAACTGCTATTAAGCTTCCTAAATTATCAGTTACAACCTCATCAGCAAGTGGTGTAATATATTTTCTCATTACTTCACGTGGTTCATGTTCAAATCCAGCTACGCCATTTGCATCCGTTAGTTCTTTTAACATTTGTAACTTTGCATCTAAAGTAGACAAACTCATCCATCCTTTTTTTAATTAAGATTATGTACATATAACATTATACAATTTGGGATTCCTTTTGACAAAATTTTTAGACAGTTCTTCAGCCCTCGTATTAAAACATATAAATTTTATATTAATTTTCTCCAAATTATTTGTGGGGTATAATAATGAAGCATATAAATTATTACTAGTTTTTTAAATTAACCAACTGGAGATTAATATGATAACAACTTCCGCTTTATATAAAGAAGCAATTTCCTTTATAACACAATGCTATAAGGAACTCGATAAATCCGATCAAATAGAAAAACGATTAAAAAGTATCGAAGCTGAAATTCGAGATACTGGTTTTTACACTCATACTTATGAGGAATTAGAGCACGGTGCAAAAATGGCATGGCGCAATAGTAACCGCTGTATCGGTAGACTATTTTGGGATAAGCTTCATGTTTTAGATGCTCGCCATATTAACGATGATAAAAGTATAGAGCACGAAATATTGCATCATATAAGCTATGCTACAAATTCAGGTAAGATTCTACCTACAATTACAATTTTCAAACCAAATCTAGCAACAAATAATACTCTTAATATCCATAATCACCAGCTGATACGCTATGCTGGCTACGAAACAGAAAATGGAATAATTGGAGACCCAAAATCGATTGAGTTTACAAAGGAATGTGAGAGCCTTGGTTGGAAAGGAAATGGTTCTAACTTCGATATTTTGCCCATTGTTTATTCCTTAGACAATCATGAACCAAACTATTTTACGATCCCAAATGAAATCGTACTCGAAGTACCTATCGAACATCCTGAATATGATTTTTCCCCTCTAAATACTAAATGGTATGCTGTTCCGATGATATCAGATATGACTCTAGAGATTGGTGGTATATCTTATAGTGCTGCCCCATTTAATGGTTGGTATATGGGAACTGAAATCGGTGCTCGAAATTTTGCTGATGAATTTCGTTTCAATCTGTTGCCTAAAGTAGCAAAAATTATCGGTCTAGATACAAAAAGAAACAGTACACTTTGGAAAGATCGTGCACTTGTTGAATTAAATATTGCCGTTTTATATTCATATAAAAAAAATGGTGTTAGTATTGTTGACCATCATTCTGCCGCACAGCAATTCCTTCAATTTGAAAAACAAGAAGAATCATGTTGCCGTGAGTTAACAGGTAATTGGAAGTGGTTAATTCCTCCTATGTCGCCTGCTACAACTCATGTATTTCATAAACGATACGATGATACTATCGTTAAGCCAAATTTCTTTCCAAGATAATCATTGTAGTTATAACCTTAATGAACTGACACATTTGTAGTTAATTCATTAAGGTTTTTTCTATTATTTGATACAATATTAAATATCAACATAATTTTCTAAAAATTAAAGGAGTAATTCAATGATTTTATTTCAAAATGACAATATTACTGTATTTCAAAGTGCATTATTTCAAACAAACTCAACAGTTGTAGCAACCGACGATTGTATCATTATTGTGGATCCAACTTGGTTACCTCATGAAATTAATGAGATAAAGGAGTTTGTTGAATCAATTAAAAATGAACGACCAATTTATTTATACTTTACACATGGAGATTTTGATCACATTATAGGTTATTATGCATTTCCTAACGCTAAGACGATTGGTAGCGAAAATTTACATAACCATCCTGAAAAAGAAATTAAACTTTCAAAAATCCGTCAATTTTACAATGATAATTATATTAATTATGCTGATCCAATACAATTTCCAAAAATTGATTTAATTATTAGTAAAGATGGTCAGGAAATTAAAATCGGACAGACAACATTAAGATTTTATCATTCTCCTGGGCATACTAAAGATGGTTTATTCCTTTATATTGAAAATTTAGGCATATGGGTTACAGGGGATTATTTATCTGATTTTGAACTTCCGATTGTATTTGATAGTGTAAAAAGTTATTACAATACTTTAGATAAGGCAGAAGAACTAATAAATAAGTTTGAATTATCATTGTTAGTTCCAGGCCACGGTCAAGTTTCATCAAATAAAGAAGAGATTGCTACTCGAATTGAGCTAGGTAGAAGTTACTTAAAAAGACTTCAAAAAGCTGTACAGAATAATAATGAGGCAGAAATAAATTCATTAGAAAAAGAGTTTTCATTTCCTTCTGGTTTCACAAAATATTGTCATGAATCAAACGTTAATAACATGAAAAAAGAATTTATTTGCGTTTAAAAATCTTTTCAAATAAAAAAATCCTTAACAAATGTTAAGGATTTTTTAAACGAATTATTTTAAGTTAGCTTTTGCAGCGTTTGCTAATTCAGCAAATGCTTTTTCGTCAGCAACAGCTAAGTCAGCTAACATTTTACGGTTAACTTCGATACCTGCTAATTTTAATCCGTGCATTAAACGGCTGTAAGAAAGTCCGTTCATACGAGCAGCCGCGTTGATACGAGTGATCCATAATTTACGGAAATCACGTTTCTTTTGACGACGGTCACGGTAAGCATACATTAATGATTTCATAACTTGTTGGTTTGCAACTTTGAATAATGTATGTTTAGAACCGTAATAACCTTTTGCTAATTTAATAACCTTTTTACGACGAGCGCGTGTAACTGTACCGCCTTTAACTCTTGGCATATTGTTTCCCTCCTAGATATCTATCTAATACGTTTATCGTTCTTATTTCATGTTTGTAAGCATAAAGCGGATACGTTTGAAATCGCCTTTGCTTACTAATGAAGCTTTACGTAATTTACGTTTTGCTTTTGTAGATTTATTAGCGAATAAGTGGCTTGTGTAAGCACGACCACGTTTTAATTTACCAGATCCAGTCTTTTTAAAACGTTTTGCTGAACCACGGTGAGTTTTCATTTTAGGCATATCGTGTTTCCTCCTCAAATAAATTACTTTTCGTTTTTAGGTGCTAAGACTAAGAACATACTACGACCGTCCATTTTTGGATGTGACTCAACAGTTGCAACTTCTGCACAAGCAGTTGAGAAACGATCAAGTACTCGTTGTCCAATTTCCTTATGCGTAATAGCGCGTCCTTTGAAGCGAATAGACGCTTTAACTTTATCGCCTTTTTCTAAGAACTTAATTGCATTACGAAGCTTTGTGTTAAAGTCATGTTCATCAATTGTAGGACTTAAACGAACTTCTTTCATGCTAATAATTTTTTGGTTTTTACGACTCTCTTTGTCTTTCTTTTGTTGCTCGAAACGGAATTTTCCGTAGTCCATAATACGACATACAGGTGGTTTTGCCGTTGGTGCTACCATCACTAGATCAAGATTAACATTCGAAGCTAACTCAAGAGCCTCTTGTTTTGACTTGATTCCAAGTTGATCTCCGGTAGGACCAATTAATCGAACTTCACGAGCACGAATTCCATCGTTTACCATCATGTCTTTGCTAATAGTAAAACACCTCCAAGGTATTGTAAGAATGATCTTAATTTGTATCGTTGAAGCAATCATAACCCAACAAAAAAGTGTGGGTATATAAATACACCCACACTGACAGTATCAAAGTAATTAATGATTCTGTTACCTGATAACAGCGTGTAGCGTCATCCAGGTGAGAAGCGGGTGCTTCTTCTTCAACAAATAAGTATTCTTTTCTTTCGTTACTATAACATAGCGACATGATGTTGTCAATATTCGTATGCTTTGTTCGCAACGAAATTTATTATATCAAAGAAACTTATTTATGACAATGCTTTTTTAAATTATAAATTTTCATTTCAATTTTTCCTGTGTAAACTCTTGTAATGTATGTATTAGGACTCGTTCTTGAAAGATATTTTGAAGTGTAATGATCAATGAAATATCGACTGATGAAGTGTACAAATGAATTCTTTTAGGTGCAATTGCCGTTAAGGGCAAAATTAATTCGGTATCAATATACTCTCTATTTTCCACTTGTTTGCCATATTCTTTTAATACATCTTTAGTAAGTGGTAAAAATAGATGATCATATACGCTAAATTTCCCGTCAAACACTATATGCACATGAGGAATAAGCGCATCCGTTTTAAGTACCTGCTGTCTTAGACTCTCAATAAGATTCTGGTATTCGTTTTCTAATTTGTACTCATCTATTGCAATTTCACAAACATAAGCTAACTGTTTATAATATTCCTTCAAACGAAATGTAATAAATGAATCGAAGCTAAAATTTACTCCATCTTTTAAATACTCAGAAAGTGCATATGAAACTAAATTCTTACTTCTACGAATTTTTTTCTGGTTTGGTATGCTTCTTCTAGTTCCTCTTAATAATGATTGTGCGATCGGTATGATTTGACTTTGCTCGTCTTCCTCATAGAAAAAAGATGTATGTAAAATGGATTGAATCCACTTATCTTCTTTTTGAAGTAAAATAAATTGTACTAGTGTCGGAACTAAAATACTTTTTATTAAATCTTCAGTGTTTTGAGGAAATGTGATTAAAATTGTATTGATTTTGTGTCTTCTTAAAATGTATGGTCTCGATTGCTTTTTTAAGCGTTTTTGTAATCGTTCGTAGACATAAGCTGCGTCAATGGGTTCATTGAAAAAAATTTCAATCACCCTGTTCCCCCCTTTCTAGCACCACCTAGTCCTATATATATTAAAGAAATAATTAAAAAATGACGCAAAATCACTTAGTAATTTGTGATTTTACGTCATTTTTTAATTTTTTTATGAATGTCTTAAATTTGAACCAGAAATTTTAACTGGTTTGGCTAAAAACTTAACACGATCTACGATACGTGCTGCCTTAACCCTTTCTTCTTCTCCACGTTGAGAATATGTTAAGTGATGCTCTAATTGATTTAAATCAGCATTAGATGTAAAGAAGGTAGGTAATTTTTCTAGCATGCGGTATTGAAGAATTGTACCTAATATTTCATCTCTTGCCCAACTAGACATTTGCTCTGCACCTATATCATCTAACATAAGAACTTCCACTTTTTTTACAGCTTCAATTTTTTCCTCTAATGTGCCATCACTAATAGAGCTTTTTAGTTCGCGTAAAAATTCTGGTAAATAAACGAGCATTGAAGTTATTTCTTCCTCTGCTAGTTCATTTGCTATAGCCCCAAGAATAAACGTTTTTCCAACCCCAAACGGACCATGTAAATATAAACCTTGAGCCATTTTTCCTTTTTCATAGTTCATAATAAACTGTCTAGCAGCAGAAATTGCTTCAAAACGGCCAGGGTCTTCTAAAGACAGGTTCGACATAGAAGCTTGAAGAACATCCTTTGGTAAGTACATACATTTTATCAATGACTCATGTTTTTTGCGTTTATCATTTTTCACACCATTTGGACAACGATCATATTGAACATCAATGCGTTTTCCTTGAATAATCAAATGAGGATGATAACCATGCACCATATTTTTACACTCATTAAAAGATGGGCAATCTTCACAATTTACACTTTGTCCAATATATTCATATAGCTTAACTAGGCTACTATCAATCATTTGATCCGTAATTTCATTTTTATGCTCAGCTAAAAATGTAATAATTTTTGGGTGACTACGGACTTCTTGTCGCATTTTTTGAAATGTGTCTTGGAATTGTTTATTTTTCATTAATGCACTAAATGCGTTTTGAATAGGTTCCATTAGCGTCCTCCCATTTAACGTTTCTTTTTATTTTTAAACATTTCTAGTTCTTTTTCTAATCGTTTTCGTTCTTCATCTATCGAAGAATCATTTTGGTTATTGATTGTTGCCGGTGCTGTCTGTGAATCATTTGCCTCACTCGATTGAAGCCAGTCAGGGACAATTTCAGTTCGAATTGTTTTATTTCGTCTATTACTTGAGCGAGTTTTTGCAGCAGTTGCACTCTGTTTAGTTTCTTCAAACTCTTTACGGGCAAGATCCATAGCCTGTTTAACTGTTGTTACACCTTTTCTCGCCCAATGACTTGCTATCTTAATTACGTAATTTCTAGAAAGCTTTTTATCTAAACGGATCATTACATAGTCAATTAACACATTTGCGACTCCAGGTAGAAGCTTTTGATCTATCATAATCTCTTCGATAATTTTCAAATCAGCTTCACTTGGTTCAGCTCCACCCGATATCTCCTTAAGGTACGTGCGAGGAGAGATTGTTTCGAAGCAATGAATTAATTTTTCTTCTTGAGTTGATGGCTGCTCATTGACCATTTGTCTATGCTGAATAGGTTGAACCTTTTCCACAATCGTAGGCAGAGCTTCATGATGTTGGAATTGATACCAGTCCCTTGCTTCAAGTCGAAGCGTCTCAATATTAATTTTATTATCTTCATTTAATGAGCGCATAACAATCGTTTTCATTTGAATTGGATTTATTCCATATAAAAATGCCAGTTTTAAAATTGTTTCTTTTACTTCTGTAGTAAATGCTCTTTTTGGAACAAACGAATCTGACAGTCCATCTAAAAATAAAGCATAGTCAAATTCTTCCATTTTGACAGATATTTTAATTGGCTGATTATCTTGTAAAATTCTACGATCATTTGACGTAGAAAGATCGTTACTTTGCTGAATTTCATTTAATTGCTCAACTGTAATTGCTTGGAATACTGAATCAAATGAACGTGAAATCTCACAAAACCCTTCTTTCGAAAATGCCTGTCTACTAAAAAAGGTTTTAGTTCGTTGATATTGTGTTTTTCCAATTGTTTTAAACAGAAAGATATTTAGGATAGGGTCTTCGAAAAAAGAATGAGGATCTAGCGGAGATTGAAGCTCATACAGAAGCTTTTTTGTACTATTTTCAAATCCTTCATAAACTTTAAGTAAGCCGATTCCTTCAAGGATTAATCTTTGTTCATAAATTGATTTTAAATTACTTTTCATTCCAAGCATTAAAGAATGATGTGTTAACGTATTAGGATTAAGATCCGTTTGTTCACATTCACTCCAAAGCGTCATATATAAACTTAAAGCTTGACTACCAATTATTGGTTGATACAACATCGTCAATACTTGCCTATGAAAATTATGTAAATACCCAGCTGCCATTACAGTATAGGGATCCGCAGGTAGAACATCCATCCAGTGTTGCTTATCAATAGACATTCAAACATTCCTTTCTTGTATCAAAAGAGCGAAGTATTATTCGTCTTTACCTCGCTCTTTGTTAATTAAATCTTTTAATTCATCAATGAATACATTAATATCTTTAAATTGACGATAAACTGACGCAAATCGTACGTATGCAACTTCATCAACTTTAGATAAATGCTCCATGACCATTTCACCTAGAACTTCACTCGGAACTTCTGATGTGCCACTATTTTTCAGTTCTTTTTCAATGCTATGAATAATATCTTCTAGTTGAGATAAAGAGACAGGGCGTTTTTCACACGCTTTGATCAGTCCCCTTAACATCTTATCTTTACTAAATTCTTCACGAGCTCCCTCTTTTTTTACAACTAAAATAGGATTATCTTCAACTCGCTCAAAAGTTGTAAAACGATGCTGACATTCTTCACATTCACGTCTTCTTCTAATTGAACGACCTTCATCTACTGGTCTACTATCAAGTACTCTTGTCCCATTAAAGTTACACGTTGGACATCTCATCGTTATAGTTCAACTCCAAACACTTAATTGTTTAAACGTATTATTATAACTCTATACTATAACAAATTCAAAATAAACTAAAGTTTATTTCTTAAAAGTCACAAAGCCTATTTTTCAAGATCAACGAAATTTCATTATTTTATGTTAATGGAAATATTTTTCACTATGTAAAGCTAGTTCATTCTCCAGAAGGTTATTAAAAGCTAGATTGTTTAGATAATCTAATCCGCTAACCTTGAAAAAGCATTAAGCTAATCTATTTTTCGGGTATGGTAATTTAGCAAAAACAAAAAAGAGAGATGAAAAATCACCTCTCTCAATTCTTTTTAGTTACCATTTACAATTTTTACATTATCAACTTGAATGGGACCCATTCCTCTTGGTAACTCAACGTTTTCGCGAGTATCAGCTTCTAAAGCTTCAGCGATAAAGTTTGCAGCTACATTCGGATCAATTCTATCACCGCAAGTGTAAACATCGATACTTGCATAACCATGCTCAGGAAAACTGTGAATAGTTAAGTGTGATTCTGAAATGATTACGACACCACTAACGCCATGAGGAGCGAACTTGTGAAAAGCAACTTCACGAACTTCTGCACCAGAGCGTAACGCAGCATCAACAAAAGTCTCCTCAATAAATTTCATATCATTTAATTTTTCTGTATTACAACCCCATAATTCTGAAATGACGTGACGACCCATAGTATCCATATTCATTTCCCCCTTAAAATAATTTGTCATGACTTCTATTGCGAAAGTATGATCAACTACCACGGGGGAAAGTTAGTCCAAAGAGGTCCTAACCCTTTAAGTAATTAGTTATACTTTTAGAAGTTCACGAAAGTTAGTATACTTTTTTTAAATTTGAATTGCAAGATAAATTTTATTTTTTTGTTATTTACTGAATTAATTGTGAAGAAAATAAGTCTAAAAGTGCGATAAATGCATATATAGCAAGGAAACGAAGGTACATGTTTTTTAGGGGATATATCGTTATATGGTATTTTAAAGTGAGACTCCTGTAGTGGAAATCAACGTTCATCTTTTTTAGATATTAAGTCACATATTACATCTCAATATAGTCATAAATTCACACCTCTTCTTAATGTGTTATACAACTTCAAAAAGACTAACCAGATAAACTAGTTAGCCTTTTGTATTCGTTTACATTTTTTTATAAATACAATATTTTAATGATTAAACAGTTTCAAGCTTTTTTATTTTAGTTGCAACGATTGACACTAAGTCAACTACGCGTCTTGAGTAGCCCCACTCATTATCATACCAAGCTAATACTTTAACTTTTGTACCATCGATTACCATTGTAGTAAGAGAGTCGATAATTGCAGAGTGTGTATTAGTATTAAAATCAATTGATACTAATGGTTCGTTACAATATTCGATAATTCCGTGCATTGAACCTTTAGAAGCCGTTTCAAATACTTCATTAATTTCTTCAACAGTTACTTCTCTCTTTAAGTCAACAACTAAGTCAACAAGTGATACGTTTGGAGTAGGAACACGTAAAGCCATACCATGTAACTTGCCATTTAAATGTGGAAGTACTTTAGATAATGCTTTTGCTGCACCTGTAGTTGTTGGAATAATTGATTGACTGCAAGCACGTGCACGACGTAAATCTTTATGTGGATTATCAATATTTTTTTGATCATTTGTAAATGAATGAACAGTTGTCATTAATCCATTTACAATACCAAATTGCTCATCTAATACTTTTACAACTGGCGCTAAACAGTTAGTTGTACAAGATGCATTTGAAATAATATGATGATTTTCTAGGTCTAATTTATCATCATTTACACCAATTACTACTGTGATATCTTCATTTTTACCAGGTGCTGTTAAAATTACTTTTTGAGCTCCAGCAGTAATGTGCATTTTTGCTTTTTCAGCATCATTAAATTTTCCTGTTGCTTCAATTACTATATCAACATTAAGCTCGTTCCATGGAAGTAATTCAGGATTTCTTTCACTAATTAATTCAACACGCTTACCATCAACGATTAAATGATCTGCATTTGCAATTACTTCACCATCAAACTTGCCATGAACTGTATCATATTTAATTAAGTGCGCTAAAGTTTCAGAAGGATAACTTGCATTAATTGCAACGATATTATAATCTCCATTTTTAATTGCTTGACGGAAAACCATGCGTCCAATTCGACCAAATCCATTTATTGCTACATTTACCATAAGTAAACCCCCAATTAAGTTATACTGTTTATTATCTCCCTGCAATTAGTATAACACATAAGTTGGTTTTTGGTTAAACTATTTACATTATTTTATGAAATAATTTTATTTAATAGGTCTTTAACCTGTCTTTTTGTATCCTCAAAGTCACCATTGTTATTAATTACGTAGTCAGCTCGTGCAGCTTTTTCTTTAACTGGTATTTGAGATGCAATACGTAAAAGTGCATCCTCTTTCGATAAACCATTACGATTCATCAAACGCTTTAGTTGATTTTCTTCTGATACTGACACTACAATTACTTTTTCCACCAATTCAATTGAGTTACCCTCATATAAAAGAGGAATATCTAAAATAACAAGTGATTCACCTTGTTTTATGTATCGATCAGCTTGTTCTTTCATTTCACGTCTTACTTCCGGATGTACTATTTCATTAAGTTGTAAGCGCTTTTCTTTATTATTAAAAATAATACTTCCGAGAAATGGTCGATTAATCTCACCAGAATCTAAAAGAATCTCACTCCCGAAAGCCTCAACGATTTTTTTATATGCAGGTTGTCCAATTTCAACCACTTCTTTTGCAATTACGTCTGCATCAACAATTGGAACATTTAATTCCTTTAGGAAATTGGAAACTGTACTTTTTCCACTTGCAATGCTACCAGTTAGTCCAAAAATTTTACCCATCTTTTATTCTCCTTACAATAGATAAAGAGGACCAAATGGAATAAATCCATTCGGATACACTCTTTCATTATTTTTATTACATCTTCATTAATCCAATTAATATTAAAAAAACACCTGGTAAAAAGGTCAACTTTTGAAGCCACAATGTTTTCGATAACACATTTCCTAATTTCATTCCAAATAATAGGAATAAAGCACTTGCAGTAGATGTTACGATTGCCGTCAATAGTGGAGAAAATCCAAGTAATGATGCACCTATACCGGCCCCAAAGGCATCAAGTGAAAGTGCAAATCCAAGTAACATCGCTTCCAATCCATTAATACTACCTGAACGATCTATGTCTGCAGTTGTAGGCTTCTTTAAAATTTTTACGACTACCCCTAGAATTTCAAATTCCCAGTCAATCCCTTTATCTTCTATCTCATTCTTTTCTTCTATATTTGATCCTTTATTTGATCGGTAAAATTGAAAAAGTACCCATAATCCTATACATACAAGTACAAATCCTCCGATTCTTTTTGCTATTATTGGTGAAAAAAAGTCTGTAATTGCATGCCCAATCCCCATGGATGTCATTAATATGATCCCTGAACAAGATGCAATTGTAATGATTGATTTTAAAGGAATTTTTACTTTTCGAAGTCCATAAGTAAATCCAACACTGCAACTATCTAAGCTTAGTGCGCATGCTAGTAGTATTAATGATAGCATATTTACCATAAAAATAGGCCCCTCTCTTTCGTACTCTTGATATAGTATGAAAGAAAGGAACCTTATGTTAATTTTTTTTAGGCTGACAGACCGGGCAAAAAGAAGTACCTCTGCCGCCAACTTTAATTTTTTCTATTGGTTGGCCGCAATTATGACACTCTAAACCCTTTCTGCCATATACTTTAATGATATCTTGAAAAGTTCCTATTTGGCCTTGTGAATTTACATAAGAACGAATTGTGCTTCCACCTAAATCCACAGCCTCTTGTAAAGTTGTTGTAATGGATTCGGCAAGTATTTTTATTTGTTTAGGCTTTAATGATGATGCAGGTGTTTCCGGATGAATCTTTGACCTAAACAAAACCTCATCAACATAAATATTGCCTAAACCGACTACTAATTCCTGATCTAATAAAACAACTTTAATTTTTCGGTTTGTATTTTCAAGCTTTTTTCTTAAATAATCAGCAGTAAATTCATCGGAAAATGGCTCTGGACCTAATTTAGCAAGTGGCGGTCCCTCATTCTCCTCACCTTTATTAAATAAGTGCATTGTGCCAAATTTACGAACATCTTGATACCGAAGTTCTGTTCCATCTTCAAATAGGAATCGAACGTGAGTATGAGGTGCTACAGGTTCTTCCGCTGGGAACACGCGAAATTTCCCTTCCATTCTTAAATGTGAAACAAGTGTAAAATCACTTAATTGAAACAATAGAAACTTACCTCGACGATTTATATTTTCTACTGTTTGACCTTTTAGTAAAATCTGAAACTCATCTACTTCATTAGGTTTCTTTATTATTTTTCCCCATGAAACGATTACTGTTGAGATTGTTTTCCCAACTATTAAATCCAGTAAAGTTCGTCTGACCGTTTCAACTTCTGGTAATTCAGGCATACAAAGTCATCCTATCTATTTATTTTGCTTCAAACCAAGAATCTCCAAAATTATAATCAACCTTTAATGGCACAACTAGCTCGACTGCATTTTCCATTACTTCTGGTACGATTTTTTCTAAAATTGTTAATTCTTCTTTTGGAGCTTCTAATATTAATTCATCATGTACTTGTAAAATTAATTTTGCCTGAAGTTTTTCTGTTTTAAGACGCTCATCTAATAAAATCATAGCCTTTTTAATAATATCTGCAGCACTACCTTGGATTGGGGTATTCATCGCTGTTCTTTCAGCAAATCCGCGAATATTAAAGTTTGAGCTTGAAATTTCTGGAATATAACGACGTCTATTTAAGATTGTACTTACAAATCCTTCTAGTTTAGCCTTTTGAACAATATCTGACATATAATCTTTTACTTTTGGGAAACTAGCAAAGTACTTTTCAATAAATATAGACGCTTCTTTTCTTGTAATACCTAACCCTTGTGATAATCCATAATCACTAATTCCATATACAATCCCAAAGTTAACAGCTTTTGCTTGTCTTCTCATATTACTTGTTACCTCATCAGCACTAACATGGAAAACATCCATTGCAGTCTTTGTATGAACATCAAAGTCATTTTTAAATGCATTCATTAAATTATCGTCTTGTGCTATATGAGCTAATACCCTTAATTCAATTTGAGAATAATCGGCAGCAAAGATCAGCCAGTCTTTTTTAGATGCGACAAAAGCTTTTCTAATTTTTCTACCTTCTTCTAAACGAATAGGAATGTTTTGCAGGTTAGGATCAATTGAGCTTAAGCGTCCAGTTTGTGCTAATACTTGATTAAATCGTGTATGAACCTTGGAATCTGATTCATTTATCACCTTTAATAAACCTTCTACATAAGTAGAATTTAATTTCCCAACTTGACGATAGTGAAGAATTAATCGAATGATTTCATGTTCCGCCTCTAATTTTTCAAGTACATCAGCAGAAGTAGAATAACCAGTTTTTGTTTTTTTACCAGATGGTAAGTTTAACTTTTCAAATAAAATAACACCTAATTGCTTTGGTGAATTAATATTGAATTTCTCACCGGCTAACTCATAAATAGACTCTTCAAGCCCTTTTAACGTATTAGCTAGTTCTGAACCCATCGTACGAAGAGTCTCTTCTCTAACTGTTACTCCTTCAAATTCCATATCACCTAAAATAAAAGTTAATGGTAATTCCAATTCTGTTAGTAGTTCAAATTGACTGTTCTTTCGTAATGATTCTTCTAAAGTTTCTTTTAATTTACTGATAGCAATAGTTTTACGAACAATATATTCAGATAAAACTTCATCTGATGGCTTAGCTTGCTTTGCACCCTTACCATAAATCGTTTCTGCAGTTTGAATTGAAAAATCTATTTTACCATTTACAATATCAGCAAATTCTTTATTAGACTGAGCAGGGTCATATATATATGAAGCAAGTAACGGGTCAAAATTAACACCATTTAAATTAATTCCTCTCCACTTTAGTGCTACATAAGCACCTTTTGCATCATATACATTCTTATAAACACGCTCATCCTCGAGCCATTTTTTAAATAAATCCGACTCTAACCCTACTGCTGTTGGAATAAAGAAATGACCTTCTTCATTTGAAAGTCCAAATCCTTGAATTTCTTCTGTATGATAATTTTCTCCGATCATTTCAACGATTAAGCTTGAATGATTAGCTAAATGTTTCTCTTCAATTGAATCTAGTACTTCATAGTTAATCTCTTCTAGATCTTCCATCGATTCTTTGATGTCCAATTTAGCTAACAATGATGTAAATCCAAGAGATTTAAAAAATTCCGCTACTTTATTCGTATCGGCTTCTGGAAGCGTTGTGTCATTTACAGTTAATTCAATTGGTGAGTTTTTATTAATTGTCGCTAATTGCTTACTCATAAAGGCTTGTTCTTTATTTTCACCTAAATTTTGAAGTAGCTTTGCTCCACTTACTTCCTCTATATTTTCATAAAGACCTTCTACTGTTTGAAACTGTTTTAAAAGTTTAATTGCAGTCTTTTCCCCAATACCTGGTACACCAGGAATATTATCAGATTTATCACCCATTAATCCTTTCATATCAATAATTTGATCAGGTGTAATCTCATACTTTTCATGAATTGCTGCAGGAGTAAATTCTTCAACTTCAGTAATACCTTTTTTAGTCATACTTACTGTAATACGATCATCAACTAGCTGTAATAAATCTCGATCCCCTGAGATAACCTTTACTTCATATTCATCTTTAGAAGCTTGACCTGCAAGTGTACCAATAATGTCATCCGCTTCATAATTCTCTAATTCATAACGTGCAATTCCGTATGTATCTAATAGCTGGCGAACAAGTGGAAACTGTTCACTTAACTCTGGTGGAGTCTTTTGTCTTCCACCTTTATATTCTTTAAATGTACTATGTCTAAATGTTGTTTTCCCTGCATCAAATGCAACAAGCATATGAGTCGGTTTTTCATCTTCAAGAATTTTCATTAACATCATTGTAAATCCATAAATTGCATTCGTATGTACACCTTTATCATTACTCAAAAGTGGCAATGCAAAGAAAGCTCTATAGGCAATACTATTCCCATCAATTAAAACCAATTTCTTCTTCAAAATAGATCCCCTTCCTATTACAAATCTCACTATCTTTTTATGTATAATTTTTATTTCATACTTTATCTTTTCAAGAAATTAATCGTTTCCTCATTTCCTTGCTCTTAACATTTTAACACGAACTATTCATAAAAGAAAAAGAGGTCGTCTTTGATTCAGGCATATTAAAAGTTTTTATTCACTTGAGATTAAAGTTGAATAATTATGACTTTTAAGAAAGAATCGTAAGACTACCTCTGTAATTAATTTAAGTCGATTTCTCGCTCAAATATTAGTTCAACACATGAACCTTCTATTGCTTGCTGATTGTTTACTACCTGATGAAGTCGCCAGCCACTTTTAGCATAGTTCCCAACTACATCATAATAATATCTATTTGATGATTTCGTGTTAACTTTTACAAATTCGTATTCGTACATCTGTATTCACCCTCCGATGTATGATTCAACACTCATAATTTCCCCAAAAATTCTAAAAGTAATATGATCAAATAAAGAAAACTCGTCGACTGACAAGCCTTTTAGATAGAGGCGTAGTTGCACTTATACTTCATTCCTAAAATTGGTGATTACTCGCTGCCAATTTATACGATCTTAAAGTGCGATAAAAAAGGTATCCACTAGTATGGACACCTTAAAGAAAAAATAAAACAGTATTAAATATAAAAAATCCCGGAAGTATAACTACTCCCGGTTTAAGACAACTCCTTGGATGAAGGGGTTTTCATCATAACTATACCAATTATTTATTAATTATTAATAAATACAATGTAAAATCAATGTAAATGTCACATCGAAGTATTTTTATTTAATGTTACAATGAATGATGTCCCATGACCTAGTTTACTTTCAACTTCGATTTTGCCTTTATGGGCTTCGACAAGATGCTTTACAATCGCTAGTCCTAGGCCTGTCCCTCCGGAGTTCCTACTTCTTGCTTTATCTACTCTGTAAAAACGTTCGAAAATACGAGATATGTCTTCTTTTCCAATTCCAACTCCTGTGTCATTGACCTTTAAAACAATATGGTCATTTGTCTCGGAGGCAGTAATAAATACTTTACCACCAGCAGGAGTATAGTGAATTGCGTTATCAACTAAATTAATAATTACTTGTTTTAATCTTAATGCATCAGCATATACAACTAACGGACTATTTAAGTATAATTTGAAGTCTATATTTTTCTCTTCTGCTTTTTGAGTAAGCATTTGCTGTACATCTTCAATAACTTGTTTTGCGGATACTTCTGCAAGATCTAATTTAAAATTCTGTTGCTCAATTTTTGAAAGGTCTAACAAATCTTGAATAAGTGTTTGCATACGATCACTTTCCGTTAATATAATCGATAAGAAGTTTTTACATAACTCATCATTTTCCATTGCTCCATCTAGTAAAGTTTCAGTAAAACCTTTAATAGATGTAATTGGCGTTTTAAGCTCGTGAGATACATTTGCAAAAAAATCTTTTCGAACTTGCTCTAATTTCTTTAATTCACTTATGTCATGGAAAACCAGAACGATTCCTTTCCACTCGTGATTTATCCCAATAATTGGTGCACCATATATTTCAAAATGTTTTCTTTCAATTGATAATGGCAGAATGATTTGCTTTCTAACTTTTATTTCTTTTAGAAAAATTTCTTCCACAATTTCAATGACTTCTTTATGTTTAAATGCGTCATAATAAAGCTCACCCAATATACTTCTGGAGTCAATTTTGAACGTTTCTCGATATGTTTTATTAATTAGGTTGACATGACCCCTACTATTAATTAAAACAACCCCGCTACCAATATTATGGATTAACGTGTTTAATCGATCTTGCTGCATTTCTTGTTGACTAGTCATTTCTTGTAGATTTTTTGCAAGTACATTCATTGCTTGACTTAACATTGTTGTCGATTCATTACTTTCAGCTAATGTTCTAGCTTTATAATTCCCTTTGGATAATTCAATTGCAACTTGTGTAATATCTTCTATTGGTTTTGAAAATTGATGCGAGTATCGTATCAGTAAAACTATGATGGCAAATAAAACAAAACCTAATAATGAAAATAATAACATCGAAATACTTCGGTAAACTTCTTTGATTGACTTAGTTGAATAATCAACAATTAAAAATTGCTTATTGCCATGTTTATCTGTTATTTTCTTGCCGTAATATTTAGCTGCCGAATCTTTTTCGATAAATTTAGCTGCAGAATCTACTTTATCAAGTCGTTCTAGATAATCTTTTAAATTCTTTGATGATATATTCAATTCCACATTCTCATTGCTAGATTTGGCGATAAGATTATATTGATCATCAAATAAAATAATATCGATATTTAAGTCCTTAGATATCTTTTTTAACGTTTGATTAGATATATTCTTTGTTAATGGTGTATTCGACTCCATTATTGAAGCAATTAAGTTAGTCTCTTTCTCAATTCTTTGATCATAGTTTGTCAGATAAAAGGATTTAAATATTTGCCCTAGTACGATTCCTAATATAACAAGAATAACGATTATTATTGCAGAAAATCCATAGAGCAATTTTCGATTAAGATTACTCATTTAATCTTGGTTCCTCTAATTTATATCCTAATCCACGAATTGTTTTTATATAAACTGGTTTTTTCGAGTCTAGTTCAATCTTTTCTCTTAAATGGCTAATATGAACATCGACAATTCTAGTGTCTCCAGCAAAATCATAATTCCAAACGGCACTTAATAATTGATCTCTAGTCAATACTCTACCTTTATTTTTCGTTAAATATAATAATAACTCAAATTCCTTAGGTGTTAACTCCAGTTTTTCACCTTGGAAATATGCTTCATAGTACTCAGGTAGAATTTTTAAATCAGCTATTATTAAAGTATCAGCATCGTCGTTTGATTGTACTGGTGTCTCAGTAATTTTAGATCTTCTTAAAATCGCTTTAACTCTAGCAACGACTTCTCTTGGACTAAATGGTTTTGTCATGTAATCATCGGCACCAAGTTCAAGTCCTAACACTTTATCAAATTCATCATCTTTTGCTGTAACCATTAAAATAGGCGTCGTATTTCTTTGTAGTCTTAATTCTTTACATACTTCCATACCATCTTTTTTAGGTAGCATTAGATCTAGAACAATTAATTCTGGTTTTTCCTCTACAGCCTTTTGTAAACCTTCTTCCCCATCGGTAGCTGTAACAACTTGAAAGCCTGCCTGTTCTAGGTTAAATTTGATTAAAGTTAAGATATGCTCTTCATCGTCAACTACAAGAATTTTATTGTTCATTTCATATTCCTCCAGGTCATTGTTAAACCCTCATCCATTTGTATCCTATTTAATTTATCTATGTCTACTTTTTAATCATACTAAAAATTCGTTCAGACGTAAAACGTAAAAAGCAGGGATGGAAAGTTCATTCAAAGGTATAACAACAAAAAAGAATGTCAGTTGACATTCTTTAAGTTAAAAATTTTCATATAATAGAGCATTCGATTGGTTTACCGTTGGTGGAATTACTGTCAGTTTTCCATTAGCAATTTCAGTTTGCGTTTTATTTAAAACGCTTACATTAATACATACTTCATTTAAATCCAAGTTAATTTCGACTACCTCAAAATGAATTGATATTGTTTCATTGTGATATATATGTTGATCGAATTGAAGTTCTTTTTTTATAATATGACTTCCTGGGCCAGGTAAATGTTTTGTAACTGCTGCAGAGACTAACCCGCTTATAATAAAACTAGGAACAATCGGTTTATTATATTTTGTTTGAGAAGCATAGTTGTATTGAGTATATAATGGGTTTGTATCGCCTGTTAGAGCCAGGTATAAGTAAATATGTTTTTCATCAATATGTTCTGTTACAATTAACTTTTCACCAATTGAAATGTCTTCAAGTTTTCGTCCGATTTTTGCTTTTTTAGTTAACATATTAAACCCCCTGTTTATCTTAATATTTTAAAAATTCGATAAACAACAGCAAATTTCCTTCTTAATCGGCAAAATTTTTATAAAAAAACTTATAAAAATTTTTATTATTCGTCTATTCATATTTTCCCCCTTATGGAAGATAAAATTCTATCTTTCTCCTTAATAAGTAATTTAAATACTAAATATACGTACTCCCTTTATAATCCGTAAAAATCCAGTGGTTTGTTGCATAAAAAACTTGTACATACTTATACCGTGAAACGTCATTTTGGATGCATAAATTTTTGGTATAATTTAGTAGATAAGATGTTTAAATTAAAGTTTGGCTATGTGAAAAGGAGAGATGGACATGTCCTATACAGTTGATTTTAAAAATGTGTCTACGGTTGGTTTAGAGTCTTCCCCAGTAGTAGATGCACTTGCTGGTTTACGTGCAAATGAAGCTCGTTATTTTATGAACAAGTACAAACATGAATTTACGGTCGTACCAGCTAGTGAAAGTCAGGAGACACTTGATTATGTTAACCGAATTTTGAAAGAAGAACGTGATATCGTATTCGCAGCTAAACCTTTAGAAACTTCTCGTTTTCAAGTGGAAAATATTAAATTTACCTACGTCTTTTATGAAGATGGGCTTTCGGTCAACGTTATGTATACTGTTGATGATCCTAAAAAGCGTGCTGTTGGTTTTAAACTTTCTGACGGAATGGAAATTCCAGCGGAGTTAGTTGAGAAGTTTAAGTTTGCTAGGCAGAAGTCTAAACTAGCTGGAACGATTCGTGGCTCGTATTTTGTTATTAAAGGTGAATATTAAAGTAGGATAAAAATTAAAGACCCACAAGGTAATTAGAAATTACTTGTGGGTCTTCTTTTTAAGCTAAAACGTTCATAACGTTTTTGACAGCTGCAACTGAACGATCTAACGCTGTTTTTTCTTCAGCTGTTAAATCTAATTCGATAATTTGTTCAATACCGTTTCCGCCAATAATTGTAGGAACTCCTAAGTAAATACCACTGTACCCATATTCGCCTTCTAAATAAGCGATTGTAGGTAACACGCGACGTTGATCCTTAAGTATAGCTTCAACCATTTCTACTAAAGATGCAGCAGGTGCATAATAAGCACTTCCGTTACCTAGTAAATTAACGATTTCTCCGCCACCCTTACGAGTACGTTCAACAATAGCTTCTAAACGATCTTTTGGAATTAATTTTTCTAATGGAATACCACCAGCATATGAATAACGCACTAATGGTACCATATCGTCTCCGTGACCACCTAAAACAAATCCAGAAATATCTTTAACCGATAAATTTAATTCTTGAGCTACAAACGTTCTAAAACGAGCTGTGTCAAGAACTCCAGATTGTCCTATAACGCGGTGTTTAGGAAAACCAGCTTCTTTGTATACTGTATAAGTCATTGCATCAACCGGGTTAGTTAAAACAACGATTGTACAGTTAGGAGAGTATTTTACGATTTCACGAGTAACTGCTTTCATGATGTTTGAGTTAGTTGATACTAGATCGTCGCGGCTCATACCCGGTTTACGAGCGATACCTGCTGTGATGACTACTACATCTGAATCAGCTGTGTCAGCATAATCACTAGTACCAATAATGTTAGCATCAAATCCTTGAACTGGACTTGCTTCAAGCATATCTAAGGCTTTGCCCTTAGTAGGGTTCTCTAGTTGTGGAATATCAACTATTACTACATCCCCTAATTCCTTTTGTGCAAGCAAGAAAGCTGTTGTAGCACCAGTAAATCCAGCACCTACCACGGAAATTTTACGTCTACGAATTGACATATAAATACCTCCCTTTTGTTTACAAACACAATTTAATTATACAAGAACTGCTTCCATATTTGAAATTAATTCGTTTGCAAATTCAGAACATTTCACTTCAGTAGCCCCATCCATTAGACGAGCAAAGTCATAAGTAACAACTTTTGAAGCGATTGTCTTTTCCATTGACTTAAGAATCATAGAAGCTGCTTCATTCCAACCCATATGCTCCAGCATTAATACTCCAGAAAGAATAACTGAAGATGGGTTTACTTTATCTAGTCCAGCGTATTTAGGTGCTGTACCATGAGTAGCTTCAAAAATAGCATGTCCAGTTTCGTAGTTGATATTTGCTCCAGGAGCGATACCAATTCCACCTACTTGAGCAGCAAGTGCATCAGAAATATAGTCACCATTTAAGTTCATTGTAGCTACTACATCGAACTCACGTGGTCTAGTTAAAATTTGTTGTAAGAAGATATCAGCAATGCTGTCTTTTACTAGGATTTTACCAGCTTTTTCAGCTTCATCCATTGCTTTGTTAGCAGCATCTTTACCGCTTGTTTCTACAATGCGATCATATTCTGCCCATGTAAATACTTTATCGCCGAATTCTTGCTCAGCAACTTCATAACCCCAGTTCTTAAATGCACCTTCAGTAAATTTCATGATATTACCTTTATGAACTAAAGTTAAAGATTTACGGTTTTCTTGAATTGCATAATTAATTGCTGCACGTACTAGACGTTTTGTACCTTCTTCAGAAATTGGTTTAATACCGATACCAGATGTTTCTGGGAAACGGATTTTATTAACACCCATTTCTTTTTGTAAGAATTCA
The DNA here is from genome assembly GCF_050457485.1 of Gottfriedia acidiceleris. GTDB lineage: Bacteria > Bacillota > Bacilli > Bacillales > Bacillaceae_G > Gottfriedia > Gottfriedia acidiceleris_D. The sequence goes on from NZ_JBCMJM010000005.1 coordinate 35,568, forward strand.
ATAACTTTTTGAACTGCTTCAGAACCTTTTTCATATTCGATACCAGCATAGATATCTTCAGTGTTTTCACGGAAAATTACCATGTCTGTATCTTCTGGACGTTTAACTGGTGAAGGTACACCTTCAAAGTAACGTACAGGACGTAAGCACACAAATAAATCTAATTCTTGACGTAGAGCAACGTTTAAAGAACGAATACCACCACCAACTGGAGTTGTTAAAGGTCCTTTAATTGCGATCATGTACTCTTCAATTAAATTTAAAGTTTCTTGAGGTAACCATTCACCAGTAGCATTAAATGCTTTTTCACCAGCAAGAACTTCTTTCCATTCAATTTTACGATTACCATTATATGCTTTTTCAACAGCTGCATCTAAAACACGTGAAGATGCTGCCCAAATATCTGGGCCTGTACCGTCGCCTTCAATAAAAGGAATAATTGGATTGTTTGGCACGTTTAATTGGCCGTCTACTAATGTAATTTTTTCAGCTTGCATTACATGCTCCCCCTTGTATAAATAAATTAAATTCATTAAAATACATGCTTTTGAGAGGAAGATTCCTCTTCCTCTCTTTACTATACCACTATTATTCGAATATTAAATACTATTTTAAGTATTCAATCACTTCTTTATGCACGCTCTTCAATTGGAATGTAAGAGTTTTTCTCTGGTCCTGTATAATCTGCACGCGGACGGATAATACGATTATTTTCATATTGTTCTAAAATGTGTGCAGTCCAGCCAGACATACGGCTAATAGCAAAGATTGGAGTAAATAAATCATGTTCAATTCCTAAGCTGTGATAAACAGATGCAGAGTAGAAATCAACATTTGGTGGAATATTCTTTTGAGTTGTAACAAGTTCTTCAATTTTTTCAGACATTGTGTACCATTTTAACTCTCCAGTAATTGCACCTAATTGACGAGACATTTCTTTTAAATGTTTTGCACGTGGGTCCCCACCACGGTATACGCGATGTCCGAATCCCATAATTTTAGCTTTAGCATCCATTTTCTCTTGGATGTAAGATTCAACATTTTCAATCTCACCGATTTCAGCTAACATTTTCATAACGCTTTCATTTGCGCCGCCGTGTAATGGACCTTTTAAAGCTCCAATCGCAGCTGTAATACCTGAATAAATATCAGATAATGTAGCTACGCAAACGCGTGCAGTAAATGTCGAAGCATTTAATTCATGGTCAGCATGTAGTACTAAAGCCTTATTAATTGCTTCTTCAGCAATTGCATTAGGTTTATCACCAGTTAGCATGTATAAGAAGTTAGCCGCGAATGATAAATCTTTATTAGGAGCAACTGGTTCAAGCCCCTGACGAATTCGAGAAAACGCTGCCACAAATGTTGAAACTTTAGCTTGAAGTTGGATTGCTTTAAGATAATTTGAATCTGAGTCCATTGCTTCAGCATTTTTATCATACAATGCAAGCATTGAAATAACTGTACGTAGTACAGTCATAGGATGTACATTTTTTAAATTAGTTGATTTTAAGTAAGTAATAACTTCTTCTGGTAATTCAGCATTATCTGCTAATTGAGAAGCAAGTTCTTTAAGTTGATCCTTATTTGGTAATTTGCGATGCCATAATAAATATACTACTTCTTCAAAACTTGCATATTCTGCTAATTCATCAATACCGATACCTACATACGTTAATGTATCATCAATAATAGAACTTATAGAAGTCGTAGCTGCTACAACACCCTCTAAACCACTTTTAACTGTCATATTCCCCTCTCTCCTTTACGCAAAAATTTCCCTAGTATTTACTACATATATATACTGGTATAACTCTTTTAAAATACCGAGTATACATAGAAAGGAACCCTACTATCATTTATTATAAACAATAATCTGACTTTTGTGAATGAAAACAATTTACTAAAATATAATTATTATGCAATTACTTAATTAATTCTACAATCCAAATGAATAGATATGCGATTCCAGCTCCAATTAAAGGCCCTACTGCAACCCCTTTAAATACCGCTACAGACAGTACAGTACCTAGTACTAATGCTGCTGTTATTTGTGGACTAGTTGCTAATAATTGTACTCCACCTTTTGCCAAAAGAGCCACGGCGATACCAGAGAGTAGTGCGATCCAGGCAACAGGGGTTTTTAATGCATCAATCAAATTTTTAAAACCGATTTCACCGGTAGCGATTGGTACTAATACAGCAATCGTAATGATCGTTACGCCTAAATTAATACCTTTTGATTGCATATACGGAAATACTCGAACTCCTAAGGGAGTATATTTTAGTACTAACAATACTATAATTGAAATAATTAAAGAGTTATTTTTAGCAATTGCACCAATTAATAATAAAACTAAGAGAAAAATTGTCGATTCACTCATTTGTTAGTATCCCCTTAATGTATAATTTATTAATAAATACTATCAAACTTTACTATTATAAAAAAATAATTCTTGATAAAATAAGACAAGAGGACTCATTTCACTTTGGAAGGAGGTAAAAGTTTGAATAGAACTTTAGTTTTTCAGATTATTCGGTTTTTATTTGTAATCGCATGTACTATTTTAGGTCTTTACGTGGCACTATTCATCTCAAAACTTACATACCCTTTCATCATTGCTTTAATCATTGCATACCTTTTAAATCCACTAGTAAATTTATTAAACGAAAAAGCCAGAATACCAAGAGGAATAGCAGCATTTTTATCAATTATTTTACTATTAGCTGTTCTAGCAGGATTATTTACATTACTAATTACGGAAATCATCTCAGGTTCTACCTATTTAATTCAAGTTGTTCCGGAAAGCTTTGAACGATTAATTTATTTCGTTGAAAATATTGTTACTGACAAGGTGATTCCTTTATATGACTTAATTATGAGTAAATATAGTCAACTCGGTGCTGGTCAACAACAAACGATTCGCACAAATATACAATCGATTGGCGATTCTGCAATTAATCTAGGAAAAGAAGCATTAAACGGAATTATTGTAGGGATTAAATTGGTAATCGCTTTATTACCAAATACTGCTACGTTAATATTCGTTTCCTTATTAGCAACATTCTTTATTAGTAAAGATTGGTACAAAATAAAAAATTTATTCGCAAAATATACTCCAGATCGAATTCAACATTACAGCAAAACAATTTTTATTGATTTACGAAAAGCTTTATTTGGTTTTATTAAAGCACATATCACTCTTATTTCTATGACGACAGTGCTAGTCTTAATCGGATTGTTAATATTAAGAATTCCTTTTGCAATCACTATAGCTATTCTAATCGGTTTCATCGACTTACTTCCTTACTTAGGAACTGGTTTAATTTTTGTACCATGGATCTTATATACATTTTTGTCTAGCGATTATAAATTAACGATTGGTCTCGCAATTTTATATGGTGTTGTAATTGTCCAACGGCAACTTGCAGAGCCAAAAGTTCTATCTTCAAATATTGGACTACAACCGCTTCCTACTTTAATCTCGTTATTTGTTGGTTTTAAATTTTTTGGTTTACTAGGATTGATAGCCGGTCCAGTAACTTTAGTAATTTTATCAACTTTATATCGAGCAAGAGTCTTCCATGAACTTTGGTATTATATTAGAGGTTCGAATTAAGATGAAATCAAATTTTTATTTCTTTGCAAATTAAAACGAGAAAGCTAACTGCTTTCTCGTTTTTTAGTCTCTTATAAAAAATCTTTTGCATTTCCAATGTTTATTTCTTTATATATCCAGTCCAAACAACATTACCTTTTAGCTTTTTCATTACAAAATAAATAAGTTGTTGAACAAATTTGATTCTAATTGGTTTAATTAGCAATACGATTGCCAGTAAGTCGGTAATTGGTCCTGGAATAAAAAATAGGAGGCCAATTAGGAAAAAAGATAATCCCTCTATCATGATTAAATCTGGCATTTTGCCTGCCCGAATCTGTTCTCCGGCTTGTTGTTTAACTGTAACCCAAACGGTTCTCATGATATATATACCAATCAAAAGCGTACCGATTAGCCAAAGAAATACTGATAAGGAACCAATTACTCTACTAAGTAATGTTAAACAGATTAAATCAATTAATGGGATTAACAATAGCCAACCAACAAGTTTTTTCATGATAGTTTCACCTCTTGCTTAGAATTAAAAATATATCTCTTAATAATCTTATGCATGTCAAAAAATAAAGAGAAGGAAACTTTGTCCTTCTCTTTATTATATCTTAAAATATGCTTTTATGTCCTGTACTAACTATTCCTCTTGAAGCATCTACTGTAACAGCTTGACCGTTTACTAAGATGTTTGTTGCATTTTCAACTCCAACAATTACTGGAATTCCTAAGCTAACACCTACTACTGCAGCATGGCTAGTTAATCCACCTTCTTCAGTAATAATAGCTGCTGCTCTTTCAATCGCTGGCATCATGTCTCTATCTGTACTATTTGTTACAAGAATACTTCCTGGTGTAACTTTTGAAACAGCTTCTTCACCAGTTTTTGCGATGACAACTTTTCCTGCAGCAGTTTTGCGACCAATACCTTGACCTTGAGCGATCACGTCACCTACTACATGGATTTTCATCATATTTGTCATACCTGTTTCACCAATTGGTAATCCAGCAGTAATGATGACAGTATCACCATTTGAAACAAATTTAGCGTCTTGAGCCGCTTCCATAGCATGTTGTAACATTTCATCAGTTGAGTTTGCTCTTTCTCTATATTCAGTTTGAACTCCCCAAACTAAAGTTAGGCGGCGACAAATACGAATATCAGATGTAATAGCTAAAATAGGAGCTTTTGGACGATATTTTGAAATCATTTTCGCAGTATGTCCACTCTCAGTAGGAGCAATAATTGCAGCTACTTTTAAGTTTAAAGCCGTTGCTGCAACCGATTGACCAATTGCATCTGTAATCGTTCCTTTATTTTCTCTTTGGCGCTTTTTAAATAATTCTTCGTATTGTAAGCTTTTTTCAATTCGTAGCGCAATTGAGTTCATCATTGAAACAGATTCGATTGGATATGAACCTGCAGCAGTTTCTCCTGATAACATAATTGCATCAGTTCCATCAAGAATGGCATTTGCAACGTCACTTGCCTCTGCTCGTGTAGGTCGAGGATTACGTTGCATAGAATCTAACATTTGAGTAGCAGTAATTACTGGCTTACCTAAGTTATTACATTTTTTAATTAATAGTTTTTGAACAATTGGTACCTCTTCTGGTGGAATTTCTACACCCATATCACCACGTGCAACCATTAAACCATCTGAAACCTCAAGAATTTCATCGATATTATCGATCCCTTCTTGGTTTTCGATTTTCGGTATAATTTGAATATACTCAGCGCCATGTTTACCTAAAAGCTCACGAATTTCTAATACATCTGAAGCTTTACGAACAAAAGATGCAGCAATAAAATCAACACTTTGTTCAATACCAAATTCGATATCGCTTATATCCTTTTCTGTAATACCAGGTAAATTTACACGTACATTTGGTACGTTTACACCTTTTTTATTTTTTACTAAACCGCTGTTTAACACTTTAGTACGAATATCATTTCCTTCAATACCGATTACTTCTAATCCTATTAATCCATCATCGATAAGAATTTTAGAACCAACATGTACGTCATCAATTAATCCTTCGTAAGAAACTGCAAATTTTTCTGCTGTACCTACTACTGGATCCGTAGTAATAATAACTTCATTTCCAGTTTTTAATTCTGCTTGGCCACCTTCAAAATCTAAAGTACGAATTTCTGGACCTTTTGTATCTAAAAGAATCGCTACAGTTCTACCAGTTTTTTTTGAAGCCTCGCGGATACTTATAATTCTTGCAGCATGCTCTTCATGAGAACCATGCGAGAAGTTTAAACGTGCTACGTTCATTCCTGCATTAATTAACTCTACTAATTTTTCTACCGATTCACTAGCAGGACCGATCGTACAAACTATTTTTGTTTTACGCATTTTTTACCCTCCAAATTTATATAAAACTCTATACTACAAAATTTATGAAATCGATTGCCCAATTAAATCTATCTAATTAAATTGAAAGTTCTTGAGATAATTGATACATATCTCGATCAAGTTCATGCTTTTTAGATAGTGCTTCAATAATGTCATGATCAACTAACTTATTATTTTGGATTCCAACGCAACGTCCACCTTTGCCCTCCATAAGTAGTTCAACCGCTCTCGCTCCTAGACGACTTGCTAAAACTCGATCAGCAGCACTTGGTGAACCACCACGTTGAACATGCCCTAAAACAGTTACACGCGTATCAAAGTTAGTTCGCTCTTGTATTACTTTTCCAATCTCAATCGCACTACCGACACCTTCTGCAACTACAATGATACTATGTTTTTTGCCACGCTCACTACCGCGGTTTAATTTACTAATAATATCATCCATATCATAGTCACATTCAGGTATTAAAATCGTTTCTGCACCATCAGCTAACCCTGCCCATAATGCAATATCACCTGCGTTACGACCCATAACTTCAATTACATATGTACGCTCATGTGATGTCGCTGTATCACGAATTTTATCAATTGCATCAATAACAGTATTTAATGCTGTATCGAATCCAATTGTAAAATCTGTACCTGGAATATCATTATCAATTGTACCTGGAACACCAACGCAAGGATAACCATGTTCAGTCAGCTTCTTTGCACCTTGATATGATCCATCTCCACCAATAACAACTAATCCTTCAATTCCAAACTTTTTAAGTTGTTCGATCCCTTTCATTTGTCCTTCCAATGTTTTAAATTCTGGACAACGTGCACTAAGTAGTTTTGTACCTCCACGATGAATAATATCACCAACAGAACCTAACTCTAGCTTCTCAATATTTCCATTAATAAGACCAGAATAACCTTGGTATACACCATAAACTTCTAGACCATGGAAAATCGCTTTCCTTACAACTGCACGTACAGCAGCGTTCATTCCTGGAGAGTCTCCTCCACTAGTTAATACGCCAATTCTTTTCATTATGTATTCACCTCAATGTTTTTACCTTATGCATTTATTCATTTTAATAAAGTACCATGTAATGCCTATTTAAACAATAGAAATAATGTGAACTTTTTCATAAACTTTTTTTAATGAATGAAACACTTTTAAAAAGTATGACGACATCTTTATGCATATTGCTATTTTTTACTAATTTTATAAAAAAAATACAAAAAGAGCATGCTAACATATTGTTTCACACACTCTAGAAGTTAAACTAAATATTATTGGTTAAAAGAAATTTTCCCTAACTTTGCGTGTTTTTCATATCGTTGTTGAACTAGCTCTTCTTTATCCATAGTTAACAGTGACTTTAATGTTTCGTATAAGTACTTGTCGATATACTTAGCCTGTTGTTCAACATCATTTTGCGCTCCACCTTTTACTTCAGGAATAATTTGGTCAACTACACCTAATTCTAATAAGTCTGGAGCTGTTATTTTCATTGTTTCAGCTGCTCTACGTGCTTGTGAAGAATCTTTCCATAATAATGCTGCTGCACCTTCTGGTGAAATTACAGAGTAAGTTGAGTTTTCTAACATCAGTAACTTATTACCAATTCCTAATGCTAATGCTCCACCACTACCACCTTCGCCAATTACAATACAAATAGTTGGTACTTTTAGGCCTGCCATTTCAAAAATATTCCGGGCAATTGCTTCACTTTGTCCACGCTCTTCAGCTGCCTTACCAGGATATGCACCTTTTGTATCGATAAACGCGATAATTGGTCTGTTAAATTTCTCTGCTTGCTTCATTAAACGAAGTGCTTTTCGGTACCCTTCTGGATGTGGCATACCGAAATTACGTCTTATATTTTCTTTTGTATCTTTACCACGTTGATGTCCAACGACAGTAACTGGTAATCCACGGTAAGATGCAATCCCTGAAACGATTGCAGCATCGTCTCCAAATAATCGATCACCATGACACTCAAAGAAATCTGTAAATAATCTATTAACATAATCTAAAGTAGTTGGTCGTTCTGGATGTCTAGCAACTTGTACACGATCCCAAACTCCCATGTTACCGTATATTTCATTTTCTAAAGTTTTTAAACGTTCTTCTAAACGTCTGATTTCTTCAGAAAAATCAACATCATGTTGACTTGTATAAACCTTAAGTTCGTCTATTTTCGTCTTTAGTTCATGAATCGGTTTTTCGAATTCTAACATAACCACTATTGCAAGACACCCCCTTGATGTAAGTTAAGGATAGTAAATAATTTTGAACGTAATTCTAATCGTGAAATGACTGCATCAAGCTGACCATGATTCATAAGGAATTCTGCAGTCTGGAAGTCTTCAGGTAGTTCTTCACGGATTGTTTGCTCAATAATACGTCTACCAGCAAAACCAATTAAAGCACCAGGCTCAGCAAAGTTAAAATCGCCTAAAGATGCAAAACTAGCAGATACTCCACCTGTAGTTGGATTTGTCATAATTGAAATTGCTAAATAACCTAGCTCGCTATGCTTTTTAAGCGCAGCACTAGTTTTTGCCATTTGCATTAAACTTAAAATACCTTCCTGCATACGAGCTCCGCCAGATGCAGTAAAAATAATAAATGGTGAACCGTCAGATGAAGCTCGCTCAACTGCACGAGTTATTTTCTCTCCGACAACAGAACCCATGCTTCCCATTCGGAATCTTGCATCCATAACTGCAATTACAACTGGAATTCCGTCGATTTTTCCTTTTCCTGTAACAATCGCTTCGTTAAGTTCTGTTTTTTTACGATCCCCTTCAAGCTTCTCTATGTAATCAGGGAAGTGTAAAGGATTTGCAGAAACCATATTTTGATCAAACTCTTCAAAAGTATCTTCATCAATTAAGCTTTCGATTCTTTCGAATGCTGTCATTTGATGGTGATATCCACAACTATTACAAACTTTTAGGTTTTTTATTAATTCTTTTGTAATACTAATTTTTTTACATTTAGGACATTTTGTCATAACACCGTCAGGTAAATCTTGTCTCATTACTTCTGAAGGTATAGATGCATATTTTTTCTTTTTGGAAAATAAGTCTTTTATTTGCAACCTAATTCCTCCTAACTTTTTTAGTACTAAATACTAATAGGATACTATAAATGTTATACACTTTTTGTTAACATTTGTCGATAAAATTCAGCTAAATTTCGTCATTACAACCATTTAACCAACTTGAAATTTGTAGAAAATCTTAAAAAATTAATTTATATATTTTTTATGAAATTCCTTTAATTTCCAACAATCTTTGCGCTTTTTAACCACATCTAAGTATTATATCAGATAAAAAAGGATAGTACTACATTACTTAATTTTAGTATTGTAATACTATCCCCATTAATATTGATATCTGGTAATAAAACTATTTAATTAAAGCTAGTTTTTTTGTTTTTTCTTCGATTTCTTTCGGGTCAACATTCAGTCTCGCAACCCCTGTTTCCATTGCAGCTTTTGCCACACTAGCAGCTACTTTTGGAGCCACTCGAGGATCAAATGGTGCTGGAATAATAAAATCTGGCGATAGATCAGCTTCACTTACTAAGCTTGCAATTGCATTTACTGCAGCAATTTTCATTTCTTCATTAATATGTGTAGCACGAACATCTAATGCTCCACGGAAAATTCCTGGGAATGCAAGAACGTTATTTACTTGGTTAGGATAATCACTTCGACCAGTACCAATTACTAAAGCCCCTGCTTCTTTTGCATCTTCAGGCATAATTTCTGGATCAGGATTCGCCATTGCAAAAATAATAGGATTTTCATTCATTGATCGAACCATTTCTTGAGTTACTGCTCCTTTTACAGAAACCCCAATAAATACGTCTGCCCCTTCAAGTACTTCTTTAAGGCTACCTTGAATTTTATCTTTATTTGTGTATTTTGCTACTTCATTTTTTACGCTATTCATACCATTTGGACGCCCTTCGTAAATCGCGCCTTTTGTATCACACATAATAATTTGGCGAACACCAAAACGATACAATAATTTTAATATAGCAATACCTGCAGCCCCTGCACCATTTAGGACCACTTTAATATCTGCCATATTTTTATTCACTATTTTTAAAGCATTTACTAACCCTGCAAGTGTAACGATCGCCGTTCCATGTTGATCATCATGGAATATTGGAATATTTGTTTCACGCTTTAAGCGCTCTTCTATTATAAAGCAGTTTGGAGCTGCAATATCCTCTAAATTTATTCCACCAAATGTAGGTTCTAACAATTTTACTGTTTGAATGATTTGCTCTACATCTTGCGTATTTAAGCAGATTGGAAATGCATCAACACCAGCAAAGCTTTTAAATAACGCAGCTTTACCTTCCATTACAGGTAATGCAGCCTCTGGTCCAATATTACCTAGTCCAAGAACGGCAGATCCATCCGATACTACACCAACCATATTACCTTTCATTGTGTATTCGTACACTCTGCTTTTTTCTTCGTAAATTTCTTTACACGGCTCGGCAACACCTGGTGAGTACGCTAAACTTAGTTCTTTAGCATTTGTAACTGGCACCTTAGAAACTGTTTCTAATTTACCTTGATGTACTCTATGCATATGTAATGCTTCTTCACTTAATAATGACAAACTATTCACTCTCCCTAATGTTGACGAGTTGACTTTTCAACTGTATATTTCTTAGTGATTTTCTCTTTAAAAGGTAAAATTTTCTTTTTGTATGATATCACATGTATGTTAATAATAAATAGTTTAGAGAAGAATGTCTATTTCTTTAATACAACATTTGCATCCCCTACAATATTTCTTAACATCGAGAGACAATTCACAGAAGGATTCACATAATATTGTTCAGATAATTGAACAGCTTTTTTATCTTCTTCATAGTAAAGCACCACTTTCGCATGCCCTTTAAACTTAGAGATCGTTTGCTGTATTGTGTAGGAAATATTTTTATTAGTATGTCCCGTTATTTTAATAAATAAAGTATACTTCTTTTGGTCGTTTATTTCTTCCATTTCTTCGATTGTAAGAACTTCATTTATTATTAATTGTTTTCTTTCTTCCCGTTCATCAACTTTTGCTTTAACTACGACAACTTCTTTTTCTTTTAATTTATGTCGGGATTTTTCAAAAGTAGTCGGAAATACAACAGCATCAATTGAAGTACTTAGATCTTCAACTTGTAAAAAAGCCATATGCTGTTGTTTTTTTGTTTTTGTAATCCTTAAATCCTTAATATAGACAAACAGTAGATGCTCTGTATCTTTCTTCTGCATAATTGATGAAATAGTCCCGGCATCACTTTCATTAAGCAACTTCTCGTATTGACTAATCGGATGACCTGATAAATAAGTACCTAAAGCCTGTTTTTCAAGTTCAAGCTTAATTGAAACTTTCATTGGCTCCACTTTAATAATTTCTGGTTTAGGCACAAAATCTTCATCAAGAAATAAATCAAATTGATCTTCATTTTCAGGTCTTACTATATCCACGTAATCAAAAATCATATCAATATTTGCTAAAAGTGTTGCACGGTCGAGCTCAAACTCATCAAAACATCCCGAAAATATTAAATTTTCTATACTTTTTCGGTTTAATGCTTTTGGTGAAATTTTAATGCACACTTCAAAAAAATCTTTATATGGCCGCTTTTGTAGAATTTCTCTTACAGTTGCCATTCCTATATTTTTAATAGCTAATAAACTATATCGAATTCCATTTCCTTCAACTACAAATGCATATTGACTTTTATTTATTGAAGGTGGATAGATTGGGATCCCTTTTAATTTTGCTTCCCCAATATAATTCGATACTTTCTCTTCACTTCCAATAAAACTCGATAAAAGTGCTGCATAAAATTCTAGAGGAAAATTTGCCTTTAAATATGCTAGTTGATACGCAATCATACTATATGCAACAGCATGACTCCTATTAAATCCATAGTTAGCAAATTGGACAATTAAATCGTATACTTCATTTGCAACTTGTTCATCATAACCTTTAGCTATTGCACCTTCTACAAAATGAATTCTTTCTTCGTCTAAAACTTCCTTCTTCTTTTTACTTACAGCTCTTCGAAGTAAATCTGCTTCACTTAAAGTGAACCCTGAAAGAGTTGAAGCAATTTGCATGATTTGCTCTTGATATATGATTACTCCATATGTTGGTTTTAATATTTTTTCTAAAACTGGATGAGGATACGTAACCGTCTCCAATCCATGCTTATATTGAATAAATCTAGGGATTTGCTCCATTGGACCCGGACGATATAACGCGTTTACAGCCACTATATCTTCAAACTGATTAGGCTGTAATTGCTGTAGTACTCTTCTCATCCCTGATGATTCTAGCTGAAATACGCCTGAAGTATCTCCTTTACTAAGAATTTCAAATGTTTTTAGATCTTGTAACGGAATTTCTGCCAAATTAATTACTTCGCCTTTTGCTTCATAAATTAATCGACAGACCTCTTCCAATAAACTTAAGTTACGTAGGCCAAGGAAGTCCATCTTTACTAATCCAAGCTCTTCAAGGATTTCTGCAGGATATTGTGTTAAAAACACTCCATGATTCCCCTCTTGTAACGGGACAACATTTGTTAACGGAAGTTCAGAAATAATTACACCTGCTGCATGAATGCTTGTATGCCGAGGTAATCCTTCAACTTGGCAAGCAACCTCAAATATCCGTTTATGAATACCAGAATGTTCAACATGACTTTTAAATGCTTTAGATTGCTCATACACATCTTTTAATGAATTTCCTAGAGATGATGGAATTAGCTTTGAATACCGATCTATTTCAGTTGGTGTAAGCCCCATTACCCTGGCAATATCTCGGATGGCTGCTTTTGCTCCTAATGTTCCGAATGTAATAATTTGTGCAACATGTACATCACCATATTTTGAAGCGACATAATCAATCATTTCATCTCGTCTATGATCTGGAAAGTCAATATCAATATCTGGCATTGTAATTCTTTCTTCATTTAAAAATCGTTCAAATAGTAAATTATAATGTATTGGGTCTACATTCGTAATTTTTAATACGTAAGCCACTAAAGATCCCGCGGCGGAACCACGTCCTGGTCCAACAAATATCCCTTGTTCAAGTGCATATTTAATAAAGTCCCAAACAATGAGGAAGTAATCATTAAATCCCATCTTATTGATTGTATTTAACTCAAATTCTAATCTTTGTTTAAGTTCATCATTTATTTCCCCGTACCGCTCAATCATGCCATTTTCACAAACCATTTTTAAATATTCCACTGTTGAATATTCATCAGGTACTGGATACTTAGGCAATAACGGCTGATGAAAAGGAATCGTTACATTACATATATCTGAAATATGTATAGTGTTTTGAACTGCTTCTTCCTCATCAGAAAACAGCTTCAATAATTCGGCTTTTGATTTATAATAATATTCGTTCGAATGTAATCTTGGTCTTGATTCGTCCGATAACTTAGTACCATTTTTAACTGAAAATAATGCATCTTGAATAAGTGCATCCTCTTTTTCAATATATCGAACGTCATTTGTAACAACTAAACTGATGTTTGTTTCTTTTTGTACTTGTTTAATTAATGGGTAAAGCAAACGATCTTCAGGTAAACCGTGATCTTGAATACTGACAAAAAATTGATCAAAAATTGATTGATACTCTTTTAAATGAACAATAGCTCTTTCTATTTCTCCATTCAATAGTAAGTTTTCAATTTCTCCTTCGATTCCTGGCGTAATTGCAATCACGCCGTTACTATATGCCGATAACCACTTTTTAGGAATTCCTTCTGGTGATTTTGTCCCTATTATACTTGTAAGTTTTAAAAGGTTTTGATAGCCAGTCAAATCTTTCGCTAGTAAAATCATCGGATAAGTCTGATGTTCATCCATTAAAATTGAGATTTTCAACCCAATAATTGGCTTAATCCCTGCTTTTTTACACGCATGATAAAAAGGAATTACCCCGTACATGACATTTTCATCTGCAATAGCAAGCGCAGGATGTCCTTCTCTAACAGCAGCATTAACTAATTCATCTATTTTACATGCGCTTTGCAATAAACTATAAGAACTTTGAACTTGCAAATGAACAAAACTCATCTACATTCCTCCTTACCATCTTTTCAATATAATCTATTCTATCACAAAATACGAACTTACATTCTATTTTAGTTCGTGAAAATTAAAACAAATCTTTTATTTAAACTTACTTTAATACTCATCATACACATAACACTTTGTCCATATATATTAATTGAGGGAGTGAGGACAATTGGAGCTTAAGTTGCCATTTATACCAGCATTAATTTCAATGTATTTTATTTCACTAGGAATCATAATAGGTGGATCGATAATTGGTTCAATCGGTTACTACGTCATTGGACAGCCACCACTTAGCAGCATGTATGATTTATCAATGAAGTTACGAATTTGGGCAATTGTTGGGGCGATTGGTGGAACATTTGATACATTCTATAGTTTTGAAAAAGGATTGTTTGAAGGAGAAACAATCGAATTCATTAAGCAAATTTTCATGATTATAGCCGCCATGGGAGGAACTCATACAGGTACAATCATTATGCAGTGGTTTACAGGAGAACATGTTTAATGAAAGCTCCTCCAGAACAACTCTCCCACGCTTGGGCAAAATTTTTTGTAGGCATTTTTTTCGGGTTTATCATTAGTTGGCTTGTCTTTATTTATTTTTATGGTGTGACAGAAGAAGAGCAAGTAAAACAAATATCTGAATTGAAAATGCTAAATAAAGAATATTTAAGGGATAAAAATATATTTTTTGAAAATATGGAGCGAATGAACAAGGAAAAGAAACGAAATTTAACAGTTCAAGAAATCAAAGTGACAATATTAAATTACAAACAATACAATCTAAATGAATTTACTAATCTTCAACTTGTTACTGATGTAAAGGATGACCTAAGTAATTTACTTACTCAAGATATTAAAAGCGTTTCCCAAAATCGGGAATTATTAAGACGTGCAATCGAAAACAAAGTTTATATTAAAGATGATCGGCGATTTAAACTTGAAATAGATACAATCTACTTTGATACCGTATTAGAAATCACATTAAAAATAAAAAGCACAAAATAAATGAGAGGCTAGTATTCGATTAGCCTCTCAAATTTATTTTTTAAGCTTTATTTTTCTTCCCTACAAACCTTTTTTAATTCTTCCACTACTTTTTCTGCTTCTTCCCAAGAGAAGACTTTTGCTCCAGATGCAAGCGGATGTCCACCCCCGTTAAACATAGCAGCTACTCCATTTATAACTGGTCCTTTTGAACGAAGACGTACTCGAATTAAATCTTCTTCTTCTAAAAAGATAACCCAAGCCTTTACCCCTTTTATATGTCCAAGTGAACTTACAGCCAATGAAGCCTGTTCAGAGTTTACATTGTATTCATCCATTAGAGCCTTTGTCATGTTTATATGACCGACTCCCTCTTCTGTTAGTTTAAAATTTTGAAGAACATATCCATTTAAATGAGCCATCTCAATTGATGTTTCGTACATATTGTCATATATTTCATTAATAGAAAAATCCTTTTTTATCAAATTACTAGCTGCATGAAAAGTTCTTTCTGTTGTACTTGGAAATAAAAATCTTCCTGTATCTCCAATAATCCCCGCATAAATTAGTCTCGCAGCTTTGTCAGTTACGACTAATTGTTCATTACTACTTTCTGCCAGTTCAAAAATTAACTCACTTGTTGAACTTGCAGTAGTATCTACATGCATAATGTCACCGTATGGATCTACATTCGGATGATGGTCAATTTTAATCAGTTTCTTTCCAGTTGAATATCTTGCGTCATCTACTCGTTCAGTATTGGCAGTGTCACAAACAATGACAAGTGCATCCTTATATACTTCATCTGCAATTTCATCCATTTTATATAAATACTCTAGAGATTGTGGTAAATGTCCTACTACATATACTTTTTTTGCAGGATAACTTGCTTTAATCATCTCTGCTAAACCGCACTGTGAACCAATTGCATCTGGATCTGGACGAACATGACGATGAATTATTATCGTATCAAACGAATGTATATCTTTTAAAATTTGTTCCTTCAACATTAAACTCTCCTTTATATGAAAACTTTTGAAATATAGTTTCTATGACTGTAAAATAGAATTATGTATTAGTCATTGAAAGGTGGAAGCTAAGTGAATAGCATTGCAACAATCGTAATTATATCTTTTCTATTCTTCTTATTTTACGTTACCAAATTTTTCTTTACAAGCGAACTATTAACAAAAAAAATTGCAGGATCACGTGCAAGATTAACTTTTGGATTATTCTTATTGCTTTACGGTATAAATCAAATGGTAGCAAAGCTTGAATTAATAACAATTTGTGTCGGTATTATTTTCATTCTATTTGGTGCGGCAAATCTATATCGTGGATACTTACAAAATAAGCATTATAAAGCAATTGAAAATAAACAAACGGTTTAATCTTATAGTAATCTAGAAAGTGAGAAAACTTACATGATGACAGAAGAACTATTTTCATCTAAATTTGATGAACTAGTAGAATTATCACATTCTAGTATTAAACTTCAAAAGCTACTTACTTTTGCAGAAGAATTAGAGAATCAAGAGGAATGGGGATATCTATATTACGTTAATATGGAATTAGCAGAAACTGCTTTTTCTATTGGTGAAATAGACTTATTTATTGATACCTTTTTGTGGTGTGTAGATTTATATGATCAAAACGAAGAACGTATCGAGCAAGAGCAGATTCTATGGTTGTACAAGTGGTTGTTAGAAATAATACCTCAGTCCCTCAGATTCTCGTTAGAAGAAATTCACCATTATTTCGAGGATTTTAAGAATCGTTTAGTAATTGCTAACTATTCTTTAAGACCTTATTTTCAAGCTCTATTTATAATGAACTTATATTTAAATCAATTTGATTACGCAAAACAAAACTATCTACTATATAAAAAATCTCCAAGGGATCATTTAAGTAATTGTGAAAAATGTGAAATGTATGGTGAAATGATTTATTTACTAAAAACTGATCATCTTCAAGAAGCGTTAAATTTACAAAATAAAATAATGAATAGCTCAGTTGATTGTGACGAAGCGATTCACAAATCCTACTCAAAATTACTGCTTCCTTTATTAGAAGAAAACAAAATGGATGAAGCATTAATTATTCAACAAAAAGCTTATTTTGTAACATACAATCGCACAAAATACATTCCTGAACTAAGTGAACAAATGATTTTTTTAACTTTTTGTGATCCTGACAGAGCAATTGAATTGTTCTATAAACATGTTGATTTATGTGATAATCTTTCGAATCTATCATATAAATTTGAGTTTTGGCTAGCAGCATTATTTATGGCGAAAAAATTGAAAATAAATGAAGATGAATTTATTTATGACTTAGAGAAATTAGAGAAAATTGTATATGACTTAGCAAAAGATTTTGATACTAGAAACGAAAATAATGAATTTGTTAATCGAGTTAATAAACTACTTTCGAATTAAAAATACGGGATGATTTTTTCATAAACTTCAAAGCAGGGAATGGTTTCCTGCTTTTTTTATTCCTTGATTTCTAGTAACTAAAAAAATGGAAGCCTATTAGGGCTTCCATTTCTCATCGATCTAATAACTGCATCATCATTAATGCTTTACCAACTAATATTCCTTGCTGAAATACTTCAACATCAACTTTTCCAAACTTACGTCCTAATTCTAAAACTTTTGGTTTAATTTCAATTACATCATCAATTTGAACTGGCTGTACGAAGTAAATTGTAATATTTTCTACGATTAAGTCCCCTTTTTTCATATCACGAACTGCTCGTTTACCGGCCTCCGTTACAATTGTCGTAAATACGCCATGTGAAAGAGTACCAATTACATTCGTCATTTGAGGAGTTACATTACATCTAATCGTAAAGTCATCATTTTTTTGATCTTTATTATTATGAAATTGACTAGTAACTATATCATCAATTGTTTCTCCCACTTGAGGTTGACGTTGCAATTGCTGTAATGCTTCAAGCACATCTTGACGACTTATAATACCGATTAAGTTATTCGATGTATTTACAACTGGTAGCAACTCTATGCCTTCCCAAACCATCATTCTAGCAGCTGCCGCAACCGACATCTTTTCATTTACACTTATTGGTTGTCTAGTCATCACTTTATCAATTCTTTGAGTACGTTGTTCATGTATGATATCCTTTGAAGTTACAATTCCTATTAGCTTACCTCGATCATCAATTACTGGATATCTTCCATGACCTGTGTCTCTGTTATGTTCATACCACTTTTCCACATCATCAAATGGAGATAGTGTAGCTGTTTTTTCAGTTGGAATGAGTATATCCTCAACTAGTACTATATCTTTCTTAATTAACTGATCATAAATTGCTCTATTAATTAACGTCGCAACAGTAAACGTATCATAACTAGAAGAAATAATCGGCATTTTCATTTCATCCGCAAGACGTTTAACACTTTCATCTGTATCAAATCCACCTGTTACTAAAACCGCTGACCCTTCTTTTAATGCTAATTCATGTGCTTTCACTCTGTTTCCGACGATTAATAAATTATTTGCACTAATATATCTCATCATCGCATCAAGCTGCATTGCACCAATAACAAACTTATTAAGTGTTTTATGTAATCCTTCTTTACCACCTAAAACTTGTCCATCAACAATATTAACAACTTCGGCAAAAGTTAATTTTTCAATATTTTCTTTTCGTTTCGTTTCAATTCGAATCGTACCTACACGTTCAATGGTACTAACAAATCCTTTGTTTTCCGCATCTTTTATTGCTCTATATGCAGTACCTTCACTTACACTTAAATCTTTTGCAATTTGTCTTACTGATATTTTATGACCGACCGGTAGTTGTTCAATATGTTCTAGTATTTGATCGTGCTTTGTAGTCAATTACCTCACCAAGCTTTCAATGGTTGTATTAATATTTTTATTAACTATTATATAACAATTCATACCATGAAAAAAAGCACGTTTCAACGTGCTTCTAATACTGTACTAATATTTTCTTCGATGACTTATACTACAATAGTGAAATTGTTGTATTTGGCTCATGAATGAAACCATTATTCTTTGGTAATTTTGCAAGGAACTCATTTGGGTCTACTTGGATTGGTGGAAATGTATTATAATGCATCGGAATTACTTGCTGTGCGTTAATCCATTCAGAAGCAATTACTGCATCGTCGATTCCCATTGTAAAATGATTACCAATTGGTAAATAGGCTATATCGATCTTTTCGTACTCACCTAATGTTTTCATACCTCTGTATAATGCAGTATCACCAGCATGATAAATTGTTTTACCAGCTATTTTTAATAAAACGCCTGACGGTGGTCCTACATTAATTATTTGTTTATTTTCTTCATCAACAATACTTGAACCATGGATTGCTTCTACTAATTTTAATTTACCAAAAGAAAACTCTTTTTCTCCCCCGATATGCATAGCGACAACTTTGACACCTTGCCACGAGATCCAAGTTGCTAATTCCACAGGAGCAATAACAGTTGCATCATTTCGTTTTGCTAGTTCAACTGTGTCACCTAAATGATCGCCATGACCATGTGTTACATAAATATAATTCACTTTAATATTTTCTACCTTCACATTAGTATGTGGATTACCGTTAATAAATGGGTCAATAATAATTGAATCTTGACCGTGTTCTACTAAAATAACACTGTGCCCAAAATATGTAATTTTCAAATGAAGTCGCTCCTTTATTATAAAATTAGTCACTACCACATTTTAACAGATTATTTTCTATTACAAAAATAAGAAATAAGTTAACTATTTTACGTAATTCGATAAAAAATGATAAAATAAGAGTGTTATAAACTGTAAAGACTTTTTTGTTTATTGCAGTAATTTGTTTTTTAAGAAAGGATGTTACAAATGGAACACCGTATACAAAATCTATCAACTTGGTTAAAAGAGCAAGATATTCAACTAGGATTTATTACATCTACTGAGAACGTATTTTATTTAACTAATTTCCATTGTAATCCACATGAACGTCTTTTAGCTTGTCTTGTATTTCCAAATGATGAGCCAATTCTTGTCTGTCCACAAATGGAAGTTGGACATGTGCAAAACGCAGGCTGGAAATATGACGTAATCGGCTTTAATGATAGTCAAGATCCTTGGGCAATGATACAAGAATCATTAGCAAAACGTAATATTACAGTAAATCGTATGGCGATCGAAAAAGAACATCTTCTTGTTGGCCGCTATGAAAGATTAGTACAACTTTTCCCTGGCGTACAATTCCTTGCAGCTGAGGAAAAATTACATGACTTACGTTTAATTAAAGATAGTGAAGAAATTCGTCGTATGCAAGTTGCTGCTGAAGCTGCTGACATGGCTTGCCAAATTATTGTTGATCGTATTGCTGAAGGCAAAACAGAAATGGATTTAATTGCTGAAATGGAATACGAAATGAAGAAAAAAGGTATTTCTAAAACTTCATTTAGCACTTTAATTTTAACTGGTGCAAACTCAGCGTTACCACATGGAAATCCAGGTACAAACCCAATTAAAAAAGGTGATTTCGTACTAATGGACTTAGGTTTTATCGTTGATGGATATTGCTCAGATATTACTCGTACAGTAATGTTTGGTCAACCAAATGAGCAACAACGAGAAATTTATGAAACCGTTTTAAAAGGTCAACTTGCTGCAATCGAAGTAAGTAAACCGGGCGAGGTATTAGGAAATGTTGATCGTGCTGCTCGTCAAATTATCACAGATGCTGGATATGGCGAATACTTCGTTCACCGTATTGGTCACGGTTTAGGTATTGGTATCCACGATTACCCATCAGTAAATGATTCAAATACTGATATTATTAAAACTGGTATGTCATATACAATCGAGCCAGGAATCTATGTACCAAATGTTGGTGGAGTTCGTATTGAAGATGATATCGTTATTACAGAAACAGGTGCAATGACATTAACGAAGTTCCCTAAAGAATTAATTATCCTATAATATGAATCAAAGCGGATTAATAAATATTCGACAAGTACTTCCCTCAGATATCCCTATTATGCATAAATGGGAATGTGATGATAAGATTGGTAAGCTTGTAGGAATAGAAAAACCACGTTCTTTAGATGAAATGGTACAAGGCTATGAAAAATATTTTGACGGACTTAAACCTAATCTCCACTTGTTCACAATTGAATACAATGGTATTTGTGTAGGAAGAATTGAATTGGGAAATCTTGATCAAGAGAATAATCATGCCGCTTTTGGAATCGTAATTGGAGATCAATCAATGCAAAATAAAGGAATTGGTTCATTTGCATTTAACTATCTACTAAATTATGCTTTTAATGAATTAAAACTCATAAAAATATATGGTGAAGTATACGATTATAATATCGCTTCACAAAAATTTCTTACAAAGTTAGGCTTTCATTTAGATGGTATATTGCGCATGCATGAGTTTTTCAAAGGCGCTCACCGAGATATGTATCAATATAGCATGCTGAAAGAAGAATATAATTTGAATAAGGAATAAAGAAAAAGAATCCCTTTCTTCAGATGAAGATTGGGATTCTTTCAGTGTATAAACAAAGTACTAAAATCTGATTTTCAGACTGATTGCAAGCGCTTGTCTTTCAAGGCGCGAAGCCTGGTGAGGAGTGGCGTTACCCTAAAAGGTAATGAGCACTGCAGACATGCGAAGCAACGAAGAAAGCGAGCGTTTGTCAACAGTCTGAAACCTTTTGAAGGATCGTATGTTGTAATGGAACACCACCCATTGATACATTTCGTTCAATTAGATGATATTGTTTACCATTTATTATAAAAAGTCTATTTCCTCTGTAATCAACTGTTTTACCTTGGCCTTCTAATTCAACCTTCACAGCCTTCGTATAATCATTTAGATTTATATAGCGCTCATCTAAATCTAATATAATATTTTGATTACGATAACCCATTAGCCAGTTAAACGCGAAAATACCTGCAATCAGAAAAATAAGGATTAAAATAAACTCCAATCCCCTCACTCCTTTTTACATAAAATGGAAATTATAATATAAATTTACTATAAATATAAAGTGAATGTTATTGAAATTGAGAAAAAAATAAAATCCCTTTACCGTCTTCGATAAAGGGATTTTTCTTTAAATTAGTTTGTAGAAACAGATGTACCTTGTAATAAAGTAGTTGCTTCTTTATATTCTAAGCCGTGAGCTTCAGCTACTGCTTCGTAAGTTACATATCCATCAAGTGTATTAATACCTTTGAATAATGCAGAGTTATCTAAGCAAGCTTTTTGATAACCTTTGTTAGCAATTTGAACTGCATAAGGTACTGTAACATTTGTTAATGCCATTGTAGAAGTACGAGGTACTGCACCAGGCATGTTTGCTACAGCGTAGTGTACTACTCCATGCTTCTCATATGTTGGGAAATCATGAGTTGTAATACGATCTGTTGTTTCGAAAATACCACCTTGGTCAATTGCAATATCAACTACAACTGAACCTGGTTCCATTGATTCAATCATTTCTTTTGTAACAAGTTTTGGCGCTTTTGCACCTGGAATTAATACTGCACCGATTACAAGATCAGATTCTTTAACCGCTTCAGCAATATTGTAAGGGTTTGACATTAAAGTCGTAATTTGATGACCAAAAATATCATCTAATTGACGTAAACGATCTGGATTTAAGTCAATCATCGTTACATGAGCACCAAGACCAACAGCTACTTTAGCAGCATTTGTTCCTGCTACACCTCCACCAATGATTGTAACATTTCCACGACGTACTCCTGGTACTCCACCTAATAAAATACCTTTTCCGCCTTTATTTTTCTCAAGGAATTGAGCACCGATTTGAGCTGACATACGTCCTGCAACTTCACTCATTGGAGTTAATAACGGTAATGTATTACCAACTTGTACAGTTTCGTAAGCAATTCCTACTACTTTATTATCAATTAAAGCCTTAGTTAATTCAGGCTCTGGAGCTAAATGTAAGTATGTGAATAAAATTAATCCTTCACGGAAGTATCCATATTCGCTTGGAATTGGTTCTTTAACTTTCATAACCATTTCATTATTCCAAGCCTCTTCAGCTGTTTCAACAATTGTTGCGCCAGCATTTACGTATTCTTCATTAGTAAATCCTGAACCAATTCCAGCATTTGTTTCAATGTAAACTGAATGACCATGTCCAACTAAGTTCATTACTCCAGCTGGTGTCATTGCTACACGATTTTCGTTGTTTTTTATTTCTTTTGGTACCCCAATACGCATGTTATTTCCCCCTGAAATATATTTAATTCGTGCCTCTTAGGATGAGCTCTATTTATTAAAAAATAATACATTTTTATATTAACACAAAACATATAGTGCAGAAAATGAAAACGCTTAATTTCAATTAATAAATATTAATTCAGAATCTTTTTTACTATAAATTATGCTTTAAAAATGGAATTGTCCCACGAATTCTTATGATAATGGAATATGTCTGTATTTATTAATGACATCCAAGCCACCAGTGACCTCAAAGATATCACCTGTTATAAAATCAGACTCTTCCTTACACAAAAATTGCACCATTCTTGCTACATCTTCCCCAGTACCAGATCTTCCAACTGGTGCAAGACCTTTTCCATCCTTACTCGCTTCAGTTTGATTTGCTTCTTTCATATCACCAAAAATATCCCCAGGACAAATCATATTAGATGTTATACCATTCTCTGCTTCCTCATAGGCTATTGTTTTAGTCAATGAAACTAGACCTACTTTAGCTGCACTAAATGCAGAACGATAAATCCATCCCGAAGCTGAATTGGCACCTTGGAATCCATAATTTATGATACGTCCATATTTCTGCTTTCTCATAATTGGAATAATTTGCTTTAAAAGATAAAACACGCTGTGCAAATTTCCATACAACAAGTATTCCCACTCTTCATCAGTGTAGTCAGCCAGTTTTTTACGGTTAAATAAATACGGGCCAGCATTATTGATAAGACAATCGACTCTACCGAATCTTTCCATCGTTTTTGAGACAATCTCATTAATAAATTGTTTATCGCAAATATCACCTTTTACAAAAAGAACCCGGTCCAAATAATCCTTCCATTCTTCTTTTCGCTCTTTGATAGCCTGTTCATCAGAAAAGTACGTAACAGTTACTGAATAACCATCCTTCAAAAATGCTTCAGTGACTTTCTTCCCTAACCCCTTTGATCCTGCCGTAATGACAGCATGCCTCATAAAACTCTTCCTTTCGAGTCTAAATAATTTTTTATATTTTTGAAAATCATCTAGATAAATCAATCAATTGTATGTATTTGTAAAATCTATTCTCATTAACCTTTTTTATCGGTTATTGTAAGCATAAAGCCAATCCTTTAAAAATTATGTCATTATCTTATACATATATCTTTAATTTAGTAAGATTATTTTATTAAAAGATAACTATGTTTTCTATTATTATGAATTATTTTCCTTTTATTTTAATAATTTTTATTTTTAGATTTTAGGCTATTTACAAACAATTTTTATTTCACAAATCTAGAAATTTAAAAAAATCAATATGTTTCACTTGTTTTTTTCAATGTATAATATAGTCATGAGGGGGAGTAAAAAATGTTACAAGATTATTTTTCATACGATGAACGATTAGGTATTTTTCTACCAAGCCTAAAGTTGGATTGGGAAGATTACTCTCACGATCAACAACTAATGATTCTTACTGAATGGGAATATATCCGTGGTGAAATACCTGATCATATTAAACGTTTAGAGTTTTCGATTAATCATAAACAGGAACAATTAAATCATGAATCTGATTTTGTTTTGAGCTGTAAATTAAATTCTGAGATTGCAGAATTAGCATCAATTATTAACGATCTTTGGATTTGGTTTAGAAGTAACCAACAAATGTCCAATGAGACAAAAATACATGGTTAAAAAGCTAACAATAAATTTGTTAGCTTTTTCTCACTGTTGAAAAACAACCCTATCAAAATTACCAAATTTCCGTAAAGGAGTTTAGTGATGTTGATTTCCACTACAGGATGCTCGCTTTCCATGGGGCGAGATTCTTTAGCCTCCTCGGCAAGCCTGCGGGGTCTTTAGCCTTCCCGCTTATCCCATAGGAGTCGAGCACCCCTCCGTTCCAATCAACTTATTCATCAAAAAAAGTCGCAATAAAAACCTAATCAAATAGCCTTTACTTAGAGTAAAATAACAGTCTGATTGTAGATCTAATAATATTAGACATTAATTAATAAAACTAATCAATTGAATTTGTTTTTCTAAAGAATTTGCTTAATTTAGCTTATAATATTTCTTCTGAAAAAATGTTTCTAGTGTTGTTGGAATAAAAAATTGTTAAATATATTATCTTTAACACCAGTAATAAATTATCCAAAAGCGATAATTGAATCATAATCTTTAATAAATCTTCACTTGATTTCCGCTTTCCCTATTGACCGTTTTAATTTCAACACCCTAAAAAAGCTAACAATAAATTTTGTTAGCTTTTTTACTTGTATTATTATGTTTATTCATTTTCGCGCTTTTGAATTTGTAAAAGCGTATCTCCGATTGTTTTCAGTTCCTCTTTTAGTCGGATGGTTTCATTCGCAACTTTTTCGGAAGATGCTTCTTTAATTTGCTTGTTTAATTGGTCAATCACTTTTCGTAACTTTCCGACGGATTGATCTAGTTGAAAACTTGATGTAGGCTTCATAACTGTCTCCTTGAATGGTTTTCTTTTAGCATACCACATCCTCGTTTACAACCAAACGGGTATCCGATTAGTTAATCGTAAATTGTCTAATGGATGTTCAAGTATTTCGTTTACTACTCCTCAATTTGTGATTTAATCTGTTAGCTCCTGGTTTACCCGTTCCGATAATATACGATATTGATAAAATTTCTTTGTATATTCTAATACGTTTTTTGTAAAAGATTCATTCCATTTTGCCCCAACAGTAACGCCTAATAAAGGAATACCACCTAAAACCTTATTCCGTAATGAATGGATCATTAATAACTTGCACATTTGTAATATGACTGTGTAATAGACCCCTTCTCCATTAAATTCATTTTCCCAAGTTGCAAATACGTCAGAATCCTCATGCTTTAAAATATCGTTCATTAACTTACTCCAAACACCGTATTTTTCGTTTGATGGGAGGATTGCACCTTGTAGTACTTTTAAGCTACATTCCATCTCTTTTGGAATACTTACATCATAACCATAACAAAGTGCTATTTCTTGTACCGTTTTAAGATTAATAAATAATAAAGCCGGTAAATCACCAAATAAAGCAAGCTTTGTACTAGTTCCACTTATTCCACCTTGAACACTTGAGACTATTAATGCTTTCGATATTTCTTGTTCAGCTAAAAAATTCAATTGTCTTAATGGTAGCTTTCTTAAATCACTTATTGTCTTAACATCACTTCTTAAAATTTGTGCTCGATTAAGTATATCTAATTTCTTTTCTTGAAACTGTTTTGTTGTTTGTATTAAAGATTGAGTGTGGAAAAAAGCAGTTGAAAAAAATTCATTAAAAGTATTCGAATAGCTTTGAGGTATTTTTTGGAGGAGAAAATTAGAAGCATTTTGATACAATAGTTCTAATTTATTTAAATTTTGCTGTTGTTGTTTCTTTTCAATCAAATCGTTAAGTTCAAGCCATAAATTATACTCTTTCATTTGATCCATACTATCACCTCGAATATAAAAAAACGTAGAGCCAAAAAGTGATCTCAATTTAAGAATATGAGGTCATCTATTTTTGTATGCTCTACGTTTATGTTTACTAACAGATTATTTCATTCCAACTCGTACTACATCTCTTGCGATTACAACTTCTTCATTAGTTGGAATTACAATTACTTTAACTGGAGAGTGATCAAAGCTAATGAAAGCTTCTTTTCCTCTAAAGTTATTTTTACTTGGGTCAAAATAAACACCCATAAATTCAAGCCCTTCTAGTACGGCTTGACGAATTTCCGGTCCATTTTCACCAATACCAGCAGTGAAAATGATCGCATCTACGCCTTTCATACGAGCAGCGTAAGAACCTAAATATTTGTGAATACGTTCAATGAATACACTTTGAGCGATTTTAGCTCGTTTATTACCTTCTTCAGCTGCAGTCTCAATATCACGTAAGTCACTTGAGAATCCAGAGATACCAAGCATACCACTTTGTTTATTTAATACATCAAGTACTTCCTCAGCTGTTTTGCCTGTTTTTTCCATAATAAATGGAATTAAAGCTGGGTCTAAGTTACCTGAACGAGTTCCCATTGTTACACCAGCAAGTGGAGTGAATCCCATTGAAGTATCGATTGATTTTCCACCTTCAACTGCAGCAATACTTGCACCATTTCCTAAGTGACATGAAATAAGTCTTAACTCTTCTAGTGGCTTACCAATTAATTCAGCAGCTCTTTCTGTTACATACTTATGTGATGTACCGTGGAATCCATATTTACGAATACCAAATTGTTTATAGTATTCATAAGGTAAGCTATATAAGTAAGACTCTTCTGGCATTGTTTGATGGAATGCAGTATCGAATACAGCTACTGCAGGAATATTTGGTAATAATTCTTTAAATGCACGAATACCAACTAGGTTAGCTGGGTTATGAAGTGGAGCTAAATCAGAAAGTTGTTCAATTTGTTTTTCAACTTCTTCAGTAATTAAAGCAGAATCTGTAAATAGTTCTCCACCGTGAACTACACGATGTCCAACTCCATGGATTTCATCAAATGAAGAAATAATTCCTAAACCTGTTAGCTTTTCAAGAAGCATTTTTACTGCAACAGAGTGATCAGCAATATCAGTTACTTCTTTAATTTTTTCTCCGTTTACTGAAATTACAAAAACGCTATCCTTTAAACCGATACGTTCTACTAAACCAATTGTAAGTACTTTTTCGCTAGGCATTTCAATTAATTGAAATTTTAATGACGATGAACCTGCATTAATAGCAAGAATATTTGCCATGTTTTTACATCTCCTTTAAACATGAAACTGTTATATTTTTTAAGCTGGAATTATTATAACACAAATTAGTTTACGTGTTTAAAAGTTCAATTATTGTAAATTTTCTTTAAACCATTCATTCATTTGAAGCATAATATCTTCAACTGCTTTCATATTCGATAACTTAGGGAAATCAACTAATAAAGCCTGTTTTGGCTTCTTCATATTTTCTGCATTTTTGCGGATTATTAATATACTTTTTTGATGTCTTTCGTCCTTAAAGGCAGATACTGGCAACTGTATCAATCCTTGAATAACACCTGTTTCATTAATATAGCTTTGTAATGGCGCAGATTGCTCTGAAGTAAATAGGTGATTTGGAACTAGCGAGATGAAAAATCCTCCAGATTTTAAGTAGTTCATACTTTGCTCAATAAATAAATGATGAGCATAAGACATGCCTTCTTTTGCTTTTAAAGTATATTCTTTTGCACGTTCTGCATTTGGATAAAAACCAATTGGTAGATCACAAACAACAAGATCAACCGGATCTACAAATAAAGGTGCTAAACTGTCTTGATTAAATAGTTCTATTTCATGTCCTAGTAGGTTTCCAATGACAAATGCGATTCTAACAAGAACATCATCTACATCTATTCCGACAGATTCAGTAAATTTATCCTTTGAAGAATTTAAAATTGTTAATAAAAGATTTCCAGTACCAATTGCCGGATCTAAAATAGTTAAATTTTGTTTCCCCTCAGTAAGCTTTCCAACTAAATAAGTAATAATAAAAGCAATACCATCTGGAGTCATTTCATGATTTGTTTGAACCCCTTGCTTCATACCTTTTAATATTGCTAATTGAAACGCTCTACGAATACTCTCATTATCTTTTGAAGCCGATGTAAATTGATGAATTGTATTCATAAGCTTATCTTTTTGCGAACTATTAATTTCTTCTTGCAAAACTTCCCCTTCAAAGAAATTTTCACCTGTTTCAATTAATGCTTCTAAATAAGAAATTTCTAAATTATCTTTTAAACATTCTGTCGATTCATCTATGTAATTAAATAAAAATTCCACTGAATTCTCTTTTACCATTTTTTATTCCTCACTTTCATAATAGAACAGTCATTGTGTTTCATTATACGTATGGCTCTTAAACGTGTCCACTTTATTAAATTCTTCTATTAGAAAGTATTTGGTTTTTTTAATCAATTTTAATCCAGTACTGTTAATTTAATTTTAATTGATGAATGTTTACTTTTATTTAATACATTTTGAACTTTTTATGTAGTTTTAATTTTTTTGTATTGAATTGGAATTAATGAAATTTGACGAACAGTATCTTTTTCAAGAAGCAATAATGAAAAAATAAAAAAAGACCTCTTTTATTGAGGCCCTCGTTAACTAATTTTTACTTTTTTCTTTTCTAACGGCTTCTTAAATCGAGTTATATAGTTCAAAGATTTTGTTCCATGAACTAGGCGATATAAGCTTGTGATAACCGAAAGTAATGTATATGGTTTGTAAGCTAAGTACTTTGATTCCCATTTATTTGCAAATTTGCTTTTAAAAGTTAATAATCCTTTAAAGTTATAAATTGAATTACCATATTTAAAGATCATTTTTGCAGATTTTTCGATGATTGATGATTTTGAATCTTGGCCAACATTTGCTAATGGTGCCATTCCAAGGCTGCAGCTTTTAAATCCATTTTCTTTTGCCCAAAACATAATTGATACAAAAAGCATATCCATCGTTCCATATGGTAATTCCTTTAAATATCTCATTAAATCAATTGTTATATTTTCGCCTTGAATCGGTAATGTCGCAAAAGCAATAACTTGACCATTTTTATCCCTTAAGATTCCGATCGGAAAATTTGAAACATAATCAAAATGAAATGAACCAACTGAAAAGGATAGCTCTTCTCTTCCGTTTAACCATACATCTGAGACCCCTTTTAGCTCTTGAAGTAGATCTATAGAATGTTCAGGCATAGACACTTCAAATTGATATCCTTGTCGAATGAACTTATTCCTTTTTGTTCTTAGTTTTGCTCCTTTTTTACCTGCAATTTCGAAATTCTCTAAATCAACTATTGCTTCTTCACCTAATTTTAACAATCGATAGCCAGTTTTTTCATACAGCATTTTTGATTTTTCGTCTATTTGATAAAAGCATGGAATACATTTTATACTCCTTGAATAATTTTCAAACTCCTTTATTTTTTCAAAAGAAATCTCACCAATTGGATCACATAGAACAACTAATTTATTACCCTGTTTTCGGTAAACAAATGCAGATTTTTGATCTTCTGAAAGAAATACTTTTTTATCTCCAAGTAATCCTAAATGTGTTAATGAAGTTCCACCATATGTTTGAATAAGTTGTTGAATAATCTCAATTGTAGTTTTATGATTTGATTCTTTTAAAATTTGTTTCATAATACCCCCAAAATAAAGAGTCAATTTTCTTTACAATTTCTATTTTACAAAAAATAATTCCTTGTGGATATCCATACATTATTTTTTTTTAATAATGTATTATTTGGTAATATTTAACCCCTCCTGTATAATTCAATTTATTAAATATATTGGATGTGAGAACAGATGAATAAGAAGATTGGTTTTATTGGTTGCGGTAAAATGGCTCAAGCTATGATTGGTGGGTTAATTGATTCGAATGTAATTGAAAAGCATCATATTTATGTAAGTGCAAGGTCTAATGAAACACTTGTAAAAGTGAAAGATTTATATAATGTTCACACATTAAATAATAATGTCGATTTAGCAATGCAGGTTGATTATTTGTTTTTAGCAGTTAAACCTGATTTATATCCAACTATTATTGAGGAAATTAAAGAAGTTGTTTCAAGTAATTCTGTGATCATTACGATTGCCGCTGGAATTACTCTAGAAGGTGTTGAGAAATCTTTCGGTAAAGAGGTTAAAATCGTTAGAACGATGCCAAATACTCCTTCATTAGTTAGAGAAGGCATGAGTGCACTTTGTCATAATCAAGTAGTGACCAATGTAGAGTTAAGTGAAGTAATGGAAATTTTCAATAGCTTCGGAAAATGTGAATTAGTAAATGAAAAATTAATGGATGCGATTCCTGCTGTTAGTGGTTCTTCTCCAGCTTATGTTTACTTAATGATCGAAGCTTTAGCAGACGGAGCTGTATTACAAGGTATAAAGCGCGACCAAGCATATAAGTTAGCTGCTCAAGCAGTTTTAGGTGCAGCAAAGATGGTACTTGAAACTGAATTACATCCTGGAGAATTAAAGGACCAAGTTTGCACACCAGGTGGTGCAACAATAGAAGCGATTGCCGAATTAGAAAAACAAGGCTTCCGCTCATCTATTATTTCTGCTATGGAACGTTGTACCGAGAAATCAGTGTCTTTAGGTAAATGATCTTGGCTACAGTCTTAATATGCACACTGAGGCATTCATATTTGTGAATGCTTTTTTAATGCAAAAAAACTGCCGAGATTTACTCGACAGCCTTTTACCTCTTAATAGAGCTATTGTTATTATTTTGCAGCTTTTACAGCTTCGATTGCTGCTTCATAGTTTGGATGAGTTGTACCTTCAGCTACATACTCAACGTAAGTAACAACGTCATTTGAATCTACTACGAATACTGCACGAGCTAATAAACGTAATTCTTGCATTAAAACACCAAATGCTTCACCAAAAGATGCATCACGGTGATCAGAGTAAGTATGTACATTTTCTAAACCACTTGCAGCACACCATCTTTTTTGTGCGAATGGTAAGTCCATTGAAATTGTTAAAACTTCAACGTTTTCTACGTTTGATAATTCTTCGTTAAAACGACGAGTTTGTGCATCACAAATTCCAGTATCTACAGAAGGTACTGCGCTAATTAAGCGTACTTTACCAGCTGAAGCCTCTAAAGTTACAGGGCTTAAATCATTTGCTAATACAGTAAAGCTTGGAGCTTTTTCTCCTACTTTTACTTCTTGTCCAATAAGAGTTACTGGATTGTTTTTAAATGTTACAGATGCCATGATATTTCCTCCCAAAATTACAAAATGTTCACAACATTTATCTTACTGGAAGGAAACCTTGAATGCAATTAACTTTACTTAAATTTTATATTTAATCTAAATCTGTATCAAAAATTGCTTCATCATCAACTGAATTATCTTTTTTCTTCATATATTTTTTTGCTTTTTCAAGCGCTTGTGGCGCTAAATCCATCAGCTTTTCAATCAAATGCGTGTTTTGATCTAAGTGAAGCAATTTTACTCCATCTTTGTTAACAATTAGAAATGCAATTGGAGTAATTGATGCACCTCCACCTGTACCTCCTCCAAATGGATGTGGGCTTCTTACTTCAGCTTCTTTAACACCATCTACTAAATGGTAATTTCGGAATTCACTTCCACCAGCTGCAAAGCCAACCCCTACTTTTGATACGGTTAAGATTAAACTTCCATCTGGTGTTGAAATTGGATCACCAATAATTGTATTTACATTAATCATTGCTGATAAATTTTCCATTGCCGCGTGCATTAAGTCTCCAATAGGATGTTGACTCATTGTTAATCACCTCTAATTAGTTTCGATTGGATGTGTTGCTTTAAAGTCTTTTCTAGTTTTTAAATATGCTTTAAGTAATAATAATCCCGCAAAGACTGCCTTTCGTACCGAAAATGAAAACCGTATCTTACCAGTAGTTTCCATTACGGATGTATAATAATTAGGCGTGATATCTATAGTTGGCGGATGATGTACTATCGTAAATTTCTTTAATAAGTTTTCAAAAATTCCGATTGCACTATAAGCTGTTCCAATTGATATCCCTGTTAAAGCAGAATTTCCGACACCAAAATGAATGTGATAAGTTAAATTGTAAATTTGTACAGTGTTTAAAAATTTTGTAATGATAGTATGTCCGTTGGAGTATAAATTTATGAAAAAATCAATTTGTTGAAAGACAGACAAATCCCTTTTTTTCTCTAAATCTGATACGTCCTCCTTTACCTCTTTCGGTCTCTTTAATGGAATCGTAAAGGCGAAATGCAATAGGTTGTTCAAGATAGACAGTTTAATATTCATAAATCGTTCTTCATTTGTATAAACGGATAAAATATTAACTTTCATATTTATAAACAGGAC
This sequence comes from Gottfriedia acidiceleris, assembly GCF_050457485.1. Taxonomy (GTDB): domain Bacteria; phylum Bacillota; class Bacilli; order Bacillales; family Bacillaceae_G; genus Gottfriedia; species Gottfriedia acidiceleris_D. Next base: position 68,777 of record NZ_JBCMJM010000005.1, read on the forward strand.
GAAAATGATTAACAGTAAAACAACGATTGCAATAAAAATTAGAATAGAGTATATGTAAAGCAAAAAACCACCCTTTTTTGTATCAGTATGGGCAAACCAACTTCTGAATAAACAAAAAGAATGGTAAAATTACATACCATTCTTTTCGAGAAGTAAATATAAGATTTTTGAACTTTGTTGATAAATTCTAGTTGTTTGTTGATAATAAACAATTTCTATGACACACTCGCTTGTCCTTTTCATAACTTACTCATGACTTTTATAGACAATATTTCCTCGGCAAATAGTTTCACTACATTTAACATACAGTAGATCATCTTTTTCTAACTCAAATGGATTTTCGTCAAATAAAATAAAGTCAGCTAAATATCCTTCTTTTATGAAACCTCTTTTATCTTCTTGACGAAACGAAGCCGCACTATCAATCGTATAAAGTTTAATTGCTTCATATAGGCTAATCGCTTCTTCGATATTATACGCAATCCCGTTCTTTGCTTTTCGGGTAACCGCTGTATATATACCTTGCCACGGATTAATTGTATCAATCGGAGTATCGGAACCATTTGCTATAGCGATTGATTCTTTTAGCAGTGTTTTAATTAAATATGCATATTCATTTCGGCTTTCACCAATACGTTCTACTAGCCAAGGGTAATCGGCATATATAAATGAGGTTTGTACATCTACAACAATGTTTAATTCTTTCATTTCCTCAATTAAATTTGGAGATAAAAGTGCACAATGTATAAATCGGTCAGGTAGCTGAGTTTGATTAGGATATTTTTTTACAACATCAATGGCTTGCTTGACTGCTAAATCTCCAATCATATGAAATGCTATTGGCAATCCATTTCCACGTGCTTTTTTTGTAATTACTTCTAATTTTTCTGGAGAAGTCACTTGTAATCCTGTTATGCTTTGATCGTCGTCATAAGGTTTTTGTAACAGTGCAGTGCGACCACCAAATGAACCATCAATAAATGCTTTAACGCCTCCAAATGATACATTCTTATTACCATTATGTAATCTTCCTTTGACTTCATCCAAAGTCGTATGGTGAATTAAAACATGAGTATGAAATGGAACTTCATTTAATAATTGCTCATATAAATCTATCACTAAATTTGCGTTTCCATAATATGATAAATCCTCTGTTACCGCTCCAATAATACCGTATTGGTAACAATCTTTAATTGCGGAAATGATTGCTTTTGACAAATACTGATCGTCAGGTGCTGGCATCGCTTTAATGATTAAATTGACAGCTTCATCATATAATAAACCGTTTAAACGACCATCCTCAAGGCAGCCAATTTGTCCTCCTTCGACTTGCATATGTTCATTTATTGCTGCATGACTAAGTGCAAGAGAATTTACAAAGTAGACATGTCTACAAGTTCTCTTTAATACAAGTGGATTTGTGCTTGATAAACTATTTAAATCGTCTATACGGAATACTGCTTTTGATTCCCATTCGTTTTCATTCCATCCTTCCCCGACAATCCATTCATTCGGGTGCGCGTCCTTTACAACTTTTTTCATTCGATCAAGCATCTCGTCATATGATTGACACTTTGATAAATCTACACGATTCATCGCTTCACCATGACCAATTAAATGCAAATGGCTATCTATAAAACCTGGAAAACCGATTTTTCCGTTACAATTAATTTTCTCAAATTGTTCACCGTCTAAAAAAGAAAGCAAAGCCTCATATGTTCCTGTTTTTAAAATATGTTCATTTTCAGTAATGATTGAATCTACCGTTTTCCCTTCACTTTCCATCGTATAAAATAAACCATTATGCCAAAGCTTCTTCATTTCATTCCACCATCCGTTCATTAACTAGATTCGTTTAGTATTTTGCAAGATAAATTGTCCCAAAATCAAAAAAAGAGGGAATTTTCCCTCATTTTAACATAAGTATTTATTTAATTCGATTCACGTAATTGTTCCATCGCACGTAATTCTACTCGGCGAATTTTACCAGATGTTGTTTTTGGTAGCTCTTGCACAAATTCAATTTTACGCGGATATTTATATGGAGCAGTAATTTTTTTCACGTGTTCTTGTAGTTCAGATACTAAGTCATCTTGATTTGAAGCATTTTCAGTCAAAACAACAAATGCTTTAACAACATTACCTCGTAATGGATCTGGGCTAGCAACTACTGCACATTCTTTTACAAGCTTATGTTGTACTAACGCATCTTCTATTTCAAAAGGACCAATTGTATAACCAGAACTAATAATTATGTCGTCACTACGTCCATCAAACCAATAGTAGCCATCTTCATCTTTTTGAGCTCGGTCACCAGTTAAATAGTACTCACCTTTTCTTTGTGCTTTTGTACGTTCCATATCATTATAATAATGTTTAAATAGTGCTGGAGAGCTTAAATGTACTGCGATATGCCCTACTTCATTAACCCCGATTGGATTTCCTTCATCATCAACGATTTCAACTAAGTTTCCTGGCGTTGGAATACCCATTGAACCTACTTTTGCTTTAATATCCTTCATTGTTCCGATTAATAATGTATTTTCAGTTTGTCCATAACCATCTCTTACATCAACATTGAAATGCTTTTTGAATGTACGGATTACTTCTTGATTCAAAGGTTCTCCTGCTGATACAGCACTTCTTAATGTAGGTAATTGGTATTGATCTAGATTTTCAACCTTTGCCATAAAACGGTATTCGGTTGGAGTACTACAAAATACTGTTATATTTTGCTCCTTTAGTAATGTTAGGAAAGTATCTGCATCAAATTTCCCTTCATAAAAGAACCCCGTTGCCCCGCTGCCTAATGTCGCTAAAAATGGACTCCATATCCACTTTTGCCATCCTGGACCTGCAGTTGCCCATACAGTATCATCTTCTGTCACATCTAGCCAATTTGAAGCAACTGTACGAATATGGGCATACCCCCAACTGTGAGTGTGTACAACCCCTTTAGGATTGCCAGTCGTTCCTGACGTATATGAAATAAACGCTAAGTCATCACTTTTAGTTTCCACAGTTAATACATGTGCTCCACTAATTGCTTGGTCATTTAATGAAGTCCACACGGTTTGTTGATTATGAATAGTAAATAATTTGTATTTTCCAGTTTTAGCTATCTCGCTAAAAGTACCTATATATTCATCATGCGATACAATCGCTTTTACTTCACTATGTTCAAGACGGTATTGAATATCTTTAACCGTTAACATTTCAGATCCTGGGATTACTACACATCCAATTTTTAAAATAGCTAAATAAACTACATAAGTCTCAATACATCTTGGCATCATGACAAAAAGTTTGTCCCCTTTTTCGATGCCACTATTTTTAAATGTAAAAGCATATTGGTGAACTTTATTATAAAGTTCCTTATATGTTAATTGATGGGATTCTCCATTTAGGTCAACCCACTTTAACGCCACTTTATCAGTTGAAGCAAATTTTTCAATTTCCCAAACGAGATTATATACTTTTGGAGCGATTAGACTTGTACTGTTCATCTTAGTTAGTCCCCCTTTTGATCATTACTAAAATTATATTTTGAATTTTGCAAAATAGAATAATAATGGTTTCGTTAATTGTATAGTCAATTCCTGCTATTTTTCGACTATTTTTCAGAAAATTTAAACAAAAACTCACAAAAAAAATAAACTATCTAAAAATGATAGTTTATTTCACGCTGTTGAAAAGCTACCCTGTCAATTAAATTACCAGATTTTCGTAAAAGGAGTAGAGTGATGTTGATTAAAAAAAGTCATTAATAAAAACCTGATCAAATAGCCTTTTCTAAACACCTCATCAAGTACCTTTCCTGTAAATCAATCACTTTCAACTGTAATACTGTATGTACAAGTAAATGTTTCATTTGGATTTAGCATTTGAATACCAAGTCTATTTTTCATTTCTTTTACAGGGCCGATTTCATCTGCAATTCCATACCACGGTTCAATACATAGAAAAGGTGCTGTTTGTGTAGTCCATATTCCAACGTATGGAAACCCTTCAAAATGAACTTTGATTATATTACGATGATTTTTCGAACGAATTGTCAGCTCGTTTTTATTAAGTTTTTCAAAAATTAATGCATCATCCTTAAACAGTTCTCGAGTTAATGGTAAGTTTTTTATATTTTGACCGATTAGTTCTCTTTTGCCACTTCGATATGATCCTTCTAATTTAATTGTTTCTAATCTTTCTTCCTCTTCAAACTGTAGGTAATAATCCTCAAAAGTTTCATCTTCCAAGACAGGAATGTTAAACGCTGGATGAGCCCCTATTGAAAATGGCATTGATTTCTGATCATTATTCGTTACAACATATTTAATAAAGACCGTATTGTTCTTAATCTTATAATTAATATTTAATGAAAATTGGAATGGATATTTTAAAAGCGTTTGTTCACTGCTGATTAACTCATAGTTGATATAGTCTTCTTTCATTTCAGTTAATTGAAAATCCATATCTCTTGCAAAACCATGTTGAGAAAGCTCATAGACTTTATTATCTATTTTATATTGATTATCAATTAATTTACCTACATTTGGAAATAAAACAGGTGCATGTCTTCCCCAATAAGCTGGATTAGCATTCCATAAATAATTTAAATTATCTTTTTTTGTATAGATCCCCGTCAACTCTGCTCCCTGTGATTTAGTTGTAATTTTAATAAATTCATTTTCAATATATGACATGAACAGGTCTCTCCTTTAATTTATTCCCTCTATTATAGCAAAGTTAATCTTAAATATTAAATCAAGCGAAGAACAGGTAGAACAAATAGAAAAGAGGTAGGTTTTACCCTACCCCTTAATCCATAATTATTTAAATTTTATTATCGAGAATATCCACCAAGGCTTTGTTCAGCCATTTGTACTAAACGCTTTGTGATTTCACCACCAACAGATCCATTCGCACGAGAAGTTGTATCAGGGCCAAGGTTTACACCAAATTCTGTAGCGATTTCATACTTCATTTGGTTTAAAGCAGACTCAGCACCAGCTACTACTAATTGATTGCTATCTGAATTATTTCTTGCCATGTGTTGTCACCTCCTTGTGAGTATAGAGTGTGATAAAACACATATCTTCATTCATATTTTCGCTGGTAATTTTTAGTAATTTTATAAAAGTGCGTCGATATCGATTTCTTCTTCTTTTGTTGACGTTTGATTTCGAATCATCTCGTTCTCAAAAATGATTGATTCTCTATTAACTACAGCTTCATTTATTAGTTCTGTAAAGTCAAAATGCCTCTCGTAACGGGCCACTTTATCACGTTTTGGTTTTGTAGTTGGATTAGCTGGAGTAAAAATTGTACAGCAATCCTCATAAGGTCTAATACTGATATCATACGTATCAATTTTTTTAGCAATATCCATGATCTCTAATTTATCCATAGCTAATAGTGGTCTTAAAACTGGATAATTAGTTACTTCATTGATTGTATGCATACTTTCTAATGTTTGGCTTGCCACTTGACCTAAACTTTCACCTGTAGCTAAAGCAAGTGCTTTTCGATCAACAGAAACTTGCTCTGCAATTCTAAGCATAACACGTCTCATAATTGTCATTGTGTAGCTTGCTGGCATTTCTTTATGAATTGCTTTTTGAATTTCAGTAAATGGAATAACATGTAAAGTCACGCGTCTACAATATCTAGTAAGTTTACTTGCTAAATCAATAACTTTTTGTTTTGCACGATCACTCGTAAAAGGAGGACTTTCAAAATGAATCGCTTCTATTGACACGCCTCGTTTTAACAACATGTACGCTGCTACTGGGCTATCGATTCCTCCAGATAGTAATAACATAACTTTTCCGCCAACTCCAACTGGATAGCCACCCGCACCGAATTCTTCTCCACAAGTAATATATGTAGCATCATCACGCACTTCTACTCGAACAGCTACATCTGGCTTATGAACATCTACAGTTAAGTGGTCTGTGTTTTGAAGAATATACCCACCTAGCTCGCGATTTAACTGTGGCGTGTTTAATGGAAATTGTTTATAACTACGTTGCACATTAACTTTAAACGTTTTAACACTATCACCAAGCTCGTTAATAGCCTCAAGAGCACCTTTTTTAATTGCATCTAATTCAGTATCAACTTTTCTAGCATAACTAAACGTATGAATTCCGAAAACTTCTTTAAGATTGGCAGCAACCTTCTCATGGTCTTCACCATTTAATTTTATATACATACGATCACGCGTTGCAGTGATTTTAATTTTTTCAAAAGCTTTTAATCGATTTCGAACATTTTCTCTTAAAATACTTGTAAATCGACCACGATTTTTTCCTTTTGTAGTCATTTCTCCATAGCGAATTAAAATATATTCTACATTCATGCTGTTACCCCATTACTTTATATAAATTTTTAATTACTTCTTTAATTATTTTGTTAAACTGCTCTACTTCACTCATTGTATTTTCATAAGAAAGACTTATTCTGACAGCACTACTTGCTACTTTTTCACTCTTACCCATACTTTGTAGTACTCTGCTTATCTCAAAAGTTTTAGAAGAACATGCTGATTTTGTAGAAATAAAAACATTTTCTTCAGATAGAGCATGGACAATTACCTCAGGCTTTAATCCTACAAATGAAATATTTATGATATGAGGAGCAAAATCTGATTGTGGTGAGTTCAATACAGAGTAGTCAATTATCTCTAAATTTTGAATGAGTGCGTTTCTCATGTTATATAGGTGATTATTCATTGTTTTCTGTTTTTCTAGCGTGATTCTTAGCGCTTTTGCCATCGCAACGATTCCTGCTAGATTTTCCGTTCCCGAACGAATCTCTCGTTCCTGTGAACCACCTGTCATTAAAGATGATAATGTTACACCTTCTCTAATATATAAAATTCCAGTTCCTTTTACACTATGAAATTTATGACCAGAAATAGATAATAAATCGATTGCAGCTTGTTTAATATTTAATGGTACTTTCCCTACCCCTTGAACCGCGTCAACATGGAAAAATACTTTTGGATAATCCGTTAATAATCGACCAATTTCGGCTATCGGTTGAATTGCTCCTGTTTCATTATTTACATGAATGACAGAAACTAATATCGTATCATCTCTTAACGCATTTTTTAATTGGTCAACAGAAATAAACCCATCTTCGTTTGGGGATAAGTAGGTTACTTCAAAACCTAGATCTTCTAATTGTTTATAAGCTTCATAAATTGACGGATGTTCTATTTCAGTCGTAATTAAATGCTTCCCTCTTGAACGATGCATCATGGCAGTTCCTTTTATTGCTAAATTATTCCCCTCTGTTCCACCAGATGTAAAGATGATCTCTGAAGGTTGAACTGACAAAAGCTCTGCAATTTGGTTTCTAGCTTTTGAGAGTAATTGCTCTGAGCGTCCACCTAGCTTATGAATCGAAGAGGGATTACCAAAAAACTGGTCCGAAACAGTAATATATGTGTCTAATACCTCTTTATAAGGTTTAGTAGTCGCGCTATTATCAAAATAAATCATATTTTTTTCGTACCTCCATATTGCTTGAGTCCATTTTTCATTATATCTGAAAACAGACGAAACCCCTAAGATTTACATCTATAGGGGTAGTGTGTACTATTGTTCATTTAGTATTTCTTGTAATTTATCGATTGCACCAGGTTCAATTTTTTCAATTGAAACGGCAGCTTCTTCTAGAGCTTCGTTATATTGAAATTCTCTAAATAATTGCTCTGCCTTGTCCATTGACGTTGCCATTTGTACATTTTTACTTCTATAGCGATTTCCATATTGTATCACTTTCTCTACGAAATATCCTTGCTCAATCATATATTTCGTATCATTATAGCAAACATGTACAGCAGTTGCCGCTTTTTCTAGTAAAAATGATACATGCGTCATTTTTAATGGCTTTTTCTCTAATTCCAAATAAACAATTTGCATACTTTCTTGAGCGTCTTGTATTTGTTTCATAGAGGAAACTGGCATACCAGGTAAATTAGAAATTTGAACAAGACGTTTGACCTCTAACATTAACCGTTTCATTTCAATTAATTGATCACGAGCTTGTAATTCATCTTTTCGAAGTGCTTTTAGCATTTCAACATACATCAAATGAGATTCTTTAACATCTTCCATTTGCTTTTTTAATAAATCTAATTCTTCTCTTATTACAGAAAATGCAAGATCTTGTTCTGCTACACGGATCTGCAATAATTCAAAGCGCTTCGTAATGATACTTACTTGCTTTTCAACCATTTTTTGAGCTTGAGTATCTTCATCACTTAATTCATAAATTTGCTGAACTAATTGAGTCTCTTCTTTTGTTTTTAAATTATCTTCTCGAATACTTTGAATTTCTTCCTGAGAAGTCCATATTTCTTTTTCTACTACAAATTTACTCTCTACTTCTTTTTCTAATAAATCATAGATTGAATCGACTTTTGCTTTCACAAATTCAAGCTTGTCATTCGCTTCTGTGATTTCTAGTTTTTTAATTAATTCGACACAGTCGATACATATTTTAGAACAATCAATTGTTTCATTTTCTAATGCTTCAAAATCAAGCACATATCCGTCTGCTTTCATTTGCTTTAAACCATCAGTTAAATTATGTATTTGAGAGGGCATTGTAGTAGAAGATTCAATATATAAATCCGGAATGATTTGCATATTTGTTTTCAGTATATGTACTTGATCAGCAATTTCTTTCACTAAGCCTCTTGCTTCTAAATAGTTTCCTTTTTCAGTTGTGTCATTAAATAATTGGATTTGTTGTTTGATATCATCCATTTTTTGTTCCAACTGAGTTTCAGAAATTGAATATAAATGACGATGAGTTAATAAAAGCTTTCTTTGCTCAAGATACTCTTGGTTTAACATTTCAATATCCGAATTATTTTGTTCTTCACTACCTACTAAGTCGCTTACCTCATTTAGAATTTTATCGATGCTTGATTCAGCTTCAGTTAGGCTTCCCTCAATTTCACTAATCCCTGCTTTAGCTTTCATGAAATGATATTTATTAATTGCCTCATCTATTTCTGAGATGGAATCAGTTACTTTCGGTAAAAAAGTTGTAACTAGTTCATCCCAATCGGTTCTCCATTTATCAAAAAGCTCTTCCGTTTGGCCGGTCATATTTAAAGCCTTTAGCTTTGAAAGTTCATCCGTAACTGGCTTACTCATTAACTGCATTCTCCACGCTTCAAGTTCATCGAGTTTTTTGAATAAACGTTGTCGAATTGTTAAGGCTACAATCATTAATGCGATAACAATAGCTATTACGACTAAAATTACATAGAATGTCATTGTCATTTTCCCTGATGTACCTCCTTTTACTGCCATCTGAATCTATTTATTTGTACGTTATTTTTTGAATTAATAAATCGCTCTTTATTTAGGTCATAGTTAATAATAACATGATAAAGTTGATTTTTGGCTTAATTTTTTCAATTTTTTCATATTTTTATCAAACTATAATAAATACTGTAAAAGCTTGTAGAAATTTCAGATTTTAAAACAACGAAAAACGCCTTTTCATTGTGATTTTTCACAATGAAAAAGGCGAACTTTTAGGATGAAAGTTCTACTCGACTAACTAGTCTCTCGTCCATATCGAATATTGATTCGATCCACTTCTCTACATACTCTTTATATCTTTCAAAAAAATACATATCATTTTGCTGTATATACAATACTTCATTTAAATAGCCTGGAAATAAGTACGGTGTTGAAAGGAAGGATTTTAATTGGACGAAAAAGACTGAAAATGGCATTGTTAGTTTCGCATTAGACATACGAATAGCATCATAAATTTGAGTAAAAGTATAACGCTCTCTTGCTAAATAAGTCATCATAATTTCACGAATGAAGACAGAGTCGATTGTCAACTCTCTGTAAAAAATCGAAGCATATTCCTTTTTTAAAAAGTAATAATTAAGTACTTCACCAACAAGGTTCATTAAAATTAAATTTGCGTTTTTATCATACAATGACAAACAATGTTTATCTAAAATTTCAACGTATCCTTCTAAAAAATCTACTATGATATGTTCAAGTAAACCTTGTTTACCTTTAAAATAATATGAAATCGTCGCAATATTTACATTTGCTTTTTTAGAAATATCCCTTACTGAAGTACCATGGTATCCATTAATTTTAAATAACGTAAGCGCTGTCTCGATGACTTTCTTCTTTGTTGCAAGTTTATCTTGCTCCATACTCGTCACCCTCTTTTACAACATCAATTCCTTTATTAATTAGCGAAATACTGATAAAACCCTCTATAAATCGGTCGACAAAATTACCAGTATTCTTTCGAAATATGCTATGATATTTCACATGAAATAGGGAAAGGGGTCTACAAATGTTTCAAAAAGTCGAATATTCAGGTACAAAAGAACAACAATATAATACTCTAACAGCTCAAGTTAAAGCTTTAATAGATGGTGAACATAACCTAATTGCTAATTTAGCAAATACATCTGCCTTATTAAATCAGTTTTTACACCAAATAAATTGGGTTGGATTTTATTTAAAAGATGGAGATCGCAATGAATTAGTTTTAGGCCCATTTGTAGGTCTTCCCGCGTGTGTGCGTATACCATACGGCAAGGGAGTTTGCGGTACATCTGCCCAAACAAAAACAGTTCAAAGAATCGATAATGTTCACGATTTCCCAGGCCACATCGCTTGTGACGCTGCATCAAATTCAGAGATCGTTATTCCTTTAATGCATAACGGTGAAGTAATTGGAGTATTAGATATCGATAGTCCGGAATTCAATCGTTTTGATGAAACGGATCAAAAATATCTTCAAGCAATCGTAAATTTAATTGAAGAAACAATTAGATAAGAAAATTTGATTTCAAAAAAGGAATCCTTTATTGGGTTTCTTTTTTCTTTTTATTAAAAAGCAACAAACAAAACTGCCCTTGACTATTTTATACTATCTGGTTATAATATTTTTTGTGTAAAATAACGCAGCGTTGTAAGCACAGGCTTGATATTTATTTTGTTCCTCTACTGTTTAAGAGGTGTCATCGCGTAACTCTGGCTGCTGGAGCGAGGATACATGAAAGCAAAATAAACTAACTGGGGCTACACGAACGTTTTTATTTTACTCCAAAATAAAAACTAAAGGAGGAGACAATCAATGTCTCGTTATACAGGATCTACTTGGAAATTATCTCGCCGTTTAGGCATTTCATTAAGCGGAACAGGTAAAGAATTAGAAAAACGCCCTTACGCACCAGGTCAACACGGACCTAACCAACGTAAAAAATTATCAGAATACGGTTTACAATTAACTGAAAAACAAAAATTACGTCACATGTTCGGTGTTAATGAGCGTCAATTCCGTCGTACTTTTGATATCGCTGGTAAATTAACTGGTAAACATGGTGAAAACTTCATGATTTTATTAGAAACTCGTTTAGACAACCTAGTTTACCGTATGGGTCTTGCTCGTACTCGTCGTGCTGCTCGTCAATTAGTTAACCACGGTCACATCTTAGTTGATGGCAAACGTGTAGACATCCCTTCTTTCCGTGTAAAAATTGGCCAAACTATCAGCTTACGTGAAAAATCACAAAACTTAGCTGTAGTTAAAGAAGCTGTTGAAGTTAACAACTTTGTACCTGAGTACATCACTTTCAACGCTGACAAATTAGAAGGTACTTTCAACCGCTTACCAGAGCGTTCTGAATTACCAGCTGAAATCAACGAAGCTCTTATCGTTGAATTCTACAACCGTTAATCATATCGCTTCTTAGAAAGCGATGAAAAACCACAATCAAATTTGATTGTGGTTTTTTTATATTTTACACCAGAAAAAAAGCCCTCGACTTTACTCGAAAAGCTACTTATGCGGAAATGAGAGGTGTATTAAAATAAACTTTTATATTATTTTAATTTCACTACCGCTAAGTCATGTTGCAGTGCATTATTACCTTCTTGAGGATCAAAGGAAATGTCACTAAGTCCAAATACATTTACTACAACATCACGATCTTTTGGATGTAGAATTCTTACTTCATAAGCGAATAAAACTGGTGAAAGTTGGAATGATCTAAATGTTCTATATTGATTTGGTGGAATTGTTACAGTAGATGGGTCAGCCATAGGAATAATCACAGGTGAACCACTGGACCAATCAAACATTAAAACACTCACAGAACGAGCGTCAATTAGTTTTTATAAAAATGATAGATTTGATAGACTGCCCACAATGATTACATTTGTTTATAGTAAATAGCTTTTAAAATAGATAAACATTCTCTAAAGTATGCTGTCGGTATGATTACTTTTGGTGTTTTTGCAGGAAGACCGACTACATTTAACCCTTGTTTTTTAGCCAATTTTAAAGATCTAAATAAATGATAATCATTTGAAACAACGACTCCTTGAGCTTGATCGTTATGAATGAGTTTTTTGGAGAATTTCATATTCTCGTATGTATTTGTTGATAAATCCTCTTTCACGATTCGATCTTCTTCAATTCCTAGTTTAATTAATTCAATCCTCATACATTCAGCTTCTGATATCAATTCATCATTACCTTTTCCACCTGAAACAATAATTTTTGTACTTTTATTTTCCTTAGCATATTTAGCTGCTGTTTCAATTCGATAACGTAAAGCTCTAGTAGGCTTATCCTTTTTCAAACCAGCACCTAATACAATGACATAATCCGCATCTTTAGGTACTTTATGCTGATATTGTAAAATGCTATTTACTCCGATAAAAACGATACAGATTACATAACTTAGTATCCCAATAATAATTGTATATGTAATTATTTTAAAAAAGCTCATTACCTTTATCCCCTTAAATAAAATTACTTTAACTTTTATTTTATCTAATAATTAAATGGATTTCACTAAAATTTGGAATATTCCACAAATATTTAACATTATTCCCCATAAAAATTTTGAATTGTCTCTTACAGTGCAAATAAAAAATCCCCTATACGAAAAGAAATTAATATCCTTCCTTCGTATAAGGGGTTGATTCAAAATTATTTATTCAATTATCTAGGATACTTATAGTCCATAGGATTATGTTGATCCTTCGAAAGTCTCTTTTGATGAGCTTTCGTTTTTGCATCTACATGATTTGCGTCACTAGGACGATTTTTCTTTGAACCACCTGCTGCATGACTCATTTTTTTCCCTCCATTAACCAGTTCGTACAAAAACTAGTTTACGTAGAAACAATTTGTTTATGCGGCATTTCTTGAACTTTCACCTTTATTTTCAACTTCTAATCCTTTACCCAATAAAGCGGCTAACATACTGAATAATGGTGTAATAAATAATACGAATGAAAACGGTAAGTAATCAATAACAGGTACTCCTAATGTTGAAGCAAAAAATGCTCCACTTACACTCCAAGGAACGATTGGATTAAAAAGTGTTCCGCCATCTTCTAATGCACGCGATAAGTTTTTAAGTGGAATATTTTTTTTGATAAATACATCTTTTAATAATTGCCCAGGAAGTAGAATCGATAAGTATTGTTCACCTGTTAAAAGATTTACACTCATTGCAGATAATGTACTTGCAATAACAATATTCCCATTGCGTTTCAAATTAGATAATGACTGTATTAATGTCTCGAATACACGTAGCTCTTGTAATAATCCGCCTAAAGCAAGTGCAATAAATATTAATGACACCGACCACATCATCGATTGCAATCCTCCACGGTTAACAATCGAATTAAGCATTTCATTTCCTGTATCCGTTTGGAATCCATTTTGTAATGTTGTAAACACTTTTGCAAGCGTAATATCCTTTTGAATGAAAGATGCTAAAACTAATGAACTAACAATACCAGCCGACATTGTTGGTAAGGTTGAAAAACCTCTAAATGCCATAATAAAAACAATTAAACATGGGATTAATAATAACGGATTTACTTCAAAGCTAGATGAAATTGCTTTTTTCATTTCTGTAACTTGCGCCATATCTGTATTTCCATGACCCATACCGATGATTAAAAATAAAATAACTGTTACAATTAATGCTGGAATTGTTGTATATGCCATGTGTCGAATATGTTCATTAACTTTTATTCCTAAAATACTTGGAACGAAATTCGTTGTATCTGAGATTGGTGACATTTTATCACCAAAACACGCTCCACTAATAATCGCACCTGCTGCAATTGCTGGTGGAATCCCCATAATATGAGCGATTCCCATTAACGCTACACCGACTGTAGCAATTGTTGTAAATGTACTACCTGTAAAACTAGCAACGATGATTGTAATAAAAATTGCACTGATTGCAAACCATTTAGCTGATAGAACAGAAATTCCGTAAAATAATAAAGTTGGTACTGTACCACTTAGCATCCAAGAACCAATTAATAAACCAATCATCATTAAGATTAATGTAGGTGACAATCCTTTTTGAATACCCTTTTTCATCCCATTTTCAATCTGTTCCCATTTAAATCCTTTAAATAATCCAAATACAGCTAAACAAACAACACATAAAAGAAGCGGAATTTGTGGATCTGATTTTAATATAACTAGACAACTAGACATAATAACTGCAAACAGTACGATTAACGTACCTAATTCAATATTTTTCATTTTATATACTCTCCCTTATTTATATATCCATATATACGTGTTCTCGAAACTTTACGAACCCAAGTTTCTCATAAAAGCTTCTTGCATTTTTATTATCGATCCAATAATCTAGCTCAATTCTAGAAAGATTACTCTCACGAGCAAATGAAGCAATTTTATGGATTAAGAATGAACCGTATCCCTTATTTCTTTTTTCTTCACTAATACTGATCTGATGAACATAACCTAATCGAAAAGCCTTTTTAATCGGTCCTTCAGGAATATTTTTTATTTCAATCCAAGCATAACCGACTAATTCTTCGACATCTTTAACGACGAAAAAATGATGCTCTGGTTTATCAACTACGCTCTTGAAAAACTCAGTTATTTCAGCCGGATTATGAACTTTAAAAAACTCTGGAAATAAATCAGCGTGTAGGTTTTGTACACCTTCATTAAGTTTTGCCAATATTCTGTAATCTCTCGTTGCAAATATCTCCATAATTTTCACCCTTTCAAAAATAGATTAAGAAAACTCGTTGATTGACGAGCTTTTTAGGCGATGGCAGAGACGAAGTTTTACTTATACTTATTCCTAGAATTGGTTACTACGTCGAGCAAGGATCATCGCTGCCAATTTATACCTCTTAAAGTGCAATAAAAAATCGAGGTCCCCTATAAAATATAGGGACGACCTCGATCGCGTTACCACCCTAGTTATAAGAAATAAATACTTATAAAAGAAAAATTCCTTATCACTCGAATCTGTAACGTAGATTTACGTTCTTCCCTTCATTAGATCAACTAACTACGAAAAGAAAACTCCCGAAATGTAATTCATTTGATTGTGTAGACGAGTTTTCACCAACCACTCGCTCTCTGAGCTACTACCAATCAAACTACTGCTTTTTCGTTCACTGTTTGTTCGATATTATAATGTAACCAAGTGGTATTTCTTCTTACCACGACGGATAATAATAAATTGCTCTTCAATTGCATCTTGTTTAGTTAACACAGTTGCAACATCCTGTATACGATCTCCATTTACATAAACCGCACCGTTTTGTACATCTTCACGTGCTTGACGTTTTGATGGAGAAATTTTTGCTTCAACTAGTAAGTCTACTAATCCTTTTTCTGCTTCACTTAAATTAAATGAAGGTACGTCTTTAAAACCTTGTTTGATTTCAGCAGCCGTTAATTCTTTTACAGATCCACTAAATAATGCTTCTGTAATTTTAATCGCTTGATCAAGAGCCACTTCACCGTGAACAAGTTTCGTTACTTCAGCAGCTAATGCTTTTTGAGCAATACGTTGTTCTGGTGCTTCATTAAATTGTTTCTCTAGCTCTAAAATTTCCTCTTTAGTTAAGAAAGTAAAGTATTTCAAGTATTTAACTACATCACGGTCATCTGTATTAATCCAGAATTGGTAGAATTCGTATGGAGTTGTTTTTTCAGGGTCTAACCAAACTGCTCCGCCTTCTGTTTTACCAAATTTAGAACCATCAGCTTTTGTTACTAAAGGTACTGTAAGACCAAAAGCTTTTGAATCTTCTTCTGTCTTACGGATTAATTCCATACCCGCTGTAATATTACCCCATTGGTCACTACCACCAATTTGTAATTTACAGTTATGGTCTTGGTATAATTTTAAGAAATCATATGATTGTAAAATCATGTAACTAAATTCAGTAAATGAAATACCTGCTTCTAATCGAGATGCAACTGAATCTTTAGCTAGCATGTAGTTTAATCCGAAGTTTTTACCGATGTCACGTAAAAATGTAATAACATCTAATTCGCCTGTCCAATCAAAGTTATTAACTACTTTAGCAGCATTTTCACCTTCGAAGTTTAAAAATGGTAATAATTGTGTACGAATTCGTTCACTGAACATTTTTACTGTATCAGTAGTATTTAACGTACGTTCTGCCTTCTTACCGCTTGGATCACCGATCATTCCAGTTGCTCCACCTACTAAACCAATTGGTTTATGACCTGCAACTTGAAATCTCTTTAACATTAACACTGGTAATAAGTGACCAATGTGTAAGCTATCACCAGTTGGGTCAAAACCACAATATAATGAAACAGATTCTTCGCTTAATAATTTTTGTAGACCTTCTTCATCTGTCATTTGATTAATTAATCCACGAAATTCTAAATCTTGTAAGATATTTTCCATTTTTAGCCCACCCCTTCTATGCTCTATACGTCGTTTAAACAAAATAAAAAGTCCCTACTGATAAACAGTAGGGACGAATAATTATAATCGCGGTACCACCCTAGTTGTAGCTAATAAAACTAGCTACCTCTCAGACAATTAACGGCTGTTAACCGTTCTAATCCTAATTTGCATTAAACAAATTTCGAAAAAGAATGCTCCAGGGTGTAATTCGTGTCAATGTCTGTACTAATTCTCACCAACCATTAGCTCTCTGATCCAATACCATTCACACTACTAAGCCTTTCAACGCTCACTATTAAAATGTTATGAAACATTTATATCACAAATAAAACGTTTAAGTCAAATAGATAATTAAATTTTTATTAATTTTATTTAAATTGTCATTCAATATTTGAATAAAAATGCTTTATATCAAATAATATGGTTAAATATTAATACTAACATCTTTAAAAATACATATTTTGGAAATGGAGTGTTTTTTCTTGAAGAATAAAGGAATATGGATTGCTTTAATTATTGTAGTCGTTCTAATCTTTATGGGTGTCGGAAGCTATAATAGCTTTGTGACTCAAGAAGAAAATGTAACAAATAAAATGTCACAAGTTGATAACCAACTAAAACGTCGTTCAGATTTAATACCAAACTTAGTAAATACAGTAAAAGGATATGCTACACAAGAGAAAGATGTGATTGCTTCAGTAACAGATGCACGCGCAAAATTAGCTGGTGCTCAAACGACTGCTGATAAAAGTAAAGCTGACGCAGAATTATCTGGAGCACTAAGCCGTCTATTAGTAGTCGTTGAAAACTATCCTGATTTAAAATCAAATCAAAACTTCCAAGCATTAATGGATAGCCTAGAAGGAACTGAAAATCGACTAGCTATTGCTCGTAAAGATTATAATGATGCTGTAACTGTTTACAACCAAAAAATCAAAAAATTCCCGGGTGTACTAGTAGCTGGACCTTTTGGATTCGAGAAGAAGGATTACTTTGAAGTATCTGAAAAAGATAAAGCTACGCCTGAGGTTGACTTTAGTGGCGATGGTAATAAATGAGAAAATTTCTCTCATCAATATTCCTAATAGGATTTCTTTTTTCATTTGCTACAGGAGTAAATGCTGAAATTAAAGTACCTTCTCAAGTAGGAGACATTTATGTACAAGATTATGCAAATGTTCTTAACAGAGAAGATACACAAACTCTAATTCAATTAGGGAAAAAGTTAGAGGACACTACCTCCGCACAACTTGCGGTATTAACAATCCCAAGTCTGGAAGGAAATGATATTAAAGAGTATGCTAATACAGCATTTCGAAAATATGGTTTAGGTAATAAAGAGAAAAATAATGGTGTTCTTTTGTTATATGCTAAAAAAGACAGACAAATAAGAATCGAAGTAGGATATGGTTTAGAAGGAGTTGTAACAGATATTAGATCTGGTAACATTCTGGACCAGAGCGCTATTCCATATTTGAAAAAAGGTGAAGAATCCCTTGCATTAACAAACACGTATAAATCACTATATAATGTTATATTAAATGGCTCTGAACAAACTGGCCATTCTAAAACAAGTAATTTGTGGGACAATTTAAAAGTATTCATCATCATTGCGATTGTGATCGCGATCATCATCATTGATATGATGTTCTTTAATGGTGTACTTACTTATTTCATTTTGAATTTATTACCTGCACTATTAAACTCATCAGGTGGCGGCGGTCCAAGAGGCGGTGGCGGAGGAAGCTCCGGCGGTGGTGGCTCCGATCGAAAATTTTAGAACAGAAAAAAACCATTGGATCTTTTCCAATGGTTTTTTTGTTATTAATCTTCCATCGTTGATAAATCACCAGTTGGAAGGTCTAACTCCCATGCTTTTAATACTCTTCGCATAATTTTTCCGCTTCGAGTTTTTGGTAATTTATCACGGAATTCGATTTGTCTAGGTGCTGCATGAGCTGCTAGTCCTAGTTTTACAAAGTTACGGATTTCTTCCTTCAATTCATCTGAAGCAACATAACCATCTCTTAGCGCAACAAATGCTTTAATAATCTCGCCTCTTACAGGATCTGGTATACCGATTACACCAGCTTCTGCAATCGCAGGATGCTCGACAAGCTTACTTTCGACTTCAAATGGACCTACTCTCTCACCAGAAGTCATAATTACATCGTCTACTCGACCTTGGAACCAGAAATATCCATCCTCATCCATATATGCTGAATCACCTGAAACATACCATTCATCATTTAAGAAATATGATTGGAATTTTGCTTCATTATTCCAAATTGTGTTCATCATCGATGGCCAACCCTTTTTAATTGCTAGATTTCCCATCGTATATGGAACAACTTCATTACCGTTATTATCAACAATAGCTGCTTCGACTCCAGGGAATGGTTTACCCATTGAACCTGGGCGAATTGGCATACATGGATAGTTACAAATTAATGAAGCTCCAGTTTCAGTCATCCACCAATTATCATGGATTCGTAAATTAAATACTTTTGCTCCCCAACGAACTACCTCTGGATTTAAAGGCTCACCAACACTTAAAATATGTCGAAGTGAACTTAAATCATACTTCTGAATAATGTCTTCCCCTGAACCCATAAGCATACGGAATGCTGTCGGAGCACTATACCAAACCGTTACGCCGAATTCTTGAATTGTTTCATACCAAGCATCTGGACTGAAACGCCCTCCTAATATCACGTTAGAAGCACCATTTAACCAAGGGCCAAAAATACCGTAAGAAGTTCCAGTTACCCAACCTGGATCCGCTGTACACCAATATACGTCATCTTTTTGAAGATCCGTCACCCATTTACCAGTTTGATAGTGTTGAATCATCGCTTGTTGAACGTGAAGAACACCTTTTGGTTTTCCAGTTGACCCAGAAGTATAATGTAAAATTAAACCATCATGACGATTTAACCATGTAATCTCAAAATCTGCCTTCGCCTCTTTATAACGAGCCTTAAAATCTACAAATTTACCGCCTTCTGCAACGTCATCACCTATAAGGAAGATTGTTTTTAACGCAGGTAGATCATTAACTGGAACACGTGATAATAATTCTGGCGTTGTGACTAATACCTTTGCCTCACTATCCTCTAAACGATCCTTAACAGCGCCTTCCATAAATGCCTCGAATAAAGGTCCAACAATAGCACCTAATTTTAAAGCTCCTAAAAGTGCAAAATACAATTCTGGTTGACGAGGCATGAAAATAAATACTCGATCACCTTTTTCAACGTCTCCGAATTGTTTTAAAACATTTGCAGCCTTATTTGAATTATTTTTCATTTCTTCAAACGTATATTTTTCATTTCGCTTATCATCTTTGTAATACAAAGCAACTTTATCTTTTCGATCAGAATTTGCATGACGATCGATAGCTTCAAAAGCCATATTATACTTTTGTGTTGTATACCAAGAAAACTCTTTTTCTACATCTTCCCACTTAAAATTTTTATAAGTTTCCTCATAGTTTTTTAAATTAAATTGTCCGTTTTTTACAGGAAGCGCTTCCACCTTCATATAAATCCCTCCTTGATATTCTCTACTATCATTATACAATGATAAGATTTAATTTTCAGTATTTTTAATAAATTATCCATTTATATGTATTAGACACATACTGTTTTTTTTCCTGTATGTCTTTCCTGCATTTTTTAGTATGATTATTAAAAAGGTGTTTTCTAAAGGGAGTGAGAAATATTGGATCACCCAAAAAAATATTTTTCAAAAACAATTCAAACTGTGCATGGTGAATTAATTATAGAGGGACCGGTCGAATCTGCCTTACTTGAAACATATCATTTTCATGAAAATTTAACATCTTTTAGACAACCAGCACAGCAACATAAAGCAATTGTTGAAATCGCTAGTCTACCTGAAGCTAGAATTATTATTGCTAGACTTGATCAAACAATAGTAGGTTACGTAACTTATTTATATCCAGACCCACTTGAAAGATGGTCAAAAACAACTCTAGAAAATTTAATCGAGCTTGGAGCAATTGAAGTAATACCTGAATTTAGAGGATTTTCAGTTGCCAAAAACATGTTAATTCTCTCAATGCTAGATGATGCAATGGAAGACTATATCATTATCACAACAGAGTATTATTGGCATTGGGATTTAAAAGGTACTGGTTTAAATGTATGGGAATATCGAAAAATGATGGAAAAAATGATGAATGCCGGTGGGCTCATCCAATTTGCAACTGATGATCCTGAAATCTGTTCCCATCCAGCAAACTGTTTAATGGTAAGAATGGGAAAACGAGTAACAACTGAAGAAATTCAAGCATTTGACGCACTACGCTTTTTACAAAGATATATGTACTAATTGAACTTTAATCTCGAAAGGTAGGATTCAAAATAATGCTTATTCAAGATATTATGCGCAGTTCAAACATTACTTTAAAAAAAGAAAATACAATTGGTGATGCGGTAACCATTTTTCGAACAGGTGATGTACGTCATATTCCAATCATTAATGAAGTTGATCAAGTGGTTGGAATCATTTCTGATCGAGATGTACGTGATGCTTTACCTTCAACACTTTTTCCACAAGCATTTTCATCTGTACTTGAGGTTTCTGTTGAAAAAATTATGACTACTAATGTCATTACTTGTAGTCCAATTGACTTTGTTGAAGAAGTAGCAACTTATTTCTATCAATATAAAATAGGCTGTTTACCTGTCGTATCTAGTGGAAAATTAATAGGACTTGTCACTGAAATTGATGTATTACACACTCTAGTAACGTTAACAGGAGCATATCAACCTAGCTCCCAAATAGAAATCTTAGTCCATGATCATCCAGGCATTTTAAGTGACGTTGTAAACGTATTTTCTAAAGAAAACATTAATATTGTAAGTGTCCTTGTTTACCCTGCAAAGGAAGTGGATCATAAGGTTCTTGTATTTAGAATTCAAACGATGAATCCACTTAAGATCATTCAAACTTTAAAAACTGAAGGATATAAAATTCTTTGGCCAAATGAAGCGAGTGAATCATGTTGAAAAAGGATGCATACTTAGTATATAGCGAAGAATACCATGCCTATCAGTTCAACGAAAAACATCCATTTAATCCGATTCGCTCTCAATTAGTTTATGAACTATTAACATCTAGTAATCTATTAAATGATGCTGATATTATTCCACCAAGATTGGCAACAGATAACGAACTGCTCCTTTTTCATGATTTACAATTTATCGAACAAGTTAAAAAAGCAAGCCGCGAACCAGTTAGTTCAAATATCGCCGAACAATTTGGACTTGGAACTGAAGATACACCCATTTTTAAAAATATGCACGAGGCCAGTTCTTTAATTGTTGGTGGCACTTTAACAGCAGTAGATGCCGTTCTGGAAGGAAAATCCAACCATGCTTTTAATTTAGGTGGTGGACTACATCACGGTTTTAAACGAAAAGCCTCTGGTTTTTGTGTTTATAATGACTGTGCAATCGCCATAAAATATATTCAACAGAAATATGGTTTAAAGGTGTTATATGTAGATACGGACGCACACCATGGCGACGGAGTTCAGTGGGCATTTTATGATGACCCGACTGTTTGCACACTCTCTATCCATGAAACTGGTAGATATCTATTTCCCGGTACAGGTGCGGTAACCGAAAGAGGACAAGGTAAAGGTTTCGGATACTCATTTAACATTCCAATTGATGCATTCACCGAGGATGAATCATTTCTATTAAGCTATAAAAAAGCAATAAACGATATAGCTCAATACTTCAAACCTGATGTAATTCTCACCCAAAATGGCTCAGATTCACATTGTTACGATCCATTAACTCATCTTTGTACGACAATGAAAACATTCGAGGAAATCCCAAAAATCGCTCACGAAATCGCCCATAAATATTGCGATGGCAAATGGATTGCTGTTGCTGGAGGAGGGTACGATTACTGGAGAGTAGTACCAAGAGCTTGGTCACAAGTATGGCTAGCTATGACAAATCAACAACCAACTTCTAACCTAATACCGGATAATTGGCTAAAAAAATGGCAGAAAATTGCTAATGTTAAGTTACCTGCAACTTGGACAGACAATCCCTCTATCGTAAAGCCTATTCCAAGGAAAAAGGAAATTGAGGAATACAATGAACAAGTCTTATACCGTGCACTTGAGCCATTGCACATTCAACAAAAGAAACCTTTTATTTAAATACTATGCGCCGCCTGAGAGGGTACCTCGACGGCGTTTTTTAATTTCAGGTGGTTCTTTGATTATGAAAAAAAAGTAGACTGTAATTCAAATATTGTTTGTTCATAGTTAGATTTTAGAACAAATTTGCTAGTTTAATATTAAAAACTACCTATTAACTGTTAATAAAGATGTAAAATACGATTACCAGTATATGTATTCTTTTGATATATTTGCAGTTTACAAAGTTTTATTTGCTATTTAACTATTTTTAATTGCGATTCTCGGGTTTTATTTGCAGTTCTTCTTTTATTTAAACTTTATTTGAGGACTCCAAACTTACTCTTACCCATAAAAACAAAAAAGCCTAGAATCACTAAAATTCTAAGCTACTTTCATCATTTACTTTGTAGATTGTCTAATTTGAAGATGATGCGGAAGTATGACTGTATGATCTTCCACTGTCTCTTTATTCATATACTTCGTTAATAATCTCATTGCAACTGCACCAATATCATACATTGGTTGAGCAACAGATGATAATTTTGGACGCACCATTAATGCCAGCCTTGTATTATCAAATCCAATAACTTCAAGGTTATTCGGTACTAATATTCCGTGGTCTTGGGCACTGTGGATTACACCAATCGCCATTTCATCAGATGCTACGAAAATCGCGCTCGGAATAATATTACGCTCATGGAAAGCTTCAAAAGCTTCACTTCCTGATTCATACGTATTATCACCATATGTTACTAACTCTTCATCGAATTCGATTCCATTTTCTTGCAAAGCACGTTTATATCCTTCTAACTTACTTAATCCAATAATATTCGTTTCAGTAGGTCCGTTTACGAATCCTACCTTTTGGTGACCTTTTTTAATTAAGTAATCTACTGCATCAAATGCCGCCTGAGCATAGTCGATATTTACTGAAGGGATTTTATTAGCTTCATCATATGTAGTCGCTAATACGATTGGAACGCCAGCCTTTTCGTACTCTTCTTGATGAATATCAGTAATTGTTCCACCAATAAATAAAATTCCGTCAACTTGTTTTGCTAACATATTATTTATTAATGTAATTTCTTTCTCAACATTCTCATCTGAGTTACTTAAGATAATATTGTATTTATACATCGTTGCAATATCTTCAATACCACGTGCTAGTTCTGCATAAAAAGTATTTGAAATGTCTGGAATAATTACACCAACTGTAGTTGTTTTTTTACTAGCTAGTCCTCTTGCTACTGCATTTGGTCTATATCCTAAACGGCTGATTGCTTCGTTTACTTTTTTTCGTGTAGTAGGTTTAACATTTGGATTACCATTAACTACTCGTGAAACTGTAGCCATGGAAACGTTTGCCTCACGTGCTACATCATAAATCGTAACCGTCATTTTCATCACTCCTCTATTTTATTCTATCTATTATGTAGTTTGTTTTTTATTTAGGTAAAATAGTCATAAAACGTAATATTCCACAAAAATAGTGCTTCATTCTATCTTATAGTGAAACGAATATTCGTTCAATACACCTATTAGAAAAAAATGTAAATTATTCGTAGTTTATCACTATATATTGCTAATTTAAAACAAACGTTCACAAATTATTCAAAAAGCGCCGACTGATTTTCTTCAGCCAGCGCTTTTATGTTGATTATCGATTTATGAATGAATTAACTTCAGACATAAATTGGTCAAATTGATCAAAATTCATTTGCTGAGATGAGTCACTTAAAGCAGTAGCAGGATCTGGATGAACCTCTGCCATAATACCATCTGCTCCAATTGCTAGTCCCGCTTTTGCTGCAGGTATTAGTAAGTCTCTTCTACCTGTCGAATGTGTAACATCTACTAATACTGGTAAATGTGTTTCTTGTTTTAAAATTGGAACAGCTGTTATATCTAATGTATTTCTCGTAGCTTTTTCATAAGTTCTTATGCCACGTTCACATAAAATAATTTCTTGATTGCCTTCTGACATGATGTATTCAGCTGCATAAATGAATTCTTCGATTGTCGCTGATAAACCTCTTTTTAATAAGATTGGTTTATTTACAGAACCTGCTGCTTTTAGTAATTCAAAGTTCTGCATATTTCTTGCGCCGATTTGAATGATATCAACATAATCTAATGCCATTTCAATATGTTCTGGGCTTACTATTTCACTAATAATTGCCAACCCATGATTTTTGCCAACTTCTTTTAAAATCTTTAATCCCTCTTCACCTAGCCCTTGGAAGTCATAAGGAGAAGTACGTGGTTTAAATGCACCACCACGCATAATTTTGATTCCTTGTTCCTTTAACACTTTCGCTACAGAATCAACTTGTTCATAGCTCTCAACTGCACATGGACCAGCAATAATAATTGGGCTTCCATCACCAATATTAACGCCATTTACATTAACGATCGTGTTCTCTGATTTTCTTTTTCTTGAAACAAGAAGAACTTTTTTATCGTCTTCTTCTTGAAGTTCTAAGCTACTTTTAAAAATTTCTTTAAAAATATGTTGGAGGGTAGCCGTACTAAACGGACCTTCATTGATTTCGGCAATATGATCTAGCATCTTACGTTCTCTGACCGGGTCATAACGTTTAACGCCTTGATCAATTTTTGCTATTCCAATTTTCTTAGCGATTTCGCCTCTTTTATTTAATAACTCAAATATTTGATGATTAATTTCGTCTATTTCAATTCTAAGTTGTTCTAAATCATTTTTAGTCAAATTAAATCCTCCTTGCAAATACCAATATCTCATTTGTTATTATGACACTTTATTGAAAGCTAATCAAAACATGAGCATTATTTTAATAAAATGTTTTTTTAGTGAATATTTTGTATTCTTGTTGGGGATAGTTGCGAGACCAAATAAAAAAGAAGAGTTATAAAAAATAACTCTTCTTTTTTAACTTAATTATTAGTAATAGTACGTCCTTGTTCTACTTCTAATACTCTGTCTAACCATTCAGTGATCAGCGAGTAAAATAGATCCTCTTGTTCTATTTGAAGATTATGGCTAGCTTTATCTAAAATTGCAAATGTTGCTCTTGGAAATTTTTCAAGAATAGTAAATGCGTCTTTAAATCCTACGACCGAGTCTTGTAGACCTAATAAAAATACGCTAGGAGCATTAAACTTAATTGCATCTATTTCATATGAAAATCCATAGTTTTTCTTTATTTTAGATAGGAATTCTTGATCGGCGATTGAACATCCGCTTGCAATTTCATTTTTATAACGGACCCAAGTTTTCTTATCTAAAACAATATTGTTTGAACGAAAATCAGTTTCTTCAAGTTCATTTAATTGATTCATGAAAGTTTTATCTTCCACTATGATTGTATGACTTGGGAGCAACCTTTTCTCAAATTCAGGAATAATCACCGGACAAATAAAAGCAGCACCTTTTACTTTTTCAGGTCTATTAGCAATAATTCCACGTGCTAAATATCCCCCATAAGATTCTCCGGCTAATAAAAATGATTGACCTGGTATGATCGTATCAATAAACTTTAAGACTATGTTCAGCATATCATCTGTCGTATTAATGTTTGTATCGCCCTTTGTTTTACCCATACCTGGAAGATCAAAGTAAATTCTTTTATAACCGTTTTTCTTAGTAAAAATCGGTTCCATGCAACCTTGCATTAATCTGGAGTCTGGAGTAAACCCATGAATCATAACGATTGGTTTTCCTTCTCCCATTATTTCATAGTTTATGTCAACATTATTTAAAGTACAAAAAGGCATTAAACTAACCTCCAATTTTCAAATCTATTCATTTTTATAAATTGAAGTGATATTAATATTATGAGGCAAAACAGCATGGACACCCTTAACATGGTTAACAATTTGAGTTATTCTCAAATCAACACAAACACTAGCTAAAGCAACTGCTTCTGTTTTTTCAATAGCATATAGCTCTTGAATTAACTCGACCATACCATTTAATGCTGTTTTAGTTGCTATATTTAAGTCCTCATCAAAGCCAAATGTAAGCCACCCTGCTGGTGTGTTAGCTCGTGGCATATTAATCTGCATGTCCTTTCTTACTGTAAGAGTTAGATTCACTTTATCAAATGGAGATTCGATCGCTTGTCCAGATACTTCACCATCTCCTTGTGCAGCGTGTCCATCACCCGCAGAAAAAAGTGCTCCTTCAACGGCTATAGGTAAATACAAAGTACTACCTTCAACCAACTCCTTACAGTCGATATTTCCCCCACAATATCTCGGTGGTATAGTTGAATGAACACCCGATTCAGATGGAGCTGTACCTAGGACTCCTAAAAATGGTACTAATGGTACCGAAACTTCCATATCTCTTATTGTAGTCTTCGCTGTATTGTTTTTTTCATTGATTAGCCAATTTAATGTCACTTCTAGTTCTTCTGAAATACCTAATGCGTTATTTTGCCAATTCTTTTTACCACCTGCACAATTCCAGCCGTACCAGCCAGCTTTTAATTCGTTTATTTTAATTTCAAGAGTCATCCCCGGTTTAGCACCTTCTACAAAAATTGGACCAATCATAGGATGACCCCATTCTTCTTCCTTTTCCCTTGACTCGAATCTTATTCTTTCTCCATTATGATGCGAATACCCCCACCCGATATCAATCGTATCAAATTCAATCGAATCACCAGAACGAATGAATTGAATTGGTACATATTCGTTACTAAAAGATGCATGCAAATGCTGATTTGATGTTTTAAATTTATATGTTTCTTGCATATTTACTCCTTCTTTCAACGCTCGATTTTATATGTAAAAATAATTTAACTATAAATAATTTCTGCACCTAACTTCATTTCCCTTGTTTTAATTTTATTTTCCCATTACTTTTTTCCTATAAATTCTATGATTTGCTCCATCAATTTGAATTGCATAAGACTTTCGGTGTATTGTATAGATGAGATTTCCAAATTTAGGGATTTCTATTTTCATTATACTGGAGGAGTAAAAATGGCAATTACTTTTAAACAAATGGTTGGAGAAGCACGTGACAATGTTCAAGGAATCAGTTCAGCAGATGCTCGTGAAAAAATTAATTCTAATCCTGAAACATTAGTAATTGATGTACAAGACGCAGCTGATGCTGGTGCATGCGGATTAATACCAAGCAGTTTGAATATCTCACTTGGAATGCTACCAATCCGTGCTGATTTAGAATTACCAGAACATTTACGCGAGCCTAAATTAGCAGATCGAAATCGCCCTGTTCTTGTTACATGTGGTGCAGGTGGCCAAGCATCTTTAGGAGCTTATTTACTTAAAAAAATGGGATTCACTGATGTAGCATATATCGATGGTGGTACTGCGGCGTGGAAAGCTGCTGGTTTTGACGTAGAATAAATCTAAAGACTGCCCGTCAAACGCTCGCTTTCTTCGTTGCTTCACCTGCCTCCGGTGCTCATTACCGACAAAGGTAACTTCGCGCCTCGAAAGGCAAACGTTTTCAATCAGTCTGAGTATCAAACTTTTTGTGTATTTTTCAAACAACATAAAAAACTGCACCTTAAGTTACGATTTTAAGGTGCAGTTTTTTTATTTTTTTAATAAAGCATTTTCAATTGAATCTTTCTTAATTGAAAAATGAGAAGTATTATAAACTGCTTCTCCATTTTCAAAAATAAATAATTGAGGAGATTCATGTTTAATTGCCGTTTTCTCAGCAATATAGTTAGACAATTCTCTGTCATCTTGAACTTGTAAAAAATACAATGGTACATTCTCATACGCAGATGCAAATGCTAAGAATTCAGTATAAGCTGCATGACTAATTGGGCATGTTGTACTATGCTTTAAAAACACAAATTTCTCATCGTTGTTAATTAGTTCATCAAACTGTTGAATCGTTGATATTCGATTTACCATTTCTCTTTTTTCCCTCACGCTTCGTTTTGTACTTTTCCCATAAATCCATTGCTGTATTTCCCCAATTTACCAATTGGGACATTTTTTCAGTACTAACTTTTACAGTATTCGATACATTATTAGCAGTATCTCGTACTTTTTCATTCATTTCTGAGATTGTAACTCCGACTTCTTCGACTGATTTAGCTAATACATCAAGGGATTTTGCTCGTTCACGCATATCTTTCGTAAGTTCATTCGAATTATTCACAAAAATTTTAGCCTCATTTGCTAAATGATTCGAAGTATGTACTAATTGAACGGCTTCAACACAAACATTATGTAAATCTTTTTGTGTTTCAGCAATAGTAGACTCTACACCTCTAAATACCCTTTCTAGTCGGAATAAAGTACGACTAATAAATACAACTAAAATCACAAATGCAACTGCTGCGATTAATGCACTAATAGAAATTAAATCCATTCGAAATAACCCCTTTCCTTCATAGCCTTCCACAAATTTAATCACTTATTTGGTATTATACTACAAATTTTACCAAACACTAAACTAGTCGTAAAACAAGTTTTCAAATTCTTTAGTAAAAAAAGAATACTTTAGTAAACAAAACTGACTAAATAGTTTACAATAGGTATATAGTTATAATTATTGGAGGGAATTTTCAATGAAAGATCCACGTATTTCAAAATTAGCTAAAAACTTAATCAATTACTCAGTAAAATTACAACCAGGAGAGAAAATCTTAATTGAAAACTTTAAGCTTGAAACTGAATTAGTTACAGCTTTAGTTAAAGAAGCATATGCTGCTGGTGGCTTTCCTTTCGTATCAATCAAGGATCATAAAGTAGATCGCGCATTATTAATGGGTGCTACTGAAGAACACTTTAATAAAGTAGCAGAATACGAAGCAAATGTAATGAAAGATATGGACGCTTATATCGGTTTACGTTCAGGTGTTAATATTAATGAACTTTCTGATGTACCAGACGAAAAAACTAAAATCCATGGTAAAACTGTAGGCCAAAAAGTACATAGAGCAATTCGTGTTCCAAAAACTAAATGGGTTGTACTACGTTACCCAACTGATTCAATGGCTCAATCAGCAAAAATGAGCACTGAAGCATTTGAAGATTTCTATTTTGATGTATGTAATTTAGATTACGGTAAAATGGACAAAGCAATGGATGCTCTTGTTGAATTAATGAACCGTACAGATAAAGTTCAACTTAAAGGTCCTGGAACTGATCTTACATTCTCAATTAAAGATATCCCAGCTATTAAATGTGCTGGTGAAATGAATATTCCTGATGGTGAAGTATTTACAGCGCCTGTTCGTGATTCAGTAAATGGTACACTTTCTTACAACACGCCATCTCCTAACAATGGATTTACTTTTGAAAATGTTCAACTTAAATTCAAAGAAGGTAAAATTGTTGAAGCAACTGCTAACGACACTGAGCGTATCAATAAAATCTTTGATACAGATGAAGGTGCACGCTTTATCGGTGAATTCGCAATTGGTGTAAATCCATACATCTTACACCCAATGGGAGACATCTTATTCGATGAAAAAATTGATGGAAGCTTCCACTTTACACCTGGTCAAGCTTATGATGAAGCTTACAACGGTAACAACTCAAATATCCACTGGGATATGGTTTGTATCCAACGTCCTGAATATGGTGGAGGAGAAATCTATTTCGATGACGTTTTAATCCGTAAAGATGGTCTTTTCGTAATCGAAGAATTAAAAGGATTAAACCCTGAAAACTTAAAATAATTTCTGAAAAAGAGAACACATATATGCTATGTGTTCTTTTTTTATCGTTTGTTAATCGTTTGATATGATTCTGACTTGCACATATATAACCTTAGGCGAATATCTTCCCTTGACTAAATAAAGTATAGGAGGTTAACCACTGTGATTTATAAAAGTTTATAAAAA